>NZ_PDNI01000087.1 GCF_002925845.1 Roseovarius nitratireducens | reverse complement strand
ATGAGCAAACTCGGTTGGATGATCGCGGCTGTGCTGGTTGCGGGGGCAGGTGCGTTCGTTTGGCAGAGCACACGTACCGGGCCAGGCCCGAACGGGCATTCCATGACCCCGCCCGACACCTCGGACATCGCGGACGGTGCGGCCATCGTCGCGGTCAGCGTGCCGGACGACTTGTCGTCCCTGGCGCAAATGGGAGAGCGTGCCTTCAACGCGAAATGCGCAGCCTGTCACGGGGACGATGCCGCAGGTCGCGAAGGCAAAGGCCCGCCCCTGGTGCACAAGATTTACGAACCCAGCCATCACTCGGACATGGCCTTCGTGATGGCGGCTAAGAATGGTGTCCGGGCGCATCACTGGCGCTATGGAAACATGCCGCCGGTGGACGGCGTGACAGATGCCGACGTGAAGGCGATCACCGCCTATGTGCGCGCCCTTCAGAAGGAAAACGGGATTTTCTGATGGATTCGGCGCGACGCATGGGGGCGGCCGCCCGGCTTGGCTGTGCGTGTTCGCGCCAGGCCGGCATGATTCATGACGATGCTAACAGCATTCTGTTGGAGCCCGGCCAGACCGCCAGGGTGACGTGGACGTTCGGCGAAAAGTCGGAGTTGAGTTTTGCTTGCAACGTACCGGGGCATCGCGCGACCGGCATGGTCGGAGATATCACCTTCGCGAGGCCCTAGGCGTGGTTCGACGGCCCGGGATCGGGCGTGTTAATACCCGCGCCAGATCCAGCCGCCGCCCAGAACGCGGCTGCCCCCGGTCTCGTAGACCACGCAGGCCTGCCCGGGCGAGACGCCTTCCTCGGGGCTGAGCAGTTCCACCTCGGCCTCGGTCTCCGACAGCGGGCGCAGCACCGCCTCGCGCGGCGGGCGGGTCGATCGCAGCTTGACAGAGACGTGCCACTCGGACTGCGCGGTGATGGGCGCGCCGCCCAGCCAGTTGATCTCGCGCACCGGCACGGTGCGGGTGGCCAGCATTTCCTTGGGGCCGACGATGACGCGGTGCGCATCGACATCGAGCCGCACCACGTAGAGCGGCTCGTCGAGCCCACCGATGCCGAGCCCGCGCCGCTGTCCGATGGTGTAATGGATCACCCCTTTGTGCGTGCCCAGAACGCGCCCGTCTGCATGGACGATCTCGCCCGGCTCGGCAGCACCGGGGCGCAGCTTCTCGATCACGCCGGCGTAATTGCCGTCGGGGACGAAACAGATATCCTGGCTGTCAGGCTTGTCGGCCACCCGCAGCCCGTGACGCGCAGCCAATGCGCGGGTCTCGTCCTTGGACGCGAGATGGCCCAGCGGAAAGCGCAGATAGGCCAATTGCTCGGGTGTCGTCGAGAAAAGGAAATATGACTGGTCGCGCGCCGAATCGGCGGCACGGTGCAGTTCGGGGCCCTCTGCGCCCACCTTGCGCTGGATGTAATGGCCGGTCGCCATGCAATCGGCATCGAGATCGCGGGCGGTCTCCAGCAGGTCGCGGAACTTGACGCGCTCGTTGCAGCGGATGCAGGGCACCGGCGTCGCCCCCGCGAGATAGCTGTCGGCGAACTCGTCGATCACCGCGTCGCGAAACACCGATTCGTAATCGAGCACGTAATGCGGAAAGCCCATCTCCTCGGCCACGCGGCGCGCGTCGTGAATATCGCGCCCCGCGCAACACGCACCCTTCCTGGCCAGCGCCGCGCCGTGATCGTAAAGCTGGAGCGTCACGCCGACCACGTCGTACCCCTCAGAGGCAAGTTCTGCCGCCACCACGGACGAATCGACACCGCCCGACATCGCGACCACAACCCGCGTTTCGGCGGGCGGTTTCGCGAAACCGAGGGAATTCAAGGGTCTGTTCTCGTCGAGGGGCATTATGGTCTCCGCAGCGTATCCGGCGGAATATAGGAAAATCCTAAGCACTCTCAAGGCCCGGTTTCACCCGCCGTTAAACCTGTACTCGCATCATCGGGTCCGCATCAGCGAAGGGGTGAGAGTGATGTATCTGAAGAAAGTGGACGGGCCAAGGGCGGTGACGTTGCCCGATGGCAAGGTATTCAGCAGGGCCGATCTGCCACCGCCAGAGACCGCACGATGGGTGGCCTCGCGCAAGCTCGCGGTGGTGCGTGGAATCTCCCTTGGGTTGATTTCTCGAGAGGACTCATTGCGCACTTATGGGTTGACTGAAGAGGAGCTTGACGGCTGGATACGCGCTGCGAAAGAAAACGGTTTAAACGGCCTGAAAGTGACTTTTGACAAGAACGCGACACAACCATAGGATGTGTTAGCAAAATGTTCCGCGGCTGGTAACGCGCGATTAACCATTTCTGTTCAGTGTTGTGAACATGTCGATGCGATCGAACGGAGAAACGTTATGCGTGTACTGCTTGTCGAGGATGATCCCACCACCTGTAAGAGCATCGAGATGATGCTGAGCCATGCCAACCTCAATGTCTACACCACCGATCTGGGGGAGGAGGGGATCGACCTCGCCAAGCTCTACGATTACGACCTGATCCTGCTCGACCTGGGCCTGCCGGACATGAACGGGCACGAGGTGCTGCGCCAACTGCGCATGGCACGGATCGCGACGCCGATCCTGATCCTGTCGGGCTCCGACGATACCGAGAACAAGCTCAAGGGGTTCGGCTTTGGCGCGGATGACTACCTGACCAAGCCGTTCCACCGCGAGGAATTGGTGGCGCGCATCCACGCCATCATCCGCCGCTCAAAGGGGCATTCGCAATCGGTGATCCGCACCGGCAAGATCAACGTCAATCTCGACGCCAAGACCGTGAACGCGGGCGGGCAGACGGTGCACCTGACGGGCAAGGAATACCAGATGCTCGAGTTGCTCTCCTTGCGCAAGGGTACGACGCTCACCAAGGAGATGTTTTTGAACCATCTCTACGGTGGCATGGACGAACCCGAACTCAAGATCATCGACGTGTTCATCTGCAAGCTGCGCAAGAAACTGGCCGAGGTCACCGGCGGCGAGACCTATATTGAGACGGTCTGGGGCCGCGGCTACGTGCTGCGCGATCCCGAGCCCGACATCCGCGACGGCACGGCGCTGGCGATCGGGGCCTGAACGGCGGCATCTGGACCTCGCCGCGCGCGCACCCTATCACGTCAGACGGGTGACCGCGCGAGGGGGCGATGAGCGACCAGACCGACCGAAGTGCTGTTGAGGAGCTGACCGAGGCACAGGCGAAGGACGAGCTTGCGCGGCTCGCGCAGGTGCTGGCAGAGGCCGATGCCGCCTACCACACCGACGACGCGCCGGTGATGAGCGATGCCGACTACGACGCGCTCAAGGCCCGGAACGTCGCCATCGAGGCGCGCTTTCCCGGTCTCAAGCGCGCCGACAGCCCCTCTGACCGGGTCGGCGCCGCCCCTGCCGAGGCCTTTGCCAAGGTGCGCCACGCGCAGCGCATGCTCAGCCTCGGCAACGCGTTCTCCGACGACGAGATCACCGAGTTCGACGCCCGCATCCGGCGCTATCTCGGGCTCACCGACGACGCCCCGCTGGCCTATACCTCGGAGCCCAAGATCGACGGGCTCAGCCTCAGCCTGCGCTATGAGGCCGGTCGTCTCGTGCAGGCGGCGACGCGGGGCGACGGCGAAACCGGCGAGAACGTCACCGCCAACGCCCGCACCATCGACGATATCCCCGAGATGCTCGAGCGTGCGCCCGACCTGCTGGAGGTGCGCGGCGAGGTCTACATGAGCCACGAGGATTTCGCGGCGCTCAACGCGCGGCAGGCGGACCAGGGCGCCAAGACCTTCGCCAACCCGCGCAACGCCGCCGCCGGATCGCTCCGGCAACTCGATCCGGCGATCACCGCCGCGCGCCCGCTGCGCTTCTTCGCCTATGGCTGGGGCGAGCTTTCCGCGCCCCTGGCCGAGACGCAGATGGGCGCCATCGAGCGGCTGGCCGCGCTCGGCTTCGTCACCAACCCGCTCACCGCGCTTTGCGACGGCCCGCAGGAGTTGCTCGCGCATTACGCCCGGATCGAGCAGGCGCGCGCCACCTTGGGCTATGACATCGACGGCGTGGTGTGCAAGGTCGATGACCTCGCCCTACAGGCGCGGCTCGGCTACCGCGCCACAACGCCCCGCTGGGCCATTGCCCACAAGTTTCCAGCCGAACTGGCCTGGACCCGGCTCGAGGCCATCGACATCCAGGTGGGGCGCACCGGCGCGCTCAGCCCGGTGGCACGGCTGGCGCCGGTGACGGTGGGCGGCGTCGTGGTCTCGAACGCCACGCTGCACAACGAGGATTATATCGCCGGGCGCGGGGCCTCGGGTGAGGTGATCCGCCCGGATGAGGACGGTGCGCCCAAGGACATCCGCGTTGGCGACTGGGTGCAGGTCTATCGTGCCGGCGACGTGATCCCCAAGATCGCAGATGTGGACCTATCGAAGCGGCCTGCGGAGTCAGAACCCTATGCCTTTCCCGCGGCCTGCCCGGAATGCGGCAGCGACGCCGTGCGCGAGCCGGGCGATTCGGTGCGCCGATGCGTGGGCGGCCTCGTCTGTCCCGCGCAGGCAGTCGAGCGACTCAAGCACTTCGTCTCCCGCGCGGCCTTCGACATCGAGGGGCTCGGCGCGAAACAGGTGGAGGCGTTCTACCGCGACGGCTGGATCGCGGAGCCCGCCGATATCTTCACGCTCAAGGACCGTTACGGCCCCGGCTGCCTGACTCAGCTCAGGAACCGCGAAGGCTGGGGCGAAAAAAGCGCGAAGAACCTCTTCGAGGCGATTAATGAAAAACGGAAAATCCCCTTCGGGCGGCTTCTCTTCGCGCTCGGTATTCGCCATGTGGGCGAACAGGCGAGCAATCTCATCGCGCGCAATTACGGCCGCTGGGACGCGTTTACCGCCGCGATGGACGCCGCCGCCGGTCTCGACGGCCCCGAATGGGAGCGACTGCTGGGCATCGACGGGGTGGGCGAGGTGATGGCGCGCAGCCTCGTTCAGACCATGACCGAACCGCACGAGCGCGCCGGCATAGAGCGGCTGGTGGCTCATCTGGAGGTGGAGGAGGCCGCTGCCCCCGACACCTCTGGCAGCCCGGTGGCGGGCAAGACCGTCGTCTTTACCGGCACGCTCGAGCGGATGACACGGGCCGAGGCCAAGGCACGGGCCGAGGCGCTGGGGGCCAAGGTCTCGGGCAGCGTCAGCGCGCGCACCGATCTGCTGGTGGCCGGGCCCGGCGCCGGCTCGAAGGCGAAGAAGGCCGCCGATCTCGGTATCGAGGTGCTGGACGAGGACGAATGGCTCGCTCTCATGGGGGCCACATGAGCACCCGGCCCGAAATCCTGTTCCCGCTGTTTGCCGGGATCGAGACGCTCGAGGGGGTGGGACCGAAAACCGCAAAGCACCTCGCCGCGCTCGACATCACGCGCCCGCGCGACCTGCTCTTCACCCTGCCGCATTCGGGGGTGGACCGCCGCCGCCGCGCCACCGTGCAGGGCGCGGAGATCCCCGGCGTGGTCACGGTCGAGGTGGTGGTGGGCCGCCACCACGCGCCCGCGCGCCCCTCCGCGCCCTACCGGGTCGTGGTAGAGGATGCGGCGACGAGCTTTCAGCTGGTGTTCTTCCGCGCACGCGAGGATTACCTGCGCCGCCTGCTGCCGACCGGTGCGCGGCGGATCGTGTCGGGCAAGGTGGAGCTTTTCGACGGGGTGGCGCAGATCGTCCATCCCGATCACGTCCTGCCGGTGGAGGAGGCGGGCGATATCCCCGATTTCGAGCCGGTCTACCCGCTCACCGCGGGCCTGACGCAGCGGGTGATGGCCAAAGCCGTGCACTCGGCACTGGCGCGCGCGCCGCAGCTCGACGAGTGGATCGACCCGGCGCAGAAGGCGCAGGCGGGATGGCCCGACTGGCGCGACGCGATCGCGGCGGCACACGGGCCGAGCGCGCCGGGCGATTTCGCCCCGTCGGCCCCGGCGCGCGAGCGGCTGGCCTATGACGAGCTGATGGCGCACCAGTTGACGCTGGCGCTGGCGCGCGCGCATCTGCGCCGGGCCAAGGGGCGCGCCACCGTGGGCACCGGGGCCTTGCAGGCGCGCGTTCTGGACGCGCTGCCCTACCGGCTCACCGGCGCGCAGACCCGCGCGCTGGCCGAGATCGCCGCCGACATGGCCGCCAATGCCCGGATGAACCGGCTGCTGCAGGGCGATGTCGGCGCGGGCAAGACACTGGTCGCGTTCAAGGCGCTGCTGATCGCGGTCGAGGCAGGCGGGCAGGGGGTTCTGATGGCCCCCACCGAGATTCTCGCGCGCCAGCATTTCCAGGGTCTCCAGCCGCTGGCAGAGGCGGCTGGCGTGCGCATGGCCATCCTCACAGGGCGTGACAAGGGGGCGGCGCGCAGCACCAAGCTCGCCGCGCTTGCGGGCGGCGACACCGATATTCTTATCGGCACTCACGCGGTCTTTCAGAAGGATGTGGATTTTGCCGACCTGCGCCTCGCAGTGGTTGACGAACAGCACCGCTTCGGGGTGCGCCAGCGGCTGGAACTGGGCCGCAAGGGCGCGCAGGCCGATGTGCTGGTGATGACCGCGACGCCGATCCCGCGCAGCCTCTCGCTGGCGCAATACGGTGACATGGACGTGAGCGTGCTGAACGAGAAGCCGCCCGGGCGCAAGCCGATCACCACCGCGCTCGTCGGCATGGGGCGCATGGACGAGGTGGTGGATCACCTCCGCCAGGCCATCAGCGAGGGGCGGCAGGCCTACTGGGTCTGCCCGCTGGTGGAGGAAAGCGAGGCGGTGGACCTCTCGAGCGCCGAAGAGCGGTTCCGCCGGCTGCGCGCGGCACTGGGCGAGGGGCGCGTGGGGCTGGTGCACGGCCAGATGCCGCCCGAGGACAAGGACGCCGCGATGGCGCGTTTTCAGCGTGGCGAGACGGCGGTGCTGGTGGCCACCACGGTGATCGAGGTGGGGGTGGACGTGCCCAATGCCTCGATCATGGTGATCGAGCGCGCCGAGAGCTTTGGCCTTGCGCAGCTGCACCAGCTGCGTGGGCGGGTGGGGCGCGGCAGCGCCGCCTCGACCTGCCTGCTGATGTATCAGCCGCCGCTGTCCGAGGGCGGGCGGCAGCGGCTCGAAACCATGCGCGAGACCGAGGACGGATTTCGCATCGCCGAGGTGGATCTCGAGATGCGCGGTGCGGGCGATCTCATCGGCACCGCGCAATCCGGGCTGCCGCGGTTTCGCGTCGCCGACCTGGAATCTCAGGCCGCGCTCATGGCCGTGGCGCAGTCGGACGCGCGCAAGCTACTCTCCGACGACCCTGGGCTGGCCTCGCCGCGCGGGCAGGCGGCGCGCAGCCTGCTGTGGCTGATGGAGCGCGATCAGGCGATCCGCTTGATTTCCGTCGGGTGACGGTTTGTTCTCAGTTGTTCTTATAATGTTCTTGACACATATCGTGCAATTGTGAGAACAATCAGGCAACATCAGATTGGAGGCCCGCATGTTACACCAGATCAAACTGTCTGCCGCCCGCGCCGGTGACACGATCATTGGCGATGCCGTGGGGGCCTGCGCGCTCGCTGTCATGCTGGTGGGGGCGCTCTATTTGCCGGCTCTGGTCTGAAGGATTCGTTTCTGCCTGCCGTTGCGCGGCCCTGTGGAGCCCCCTGTCCCAAACGGGCTCCGACGCCTGCCTGTCCCTAGCTTTTGGGGGCTGCCTCTTGCCCCCGGTGTCCGCGACAGGGCCGCCCACGGCCACTACCCGCCGCCGTTCCTCATGGAACGAGCGGCGGTTTTTTTGGTGGATGGCGAGACTGTTTGGGCGAGTGACGGGGTCAACGCGGCGCGGGCGTTCGGCAGCAGGCGGCGACGGGCCCGTTACCGCCCGGGGCCGCCTGTCACCTCTCCGGCGCAGGAGCCCCGCGCCGCTATTTCGTCCATCGCTTCGGTCGCCGCCTCGAGCGTGAGCAGGATCGAGGCGTGGCGATTCTTGTAGTCGCGCGCGGGACGCAGCACCTCGAGCCCGTCGAAGGGCGCGGGCGGGGTTGGCCCGTCTTCCTTGAGCATCGCCTTGAGCGCGTCGCGTGCGGCCGCGATCTCTTCGCGCGTGCACCCGATGATGTTCGCTCCAACGACGCTCGCCGCCGCCTGCCCGAGTGCGCAGGCCTTGACCTCGGCGGCATAGTCGCTGACCCGGCCGTCCTCGCAGCACAGATCGACCGTCACGGTCGAGCCGCAGAGCGGCGCGCGGCGGCGCACGGTCGCCTGCGGATCGCCGAGCCGCCCGTGCCGCGGGATGTCCGCCGCTAGCGCGAGGATGCGCGCGGAATAGAGCTTGATGAGGTCGGTCTCGCCGCTCATGGCTTTCCCTTCTTGCCGATGCCCCATAGATAGGCGGACGAGCCGCAGATGCAAAAGGATTTTGTCATGCCCTTCGACCCCGCCACGCTGCGATACGACGCCAATGGCCTCATCCCTGCGATCGCGCAGGAGCACGAGACCGGCGAGGTGCTGATGATGGCGTGGATGAATGCCGAGACCGTCGCGCGCACGCTCGAGACGGGCCGCGTGACCTACTGGAGCCGGTCACGACAGGCGTTCTGGATCAAGGGCGAGACGTCCGGCCACGTGCAGGACCTCGTTGAGATGCGCGTCGATTGCGACCGTGATTGCCTGTTGCTGCTGATCCGTCAGACCGGCCCCGCCTGTCACACCAATCGCCGCTCGTGCTTCTACACCGCGCTGCGCGGGGGCGAAGAGACCGAGATCATGGCGCCGATGGCAGGCCCGGACTGAGTATTTTTCGCAGGGTGAAACCTCAGAGCCCCACCATGTTGCGGATCTCCTGAGGGGTGGCCCCGGCGTTGCGATAGGTGGCGATGGCGCGGGCGTCGTCGCGCTTGGCCAGCCGCTTGCCCGTCTCGTCGCGAATCAGCCGGTGGTGATGGTAGGCGGGGGTCGGCAGGTCGAGCAGGCGTTGCAGGGTCACGTGGATTTGCGTGGCCTCAGCGAGGTCTTGGCCGCGGATCACGTGGGTGACGCCCTGGTCGGCATCGTCGAGCACGACAGAGAGGTGATAGGACGCACCCATGTCGCGGCGCGCGAGCACCACGTCGCCCACCGTCCGGGGCAGGTCATGCGGGGTGACGATTTCGCCTTTCTCCTTGTAGACCAGTGGGCTGGTCAGCATCGCGCAGGCGCGCGCCATGTCGAGGCGCAGGACCGCGTCCCCGGGCATCGGGCCGGTCGAAGGGCTGGCATGGCGACAGGTGCCCGGATAGATCACCCCGTCGGGTCCATGCAGCGGTACGCCTTCCTGCGGTGCCGAGGCGGCGGCGCGGATGTCGGCGCGGCTGCATGAGCATGGGTAGAGAAGCCCATGATCCCAAAGCACTTTCAGCGCCTCGCGGTAGCGCGGAAGGCGGTCCGACTGGTGCATCACGGGCCGCGGCCAGTTCAAGCCCAGCCAGCCCAGGTCGTCGAAGATTTGCGCCTCCCATTCCGGGCGGCAGCGGCTCTGGTCGAGATCGTCGATGCGCAACAGGAAAGTGCCTGCGCGCGCGCGTGCCATGTCATGGGCCAGCAACGCCGAATAGGCGTGACCAAGGTGCAAGGGGCCGGTCGGCGAAGGCGCGAACCGGGTTATGAACATCGCGACAAAGGGTTACGAGGCACAGCTAATCTCGTCGGTCGCGAGCCAGCCCTGCCAGGCCGCCTTGGCACGGTCGGTATAGGCCTTGTAGCGGTCGCGCCGCCCGCGCCGCCCGCCCTTGAGCCCATCGACGGGCCGGAACAGGCCGAAATTGACGTTCATCGGTTGAAACGTCTTGGCATCCGCGCCACCGGTGACGTGATGGACGAGCGCGCCCATTGCGCTGTCTTGCGGCACCGGGGGCAGGGCAAGGCCCATGATCTCGGCGGCGGCGAGCCGCCCGGCGACGAGTCCCATGGCGGCGGATTCCACGTAGCCCTCGACCCCGGTGATCTGCCCGGCAAAGCGGATGTTGGGCCGGGCGCGCAGGCGCAGCCGGTCGTCGAGCAATGTCGGTGAGTTGAGGAACGTGTTGCGGTGAATGCCGCCAAGCCGCGCAAATCGTGCGTTCTCCAATCCGGGAATCGTCCGAAAAACAGCAGCTTGCGCGCCATACTTCATCTTGGTCTGGAAACCCACGATATTGTAGAGCGTGCCAAGCGCGTTGTCGCGGCGCAATTGCACCACGGCGTGCGGTTTCACGTCCGGCGCGTGCGGGTTGGTCAGGCCCACGGGCTTCATCGGGCCGTGGCGCAACGTCTCGCGCCCGCGCTCTGCCATCACCTCGATGGGCAGGCAGCCGTCGAAGTAATTGGCGGTTTCGCCCTCGTGGAACTCGGTCTTGTCAGCGGCGAGAAGCGCGTCGATGAAGGCGTCGTATTGGTCCTTGTCCATCGGGCAGTTGAGATAGGCCGTGCGTTCGTCTTCGGTCTCGCCCTTGTCATAGCGCGACTGCATCCACGCCCGGGACATGTCGATGCTGTCGAAATGCACGATCGGCGCGATGGCGTCAAAGAACGCGAGCGCGTCGGTGCCGGTCTCGCGGGCGATGGCCTGTCCGAGCCCCTGCGAGGTCAGCGGTCCGGTCGCGATGATCCAGTGGCCATTCTCGGGAAGCTCTGTTATTTCATCGGGTTGCACAGTGATCTTCGGGTGCTGCAAGAGTCGCTTTGTCACCGCACGGGCAAAGGCGTCGCGATCCACGGCGAGCGCGCCACCGGCAGGCAGGCGGTGGCGGTCGGCCATCTCCATGATCAGCCCGCCCGCCGCGCGCATCTCCCAGTGCAGGAGACCCACGGCGTTCTGCTCGTCATCGTCCGAGCGGAACGAGTTGGAGCACACCATCTCGGCGAGGTCGCCGGTGCGGTGTGCGAAGGTGCCCACGCTTGGGCGCATCTCGTGGATCACCACCGGCACGCCCATGTTTGCGGCCTGCCACGCGGCTTCCGAGCCCGCCATGCCGCCACCGACGATATGCAGTGGCCCGGTCATTGCTGCCATTCGGGGGGGCGCTTTTGCAGGAAGGCGTTGATGCCCTCGTCGGTGTCGCGGTCGAGCATGTTCTCGACCATCACCGCGCCGGTATGGGCATACGCATCATCGAGCCCCATCTCTACCTGCTCGTAGAAGGCGCGCTTGCCGATGCGCACTGCTGTGCCGAGCTTGGCGGCGACGGTTTCGGCCAGCGCCATGGTCTCAACCTGCAGGTTCGCGGGCTCAACCGCACGGTTGATGAGGCCAAGCTCTTGCGCACGGTCAGTTTCGATGAACTGCCCGGTGGTGAGCATCTCGAACGCCTGCTTGCGGGGCACATTGCGGCTGAGTGCCACCATCGGCGTGGAGCAAAAGAGCCCGATATTGACGCCGTTGACGCCAAAGCGCGTGCCATGCGCCGCCACCGCCATGTCGCAGCTTGCCACGAGCTGACAGCCGGCGGCGGTGGCGATGCCGTGCGGTGCGGCGATTACCGGTTGCGGCAGGTTGCGGATTGCCGTCATCACGGCAGTGCAGCGCGAGAAGAGATCGGCGAAATAGGCGCGGCCCTTGTCTTCGGATTGGCGCGCGGTCTGCATTTCCTTGAGATCGTGTCCCGCGCAGAATGCCTTGCCCGCGCCCGTGAGGGTGACCACCCGGATCGAGTGATCCTCGGCCAGCCGCGCGAACTCGTCGCTGAGCGCCGCCAGCATCGCGTCCGAGAGCGCGTTAAGGTTGCCCGGTGAATTCATGGTGAGCCGCGCGATTGCGCCGCTGTCATCGCGGTCGAGAATTGCCATCTTGTCTCCCTTTCGGTGTTGTGGCCATTCTGGCACGAAACCGGGCAGGGAGAAAAGCATGACCGTCACGATGGACGCCGCCGAGCTCACGCATTTTCTCGGGCGGGAATTTCCGCAGGTGGCTGAGGATTTCGTCATCGAGGAGGTGGGCGAGCGGCGCATCCGCGTGCGCCTCGCAGTGGGCGAGCGGCATTTGCGGCCCGGCGGGACGGTATCGGGGCCGTCGATCTTTGCGCTGGCCGACGTGGCGGTCTATCTCGGGCTTCTGGCGATGATCGGACCCGAGGCGCTGGCCGTGACGACGAATTGCTCCATCGACTTCATGCGCAAGCCCGCGGCGAACACCGACCTGATTGCCGAGTGTCGCCTGCTCAAGGTCGGCCGCGTGCTGGCCGTGGGCGAGGTGCTGATCTTCTCCGATGGGGTAGACGCGCCGGTGGCGCGCGCGAGCCTGACCTACTCGATCCCGCCGAACCCCGGCAGCGGCAAAAGCTGACTTCCAATTCGATCTTTGCGGCTGGCCCGGCCTTGGCTACCCTCCTGCCGGCAGAGGAGGATTGCCGATGACCGAAACGCAGACACGCCCGTTCGGCGTGCCGGAAATGGGGGAGGTGCGATTCGCCATGCTGGGCGAGGCGCTGCGGCGGGGCTGGGCGGACATGCGGCGCGCGCCGGGTTACGGGCTCTTGTTCGCCGGGGTCTACGTCGCAATCGGGCTGGCGATGGCCGGGGTGACCTGGGCCACCGGCAAGAGCTACTGGCTGATCCTCGCCGCCGTCGGCTTTCCATTGGTGGGGCCGTTCGCGGCGGTGGGGCTCTACGAGGTGAGCCACCGGCTGAGCGAGGGCCGCCCGTTGGTGGCGGGCGAGATATTCGGGGTGATCGCGCAGCAGCGGCGGCGGCAACTGCCCTCGATCTGCGCGATCATCATCATGGTGTTTTTGTTCTGGTTCTTTCTCGCCCACATGATCTTTGCCCTGTTTCTCGGTCTCTCGACAATGACCAACGTATCGTCATCGTTCGACATCTACTTCACGCCGCAGGGGCTCTCGATGCTGGTGGTGGGCACCGGGGTGGGCGCGTGTTTCGCGCTGCTCATCTACGCGATCACGGTCGTTTCTCTGCCGCTGCTGCTCGACCGCGAGGTGGATTTCGTGACCGCCATGCTCACGAGCCTGACCGTGGTGATGGAGAACCCGGTGCCGATGCTCGCCTGGGCCGTGCTTGTTGCGGGGCTGACATTCCTGGCGCTATTGCCGGCGTTCCTGGGGCTGTTTGTGGTGCTGCCGCTTCTGGGACACGCCACATGGCATCTCTACCGGCTGGTCTGCGAGGCGGGAGGACCGAGCCCCGAGAGATAGGTATCGAGAGCGCGCGACAGCGTCGCCCGTGCCTCGGGCGGATCGGTCAGTCCGGCGGAATTGCGCAGGTAAAGCTCTACCACCCCGTGGCTGAGCGACCAGATATGCGCGGCGACCTCCTCGACATCCGCACAGAGCCCGTCGCACGCGCCGTGCAGCAGGTCGCGTGCGTGCCCCGCCGCCTCGGCCAGCGCTGGGCGGCGGGCGAGGTCGATGCCGCTTTCGAACATGGCGATGTAGTGACCGGGATAGCGCTCGGCAAAGGCGAGATAGGCCCGCGCCATCGCCCGCACACGCGGTGCGCCCCGCTCGGCCGCAACCTCGGACAGCATCCCGGAGAACAGCGCGTACCCTTGCCGCGCCGTTTCGGCCACGAGATCGTCGCGCCCCGCGAAATGGCGGTAGATGGCGGCGGGTGTCACGCCCGCGTGCCGCGCCGCCTCGGACAGGGTAAAGCCCTGCGGCCCCTTTGCCACGATAAGCGCGAGCGTCGCTTCGACGAGGGCTTCGCGCAGGTTACCGTGGTGATAGCCCTGCTTAGCCATTCCAGATGTCGGGGCCGCCGATGATCGTGGGATCGGTCACGCCCACCGCCGACGGATCCTTGTGCGCATAGTCGATCCGCGACAGGACGTGGCGGATCGCCGCCACGCGCGCACGCCGCTTGTCGTCCGAGCGCACCACCGTCCACGGCGCGTGATCGGTGTGGGAGCGTTCCAGCGTCTCGGCGATAGCGGTGGTGTACTCGGGCCATTTCGCCAGCCCCTCCACGTCGATCCGGCTCAGCTTCCATTGCTTGAGCGGGTTGCTCTCGCGGGCGAGGAAACGGCGCAACTGCTCGGCGCGGCCGACATTGAGCCAGAACTTGAAAAGGTAAATCCCCTCGTGCACCAGCATCCGCTCGAAATCGGGCACCTGCGCAAAGAAATACTCGCGCTGCTCGTCGGTGCAGAAGCCGAAGACATGCTCGATCACGCCGCGGTTATACCAGCTCCGGTCATAGAACACGATTTCGCCGCCAGCGGGCAGGTGGTCGATATAGCGCTGGAAATACCATTGCGTCGCCTCCTTGTCCGAGGGCTTGGGCAGGGCCACGACGCGCGCGGCGCGCGGGTTGAGATGCGCGCGGAAGCGCTTGATCGTGCCACCCTTGCCAGCGGCGTCGCGCCCCTCGAACACGATCGCTATCCGCGCGCCGGTGCTTCGCGCCCAGTGCTGGAGCTTGACCAGCTCGATCTGGAGCCGGTCGAGATCGCGCTCGTAGGTCTTGCGCGCCATGCGCTCGGAATAGGGGAAGCCGGGGTCGAGCACATCGTCCTTGTCGGCGCGGGTGATCGCGTCGCGCACATCGCGCGGGGCGTCCTCGTTGAAAAAGGCGCTGATCGCGCCGTCAAAGGGCAGGTCCATGCCGGGGCCTCGTCGCTCGGGGCCTCCACTATGGCCGCTCACTCGCGCGCGCGCAATCCGGCGCGGGTGGCGGCGCGGTGGATGGCGGCGATCACGGCGTCGGGGGCGGCATGGTGGGGCATGTGGCCGATCCCATCGAGCACGCTCAGGTGCGCGCCCGGCACCTGGTCGGTCAACGGGCGGGCATGGATCGACAGGCCCACCGTGGTGTCGGCGGTGCCGTGGACAATCTCCAACGGCATCCCGATTTCATCATAACGCGCGTGCAGCGCCTCGATCCCGGCCAGCAGGCTGGCGCGTTGCAGTGCGTTCTCGCGCAAGGTTTCGCGCCGCAGGGTCAGCGCCGCGCCGACATGGCCGAGATAGCCCTCGGGCGGCGCCTGCGGCGCGAAAATCTCCGATACCGCGTTTTCCACGTAGCTGTCGGGTACGAAGGCGGTGATGATCGGCGCGGCAACCGGCCCCAGCACGGGATGCGACAGCACCCGGTAGAGCGGGGGCAGGGGGCTGTCCCACGGCTTGGCGGCCCCGGCCACCGACACCAGCGCCGACAGCGTGCCGGGCCGCGTCACCGCCCAGGCAAGCGCCACCGCACCGCCATAGCTGTGGCCCAGCACGATGGGGTGCTTCGCCGCCAATTCGGCCGCCGCCCGCTGCAACAGCGCCGCCTGTTCCGTGATCGTGGCCCCGCCGCGCCCGATCTGGTCGCTATAGCCGAGGCCGGGCCGGTCGAACACGATCACGCGGTAGGGCCCCGCAAGCACCGACGCGAGGTGAAACGTCATGTCCCGGGTGTTGCCCGACGCACCATGGAGGAGCACCAGATCGGGTGCCTCTCCGGCCTCGGGCCCCATCACCACCGCGTGCACGCGGTGGCCGTCCACGGTGACGAACTGCCCGCGCGGTGGCCAGGCCGCCTCGGCGCGGGTCTCGTGGACGCGCGCCTTCCACAGGGTCAGCGCGGCCAGTGCCGCAAGGCCGATCAGAAGCAGGAGGGCGAGCTTCATCCCTCAGGCCCGCAGATCGGTCGACTCCACACCGATCCTGGTGATGTCGTAGGGGGTGGTTTCGTAGATTTCGGATATCCAGTTGCCGTAGAGCAGGTGCGCGTGGCTGCGCCAGCGATTCGAGGGCGCGCGGGTCGGGTCATCGTCGGGATAGTAGTTGCACGGCACGTTGATCAGTGTGCCGCTCTCGACGTCGCGGTCGTATTCCTGCTTGAGCGTGTCGCTGTCATATTCGAAGTGGTTGAAGATATAGAGCGCGCGGTGGCCCGTGTCCTCGACCATGCAGGGGCCGACCTCGTCGCTGTCGAGCAGGATGCTGAGCCCCGGCACGGCCTCGATCTCGTCACGCCGCATTTCGGTCCAGCGGCTGACGGGGATCACGCAATCGTCGGAAAAGCCACGCAGATAGGGCGAGGCGGGGACCATGTTGCGGTGCCGGAAACAGCCGAACGCCTTGGCCGGCAGCATGTGTTTCTTGACCCCGTGGAAATAGTTGATCATCGCCATGCCGCCCCAGCACACGCCAAAGGTGGAATGCACATGGGATTGCGTCCAGTCGAACACGCGGCGCAGCTCGTCCCAGTAGGTGACCGCGTCGAACTCCAGATGCTCGATCGGCGCGCCGGTGATGATGAGCCCGTCATACTTGTCGCCCGAGGCCGCGACCTCGGCGAACGGGCGGTAAAAGCTCTCCATGTGATCGGCGGCGGTGGTCTTGGAATGGTGCTCGGTCATGCGGATGAGGTCGAACTCGATCTGCAACGGCGTGGCCCCGATGAGGCGGGCGAATTGCGTCTCGGTCTGGATCTTCTTGGGCATCAGGTTGAGCAGCCCGATGCGCAGCGGGCGGATATCCTGTCGGTCGGCGTGGCCGGGGTCCATCACCATCACGCCCTCGCGCTTGAGCACGGAATGGGCGGGCAGGTTGGTGGGGATCTTGATCGGCATGGTCGGTGGTCCTCGGGGATCAGTCGGCGCGGCGCTCGATGGCGGTGGCGATGAGCGCGTCGAAACGGGCGGCGTCGGTCGCTTGCGCCACCTCGTCGGCACTCACGCGCACACCCCATTTGGCCATTCGCTCGTAACGCGGCTGGCGGTGCGCGAGCGCGCGCGCGTAGGTCCAGCGGATGAAGGCATCGGGATCAACTTCGTCCGCTTTACAGTTGTTTTCTCTCAGGTATTCCTCCCACATTCGGGCGAGAAATTCGGGCTGGTAGGCCATCGGCTTGGGCGCGCGATCGAAGCGGCGAACGAGTTCGGCGGTATGCGCCTCGGACCCCTCGATATAGACCAGCAGACAGTGCCGAGCGAGTTCGCTCAGCAGCGGATCGCCCGGGTCGTCGCCGTCCACCCATTCGCAGATCGACCCGCCGGTATCGCAGATGAAATTCGGATAGCCATAGAGCCGCTCGGCGCGCTCGATGAAATAGCCGGTATCCATCAGCGCGTTGATCTCCGCCTGCCGGAATTGTTCCTGCCGACGGCGGTATTCGTCGATGGGCATGCCGCCCTTGGCCGGATCGCCCGGTTTGCCAAGGTAGGTCGAGACGGGGGCGAGGTTGTGAAACGTGATGTTGGAGCCGATATAGATCGAGTCCGACAACAGCAGATCGCGCAGGAACGGCACCTGCATGGCGTGCGTCTTGGCGTTATCGACGATCAGCTCGCCCATGTAGCGCGTGCCGATGCGGTAATCTATCGAGTAGTGAAACCAGCCACCCGCGTCGCGCAACATCTGCGAGACATGGGTCTTGCCCAGCCCCGACATGCCGTAAAACAGCACCCGCTTGCGGGGTGCACGCATCCAGGCTTGGGCGGTATCGTAGATCATGCTCGGGGCTCCGTTGGCGTGTCGGTGCCATTAACTGCGGCGTCACCGGCGAAATGGCAAGGCCCGCGCACGAAAAACCCCGCCCCGGTGAGGGGGCGGGGGCGAGGTGCATCGGATCACGGAGGCTCAGAAGCGAAAACCGACCTTGATGCCCGTGGCGAGCGCATCGTTGTTCGAGAAGTTCGAGCCGATGGTCGTCGTGGTGGCCGAGCCAATATCATAGTACCGCACGCCCATGGTCACGTCGAATGCCTCGGCAGTATAGGTTATCGCAGCGCCGTAGCTGGTAAAACCGTCACGGCCTTCGAGGTTGCCCGTCAGCTTTCCGTTGTCGGGCTCATAGCCCAAGATGAGTGCCCCGGACCAGCTCTTGGAAAACCTGTGTCCGACACCGAGCTCATAGGTCCAGTAGTCCCCAGTGCCGGAGGCGATGGGCAGATTTTGCGGGTTCAGCGGGTTCGTCAAAAAATCCGGCGCGCCAACCTGGAACTTGGACCATTCCTGCCAGCGTGCAGAGCCGAAGACCATTGTGTTCTTGGCGACACCGGAGCGCGCATGCAGCGTGACCGCCTGCGGGATCTCCACGTCAAAGGAGTCCCCGTTATTGTCCCTGAACTCGTGCTCGATTTTGGATTCGTAGGTAACGGCCAGGCGCAGCGCGATCTCTGGCACCTCGTAGGCACCGCCAAGCACATAACCAAGCCGGTAGTCCTTGTCCACGTCCAGCGAGTAGACTGCCGGAGGAGCCACCCCGAGGTCCACGTTGCCGTCGAGCGACTGCAGGCGCAGGCCGCCGTAGACGCTGACCTTGTCGTTCATCTGGTACTTGAGATACCCGGTCAGGGCGAGTGAATTGATTTCCGCCGTTGACGTCGCGAACGGATAGGGCTTGGCCGGATAGGATACGTCAGCGCCGACCGGGTTTGTGCTTACGATCGCAAAGGTGAGCTTTTCGTTGATGTCCTGTTTGTAGCCGAAATGGTACGTCTGGTAGCTCGGTGTGATATCACCAGACTGAGCCCCTGCAAACGGTCCGGTGCCGGTGCCGCTGATACTGGGCGACACGTTCGTCACGGAAAACTCGAAGTAGCGCTCACCCTCTTCGAAGAGGATTTGCGACCGGTCCCCATGGCGCTGAATGCT
The DNA here is from genome assembly GCF_002925845.1 of Roseovarius nitratireducens. Lineage (GTDB taxonomy): Bacteria > Pseudomonadota > Alphaproteobacteria > Rhodobacterales > Rhodobacteraceae > Roseovarius > Roseovarius nitratireducens. The sequence goes on along the minus strand of NZ_PDNI01000087.1, from coordinate 75,354 downwards.
GGCGGCATGTGCGCTCCCGGCTGCAAGGCAGGCTGCTGCGGCGGCCAATGTGAATTTCTTCATGGTGTCCCTCTCCTCCTGGATGATTGGCGGTCACACTACCGTTACACCCCCCCCGGTCAATCTTTGACGCCGCGTCACAAATGCACATGAGTTGGGCGGTGGCTCGCATGACACAGTTTTTGCGTGAATCCGTTCACGTTCGGTAACGTTTTCGTGTTTCGACCCACAGGTTTAGGTAATTCGCGCCAAAAATCACACCGGCGCCGATCAGCACCCATGCGTCTATCGCCTCGCCATAGACCATGAGGCCGATCACCGCGATCAGCGGCAGGCGCAGGAAATCCACCGGCGTGACCACGGTGGCCGGTGCGATGGAGAGCGCGGTTGTCAGACACACATGCGCCATCAACCCCGCGCAGCCGATCACGACCAGCCAGGGCAGGGAGGCAGGCGAGGGCAGCGCGATATCGCCGTCAACGCCTGCGCAAACGAGGCCGAACACGATCTGCGTGCCGGTCATCCAGAACAGGATACAGGTCAGGCTCTCGGTCCGTGTCAGCCGCTTGGTGGCGAGGATCGAGCCGGCAAAACCGATCGCGGCGGCAGCGGCGGCGAGCGTGCCCGCGTTGACCGTCTCGGCGGTCGGGCGTGCGACGATCAGGATACCGGAGAAGCCGATGATCGCGGCCAGCGCGCGCACCCGCGTCATCCGCTCGCCCAGCAGCAGCGGCGACAGCACCAACACCCACAGGGGCGCGGTGAATTCCAGCGCGAAAACCTGCGCCAGCGGGATCATCGTGATGGCATAGAACCACAGGTTCTGCCCGGTGAAATGGCTGACGTTGCGCACGAGGTGCAGCCCCGGCGAGCGCAGGGTGATGCTGCGCGCATGGCCGGTGATCCGCGCCACGCCGAGCACGAAGACAAAACCCACGACGCTGCGATACATCATGATCTCGAAGGTATCGAGCTCGAAGCTGACAGCGCGACCGGCGACCGCCATCGACGAGAACGACACCACCGCCCCCAGCATCCACAGCCCCGCCCGCAGCACGGCAGCGGAATCGGCATGCGGCGGGGCAGGGACGAAGGTCATTCCCCGTCCAGTGCGAAATCGCGCGCCATGTGGCCCGTGACCTGCCACCAGCCGCTCTCGCGGGTGCGGGCCTGATGGGCGTCGAACGCGTCGCGGTCGGCAAACCGCTCGGAGACCGAGAACACGCCCGGCGCGGTCTCGGTGATGTCAAAGGACAGACAGCCCGGCTCTTGTCGCGTGAGCCGGACATGGTCGGGCAGCGCGTCGCGGACGGCCGCGGCCTCGTCGGGCGCGCAGGACATGGTGCCGGTCAGGCGGATCACGCGCGCCACCATATCTCGGGCATGGCGATATCGGGCGTGTCGGCCACGTTGGGCCGGTCGAGCGCGTGGGGCAGGTGCAGCGCGCCGGTCGCGGCCCCGGCGGGCAGCCGGTCGCGCCGCAGGTAGGTGATCTCGAAAACCCGCGGGATACCCATGCCGCGGCACGTGGCAATACCGCAGCAATTGTTGGCGTGCATGTGCACGATGGCGAAATCCCGGTGCAGCTTGGCAAACATGGCGCGCAAGAGCGGCAGGCCGTGACGTTCGAAAATCCGTTCCATCCCGTGAAACTCGATCACCATCATGCGGAACCGGCGCAGCAGGGCGGCATCGCTCTCGATCAGAACGTCGAATTCTGCGCCCTCGATATCCATCTGCAACAGCAGGTCGTCATCCGCCTCTTCGCCCAGCTTGTCGCGCACCCAGTCGCCCAGGGTAATGAAGGTCTCATCACTCTGCGCCCCTAGAAAGCGGCGGTCGAACTCGAAGAGCGGATTTTCGAGCGGCGCGCGCTCGACGCTCGCATCGGCCATGAAGGATCGGATGCCGTGGTTGCGCGCGATCTCTTCTTCGAAACGGGCGGTGACGTCGACGCCGGGCGAGAAACAGTGGCGGATGCCCTCGAAATCATCGGGCAGCAAATAGCCCCCGTCACCCCCGCCGCCGACCCGCACCAGGGGCACCGCCGCGCAGGCGTCGCGTATCGAGGCCGCGAAGCCCTGCAAGGCGTCCGGGTCCGCGGCACGCTGCGCGACGCGCCCGCGCGCCAGCCGCGCCACCTCGATTCCCCGCCGCCATCTTGCGATTACGTGCCGCATCGCATGCCCCCTCAATGCCCCTGGCACGCGCGCCAGAGCGCGTTCGCCGCAGGCAGCGCGTCAGCCGTCACTCCCATTCGATGGTCCCCGGCGGCTTCGAGGTCACGTCATAGGTGACGCGGTTGATGCCCTTGACCTCGTTGATGATGCGCGTCGCGGTCTCGCCGAGGAAGTCGTGGGAGAACGGGTAGTAATCCGCCGTCATGCCGTCCACGCTCGTCACTGCGCGCAGGGCGCAGGCGAAATCATAGGTCCGCCCGTCGCCCATCACGCCGACGGTGCGCACCGGCAGGATGGCGACGAACGCCTGCCATATCTCGTCATAGAGACCATGCTTGCGAATCTGGTCGATATAGACGGCATCGGCCTTGCGCAGGATTTCCAGCTTCTCGCGGGTGATCTCGCCCGGGCAGCGGATGGCGAGGCCGGGGCCGGGAAAGGGGTGACGACCGATGAAATGCTCCGGCAGGCCAAGTTCGCGGCCCAGCGCGCGCACCTCGTCCTTGAACAACTCGCGCAGCGGCTCGACCAGTTTCAGCCCCATCTTCTCGGGCAGGCCGCCGACGTTATGGTGGCTCTTGATCGTGACCGATGGCCCGCCCGAGAAGCTGACGCTCTCGATCACGTCGGGGTAGAGCGTGCCTTGGGCCAGAAACTCCGCGCCGTCGATCTCGCCCGCGTATTTCTGGAACACGTCGATGAACAGCCGACCGATGATCTTTCTCTTTGTCTCCGGGTCGCTTACGCCGTCAAGTTCACCCAGGAAAAGCTCTGACTCGTCGGCATGGATGAGCGGGATGTTGTAATGGTCGCGAAACATCGAGACCACTTCCTCGGCCTCGTTGAGGCGCAAGAGCCCGTGATCCACGAACACGCAGGTTAGCTGATCGCCGATCGCCTCGTGCAACAGCACCGCCGCGACAGAGCTGTCGACCCCGCCGGACAGCCCGCAGATCACCTTGCGGTCGCCCACCTGCTCGCGGATTTTCGCAATCGCCTCTTCGCGGTAGGCGCCCATCGTCCAGTCGCCAGCAAAGCCCGCCAGCCGCACGAAATTCTCGTAGAGTCGCCGGCCATTGGGCGTGTGGTGCACCTCGGGGTGGAATTGCACCGCGTAATAGCGGCGTTCGCGGTCGGCGGTGATGGCAAACGGCGCGCCGGGAGAGGTGCCCAGAACCTCGAAACCGGGCGCGACTTCAGAGACATGGTCGCCGTGGCTCATCCAGACCTGTTCGCGCGTTCCGTCCGCGAACCAGCCGTCGAGAAACTCGCTTTGCAGCCCCGAGGGCGTGATCCAGGCGCGCCCGAACTCGGCGGTGGCGTGCTCGCCCGCCTCGACCCGCCCGCCGAGGTCTTGCATCATCACCTGCTGGCCATAGCAGATGCCAAGGATCGGCACGCCCAGGTCATAGACGGCCTGCGGCGGGCGCGGGCTGCCTGTGCGCGTGACGCTATCGGGCCCGCCGGAAAAAATCACCGCACGCGGCGCGATCTCTGCGAGCAGCGCCTCGGTCACGTTCTGGTAGGGGTGGATTTCGCTATAGACGTTCAATTCGCGCAGGCGGCGCGCGATAAGCTGCGTCACCTGGCTGCCGAAGTCGATGATGAGAAGGCGGTCGTGCATTGGCTGGCTCATGGCCAGCCTAGTAGAACGCGCGCCATGTCTGCGCAAGAGGATGTCATCGTGCCGGCGGTGGCCCAGCCCGGCAACGATGTCGCTTTTCCCCCCAACGCGCCGCTATACGCCACCGGACACGTCAGGCAACAAGTTAAAAACGCACAAATACCCGCTGGAACGCGGGCTGGACGGTTGGCGTGGACAGGCACGAACACAAAGGGGGCACTCATGGCAGAAGCATCAGCGCGCAGCAGGCGGGCACGGGGCGGTGGCGGGGCCGCGCGCCGCGCGGAGCGCACCGCCGTGAGCGTCGAGACGGCGCGATATATCGAGCGCAACATTCCCAATTTCGAGATTCTCTCCGAAGAGGCGCTCGAGATCATCGAGCACAACGCCGAGACCGTGCTCGAGGAGATCGGCGTCAATTTCGTGCAGAACCCCGCCGCGCTCGAACGCTGGCGACAGGCGGGTGCGGACGTTCAGGGCGAGCGGGTGCGCCTGCCCCGCGGGCTGGCGCGTCAACTGATCGCCACCGCGCCCTCGCAATTCACCCAGCACGCGCGCAACCCTGCCCGCTCGGTCGAGATCGGCGGGCGCAACCTCGTGCTCGCGCCGGTCTACGGCCCGCCCTTCGTGCATGACATGGAGCATGGCCGCCGCTATGCCACGCTCGAGGATTTCCGCAACTTCGTGCGGCTGGGCTACATGTCGAAATGGCTGCACCATTCCGGCGGCACGGTGTGCGAGCCGACCGACGTCCCCGTGAACAAGCGCCATCTGGACATGCTTCACGCGCACATGACCCTGTCGGACAAGCCGTTCATGGGCTCGGTCACCGAGCCCAGCCGCGCGCAGGACAGCGTCGATATGGCCGGGTTGCTCTTCGGCGAGGATTTCGTGCGCGACAACACGGTGATGACCAACCTCATCAACGTCAACTCGCCGATGACGTTTGACGACGTGATGATGGGCTCGCTCGAGGTTTACGCCTCCAACAACCAGGCCTGCATCATCTCGCCCTTCATCGTCGGTGGCGCGATGGCGCCGACCACGGTCGCGGGCACGCTGACGCAGGTGCTGGCCGAGGTGCTTGCCGGCATCGCCTATTCCCAGCTCATCCGCCCCGGCGCGCCGGTGATCGCGGGGGCCTTTGTCACCTCCATCGACATGAACAGCGGCGCGCCCACGTTCGGGACGCCCGAGGCCGCCCACATCACCTATGGCATGGGCCAGCTCGCGCGGCGGCTGCGGCTGCCATACCGCTCGGCGGGCTCGTTCACCGGCTCCAAGCTGCCCGATGCGCAGGCCGCCTACGAGACCGCCAACAGCCTCAACATGGGGCTGCTGTCGGGTGTCAATTTCATGCTGCATTCCTGCGGCTGGCTGGAGGGCGGGCTGGTTGCCTCGTTCGAGAAGTTCGTGATGGACGCCGATCAGCTCGGCGTGCTGCACCATCTCGCCAAAGGCGTCTACATGGACGAAAACGGCCAAGCGATGGACGCGATCCGCGAGGTGGGGCCGGGCGGTCACTATCTCGGTTGCGCGCATACCCAGGCCAATTTCAAGACGGCGTTCTGGCGCTCTGACCTGCTCGATTACAAGCCTTACGAGACGTGGATCGACGAGGGCGGTCGCGACACGATGGCGCTCGCCAACGCGCGGGTCAAGAAACTGCTCACCGACTACCAGCAGCCCGCGCTCGACCCGGCCATCAACGAGGCGCTCTCCGATTACGTGGCCAGGCGCAAGGAATCGATGCCCGACGCGTTCTCCTGAGCCTCGCGGTCCAGCAGCCGCGCCTCGCCCATCACCGCGATGAGCACCGCCACGTGATGCGCGGCGCGGTACGTCACCGCGCCGCCCCGGCGCGCCGCATCCTGCGCGCGCTCGATCTCGATCAGCCGGGCGAGCGCCTCGCGCGCCGTTGGCAGCGGCCCCGGCCCGATCAGCCGCGGCAGCGCCGTGCCCCGCACGTAGCCCGGCACGCCCAGCCGCGCGGCGCGCACCAAGAGCGGCGGGCGGCGCAGCGCGCCGAGCTTTCGATTAATTTCCTGCATGGCCCAAACTCCCTTTCTGCGAACCTGCCGGGCCACCGTGGCACGGTTGGACGGGGTGTTGCGCGCAGGCCGGATGCAGCGTGCGGCGGGCACAGGCATTGTTCATGGTTTGTCAACGAAAGTTTAATTTCTGGAAACAGTTAACGAACCGGTAATCTTTGCACGTTTAAGTTGATCTGACCATGTGGATAAGCCTGTGGACAAATTGTCCCGGTGCCCGGGACCGTCCTCAGGCCGTAAATCGGGGAACCGCGATGCAAGAGCAGCTTATGACAAAACCCACCTTGCCAAGGGTGCCCTCCTGGGTGCCCGAGGCCGCGGTCCACTACCTTGCGCATATCGAGAGCGGCGCGTCCATCCGTGCGCTGGCGCGGCGGTCGGGGCGGCATGCCTCGACCGTGCTGCGCCAGATCCGGGCGTTCGAGACGCGGCGCGACGACCTGCTGGTGGACGATGCGTTGCGGCGGCTAGGCTGCATCGTCGGTCATGCAAGGAAAGCCGGTTCCCCAACCTTGGAGGCCCGCATGACCGCTACCCCCCACAGCCCGACCGAAGACGACACTACGACCCTCAGCGAGGCGCGGCTCAGGCGCGAGGCACGGCGCGTGCTGCGCCGGCTTTGCGAAACCGGCGCGCGGCTCGCCGTGGCCTCGGAGATGGACAAGGCCGTGGTGGTGCGCGACACCGGCACAGGCCAGCCCACCCGCACCGCCGTGGTCGATCGCGAGGTGGCCGAGGCGCTGGCGCTCAAGGACTGGATCGCCTGCGACAATCCCGGCCGAATCTCGCGCTACCACGTCACCGCAAGGGGCCGCGCCACGCTCGGGGAACTGCTTGCCGAGGACGAAAACGCCGCCTCCGGTCTGCGCGAGGCGGCGGTGCTCGACGGGGCGGATGCGGACGGCGATCCCGCGAACCCCAAGCAGGTGCGCTTTGCCCCTGGCGACACGCCGCTCGCGGCGTTGGCGCGACGGCGCGACAAGGACGGCAAGCGGTTTCTCGATCCCGATCTGGTCAACGCAGGAGAACGCCTGCGCGAGGATTTCGAACTCGCGCAGATGGCCCCGCGCATCGCCCAGAACTGGGATCACTTCCTCAGCCATGCGGGCGAGCCGCCCGCGCCTCCCGACGCGCCAGGGTTTGGTGCCGAGGCGGCGCGCGCGCGCCTCATCGGCGCGCTGCGCGAGCTCGGCCCCGGGCTGGGCGACGTGGCGCTGCGTTGCTGCTGCTATCTCGAGGGGCTGGAGGCCGCCGAGAAGAAGATGGGCTGGTCGGCGCGGTCGGCCAAGATCGTGCTGCGCATCGCGCTGCACCGGCTCAAGCGCCATTATGAGCGGCTGGGCAGGGACGCGAGCCTCATCGGCTGATCGCCCTTGCGCCCGCGCCGGGAACGCCCGATTATACACGCATGAGTATAACGCTGCGCCAGATTCGCTATTTCCGCGCCCTCGCCGAGCATCGCAATTTCGGGCGCGCGGCGGCCGAGATGAACGTCTCGCAGCCCGCGCTCTCGGTGCAGATCCGCGAGTTGGAGGCCGCACTCGGCGCGCGGGTCGCCGAGCGGCGCACCCGTGACGTGTCGCTCACCCCGTTTGGACGGCGCGTCCTGCACCACGCCGGGCGCGTGCTGGAGGAAATGCAGGCGCTCTCGGAGGCCGCGCGCTGGCATGACGGGCTGTCGGGCGAGCTGGCGCTGGGCGTCATCCCGACCATCGCGCCCTATATCCTCCCCGGCGTGCTGGCGTCGCTGCGCACGCGCGACATCGCGCTCGACGTCCGGGTGCGCGAGGCCCGCACCGAGGACCTGGCCTCGGACCTGCGCACAGGGCGAATCGACGCGGCGCTGATGGCCCTGCCGCTGCCCGGCAACGATCTCGAATCCGTCGGCCTGTTCGAGGACCGATTCCTGCTGGCGGGCAGCGCCGCGCGGCTGGCCGCGCTCGGAGAGACGGCGCTCGACCCGACGGCGCTGGGCCGAAACCCGCTCTTGCTGTTGGAGGACGGGCATTGCCTGACCGACCAGGCGCTCGAGGTCTGCGGGCGGGGCAGGGGGCACGCCCAGATCGACACCGGCGCCTCGTCGCTGGGCACGCTGTCGCGGCTGGTGGCGGCGGGGTTCGGCCTGACGCTGATGCCCGAGATTGCCGCGCCCACCGAGGCGCGCGCCGCGCCGGGGCTGGTGCTGCGCCGCTTCGATTCGCCAGAGCCCGCCCGCCGCGTGGCGCTGGTGCGGCGCCGGGGCGCGGGAAATGCACAATGGTTCGACGACCTCGCGCAGGTATTGCGCGCGGCGGGCGAAAGCCTGCTGGCGACGGCCCGCGCCGATTGGGGCACGGGCCGCTAGACACCGGATCACTCGTTACCACGCGATGGCACCGTTGACCCCGGCGCATACCGGCACGCGGCGATGCGCCACTGGAACTCGCCATCCCCGTCACCTATACTCCCCCGAAGTTACCAAATCATTCGCGGGGATTATATCGTGCGCGATCTCAAGATACCCGGGCAGCGCCACCCCGAGAAGGCGCGCCGCCCCGACAGTGCCCAGCCGCGCAAGCCCGACTGGATCCGGGTCAAGGCCCCGAGTTCCAAGGGCTATTTCGAAACCCAGCGAATCATGCGCGAGCACAAGCTGGTGACCGTCTGCGAAGAGGCGGGCTGTCCCAATGCCGGCGAATGCTGGGGGCAGGGGCACGCCACCATGATGATCATGGGCGAAATCTGCACCCGTGGCTGCACCTTCTGCAACGTGGCCACCGGCAAGCCGCAATCGCTCGATGCGTTCGAGCCGGGGCGCGTCGCCGATGCCGTGCAGAAGCTCGGGCTCAACCACGTCGTCGTCACCTCCGTGGACCGCGACGATCTCGACGATGGCGGGGCCGAGCATTTCGCCCAGACCATTCGCGCCATCCGCCACCGCGCGCCCGGCACCACGATCGAGATTCTGACACCCGATTTCCTGCATTGCGATGCGAGCGTTCTGGAAACCGTGGTCGCGGCGAAGCCGGACGTGTTCAACCACAACCTCGAGACGGTTCCCGGCCTATATCCGGCGGTGCGCCCCGGCGCGCGCTACTTTCACTCCCTGCGGCTGTTGCAACGGGTCAAGGAGCTCGACCCGTCGATGTTCACCAAGTCGGGCATCATGGTGGGCCTCGGCGAGGATCGCCAGTCGGTGCACCAGGTGATGGACGACATGCGCGCGGCGGATGTCGATTTCCTGACCATCGGCCAATACCTGCAACCCACGCCCAAGCACCACGCGATCGCCCGTTTCGTGCCGCCCGACGAATTCGCGGCCTATGAAAAGGCCGCCTATGGCAAGGGGTTCCTGATGGTGTCGGCCACGCCGCTCACCCGGTCGAGCTATCACGCGGGCGACGATTTCGCGCGGCTGCGCGAGGCCCGGCAGGCGCGACTGGCCTGACCGAAACGCTAGGGGGCAGGGTGGTCAGGCGCGCTTGCGGGGCTTGCGCGCGGGCTCGGGCTTGTGCTCGGGCGGATAGACCAGCCCCGCCGAAATCACCAGCTTGGCCGCGTCCTCGATGCTCATATCCAGCTCGATCACGTCCTCGCGCGGAAAGAACAGCAAGAACCCCGAGGTCGGGTTGGGCGTCGTCGGCACGAACACGCTCAGAAGGTTGCTTCCGGTTTCGGCCTTGGCGTTCACCTCGCCACGCGCCTCGGTCGAGATGAAACCGATGGCCCAGATATCCTTGCGCGGATACTGCACCAGGCACGCCTTCTCAAAGCTGCGATCGGATTGCGCGAACACCGTCTCGGCGATCTGCTTCACCCCCGAATAGATCGAGCGCACCACCGGCATCCGGTTCACCAGCGATTCGGCAAAGCCGATCATCGAGCGCCCGATCAGCCCCTTGGCGATCCACCCCACGACGATGGTAAAGATCAGGAAGATGATCACGCCGATGCCGCGCAGGTTGATGCCGATATACTGCTCGGGCTGATAGCCTGCGGGGATAAGCGGCAGCACCATGCCATCGACCCATCCCGCCACCGTCCAGATGAGCCACAGCGTCAGCCCAACCGGTGCGATCACCACGATTCCGGTCAGAAAACTCGCCCGCAGCCCCACAAGGCGCCTCGGTTTCTTCGGCTCGGGTGGCAATTCGTCGAAAGGCGTGTTCATCTCGGATCCATGCGGCGGCCACGCAAGTATCTAGGCATGTTGGCCGTGGGCCACAATGGGGCAAAATCACGGGGCCGGAGCGCCGCCCCACGCCGGGGGCGACCGCGAGGGGTTGCGCCCGTCCGTCACCGGGGCTATACGCGCGCCACTGAAATCCCGCAGGCATGGGCGGGCCGCCAGGGGGAGACATCCCCGACGGTCCACCGGTTGAAGCATCCGCTTCTCTCCCCGTGCCGAGGCGCAAACCGGAAAAGGATACGATAATGGCTCTTCCCGAGTTCAATCTGCGTCAGCTTCTCGAAGCCGGCGTTCACTTTGGCCACCAGACGCAGCGCTGGAACCCCCGCATGGGCGAGTTCATCTACGGCGCGCGCAACGGCATCCACATCATCGACCTGACGCAGACCGTGCCGATGCTCGACGCGGCGCTCAACGTCATCCGCGAGACCGTGGCCAAGAACGGCCGCGTGCTTTTCGTCGGCACCAAGCGGCAGGCCAGCCAGCCGATCGCCGACGCGGCCGAGAAATGCGCGCAGTACTACATGAACCACCGCTGGCTCGGCGGCACGCTGACCAACTGGCAGACCGTTTCGAAATCCATCCAGCGCCTGCGCGAGATCGACGAGATTCTCGAGGCCGGTGGCGAGGGCCTCACCAAGAAGGAGCGTCTCGGCATCGAGCGCGACCAGACCAAGCTTCAGTCGAGCCTCGGCGGCATCCGCGAGATGGGCGGCGTGCCCGACCTTCTGTTTGTCATCGACGTCAAGAAAGAGGCGCTCGCCGTGGCCGAGGCCAACAAGCTCGGCATCCCGGTCGTGGCCGTCGTCGATACCAACTGTGCGCCCGACGGGATCGACTACATCATCCCCGGCAATGACGACGCCGCGCGCGCCATCGCGCTCTATTGCGATCTGGTCAGCCGCGCCGCGCTCGACGGGATGTCGGCACAGCTTGGGGCCGCGGGCGTCGACGTGGGTGCGCTCGAAGAGGCGCCGGTCGAAGAGGTCATCGCCGAGGCGACCGAGAGCACCGACGCCTGAGCCGTCACGAAACCGTCACCGGGGCAGGGCTATCCCTCGCGCCCCGGGAACATCCGCTGATATTTTGAGGAGAGCCGAGAGATGGCGATCACTGCTGCAATGGTGAAGGAACTGCGCGACAGCACGGGCGCAGGCATGATGGACGCAAAGAAGGCGCTGACCGAGACGGGCGGCGACATGGAGGCCGCAACCGACTGGCTGCGCACCAAGGGCCTGTCCAAGGCCGCCAAGAAATCCGGTCGTACCGCCGCCGAGGGCCTCGTGGCGCTGAGCGTGGACGGTGGTCGCGGTGTCGCGGTCGAGGTCAATGCCGAAACCGATTTCGTCGCCAAGAACGCCGAGTTCCAGGACATGGTGGGCGCCATCGCCGGGGCCGCGCTTGACGTGGCCGACGTGGACGCGCTCGCCGCCGCCGAGATCGGCGGCAAGACCGTGGCCGACACGCTGACCGACAAGATCGCCACCATCGGCGAAAACATGTCGCTGCGCCGCATGGCCCGCATCGAGGGCAAGGGCGTGGTCTCCTACGTCCACAACGCCGCGCGCGACGGCATGGGCAAGATCGGCGTTCTCGTGGCCTTCGACGGCGACGAGGGCTTTGCCCGGCAGGTAGCGATGCACATCGCCGCGTCCAACCCCGCAGCCCTCGACGAGGCCGCGCTCGACCCGGCCATCGTCGAAAAGGAGCGCGCGGTCCAGATCGACATCGCCCGTGAATCGGGCAAGCCCGAGGCCGTGATCGAAAAGATGATCGTGGGCCGGATGAAGAAATTCATCGCCGAGGCCACGCTCATGGGCCAGGCCTTCGTGATGAACCCTGATCTTACGGTCGAGGCCGCCGCCAAGGAGGCCGGCACCGCGATCACCGGTTTCGTCCGCCTCGAGGTGGGCGAGGGGATCGAGAAGAAGCAGGAAGATTTTGCCGCCGAGGTGGCCAAGGCCGCACAGGGCTGATCCTGCCCCGATCAGGACGCATCGAGAGGCCCCCGGTTTCCGGGGGCCTTTTCGTTTCGGGACGCGCGATCAGAAAGGCGGCGGTGCGCCCGAAGACGCACCGCTATGACCGATCGCAATTGGGGATGAACGAGGGTCAAACCGAATTCGACTGCCGACACCGAAATGGGTGCCGACAGCCGAAATCCGGCAATGCCGGAAGAAAACGGTCCCCCAGAAACGCTTGGGGCTAGCTCCGCCTTCCGATGTTCCAAGCCAAAAAAGGCCATCACTCACGGAACACATCTCTTGTGCAACTTTACGCTGCGCAAGGAAAGTAAGGGATTCCTTACCGGGCAGTGGGGATTGATGCGCCAAGGGCATCCCGCGTCACCCCCGGTCGAGGATGAATATCTGGTTCTGAAAAGCCGCCTTGAGGATCGCCTGCGCCGTCGTTTCCACCGACAATGCGCGACGCGCCAGCCGCAGGTGTTTTTCCACCGTGGCGGGTGTCAGCCCCATCAGCACCGCGATATCCTGCACCGTCTTGCCGTCGCCGACCCAGCCCAGCACCTCGCGCTGCCGGTCGGTGAGCGGGCGGCGCGGCGATTCGTAGGGCAGGGACATGACGCAGCGATGCACCACGTTGTTGAGCGCGAGAATCGCCTCGCCATCACGTCGCCAGCACGCATCCACCTCGGCCTGCGTCATCCCCGGTCGCGCAGTGAGCGCGATCGCCGCCTTCATTCTCGGACGTAGCGAGCGAAAGCTGATCGAGTAGCCCGCCGTCACCCCGTGCCGCCGGTTGAAGGCGATCACCGCGCGCTCTTCGGGGGTGAAATCATCCGCCGCCGCGCGTGTATCGAGCACCGACCACGAGCACGCGCCGTCATTCTCCAGCGACCAGCGCACCATCGGCGCGTGGAAATACAGCCCCTCGTTGACAAACGTCTCGGCATAATCGGAATCGTGGTTCGTCAGCACGATGAAGTCGTCGGGGCTGCCCAGCGAATGCGCGGTGCGGTATTGCGTGCAGCCATAGAGCAGCCGGTCAAAGCCGTATTCGCCCATCGCCCGGGTGTGGATGTCCCACAGATCTTCCATCGTGGTTGCGTCCAGCAGCCGGTTCAGGACTGCCGACGCGATCATCCACGACGCTCCAGGTGTCCGCGCAGCGCGTCGATGGCCAGAACATAGCCCTGCGCGCCAAACCCGCAAATCACCCCGAGCGCCACCCGTGCGATGTAAGAGCGGTGGCGAAACGACTCGCGCGCATGGACGTTCGACAGGTGCAGCTCGATGGTCGGCACCTCCGCCGAACTGATCGCGTCCATCAGCGCGATAGAGGTATGCGTATAGGCTCCGGCGTTGAGGATGATCCCGTCATGCTGTCCGCGCGCCGCGTGGATGGCATCAATGAGGGCGCCCTCGTGGTTGCTCTGCGCGAAATCGAGCGCGAGCCCAAGCGCCTCGGCATGCGCGCGGCACATCGCCTCGATATCGCCAAGCGTCTCGTGGCCATAGACCTCGGGCTGCCGCGTGCCCAGCAGGTTGAGATTGGGGCCGTTCAGGATCAGGATGGAAGCCATGCGGAAATCTCCTCAATGCATCTAGATAACCCCGGGGCGCGCGATCTGTCGAGGGCTCGCGTGCATCTGAACTTCGACGTTCAAATACATGATTTCCAATTGAAATCGTAACTGGCTAAGCTGTCGGTGGGTTGTGTCGGCCATTCCGGTGTGATGTTATTTAACATAATACTGATTATGCGCGTTATGGATGTGACCACGGGCACCCGCAGACATCTCCCCCGTCAGCGATAGCTGCGCCCCGCGATCACCTGCATCCTCTGATCGGGACATGTGTAATGCGCGCCGAGCGGGTCGCGGCACGGCGCCTCGATCACCCGTAGTGCCAGCCACGCGCCGCCGGCGGCAAAGACCGCGCCGCCCAGCGCCTGCCCGATGAGCACGCCTTCGGCTCCGAAGATCGCGCCGAAGCCCAACGCAAACGGCCAGGTACCGGCCGTGTGCCGCCCCCAGTTGAGCGCCGTGGAATAGCCCGGATGGCCGAGGTTGTTGAATGCCGCGTTCGACACGAACAGGATGCCGTTGAGGGTCATCGCCGGTGCCAGCGGTCCCATGAACAGGTAGAGCAGCTCGCGCATCTGCCCCGTCGCCCCGAAAAGGTCGGCCACCGGTGCGCGCAGTGATACCAGCAAGACACAGGCCACCAGCATGTAGAGCGCCAGGAACCGCAGCCCCTCGCGGAACGTGCCCAGCACCCGGTCCATGCGCCCTGCCCCGAAATTCTGCGCGAATATCGGGCCCAGCGCCCCCGACAGCCCGAAGATCACCGACGAAACGAACGGCATCATCCGGTTGATGACCGCCATCCCCGCCACCGCGTCCGAGCCGTATTTCGCCATCTCGCGGGTAACGATGGCGGTGCCCACGGGCGTCGCGACCGTCGTCATCATCGCCGGGAACGCGATCCCCAGCGCATCGCGCAAATCCCGGCGCAGGCATTCCGGGCGTGGCCAGCAGAACGCGCGGTGGCGGCTTTGCGCCAGCGCAAGCGCCAGCACGGCAGTCGCGAGCCGCGCCAGCACCGTGGCTATCGCCGCCCCGTCAAGCCCCAGCCCCAGCGCGAAGATGAGGATCGGGTCCGCCACGCCGTTGACCGCGGCGCCGAGCAGCGACGGCACCATCGCACCCTGCGCGTCGCCATGTGCACGCAGAGCCGCGACCGCCACCATTGCCAACCCCGACAGCGCCGTGCTCGGCAGGATGATCCACAGATAGCCCGCCGCCAGCTCCGCCTCGCGACCGCCCGCACCGAGGAAGCCGAGGATCGGCTCCAGCAGCGGCAGTGTCAGCAGCGGCAGCAACGCACCGAATCCCAGCGCGATGACGGCGGTGCTCGCCGCGTGCTCGGCGGCGAGGTGCGGGTCGTCCTCGCCCAAGCCCCGCGCCACCAGCGCGCCCGCCGCGATAGACAGGCCGATATTCAGCGCGCTGGCAAAGAACATCACCACCCCGGCATAGCCCGCCGCCGCCGCCAGTTCGCTCTGGCCCAGCATCGCGATGAACATCACGTCCATCAGGTCCACGGCAAAGATCGCGGCGATGCCGAGGCTCGACGTGAGCGACATCACCGTGACGTGGCGAAAGAGATTGCCTTGGGTAAACCGGGCACTGCGCCCGGGCCTGTCTATTTGGGTCATTCCGCCGCTCCTGATTGCTGATGGCGGATATAGACCCTGCACCAGTGCGGAAAACGTCCCGGATGTCACACGACTTGTGCGAAAATGTCAGAGCCGCGCGGAAACCAGGTGCACCACCCGCGCCGCCATCTCGAAGCCGAGCGTGCGTAGCGCCGCCAGTGCCTCGGCATGGCTGTCCACGCACGGCACCGGCAGCCCCGCCTCGTCACCCGCCAGCAGCGCCTTGGCGGCGGCCTCTCCGAACACGGTGCCCGGCGCGATGCCGCGCCCCGAATAGCCGAACACCGCCAGCGCCCCCGGCCCCAGCCGCAGGATGCGCGGCAGGTGGTCGCCGGTCATCGCGATGCGTCCGGACCAGACATGCTCGAGCGGCGCATCGGCCAGCCGGGGCAGCAGATGCGCCAGCTTGCGCCGGGCCCAGCCCTCGTGGGTCTGCCCGCCCGCGCCCATCCCGCCCAGGATCACCCGCCCCGCCGCATCGCGCCTGAGCGAGGTCATCACCGTGCCGGTATCCCAGCACCCCTCGCCGCCCGGCAGGATATCTCCGCCGATGTTGTCGCCCAGCGGCGCGGTGGCGATCTGAAAGAACTGCACCACCGGCAGGTCCGGCAGGCGCGTGCCCTCGGCGGGCCGGTGATAGGCGTTGGTTGCCATCAGTAAACGGCGCGCCCGCAGCTTGCCGCCATCGGTGCGCAGCGTCCATTGCCCACCGTGATGCTCGGCGGCGACCACCGCGCTCCGCTCAAAGATGCGCGCGCCCGCGCCAGCGGCGGCGCGGGCCAGGCCACGCGCATAGGACAGCGGCTGAATCGTGCCCGCGCGCGGATCGTGCAGCGCGCCGTGAAACCGCTCCGATCCGGTGCGCCGCGCGGTCTCGTCCCCGTCGAGGAGCGTGACCGGCGCCCCCCGCGCCTGCGCCTGTTCCGCGCGGCGGCGCAGATCCTTCAGGCCGCCCGGCGCATGCGCCAGGTGGAGCGTGCCCGCCCTCTGCGGCTCGCAGGCGATGGCGTGCTGCGCGATCAGGTCAAAGACGCGGGTCGGGGCCGCCGCCAGCGTGGCGTTGAGCGCCTCGCCGGGCCCCTCGCCCAGCCGCGCCGCCACCGCATCGGGCGGCAGCCACAGCCCGGCATTGACGAGGCCCACGTTGCGCCCCGAGCCGCCGTGGCCCACGCGCTCGGCCTCCAGCAGCACCACCTCGGCCCCCTGCTCTGCCGCCGCCAGCGCCGCCGACAGCCCGGTATAGCCCCCGCCGATGATGGCGAGATCGGCGCTGCGCTCGCCCTGAAGATCGGGGGCGGCGAAGCGCTCTTCGGCGCTTGCGCTCCAGAGGGACTCTGGCTCTGTCTTGTCTTTTCTTTCCAGAGGATTACGCCCTGTCATTCATGTTCAGAAAAACGCCTGGAGCCCGGTCTGCGCCCGCCCGAGAATGAGAGCGTGCACATCATGCGTGCCCTCGTAGGTGTTGACCGTCTCGAGGTTGACCATGTGGCGAATGACCTGGAATTCCTCGGAAATGCCGTTGCCGCCATGCATGTCGCGGGCGTGCCGCGCGATCTCCAGCGCCTTGCCGCAATTGTTGCGCTTGATGAGGCTGATCATCTCTGGTGCGGCCTTTGCCTCGTCCATCAGCCGCCCGACCCGCAGCGCCGCTTCGGTTCCCAGCGCGATCTCGGTCTGCATGTTGGCGAGCTTGAGCTGGAAAAGCTGCGTCTGCGCCAGCGGCCGGTTGAATTGCCGCCGGTCAAGCCCGTATTGGCGCGCGGCATGCCAGCAGAACTCGGCCGCGCCCATCACCCCCCACGCGATGCCATAGCGCGCCCGGTTGAGACAGCCAAACGGCCCCTTGAGCCCTTGCACGTTGGGCAACAGCGCCTCTTCGCCGACCTCGACCCCATCCATCACGATCTCGCCGGTCACCGAGGCGCGCAAGCTCAGCTTGCCACCCACCTTGGGCGCGCTGAGGCCGGTCATCCCCTTGTCCAGCATAAAGCCGCGGATGCGCCCGTCATGGGCGTCGGATTTCGCCCAGACGACAAACACATCGGCGATCGGGCTGTTGGAAATCCACATCTTGGTGCCGGTCAGGCGATAGCCGCCATCGGTCTTCTCGGCACGGGTCTTCATCGCCGCCGGATCGCTGCCCGCGTCCGGCTCGGTCAGCCCGAAACAACCGATCAGCTCGCCGCTCGCCAGCCCCGGCAGGTATTTGCGGCGCTGTTCCTCGCTGCCATAGGCGTAGATCGGGTACATCACCAGCGAGCTCTGCACGCTCATCATCGAGCGATACCCCGAATCGACGCGCTCGATCTCGCGCGCGACGAGGCCATAGCTCACGTAATTCGCGCCCAGCCCGCCATATTCCTCGGGGATGGTGGTGCCCAACAGGCCCATCTCGCCCATTTCCCGGAAAATCTCCGGCTCCACCCGCTCTTCACGATAGGCGTCGATGACCCGCGGTTGCAGCACACCTTGGGCGAACTCGCGCGCGCTGGCGGCGATCATGCGCTCCTCATCCGAGAGTTGATCGTCG
Organism: Roseovarius nitratireducens; assembly: GCF_002925845.1. Classification (GTDB taxonomy): domain Bacteria; phylum Pseudomonadota; class Alphaproteobacteria; order Rhodobacterales; family Rhodobacteraceae; genus Roseovarius; species Roseovarius nitratireducens. Next base: position 57,620 of record NZ_PDNI01000087.1, on the reverse strand, counting down.
AGCCGCAGCGGATCGGCCCAGTCGAAACTGCCCAGGTCGGGCGCGTCCTTGGCACGGAGCGGGGTGGCGGGGGCATTCATGGCACTATCCTCAACATTTCGGGCGTATTGCTGCAAGGATAGACTGGTCAAACGCGTGCGAATACCGATATTTTCACATGAACCCATGAGTTTTTCGCAAGAAAGAGTAGTGTCATGCCCCTCCCCCGCCGCAGCCTGCCCTCCATCGCGTCCTTGCGCGCGCTAGAGGCGCTCGACCGTCTTGGCAGTGCCACGGCGGCGGCTGCGGAGTTGTCGCTCACGCAGAGCGCCGTCAGCAGGCAATTGAAAACGCTTGAAGATTTCATCGGCCACCCGATCCTGACGCGCGAGGGGCGCGGCGTGCGCCTGACGCCAGAGGCCGCCGACTACGCGGCCCGCGTGCGCGGCGCGCTGGAACAGATCGCGCAGGCGACGATGCGGCTGTCGGTGAATGCCGCGGGCGGCACGCTCAGCCTCGCGATCCTGCCCACCTTCGGGATGCGCTGGCTGGTGCCGCGCCTGCCGGATTTCGCGCACCGTCACCCGGAGGTCACGATCAACCTCTCCACCCGACTTGATAAGTTCAACTTCGCCTCGGAACCATTTGATGCGGCGCTACATTTTGGTAAACCAGACTGGCCCGGAACGGGCACGCTGCGGCTCCGGCACGAGGCGATGGTGGCGGTGGCCACGCCAGAGTTCCTCTCACGCCAACGCGCCGTCCGTGGCCCGCGCGATCTCCTGCGCCTGCCCCTCCTGCATATCGGGACGCGCCCCGACGCCTGGGCCGACTGGTTCGCGGCCCACGGCATCACTGGCGTGCCCATCGGCGGCACGATCCATGACCAGTTCGCAACAATCATGCAGATGGCGCTGCACGGGATGGGGGTGGCGCTCCTGCCCGATTACCTCGTGGAACAAGAGCTGGCCACCGGGCGGCTCGTGCCGCTCTGCGGCGGGCCGGTCACCATGCGCGGGGCCTATTACCTCGTCTGGCCAGAGCGCCGCGTGCAGGATGCCGCCCTCTCGGCCTTCCGCGACTGGCTCGCCGGTCAGGCGGATGACGAGGACGGGTTGCCGCGCTAAAGCGTGTCGCTCAAAAGCGGGAACCGGTTTTGAGCTTCTCGGACACGCGAAATCAATCGCTCAGAGCGGGTTGCGTGAATGCGAATGAACGCGACGACTCGCGTTGACCGCGATCAGCCGAGCGCGTAGCCCGCACCGCGCACCGTGCGCAGCGGATCTTCACCGCCATGCTGGCACAATGCCTTGCGCAGCCGCCCGATATGCACGTCCACGGTGCGCGTATCGACGTAGATATCGCGCCCCCAGACCCGGTCGAGCAATTGCTCGCGCGACCACACGCGCCCGGGCTTTTCCATGAAGGTGGCGAGCAGGCGAAACTCGGTCGGGCCGAGCTTGAGCGGCTTCTCGCTGCGCGTCACGCGGTGGGTCTCGGCGTCGAGCACGATATCCTCGTATTCCAGCCGCTCGCCGATGCTCGCGGGCCGCGTCCGGCGTAGCTGCGCGCGCACCCGCGCCATCAGCTCGACCAGCGAATAGGGCTTGATGACGTAGTCATCCGCCCCGGTCTCGAGCCCGCGCACCCGGTCCACCTCTTCCGAGCGCGCCGACAGCATGATGATCGGGATGCCCCGCGTCTCGGACCGGGTCTTGAGCTGCCGGCACACCTCGATCCCCGAGACATTGGGCATCATCCAGTCGAGCACGATGATGTCGGGGGGCGCCTCGGCCACCATCATCAGCGCCTCTTCGCCATTCCCGGCGGTCACCACGCGAAAGCCGTCGGCCTCCAGGTTGTAGCCCAGAACCTCGCGCTGCGCCGGCTCATCCTCGACCAGCAGCACGGTGGGTTGTTCGGTGGACATGGCCCGGTCCTCCCCTCACGACACCGGAGAGATCGAGGGGTCGGTGGAGGTCTTGTCGCCCTTGGGGCGCGGCTCGTCGGGCATCTCGCCGGTCACGAGATAGATCACCTGCTCGGCCACCGAGGTAACCAGATCGCCCATCCGCTCGGTATTCTTGGCGATGAAATGCAGGTGCATGCACGGCGTGATATTGCGCGCATCCTCCATCATGAAGGTCAGGAACTCGCGGAAGATGGCGTTGTACATCTGGTCCACGTCCTGGTCGCGCGCGATCACGTCCTCTGCCACCCCGGCGTCGCGCTGGATATAGGCGTCGAGCACGTCGCGCAGCATCTCCTCGACCTCGCGCGCCATCCGCCGCAGCGCCGCCGGAGAGCCGTTGACCTGCGTCATCGAGGTCAGCACGGCGGTGCGCTTGGCGATGTTCTTGGCATAGTCGCCGATCCGCTCGAGGCTGGCGGAAATCTTGATGACGGTCAGCACCAGGCGCAGGTCGCTCGCCGCGGGCGCGCGCCGCGCGATCAAAAGCGCGGCCTCCTCGTTGATCTTCTCTTCCAGCGCGTCGATCGCCGCGTCGGCGCGGCGCACCTCCTCGGCCAGCTCCTCGTCGCGGGTCTCGAGTGACCGCGCCGCATCTGCGATGGCCCGCTCGACCATTCCGCCCATCTTCATGATCTGCGCCTGGATGGCCTCCAGATCGCGGTCAAACGAGGACACGATATGTTTTTCGTTCATGGTCTCTGACTCTCCTCCGCCGGGCCCCGCCCGTGATGGGCCCCGGGGGTGATATGGGTTGCGCGGTCACGCGCGGCTCGGTGCCCGTGCTAGCTGTCTTGGGCAACAGGAATGCTAAACTTTTGCAACAGGATTATGACATCATGTTGCGCCGGGCGCCATGCCCGCCCGTCACCCGGTCCAGCGCGGCAGGATCACGCAAAACGTGCTGCCCTGCCCCGGCTCGGACGCGATGCGCAGCCGCCCGCGGTGGCGGTTGACGATGTGCTTGACGATGGCAAGGCCCAGCCCCGTGCCCCCCATCTCGCGAGAGCGGTGGGTGTCCACGCGGTAGAACCGCTCGGTCAGGCGCGGGATATGCAGCGGGTCGATCCCGGGGCCGCGGTCGCGCACCGTGGCGGCGATGGCGGGCCCCCGCAGCGTCACATCGTTGGGATGCGCCGCCAGCGTGATCTCCACCTCGTTGTCGTCCCCGCCATACTTGATCGCGTTCTCGACGAGGTTGGTGAACACCTGCTGCAACTGGTCTGCATTGCCCGGCACCAGGCACGCCTCCCCCGGCTCAAAGCGCAGCGCGCAGCCCCGTTCACGCGCCAGCGGCCGCAGCATGGTCACCACGGTGCCCATCACGCTACTCAGGTCGACCGGCTCGCGCGGGCGCACGCGCTCCTCGCCCTCGACCCGGCTCAGCGACAACAGGTCATGGACCAGCCGTTCCATCCGCGCCGCCTCGCGCGCCATGATGCCCAGAAACCGGTCCATCGCCGCCTCGTCACGGCGCGCGGGCCCCTGCAACGTCTCTATGAAACCCATGAGCGAGGTCAGCGGCGTGCGCAATTCGTGGCTCACGTTGGCGACGAAATCGCGCCGCATCTGCGCCGCCTGCTCGCGCTCGGTCAGGTCCTCGAACGACACCAGAACGCCGGGCGCTGCGCCCTTCTCGAGCGTCACCGCCGCCACGTGGGCGCGAAAGGTGCTGTCGCGCCCGTCCTTCGCGGCCTGGTAGGTGATACTGCGCACCGTGCCGTCCCCGGCGGTGGCCTCGATCGCCGCGCGCAGGTCGGGCTGGCGCATGGCGGTGAGGAAATGCCGCCCCTCGATGGCCTGCCCCAGCATCTCGCGCGCCGCCGCGTTGGCCGCGAGTATACGTGCGTCGGGCCCCACGAGCACCGCCGCGAGCGGCACCGCCGCGAGCAGCGAGACGATGCCCTCCATCCCCGCTCAGACCTCGCTCAGCCCGGCGCGAAAGCGGCGCATCCGCTCCTGGTAATGCACGGCACTCGCGCGCAGCCCGGCGATGGCGTCGGCATCGAGGCCGCGCACCACCCGCCCCGGCGCGCCCACAACGAGGCTGCCATCGGGGATTTCCTTGCCTTCCGTCACCAGCGCGCCCGCCCCGATCAGGCAATCGCGCCCGATTACCGCGCCGTTGAGCACGGTGGCCCCCATGCCGATCAGGCTGTTCTCGCCGATGGTGCAGCCGTGCAGCATCGCCTTGTGCCCGATGGTACAGCCCGCCCCGATCGTGAGCGGATAGCCCATGTCGGTGTGCATCACGCAGTTTTCCTGCACGTTGCTGCCCCTGCCCACACGGATTTCCTCGTTGTCACCCCGCAGCGTGCAGCCAAACCAGACCGACGCCCCCGCCTCGATCACCACGCGGCCGATCACGTTGGCATCGGGCGCGATCCAGGTGTCGTCCGCCACCTCGGGCGCGACACCGTCCAGTGCATAGAGCGTCATAGCGTCTCCTCGAATTCGGTCTGCAGCCGCCGCACGTGATCGGTCAGCCAGGGCTGTTGCGTGCGGCGCAGGCGGGTGGCCTCGATGATCGTCCGGAGCCGCGCCTCGGCGACGTCGAGATCGTCGTTGACCAGCACGAAATCGTAGCTGTCCCAATGGCTGATCTCGTCCCAGCTCTTCTGCATCCGTCGCGCGATCACCTCCGGCGCGTCCTTGCCGCGCGCCTGCAGGCGGCGGTGCAGCTCATGGATCGAGGGCGGCAGCAGGAAGATCGACAGCGTGTGCCCGCCAAGCGCGGAGTTGCGGATCTGCTGCGCACCCTGCCAGTCGATGTCGAAAAGCACGTCGTTTCCTGCGTCGATCGAGGCCTGTACGGGTGCGCGCGGCGAGCCGTAGAAATTGCCGAAGACATGCGCGTGCTCCAGCATCCCGCCCTCCGACACCTGCCGCTTGAACGCCTCTTCCGACAGGAAGTGATAGTCGAGCCCGTCCTCCTCGCCCGTCCGCGGCGCGCGGGTCGTGGCCGAAACCGAGAAACTCAGCGTCGGATCCCATTGCAAAAGCCGCTGCGACAGCGTCGATTTGCCCGCGCCCGAGGGCGAGGACAGGATGATCAGAAGCCCACGCCGCTCGCTCATCGCGCGGCCCCCCGCTTCATCTTGCCAAAAATATCCATCCACCCTCTCCGCTCATTCCACGTTCTGAATCTGCTCGCGCATCTGGTCGATCACCGTCTTGAGATCGAGCCCCACCGCCGTGAGATCCGCGTTCTGCGCCTTCGAACACAGCGTGTTGGCCTCGCGCATGAATTCCTGCGCCAGGAAATCGAGCTTGCGCCCCACCGGCGAGCCCTGCGCCAGCAATTCGCGCGCCGCCGCCACATGGGCGTGCAGCCGGTCGATTTCCTCGGTCACGTCGAGCCGCACGGCCACCAGCGCCAGTTCCTGCGCGATCCGCTCAGGGGCAACCTGCCCGGCCTGGTCGGTGACCCGCACCAGCGCCGCGCGATGCGCCTCGGCGATCGCCCCGGCGCGCGCGCCCAGCGTGTCCTCGGCCTGCGTCACCCGCGCCGCGATCCGGTCGAGCTGATCTGCGATCACCCGGCCCAGCGCCGCGCCCTCGGCCTCGCGCATCGCCACGAAATCGCCCAGCAGCGCGTCGAATTCCGCCTCCAGCGCCGGGGCGTCCTCCGCGTTGGCCACCGGCGCGCCGCCGGTCTCCAGCAGGCCGCGCAGCGCCAGCACCTGCGCCGCCGTCGAGGGTGCGAGCGTCAGCCCCGCCGCATCGGCGCGCCGCTCGGTCTCGGTCAGCGCCGCCAGCGCCACGTCGAGCGCCCCCGCGTCAAGCGAGAGCCCACCCGCCTCGGCCATGTCGTGAAACCGCAGCACCACCGTCACGTTGCCGCGCGCGAGCCGTTTGGCCGCCGCCGACCGCAGCCGCGTCTCCAGCCCCTCGACGCCTTCGGGCAGGCGCAGCCGCAGGTCGAGCCCCTTGCCGTTGACGCCGCGTATCTCCCAGACCGTTGCGCGCGGGCCATGCTGTCCGCTGCGCGTGGCAAAGGCGGTCATCGAGCGGATCATGGGGCTTTGGGCCTCCCTCGTGGCGGTGCAGCCCCCGTGTTAGCCATTGCGCGTCCGGCTGGCAAGCCGCGCATCCGGGCGCGCTCCGGGCGCGCAAGGGTTAACCAGATACCGCGAATTTTAGATACATGCGCGGCGAATTGTGGCAATCTTTATGCACCGTCCGGCGCCGAGAACGCGGCTTCACCAGGCTGAGGCAAGCCTGCGGCACCCAGGCGCATATCGACGGTGCGGGGGCGCACAACGAGGGATTAGGACCATGTGGGATGATCCGACGGAACCGGGCCCGGTGCAGGGCGACACAATCGAAACACAGGCGCAGACCGAGGCGCACCTGCGCGCCTTTCGCGCCCATTGGGAGGGGTGCCGACGCGGCGGCGACGTGCCCATGCGCGCCGATATCGACCCGCGCGGCATCGAACCGCTGATTTCCAGCGCCTTCATCGCCGAACGCATCGCGCCGGGCATGGTGCGGCTGCGGGTGGCGGGAATGCACCTCAACGATCTGATGGGCATGGAGGTGCGCGGCATGCCGCTCGCCACCTTCATCGAGCCGGGCGACCGCGATGCCTTTGCCCTGCGGCTGGTCGATCTCTTCGACGGCCCGGCGGTCCTGCGCTTCGCGCTGCGCGCGCGCCGCGGGATCGGGCGGCCCGCGCTCGGCGGTACGCTGATGTTGCTGCCGCTACGCAGTGACCTGGGCGACATCTCGCGCGCGCTGGGCTGCCTCGTGACCGACGGCACCACCGGGCGCACGCCCCGCCGCTTCGGCATCGCGGATGCCGAGACGCAGCCGCTCTCCGGCGCCGCGCCGCGCGACACCGCGCCGCCCCTGCGCACGCTGGCAGGCGGACGGTCGCAGGCCCCGACCGGGCCCCGCGACCGCTCTCACCTGCGGCTCGTCACCTGAGCATCAGACGGCTTGCGCCTCGGCCATGCGCTCGCGCTGGCCCTTGAGCTCCTCGGCCACGAGAAACGCAAGCTCCAGCGATTGCGACGCATTGAGACGCGGATCACACGCGGTGTGGTAGCGATCCGACAGGCTCTCCTCGCTCAGCGCGCGCATCCCCCCGGTGCATTCGGTCACGTCCTGCCCGGTCATCTCGAAATGCACGCCGCCGGGGATGGTTCCTTCCGCGCGGTGGATGGCAAAGAATTCCTGCACCTCGCGCAGCACCGAGTCGAACGGCCGGGTCTTGTAGCCGGTGGCCGACTTGATCGTGTTGCCGTGCATCGGGTCGCACACCCACAGCACGTTGGCGCCCTCCTCCTCGACCGTGCGGATGAGCCGCGGCAGGTTCTCGCCCACCTTGCCCGCGCCAAACCGCGCGATCAGCGTCAGCCGCCCGGCCTCGTTCTCGGGGTTGAGCGTCGCCAACAGCCGCTTGAGATCGTCCGAGGTCATGGTCGGGCCGCATTTCAGCCCGATCGGGTTGAGCACCCCGCGCAAAAACTCCACATGCGCGCCGTCGGGCTGGCGCGTGCGGTCGCCGATCCACAGCATGTGCCCCGACCCCGCCAGCCATTTGCCAGAGGTCGAATCGAGACGGGTGAGCGCCTCCTCGTATTCCAGCAACAGCCCCTCGTGCGAGGTGTAGAAATCCACCGACTTGAGCGTGTGCGCGCTCTCGCTGTCCACGCCCGCGGCCTTCATGAAGTCGAGCGCGTCGGCGATATGGCTGGCCATCTCGCGATAGCGCGCGGCCTTCTCGCTCTCGGTGAAGCCCAGCGTCCATTGGTGCACCTGGTGCATATCGGCGTATCCGCCGGTGGAGAACGCGCGCAACAGGTTCAGCGTCGCCGCCGCCTGCGTGTAGGCCTGCAGCATCTTCGCCGGGTCAGGGATGCGCGCCTCCGGGGTAAAGGCCAGCTCGTTGACGATGTCACCGCGATAGCTGGGCAGCTCGACACCCTCCACCACCTCGGTAGGCGCGCTGCGCGGCTTGGCAAACTGCCCGGCCATGCGCCCCACCTTGACCACCGGCACCTTGGCGCCATAGGTCAGCACCATCGCCATCTGCAGCATCACCTTGAACGTGTCGCGGATCGCATCCGCCGAGAACTGGTCGAACGCCTCGGCGCAATCGCCGCCCTGCAACAGGAACGCCTCGCCCCGCGACGCCGCCCCAAGCGCGCGTTTGAGGCGCCGCGCCTCCCCGGCAAAGACCAGAGGCGGATACTGGCGCAGACGATCCTCGACGCGGGCGAGCGCCCCGGCATCGGGATAATCCGGCATCTGCACCCGCTCTTTCGCGCGCCAGCCGGTTTTCTGCCATTCCGTCATCTTCGGTCTCCGCTTTCTCATTTGATCGGACATCTCTATAATCCACCGGACGCGCAGAGGCCAGCCGCGGAATCGGTCAAAATGCGACACGAATGTGCGTGTTTGGCTTGTGAATCGCGACGTTTTGGTGACAGTGACGCTGGGACGGAGCGCAAGAGGGGGCCCGATGTCAGATGCCGTGACAGTCAAGGTGGATGTGCCAAGGGCGCCAGCACGCTTCGTGTTCGTGCTGCTTGACTCGTTCACGCTCCTGAGCTTTGCCGGTGCGCTGGAATGCCTGCGCATCGCCAACCGCATGGCCGGCGCAGAGCTTTACACATGGGCCCTGACCGGTGACACCGACGATGTCGTGACCTGCTCCAACGGCGTGCGCTTCCACGTCGATTTCCCGCTCTCCGAACTGAAACGCGAGGATGTGCTGATCTTGTGCGGCGGGGTCGATGTCCAGAAGACCGCCACCAAGCGGATGCTCAACTGGCTGCGCCGCGAGGCGCGCCGCGGGTTGCGCATCGGCGGGCTGTGCACCGCGTCCTACGTGATGGCGCGCGCCGGGCTGCTCGACGGCAAGCGCGCCACCATCCACTGGGAGAATCACGATGCCTTTCTCGAGGAATTCGAAGAGGTGACGCTGACCAAGTCGATCTTCATGATCGACGGCAACCGCATGACCACGGCAGGCGGCACCGCCTCGATCGACCTGATGCTCAGCCTGATCGCCGCCGAGCATGGCGAAAAGCTCGCCAACGCGGTGGCCGACCAGCAGATCTATTCCTCGATCCGCACCGACCAGGACACCCAGCGCCTCTCGGTGCCCACCCGAATCGGCGTGCGCCACCCCAAGCTCAGCCAGGTCATCCAGATGATGGAGAGCAATATCGAGGAACCGATCAGCCCCTCGATCCTGGCCCGCGAGGTGGGCATGTCCACCCGCCAGCTCGAACGCCTGTTCCGCCGCTACCTCAGCCGCAGCCCCAAGCGGTATTACATGGAACTGCGGCTGCAAAAGGCGCGCAACCTGTTGATGCAGACCGACATGACGGTGATCAACGTGGCACTGGCCTGCGGCTTCGCCTCGCCGTCGCATTTCTCCAAATGCTACCGCGCGCACTACCAGACCACCCCCTACCGCGAGCGCGGGGCCCACGGGGCGCGGCTATCGGTCTGACGCGGCGGGGCGCGGGGGCGGTATCGGCCTTGAGCGGACGTTGGACCATCTGGTCCCGGCGCGGAATCAAGGCCGAAGGCCGCCGCGCCATCGCCTGTCCGCCCCCCGGACAGGCGATTTGGCTAAGCTAGCGCGCCGATTGCATGTTTTTCGGGAAAGCAGAAATAAAGTGCCCTGAAAAACCGTTGGATCGCCTGCCCGCGGACATGCGATGACGCGGCTCACTGCAACGGCGGCTAAAGGCCAACCACAACACCCGGCCCTCCGCGCCACGCCCCGTCTTCCCCGGGCCTGACGCCATGACCTCCCGACGCCCCGCCAGCCCTACTGCGCGCCCTCCGTCTCGATCTTCAGCTCGATCCCGCAATGCTTGCAATGGATCGCGTCGGGGTCGTGCTTCAACAGCCCGCATTCCGGGCATTTGTGGCGCACTTTCGAGGGCATGAAGATGGCCCGCGCCAGCCGCAGGAACAGCCCCACGCCGACGATCATGATCCCGACCGCCAGCAGCCGCCCGGACCAGGTGGTCATGAGAATGTCGCCATATCCCGTCGTCGTCAGCGTCGTGACGGTGAAATAGAGCGCGTCCACATAGGTCTCGAGCCCCGGCTCGCGCCCGCCGCGCAGCAGCAGCACAAGCGCCGTCATGGCAAAGATGAACACCAGTAGGTTGGCCGTAGCGAGGATCGCGTCCTCGTGCAGCCGGAAGAAGCGCCAGTCGCGCCGCAGGTCGCGCAACAGGTGATAGGAATGCACCAGCCGCAACGCGCGCAGCAGCCGCAGCGCCGCCCATCCCTGCCCCAGCACCGGTACCGCCAGAAGCGAGGCGAGCACCACGATATCCACCAGAACGTAAAGCTGCCGCAGGTGCCGCCACCGGTTCTCGGCGATCCACAGACGGCACAGGAAATCCGCCGAGATCACGGCGGCCACCGCCATGTCGGCCAGCAGCAGCGCGGGCGTCAGGGGCAGGGTCGCGGTCGACAGAAAGAACACGATGCTCGCCACGTCGAACGCCAAGAGCGCATAGCGAAACCGCGTCGCGCGTTTCGAGCGCCCCTCGTAGAGGAGGCGGACACTGTCGTGCAGGCTGCGATCCGAACTGCTCATGCGCCCGAGCATATCCGCGCAACCGACCGGGCTACAGCGAAAAAATCAGCCCGTTGCCTCGGCCTTCTCGGCGAGCGACAGCCACTCCTCCTCGGCCTCGGCCAGCGCCTTTTGCCGCGCGGTCAGCGCCTCGGTCGCGCGGCGGAACTTGACCGGCTCGCGACTATAGAGATCGGGATCGGCCAACAGCTCCTCCAGCTTGGCGATCTCCGCCTCCAGCCGCTCGATCTGCCCGGGCAACTCCTCCAGCCGGTGCGCCTCGGTAAAGCTCAGCCTTACAGGCTTGGCTTCCTGCTTCAACTCCGCGTTCTTCTGCGTTGTTTTCACGCTCTTTTTCGCAGTGTCATCGCTTCCCTTCGCGCCACCGCGTTGCGCGCGATAATCGCTCCAGCCACCGGCATAGGCGGTTGCGCGGCCGTCGCCCTCCATGGCGATGGTGGTGCTCGCCACCCGGTCAAGGAAATCGCGGTCGTGGCTCACCAGCAGAACGGTCCCCGCGTAATCGTCGAGCAATTCCTGCAGCAAATCCAGCGTCTCGATATCGAGATCGTTGGTCGGCTCGTCGAGCACCAGTACGTTGCTCTCCCGCGCCATGATCCGCGCCAGCAAGAGCCGCGCTTTTTCCCCGCCCGACAATGACTTGACCGGCGCGCGCGCCTGTCGCTCGTCGAACAGGAAATCCTTGAGATACCCGACCACGTGGCGCGGCTGCCCACGCACCAGCACCTGGTCCGCCTGGCCCGCGACACGCATCTCCGCGTCACCCGTCAGGCTCTCCCACAGCGTCATCTCGGGGTCGAGCCGCGCACGCGCCTGGTCGAACACCGCCGGCACCAGGTTGGTGCCATGCGTGACCGTGCCGCTGTCGGGGGCCACCTCGCCCATCAGCATCTTCAAGAGCGTCGTCTTGCCCACCCCATTGGGCCCGACAAACGCCACGCGCTCGCCCCGCATGATCCGCAGGCTGAACGGCCTCAAGATGAGCTTGTCATCGTAAGCCTTTGAAATATCATTGGCTTCGATCACCTTGCGACCGGAATTCGGGCCGCTCTCCAGCGCCATTGCCGCCGTGCCCTGCCGCTTGATCTGGTTGCGCCGTTCCTCGCGCAGCGCCTGCAATGCGCGCACCCGCCCCTGGTTGCGCTTGCGCCGCGCGCTGATGCCCTCCACGGCCCAGCGGGCCTCGGCCTTGATCTTGCGGTCGAGCTTGTGGCGCTGCTGGTCCTCTTCCTCCCAGAGCTTGTCGCGCCATTCCTCGAAATGCGCGAAACCCCGCTCCTGCCGCCGCGTCATTCCCCGGTCAATCCAAAGAGTTGCACGGCTAAGTTCACGCAAGAAGGCGCGGTCGTGGCTGATGAGAACAAAGCCCTTTCGCGTGGCCTTCAACTGCTCTTCCAGCCAGCCGATCGCCTCGATATCGAGATGGTTGGTCGGCTCGTCGAGCAGCATCAGCTCCGGCGCCTCGGCCATCAGCTTGGCCAGCGCCGCGCGCCGCCGTTCCCCGCCCGAGGCGGTCTCGACCGGCCGCGCGGGGTCGAATTTCAGCCCCTCGCCCGCCATCTCCACCCGGTATTCCTCGCCCGGCGCCAGCGCGCTCGCGGCGAAATCACCCAGCGTGGCAAAGCCGGCCATCGCCGGTTCCTGCTCCATGTAGCCCACGCTCACGCCCGGCGAGACGACGCGCACGCCCCGGTCGGGCTCCACCAGCCCGGCCATCACCTTCATCAGCGTGGATTTTCCCGATCCGTTCCGCCCCACCAATGCCACCCGGTCGCCGGGCTGCACCACCAGCGACAGGTCGGCGAACAGCGGTGCGCCGCCAAAAGTGAGCGAGATATCGGTGAGTTGCAAAAGCGGGGCACGGGCCATGCGCGCGGGCTATCCCGCGGCCCCGCCACAGTCAAGCCTCACCCCGCCAGCGCCCGCAGCAGCCGCGCCCGCGCCGCCGGGATTGCTCCGATCTCGACCCCGGTAAAGACGTGCAGCGTGTCCATCTGCCGGTCGATCACCGCGTGATCGCTCACCCAGCCGCCCATCATCAGGTAGGTTCGCAGCAAGGGCGGCATATGCCGCATCGCTTCCTTGAGGTCGGGCTTGTACCGTTTCAATCGCTCGGCAAAGCGGAACACGGCGGGCGCCTTGACCCGCGGCCACCACCGCCGCGGCGCCAGGTGCCGCGCCCCCAGCACCGCAAAAGAATCGAGATACGGGGCAGTCTCCACCCCCTTGAAAGACGAACAGCCAAACAGCATCGCCACCCCGTGCTCGTCCACCAGCCGCGTCATCGCCGCCCACGCCACGCGCAGGATGTCCGGATCGGTCAGCCCGGGCCGGATGCAGAATCGCCCCATCTCGGCCATCCGCCCCTCGAACGCCGCCAGTGCCGATAATTCATAGAATTGCGCCGAATAGCTGCGCGCAATCCCGGCCCCGTCCTCCAGCAGCAGCACCCGGAAACAGCACACCAGCCGCCCGCCCCGCGCCTCCTCGACCAGCAGGTGCAGGCACGCCGCGTCATGGGCATCGGCGTCGCAGCCTCCGGCATTCCCCAGAAACGCCTCGGCGCGCAGCGCCTGGGCGCGGGCGACGTCCCCGGGACCGCGCGCCAGCCGAGCCACGTAGCGCCCCTGCCGGATCTCTCTCATGTCACCGTCTCCACGCGGCCGCTCGCCCCCCGGCGATACCTCCTGCACCCGGCGCGTGACATCTCCAAGACAATGCGGCGCGCGCGCTATTCGCCGAACAGTTGCTCTGGGTTGAGCGCGCCGATATTGCTGAGCACCTGCCGCAGGAAGCCGTTCTTGACCACCGAGCTGTCTGTCACCCGGCGCGAGAGCGGCACGATCTGTCCGTCCTCCAGCCCGAATCTCTCGATATTGGCGATGGTGTCGTCGTCGTTGAACGATATCGCCAGTACCTCGCGCTCGATCACCTGCGGGCGCAGCATCATGTAGGTGCGCTTGCGCGAGCGGACGTAGTAATAATCGCCATCACCCACCATCCCCGAGACCGAGGGCGGCCCGATCAGATCGTCCACCGTCGCGCGGGTATCGACGCCGACGATCAGATTCTCGAGATCGTTCTCGGGCGGGACATAGCCATGATTCTGGTAGGTGGCCGAGCAGGCGGTCACCCCGATGAGACCACACAGGGCAAGGACACGCAGCACTCGCATTGAAATCGCCGTCATCTCTGCCCTCTTGTCACCACCGCTCGCGGCTTTTATCCCGCTTACATCAATGCAGCCCCCGGGTTCAAGAATTCAAAGCAAGAGGCCGCGATGTCCGCCGATACCGGCTCCACCCACCGTATCCCCGTCCCGCGCCTCGCACGGCACGGCGGCCACCGCTTCGAGATCGTGCCCGACGCGGCCGCGCGCGCGACGCTGGCCGCGCGCCTCGACCTCCTCGATCTGCGCAAACTGAGCCTCAGGGGAGAGATCACCCCCGACGGCCCCCGCGACTGGCTGCTCAGCGCCACGCTCGGGGCGACGGTCGTGCAGCCCTGCGGCGTCACCCTCGCGCCGGTGACCACCCGCATCGACGAGACCGTGACGCGCCGCTACACGCCCGACGCCACCCCGCCCGAGGCCGCGCCCGTCGACGAGATCGAGATGCCCGAGGACGACACGATAGAGCCCCTGGGCGCGGTGATCGACCTCGATGCCGTGCTCGCCGAGGCGCTGGCGCTGGCGCTGCCGCCCTGGCCGCGCAGCGACGCGGCAGAACTCGGCACCCTCTCGGCCGCGCCCGACGGGGCGGAAAACGACGATGACGATGCGCCCCGCCGCCCGTTTGCCGGGCTCGCCGGACTGCGCGACCGGCTGGCCGGGAATGACGACGACGAGGGCAATGACAGCGGCCCCTCCGGCTGAGCCGGAAGCCATCCCAAGAATCGCTTGCCCCGGCCCCAAATCTCTGTATTTTCGCGCTCTCACCGGAATTTGGGGTTGAACCGGCGGCTCGGTCAGGATTAAGAGCCGCGAACACCCGTGAAACATGGGCCGATCCGGCCCGCAGGAATTGAGGTTGTGACATGGCCGTCCAACAGAACAAGGTCTCGAAATCGCGCCGCAACAATCGCCGCGCGCATGATTCACTCACCGCGGGCAATCCCAACGAATGCCCCAATTGCGGCGAGTTGAAGCGCCCGCACCACGTCTGCGCGGCCTGTGGCCACTACGCAGAGCGCGAAGTCGTCGCCATGGTGGACGATATCGACCTGGAAGACGACGCCGCCTGAGACACTATTCGGGGGCATCGGCCGCATGGGCGCTCAGGGCGATCAGGACATGACCGGCGCGGGGCGCTTCGTGATCTCGATTGACGCCATGGGCGGCGATGAGGGGCCCGCCGCCGTGGTGGCGGGCATGGCCCAATCCGCCAGCAAGAATCCGCGCATCGGATTCATCCTGCACGGGCCGCGCGACACGCTCGCGCCGCTGGTCGCCAGGCGCCGGGAACTGACCGACCGGGTCACCATCCGCAACGCGCCCGAGGTCGTGTCGATGACCGACAAGCCCGCTCAGGTGGTGCGCCACGGGCACGACACCTCGATGTGGTCGGCGCTCGAATCGGTGCGCGCAGGCGAGGCGACGGTCTGCGTCTCCTGCGGCAATACCGGCGCGCTGATGCTGATGTCGGTCATCCGCCTGCGCAAGTTGCCGGGCATCTATCGCCCCGCCATCGCGGTGATGTGGCCCTCGCAGAACCCGCAACAGCACAACATCATGCTCGACGGCGGCGCGGATATCCGCGCCGACGCCAAGGACCTGATGCAATACGCGCTGATGGGCGCGTCCTACGCGCGCAACGGCTTTGGCCTCAAGCGCCCGCGCATCGGCCTGCTGAACGTGGGCACCGAGGAACACAAGGGCCGCGCCGAGCTGCGCGAGGCGCATGAGCTGATCGCCGCCAATGCCGCGAACGCGGATTTCGAGTTCGTGGGCTTCGTCGAGGGGCGCGACCTGCCCGGCACGCGCTGCGACGTGATCGTGACCGACGGCTTCACCGGCAATGTCGCGCTCAAGACCGGCGAGGGCATCGCCAACCTGATCACCGACCTCCTGCGCGAGGCCTTCGCCTACACGCCGCTGTCGCGGCTGGCGGCACTGCTGGCCTATACCTCGCTTCGGCGGATGAAGAAACGCGTCGATCCGCGCCGCGCCAATGGCGGCGTGTTCCTCGGGCTGAATGGCACCGTGGTCAAGTCGCACGGCGCAGCGGACGCCACGGGCGTTTCGTCGGCGATAAAGCTCGCCTTCGACCTCGCGCAGACCGGCTTCACCGCCAAGCTCGCCGCCCGCGTCGCCGCCGCGGCCCCGCTCGACCGCGAGGACGACGGCGACCAACACGACACCGGGGACGACAACACCGGGGACGACAACCACGGAGACCTCGCGCCATGACCCGCCGCGCCACGGCCCTCGGCACCGGGCACTACCTGCCCGCCCGCATCGTGCCAAACAGCGAATTCGAGGCCACCCTCGACACCACGGACGAGTGGATTCGCTCGCGCTCGGGGATCGAGCGCCGCCACTTCGCCGCCGAGGACGAGACCACCTCCACCCTCGCCCTCCACGCCGCGCGCGCCGCCCTCGCCAATGCCGGGCTCACACCGGACGACATCGACGGCCTGATCGTCGCCACCTCCACGCCGGACCTCACCTTCCCCTCGGTCGCCACGATGGTGCAGGAGGGGCTGGGCATGTCCCACGGTTTCGCCTTCGACGTGCAGGCGGTCTGCGCCGGGTTCGTCTACGCGCTCGCCACCGCCAACGCGATGATCGTCGCGGGCCAGGCCGAGCGGCTGCTGCTGATCGGGTCCGAGACGTTCTCGCGCATCATGGACTGGTCCGACCGCTCCACCTGCGTGCTGTTCGGCGACGGCGCCGGCGCTCTGGTACTCGGGGCCACCGAGGGCACCGGCACCAACGCCGATCGCGGCATCCTCTCGGTCGATCTCAATTCCGACGGGCGCTACCGCGACATGCTCTACGTCGATGGCGGCGTATCGACGACTGGCGATGCGGGCAAAGTCAGGATGCAGGGCAACGCGCTCTTCCGGCAGGCCGTCGAGAAACTCGCCGCCACCGCCGAGACCGCGCTCGGCAAGGTCGGCCTCACCGGGCCGGACGTCGATTGGATCGTGCCGCACCAGGCCAATATCCGCATCATCCAGGGCACCGCAAAGAAGCTGGGCCTGTCGATGGACCGCGTCATCGTCACCGTGCAGGACCACGGCAACACCTCCGCCGCCTCGATCCCGCTGGCGCTCTCGGTGGGCGTGGCCGAGGGGCGCATCCGCCCCGGGCAGATCGTCTTGTCCGAGGCGATCGGCGGCGGGCTGGCGTGGGGCGCGGTGGTGATGCGCTGGTAAACCGCGCGTCGGCCTGCAAAAATCCGCGCCACCTCCCAGTCCCCGGGACCATCACGATTGACACGGCACGGGCTTCGCCGCACACTGAGCCGCAAAAATGCGGGGACGGTATGACCAACAAGACACTGACACGGATGGACCTGAGCGAAGCGGTATTCCGCGAAGTGGGGCTGTCGCGCAACGACGCGTCCCAGATGGTGGAGAGCGTGCTTACCCACGTCTCGGACGCGCTGGCGCGTGGCGAACCGGTCAAGATATCTTCCTTCGGCACGTTCTCGGTACGCGACAAGTCGGCCCGCGTGGGCCGCAACCCCAAGACCGGCGAGGAAGTCCCCATCAAGCCGCGCCGGGTGCTCACCTTCCGGCCCTCGCACCTGATGAAGGATCGCGTTGCGATCGGCAACAAGCGCTGAGGACACCGCCGCACATGGGCAAATCCGCCGACGCCTTCCGCACCATCAGCGAGGTGGCAGACTGGCTCGAGGTGCCCGCCCACGTGCTGCGCTTCTGGGAGAGCAAGTTCACCCAGGTGAAACCGGTCAAGCGCGCGGGCGGGCGACGCTACTACCGCCCCGCCGACATGCGGCTGCTCGGCGGGATCAAGGTGCTGCTGCACGACGAGGGCATGACCATCAAGGGTGTGCAGAAGATGCTGCGCGAACAGGGGGTAAGCCACGTCGCCGCGCTCTCGCCCGGGTTCGAGGGAGAACAGGCGACACCCACGCCAGTCGCGCAGGTGCTCAGCTTCGCCCGCCCCGACGCGCCGCAGGACGCGACCGCGCAAGAGCCACCCTCCGACCCAGAGCCTGAGCCTGAGCCCACCACCGCGGCAGAACCCGAACCAGAACCGCAAACCGAGCCAGAACCCGCACCGGAGCCGCAGACAGCGACAAAGCCTGGATCGGAGCCCGAACCCGAGCCCGAACCGGAAGCCGCCTCTGCGCCCGAACCGGCCCCCGACCCACAGGCCCCCGCCCTGCCCTCGCTGCCGGATCTGCCCGACGATCCGCCCGACGACATGGCCGCCGCGCCGGGGCCGCTCGCGCGTCTCGCCACGCTGCCCCGCCCGCTGCCAGCCGATCTCGCGGCCACGCTCTCGGCGCTGGCCGAACGGCTGCGCGACGCGGGTGCGCCAAAGGCATGAGCGGCGGCAATATTTCGCATCGCCCCCCTTGCCCCCGCGCGCAAAACCGGTATGAACAGCGCATCGTCGGGCTATGGCGCAGCCTGGTAGCGCGTCCGTCTGGGGGACGGAAGGTCGCAGGTTCGAGTCCTGCTAGCCCGACCAAATCGACCGACGATCCCGCCGCCCGCGTGTCGCGGGGCCTCTGCGACGGCCGAGGGGGCCACCGATGACCGGCGTTCTCTCCTGCCAGCAAATCTCGGCGATGATCGACGCGGGCCAGATCGCGTCCGATCCCGCCATCCTGCCCGAACAGGTCCAGCCCGCCAGCCTCGATCTCCGCCTCGGCCCCGTGGCCTACCGCGTGCGCGCCTCGTTCCTGCCCGGTGCCGGACAGACCGTCGCCGACCGGCTTGATGAGTTCGGGATGCACCGCATAGAGCTTGGCCCCGGCGCGGTTCTGGAAAAGGGCTGCGTCTACCTCGTCCCGCTGATGGAACGGCTGGCACTGCCCGAGGGCGTGCAGGCGGTGGCCAATGCCAAGTCCTCCACCGGACGGCTCGACCTGCTCACTCGCACGATCACCGATGGCGGGACAGAATTCGACCGCGTGCCGCCGGGCCACACCGGCCCGCTCTATGCCGAAATCTGCCCGCGTTCCTTCTCGGTGCTGGTGCGCCCCGGCATGCGGCTCAACCAGGTCCGCTTTCGCTCGGGCGACGCGCGGCTCTCGGATGCCGCGATGCATCGCTTGCACGCCGAGACGCCGCTCGTCGACGGCCCGGCGGTGATCGACAGCGGGCTCGCCTTCTCGGTCGATCTGCGCCCCGAGGCAGGCACGCTCACCGGCTACCGTGCCAAGCCGCATACCGGCCTGATCGACCTCGACCGCATCGGCCACTACCCGGCCGCCGATTTCTGGGAAGAGGTCCACGCGCGCGACGGCCATATCGTCCTCGACCCCGGCGCGTTCTACATCCTCGTCAGCCGCGAGGCGGTGCACATCCCCCCCGGCTATGCCGCCGAGATGGCCCCCTTCGTGGCGATGGCGGGCGAATTCCGGGTGCATTACGCGGGGTTCTTCGATCCCGGCTTCGGCCACGCGGCTGCGGGCGGCACCGGCGCGCGCGGCGTGCTCGAGGTGCGCTGCCACGAGGCACCCTTCGTGCTAGAGCACGGCCAGATCGTCGGGCGGCTGGTGTATGAGAGCATGGATACGGTGCCCGACCGCCTCTACGGCGCGGACATCGCGTCAAACTACCAGGGACAGGGGCTGAAACTGTCCAAGCACTTCCGGGCCTGACGCCCGGTCAGAAGCGCCCCATCCGCCGCCCCAGTTTCATCGTCTTGCGGGCATTGCGCGCGGTCTTCTGCCCGTCGGGACCGTTGTCACCGCGGCCACGCGTGACCTTGTCGATCCCGGCATTGACCCCGCGGCGCATCACCTGCCGCATGACCATGCGGATCACCATGTTGATCATCTGGTTGGCGTTCATCGCGCCCTCCTCTCGCTGCCTCTGGCCGGGACCATAGCACCGAAACGTGCGGAAATCAGGGCGGGTGCGGCGAATTTCTTGACGATTTCCTGCGCGACCGTCCGCGCGATGCGCCGAACCGTGCGGTTCGGGCCGCGAACCGACAGGTTCGTCAGTCCCCGAACAACTCGTCCTGCCCTGCGGGCGGCACCTCCGCGTCCTCGTCCTCCTCGTCCCCGTCGCCGATCCCCGGCAATGTCCCCGGCGGCGGGCGGTTGTCCAGCAGCCCCGCGGCGCGCAATTCCTTGAGCCCCGGCAGGTCGCGCGCGCTTTCCAGACCGAAATGGTCGAGGAATGTCTCGGTGACCACGAAGGTCACCGGACGGCCCGGCGTCATCTTGCGTCTGCCGAAACGAATCCATTCCATTTCAAGGAGTTGATCGACGGTTCCCCGGCTGACAGACACGCCGCGTATCTCCTCGATCTCGGCGCGGGTGACCGGCTGATGGTAGGCAATGATGGCCAATGTCTCGATTGCCGCCCGGCTCAGTTTGCGGGTCTCCACCACCTCGCGCCGCATCAGAAAGCCAAGGTCGGGCGCGGTGCGCATGGCCCAGCCATCGCCCACTTTCACCAGCGTAACCCCCCGTCCCTCATACCTTTTTTTCAGATGGACCAGCGCTTCCGCCGGATCGCATCCATGCGGCATCCTCGCTGCCATCTCGCGCGTGTCCATCGGCTCGGTGGCGGCAAAAAGCATCGCCTCGATCATCCGTTCCTGTTCGGCCATCGGCGGAGCCTCGAACAGGCTTTCCTTTTCGGTATCAATATCTTGCGGCATGTTGTTAATCCTTCCGCCGAAGCTCGACCGGCGCGAATATCTCGGTCTGCCGCAGCTCCGCCCGCCCCTCCTTCACAAGCTCCAGCGCCGCGGCAAAGGTCGAGGCCGTGGCCGAGCGCCGCCTTTGGCGATCGGTGGTGAACCCCTCCGGCAGATAGCTCGCGATATCGGTCCATGTCGCCGCCTCGCCGATCACCCCCCGCAATCGCTCAAGTGCTTGTTCCATAGTGAAAATTGCGTCACGGTCCATGACGAAGGGGCGAAATTCGTCGCGCGTGCGAAGCCGCGCATAGGCCTGCATCAGGTCCAGCAGGTTCGCCGTATAGCGCACCTCACGCCGCCGTGTCACGTCCTCGGGCAACCCCCGCGCAAAGAAATCCCGCCCCAGCCGGTCCCGCGCCATCAGCCGCGCCGCGCAATCCCGCATCGCCTGCAACCGCTCAAGCTGAAACGCCAGATGCGCGGCCAGGTCCTCGCCCGACGGCCCCTCTTCGGCGGGGTCGGGCGGCAAGAGCAGACGCGACTTGAGAAACGCAAGCCACGCCGCCATCACCAGGTAATCGGCGGCCAGCTCGATCCGCAGGGCGCGCGCTTGCTCGACAAAGGTGAGGTATTGCCGGGCCAGTTGAAGGACGGAAATGCGCCTTAAATCAACCTTTTGCGTGCGCGAGAGCGTCAGTAACAGGTCCAGCGGCCCCTCGAACCCGTCGACATCGACGATGAGCGCCTCCGCCGCGAGCCGTTCGGCCACAGGCACCGGATCCGCGCTGTCATCGAAGGTGTCTTCAGCCATGTTGCCGTCCGCCCGTCAACGCATCAAGCTGCGCCGCGAGGGCGGAGATGTCAACCGGATCGGGCGTCCGGCGCGCGGACAACGCCCGCTCGGCACGGTCCTGCGCAGCGGCCCGCATCTCGCCCGCTGCCGCCGCCACGGCCTGTCGCTCGGCTAGCGTGCCGTTGCAGTGCAGGACCACGTCGCACCCCGCCGCGAGCGCGGCCCGCGCCCGCTCTACCAGGCTGCCCGAGAGCGCGTTCATGGCGATATCGTCGGTCATCAAGAGCCCGTCAAACCCGATGGAGCGGCGAATTACCTCAATGATAACAGGTGACAAGGTCGCGGGCCGCGCATCGAGCGCGGCATAGACCACATGCGCCGTCATCGCCATCGGCAAATCGGCAAGCGCCTCGAACGGGGCGAAGTCTACCTCGGCCAGATGCTCTGCCGGATCGGTCACGCGGGGCAGTTCGTGGTGGCTGTCAGCCCTCGCGCGCCCGTGTCCCGGGATGTGCTTGACCACCGGCAGAACGCCCCCCTCCATAAGCCCGTCCGCCACCGCTCGGCCAAAGAGCGCAACCCGCCCCGCCGTCTCGCCATAGCAGCGGTCACGCAGAAACGGGTGGGTGTCCCGCCCCGCCACATCCACCAAAGGCGCACAGTTGCTGTCGATCCCGAGGGCAAAAAGCTCGTCGGCGATGATCCGGTAGCGCAGGTGCAGCGCCTCCGCCGCCCGCGCGCCAGCCGCGGCCACGTGATCGAGTGGCGCGGGCCACTCGCGCCAGGCAGGCGCACGCAGGCGCTGCACGCGCCCGCCTTCCTGGTCGATCGTGATAACCGCCTCGTGCCCCGCCGCCTCGCGCAGTTCGTCGCACAGCGCGCGCACCTGGTCGGGGGTGTCAATATTTCGCGCGAAGAGGATGAATCCGAAGGGCTTTACTTCACGAAAAAACGCTTTTTCCCCAGTAGTTAGCCGATGCCCCTCGGCGCCGGTAATGACCGCGCCGAACCCTGTCACCGAGTAACCACCGGGATGCACTCGGCCCGCTCTGCTTGCAAGGCCGAACAGAAACGGCGCGCATCCGCGAGGTCTTCGAACCCGGCTGCGCGCAGCCGGTAGAAAGTCCGCCCGCCGCTCTCGGCGCGCTGCACCACCCGGCGTTTGCCGTCCAGCAGATCACCAAGCTGCGCTGTCAGACGCTCCCATTCCGAGCGCGCCACCTCTGCCGAATCGAAGGCCCCGAGCTGCGCGAGCCGCGAACCGGTCGGCAGGCTTTCGGGATCGACCTCGACCGACGGGGCGCTGGTCGCCGCCGCGAGCGCGTAGGCCACCGGATCGGGCAGCGCCGGGCGCAGCTGCGGACGCAACGACCGCCCGAGCCCCCCCTCGACCGATTCAGTGCGCGCCTGCGTCTCGGGCTCGGGTGTGGGCTCAGTCGCGGCGCGCGGCGCTGCCTGCGCCGGTTGCCGCACCACCGCGAGATGCACGTCACCCGAGCGCGGCGCCGTCGACGCCTGTGCTGTGGTGCTCGCCGTGCTCGGAATATCCTCTAGCGTCAGATCGAGCGGCGGGGGTGCGATGATTACCCGGTCGGGCGGCTCTGCCGTCGCCGCCTGCGCCGCCACACGGTTGACCGACAGGCCCTGATGCGCCGCCTCGCGCCCGCCCGGCTCGGCCGGAGCCTCGCGCATGGGATCGCTGAGCGCGCGCACAACCGGCACGCCCGACACGTCGCGCATGATCACCTGGTAACCCCAGTGGCCAATTCCGGCCAAGAGCGCCATCGAGACCAGCGCACCAGTAATATTGGTAAATTTCGTCACGGCCACCGCCACGCGATCGTCCGACCCGTACTCCGTCCGGGATGCCTGCATCTCTGCCATGATCTGCCTCTCGCCACCGGCGATACATGGTCGCCGGTTCCTGGTTGCCTGCTCGCACCGGTGGCGGCGGCGTTCAGCGCATCTCATCCACCGGAGTGACGCCAAGGATACCAAGACCGGCGCAAATCACAACCGTTGCCGCGCGCACCAGCGCGATTTTCCCGCGTGTTGTGGCCGGATCACCCTCTTGCAGGAAGCGAAGCGCCGGTTCGTCATGGCCACGGTTCCACAGACCGTGCAGTTCCGAGGCCAGGTCGTAGAGGTGGAACGCCACCCTGTGCGGCTCGCCTGCGCGCGCGGCGTTTTCCACCTGCCGCGGCCATTCCGCGATCTTGCGCGCGAGCGCCAGTTCCGCCTCGTGCGAGAGCACCGACAGATCGGCCTCCGCAAGTGCCGCGTCATCCACCGTGATCCCCGCGGCAGTAGCCTTGCGCAGCACCGAGTTGACCCGCGCATTTGCGTATTGGACGTAGAAGACCGGGTTGTCCTTGGACTGTTCCAGAACACGCGCGAAGTCGAAATCGAGCGCAGCGTCGTTCTTGCGCGTGAGCATGACAAAACGGGTCACGTCTGGTCCAACCTCGTCCACCACGTCGCGCAGGGTGATGAAGGTGCCGGCGCGCTTGGACATCTTGAACGGCTCGCCGTTCTTGTAGAGCTTGACCAGTTGACACAGCTTGATCTCGATCGGTACGCGCCCATCCGACAGCGCCGACACGGCGGCCTTCATCCGCTTGACATAGCCACCGTGATCGGCGCCGAACACGTCGATAAGCAGATCGTATCCCCTTGAAATCTTGTCATAATGATAGGCAATATCGGGGGCGAAATAAGTCCATCCACCATCGGATTTCATGATCGGGCGGTCCACGTCATCGCCGTGTTCCGTCGATTTGAACAGGGTCTGCTCGCGCGGTTCCCAGTCCTCGGGCATCTTGCCCTTGGGCGGCTCGAGCACGCCGCGATAGATCAGCCCCTTGCCGCGCAGATCCTCGATCGCGGCCTCGATCAATCCGGTGCCGTAGAGCGATTTCTCAGAGAAGAAGTGATCCATCTCGACGCCAAGCGAGGCCAGGTCCTCGCGGATGAGCGTCATCATCGCGTCGGTGGCGAAGTCGCGCACCTCGGCCAGCCAGACCGCTTCGGGCTCGTCGACATACGCGGCGCCGACCTTGTCCTTGAGCGCGCGACCCACCTCGATCAGGTAGTCGCCCGGATAGGTGCCATCGGCAAAGGCCACCTCCTGCCCGTGCGCCTCGAGATAGCGCAGGTAGACCGAGCGCGCGAGCACATCGACCTGTGCGCCACCGTCGTTGATGTAGTATTCGCGCGTGACGTCATAGCCCGCGAAATCCAGGAGGCTCGCCAGCGCATCGCCGAACACCGCGCCGCGAGTGTGGCCGACGTGCAACGGGCCGGTCGGATTGGCCGAGACGTATTCGACATTGACCCGGCGATCCTGCCCCAGCGTGGCGCGGCCGAAATCGGCCCCCTGCCGCAGCGCATCGCGCAGCACATCGTGCCAGACCGCAGGTGCCAGCCGCAGGTTGAGAAAACCGGGGCCGGCCACCTCGGCGCTATCGATGCGCGCATCGGCGGCGAGGTGCTCCGCGAGCACGGTGGCGATGTCACGCGGCTTCATCCCCGCCGGTTTCGCCAGCACCATCGCGGCATTGGTCGCCATGTCGCCATGCGCGGGATCGCGCGGCGGCTCGACAGTGACGTTCCCGAGGTCGAGCGAGGCGGGCAGCGCACCTTCGGCCTGCAGACCGCCCAAGGTATCGAGAACGAGACCGCGAATGTCGTCAAAGAGGTTCATGAGCCGCCTTTCCGTGTTGGCACGCGCGCCGGTTTACCACCCGTGGCCCGCGCGTCAATCGCCTTGGGCGCGGTTCTCGCCGCCCGCTCAGGCGAGGTTGATCACCGCGCCGCGCGGCCCGTCGCGCGCCCCCTCCGCGAGCCGCCGCGCCTCATGTATCAGCGCCGTGCGTCCGGTGTACGGGCCGAGCCGCAGAACGTTGACACGGGCGTGCGTGCCCGCCTCGGCCTGCATGTGCGGGGCGAGCGCCGCCAGCGCCGCGTCGAACGCCCGCGCCTCGGGGCGCGCGTCATGGCTTGCCGCACGGCAGCCGACGAGCACCAGCCCCTCTCCCTGCGCCAGCCCGTCCATCAGCGCGCGCGTCAGTGCCGGGATCGCCGCCACCGCCGCCCCGAGACGTCGCGGGCTACGCAGCGGGTGCAGATGTACCAGCAGGTCGAGCGGCGTGTCGCCCCATATCTCGCCCAACCGTCGGCATTGGCCGGGACGCAGGCAATCGAGCGTCAGGCTCTCGATCCTTCCGGGCGCGCGCCGCGCCAGTGCCAGCGCGCGCCGTTCGGCATGATCGGCCACGACCACCAGCGCCCCTGTCGCCGCGAACCTTTCTGCCAGCTCTCCACCGACCGCACAGCCCGCAGACGCGATCAGCACGGTTTTCCGAGATGTCTCCCCGTCCACACCACCCTCACCCACTCGATACGCATCCCGTGGACATCACTAGCACCCGGCATCACGCGCTTCAACTTGCCGGCGGCTGCGTGTCCCCGCCGGTGTCGCGCGGCGGGGCAAGGGCGGCGATACGCATGTCCTCGCCACGCCGTGGCGCGTCCTCGCCCACGACGAAGCGCTGCGCGCCAGTCGCGCAGCATCAGCACGATGGCGGGCATCTGCAACTGCCATGCCAGCCATTGCGCCCCGACACCGGGCGCGCCCACCATCCCGCGCGCCATTGCCGGGTCGAGCGCTTCCGTCCCTGTACCAGGCGGCAAGCCTACACCCCGTCCGGCAGGTCTTGTGCCGACGTCCCACCAACCAGCCGGGCGTGGCTTTGCAATGCGAACCGGTCGGTCATGCCGGCGATGTAATCGCCCACCAAGCGCGCCAGCGCCGCGCGGTCAGGCGCGCGCGCCACGTCCGCGCGCCATTCTTCGGGCAGGTGGTCGGGCGCGTCGAGGTAGACCGGGAACAACTCGCCGATCACCCGCGCCACCATGCGCCGCATGTCGTTGACCGCCGGGGCGCGATACATCCGGGTAAAGAGGAACGCCCGGATCGCCTGCAAATCCTCCCACAGCCCGGGCGAAAAACGGATCACCGGCACCCCAAGTGCGCGCAGCTCCTCCACCGAACCCGGCGAATGGGCGGCCAGCAGGCGCTGGCTCTCGGCGATCACGTCGCCCACCATCTCACCGAATACCCGGCGCAGCGCCTCGTGGCGGCGGCGCTTGGGATCGAGGCGCGGGTAGAGCCGGTCCACCTCGGCATAACAGGGGCCGACAATGGGCAGCGCCGCGATTTCCTCGTCGACAAATAACCCCGCGCGCAGCCCGTCATGCAGGTCGTGGTTGTTGTAGGCGATATCGTCGGCGATGGCCGCCACCTGCGCCTCGCCGCCCGCATGGGTGCCAAGCTCCAGCCCGTGCACCGCGTCGCATTCTGCCAGCGCCAGCGGCAGATCGCCCGTCACCGGACCGTTATGCTTGGCCAGCCCTTCCAGCGTCTCCCATGTGAGGTTGAGCCCGTCGAAGGCGGCATAGTGGCGCTCTAGCACCGTCACGATGCGGAGCGCCTGCGCGTTGTGATCGAAACCGCCATAGGGCGCCATCAGCGCGGCGAGCGTATCCTCGCCCGCGTGGCCAAAGGGCGTATGGCCGAGGTCATGGGCAAGCGCGACGGCCTCGGTCAGGTCGGTGTCGAGGCCAAGCGCGCCCGCGATGGTACGCGCCACCTGCGCCACCTCGATCGAATGGGTGAGCCGGGTGCGGTAGTAATCGCCCTCGTGCGCGACAAACACCTGTGTCTTGTGCTTGAGCCTGCGAAAGGCGCTGGAATGGATGATGCGGTCGCGGTCGCGCTGAAAGGGCGAGCGAAACGCGCTCTCTTCCTCCGCCACGCGGCGGCCGCGTGTCCGGCCCGGGTCGGTCGCGAAAGGGGCGGTCATTGATCGGTCCTTGTGGCGGGGCACTCGGAGCATATATTGCAGAAAGAACTGTCACGCGAAACCACCGAGGACACCCATGCAACTGCCCCCCAAGGTCACCCCCCGCGCTTATGCCCGCCTCGCCGAGATCGGTGCCGGCGCCGACGGCAAGGCGCTGCGCGTGGCGGTCGAGGGCGGCGGCTGTTCGGGGTTTCAGTACGATATCCGGCTCGATTCCGCCGCCGAGGACGATCTCGTGCTCGAAGGCGAGGGCGAGCGGGTCGTGGTAGACAGCGTATCGCTGCCCTTCCTTGCGGGCGCGACAATCGACTTCACCGAAGAACTGATCGGCGCGCGCTTTACCATCGACAATCCCAATGCCACCGCCTCCTGCGGCTGCGGCACGTCCTTCTCGATCTGAGCCTTGCACCACGCGCGAGGCCGCGCGATAGAGGAAAAAGGGCGACGGGAGAGGCGGCCATGCGTATCGCGTGTTTCAACATCAACGGGATCAAGGCGCGGCATGCCGCGCTCTGCGACTGGCTGGACGAGGCGTCCCCGGACGTGGTGTTGCTACAGGAAATCAAGTCGGTGGACGAGAACTTCCCGCGCGAGATGTTCGAGGATCGCGGCTACAACGTAGAGACCCACGGGCAGAAGGGCTTCAACGGGGTGGCGATCCTGTCGAAATACCCGCTGGAGGACGTGTGCCGCGGCCTACCCGGCGACGATAGCGACGAGCAGGCCCGCTGGATCGAGGCCACGGTGACGGGCGAAAAGGGCGCGCTGCGGGTCTGCGGCCTCTACCTGCCCAACGGCAACCCCGCGCCGGGTCCGAAATACGACTACAAGCTCGCGTGGATGGAACGCTTGCGCGCGCGTGCGGCAGAGCTTCTCGCCACCGAGGAGCCGGTGCTCATGGGGGGCGATTACAACGTCATCCCCCAGGACGAGGACGCCGCGCGCCCCGAGGCGTGGCGCGACGACGCGCTCGCCCTGCCCGACAGCCGCGCCGCCTTTCGCCGCCTGCTGCACCTGGGCCTGACAGAGGCGTTCCGCGCCCGCGTGCAGGGGCCGGGCCATTACACGTTCTGGGATTACCAGGCCGGCGCGTGGCAGCGCAACAACGGCATCCGCATCGACCACATGCTGCTTAGCCCGCAGGCCGCCGACCGGATGACCGATTGCGGCATCGACACGGCCGTGCGCGGGCGCGACAAGCCGTCCGATCATGTGCCGCTCTGGGTCGATCTCGACATCTGAGGGCGGGTTCAGGCGGCGAATGGCCACTCGCGCCGGTAATGGCCATCGGCAAAGCCGGGGCTGACGCGGCCCAACCAAGGGGCTTGCCACGCGCCCCCAGCATCCAGTCGAGTTCCGGATCGCGGATGCGCTTGGTGCAGCCATTGGGCACGAGACCGACATCGCCCAGATAGACCTCGCCGTCGCGAATGAACATGTCCACCCGGATGAAATCGAAGAACCGCCCGATCGCCTCGGCGGCCTCCACCATCAGGTCGAGCTGCGCGGGTGGCGCCACGGGCCGCGCCCGCCCTTGCGCACGTAGAGCTGTTTGTCGAGCCAGGTGCCCGACCGGCTGAAGACCGTCTGCAAGTGCGTGCCCGAGCCGTGGTTGCACTTGAGCCAGTAGGTGCCGGCCGCGATCTCGTCATTGCCGGGCAGCTCGGGCGCGGTCCCGCGCCACGGGATGCGCGGGCGGTGAACCTGCGCGCGCAGGTGGGGCGGGAGCCAATCATGCGCGCAGCTTGTCCGAGGGGGTGACGCGCGGGATAAGGCCGAAGAACTTGAACAATAGCTGCTTGTTGGTAAAGGTCTGCGGGTCGATCAGGTCAGGCCAGTCCCCGTGGTTCTTGCGGTATATCTCGACCGGCCGCACAAGCCCGGGCGCGCACTATTCGCCCCAGCCCGATGGGGGCCGTGCGCCCCCGGTTGTCAACCATCGTTGACCGGCTGCCCAACCGCGTCAATCGCGTTGTAGCCGTAAATCCAGTCGAATTGCCGGATCATTCGCGAAGGCGCGAGCCGTCCGCCAGCGCGTAGCGCGGTGTGTGCCGCCCATCTCAGCGGTGGGAAGGCGAGGTGGTATTTCCACGCGTTGGCACTCGCCGCCGCGACCACCCGGCGCGCCCGCGCTTCGCGCAGGGCCTGGTAGCGCACCAATCCCTTTGCCACATCGCCTTCCTCGTCGAGCGCCGCGGCCAGCACCCAGCCATCCTCGAGCGCGAGGCACGCCCCCTGCGCCATGAAGGGCAGCGTGGGATGTGCCGCGTCACCGAGAATCGCCAGCCCCTCGCCGTGCCACGCGCGGGCCACCTCGTGCCGGAACAGGCCCCAGAGATTTACCTTGTCCACGGCAGCGAGCATCCCCTGCACCTCGTCGCAGAAATCGCCGAACGCGGCACGCAACGACTGCGGATCGTCAGTCTGGCTCCAGCTTTCGGCGGTCCAGGCGGCGCGCTCCTGTACCGCCACGAGGTTGAGCAGGCTACCGCCGCGCAAAGGATAGCTCACAACGTGGCGGATCGGCCCCATGTGGACACGCACCTCCGGACAGCGCTCGGCGCTGTTGGGAACGAGCGCGCGCCACGCCACCTGGCCCGTGAAGAAGGGGGCACGTGGGCCGTTGAGCGCGGCGCGCACCACCGAATGCAACCCGTCCGCGCCGATCACGAGGTCGGCGTCAAACCCGGCACCGTTGGCCAGTTCAACACGCGGGCGCCGCCCGTCGGCGACGCCGATGATCCGCTGTAACAGCCGGATGCGAACGCCTGCCGCGCGCGCACCGTTGGCCAGCAGGTTGATGAGATCCGCACGGTGGAGAAAATGATAGCCGCCCTGCCCCGTGTCACCGAGATCGAGCCGCAGCACCTCGCCCCCACGGTAATCACAAAGCTGCACCGTCCGCGCCATCACCGCGCGCTGGCGAAGCTCCGCGCCCAGCCCAAGCGCATCGAGCACCCTCGCGCCATTAGGGCTGATCTGAAGTCCGGCACCCACCTCGGCGATTTCGGATGCCTGTTCGAACACGGTGACATCCGCGCCGCGCCGCGCCAGCGCTTGCGCCACGGCCAGCCCGCCGATCCCCGCGCCGATCACGGCGACCCTCATTGCGTTCAGACCCATTGGCCCCTTTCCCGAAAAAGACGCGCGCCGGAGGGGTGCCCCGGCGCGCGCCTGTCCGTTCCCGTCGCCCGAAGCAGCGCCTCAGTCGTCGCGATGTACCTTTTCGCGGCGTTCGTGGCGTTCCTGCGCCTCAAGCGTCATGGTGGCGATCGGGCGCGCGTCCAGCCGCTTGAGGCTGATCGGCTCGCCCGTCACCTCGCAATATCCGTATTCCCCGTCTTCGATGCGGCGGAGCGCGGCGTCGATCTTGGCTACCAGCTTGCGTTGGCGATCGCGGGTGCGCAGTTCCAGCGCGCGGTCGGTTTCTTCGCTGGCGCGGTCGGCCACGTCGGGAATTGCTCTTGTCCCGTCCTGCAGGGATTCGATTGCCTCGCGGCTGCCTTCGAGCAATTCCAGCCGCCAGCGCACCAGCTTGCGGCGGAAATACTCCAACTGCAGCTCGTTCATGAACGGCTCGTTTTCTGCGGGCGTGTAATCCTCTGGCAAGAACACTTCGGCTTTCATCTCGATCCCCTCGTCAAGGCCAGTGTCCGGCATCATGAACTCCTCAGACAGTCGGTGCCTTCGAGCGCTCATCTACACGCGGCGCCGGGGAATGTCACTAGCCAATCACGCGCCATTGATGTGGCCGGGCGAAGCGTCTAGGTTCCCGACATTGTTTCCATTTCCGCGCACGAAGGGGCCGCCTGACCGATGAAATTCGAAGGAACCGATGCCTATGTCGCCACCGGCGACCTGACCGTGGCGGTCAATGCCGCCGTCACGCTCGAACGGCCCCTCCTGGTCAAGGGAGAGCCGGGCACCGGCAAGACCGAACTGGCGCGCCAAGTGGCACAGGCGATGGGGATGCGACTCATCGATTGGCATGTCAAATCCACCACCCGCGCGGCGCAGGGGCTCTATGAGTACGATGCCGTCAGCCGCCTCCGCGACAGCCAGCTTGGCGACGAACGCGTGCACGATGTGTCCAACTACATCCGCCGCGGCAAGCTGTGGGAGGCATTTGCCTCCGAGGAGCGCGTGGTGCTGCTCATCGACGAGATCGACAAGGCCGATATCGAGTTCCCCAACGACCTGTTGCAGGAACTCGACCGGATGGAATTTCACGTCTACGAGACCGGCGAGACGGTGCGCGCCCGTCACCGCCCGGTCATCATCATCACCTCCAACAACGAGAAGGAATTGCCCGACGCCTTTCTGCGGCGCTGTTTTTTCCACTACATCCGCTTCCCCGAGGCCGAGACGCTCAGGCGAATCGTCGAGATGCACCATCCCGGCCTCAAGGAGGCCCTGCTGGCCACCGCGCTGACGCAGTTTTATGAGATTCGCGACACGCCGGGACTCAAGAAAAAGCCCTCCACCTCCGAGGTGCTCGACTGGCTTAAGCTGATTCTCGCCGAGGATCTCTCGCCCGAGGATCTGCGGCGCGACGGGGCTGACGCGCTGCCCAAACTGCACGGTGCACTGCTGAAAAACGAACAGGACGTGCACCTGTTCGAGCGACTCGCCTTCATGGCTCGGCGTCAGCGCTGAGGTTTTCCAGAAGCAGGCATTTCATCCCTGACATCTGGCCTGATCCGTGACATCAGTAGTCCAAAGGCGATCTTTCCGATCAAGGAGGCGCGCATGGATCATGCAACGGTGATGACGCTCGTGCAGTGGATGCACGGGGCCGAATGGCGGCTCACCCTGCAGCATTCCTGCCCCTGCCACGCCCTTGTCTGGATGACACGCGGACAGGGCATAGCCGTGGTCGAGGGCGTGCGCCGGGGCATAGGCGTGCACAACGCGTTGGTACTGCCCGCTCATACGATGTTCTCGCTCGATCCGGGCAAGACCGGCTTTGGTCTCGTCTGCGAGATGCCTGCGCAGGCCACGGCGCCCATGCCCGACCGGCCACTGCACATGCGAATCCGGGACGTCATGGGCCAAAACGAGCTGACAGCTATCTTCGAGGGGATGCAGCGCGAGCAGAACGACGCGCGCCCGTTCTCGGAAGAGGTGGTGGACGCGCAGGCGGCCCTGATGAGCGTCTGGCTGCGCCGCGCCATGCTCTCGCAACCCGAAGAGCCCGCCTCCGGTGCCGCCGAACGACTGGTGCGGGCCTATGCCGCGCTGATCGAGCGCCACCACGCCAGCACCCGCAGCATGGCCGACCACGCCCGCACGCTGGGCGTGACGCCGACGCACCTGACGCGTGTCTGCCGGCGCCTCTCGGGGCTGAGCGCCGCCGAGTTGCTGACCGAACGCAGCCTGCATGCCGCACGCGACCTGATCGAGGCAAGCGATCGCCCGATGGCGCAGATCGCCGCCGAGCTTGGCTTCGGCAGCGCCGCCTACTTCTCGCGCTTCATCCTGCACCACACCGGCCGGACGCCCTCGGACCTGCGCAGCGCAGCCCGCGCGCGCGCCGCCTCTCCCGTCGCCACTGCGGCCCGGCAGGTTATCTGACGACCCATCCGGGTTGCGTGCGCAGGCGCGCCGGGCTCTAATGGAAGCGGTCCCAAGCGAGAGAATCCTGCCATGCCGCGCCCTGTCCCGCCCCATCACCCCGGTCTCGCCACGCTGTGCGACGATCTATGCGCGGGCCGGATGGGACGACGCGCATTTCTCGGCCATGCCACCGCGCTCGGGCTGGGGGCGGGCGCGGCGTTGTCGCTCGCAGGATTGCCGGGATCGGTGCGCGCGGAAACAGGCATCGCGCAGGGCGGCACGTTGCGCATCCAGCAGAATGTAAAGCCGCTCGGGGATCCGCGCAGCTTCGACTGGAGCGAGATGGGCAACCAGGTCCGCGGTTTTCTCGAATACCTGGTGGAATACCGCCGCGACGGCACCTTTCGCGGCTTGTTGCTAGAGGGTTGGGACGTCAGTGCCGACGCCACCCGCTACGTGCTGCACCTGCGCCCCGGCGTGCGCTGGAACAATGGCGATGCGTTCACCGCCGCCGATGTCGCGCACAATATCGCACGCTGGTGCGACAGCACCGCGCCGGGCAATTCGATGGCCAGCCGGTTCTCTGCGCTGATCGATTTCGCCACCGGGCAGGTGCGCGAGGGTGCGATCGAGATCACCGATCCGCTCACGGTCACCCTGCGGCTCAACCGCCCCGACATCACGCTGGTCGCCGGCATGTCGGATTACCCTTCGGCAATCGTGCATCAAAGCTATGCTGGCGGCGATCCCTTCGCGCATGGCATCGGCACGGGTCCGTTTCGCCCGGTCAGCCTAAGGGTGGGCGAGCACTGCGTTCTCGAGCACAACCGCGATCACAACTGGTGGGGAACAGAGGTGTTCGGCGGACCGTGGCTTGATCGGGTGGAATTCATCGACCTCGGAACCAACCCGACGACCTGGCTTGCCGCCGCCGAGGCGGATGAGATCGACCTGCTCTACGAGAGCGTCGGTGCCTTTATCCCGGCGATGGACGCCATCGGCTGGACCGCGACCCGCGTCGAGAGCGCCGCCACCATCGTGTTTCGCGGTGCGCAGAACGCGCGCATGGTCGGCACCAACCCCTATGCCCGCCGGAGCGTGCGCCGCGCGCTGGCACTGGCAGTGGATAACGCGATCTGTCTCGAGCTCGGCTACGAAGGGCGCGGCACGGTCGCCAACAACGATCACGTGAGCCCGCTGCAGCCCGCGCATGCCGATCTCGGTCCGGTGCCCTACGACCCGGCAGAGGCGCGCCGCCTCGTGACCGAGGCGGGGCTCATGGGCTACAAGCACGAGCTGGTTACCCTCGATGACGAATGGCAGCGCTACAGCGGCGACGCGGTCGCGGCGCAGCTTCGCGATGCCGGCCTCAGGGTAGAGCGGCGCATCGTGCCGGGGGCGAGCTTCTGGGCCAACTGGCGCAAGTACCCGTTCTCCGGCACCCAGTGGAATCACCGCCCTCTCGCCGTGCAGGTGCTCGGGCTGGCCTACCGCTCGAACGCGGCGTGGAACGAGACGGGCTTTGCCAATGCCGAGTTTGATGCGCTGCTCGACGAGGCCAATGCCCTCTTCGATGCCGACGAACGCCGCCGGGTTATGGCACGGCTTCAGTCGATTCTGCGCGAGGAGGGGGTCATCATCCAGCCCTACTGGCGGGATCTGCACAATCATCACAACGGGCGGCTCGTGAATGCCGCCAAGCATCCAGCCCACGAAATCCATCTGTACCGGATCGGTTTCGCCGCCTGACCGCGCGCGGATCAGCTCCCGAGGATCACCCGCACGTAATTGCGCGTCTCCTTGTAGGGGGGCACGCCGCCGTATTTCTCTACCGCCTGCGGCCCTGCGTTATACGCCGCCAGCGCCAGCCGCCACGAGCCGAACTTGCGGTGCTGTGCAGCCAGGTACCGCGCACCGCCCTCGAGATTCTGCCGCGGATCGCGGGGGTTGACGCCCAGCAACCGTGCCGTCTGCGGCATGAGCTGCGCCAGCCCGAGCGCACCCTTGTGCGACACGGCGTCAGCCCGCCAACCCGATTCCTGCTGCACCAGCCGCAGGAACAGGCTCTCGGGGATGCCGTGACGGCGCGCCGCCTGCTTGGCCATGTCAAGATAAGGGCCGCGATAGGCCCCGCGAAACTGCGGTGACGGCGAGAGATCGCCCCACATCGTCGGCGTGACAAAGCCCGGACGCTCGAGCCTTATGGCGCTCTTGCGCTCTTGCCGCTTCCGCCGGTCGAGGACGCGCGCCTGCGACTGGAACACATCGATCCGCCCCTTGGTCGAGAGCGTTTCCGCAAAACCCTGCTGCGGCCCGGCCAGCACGACGAGCAGCGCCACCCCAATCCAACGCATCACTTTTGATCCCCCGATCCATTTCCGACCGGAAAATACAGAATTCCGCAGGATTTTCGAGCCTTTTCCGAAATGGGCTGTCACCAGCGCGGGAAATCGCCGCCGGAACGCAAATTTTAACCTTTCCTTCACGCTGTTGCGGTGGTGTAACCGGGGACAAGGCGCAACAGCGAGAACAAGGAGGGCGCGATGGCCGGCTCCGTAAACAAGGTGATCCTTATCGGCAACCTGGGCCGCGACCCGGAGACCCGCACTTTCCAGAACGGGGGCAAGGTGTGCAACCTGCGCATCGCCACCTCCGAGACATGGAAGGACCGCAACACCGGCGAGCGCCGCGAAAAGACCGAATGGCATTCGGTCGCGATCTTTTCCGAGCCGCTGGCACGCGTGGCCGAGCAATACCTGCGCAAGGGCTCCAAGGTCTATATCGAGGGCCAGTTGGAAACCCGCAAATGGCAGGACCAGTCCGGGCAAGACCGTTACAGCACCGAGGTGGTGCTGCGGCCCTACCGCAGCGAACTGACGATGCTGGACGGCCGCGGCGACAGCGGCGGCGGAGGCGGTGGCTATGGGAGCGACCGGGACCAGGACCAGGGAAGCGGCGATTACGGTGGCGGTGCCCCGGCCGGGCGCCCGTCCGGCGACATGGATGACGAGATCCCGTTCTGATCCCGCGCGCATCCGCGCCGCTTTGCCTCTGGTCATTCTGCGTCGCGGCGTCTAAGGCGCATGCGGAACAGGATCAGGACAACGCCCAATGGATTTGCGTAATATCGCCATCATCGCCCATGTCGACCACGGCAAGACCACGCTCGTGGACGAGTTGCTCAAACAGTCCGGTGCCTTTCGCGCCGGGCAGGCCGTGGACGAGCGCGCGATGGACAGCAACGACCTCGAACGCGAGCGCGGCATCACCATCTTCGCCAAGCCCACCTCGGTGGTCTGGAAAGGTACCCGCATCAACATCGTCGACACCCCCGGACACGCCGATTTCGGTGGCGAGGTCGAACGCATCCTGAGCATGGTCGATGGAGTCGTGCTGCTCGTCGATGCCGCCGAAGGGCCGATGCCACAGACCAAGTTCGTAACCTCCAAGGCGCTGCGGCTCGGGCTGCGCCCGATCGTGGTGCTCAACAAGGCCGACAAGCCCGCCGCCGAGCCCGACCGCGTACTCAACGAGGTATTCGACCTCTTCGCCAGCCTCGACGCCAACGACGATCAGCTCGATTTCCCGCATATGTACGCCTCGGGGCTCAACGGCTGGGCAGATCACGCGCTCGACGGGCCGCGCCGCGATCTCTCGGCACTGTTCGATCTGATCGTCAACCACGTTCCCGCGCCAAAGCAACTCGCCCAGGCGAACGATGATTTCCGCATGCTCGCCACCACGCTTGGGGCCGATCCTTTCGTCGGGCGTATCCTCACCGGTCGCGTCGAATCGGGACGGCTAAAGGTAGGCCAGACCGTTCAGGCCCTCAGCCGCATCGGCCAGAAGATCGAACAGTTCCGCGTGAGCCGCATTCAGGCATTCCGCGGCCTCGCCAGCCAGGATATCGACGAGGCAAACGCCGGCGACATCGTCACCATCGCCGGCATGTCCAAGGCTACCGTGGCCGATACGATCTGCGCGCTTGCCGTCGATACGCCGATCGCGGCCCAGCCTATCGACCCGCCCACCATCTCGGTCACTTTCGGCATCAATGACAGCCCGCTCGCCGGTCGCGACGGCAAGAAGGTGCAGAGCCGCGTGATCCGCGAACGCCTGATGAAAGAGGCTGAGTCGAACGTCGCCATCAAGGTCAGCGACACCCCCGGCGGCGAAGCCTTCGACGTGGCGGGCCGCGGCGAATTGCAGATGGGCGTGCTGATCGAGAATATGCGCCGCGAAGGGTTCGAGCTTTCGATCACGCGCCCGCAGGTGCTGATGCGCGAGGGCGAGAACGGCGAGCGGCTGGAGCCGGTCGAGGAAGTCACCATCGACGTAGACGACGAATTCACCGGCGCGGTGATCGAGAAGATCACCGGCCCGCGCAAGGGCGAACTGGCCGAGATGAAGCCCTCCGGCGCGGGCAAAACGCGGATCGTGGCGCATGTGCCGTCGCGCGGGCTGATTGGTTATCACGGCGAGTTTCTGACCGACACCCGCGGTACCGGCGTGCTCAACCGCGTCTTTCACGGCTGGGTGCCGCATCGCGGGCCGATTCCCGGGCGGCGCGCAGGCGTGCTCATCTCGATGGAATCGGGCGAGGCGGTGGCCTACGCGTTATGGAATCTCGAGGAACGCGGGCGCATGTTCATTGGCGCGCAGGCCAAGGTGTACGAGGGAATGATCATCGGCGAGCACAGCCGTGAAAACGATCTCGAGGTCAATCCGCTCAAGGGCAAGAAGCTGACCAACGTGCGGGCCTCCGGCACCGACGAGGCGGTGCGCCTGACCACGCCGATCACCCTCAGCCTGGAAGAGGCGATCGCCTATATCAACGATGACGAGTTGGTGGAGGTAACGCCGAACGCGATCCGCCTGCGCAAGCGCCACCTCGATCCGCACGAGCGCAAGCGCGCCGCCAAGCAGGGCTGAGACGCGCGGCTCAGGGCGCGATGACAGCGGGCTACTTCAATGCCTCAATGTCCTCGGCTACGAGGGCCGCTGGCCACCGCAGGATCAAGAATAACGAGGAGTGGTCGCATCGCTCTCTCTCTCAGATACACGACACGGGACGTAGGGCAGGCCTTCGCCTGTGCCAGTTGACATGCTTGCCACCAGCGCGCGGTCCGGGCCACTCTCAGCCGATGCGCGCGGGAGGTACAGATGCCGGGATGGCTTGGATGGATCGTGATCGCGGTACTGCTAGCCGGCACCCCGGCGGGAGCGGAGCCTTTGGAATGTCCCGATCCACGCTTCGAGGTCCTGAGCGATGACGACGCCCTGGCACAGAAAGTATGTGCCTTCGCGCGCGAGTCGGCAGAGAAGCTGGCTGCCTGTAACGTGCCCATCTCCGAGACACGGCGGATACGCATCGAACTCGTGACCGAGATGCCCGAAAAATGTCTGGGCCTTTATTATTGCGGCGAGGATAAAATTGAAATCCCCATGCCCGAAGTCATGCAGTCAATGCGCCTCTCCGACAGCAACCTCTCTCATGTGTCACCCGAGGTATTCTTTCGGAGTATCATCCTCCATGAGCTGGCCCACGCCGCCTTTGACGAGGTACCCTGCCCGTTCGGAAGCTGCATCACCGCCAGCGAATATGTAGCCTATAACATGCAGGTCATGTCGCTGCCCGAAGCCGATATCACCATCTTCGAGACCGGCCTCGATAAGGCCAAGAAAATCTCGCGGGATTTCCTGAACCCGGTCGTTCTCTTCATGGCGCCCGATACTTTCATGACCTGGGCATGGATTCACCTCAATCAGCGCCCGGATGCCTGCGCCTATATCGACGATGTAATGGAAGGCCGCGTCCGCCTGGACTATGAGCGTCCGTGACGCGATCAGTCGGTCACTTCGACAATCAGCAATTCCCGCTCCGACGCGCCGCGCGCGTGGTCTAGCGCCTCCTGGTATTCGGGGCTGTGATAGCACGCCTCGGCCGCCTCGAGGCTGGGAAAGCGGGCCACCACGTTTCGGGGGCGATCCTTGCCCTCGAGTTGCACATACCGCCCTCCGCGCGCGAGGAACTCGCCCCCGTGGGCGGCGATCGCCGGTCCGGCCAGCGCGGCGTAGCGGCCATAGGCCGCGTCATCGGTGACGGTGACATGGGCGATCCAGAGTGCGGGCATGGGGGTGTCCTTTCACAGGGCGTGGTGGTGTGGTCAGACGCCGTCGACGATCACAAGGTCACGGTTCGCCGCCGACAGGGCGAGCGGCAGGATACGGCGATATTCGGCGCAGTTGTACCAGTCGAGGGCGGATTGACGGTCGGGAAACTCGATAATGACGTGCCGGTCGGGGCAATTGCCCTCGATCACGGTCTGTGCCCCGCCCTTCGCCAGGAACCGGCCACCAAACTTGCGTGCCAGCGCCTCGGTCTGCTCGGCATAGGCGGCATAGTCCTGCGGATCGGTGATGGTGATCCGACCGATGATATAGACGCTCATTCCCCCTCCTCAGGAGGCCAGAACCTCCTCCGCCGCGGTGATCGCCGCCTCGGCGCCGCCGATATCGCTGCCACCGCCCTGCGCCATGTCGGGACGACCGCCGCCGCCCTTGCCGCCGAGCGCGGGCACCGCCGCGCGCACGAGGTCCACGGCCGAAACGCGGCCTGCAAGATCGGCGGTCACGCCCGCCGCCACCGCCACCTTGCCGCCGGTATCGGCAATAAGCAAGATGGCACCGCTGCCAAGGCGCGCCTTGTGTTCGTCGATGAGCGGCGGCAGGTCGCGTCCCTGCACACCCGAGAGCACCTGCGCAAGGAAGGTGACACCGCCCACCTCCCGCGGTTCCGGACCGGCATCCCCCGCGGCACCGCCCGTCATCGCCAGCTCGCGGCGCAGCTGCGCCACCTCGTTGGCCAGCGCCCGGCGTTCTTGACGAAGTCGACTCACACGCGCGGGAAGGTCTTCAGGCAGGGTGTTCAGCGCCAGACAAACTTCATCCAAGATTTCGTAATGACGCTGCACGTCAGATATCACATCAGCACCGGTGACGGCTTCAATTCTTCTTACACCCGCTGAAGAGGCATTCTCCGAAAGTATCTTGAAAGCACCGATGTCGCCGGTCCGTCGCACATGGGTGCCGCCGCACAGCTCGATCGAGTAGGTCGTCCCGTCCGTGCCCTTGCCGGAGCCGTCCAACCACCCCATCGAGACCACCCGGACCTCGTCACCGTACTTCTCGCCGAAAAGCGCCTGCGCGCCGATGGCACGGGCGTCGTCCGGGGTCATGATCCGCGTCTCCACGGGGCTGTTCTGGCGGATGAAGGCGTTAACCTCGGCCTCGACGCGGGAAAGATCGTCGGGATCGAGCGCCTTGGCATGAGAAAAGTCGAAACGCAGCCGGTCCGGCGCGTTGAGGCTGCCGCGCTGCGCAACGTGTGGCCCAAGCGCGCGCCGTAACGCCTCGTGCAGAAGGTGCGTGGCGGAGTGATTGGCGCGGATGGTGCTGCGCCGCTCGTGATCGACCTCGAGCCGCGCCGCCTCGCCCGCCTTGATCTCGCCGGTCTCGACCTCGGCCATGTGCACGAACACGCCTGCCACCTTCTTGCAGTCGCTCACCCGGGCGCGGCCGCTCTCGGTCTCGATCACCCCTGTGTCGCCGACCTGCCCGCCGGCCTCGGCATAAAACGGCGTCTGGTTGAGCACGATCTGCACGCGCGTGCCAGGCGCGGCCTCCGCAATCTCGGTGCCATCGGCCACCAACGTCAGGATGCGCCCCTCGGCGCGCTCGGTCTCGTAGCCAAGAAACTCCGTGACCCCGTGGGTCTCGGCAATGTCGAACCACACCTGCTGATCAGCGGTCTCTCCCGACCCGGCCCACGCGGCGCGCGCCTTGGCCTTCTGTTCGGCCATCGCCGCCTCGAAACCCGCAAGATCGACCTCCCGCCCCTGCTCGCGCAGCGCGTCTTGCGTCAGGTCGAGCGGGAACCCGAACGTATCATAGAGCCGGAACGCCGCCTGACCGGGGAGGGCCGCGCCATCCGGCACGTGGC
The DNA here is from genome assembly GCF_002925845.1 of Roseovarius nitratireducens. Classification (GTDB taxonomy): domain Bacteria; phylum Pseudomonadota; class Alphaproteobacteria; order Rhodobacterales; family Rhodobacteraceae; genus Roseovarius; species Roseovarius nitratireducens. The sequence continues at coordinate 17,080 of NZ_PDNI01000087.1, read as the reverse complement.
CCAGCTCATCCTCCAGAAGCCGCAAACCACGCTCCAGCGTCTGGCGAAACCGCGTCTCCTCGAGGCGCAACGTCTCGGTGATAAGCGCCTGCGCGCGGCCCAGCTCCGGGAATGCCTGCCCCATCTGCGCCACCAGCGCGGGCACCAGCCGGTGCATCACCGGCTCCTTGGCGCCCAGCATGTGCGCATGGCGCATGGCGCGGCGCATGATCCGGCGCAGCACGTAGCCGCGCCCCTCGTTCGAGGGCATCACGCCGTCGGCGATGAGGAACGAAGTCGAGCGCAGGTGATCCGCGATCACCCGGTGATGCACGCGGCCCGGTCCGTCGGGATCTGCGCTCGTGGCGTGCGCGCTCGCCTCGATCAGGCTGCGCATCAGGTCGGTGTCGTAGTTGTCGTGCTTGCCCTGCAACAGCGCGCCGATCCGCTCGAGCCCCATGCCGGTATCAATGGACTGCATGTCGAGCGGGCGCATCGAGCCGTCCTCGAACCGCTCGTTCTGCATGAACACGAGGTTCCATATCTCGATGAAGCGGTCGCCATCCTCATCGGGGCTGCCCGGTGGCCCGCCGGGCACCTCGGGGCCGTGATCGTAGAAGATTTCGGTGCACGGCCCGCACGGTCCGGTCGACCCCATCGACCAGAAATTGTCTTCGCTCGCGATGCGGATGATCCGCTCGTCGGGCAGGCCTGCGTATTTCTTCCAGATATCCGCGGCCTCGTCGTCCGTGTGGTAGACCGTCACCAACAGCTTCGAGGAATCGATCCCGAAATCGCGCGTCAGCAGATCCCAAGCGTAAGGGATGGCCTGCTCCTTGAAATAGTCCCCGAAGCTGAAATTCCCCAGCATCTCAAAGAACGTATGATGCCGTGCGGTGTAGCCGACATTGTCGAGATCGTTGTGCTTGCCGCCAGCGCGCACGCATTTCTGGCTGGTCGCGGCGCGCGTGTAGTCGCGATGCTCGACCCCGGTGAAGCAGTTCTTGAACTGCACCATGCCGGAGTTGGTGAACATCAGCGTCGGGTCATTGCGCGGCACCAATGGCGAGCTTTCGACGACGCGGTGGTCGTTGCGCTCGAAGAAATCGAGGAATGCGCTGCGTATCTCGTTGAGCGTGGGCATGGATGTGGGGCTTCCGGCATTGTGAAACGGGGCGTTCGTGCCGATTTAGCCGTCAGCGCCGCCCGTGTCCACAGCCCAAAACCCCTTGCCGCGCGCCCGCGCTCAGGCTTCGAGGACGGGCCCGGTGTCGGACTCTTCCGCCATGTCGAAATCGAGCCCGTGCGCCGCGCGGATCTTGTCCTCGATCTCGGTCGCGACCCGCGGGTTCTCCTTCAGAAATGTCTTGGCATTCTCGCGGCCCTGCCCGATGCGCTCGTCACCATAGCTGAACCAGCTCCCCGACTTGTCGACGATGCCTGCCTTCACGCCCATGTCGAGAAGCTCCCCGGTCTTGGAGATGCCCTCGCCATACATGATATCGAATTCCACCTGCTTGAAGGGCGGCGCGACCTTGTTCTTGACCACCTTAACGCGGGTTGCGTTGCCGACAACCTCGTCTCGATCCTTGATGGCACCGATGCGACGGATGTCGAGACGGACTGAACTATAGAACTTGAGCGCATTGCCGCCCGTGGTGGTCTCGGGACTGCCGAACATGACACCGATTTTCATGCGGATCTGGTTGATGAACACAACCGTGCACTTGGTGCGGCTGATCGAGCCGGTGAGCTTGCGCATGGCCTGGCTCATGAGTCGCGCGTGGACGCCCACGCTGCTATCGCCCATCTCACCCTCGAGTTCAGACTTTGGGGTGAGTGCGGCGACCGAATCGACGACGATGAGGCTAACCGCGCCGGAGCGCACCAGCGTATCGACAATTTCGAGCGCCTGTTCGCCGGTGTCGGGCTGCGAGATGAGCAACTCGTCGAGATCGACACCGAGCTTGCGCGCATAGATCGGGTCGAGCGCGTGCTCGGCATCGACGAAAGCGCAGACACCGCCCTTTTTCTGTTCCTCGGCCACGCAATGCAGCGTGAGCGTGGTCTTGCCAGAGCTTTCGGGTCCGTAGACTTCCACCACGCGCCCCTTCGGAATACCACCGATCCCGAGTGCGATGTCGAGGCCGATGGAGCCGGTAGAGGTGGCTTCGATGTCGGCGACGGGATTGTCGCCGCCCATCTTCATGATCGAGCCCTTGCCAAATTGCCGTTCGATCTGTGCCAAGGCGCTGTCGAGCGCCTTCTGCTTGTCCGCCATACGCTTGTTGTCCATTGAAAGAAGGTCTGCCGTTGCCATTGCGTAGCTCCGTTATTTCATACCCCGTGGAGGGCAGCAATGCCCGCCTTTGTTCTGGTATTGTTCCCATTCATGGGGCAAAACACGCGCCATGACAAGAGACAATCTTGGTGATGACAGCATCCCGGCGAGACGTTAAGAAGTTATTGACGCCGATGCCGAAACTGGCGGCCAGGATCGGGACACACTGGATTTGCTCGTTTTCTCTCGACAGAACCTTGTCCTTCTCTCGGTTCCCAAGACCGGCAGTACCGCCTACGAGGCCGCGCTCGCGCCGCATGCGGCGATGGTGATCAGCGCGCCACCCGACCTCAAGCACGCGCCTGTGTTTCGATACAACCGCTTCTTCCGGCCGATGATCGAACGCTTCATCGGGGCCGATCCGGACGTGGTCGCCGTGATGCGCGAGCCGATCGACTGGCTGGGAAGCTGGTACCGTTATCGTCGCCGCGATGCCCTTGCGGGGCGCCCCAACAGCACAATCGGCCAGAGCTTTGACGAGTTCGTGGCCGCCTATTGCCGCGGAGATCCGCCGCCCTTCGCCCGTGTCGGCAGCCAGGCGAAGTTCCTCGAGCCCCAACGCAATGGCACGCGCGTCACCCATCTTTTCCGCTACGAGGACCAGGACGGGTTGCGCGGCTTCCTCGAACGGAGGCTCGGTGTCTCCATCGACCCACCCTCCTGCAATCGCTCGCCGCCGTCCGCGCTCGAGCTGTCCGCACGTATCGAGGGGCGACTGCGCCGCAAGTACGCGGATGACTTCACGCTCTACGACGGGATCGGTCCGGACGGGCACTACGAGGCTCCCGCGCCGCCCCCGCCGCCCAACTCCTGAGTATCCGTGCCGGCCAAATCCGGATTCCGCGCCAAGCGGTGCACCGTCTCCACAAGCTCGTCGAGGGAAAACGGCTTGGGCAGGAAGACCGACCTTGGCAACCGCGCCTGCGCGTCGCCAAAGGTCTCTTCGGCATAGCCGGAGACGAACACCACGGGCACGTCCGGGCGATCGGCCAGCGCCCTTTGCACCCAGCCCGGACCGTCCAGCCCCGGCATCACGACATCGGTGACGAAGACATCCACCGAAAGCGTCCTGTCGCCAAGGATTTCGAGCGCTTCCTCGGCCGAGCCTGCCTCGATCACGCTATAGCCGCGAAGTTGCAATGCACGGCTCGCGAATGCGCGCACCGGCACCTCGTCCTCCACGAGCAGGATCACCCCGGCGCCACGCGCGGCGTCGGGTGAGACCGCACCGCCCTCCGTCCGCGCGGCCTCGCAATGCGCGTGAGCCGGGAAAAACAGCCGGAACGTCGTGCCCCGCCCCTCAACGCTATCGGCGAAGATGAAGCCGCCGCTTTGCTTGACGATGCCATAAACCGTCGACAGGCCGAGCCCGGTGCCCTTGCCGACACCCTTGGTGGTGAAGAATGGCTCGAATACCTTGTCGAGCTTGTCCGGCCCAATACCGGCACCCTCGTCTATCACCTCGACCGAAACATACTCGCCGGGGGCCACGACCGCGCGGTCGCGGCACAGTGGCTCGTCAAGCGCGATGTTCTGCGTCACGATACGGATATCCCCTCCATTGGGCATGGCGTCCCGGGAATTGACCACCAGGTTCATGATGACCTGCTCGAACTGGCGCTTGTCTGCCCGGATCGCGTCGAGGCCCGGCTCGTGGCTCAGGGTGAGCGTTATCCGCTCCCCGACGAGCCGGTTGAGCAGGTGCGTGAGATCCGAAAGCGTGTCGCGCAGATCGAGAATGCGGGGGTGCATCGTCTGTTTGCGCGAATAGGCGAGCAGTTGGCTGACCAGTGCCGCGGCGCGGTTGGCATTCTGGATGATCTGGGTCAAGTCGGCATAGTCCTGATCTCCTGGATCGTGGCGGAGCAGGATCAGGTCGCAATGCCCGGTGATCGCGGTGAGAAGATTGTTGAAATCATGCGCGATCCCCCCGGCAAGCTGGCCGATCGCCTGCATTTTCTGGCTCTGGACGAATTGCGCCTGAAGTGATTTGAGCTCCGTGGCGTCAGTCATCACTGCGATGAGCACTGTCTCGTCACCGTCGCGCGCCCGGTTGAGCGCCACCTGCACGAACCTCTCGCCCTCGGCCTGCCGCACGCGCAGGAACTCGGGATGAACCGTCCCGCGCTCGGCGGCGGCGTCGGCGATCCAGTCCGCAACCGGCCGACCAAGCCCCTCGAGCATCTCGCCAAGCCGCAGGCCGCCTGTCTCCTCACAGCCCAGCAGCACGCGGGCCAGCCTGTTGGACAGGCGGATACAGCCCTCGGTGTCGAGCTTGAGCAGCGGAACCGGTAAATGGTCGAAGAAGGCCCAGCCGTCCACCGCGCCCGGCCCGGTCTCAATCCCCGGCAGGAGATACGCCTCTCGGCGCCCGGCGATACCAAGCCGCTCGAAATACAGACAATCAAGCGGTTCGTCCGGCGTGGCAACCTTGCAAAAGGCCCCCGATCGCACCGTCCCGGTGCCGCAAACCTCGTCGAGCGTGCGGACGCGGCTGCCTATCAGATCGCGCGCCGCCGGGTTCATGTAGAGCACGGTGCCATTGCGCCCGAGCGTCATCATTGGAAGCGGATGTGCCTCGGGGTCCCTGAGCGGGGGATCGGCTGATTTCTCGATGCGCCACATGTAGAGCGCCTCGCCCGCCTTGTGCACCGAGAGACGCATGTGGCCCGCACGCGTCACCATGTCCTCCCGCGCCGCGCCGACCGCGGCGGCGCGCGACTCCATTCGCAACAGAAGTGGGCCGGGATTGGCAAGCTGCTCGCGCAGGAGGGTCGCGAGCGTGCTTCCCTTTACCGTCGCGAAATCATGGCGCGCAGCGCGATTGGCGAACATGATCGCGCCCTCGGGGCCGGACAACAAAAGGGGCTGCGGGTCGTGCTCAATAACGCCAGCGGCCTGGGAGAGCAACGCCGCGCTGTCACGCGCGGCGCGATACCGGACCACCCAGAGCCAGAGCGCCGCGCAAAACAGGATTGCGGCCACGAGCGTCAGCATCCACCGTGCCTGCCCGCCGCCCATCAGAAGACCTGTCGCCGCAAAGAGCGCCGCTGCCGCCCCAAGGATACCCGCACGCGGAGCCAGCCGCTGTCCGGCGCGCTGCCAGTTCTCTTCGGATATTGTCAGGAATGCCACCCGCCGCGCCTTTTGCTCCATGACCTCTCCGGCGCGATCCTGTGACGAAACGATTAAGGCAGACTTAACGGCAACAAAAAAAACACGTCAAGAATGCAATTCTGAACGCGACTCGCGAATAAGCTGTATTGAAAAGAAACCGTCCCCGGTCTCGCTGATCGGCCAGCGCCGCGACGTTGCACAGAACCAATCGTCGGATCCACATAAAAAGCGGTCGATAACGCGCTCGTTTTCCTCGGTAAAAATAGAACATGTGCAATAAACGAGCCGTCCGCCAGGTGCGACGAGATCCGCCGCCCGCATGAGGATATCCTGTTGCATGCGACCCAGGTCCGCCAGACCGTCGGGCGTCAGGTTCCATTTGGCCTGCGGCCCGCGCCGCCACGTGCCGCTACCGGAACACGGCACGTCGCAAAGCACCGCATCAAACGGCGCAAGTCCTTGCAAATCTTGCGTTTCACAGAGCCGAACCTCTGCCCCCGCCCGGGCCGCGCGGGCCGGCAGGTCGGACATGCGGCGCGCCGAGGCATCATGGGCGAACCATTCCCCGTCGAGCCAGGCGGCAAGCGCCAGCGTCTTGCCGCCGCCCCCCGCGCAGTAGTCCAGAACGCGCGCCCCGGGCCGCAGGTCGAGCGCCTCCATCGCCGCTTGGCTGCTGGCATCCTGAAGCTCGACCGCGCCTGTCCTATAAAGTGAAGACATGGAGATTTTACGTTCACCTTCAAGAACATGCAGCGCCATCTTCGCCTCATCGAGCGGGCGGGTGACGATTCCCTCCCGTGCCAGCGCCGCTTGCGCCGCAGAGCGCGACATCCGCCGGGCATTGACCCGAAGCGTGACCGGCGCGCGGTGGCGCAGCATCTCGGCTGCCTGCGCCGCCCCGTCGTCGAGAGCGGCCTCGAAGCGCGGCCAGAGCCAATCCGGCAGGTCGCGCGCCTCCGCGTCGTCCGGCGCACGCCCCGCCGCGCGTTCGGCATCGGAAAGCACCGTGGGTGCGTGCCCTTCACCGGTGAAAAGTGTATCGGGATCAATGCTCTGCTCGCGAAGTAACCCGATCAGGAGCGCGCGCGCGCCGTCCCCGCCACCGCGCGCCGCGCAGGACCGCCAGCGCCGCAGCACCGCGAAGACGTGATCGCGCACCGCCGCCCGATCCTTGGAGCCGGCATAGCGCGCACCGCGCGCCCAATTGGTGAGTGCCCGCTCCGCCGGGGCACCTTCGCGGACCGCGTCGATAACCGTGATCGCCGCCGAAATGCGCGCGCCCGGGGTCATGATGAAACTTTAAGTTCGGACCGCAAGAGTCTGAAAAACCTAACTTGCTCGGTAATTTGGCGCCTCGCGTGTGATCTGCACATCATGGACATGGCTTTCCTTCAGACCCGCCCCAGAGATGCGCACGAACCGACACTTGTGGCGCATCTCGTCCACGGTGGCACAGCCGGTATACCCCATGGCCGCGCGCAGACCGCCGACAAGCTGGTGCAGCACCGTGCCCGCGGGGCCCTTGTAGGGTACCTGTCCCTCGATCCCTTCGGGCACCAGCTTGTCCGAGGCCGCATCCTTCTGGAAGTAGCGGTCGGCCGAGCCACGCGCCATCGCGCCGAGGCTGCCCATGCCACGATACGCCTTGAACGAGCGGCCCTGGTAGAGGATCACCTCGCCGGGGCTCTCGTCGGTGCCCGCGAGCATCGAGCCCACCATCGCGCATGACGCCCCCGCCGCGATCGCCTTGGCGAAATCGCCAGAAAACTTGATGCCGCCATCGGCGATCACCGGTATATCGCCCGCCGCCGCCGCGCTGTCCATGATCGCGGTGAGCTGCGGCATGCCCACGCCCGCCACCACGCGGGTGGTGCAGATGCTGCCCGGTCCGATCCCCACCTTGACCGCGTCGGCGCCCGCGTCGATCAGCGCGCGGGTGGCCTCCGCGGTGGCGACGTTGCCAGCGACGACCTGCACCTCGTTCGATATCGACTTGGCCCTCTTGACCGCCACGGCCACGCCCTCGGAATGGCCGTGCGCAGTGTCGATCACCACCATGTCGACGCCCGCCTCCACCAACGCCTGCGTGCGCTCGAACCCGGCATCGCCCACGGTCGAGGCCGCGGCCACCCGCAGGCGTCCGAGCCGGTCCTTGCAGGCCGTGGGATTGAGCACCGCCTGCTCGGAATCGCGCAGCGTCAGCAGGCCGGTGAGCTTGCCCTCGCGGTCGGTCACGAGAAGCTTCTCGATGCGCCGCGCCTTCATCAGCGAGCGCGCCTCGTCGCGGTCGGCGGGTTCGCGCAGGATGGCGAGGTTGTCAGAGGTCATCATCACGCTCACCGGCGTGTTCTCGTCCTCGGCAAAGCGCATGTCGCGATTGGTGACGATGCCGACGACGCGCCCGCCCTCGTCCACCACCGGGAACCCGGTGATCTTGTAGCGCTCCTGGAGCGCCTTGGCATCCGCGAGCGTCTGGTCGGGGCGGAGCGTGATCGGGTTGTAGACGATCCCCGATTCGAAGCGCTTCACGCGGCGCACCTCGCGGGCCTGTTCCTCGACGGTCAGGTTGCGGTGGATCACCCCCATGCCGCCCATCTGCGCCATCGAGATGGCCATGCGCCCCTCGGTCACCGTGTCCATTGCCGAACTCAGTAGCGGGATGTTGAGGGCGATGTCGCGGGTGACGCGCGTGCGCGTGTCGGCGTCGGAGGGAAGCACCGAGGATGCCGCGGGCACCAGCAGGACGTCGTCAAAGGTGAGTGCCTCGCGAATCTCCATTCCGTCTCTCCGTGAATGTCTCGTTTGGCGGCTCCCTATCGCATGTATCACGGGTAGGGGAAAGGGCGTTCTCGCCGCAGTCGCAACCCGCCCCCGGCACCGGGTCATAGCCGCTCCCGCCCCAGGGGTTGCACCGGGCGATCCGCCGCAGTGCAAGCCACCCGCCACGCAATGCGCCGTGGCTCTCCAGCGCGTCGAGCGCGTATTGGCTGCACGTGGGCTGATAGCGACAAGACCAGCCGAGCCAGGGCGACAGGACCAGCCGGTAGCCCCGGACCGGCAGCGCGAGCAGACGTGCGAGCGGGCTCATTCGCGCCCCCGCAGGCGGTCGAGTGCGAAGGAGAGATCGCGGCGCAACTCATCGAACGGGCGCTGCCCCGTCTCTCCCGCCCGACCGATCAGCACATAATCCCAACCCGGTTGCCCACTGGCAGGCAATATCTCACGCGCCACTGCGCGCAGCCGCCGCTTGGCACGGTTGCGGGCCACGGCGTTGCCCACCTTCTTGGAACAGGTAAATCCAACGCGGACGCCGGGATCGTCATCGCGCCGATCACGCCCCTGCACCATCATCGTCTTGGTGCCCTGCCGCTTTGCCCGCGCGGCGGCCAGGAATTCGGCGCGTTTGCGCATCACGTTCAGCGTAACGCGCGGACATGACGAATCCGCCGGAGGCGCATTCCCTGCCTTGTTGTCAGGGGCCTCCGGCGGTGTCATGGTCATGTCGAAGGGCTGGCGCTCAGGCGCTCAGCGACTTGCGGCCGCGGGCGCGGCGGGCATTGAGAATCTTGCGCCCGGCCTTGGTGGCCATGCGCGCGCGAAACCCGTGACGATGCTTGCGCACGAGGTTCGAGGGTTGAAAGGTGCGTTTCATCGCTCCGTCTCCGGTTCTGCGGGGCACCGCGCGACAGGAATCGCACCGAGCCCGGATGTGTTCGAAGCCCGTTCTATAAAGACGCTCCCCGGCCAAGTCAAACCCTCGCCCGGAGATTTTCCCCTGCATTTGCGCGGACACCCTCTGCCTTCGGTGTATTACAGAAACCACGGCGCGCATCACCCGGGATCACCCCCTCGTGAAGGTACTGGCGAGCGAGCGCCGGACCATGCATCTAGGAGCGAGAACGAACAAACCCGGTGAACTCATGAACCAGAGCTCCTCATCCACGCCCACGCCCCGGGGGCGGCGCCTCGTGCGCCACGTCCCGCTCGCTATTATCCTCGTGGCGGCGGTGGTGGGCTATGTCACCTTGCGCGAGCACATCACCTTCGAAACGCTGCGCGAGCATCGCGAGATGCTCCTGGCCTTTCGCGACAGCCATTTCGCCGCGCTGACGGCAGCCTTTATCACCACCTACGTGGTGATCGTCGCCTTCTCGCTGCCCGGCGCGGCGGTGGCCTCGGTCACCGGCGGCTTTCTTTTCGGGCTCGTGTTGGGCACGGTGTTCAACGTCACCGCCGCCTCGCTGGGGGCGATCGCCATCTTCCTCGCCGCCCGCTGGGGGCTGGGCGCGGCCCTCGCGGCACGGATCGAGACCTCGGATGGCCGCCTCAAGCGGCTCAAAGAGCGCCTGCATGACAACGAGATCAGCGTGCTGTTCCTGATGCGGCTGGTGCCCGCGGTCCCGTTCTTCGTGGCCAACCTGCTACCGGCGCTGGTGGGCGTGCGGTTTCGCAACTTCGTGCTCACCACGGTGCTGGGGATCATCCCCGGGGCGATCGTATTCACCTGGATCGGCGTGGGGCTTGGCGAGGTGTTCGATCGGGGTGACACACCCGATCTTTCCCTCTTGTGGGAGCCACAGATCATCGGCCCCATTCTCGGGCTTGCGGCGCTCGCCGCGCTGCCGATGCTCATCAAGGCCATCCGTGGAAAAAGGGACATTTGAGAATGCATAAACTGACACCGGATCTGCTGGTCATCGGGGCCGGCTCGGGCGGGCTTTCAATCGCCGCGGGTGCCGTGCAGATGGGGGCGAGCGTCGTCCTTCTCGAAGGCCACAGGATGGGCGGCGATTGCCTCAATTTCGGATGCGTGCCCTCAAAGGCGCTGATCGCAAGCGGCAAGGCCGCCCACGCCCAGGCCAATGCCGCGCAGTTCGGCATCGCCGACGTTGTCCCACAGGTCGATTACGCCGCGGCCAAGGATCACGTCGCAGACGTCATCGCGCAGATCGCGCCGGTCGATAGCCAGGAGCGATTCGAGGGGCTCGGCGTGCGGGTGATCCGCGAATACGGTGAATTCATCTCGCCCACCGAGGTGCGCGCGGGGTCCCACGTCATCTCTGCCCGGCGCACGGTCATCGCTACCGGATCCTCGCCCCTGGTGCCGCCGATTCCGGGGCTCGACCGCGTGCCATACGAGACCAACGAGACCATCTTCGAGCTGCGCGAGCGCCCGGATCACCTGCTGGTCATCGGCGGTGGCCCGATCGGCATGGAACTGGCGCAGGCGCATCGCCGTCTCGGCTGTGCCGTCACGGTGATCGAGGGCGAGAAAGTGCTGAGCCAGGACGATCCCGAGATGGTCGAGGTCGTGCGCGCCCGCTTCGACGCGGAAGGCATCGCAATAGAGGAAGCGGCGTTGGCCGCCGAGATAACCGGTAAGGCAGGCGCCATCGAAGTCGTGGCCAAGGACGGCCGTGTATTCAAGGGCAGCCACCTTCTGATGGCTGTCGGGCGCAAGGCCAACATCGACCGGCTCAACCTCGAGGCGGCGGGCATCGAGACGACAAGGCGCGGAATCAAGGTGGACGCCTCGCTGCGCACCAGCAACAGGCGCGTACATGCCATTGGCGACGTCGCGGGGGGGCTGCAATTCACCCATGTTGCGGGCTACCAGGCGGGTCTCATCATCCGGCAGGCGCTCCTGGGTCTGCCCGCGAAAAATCGCACCGATCACATCCCGTGGGCCACCTACACCGATCCCGAACTGGCCCATATCGGCCTTACCGAAGCACAGGCGCGCGACACACATGGCGGCAATCTCGAGGTTCTCCGCTTTCCCTACAACCACAACGACCGCGCCATCGCCGAGCGCAAGACCACGGGCCTCATCAAGGTGATGGTCGTGCGGGGTCGGCCGGTCGGCGCGTCGATTGCGGGCGCGCAGGCGGGCGAGCTCATCAGTCTCTGGGCACTGGTCATCGCCAACAAGCTCAAGATGAAACACGTGGCGGGCATGGTCGCGCCCTACCCCACGCTGGGCGAAATCAACAAGCGCGTCGCCGGAGCCTATTTCTCGCCCCGGCTCTTTGATAGCGCTATGGTGAAATGGGTGGTGCGCCTCGTGCAGCGCTGGCTGCCTTGACGCCGCTGATGGGAGGGCACGCGTGCTAAGATCGCTTTCAGGCCGGTTCCTGATCCTCACGGCCATCTTCGTGATGCTGGCCGAGGTGCTGATCTTCGTGCCCTCCGTGGCGCGGTTCCGCGAACAGTTCCTGCTCGACCGCCTACAACGCGCGCAGATCGCCTCGCTGGGGCTGCTGACCGGCGGCGAGGTTTCCGCCGATCTAGAGGAAGAGCTCCTGCGCAACGCCGAGGTTTTCAACGTGGTACTGCGCCGCGATGAGGCGCGCCAACTCGTCCTCTCCTCGCCGGTTCCCGCGCCTGTCTCGCAGAGCTTCGACTTGCGTGATCCGTCGGCTGTCACCCTCATCACGGACGCCTTCCGCCGCCTCGCACAAACGGATCCAGAAGTCATCCGCGTGATCGGCGAGCCAGTGCGCATGGGCGGAATCCTCATAGAGATCACGCTCGACACCGGCGATCTGCGCACAGCGATGATAGATTACGGGCTGCGCATCCTGTGGCTGTCGCTGGTCATCTCGGTGATCACGGCGGGACTTCTCTTCGTGGTGGTGCAATGCTTCGTTGTGCGTCCTATCCGCCGCGTGGTCGGGGCCATGCAGACCTATGCCGCCGATCCCGAGGATGCCCGCCTCGTGATCACCCCATCCTCGGGCATCACCGAACTGCGAGAGGCCGAGGAAAGCCTGCATTCGCTGCAACGCCAGCTCACCGCCGCGCTCAAGCAGAAAGAGCACCTCGCCCAGCTAGGCAGTGCCGTGGCCAAGATCAGCCACGACCTGCGCAACATCCTAACCTCCGCACAGCTCTTCACCGACCGGCTGGAGATGAGCGAGGACCCCCGCGTGCGGCGCATGGCCCCCAAGCTGGTCAACTCGCTGACCCGCGCGGTGCACCTGTGCGAAGCCACCCTCGCCTACGGCAAGGCCGAAGAGCCCGCGCCCAAACTGGCGCGTCACAACCTCGCCGACCTGGTGACGGACGCCATCGAGGGCGAACGCCTTGCCGCGGGCGATCTCGCCGTGCGATTCGAGAACCGCGTAGCCGCCGACGTGGTGCTGCGCGCCGATGCCGAACAGTTCTACCGCGTGCTCACCAACCTTATGCGAAACGCACGTCAGGCGATCGTCAGAGCCGGCGTACCGGGCCGCGTCACCGTCTCCGCCGAGGCCGATACGCAGGACTGGGTGATCCGGGTCGAGGATACCGGCCCCGGCCTGCCGGCCAAGGCGCGCGAACACTTGTTCGAACCGTTCCGCGGCGGCGCGAGCAGTGGCGGCACCGGGCTCGGCCTCTCGATCGCCGCCGAACTGGTGCGTGGCCACGGCGGCACGCTGACCCTCGAACGCAGCGACGAGAACGGCACCTGTTTTCGCATCACCCTGCCCAAGGGAAATTTCGCGACCGCGTCATAAAACCGCCAACTCCCCCTTGCATCGACACATCGCAAAGTCTAAACGCTGACCTCGACGGACCGATAGCTCAGCTGGATAGAGTACTTGACTACGAATCAAGGGGTCGGGGGTTCGAATCCTCCTCGGTCCGCCACAAAGCCCCCAAAAAAAGGGTTTGAAAGTAGGTCGCGCAAGCGGCCTTTTTCGTTTCTGCTCCGGGGTAACGTCTGGGGTAACAGATTGCGGCGCCCCGATACGCTTGTATCAGAACAAGCCGCGAGTCGCTCGGACCATGCGATTGAGCTACTCCCCATCGGTTGGACAGTATCTGGCGTGGTTTAAGCTACTCTTTGCACCTGCTGATCGGTTTGGGTTTCATTTTTCTCTGCCAATAGATCACGGCAGGTGGTCTGCCGCCCAGTGCCGATTACGGGAGCTGTTCGGTGCAGAGCCAGACACCGCGATGCTGCGTTGCCTGCAACGCCTCGCCTGCGATCAGAGGTTTGGGTAAAGCGGGAATGCTTCGCAGAGCGCTTCGACCTCTGCCGCGACCATGGACTCAACGGCGGCGTTGCCGTCCTCGCCGTTGGCAGCCAGACCGTCGGTGACCTTCACGATCCAGTCGCCGATCTGGCGGAACTCGGGTTCCGCGAAGCCACGGGTGGTCCCCGCCGGGGTGCCCAGGCGGATGCCGCTGGTCACGGTCGGTTTCTCGGGGTCGAAGGGGATGCCGTTCTTGTTGCAGGTGATCTGGGCGCGTTCCAGCGCCGCCTCGGTGGCGTTGCCCTTCACGCCCTTGGGGCGCAGGTCGACCAGCATGACGTGGCTCTCGGTGCCGCCGGTGACGATGTCCAGACCGCCCTTCATAAGCTGATTGGCCAGCGCCTGGGCGTTCTTGACCACTTGGTTCTGGTAGGTCTTGAACTCCGGGCGCAGCGCCTCGCCAAAGGCCACGGCCTTGCCCGCGATCACATGCATCAACGGCCCGCCCTGGATGCCGGGGAAGATGGCCGAGTTGACCCTTTTCGCAATCGCCTCGTCATTGGTGAGGATCATGCCGCCACGCGGACCACGCAGGGTCTTGTGCGTCGTGGTGGTGACCACATGGGCATGCGGGAAGGGATCGGGGTAGACCCCCGCGGCGATCAGCCCGGCGAAATGCGCCACATCCGCCAGCAACCAGGCGCCCACGCTGTCGGCGATCTCGCGGATGCGGGCGAAGTCGATCTGCTGCGGGATGGCCGAGCCGCCTGCGATGATCATTTTTGGCTGATGTTCGGTGGCCAGCTGCTGGATCTGGTCGTAGTCGATCTGGCTGTCTTGCTGGCGCACACCGTATTGCACGGCGTTGAACCACTTGCCCGACTGGTTGGGCCTGGCACCATGGGTCAGGTGGCCGCCGGCATCAAGGCTCATGCCGAGGATCGTGTCGCCGGGGTTCAGCAGCGCCTGGAAGACACCCTGGTTGGCCTGGCTGCCCGAGTTGGGCTGCACATTGGCGAACTGGCAGCCGAAGAGTTCGCAGGCACGCTCGATGGCAAGGGTCTCGGCGATGTCGACGTATTGGCAACCGCCGTAATAACGCCGTCCGGGATAGCCTTCGGCGTACTTGTTGGTCATTACGCTGCCCTGCGCTTCAAGCACCGCTGCCGAGACGATGTTCTCCGAGGCGATCAACTCGATCTCGTGGCGCTGACGGCCCAGCTCCTTGCCGATCGCGCCCCAGACCTCCGGGTCCCGCGACGAAAGCGGTTCGGTGAAGAAGGTTTCGACAGGAGATTGCACGGTCATGACGGTATCCTCTCGCTGGGTCGGTTGTGCGGGCGGCGGCGGGGCCGGAGCGGCGGTGACGCTCCGGCCAGTCTCGGGTCCGGTTCAGGCAGCCGGAAGGGCGATGGCGCGGGCCGCAGCGCCGTCGCGCGCGCCGTAATGGCCCAGCACGCTGGCCGCCAGCCGCGCGCCCATGCCCCCGGCGCGGTCCACCGGGTGCCCTTGGGCCAGCCCGGCCAGGAAGCCGCTGGCATAGGCATCGCCTGCGCCGGTGCTGTCGACCACCTGCGCGACGGGTGCCGCGGGCACGTGGTGCCGGCCATCCGCATCGGCCACCCAGGAGCCCTTCTCGTGCTCGGTGACCGCGGCGACGGCGACCTTGGACATGGCCCAGTCCAGCGCCGCCTCGGCACCTTCGCGTCCTGCCAGGGCGCCGATCTCGGCATGATTGCCGACCAGGACATCGACATAGCGCGAGACCGTGTTGCGCATCACCCCGATGTTTCGCTCCACGCAACCTGCATCCGATGGCGTCAGTGCCACGGTGGCCCCGGCAGCCTTGGCCACCTGGGCCAGCGTTTCGATCACCGCCGCGCCATGCGGCGCGTCC
This sequence comes from Roseovarius nitratireducens, assembly GCF_002925845.1. Taxonomy (GTDB): domain Bacteria; phylum Pseudomonadota; class Alphaproteobacteria; order Rhodobacterales; family Rhodobacteraceae; genus Roseovarius; species Roseovarius nitratireducens. The sequence continues at coordinate 1,785 of NZ_PDNI01000087.1, read as the reverse complement.
CAGATATAGCCTTCGATGAAGAGGATGTCGAAATCCTCCGGCAGTGCCGCGCGCGCTTCGAAGGGCATCAGCGTGGTCGCCGCACCCAGGTAGGTGCTCATCGTTCGTTCGCCGTCGGGGGTGACAAGGACCACGCAGCGCCCGGTCCCGTGATCGTCGTTCTGGACGACCGCGACCGGCGCGGCCAGCTCGAGTCCCACCATTTCCTGGCGGAAGGTCTCTCCAAGATCGTCATCGGCAACCTTGCCGATGTAGGTCCCCCGCACCGGCGTTTCGGCCAGATGCGCGATGGTATTGGCGACCGAGCCGCCGGACTGGCGCACGCCCGGTCCGACCTCGTCGAACAGGGCATGGGCGGCCTCGGCTTCGACCAGGTGCATCCCGCCCGGCGTCAGCCCGTGGCGGGTGACCACCTCGGGTGGCACGGCGGCGACGACATCGACCAGGGCATTGCCCAGGCCCACGATATGCGGTGTGCGTTTTATCATCTTGACCTCCCTCAATACCGGTAATGCTCGGGCTTGAACGGCCCTTCCGGCGTCACGCCGATATACTCCGCCTGGTCGGGGCGCAGTTCGGTCAGTTTGACGCCGATGCGGTCCAGGTGCAGGCGCGCCACCTTTTCATCGAGGTGCTTGGGCAGGACATAGACCTCGTTGCCGTAATTCTCGCCCCTGGTCCAAAGCTCGATCTGCGCCAGGACCTGGTTGGTGAACGAGGCCGACATCACGAAGGACGGGTGCCCGGTGGCGTTGCCGAGGTTCAGAAGCCGCCCCTCCGACAACAGGATGATCCGGTTGCCCGAGGGCATCTCGATCATGTCCACCTGGTCCTTGATGTTGGTCCACTTGTGGTTCTTGAGCGTCGCCACCTGAATTTCATTGTCGAAATGGCCAATATTGCCGACGATCGCCATGTCCTTCATCGCGCGCATGTGCTCGATGCGGATCACGTCCTTGTTGCCGGTGGTGGTGATGAAGATGTCGGCGCTGTCGACCACGTCTTCCAGCACCGTCACCTCGAAGCCGTCCATCGCCGCCTGAAGCGCGCAGATCGGATCGACCTCGGTCACCTTGACCCGCGCGCCGGCCCCGCGCAGGCTCGCGGCAGACCCCTTGCCGACATCGCCATAGCCGCAGACGACGGCAACCTTGCCCGCCATCATCGTGTCGGTGGCACGGCGGATGCCGTCGACGAGGCTTTCCTTGCAGCCATACTTGTTGTCGAATTTCGACTTGGTGACGCTGTCATTGACGTTGATCGCCGGGAACGGCAGGTGCCCCTTCTCCATCATCTTGTAGAGCCGGTGCACGCCGGTGGTGGTCTCTTCCGAGACACCCTTGATCATGTGGCGCTGCTTCACGAACCAGCCGGGGCTTTCGGCCATGCGTTTGCGAATCTGCGCGAATAGCGCCTCTTCCTCTTCCGAGGTGGGCGTCTCGATCAGGTCGGTCTCGCCCTCCTCGACGCGGGCCCCCATCAGGATATAGAGCGTGGCATCGCCGCCATCGTCGAGGATCAAGTTGGCGCCACCCTCGGGAAACCGGAAGATCCGGTCGCAGTAATCCCAGTATTCCTCGAGGCTTTCGCCCTTGATGGCAAAGACCGGCGTGCCGCCCTCGGCGATCGCCGCCGCGGCGTGATCCTGGGTGGAGAAGATGTTGCACGACGCCCAGCGCACGCTCGCGCCCAGCTCCACCAGCGTCTCGATCAGCACGGCGGTCTGAATGGTCATGTGCAGGCTGCCGGCGATCCGCGCGCCCTTGAGCGGCTTGTCCTCGCCGT
>NZ_PDNI01000053.1 GCF_002925845.1 Roseovarius nitratireducens | reverse complement strand
CTTGCGGCGGGCGCGACGCGCGACGTGACGATCCGGGTCACGGCAACGGACGCGCATGGCGCCACGGCGGTGAACGACGTCACCGTGACCGTGACGGGCGAGAACGACGCGCCGGTGCTTGCGGCGGCGGGTGCGGCGGCGGTCGAGGATGGGCCTGTGGTCACGCTCGACCTTGCGGCGCTCGGGGCGGACGTTGACAGCGACGACGACGGCACGACGCTCAGCTACGCTGTCACCGGGGTACCCGCCGAGGGCAGCGCCACGATTGCGGGCAGCACGCTCAGCTTCGATCCCGGTGCCGATTTCCAGGACCTTGCGGCGGGCGCGACGCGCGACGTGACGATCCGGGTCACGGCAACGGACGCGCATGGCGCGACCGCCGTGAACGACGTCACCGTGACCGTGACGGGCGAGAACGACGCGCCGGTGATTTCGCTCTCCGATTTTGCCCCCGTCCCCGAGGGCGACGCGGGCGTGTTGTCGAACGTGGTCTTCGACCCGGCCACGGTGCTGACGGCGAGCGATGTCGACACCGCGGAGACGCCGCAGATCGTGCCCGGTTCGCTTTCGATCGCGGCGGCGGGGGACAGTGACACCGGCACCGTGGCCCCGTTCAGCATCGGCGCCACCACGGCGACCGTGGACACGGCGAATTACGATTTCCTCGGGGCAGGGGAGAGCGGGCGCTTCATCCTGAACTTCGATGTGATCTCCGGCACGCAGGTCTCGACGCAGGGCACCGTGATCGAGATCACCGGCGAGAACGACGCGCCGGTGGCCTCGGATGTGGCGGTGAATGCCGATGAGGACGGCCCCGCGATCACGGTCAACGCGGCGGTCTCCGATCCCGATGCCGGGGACACGCGCAGCTTCACGCTCGGCACGTTGGCGACGTCGGGCACGGTGACCGATCTGGGCAACGGGCAGTTTTCCTACGATCCCGACGGCCAGTTCGAAAGCCTCGCCGCCGGCGTCACCACGACGGACAGCTTCACCTACACGGTCGAGGACGCGGCAGGCGAAACTTCGACCGCCACGGTCACCGTCACCGTGGCGGGCGAGAACGACGCGCCGGTGGCCGAGGACCTTTTGGTTTCCGGTGACAATGACGGGCCGATCACCGGCACGGTCCTTGGCTTCGACCCGGATGCGGGCGAGTCGCCCCAGTTCAGCCTTGGCGGCTTGGGTCCGAACGATGGCCAGGTGACCGTTAATTCCGACGGCAGTTTCAGCTATACGCCCGATGAGGGGTTCGCCGGTTTTGACAGTTTCGAGGTCACCGCGAGCGATGGCAGCCTGTCGGATAGTGCGACCGTCACGGTCGCCGTGAACGATCCTGGCCCGCAGGAGGCGCAGGATCGCGGGTTGGGCATTACAATAGACATCGAAAGCGTTGAAGGGCGCCCTGCCGGCAGCGTCAACGTTACCCGCTCCACGGTCGAGGCGACGCCGATCAACCTTGTCTTCGCAATGGATGGATCGGGTAGCTTCGCGGATGAGTTCGCCGACCAGATCACGGCGGTCAAGGATGCGCTCGCAGCACTGGCCGTCGATTTCGACAACCCCAACGCGCCGCAAGTGGACGTGCAGATCGTCGTCTTTGCGAACGGTGCCACCAGCTATGGCAAGAACGGGGTGGATAACCCCGCGAACGGCTTCACGCCGTTCGATCTGGTCCAAGACGCAGCCGCGATCCAGACGGCGCTGGACGGCATAAGCCACCCGGGTGGCGGCACCGACTGGCACGAAGCGATCAACGATGCCAAGGAATTCTTCGATCAGGAGAACACCGTTGGTAATGACGAGGTCGATATCCTCTATTTTATTACCGATGGGCAGCCATCCGGCTCAGACAGCCTGTGGCAGAACGCGATCAAGAGTATCCGGGATGCGCATGATCCAGAGATCTTTACCTTCGGGATTGGCGGCGGCTTCGATCCTACGAAACTGGAACAGACCTTTACCATCGGCGGCACCGATTACCGCTTCGACAGCGATGGCGACGCCAAGACGATCACCGCAGCTTCGGACCTGACCGCTGAAATCCAGGAAACTGGGCTCTTCGCCGCTGAGCTGGTTTCTTTCTCGCTGGAACTGGAGAGTGACGGCACCGATCATGGCGTTATTGCTACCGCGATCGACCCGGACGGCACCGGGTTCACCCTGCCGCTGGCGTCAGTTGCCGGGATAGAAAACATGCTTGGCGAGGTTAATGACTTTGTTGCCACGGCAGTATTCGACCTTGATGGCGATGTCGGTACAACAGGAGATCAGATCACCATCGTCGAGGCCGGGCGCCTTTGGACCCCGGACGGCGCGGTATCGCCGACCAGCTCGGACGGCGCGGATCTTTTGCTGGGTGGCGCGGCTGCGGATACGCTTGACGGTGGTCTGGGCGATGATCTCCTGATCGGTGGCGGTGGAAACGACAGTTTGCTTGGTGGCGGCGGAAACGACCGTATGTTTGGTGGGGCGAATGATGATCTCATCACCCTTGGCGCGCCAGCGGGGACGGTTCTGGCCGACGGCGGCACCGGGCGCGACACGCTTAGGTTCGACATGGCGGGCGATCTGACAAGCGATGTGCTGCCGACGCTGACAATCAACGATATCGAGGCACTGGATATGGAGAACGGGCAGGTCAACAGCCTGTCCCTGACGCTGGCGGATATCGAGGGGCTGTCGTCCGAACGAGATACCGATCTCGAGGCGCTCCTCGGTGGAGCCCTCGCCGATCCCGATAGCGCCACGGTCTACGGAGATCCCGGCGACAGCCTCGAACTGACCAACCCTGACGGGAATATCGTCAGGAATCCGGCCGGGACGGGGCCGGTTACGGACAACGGCACGACCTTCGATATCTACCAGTTCTTTGATGGCTCGAATACGCTGCTTGCCACGCTCGCTGTGGATGATGACGTGAACGTGTCGATGGTGGTAGCCTGAACATCCTTGAGCGGTTTTAGCGCGCCCGGGACCGCCTTGAGGCGCTACTGAAGGGGCGACCTGTTATCGGTCAGGCCCTTACGGGGGGACTGTCATCCTGTTCAATTGGCCTGAAACAGCCACGCATCACGGCTCGTCCACATCCAGAACAAATGTCGACGGTTCTATGGTGTTCTCGATCAAGGAAAGGATTTCTGATCGTATCAGGCCATCCTCTGGATCGAACAGCCCGGTGCGCTTCAGAGCTTGGCGGACATTGATATCGCGGCCCAGATACTCCAATGCAACCTTCGAGGCCCCGGGTTTGCGTCCTCGGCGTGTCGGGCCGCCGGTTTGTATGCCAAGCAGCAGCCCGAGCCTGCTTCGGTGGCTTGGGTAAAGCGTTGCCTGCGTAATGGAATTCACTTCGATCGCTTCGTACTCCAGAATGTAGAGGCGATCAGCAAGGTAGAACAACACGCCTTCATATTTGTTTAGCCCACTCGTGCGTCCGGTTTCCGGGTCGCGCAGAATCTCGATATTCTTCCAGTAATACTTGTCATCCTCCCGGTAGACGAGCGCCAGGGATCGAATGACCTTTCCGTGGTTTCCAAAGGAATAAAAGTAGCGGAAATAATAGCCTACATATTTGTTCAATTCCTGACTGTGCTGATACAGCCGGTCGAGATGGCGCAGGGGCTTGCTCAGCGCTTCCTGCTGGAGCGGCTTGCGTTTCAGTGAAACGATCTCCTGGAATTGCTGCGGCTCCATCAGCAGTTCGGATTCGGATACACCGAAAAAATCACAGATCCGACGCATGTTGTGGCGCGACGGATAGGCATTGCCGGCCAGGTACTTGTTGAACTGCTGACGATTGAAGTCAAGCCTGCGGCAAACCTCTGCAATTGATGGAAAATAGCTGCATAGCAGGGCGAGGTTGTGGCGCAGATCATCAGACATGTCGCATGTGTATAGTGAAGCCCAAATAGCGTCAATTAGCGAAAGGGTGCGAAATTGCGCGCCGCGCGGCGGAGCGTAGGCTCTGGGCAATGACACGCATCCCTGTGATGAACAGCGGCCCGGAGGTAGACGAATGAAGCACGTGGACGTGTTTCCGTATGAGGTAACGGAAATCAGTCATGTGGAAATCCCGATGCCAGACGGCTGCAAGCTGGCCGCGCGCATCTGGATGCCGGAGGGTGCGCCGGATGCGCCGGTGCCCGCGATCCTCGAATACCTTCCCTATCGCAAGAATGATTTCACCACGATGCGCGATGCCTCGATGCAGCCTTACCTCGCCGGGCACGGCTACGCGGTGATCCGGCTCGACCTGCGCGGTGCGGGCGATTCCGAGGGGCTGATGGTGGATGAATACCTGCCTCAGGAATTGCAGGATGGTTGCGACGCCATCGACTGGATCGCGCGGCAGCCGTGGTGCGATGGCAAGGTGGGGATGATCGGCATTTCCTGGGGCGGGTTCAACGGGCTTCAGATCGCGGCCTTGCAACCGCCCGCGCTCAAGGCGGTGGTGACGCTGTGCTCGACCGACGACCGCTATGCCGATGACATCCACTACATGGGCGGCTGTCTCTTGGGCGAACAGTTGAGTTGGGCGTCGATCATGTTCGGGCGCAACACGCTGCCCCCCGATCCGGCCAATGTCGGCGACAGGTGGCGCGACATGTGGCTGGAACGGCTGGAGGGCAGCGGGCTATGGCTCAAGAACTGGCTGGGGCATCAGCGGCGCGACGAATTCTGGCGGCACGGGTCGATCTGCGAGGACTGGTCGCGGGTGCGTGTGCCGGTCTACGCGGTGTCGGGTTGGGCGGACGGGTATTGCCGCAGCGTGTTTCGCCTGATGGAGAACCTTCAAGGCCCGAAAAAGGGTCTGGTCGGCCCTTGGGCGCACCGCTATCCACACCTCGGAGAGCCGGGGCCGGCGATCGGCTTCCTGCAAGAGGAATTGCGCTGGTGGGATCACTGGCTCAAGGGGCAGGATACCGGCATCATGAATGAGCCGATGCTGCGGCTCTTCGTGCAGGAGAGCGTGCCACCACGGGGCCATTACGATTCGCGCCCGGGCCGTTGGATCGCCGAGCCGGAATGGCCCTCGCCGCAGGTCGTGCGCACGCTCTTTCACCTCACACCCGGCGGCGGGCTAAGCCTTGAGTCTCCGGGTGAGAGCGCCGTGTTGACCCATCAAAGCCCCACCGATGTCGGCATGGCCTCGGGCAAGTGGTGCGGCTATGGCGCGCCGGGGGATGCGCCGGTGGATCAGCGGCGCGAGGATGCGGGCAGCCTGTGCTTCGAGATCGAGGTGCCGAAGGAGGGACTGACCTTTGCCGGGGACGCAAATGTGCACCTGCGGCTGAGCGTGGACCGCCCGGTGGCGCAGATCGCGGCGCGGCTGGTGGACGTGCACCCTGACGGGCGCGCGACCCGGCTCTGCTTTGGTGTATTCAACCTCACCCATCGCGGCGGGCACGACCGGCCCGAACCGCTGGTGCCGGGCGAGGTGTATGACGTGACCGTCCCGATGAAGCCCGTGGCGCAGAGCCTGCCCGCGGGGCACCGGCTGCGGCTGGCACTGTCGACCAGCTATTTCCCGATGATCTGGCCAGCCCCCGAGCCGGTGACGCTGAGCATCCATACCGGGGGCAGCGCCCTGGACTTGCCACTGCGCGGACCGTCGCCGCTGGACGATATGCTGCCCGCCTTCGACCCTCCGGTGGCCGGGCCGCCGCCCGTGACCGAGCAGATCATCGAACCCGAGAGCTATTTTCGTATCGTCGAGGATGCGGCAGGCAACGAAATGCAGATGCAGATTGCCGAGGGCGGCGGGGTGACGCGGCTCTTGGCCAACGACATCACCATGCACAAGCAGGGATACGAGACCTATGGCGTGCCGCTTGACGATGTGACGGCTGCGTGGGGACGCACCGAGTGGCACTACGGGCTGAACCGTGGCGACTGGTCCGTGCGCTCGGAGACCCGGACAGAGCTTCGTGCGGACGCGCAGGAGTTCATCGTCACCGCCGAGTTGCGCGCTTGGGAGGGCGACGATCTGGTGGCGGAAAAGCGTTGGGAAGAGCGGATCGCGCGGGATCATGTGTGAGCCGATGTTCGCGAGTTCAGCGTCACTTCGCGCAAGGACGCGAAATAGGCTGACGTGCCTTCGCGTGGCATGATCTGCACAGGTAACAAACAGGGAGAAGACAGAGATGAAACAGACAGGAACCACACGCAGGGGATTTCTTGGCACCACTGCCGTACTTGGGGCGATGGGCCTCGTGCCGGGCTGGCCGACCGCCGCGTTCGCGCAGGGCGGCGGCACGCTTCGGCTGCGCATCGACGGCGACAACAACGTGCTCGATCCGGGCTACATGACAGGCGGCACCGAGATCGAGGCGCAAAAGCAATGCCTGCCCTTCCTCGCGCAATACGCCCGTGCTGGCGACACGTTCACCTGGGAACCCACGTATTTCGTCACCAGGCTGGAGCAGCGCGACGCCACGCATATCGAGTTCGAACTGGCCGAGGGGCTGGTATGGTCAGGCGGCCACGGGCCGGTACAGGCGTCGGATGTCAAGTATTCCTACGAGCGGATGAAGGACAGCGACTGGTCAGGCTATTTCGAGGCGATGGACCATGTCGAGGTGACGGGCGAGCGCAGCGGCACCATCGTCCTGTCGAAGCCCTTCGCACCATTCATCATGATCACGCTATGCCACGGCCCCGGCGCGGTGCTGAGCGAGAAGGCCATGACCGAGGCGGGCGGCAAGTTCACCACGCAGTTTCCGGCGGTCTGCGGCCCATATACCTACGAGGCGACGCCGGGTCAGCGCGCGGTTTTCTCCGCCAACCCCGATTGGAATGGGCCGAAACCGGCCTTCGAGCGGATCGAGTGTAATGTCATCACCGAGGTCAAGGCCGCCGAACTGGCCTTCGAGGCCGGGGAACTGGATTGCACCGAGGTGGGGGCCGACACGCTGGCGCGCTATACCAAGGACATGCCAGAAGGCACCGGCATCGCTGTGGCGGGCGAGCTGCAATACATGTGGATGGGCATGAACACCGAGCATCCCAAGCTGCAGGACATCCGCGTGCGCCAAGCCATTCAGCACGCGGTGGACGTGGATACGATCCTTCAGGGGGCCTATTCGGGGACCACCGCAAAATCCCACGGCATCATCTGCCCCGGCCTCGTCGGGCAACGCGACAGCACCGGCTACGGCTATGACCCTGCCAAGGCGCGCGCGATGCTGGACGAGGCGGGTGTTTCGGGGTTGGAGTTGACGCTGCGCACGCTCAACAACCAGGAGCGGATGCTGGCGGCGCAGATCATCCAGGCCAACCTCGCGGCGGTCGGGATCACCGTAAAGGTGCTGCCGCTCGACAGTGGCCCGTTCTGGGAAATGGGCCAGGAGAGCAAGGGCGACACCTGGCAGGATCTGGAACTGTGGATCATGCGCTTTGGCACCACGCCAGACCCCTACGAGGCGACGCAATGGTTTACTTCCGACCAGGTCGGCGTCTGGAACTGGGAGCGTTGGACGGATGAGGAATTCGACCGCCTCTATCAGGAAGGCATCGACGAGACGGACCTCCAGAAGCGCCACGACATCTACGTGCGGATGCAGGAGATCATGGAGAACACCGGCGCCTATGTCTGGATTAACCATGAGCCTGAGGCCTTCGTGCACAGCACCGACGTGGTGGTGAATGCCGCGCCCTCGGGCGAGCTGAACTACCGCCGCTTCGAACGGGCGTAACCGCACCGCCGCGCGACCGGCCCCGCCAAGGCGCGGGCCGGTCGCCACGCGGGCACCGGTAGGGGAGAGCCTGAGTGCTGTACTATCTCGTCAAGCGACTGGGCCTCTCGGCGATGGTGATCTGCCTCGTCGTGCTGGTGCTCTTTTCGCTGCTGTACCTCATTCCCGGCGACCCGGCGACCATCGCGCTCGGCCCGCGCGCCACGCCCGAGGCCATCGCGCGCTATGCCGCCAAGATGCATCTCGACGAGCCGGTTTGGCGGCAGTTCCTGATTTATATCGGCAACGCGGCCACCGGCGACCTCGGCCTCGACGTGTTCTCGGACCGGCCCGTGACCGCGATTATCATGGAGCGCATCGGCTTCACCCTAGCCCTGGTCTGCGCGGGGATGGGCTGGGCGATGGTGCTGGGCATCCCGCTCGGCTGTCTGGCGGCGGTGCGGCCCAACAGCTGGCTCGACCGGGTGACGGGCGTGCTGTCGGTGGGCACGATCGCGGTGCCCTCATTTCTCGTGTCGATCTGGGCGTTGCTAATTTTCGCTGTGCACCTGCGCTGGTTGCCCGCCATCGGCGCGGGCGAGCCCGGCGATACCGCCGACCAACTGTCGCACCTGGTGCTACCCGCCTTTGCCATCGGGTTGAGCTGGGTCGGGTACCTGGCGCGGATGGTGCGCGCCTCGATGCTCGAGGTGATGGGCGAGAACTATATCCGCTCGGCGCGCGCCTTCGGCCTGCATCCGCAGCGGGTGGTTTTTGGCTATGCGCTGCGCGTGGCTATCCTGCCAACGATCACGCTGATCGGCATGGGCTTTGGCGGGCTGATTTCCTCGACCGTGTTCGCCGAGATCATCTTTGCACGCCCCGGTATCGGCAAGCTCATTTTCGACGCCGTCATGGCGCGCAACTTCCCCATCGTGCAGGGCGCGGTGCTGGTGGCCACCGGCCTCTACATCCTCGTTGTCCTGTTGTCCGACCTCCTCATAGCTTGGTTTGATCCCCGTGTCCGTGAATCGCTCTGACCTCGAAACCGGTCTGCCGCCGGTGGATGCCTCGGGCTTGCCCGACCACCTCGCCGAGTCCGAGCTCCGCGAATCCGCCGCCCGTGAGCGGCGCGAGAAGCTGCGCCTGTTCCTCACCAACTGGCAGGGGTTGACGGGGCTGATCCTCGTGGTCTTGTTCTTTGCCAGTGCGATCTTCGCACCGTGGATCGCGCCCTATGAACCCAATACGCTCGACGTGCCATCGCGCCTGTCGGGGCCGACATGGGAGCACCTGGCGGGCACCGATCAGCTTGGCCGCGATACGCTGTCGCGCATCCTCTACGGCGGGCGCGTCGCGCTCAAGATCGCGGCGATCGGGGTGTCGGTGGCGCTCGTCACCGGACTCATCCTCGGGATGATCGCGGGGCTTGGGCCGCGCTGGCTCGACAGCCTGCTGCTGCTGGTTTTCGACACGGTGCGCGCCTTTCCCACGATCGTTCTGGCGCTGGCCACCGTGGCGCTGACGGGGCCAAGCCTCGGGATGGTTCTGGCCATCGTCATCGTCACCTCGATCCCGCAATACGCGCGGGTGGCGCGTACCTCGACGCTGTCGCTGAAGAACAGCGAATTCATCCTTGCCGAGCGGTCGTTGGGGGCCGGGATGACCCGACTCCTGATGCACCACGTAATGCCCAATGTGGTGGGACCGCTGATGATCCTTGCGGCGATGGACGTGCCTGTGGTGGTGACGGTCGAGGCGGGGCTGAGCTTTCTGGGTCTCGGCGTGCTGCCGCCCACGGCGAGTTGGGGGACGATCCTCAACGAGGGCTATCTGGTGATCCGCGACGCGCCGTGGATGGTCATTGCCGGGGGCATACCACTGATCCTGACAACGCTGGGCTTTACCTTCCTCGGTGAGGCGCTGCGTGACGTTTTCGATCCGCGCATGGGGAAAGGACGCTAGGATGCCAAAGGACATACTTGAGGCGCCCGAAACGCTGCTCGACATCCGCAACCTGTCGGTTGATTTCCGCACGCCGCGCGGGCGCGTCAAGGCGCTGCGCGATATCTCCTTTCCTATCCGGAAGGGCCGCATCGTCGGAATCGTGGGCGAGAGCGGGTCGGGAAAATCCACCGTGCTCTGGGCGTTGCTGGGCCTTTTGGCAGGGAATGGCGAGGTGACCGGTGGCGAGGTGCGCTTTGGTGAGCGCGACCTGCTCCACGCGGGCGAGCCGCAGTTGCGCGCCATTCGGGGCGAGGAAATCTCGGTCGTGTTCCAGGACCCGATGACCAGCCAGATCCCGGTGCTGACCTACGGGCGGCAGATGCGCGACATCCTCTACCGGCGGCCAAACCTCTCGACCGCCGAGAAACGGCGTATGGCGGTGGAGATGCTGGGCAAGGTGGGCATCCCTGACCCCGACAAGCGGATCGACCAGTACCCACATCATTTCTCCGGCGGGATGCGGCAGCGTGCGGGCATCGCGATGGCGTTGCTCACGGGGCCGCAGCTACTTTTGGCGGACGAGCCGACGACGGCGCTCGACGTGACGATGGAAGCGCAGATCATCCACCTGTTGCAAGACCTTCAAAAGGAACTGGACGCGACGGTGGTCGTCGTGTCCCACAACTTGGGTCTGATCGCAGAACTCTGTGACGACGTGGTTGTCATGTATGCTGGCGAGGTGGTCGAGGCGGGCGCGGTGCGCGAGATATTCCACAACGCGCAACACCCCTATACCCGTGCGCTGCTGGAATGCGATCCGGCGCGGATCGACGACGTGTCGCGCAAGCTGCCGGTCATTCCTGGCGACATACCAGACCTGACCAGGCCGCTTTCGGGCTGCATCTATGCGCCGCGGTGCCAGAAGGCGCTGCCGGTCTGCCGCGAGACGCAGCCGCCGGATGTCGCTCGTGGCGAGATGAGCCTTGCCCGCTGTCATCTGCTGGACGGCCCGCATCGCGATCCGGACTGGCCACCGCCGCCGGACGTGATGACCGTGGGGCAGGGCGAGGCGAGTGCCGGCAAACCTGCCCGCGCCAAGCGCGACGATCCGCTGCTGGAGGTTTCGGACCTGAACGTGCAGTTCGAGACCGTGGGCCCGCTGCGCGCGCGGCTCAAGGGACTCGAAAAACGCCATGTCGATGCGGTGCTCGACGTGAGCCTCTCGGTCGCGCCAGGCGAGACCGTGGGGCTGGTGGGCGAGAGCGGCTCGGGTAAGACGACGCTGGGGCGCACGGTGCTCAACCTCGTGGCCGCGCAATCGGGCAGCGTGCGCTTTGAGGGGCGCGAGATCCGCAACATGCCCGAGGGCCGTTTCAAACCGCTGCGCCGCGACATGGCGATGATGTTCCAGGACCCGGTCGGGTCGCTCTCACCGCGCAAGTCGGTGCGCGCGCTCATCACCGAACCGTTCCAGATCCACGGGATCACCGGGGTTGATCTGGATGCCGAAGCCGAACGGCTGGCCGAGATGGTGCGCCTGCCCAAGCCCTTCCTGTCGCGTTACCCGCACGAGCTGTCGGGCGGGCAGGCGCGGCGCGTGGGCGTGGCGCGGGCGCTGGCACTCAACCCCAAGCTCATCATCGCCGACGAGCCGACAGCGGGCCTTGACGTGTCGGTGCAGGGGGAAATCCTCAACCTCATGGCCGATCTTCAGGCCGAGCACGGGCTGGGATACCTCATCATCACTCACAACCTGCCTGTGGTGCGCCACATCGCCGACCGGTTGGCGATCATGTACCTGGGCCGCATCGTCGAAGAGGGCCGCACCGCCGAGGTATTCGCCCGTCCGGTGCATCCCTACACCCGCGCGCTTGTCGAAGGCGTGCCGCAGCCCGACCCCGACCGCCGCCGGGTACACGTGTCGATCTCGGGCGAGGTGCCCAGCCTGCTCAACAGGCCCAAGGGGTGTGACTTCGCAGGGCGTTGCCCGCTGGCACAAGATCGCTGCCGGGCCGAGAAACCATCCCATGTGACCATGCCGGATGGGCGTCGCCATGCCTGCCATTTCCCGCTGGCCTGACCCTCGGACAAAAGAGACACATACATGAGTTACGGCATCTATATCGGGCGCAATCATTCGGCTGATGGCATCGCATACCTCGCGGGATACGGCGACGAGCCGAGCAGCCATTGGCTGGAAATCTGCCCGCGTGCGCAGCATCCCGACGGCACGTTCATCACGGTGGGTGTGACGCCACAGGCCGACATGCCCGGTCGTTTGACCGAAATACCCCAGGCTCCGGAAACCCTGCGCAATATGCGGGTGAGCTACAGTTATTACCTCGGCGTGCCCGCTCCGCTGACCAATGGCGGGTTGAACGAACGCGGCGTGGCGGTGCGTGACATCTGGTCCACCTCGCGCGCCGAGCTGATCGCGATGACGCCAAAAAACCAGACCGGACCAAACTATTCCGACCTTGCCCGCATCGTCATCGAGCGCGCACTCAGCGCGCGCGAGGGTGTAGAGCTGATCGGAGACCTGATCGCAAAGCACGGCTATTCCACTTATGGCGGCAATTCCCACATCATCGCCGACCCGGAAGAGGCGTGGGTGGTGATCGAGTTTGCCGGAGGCCGCGGCCTGTGGTGTGCCGAGCGGCTGGGCCCTGACAGCATCCGTGCCTCGCGCCCGGGGTATATCGGCGAAGTACCGGACGCGCCTGACAAGAACTTCCTGTTTCCGATACATTTCTTCGACACGGCCCGTGAAATGGGCTGGTGGTCGCCGGGTGATGGTCCTTTTCATGTCAACCACGTCTATGGCGACGGCAAGCATCGCTGGGACGGGGTTGCCTGGATCGAGGATGAAATGCGCCAACGTGCAGCGCGCCCTGAAAAAATTGGGCTGGCAGACGTGTTCTGGTCTATCAGCAGCGAACGGCTGACTGGCGATACCGCCGGCTATGGCCAGGTCGTGCCCCTGACGCATCCATCGCACGACGCGTTGCGCATGATGTGGCACGCACCGATCGGCCCTGTCACCGCGCCACTCCTGCCGGTTTTTCTCGGTCAGGACACGGTGCCTCCGGCCTGGCGCCAGCACCGGTACCTGACAACCGGCGAAAGCCACCGCTTCCTTGATCTCCGCAAGGAAGACAAGGGTCCCGACACGGTTTCTCTGGTCCCGCAGGGTATCGAGACCGGGCCGTCGGCCGTCCATGAATTCAAGCGGCTGATGCATCTCGCCTTTCAGAAACCGGATCCCGTCCTGGACGAGATATGGACACACTGGCGTGCGATCGAGGCCAACGTAAACGCGGAGTTGCCGGACGTGCTGCGCGCGGCATCGGTCCTGCTGGACGCGGGCGAGCAGGCGCTCGCATCGCAAGTGCTGACCGAGTTCAGCCAGGCACGCTTCGCCATGGCGCTGGCCGATTGCCGGGCGCTCGCTGATGCGGCACATGCCAGGCTCAGCGCTCTGGGAGCGTTGAACATGACAGACCAACCCCTGTCACCGGATCAGATCTGGTAACGCAGCGCCGTTTGACAATCCCGACGACATTTTCACACGTGATCGGCGTTGCCACATAAATCCGTCTTACGGCGTGACATTCCTTTTCCCGTAGAATTCAGGCCATGTGGACGATTTCCAACGTGCACGCGCCAGCGTCGGTCTCTGATGCAGGGACCGCGTCTCGCTGGCTCATGCGGTAGAATGCATAGAGCGCGATGGTTGCGAAGGAGCCGCCAAGCACGACCCAAAATGCGAACGGGCCGAGAACATTCATGGCAAAGCCCATGTCCAGCGGGCCAGTGATGGCCCCCAAAAGCCGAAGGTGAAGACGAGACCACCCGATCCGAGGGCAGCGAGGCAATAGAGTGGCGAATAGGCGTCGCCCTTGCGGGGGAGAGTGAGCATGACATCTGCCTCCTTGCAAGTCTGCGTGCCAGCCTTGGCCCACCAGTCACGCAGCGCAGTCACATTCTAAGATGTAATATGATGACACGCGCCGCGCGCCTTGATTTATATCGGCCGCGCGGTCGAGGCCCTGCCGTCCTTTCAGGATCCAAGCGCGGCGTGCGCCCGGTTCAGAACGTCCCGGACATCGCCGCTGGACTCGACGCGCACCCAGTCCGTCGCCCCCTCGCCGGAGGCCAGTTGCCGCAGCACCACCGTTTCATCGGCATCCGAGGCATCACCCTGGCGTGCCGATACGCGCGACACAAGCGTGTCCCGATCCGCGTGCAGCCAGAGCCCGGAGAACCGCACCTCCCGTTGCCGCGCAAGTTCGGCGAGCGCCTGGCGCTCCTCCTCGCGGGCAAAGACCGCGTCGAAGATCACGGAATGTCCGGCGCGCAGGGACCGGTCGGCTTGCGCGAGCAGCCGGGCGTAGACTTGCTTGCCAGCGGTCTCGGAATAGGCGCTCTGCGGCAGGCCAGAAAGCGGATCGACCCCGAACATTGCCTTGCGTTCGAGGTCGCTGCGCAGGTGGATCGCGCCGGGCATCGGGGCGATCGACGGCGCAAGTTGCAGGGCCAGGGTGGTCTTGCCGGTGCCCGAATACCCGCCAACCGCAACGAGACGGGGCGCGGGAGGCGAGAGGTAATCGAGCGCGTGATCGAGATAGGCTTGGGCCTCGGCGATGCCGGAATCGGGCGGGCCGTCCTCCAGCCGCGCCGCCTGCACCGTGACCATCGCCCGGATGCCCGCCCTAAGCCCCAGGAAGAGCGGCAGCAGGGCCAGCCCGTCGAAATGGTCAGGCTCGCGCGCCCGGTAGAGGTAGGCGTCGAGCACGGCATGCGCCGCCTCGTGGAGGTCGCGATGCAAGAGGTCCATGATCGCGAAAGCGAGGTCGTAGAGCACGTCGAGCGTGGCAAGGCGCTCGTCGAATTCGAGCGCGTCGAAGAGCACCGGCCTGTCGTCGAGCAACACCATGTTGCCCAAGTGCAGATCGCCATGGCCGCGCCGGATATGCCCCGCGCGCCCCCGCGCAGACAGGAGCACCGCGTTGCGCGCGATTTCGGTCGCGATGCAGTCATGGAAACGCTCGATGCGCCCTTCGCCAAGGGCATCCGTCATCCCTCCGAGCGCTGCGTTCAGGTCGGCGGCGGCCGTGCGCGCCAGCGTGCGGCCATCCTCGTGCCGCGTCTCCGCGCCGGCGTGATAGTCCGCGATGGCCGCGCCAATTTCTTCGGCCAGGGTCCGGTCGATCCCGCCGCGAGCGGCCACCGCCGTCATCTCCGCGCCTTCGGGAAAGCGGCGCATGTGCAGACACCATTCGACCGGCTCGCCGTCACCGTTCAGTTCGAGACGGCCATCGGCACGCCGGGTCAGCGGCACGAGACCGCGGTAAACTTCTGGCGCAGCCGACTTGTTGATGTCCAATTCGCGGCGCAGCATGGCCTCGCGTTTTTTGGGTGTCGAGAAATCGAGATAGTCGTAGACGACCGGGCGCTTCACCTTGTACGCCGAGTCCCCGGCAAGAAACACCATCGCGGCGTGGGTTCGCACCGTTTCCACCTCGGTCTCCAAGCCGTGGGTTTTCGGGTCGGAGAGGGCCTCCACGATCTCTTCGAATGCCATGCGCTGCTCCTTGCAACAGGTTTTCGCGCCCTGGATACCCTGGCCTGACCCCGGCCGCGTTGATGCACATTAAGCTGTGGCGGACAGGGCACCGAAAGGCCATGCGCCACGTCAATCCGGTGCGGCCCCGTCCGAAGAAGTCTGGTGCCTGTATTGCTGATACTGAGCGCGATGGGACACATCGCGACCCTGCCAAAACGAAGAGAGCCCGACTTGCCCTCGCGTGAAGAACCTGATCTAGACTGATCCGATAAGTTGATTGGAGGGGACGATGTCGGGCGAACCTGAACGCATTACGCTTCCTGCTCGCAGTGGTCGGGCCGCGCGGCTTTCGGCGGGCGAGGCCATCCAGATCATCAATACTCATGGTGCCCAGGTTGTCGACACCTGGGTCTTCAATGCCGAGGATACCAAAGAGTTCCTCTCGAACGAGCACATGCGCCCGACTCTGGGCAAGCTGTGGCCCGGAAAGGGGGATGCCCTCATCACGAACCGGCGCCGCCCGATCATGACGATGGAAGAAGACACCTCTCCGGGCCGGCATGACACGCTGATCGCTGCCTGTGACGATTACCGCTACGGGCTTCTGGGCTGTAGCGACTATCACGACAATTGTACCGACAATCTGTTCGCTGCCATGCGGCGGATCGGTATCGATATCCGCGAGTGTCCGAGTCCGCTGAACCTCTGGATGAACATTCCCGTGGCGGAGGACGGAACCACCAGCTGGGGAGAGCCGTTGTCGCGCCCCGGCGACTACGTCATCTTGCGGGCCCGGATGAATTGCGTGGTGGCGATGTCGGCCTGTCCGCAGGACATCCTTCCGATCAATGGCGCGGCCTGCTGTCCGACAGAGGCGCATTATCGCGTCCTGCCCCGGACCGCCTGAGCAAGCGACCTGCGAAATCACGGCTCTCGCAAACGCGGAGGCTCAGCGCGGCAAATCGACGTGTTGATGGCCACGAGTGCCTTCAGGAGCCCGACTAGCTTGTCGCAGTAGTCCGCAAAACGCCAATGCCGCGGCTGGCGGGACGGGTAAGAGGTCCGGTTCCGTAATCCGGCTTCCAAGATACGTTGCGCGTTAACCAGCTCAGAAGTGGTGGCGACCGGCAGGCATCAATCTGTCAGGACACGTTATCTAACATATTGAATTTAATGAATTGTAATATTTTGCGTGTAGCAAAATGTGTAGCAAAACGACGGAGGTTCGACTGTCCCCAAGCTGGGTTTTGTCTGGACTTCGATCTTCGCTTCGGTCTGCCTCGTCACTCACCTCCTAGGTCATGTTGACAAATGGCGTATCCATAGACGGATCGAGGTGATGTCGATGAAGCCGAGGAAGCTCTCGGCGGTCTTGTCGTAGCGGGTTGCGGCTGACCTGCCACTGAACTTTCATCCACCCGGAACCAGTGGTCCGCCCCCGAACCTTCTACCGCCGTTGGCGAGAGTTTTCCGGCTTCATGGAAGGCTACATCCAGCACTTCGGAACGGAAGAGCAGCCCGACCTGCCCACCCGCTCCGTCTTCGAGGTGGCTGGCCTTGCCAACCCGGCCTGGCTGGTCGAAATCGAAGTCGTTGCGGTGAGACCCTGAACGGATCGCGGGCAATCGCTCGATCCGCTCGTCCACCGGTGGGGAAGCCAGCACATTGTCGCCTTGCCCGACAGCGCTTGCAGGGGTTGCCTCGAGCTGGGTGAGTAGAAACGCGAAATTTTATGAACCCACATTCTTCGTGATTGTGCTAAATTCGATTCTGGCGATGGTGTTCACGTTGCCCTGCCCATAGCTCGCGGCCACACCGCGAACCGTAGCCCCACGCTTAAGATTCCCCACCACAATTTCCAGTTTGAGTGCATAAGCGTTTAGCACCCTAGCCGCACGACGTTTGCGGCACCGGTCGCAACCGTCACGTAATCCGCCCAAGCCTGCATGACAGGGCGGCGACGCTCGAGCATGTCAGAGCGGGCGTATGACCGCTCCACCCGTCCGCCGATGGTGTGGGCGAGCACCGTTTCCGAGACTTCCCAGCCTGTCGCATCGGTGTCCTGGACCCAAGTTCGGAAGCTGGTTCGGAACCCGTGCGGCCGACCAGATTCGCCCATGTCGCGCATGAATTTCGAGAGGCCAGCATCGCTCACGGGATTGCCGCTGTAGACCGCGAACAAGTAGTCCCCGCCGAGTGCCCTGCGCGCCTCGACGATCTCCATCGCGGCGTCTGATAGCGGCACTCTGAAATCCCGCACCTTGCCCACCTGACCCTTCATGCGCTCGGCGGGCACGGTCCACACGTCGCCCTCTATCTCGTAGAAGCGTGCGCCGCGACATCCCGAGGCGCGCACCAGCGTCAGGATCATGAAGCGGAGGCAGGCGGCGGTGGTGCCGCGTCCCTCGAGCCGCGCGAAGAGGTCAGGGATGTCCTGCCACGGTGTAGCCGGGATGGGCTCCGGCGTGTGGATCACTGCGCCAAGCATGTGCTGCGCCGCCTCGACGGTGAAGGGGTCGCAGTCGTAGCCCATGAGCTTGCCCTGCCGGAACACGATTCGAAGCCGCTGGATCGCCTTCTCGGCAGTGGGGTGCTTTGTCCGCCAGATCGGGGCGAGCACGGCCTTGAGGTCGTGCTGTCGGATGGTGCTGATGGGCTTGCGGCCGATCTTCGGGAAGATGTGCCGCTCCAACGGTGAGAGCCATCGGCCCGCTTTGCCATCGTTTCTGAGCGTTGCCTTGCGCGACTCGAGTACGTCGCGAGCCAGCGTCTCGAGTGTTGGATCGTCGCGCTCGATCTCGGCCCGGGCGGCCTCGATCTCGGCGCGCCGCTCAGTGATCGGATCGCGCCCCTGGGTGAGCACCGACGCCCATTTGTCGCGCTGGGCGCGCGCGTCGGCAAGGCTCACATCCGGCCAGGTGCCAAGCCCCATCTGCCGCCGTTTGCCCGCGAAGGAATAGCGCCACACCCACTTTCCGGCGCCGTCGCCCTTGTGCAGCTCGAGGCCCTTGCCGTCGCCGAGCCTGCCCGGCCCGGCCTTGCGGATCGCTACCGCGGTGAGGTTCCCCATGATCTGGTCCGCCATCTGGTCCGCCATCTGGTCCGCCACCGTGACGTCGGATTGCGTCACGCCGGGCCGGTCCCCGCCGGACGGCATCGGACAGACCCCGGCGAAAGGTTGGCGCGCCTAAAGCGCGCGGCCAACAGCATTGGACGGTATCGGACAAGACTTCCACGCAGGCCGCCCGCACCACGGCCTTGTGGTTGAGGCCTCGTGGTTGAGGCCTTGTGGTTGAAGCCATGAGGGTCACCATGCCGGGCCGGGCGGCGGCCTGTACCCGGATCAATCCCCGAGCCACTTGTACATCACCCGCGCATCCACGAGGCCCTCGGTGGGATGCTGAAACGCGCGCGGCAGGCGGCCCACCGTCTCAAACTCCAGATCCTCCCACAGCGCGATGGCGCCGCGATTGGTCTCGACCACGAAATTGAACTGCATCGCGAGGTAGCCCATGGCGCGCGCCTCGTCCTGCGAATGCAGGCACATCGCCCGTGCGAGGCCGCGCCCGCGCGCCGCCTCGCTCACCATGAAGCCCGCGTTGCAGACATGCGCGCCGCCGCCCGGCTGATTGGTCTTGATGTAATAGGTGCCCAGAACCTCGCCCGCGATCTCGGCCACGTAGGTGGCGCGCGGCACCTCCATCCAGAGCGCGCGCACCGCCTCGCGGGTGAGGCCGGGCTCTATGGTATAGGTGTCACCGGCGCGGATCACGCCGCGCAGGATAGGCCACAGCGCAGTGAAATCCGCGTCGCGCGCGTATCGGATGGTGATCTCCACCCCGGTATCCATGATGCCTGGCTCCCCGCTTGTCCCATGGCTAGCGGGGGGCGCGTTGCTTGGCAAGGCTCAGGCGTTTACATCGACCACAACGCGGCCCCTGACCTGCCCCTTGAGGATATCGCGCCCCAGCGCGGGCAGGTCCGAGAGGGTGGCGGGCTGCACCATCGCCTCGAGCTTGTCCATCGGCAGATCGCGCGCGATCCGCTGCCAGGCGCGCAGGCGGTTTTGATAGGGCTGCATGACGCTGTCGATGCCCAGAAGGTTGACGCCGCGCAGGATGAAGGGCGTGATCAGCGCGCCCTCGATCGCCGCCCCGCCGGCAAGGCCGATGGCGGCCACGGACGTGCCGTATTTCATCTGCTTGAGCACCCGGCCCAGCATCGCGCCCGCCACCGCATCGACGCAACCGGCCCATTGTTCGGCTTCCAGCGGCTTGCGCGTCACGTCGGTCAGATCCTCGCGGGCGACGATCTGGCTGGCACCCAAGCCGCGCAGATAGTCCTCCTGATCGGGGCGACCGGTGACGGCGGCCACCTCGTGGCCCAGATGCCCCAGGATCGCGGTCGCCACCGATCCGACCCCGCCTGCGGCCCCGGTGACCAGAACCGGGCCGTGCCCGGGCGCAAGCCCGTGATCCTCCAGCGCCATCACCGCCAGCATCGCGGTAAAGCCTGCGGTGCCCACGGCCATCGCGGACCGCGTGTCCAGCCCCTCGGGCAGCGGCACCAGCCAGTCGGCCAGAACTCGCGCCTTTTGCGCGTAGCCGCCCCAATGCGCCTCGCCCACGCGCCAGCCGGTGAGCACCACCTTGTCGCCGGGCTTGTAGCGGTCGTCGTGGCTCTCCTCGACGGTCCCGGCGAAGTCGATGCCCGGCACATGCGGATATTTGCGCACGAGGCCGCCGCCCGGCCCGATGCAGAGCCCGTCCTTGTAATTCACCGTGGAATAGTCGACCGCGACCAGAACCTCGCCATGTGGCAGGTCCTCGACCGAAATCTCCTTCACCGCTGCGGATGTCTTGCCGCTCTCCTCGTCCTTCTCGACGACCAATGCGTTGAACATATCGCTCTCCTTCCCGATCGCAGGGCCAGCCCCCTGCTTCATCTTGCCAGAAATATTCCGGGGAGTGTGAGGGGCTGGCCCCTCACTCCCGCGCTCAAGGACCGCTCAGGCCCAGAACCCGTCCTGCACCACCCCGCGCCGCTCGCCACCCGGGGCCATGATGCGCAACTGGCTCCCTGCGTCCCAATGGGTCATGCGCACCATGCCGATGGCCACGTTGGTTTGATGATCCGGCGACCACGCGGCGGAGCTGATCCGCCCCACGCGTTTGCCCTTTTCCGACAGGACCGGCCACCATTCGCGGCAGGGTGGCACCGCGCCGCCCTCAATGGCGATGGCGCAGATTTGCTGCACCGGGCCTTCCTTGGCCACCCGCAGCAGGGCGTCGCGCCCGATGCAGCCGATCGCCGTGTGGGTGTTGCAGAACCGGCCCAGCCCGCATTCATGGGGCGTGTTGTCGTCGGTCATGTCGTTGCCGTAGCTCAGCAATCCGCCCTCGATCCGCTCGATCAGGTTGGGGCACCCGGCATGCACGTCCCACTCCTTCCCGGCCTCCATCAGCGCATTCCACAGCGGCATGCCGAGGTCGCCGCCTTCCACGTAGATCTCGAACCCGCCCTGCTTGGAATAGCCCGAGCGCGCGATCACCATGTCGCGGCCGAGAAAGTCGAACACGCCGAAGCGGAAGAAGCGGATATCGCGCACCGCGTCACCAAAGACCGCCGCCATCAGGTCATCGGCGCGCGGGCCCTGAATGGCCAGCGGCGATACATCCGGCTCATCGACCAGCACGTCGAGCCGCCAGCCGTGTGCCGTGGCGCGCACCCAGTAGAGAAGGTCCGAGTCGGCAATCGAGATCCACCAGCGATCCTCGGCCAGTTTCACCGCCACCGGGTCGTTGAGCATGCCGCCCGTCTCGTCGACGATGGGCACGTAATAGCACTGTCCCGGCGTCATGCCGCGCAGGTCGCGGGGGGTGAGCATCTGCATCAGGCGGCCCGCATCGGGGCCGCGCAATTCGACCTGCCGCTCGCAGGCCACGTCCCAGACCTGCACCGCCTCCTTGAGGTGGCGGTAGTCTTCCTCGATGGAGCGAAAGACAGTGGGCAACAGCATGTGGTTGTAGACCGTGTAGGCCTTGACCCCCGCCGCCTCGACCCCGTCGGAAAAGGGCGTGCGGCGCAACCGGCGCGACAGCGACAGGAGCGGTGCGTTCATTGTGCCTCCTCGGGCATGAAAACGATGTCGGTGACCGGCGCCGTCAGCCCCGCGCGCGTCAGCATCGCGTGGACCTGCCCGCGGTGATGGGTCTGATGGTTGAACAGATGGGCGACGCAGGCCGCCACGGGCCGTGTGACCTCGGCCCCGGATGCCCCGGAATACCAAGTCAGGTTGCCGGTGAGGTCGATGCTGTGCACCCGTCCCGCCCATGCGCCGATCCGCCCATCGACGGCAAAGCGCGCGGCGCTCCACGCCGCACCGGTGGGGGTGAGCGTCGTGCTCTCTGCGATGCCACCCTCGGGGCGGGTGCCCTCGACGCCAAGGCGGTGCAGCCAGATGCGGTCGGCCCAGAGGATGTGGTTGAGCGTGCCGAGGATGGAGCCGAAGAAGGCCCCGTGATCCTCGGTCAGCAGCTTGAGGCTCACCCCGTCGATGGCGCGCGTGAGTTGCGCGTTCTGCCACGCATTATAGCGCGCCATCAGCGCGACATAATCCGCCGTCAGCATCATCAGCGCGGCCCTTTCCAGTCGATCTGACAGATTTCCGCGCTGCGGCCGTCGAAATCCCAGACCCGGCCGAATGCGCGCACGCGGCCCTTGGTGGCGGTGGCGACCGTGATGTCGGGGCCCATCCAGTACTCGGTATTGGTGACGACGATATCCTGGCCGCCATGCCCCTCGACGGGCACCACCTCGCCCTGGATCTTCTTGCCCACCATCAGGCGGCGTGCCTTGCCTTCGGTCTCGAACACGACCGGCGCGCGCTCGGCGCCCAGAAATTCGCTGACCAGCACGCCGAACAGGCCCGTGGTGCCGCGCGCGCGGCCCGAGAAGATGTTGACCAGCGCCTCGTAGGCGTCGTCGCTGGCGCGCTCGTCGATATAGGCTGCGGCCTTCCAGTTGCCGCGCGCCATCAGGCCGGGGATTTCCAGCATCAGCCCGACGTTCAGCCCGCCAAGGTCCGTATCGCCGTAGTGGCCCTCGTCGATGCGCACGCCCGACCATGCCTGGCAGTAGCCTTCGGTGGGCGGATGCTTGCCGAGGCTGACCACGCAGGGGCAGAACACCGTGCAGTTGCAGTTGAGGATCAGCTCTCCCTTGATCGTCCAGGGCACCGTGCCCACCGTGTCCAACGCCATTTTCCGGTCTCCTTCGTGTTTTCAGATCGTTGTGAACAGAACCCAAGGCGCGGCGCAGAGCAGCACCACCCCGAGGGGCCGTGTCAGATACCGCCCCAGGTTGGGCAGCTTTTCCAGAACCATGATCACCGTTGCCAGCCCCATGAAGGCGAGGTTCATCACCCCGCCGACAAACGCCAGCGCCATCAGCGCCCAGCAGCAGCCGAGGCACACGAGGCCCAGCCGAAGCCCGTTGCGCAGCGGCCCCTCGTCCCAATGGGCCATGAAGAACACCAGCGGGCGGCGGCATTTCGACAGGCACGCCTCCTTGGCGGGGCTGAACTGATAGGCCCCGGCCAGCGCCAGCAGCGCCGCCGACAGGACGCCGGAGCGGCTGTCGCCGAAGGCCGTCAGCAGCCCCGCGTTGAACAGCGCCATCTGCGCGCCCGCCGCGAGCACCGAGAATCCCAGCCAAACGGAGAGATAGCCCGCCACCAGCGCGCCGAGGCGCGTCTTGGCGCTGTGGCCCAGATCCTCGTAGGTGGCGAAGGCTGGCAGCGCGGTGGGCGCCATCATCGCCGCCGACATCAGCGCCCACATCAGGATGATGCGCGCGAATCCGGCGGCATCGGGCGTGACGATGCACAGGCTGCGCAGGAAATCGGTGCCGTAGATCACCGCGCCCTCGCGCAGCGCGGCGGGCAGGGCCATCGCGTAGAGCAGCCCCCAAGCGCCGAGGATCAGCGCGTAGAGTGCAAGCCAGTGCGCGCCTCCCATTCGCCTGACCGATGCCGCGATCATCGCTCTCTCCCTGCGACTCGTCTCTTGACGAATAAATTGTCAGACATTTAAATGTAAGACAAATGAAAATTGATCCCGATAACAAGGCCGACCTCTCGGCGCAGATCGCCGGGGCCATCCGCGAGGAGATCGTGGCCGGGCGGCTCATCGTGGACGAGCGCCTTCCGTCCGAGGCCGAATTGGCCGATCACTTCGAGGTGTCGCGCCCCACGGTGCGCGAGGCGCTCAAACGGCTGGCGGCGCAATCCCTGATCCGCACCGCGCGGGGCGCGTTCGGCGGGGCCTTCGTCAACCGGCTGAACTATCCCGACGCCTATGGCCAGCATATCACCACCTCGACGCTTCTGCTGTCGATGAACGCGATCAGCTTTGATGTCGCCTGCGAGGCGCGCTACGCGCTGGAGCGCGCCTGCACGCCGCTCGCCGCCCTGCGGCGCACGCCCGACACGCTGGCCACCATGCGGGCGGAAATCCACCGGCAGGGGCAGCCGGGGCTGTCGGACGAGAGCTTCTGCGCCTCCGATGTCACTTTTCACCGCGCGCTGGTGGACAGCGCGGCCAATCCGGTTTTGTCCTACCAGTTGGCAGGTGCGGTTGAGGCGATGCAGCCCTTGATGAACATGATCACCTTCACGGCGCGGTCGCGCGAGGCAATCCTGGGCTTTCACACCCGGATCGCGGATGCGCTGGAGGGGAACGAGGCCGAGGCGGCGCAAGCGGCGTTGAGCGAGTTGGAGGCTTATACGCTGACCCTCGGCCGGGACGTGATGGCGGCAAGGGCGCGGCCCAAGGGGTAGGGCGTCGGGGAAATTCGGGGTCGGCAAGGGGTCTGGCGCGGTCGTTGGGCCTTTGGCACACCTGCGCGGAATCGAGGCGCGCCTTGGCGCGCCGCCGCGCATCGCCGGGCTGCCCCCGGCACGGCGATTTGTCTGCAACCTGCGCACCGCTGAAGTCTTTTTCGGATTTTGCCGCCATCAAGCGCCTTAGAAACAGCTTTGGATCGCCGCGCCGCGGCCCGTCGATGCGCGGCTCACCTCAACGCCCGCTTCAGATCCAGCCCCTCACGCCCGCGCCGAGATCGCCTGACCCGCCGCCCAGCCCGATGCCCAGGCCCACTGGAAATTGTAGCCGCCCAGCCAGCCGGTTACGTCCACCGCCTCGCCGATGGCGTAGAGGCCGGGCAGGTGGCGCGATTCCATCGTGGCGGAGCTGAGGCCCCCTGTGTCGATGCCCCCGAGCGTTACCTCGGCGGTGCGGTAGCCCTCGCTTCCCGTGGGCCGGAGCCGCCAGTTGCGCAGCGCGCCCACGATGTCTGAGAGCCGCGCGTCGGACTGATCGGCGAGGTTGCCCGCAAGCCTGAGAGTGGGTGCGAGATGAGCGACGACTTTGCCGGGCATATGCTGCGACAGCGCGGTGGTGAGGTTGCGCCGTCCCTGCCGCTGCCGTTCGGCGCGCAGTGTTTCCAAGAGCGTGCCCTCGGGGTCCAGATCGAGGGCGATCTCGGCCCCCTCGCGCCAATAGGACGAGATTTGCAGGATCGCCGGGCCCGAGAGGCCACGATGGGTGAAGAGCGCCGCCTCTTCGAATGACGCCCCGTCGCAGGACGCGCGGACGGGCAGGGCGGTGCCTGAAAGCGTCACGAAGGGCGCGTCGGAAAAGGTGAGCGGCACCAGCGCGGGGCGCGTTTCGGTCAGCGCGTGCCCGAAGCGTTGGGCGATGTCGTAGGCCATCCCCGTCGCGCCCATCTTGGGGATCGACTTGCCCCCGGTGGCCAGCACGAGGTTGCGGGCGGTGACGGCCTGCTGCGCACCCTCGCGTTCGAGTGTGGCGTGGAAACGGTCGCCGTCATGGCCCAGGTCACAGAGTCGCGTCGAGAGCCACAACTCTGCCCCCGCCCGACGCATCTCGTCCACCAGAAGCCCGACGATCTGCGTGGACCGCCCGTCGCAGAACAACTGCCCAAGCGTCTTTTCGTGCCAGGCGATGCTGTGCCGCTCGACGAGGTCGATGAAATCCCATTGCGTGTAGCGCGCCAGCGCCGATTTGCAGAAATGGGGGTTCTGGGACAGGAAATTTTCAGGCGCGGTGTGCAGGTTGGTGAAGTTGCACCGCCCGCCGCCGGAGATGCGTATCTTCTCGCCCGGTGCGCGTGCGTGGTCGATGACGAGCGTGCGCCCGCCGGCATGGGCGGCGCACATCATGCCCGCCGCGCCGGCCCCGAGGATGAGCGTGTCGATAGCCCGTGTCATGCCCCGCCTGAGACGCGAAATCCCGCGCAAAGGCAAGGGGGGTTCTCTCTGGTCTCGGGCGTCGATTCCGGGTACACTTGCAAGACAGACCCCGCAAAGGGGCGCATGGCATCGAGGCGGCAGGCAGATGACGGAAATGGTCTATGGGGCTGTGCCCCTGCGGGACGAGGATCCCGTTCTCCCCAAATGGTGGCGCACGATCGACCGTTGGTCGTTCTTCTCGGTGTTGATGCTGTTTGCCATCGGCATCCTCCTGGGGCTCGCGGCCTCGGTGCCGCTGGCCGAGGAGAACGGGTTCGCGCCGTTCCACTACGTGCAGCGTCAGATGGTGTTCGGCGGCTTCGCGCTGATGGCGATGATGGTGGTCTCGATGATGCGCCCCGAGACGGTGCGGCGGCTGGCGGTTCTGGGCTTTCTCGCGGCGCTGGTGGCGGTGATGCTGCTGCCGGTGTTCGGCACCGATTTCGGCAAGGGCGCGGTGCGGTGGTACAGCCTCGGCATTGCCAGCGTGCAGCCCTCGGAATTTCTCAAGCCCGCCTTCGTGGTGGCGGCGGCGTGGATGATGGCCGCGAGCCAGGAAATCGGCGGGCCGCCCGGGCGGCTGTGGTCCTTCGGGTTGATGGTGGCGATCCTCGGGTTCCTGGCGATGCAGCCGGACTTCGGGCAGGCGGCGCTGGTGCTGTTCGGCTGGGGGGTGATCTGGTTCGTGAGCGGCGCGCCGGTGCTGCTGCTTCTGGCGATGGCCGGGTTGGTGGTGTTCGCGGGGAGCTTCGCCTATTCCCATTCCGAGCATTTCGCGCGCCGCATCGACGGCTTTCTCAGCGCCGAGGTCGATCCGACCACGCAGATCGGCTTTGCCACCAACGCGATCCAGGAGGGCGGGTTCTTCGGCGTCGGCGTCGGTGAGGGGCAGGTGAAATGGAGCCTGCCGGACGCGCATACCGATTTCATCATCGCCGTGGCGGCCGAAGAGTACGGCCTCGTCCTCGTGCTGGCGATCATCGCGCTTTATTCGGTGATCGTGCTGCGCTCGCTGTTCCGGCTGATCCGCGAGCGCGACCCGTTCATCCGGCTGGCGGGCACCGGGCTGGTAGCGATGCTGGGCGCACAGGCGATGATCAACATGGGCGTTGCCGTGCGGCTCTTGCCCGCCAAGGGCATGACGCTGCCCTTCGTGAGCTATGGCGGCTCGTCCATCGTGGCCGCCGGGCTGGCGGTGGGGATGCTGCTGGCGCTCACCCGGACACGACCGCAAGGGCAGATCGGCGATATCCTGCGGGGGCGGCGATGAGTGCACCGCTTCTGTTGATCGCGGCGGGCGGCACCGGCGGGCACATGTTTCCGGCGCAGGCCCTGGCCGAGGCAATGCTGCGGCGCGGCTGGCGGGTGCGGCTGTCGACGGATGCGCGCGGCGCGCGGTTCGTCGGCGGGTTTCCGCATTCGGTGCAGATCGAGCAGGTGGCGAGCGCCACCTTCGCGCGCGGCGGGATCGTCAACAAGCTCTTGGCGCCGCTGCATATCGCGGGGGGCGTGCTGGGGGCGAGCTTGCGGATGCTGCGCGAGCGGCCGGACGCGGTGGTGGGCTTTGGCGGCTACCCGACGATCCCGGCGCTGGCGGCGGCGTGGCTATTGCGCCGTCCGCGCATGGTGCACGAGCAAAACGGCGTTCTGGGCCGCGTGAACCGGGTGTTCGCGCCGCGGGTGGACGTGGTGGCCTGCGGCATCTGGCCCACCGACCTGCCCAAGGGCGCGCGGGGCGAGCATGTCGGAAACCCGGTGCGCGCGGCGGTGATCGAACGGGCGGGCGCGCCCTATATCCCGCCGGGCGACTACCCGATGTC
The DNA here is from genome assembly GCF_002925845.1 of Roseovarius nitratireducens. GTDB lineage: Bacteria > Pseudomonadota > Alphaproteobacteria > Rhodobacterales > Rhodobacteraceae > Roseovarius > Roseovarius nitratireducens. The sequence continues at coordinate 12,787 of NZ_PDNI01000053.1, read as the reverse complement.
GGTCCTGGTGATCGGCGGTAGCCAGGGTGCGCGCATCCTCAGCGACGTGGTGCCGGCGGCGATCGCGGCGCTGCCCGAGGCGATGCTGCGCAACATCCGGGTAAGCCATCAGGCACGCGACGAGGACATCGAGCGCGTGACTCGCGCCTACGCGGGCGCGGGTGTCGATGCCGATGTGCAGCCGTTCTTTCGCGACGTGCCGCGCCGGATGTCGGAGGCGCAGCTTGTCATCAGCCGCGCGGGCGCGTCGAGCATCGCCGACATTTCCGTCATCGGGCGGCCCGCCATCCTCATACCCTACGCCGCCGCCGCCGCCGATCATCAGACCGCCAATGCGCGCGGCCTGGTCGAGGCTGGCGGCGCGATCCGCATTCCCGAGAACCGGCTTGACGAGAGGAGCCTCGCGGCGCAGATCGCCACCGTTCTGGGCGACGCGCAGGGCGCGGGGATGATGGCGCAGGCGGCGCTCTCGCAGGGGCGCCCCGATGCCCCGCAGCGATTGGCCGACTTGGTCGAGGACCTCGCAGGCAGAAGGGCAGAATAGATGAATGCAGCCACCAAGCTACCGACGGATGTCGGCCCGATCCATTTCGTGGGGATCGGGGGGATCGGCATGTCGGGCATCGCCGAGGTGCTGCTCAACCACGGTTACGAGGTGCAGGGGTCCGACCTCAAGTCGACGCCGATCACCGAGCGGCTCAAGGGCATGGGCGCGCGTGTCTTCGAGGGGCAGCGGGCGGAGAACCTCGACGGCGCGGAGGTGGTGGTGATCTCCTCGGCCATCAAGCCGGGCAATGCCGAACTGGACGAGGCGCGCAGGCGCGGCCTGCCGGTGGTGCGCCGCGCCGAGATGCTGGCGGAACTCATGCGGCTCAAGTCCAACATCGCGGTGGCGGGCACGCATGGCAAGACCACGACGACGACGCTGGTGGCCGAACTGCTGGTCAAGGGTGGGATCGACCCGACGGTGATCAACGGCGGCGTCATCCACGCCTATGGATCGAACGCGCGGATGGGGCAGGGGGAATGGATGGTGGTCGAGGCCGACGAGAGCGACGGCACCTTCAACCGGCTTCCCGCGACGATCGCCATCGTCACCAATATCGACCCCGAGCACATGGAGCACTGGGGCGATTTCGATGCGTTGAGGCAGGGGTTTTACGATTTCGTCTCCAACATCCCGTTCTACGGCCTCGCCGTGTGCTGCACCGACCACCCGGAGGTGCAGGCGCTGGTCGGCCGGATCAGCGACCGGCGGGTGCTGACCTACGGCTTCAACGCGCAGGCCGATGTGCGCGCGCTCAACCTGCGCTATGAGCGGGGCGTGGCGCATTTCGACGTGGCGCTCCAGGCCGAGGGCCGGATGATCGACGGGTGCAGCCTGCCAATGCCGGGCGATCACAACGTTTCCAACGCTCTGGCCGCCGTGGCGGTAGCGCGGCATCTGGGCATGAAGCGCGACGCGATCCGCGACGCGCTGGCGAGCTTTGGCGGCGTCAACCGCCGCTTTACCCGCGTGGGCGAGGTGAATGGCGTGACGGTGATCGACGATTACGGCCACCACCCGGTCGAGATCGCCGCCGTGTTGCGCGCCGCGCGGCAGGCCACGGAGGGGCGCATCATAGCCGTGCATCAGCCGCACCGCTATTCGCGGCTCTCATCCCTGTTCGACGATTTCTGTGGGTGTTTCAACGAGGCCGACGTCGTGGGCATCGCCGATGTCTATGCCGCCGGAGAGGACCCGATCCCGGGCGCCACGCGTGATGATCTGGTGGCGGGGCTTACTCGGCATGGCCACCGCCACGCGGTGGCCATCGGCTCGGAGGATGACCTGGAACGCCTCGTGCGCGCCGAGGCGCGGCCCGGCGACATGGTGGTGTGCCTCGGCGCCGGTACGATCAGCGCATGGGCCGGTGGCCTTCCCGCGCGGCTGGCGGGCTAGACGGGCATGGCAGAGATCCTGAAACGCCGCATCGGTCTGGGACTGCTGACCGCCTACGGCGTGGGTGTCATGGTCGGCGCGGGGATCTACGTGCTCGTGGGGGCGGTCGCGGCGGAGGCGGGGATCTGGGCGCCACTGGCCTTTGTTCTGGCGGGCGTGATCGCCGCCCCCACGGCGCTGAGCTATGCCGAGTTTTCCACGCGGTTGCCGGAGGCGGCAGGCGAGGCGGTGTTCGTCGCCAAGGGGCTCAACCTGCCTTGGCTCGGCACGCTGGTCGGGCTCGCCATCGTGGCGGCCGGGACCGTGTCCGCCGCTGCCGTCCTTCGTGGTGGCGTGGGCTATCTCGGGGCGGTGACGGGCTTGCCGTTCGGGCCGTCGGTCATCGTTCTGGGGCTGGTACTGATGGGCGTGGCGATATTGGGCGTTCTGGAAAGCCTCGCTGTCGCGGCCCTGTTCACCGTGGTCGAGGTGGCGGGCCTCGCGTTGGTGATGTTCGCGGGCTTTACCGCAACGCCCGCGCCCGACTGGCAGGCGGGGGGCGAGCTGGTCTGGTCGGGAGTGATCGCGGCGGCGGTGCTGGCCTTCTTCGCCTTCATCGGGTTCGAGGATATCGTCAACATGGCCGAGGAGGTGCGCGAGCCCGAACGTATCCTGCCGCGCGCGATCCTCTTGTCACTGGCGATCACGAGCGCGCTTTACGCGCTGGTCAGCATCGCGGCGGTGCGTGCGGTGCCGCTTGCCACGCTGGGCGCGAGCGAACAGCCGCTGGCGCTCGTGTGGCAGGCGGGGCGCGGTGGCAGTGCGGCCTTCTTGTCATTGATCGCCGTGGCGGCGGCGCTGAACGGCGTGCTGGCGCAGATGGTGATGGCGAGCCGGGTGCTCTTTGGCCTCGGGCGCCGCAGCCCGGCGCTGGCAGGGTTTCACCACGCGCATCCCCGCTTCGGCACGCCGTTGCGCGCGACGCTGCTGATCGGCGTGGCGGTCATCGCGGGCGCGCTGCTGTTGCCGGTGGCCGATCTTGCCGGGCTCACCTCGTCGCTGCTTCTGGGTGTGTTCGTATTGGTCAATGCGGCGCTGATCGCGATGAAGCGTACAAGCCCCGAGGCCGCGTTCAGGGTGCCCATGGCGGTGCCGGTCTTTGGCCTGTTCGCGGCCCTTGCCGCGCTGAGCGCGAGCCTCGTGGGAGGCGCGTCATGACCGCCTCGCTGATCCTCGCCTGCGTTTGGGCGTTGGCGGCCAACGTTCTGGCGATGCTGCCAAGCCGCGACAACCACTGGCGGCGCGCCTACGCGCTCATTGCGCTGGGCGTGCCGGTGCTGGGGCTGGTGGCGTGGCAGCACGGGCCGTGGCTGGGCCTCTTGGTTCTGGCGGCGGGGATGAGCGTGCTGCGCTGGCCGGTTATCTATCTCGCGCGCTGGCTGCGGCAGCAGTTGGGTTGAAAAAGCCGGGGTAGCGGCGTCGCTGTCTCAGCCCGCACCGCCCCCTTGGTCGAGGAAGTCCTCCAGCATCGCGTGGAACAGCGCCGGTTTCTCGAGGTGCACGGCATGGGCCGTGCCCGGGATCACCGCCAGCGCGGCATCGGGCAGGCCCTGCCACAGCGTCTCGACCTGCGGCCAGCGGTAGGATTTGTCGCGGTCCCCCCACAGCACTAGCGTCGGCATGGTCAGCCGGTCGAGCGCGCCGCGCCCGTCCCAGAGATCCATCGCGTCCAGCCCGGCAAGTGCTGCCGGCTCGCTTGCCTGCGCGCCCAGCGTTGCCACGATCTCGAATCCGCTTGCCGCCTTGCCTTCGCGGAACCATGTGGCCCCGATCCGCCGGATGGTGCGTGCGACACCGTCGCGGCAGATGCTGGCGCGGGAGGTCTCCAGCAATTCGAACCGGTCGGGCATCGCGCCCAGCGGGCCGGTGCCATAGAGAACCAGTCGCGCAATGCGCGCGGGGTGGGTGGCGGCCAGTTCCTGCACGATCATGCCGCCCATCGAATGCCCCAGCAGGGTGATCCGCCCCAGCCCCAGCTCATCCAGCAGGGCGACCAAGGTCGCCGCGAAGTCCGCGATGCGGTTCGCCGGGGGCAGGGCGGCAGAGCCGGCAAAGCCGGGCAGGTCGGGTGCGATCACGTCGAAGCGGTCGGCGAAGCGGTCGATCTCGCCCTGCCATTGCCCGGCCCCGCCAAGGTAGCCATGCACCAGCACCAGCGGCGCGCCGCGGCCCGCGCGGCGATAGCTCAGGCCGGTTCGGCTCGTTAGCGCATCTGATCTGGCAGCCACAGCGCGGTCTCCGGCACGAGGATGAGGATGACGATCAGCAGCACCAGCGCCGCGATGAACGGCAGGCAGCCCATGATGACGTCGCCGATGGTCACCTCGCCGCGCCCGATGCCCTGGATCACGTAGAGGTTCAGGCCCACGGGTGGCGTCAGCACGGCGATTTCCATGGTGATCGTGTAGACCACGCCGAACCAGATCAGGTCGAACCCGGCGGAAGCCATCAGCGGGTAGATCGTGGGCAGGGTGATGAAGGTCATCGACACCGGCTCGAGAAACATCCCCAGCACGATGTAGAAGATCAGCACGATCGCCAGCACCACGTATGGCGACAGATCAAAGCTGAGGAAAAGCTGGGTGAACTCGTGCGGCACCCGGTAATAGGTGAGCACGAACCCAAAGAGCACCCCCGCCGACAGCAGAAGCCCGAGATAGCCCATCGTCCGCATGGTGGCAAACAGCGCGTCGGTAAAGCCCTGCCATTTGAGCCCGCCCACGCCGAAGGCGAGGATCACGGTCAGCAGCGCCGCCACCGCCGCCGCCTCGGTCGGCGTGGCGATGCCCGCGTAGATCGCCACGGTGATCACGAGGCCGATGAGCGCGATGGGGGCCACGGTGGCGGCGATCTGAACGATCCCCATCTTCACCGCCGACTCGCGGTCGGGGATGTCGCCGGGTCTCAGGATGCCCCAGACGAGGATCACCAGCGCGAAGGAGGTGACGAGGATGAGCCCGGGAATGACCCCCGCGATGAACAGATCACCGATGCTCTGGTCGGTGACGATGCCGTAGAACAGCAGGATCAGCGAGGGCGGAATGAGCACGCTCAGCGTGCCGCCCGCCGCCAGCACGCCCGAAGACAGCCGCTTGCCATATCCCAGGCGCAGCATCTCGGGCAGGGCCACGCCGCCGATGGTGAGCGCGCCCACCATGGACGACCCGCAGACCGCGCCGAACCCCGCGCAGGCCCCGATCGAGCCATAGGCCGCCGAGCCACGCACCCGCACGCCCTGGTGCAGGAACTGGTAAAGATTTGGGCCGATGTTGGACTTGCCGATCAATTCCCCGAGAAAGACGAAGAGCGGCACCGCCAAGAGGATATAGTCGATCCACACGCCCCACAGCTTCAACTCCGCCGAGACGATGGAGGTATCAAACGACTGGATCTGCCACAGGAAGGGCAGCGAGGCGGCCGCCAGCGCAAAGGGGATCGGCAGGCCGATGGCGATGAGCAACATCAAGAGGCCGAGGAGGCCGAGGCCGACTTCATACCATTCCATCGCTCAGACCTCCCGCGCCGGGGTGCGGATGAGCCGGATCAGCCGCAGGCCCGCGTAAATCGAGAACAGCACCAGTGCCAGCGCGCCCGGGGCCCAGAACGCATAGCGCGGCCAGAGCAGGATTTCCGACGAGGCGCCCGAGTTGTACGAGCGGATCGTGGCGCTGACGCCTGCGAGCGAGAAGAACAGGCCCACCGCCAGCATGACGCACAGGTTGACGATCGCCGCCGCCTTGCGCCCGGCGGGGGGCAGCGTGTCGGTCAGCATCGTCACCTTGGGATAGGCATCCTCGCGCATGGCATAGGCCAACCCGGCAAAGGCCACGGGGAACAGCAGGAGCGCGGTTGCCTCGGTGACCATCCGGTCAGGCGCATTGAGCGCGTAGCGGGTGAAGACGCCGTAGCTGATCCACACCATCTGCACGAGCACCACCACGGCCCCGGCGGCCGCGAGCCACACGACGGCGCGTTCCACATGGCCGATCAAACGGTCGAGATCGGTCTGCATGGCAAGCCTCCCTTTGCCAGAAACGAGGCGGGTGCCGCCGCGCGGGCAGCGGCACCTATCGGATCAAGGCGCGTGCTGCGCGAAGAGATCGCGAATCTTGCCGGCAAGCTCTGGTCCGCAGGCCGCGTCCACCGTTTCGTTCCAGGTGCCCTGCACGCTGTCGATAAGCTCCATCCGCTTGTCCTGGCTGATCGAGACGGCGGCCCCGCCGCCCTTCATCACCGCGGTGCCGACGCGCTGATCGACCCAGTCCTCGTAGCGGGGCTTGAGCCATTCCTCGGTCTCGCGCGCGGCCTCCATAACGGCGGCCTGTTCGTCCGCGGTCATCGAGTCGAACTTTTCCTTGTTCATCATGTACTGGATGTTGCCGTAAAAGAGGTTGGCGTTGACCATGTAGGGCATCACGTCCCACAGCTTCCAGCTCGAATAGGTGGCGACGCCCATGTTGATGCCGTCGACCACGCCGCGCTCGGCGGACTGGAACACCTCCTTGGGCGCGACAAAGACCGGCGCGCCGCCCCATGTCTCGATCATCAGGCTGACCAGCGGGCCGATGGAGCGGACCTGCTTGCCGTCGAGATTGCCGAGATCGTCGATACCGCCCTCGAACCACCATTCCTGGTCATAGGAATAGTTGGAGTTGAAGACCGGCACGAGATTGACGGTCGCCGCCTCGTCGCGCACCAGGTCGGCATAGGCGGCGTCCATCTCGATCTGGCCTTCCAGATCGACAGCCACGGGGTAGAGCGAGGTGACGCGGTAGCAGGGCAGGCGGTCATCGGCGGGAATCCAGCTCATGTCCGAGACACCGCCCTGCACGGCGTCCACGCCTTCGGACCAGCCGTGCAGCGTGGCCGAGGGGAAAATCTGCACCTCGACGCTGCCGCCGGTCTTTTCCGCGACCAGATCGGCGAAATGGACGAACCCGTCATAGCGGATATCGGCCTCGTTGACGTAGGTCGAGAGGCGGATCGTGGTCTCGGCCACGGCAGGCGCTGCAATGGTGGTACCCAGCGCGGTGGCGGCGATCAGGCCTTTGATGGGAAATGTCATGTCGGTCTCCTTGTTGGTGTGGTGCGAGGCCGTTCCTGCGGCCTTCATCATCGTTGCGGCCCCGGGGCGCGTCGCCTGTGCGCCCGCCGGACCCATGATGAAGACGCTAGGACAGGGCCGCGCGAGTCGGCCAATTCAAACATCTCATCAAACTATTCCGATCTTGCATGACACGCCGGTCTCGCGCAGTCTGGCGGGCATGGACATCAACTGGCTGCGCGATTTCGTCTGCCTCGGGCGCACGCTCAATTTCACCCGCGCGGCGGAAGAGCGCAACATCACCCAATCGGCCTTCAGCCGCCGTATCCGATCGCTGGAGAACTGGATCGGCGTGCCGCTGATCGACCGGGCCAACTATCCGGTGCAATTGTCGGAGGCGGGGCGGCAATTCCTGCCGGTGGCACAGCAGACGGTGGCCGATCTCACCGACACGCGGCAGGCGATCCGCGAGCGTGCGCGCGGTCATACCACCTTTCAGCGCATCGCGGCGCTGCACGCGATCTCGGTCAACTTCCTGCAACCGCGCATGGCCGAGTTCGAGCGTGACTACCCCGAGATGCGCACGCGGGTGATGTCCGACAGCCTGACCGCGTGTTGCCAGCTTCTGAGCGAGGGCGGCTGCGAATTCCTGCTCTACTACCGCCATCAGGACGTCGCCCCGATCCTTGACGAGACCCGGTTCAAGCGCCGCGACATCTGCGAGGAGCGGCTCATCCCCGTGGCGCAGCACGCCGCCGCCGCGCGGCACGGCTGGGCTCTGCCCGGTGTGGCCGGACGCGAGGTGCCGTATCTGAGCTATGACCCCAACACGTTTCTCGGCACGGTGGTGGACCAGACCATCGGCAACCGACGCCCCGCGCTCAACCTGCGCTACATGGATGCGCTGGCCGAGGCGCTCAAGCGGCGCGCGCTTGAGGGGGCGGGGCTGGCGTGGCTGCCGGAGTTTTCCATCGCGCGCGAGCTGGAGGACGGCACGCTGGTGCGCATGGGTGGGCGCGACTGGACCGCGACGATGACGATCTCGCTCTTTTGCTCGCCCGAGCGGCTGGACGAGACCGGGCGTCTGCTGTGGGAGCGGTTCTGAAGGGGGGTCAGGTCGGGTCTGAAGCCGACGTTGAAAAACGGAATCTTGAAAAGATTCCGTTCAAGAAAGTTTTAAACTTTCTTGAACTTACCTTGCTGTGCGGGTCACCCGAAACTGACGGCCTACGGCGACTCAAGGCCAACCGCCCCCATCCCCCGGTCGCCCCCTACCCATGCATCTGAAGCGCGAGCGCCACCTTGTCGGCATGGTCGCGCAGGTCGCGGCCGATCTCGGCGCGCCGCCGCGCGGTGAAGCGGCGCACCGGCCCCGTCGCGCCGATGCTGAACGTGGCGCCGATATTGCCGATGCGGATCGGCGCGGCCACCGATGAGACGCCCACCTCGATCTCCTCCATGCATTCGGCATAGCCGGTCATCCGGATATCCTCGAACTCCGTGCGCAGCGCCTCCGGGTCGTGCTTGGTCTGCGGGGTGTAGCGGCGCATCGGGCCGTTCAGGATCTCTTCGCGAAACCCGTCCTCGGCGAAGGCGGCGATCACCTTGGAGCACGAACAGGCATGCATCGGGCGAAAGCCGAGGCCGGGATGCACGAAAGAGCGCGTGGCATCCTGCGGGGTCTCGACATGGATGATCTCGACCCCCTTGTTGCGGAACCGCGACAGGAACACCGCCTCGCCGAACTGGTCGGCGGCCTCGCGCAGCGTCGGCGCGGCGACGGCGCTCGCGTCCACATCCGTCTGGCCCAAGAGCGCCAGCCGCACCAGCCGCTCGCCGATCAGGAACCGCCCCGGCTCTGGCTCGTCGAGCAGGCGGTGCTCTGCCAGCGATTGCAGCAGGCGGTAGCAGGTCGGGCGCGGCAGGCCCGTCGCCTGCTGGATTTCCGGGGCGCTCACGGCCCGGCCCGCGATGGCCACGGTTTCCAGCAGGCTTGTCAGTCTTTCGAGATGCATAGCTGTCTCACAAAATGAACGTTTGTCTCACCATTTGAAATTTGCTAGGAGAAGTCAAGGCGAACAGGGGGGAGATTCTCATGGAATGTTGCGGACCGGGCTATGCCAGCCCCGCGGAGGCGATAAAGGCCCCGCGCGAAAAGCTGCTTTATACGATCGCGATCTACACCGGCACCGGCATCCAGAAGCCGGATTACCTCGCCACCGTGGATGTCGATCCCGACAGTCCGACCTATTCTCAGGTCATTCACCGGCTGGAAATGCCGGGCATCGGGGATGAGCTGCACCACATGGGCTGGAACGCCTGTTCGTCCTGCTTTGACGATTCGAGCATGGCGCGCAAATACCTGCTGTTGCCCGGCGTGCGGTCCAACAACATCCACGTGGTCGATACCGCCACCGACCCGCGCGCGCCGCGCCTGCACAAGGTGATCGACGGCGCGGAAATCAAGGCCAAGGCCGACCTTTCAGGGCCGCATACCGTGCATTGCCTGGGGTCGGAAATCATCATCTCGTTCCTGGGCGATGCCAAGGGCGAGGCGCCCGGCGGCTACCTGCATCTCAACAAGGATTTCGACATCGTCGGCCGCTGGGAAAACTCGATGGGCGACATCAAGTTCGGCTACGATTTCTGGTATCAGCCGCGCCACAACATCATGGTGTCCTCGGAATGGGCCGCACCCAACACCTTCATGCCGGGCTTCGATCTCGAGGAGGTGGGGCACCTTAAATACGGGCGCGAGCTGCATTTCTGGGATTTCGAGAAGCGCGAACCCATTCAGTCCATGTATCTTGGCGAGGATGGCCTCATCCCGCTGGAGGTGAAGTTTCACCACGATCCCGATAGCACCCACGGCTTTTGCTGCGCCGCGCTTTCGACCAACGTCATCCACTGGTGGAAGGACGAGGCCGGCAAATGGCAATGGGAAAAGATCATCGACGTGGCCAACGAGCCGCACCCCGATTGGCCCATTCCCGTGCCGGGCGTGATGTCTGCGCTCTTGGTGTCGATGGATGATCGCTATCTCTACATCAACAACTGGCTGCACGGCGACATGCGCCAGTATGATATTTCCGACCCGCACAACCCAAAGCTCACCGGCCAGGTCTGGATGGGCGGTCTGCTGGGCCGTGCGCCGGTGGTCAACGGCGTCGAGATGGCGGGCGGGCCGCAGATGTTCCAGCTCTCGCTGGACGGGCGGCGGCTCTACGTCACGACCTCGCTGTTCTCGACATGGGACAATCAGTTCTACCCCGCGATCCGCGAGAAGGGCGGGGTGATGGTGATGATCGACTGCGACCCCGAGAACGGCGGCATGACACTCAACCCCGATTTCATCGTCGATTTCGGCAAGGAGCCCAACGGCCCATCCCGCTGCCACGAGGCGCGCTATCCGGGCGGCGACTGCACGAGCGACATCTGGCTATGACCACGCGCACCGTCACCATCGCCAATCGCGGCAATGCCACCTACCAGGTAGAGGCGCGCCGTCCGCTGCTCGATGCCTTGCGCGAGCAGGGCGTCGATCTGCCCTATGGCTGCAAATACGGCGGCTGCATCACCTGCGCGGCCCGGCTCACGGCGGGCGAGGTCGATCAGCGTCGGCAGGTTGCGCTCAACAACCGGCAGGTCGCCAATGGCTATGTCATCCTCTGCGTGGCGCGCGCCGTCACCGACATCACCCTGGAGATCGGCGTCGAGAGCCACGACCGGCTCTACCGCAACCCATTCCTCGACCCGCTGGAGCCGCACGAGCTCAAGGCGGACATAGCCACACCCAAGGAGCGTTGACATGCCAGTAACCGCGCTTGATGACCGCTACGACTACGATCAGGAGTATCTCTCCGACATCCTGAAATCGGTAAAGACCATCGCGATGGTGGGGGCGAGTGCCGACAAGACCAAGTTCAGCTACGGGGTGCTGCGCGTGCTGCACGAGACCGGATATGATATGATTCCGGTCAACCCCAACCCCAACGTGACCGAGATACGCGGTATAAAGGTCTACCCCTCGCTCGCCAGCATCTGTCGGCCCGTGGACATGGTCGAGGTGTTCCGGCCGAAAGAGGAGTTTCATGCCATCGCCGAACAGGCGATTGCCATCGGCGCGAAAGTTCTCTGGGGGCAGATCGGCGTCTATGACGACCGCGCCGCGGCGCTGGCCGAAGAGGCCGGACTGAAAGTGGTGATGAACCGCTGCCCCAAGATCGAGCTGTTCCGCCCGTTCTGGAAGCCCCGCCTCGACCTCACGATCTGAATCGGGCGATCTGATACCGTCCGGGAAGGGAAACCGACCATGCCGCAGACCATCACCAAGAGCGCCAAGGACATCGTGAAACAGGCGATGGACGCCGTGCCCGAGATAAGCGTCGAGGAGGCGCTGCCGTTGGTGGGCAGCGAGACCCATGTGTTCGTCGATCTGCGCGACGGCACCGAGCAGGCGAAGACCGGGATGATCCCCGGCGCCGTCGCCTCGTCGCGGGGGATGATGGAGTTCCACATCGACCCCGAAAGCCCCGCGCACAAGCCTGAATTCAATCAGGACAAGACCTATGTGTTCTACTGCGCCAGCGGCGGGCGCTCGGCGCTCGCAGGCCAGGTCGCGATGGAGATGGGGCTCAGGCCCGTGATCAACCTGCGCGGCGGGATCGCGGCGTGGAAAAAGGCGGATGGCCCGCTCGAATGACACTGACCTGAATGGGGAGGGGATGATGACGGACTACCCGGTGAACATGAACGTGGAACCGCAGGTCGAGGGATTCTTCGATGATGCGAGCAACACGATCTCCTACCTCGTGACGGACCCGGCCACAAAGGCCTGCGCGATCATCGACAGTGTGCTCGACCTCGACTACGCGGCAGGGCGTATCGCCAGCGACAGCGCCGACCGGCTGATCGCGGCGGTGGAGGACCGTGGCCTCACCCTCGAATGGATCATCGAGACCCATGTCCATGCCGATCACCTCTCGGCGGCCCCCTATATCCAGGAGAAATTGGGCGGCAAGATCGGCGTCGGGGCCGGGATCATCGCGGTGCAGGACACGTTCGGCAAGATTTTCAACGAGGGCACAGAGTTTCAGCGCGACGGCAGCCAATTCGACGCGCTGTTCGAGGATGGCGACACCTATACCATTGGCGACATGCAGGGCTTTGCCATCGCCACGCCGGGCCACACGCCCGCCTGCATGGTCCATGTCATCGGCAACGCGGCCTTTGCTGGCGACACGCTCTTCATGCCCGATGGCGGCTCGGCGCGCGCCGATTTCCCCGGTGGCGACGCGGGCGCGCTCTATGACAGCATACAAAAGGTGCTGAGCCTGCCCGACGCCATGCGCCTCTTCATCTGCCACGATTACGGCCCCGGCGGGCGCGAGATCGCGTGGGAAACCACGATTGCAGAGGAGCGCGAGAGCAACATCCACGTGGGCGGCGGCAAGACGAAGGAAGAATTCGTGCGCTTCCGCACCGAACGCGACGCGCAATTGTCGATGCCCAAGCTCATCATCCCGTCGATCCAGGTCAACATGCGGGCGGGCGAGATGCCCAGCGACGGCCAGGGCAACATGACGCTGAAGGTGCCGATCAACGCGCTGAAGTGACTGCTTTATGCCCGGCTTGTGGGTTGTGGCGGATCGGGACTGTGGGGGGATGGCCTTTGGGGGGTCGTTCCGTACAACGGTTGATGAGCCGCGCAGCGCCCGACCGCCGGGTGGGCGCAGTTCGGTTTGTGCGGCGCGATTTATGGT
>NZ_PDNI01000028.1 GCF_002925845.1 Roseovarius nitratireducens | reverse complement strand
TTCTTGGTCTGCTGGTAGTGATCGAGCATCATCTTGTGGGTTTCGCGCCCGATGCCCGACTGCTTGTAGCCGCCGAAGGCCGCATGCGCTGGGTAGGCGTGATAGTTGTTGACCCAGACACGGCCTGCCTCGATCGCGCGGCCGAAGCGATAGGCGCGGGTACCGTCGCGCGTCCAGACACCGGCCCCGAGGCCGTACATCGTGTCATTGGCAATGGCCAATGCCTCGGCCTCGTCCTTGAAGGTCGTGACCGACACGACGGGGCCGAAGATTTCCTCCTGGAAGACGCGCATCTTGTTGTGGCCTTTCAGGATCGTGGGCTGGATGTAGAATCCGCCCGCAAGATCGCCATTGAAGCGCGCCACACCGCCCCCCGTCAGCACCTCGGCGCCCTCTTGCACACCGATCGTCAGGTAGGAGAGGATTTTCTCCTGCTGCTCTTGGCTCGCCTGCGCGCCAACCATGGTTTCGGGGTCACGCGGATCGCCCTGCTTGATCGCCTTCACACGCTCGATGCAGCGGGCGATGAACTCCTCGTAGATATCCTCCTGGATCAGCGCGCGGCTGGGGCAGGTGCAGACCTCGCCCTGGTTAAAAGCGAAGAGCACGAACCCCTCCACCGCCTTGTCGAGGAAAGCATCGTCCTGCGCCATCACGTCCGAGAAGAAGATGTTGGGCGACTTGCCCCCCAGTTCCAGCGTGACGGGGATCAGGTTCTCGGTCGCGGCCTGCATGATCTTGCGCCCGGTCTCGGTCGAGCCGGTGAAAGCGATCTTGGCAATCCGTGGGCTGCGGGCGAGGGCCGCACCCACTTCGGCGCCATAGCCGTTTACGATGTTCAGCACCCCGGCGGGCAGCAGATCGGCGATGAGCTCGGCCATAACCATGATCGCCGCGGGCGTCTGCTCGGCCGGTTTCAGCACGACGCAGTTGCCGGCGGCCAGCGCCGGGGCCAGCTTCCACGCGGCCATCAGGATCGAGAAATTCCACGGGATGATCTGCCCCACGACGCCCAGCGGCTCATGGAAATGATAGGCGACCGTGTCATGGTCGATCTCGGACATGGTGCCTTCCTGCCCGCGCAGGACGCCCGCGAAATAGCGGAAATGATCGACGGTCAGGGGGATATCGGCCGCTGTCGTCTCGCGAATGGGCTTGCCGTTGTCCCAGGTCTCGGCGGTGGCGATCAGGTCGAGGTTCTCCTCGATCCGGTCGGCGATCCTGAGCAGAATGTTGGAGCGCTCGGCGGCCGGGGTCTTGCCCCAGGCGTCCTTGGCGGCATGGGCGGCATCGAGCGCCAGTTCCACATCCTCGGCGCCGGAACGGGCCACTTCGCAGATTTCCGCCCCAAAGATCGGGGTGACATTGCCGAAATACTCTCCCTTCACCGGCGCAACGAATTGGCCGCCGATGAAGTTGTCGTAACGGGCGCGAAACGGCGACTTCGACATTTCTCTGGAGTTGGAGACTGTTTGGTTCATGATTTCCTCCGATATGGCGTTTTGCCAGTTGACTTGGCTTGGCTTGGCTTGGCTTGGATGGGCCCCGTCGCATGAAGGGGCCCGATCCCGTCGCGTCTTGTCAGAAGGGGCTAGCGTGCCACTGAGACACCGCAATGCGCCCCCAGCACGACATCGTGGCTGACCGATCCGATCAGCATACGCTCGACGAACATCTTCTCGCCGGTGCCGAGCACGATGTGGTCCACATGCTGCTCCTCGGCGTAGTTGAGAATTGCCCGCGCTACGTCTCTTCCCGCGACAGCCGTCATTTCCGGGTCGGGGTAGCCTGCTTCGGTCGCGACCTCACGGGATTTGTTCAGCAACTCGTGAACTTTCCTGTGGCCGAGTTCGTGAACCGGGGCACTGCGGCCGTCGAAATTCACGTGGTCGACCGCCAGCAGGTTCAGCCTGGCATCCAGACCGGTGGCGATGGCAACAGACAGGCGAATGGCTGCCTGATCGTGCAAGGTGCCGTCGACTGCACACAGAACAGTCTTGGTCATGATTTTCATCCTTTCCTAATGAGCCTCAGCCCGGCAGTTGGAAGTAATAGTGGCCGATCAGGATCAGCACGCCACCGAAGGCCAGCGCGAGGTAGGGCAACATGCCCGCCTTCTTCTCTCCCAAGTCCTGGCCGTGAAGGTCGAGGTCGATCAGCATATGATCGGGGAAGCGGCCGCCGTCCTGCACGTAGTGCCGGTAGATGAAGACCGGAATGATCATCAGGGCGAAGCCGAATCCGTACCACAGCGCATTGGGATTGCCCCACAGCTTCGCACCGACCCCCATCAGGAACAGGTTGAAGAAACCGAGGCAGGCGTTGAAGCCGACAAGCCAGTTCGGTGCGCGATAGGGGCGCGGAATGTTGGGGCTGTCGATCCGGTGAATCCAGGTCGCTTGCAGGTTCAAAAAGATGAACAGCATGTAGCCGACGTTGGAGATCGACAGGATCAGGTAATAAGCCGTCGCATCCGACGCCGCGAAGGTCAGCAACCCGAGGTTGAAGACGAGATCCGTCCACATCGCCTTGGTCGGTGCCCCGTGCTCGTTCGTGTGCGACAGGTATTTCGGCAGCCAGCCGTCAACCCCGCCCTGATAGAGCGTCCGGGAAGACCCGGCCATGGCCATCATGATGGCAAGCATCAGCGCCAGGATCATCATCATCTCGAGAAGATGGGTGACGAAGGCGGAGCCCGAGCCGACCATATCGCCCATGGCGGCGGCCACGCCGGTGCCATCCACGATGCCCGGTGCGGTCATGCCGTCGAGACCGAGAAACCCTTGGAAGGTTGCCGCGACCAGAGAATAGAGCACCACGCACAACAGCCCCGCCGCGATGATCGAACGCTTGGTGTCGGTCGCAGGGTTCTTGAATTCGCGGGTGTAGCAGACCGCCGTCTCGAAGGCGTAGGTCGACCAGCCCGCGATGAAGAGCGCGCCCAGGAACAGTGTCCATCCGCCGATGCTCCAGTCTCCGGTTGGCGGAACCAGCGGCACATAATTTTCCGCATGCGTGTTGCCGTTGACGAAGGGAACGATCCCGACGATCAGCATGGGCACCACCACGAGAAGCCCGATCCACATCTGGACGCGGGCCGTGCCCAGAATGCCGCGGTGCTGGATCGCGAAAGTGATGAGCATCAGGGCGGCGCCGATGAAGAAGGTCGCTCCGACGTCGATATCGGCCAACCCGAGGAAAGAGAAGCGGACCACCGAGAAGCTCTGCAGGAACGGGGTGTTGGCCTCGGTCAGTGCGGCGATCGCGGTCTGCGTGGCGGCGCCGTCGGACATACCATCCATCAGTCCGGAATTGGCGCTGCTGGCAAGCCAAGCAAGTACTTCGGGCGACTCCGCCGTGAAGACCGGGATCGGCGCCACCGCATTCAGGATGTAGCCAGCGGCGATGGCGCAGCCCAAAGACAGCACGGGCGTCCAGGCAAACCAGTTGCACCAGACCGACAAGGGGGCGAGGAACTTGCTGTAGCGCAACCAGGCAGCCGCGCCGTAAACGGCTGCGCCGCCCGACTTGTTTTTGAACAGCCCGGCAATCTCGGCATAGCTGTAGGCTTGCGAAAAGCCCATGCAGACCGAGATCGACCAGACAAGGAAGGCAAGTTTGCCCGCGACGTCGCCGATGCCGCCGATCGAGATCAGAACCAGCGCGGGCACGCCGCTTGCAATCCAGAATGCCCCTTTCCAGTTGATCGCTCGGTGGAGCCCATCGACCTCGTTGACGGAAGCTTCGATGCCTCCGCTTTCTATGGATGTATCTGACATTTTTCCTCCCATTTTTCAACTTTTCCGTTGTTGATAAATTTGCATATCATACAAAGAAATTGCATTTGGCAAGAAAAAATGAATTTTCCAATGCAGTTTTTCAAAAGTCCGAACGCGGGATCCGACGCTGATCGGGGGCTGAACAAACGCCTTTCCCAGCCCCGGCGCGTAAGCGATCAAACGCGATTCATCTCAGGATTTCAGTGCTGTATCCAGACACGAGAGGACGAATTCGCGACCTGGCTGACAGGATCAGGAGCCAGGTGCTTTCGACTGAAGCGATGATGCATCGCAATGTTCCGATGACGTTCGTCGAGACCGTGGGTATCACGGGTGAGCATGCCTTTCGGCCCGTTCGGTAGCTCACCCTGTCGAGATGTTGCCTCCTGTGGGCATCCACTGTCAGACAGACCCGACCAACGGGTCTTTCCAATTCTTTAGGAACGAGGGCGAATAGCTGCCGTCAAGGGTAGAGAAAGTACGCCCCCCGGTCCCGTTCCCTCCGCCACTTGCTCTCGCGAAAGCGTTCTTCCAATCTGGCTGCGGCCGGATTTTCTCGTTGTTTTCGAGGGCTATGCGGGGGGCTGAGCACTGGACCCAGCACCAGGAGGTCCAAAAGCGGTCTCTCAGGGCCGATATGCTCCGGACCTGATGACTGCGCGATTTTGGCAAATAGCATGTAAGTTGCTGAAAGAGAGACCTTTTATGCTGCTGCCTTGTCGACTCCGATCCGGGTTCCGCTCTCCATAGTTGTGACTGACATCCAACCGATACAGAGCGATCAGTCCGGCCCCTCGTGTTCAGCCATGCGAGGTAGCAAGCTCAGCGGATCGAGCTGCTGCAGGGCGGCTCGGGCCTTACCTCGCTGGTCGAGGACATGGTCATGCCGCCGATCGGCTGGCTTAACCCGTCATGTCGTGATGCGGCAACTTGCGTGGGTTTGTCCATCGTATGTTGTTCCGTTTTCGGAACACAAATAACCATTATTCATATTTGTTTTGTCAAAAATGGTCCGTCAGTCTCTACGTCGCGGAAACATTCCGCCCAGCTGAAACTCAGAAGGACCACAGAAATGGACCGAAGAACCTTTTTGAACCGAAGCATCGCCGCCGCCGCGGTGACGCCATTCATCGGAGCGGCATATGCGTCCGGGGACGTGTTCAACCTGATCGACTTTGTTGTGCTGAATGACGCTGTCTCGATCGAAGCTCGCAACCAATACGAGGCCGTCCTGGAACCGGTCGCCGCGCGCTACGGTGCGCGCGTCGTGCATTCCTACGACCTTCAAGCGCATCTGGCCGGGCCGATGCCGGAGGCCGTACGGATCAATGTCTGGCAGTTTGCAGATCCAAAGGCGCTTGCCAATGTCAGCGCCGATCCCGATTACGCAGCGCTCGTTCCCACGCGCGACAGGGTGCATAACATGGAAGCGCTCAGGCTCTACATGGCGCAACCGATCCGTGATGCGGGGCCAATCGAAGAGGGTGTGATTCTCGTCGATCTCGTCTCGATGGCGGATGGCGCGGGCGATGCCGAACGCGACGCTTATGAAGCAAAGATGGCACCGCTCGCCGCCAAGCAAGGGTTCGAGGTGCACTCGGCGTTCCGAATCCTCGAAAAGATCGGTGGGAAGGGCCCTCGCAGTCCGCTTCGGTTGAACCTCTGGAAAGGGCAGGACCCCGAGGGGATGGCGCGCCTCAGCGCCGATCCAGAGTATCAGGCGCTTGCCTCGGAACGGGACGCAATCACCGATTTCTCGCGACTCGCGCTCTTCATGGCGAAACCGAGGGAAACGTGAGCGAGACAGCAAGGCAGCGATGGTTCTCATCGCCGTCTTTCTTCCGAACCAAGAAACGGTTCTGATACGGGTCTTCGCCGGAGAACCGGACTGGTTCTGTCTATTCTGGCAGTCCGCTCGGCCAGTCGGCCACGTGGCGGCCGATGGCCTCGGGTTGGTCTTCCTTCGCGAAATGCAGGGCCGCGCCGCCGTAGCGGATCTCGATATTGCTGTAATTCTGCTGCATCCACCTGGCCGAGTCGGGCGTGACCACCGCCCCGGGCGAGAAATAGACCAGCAGCTTGGGCATGTCCGACGCAGCCATCCAGTCGCCCACCGCCTTGATCACCTCCACGTTGCGTACGGGCTCTCCGGCGATGGGTAGCTCCGAAGGCCAGACCCGGATCGGCTCGCGCGCGGGCTCAGGCGGCGCGGGCCGCGACATAGGCGGCGTTGCCCGCCAGAAGCTCGGTCAGTCCCTTGCCCAGTTGCTCGCGCATGATCGGCCGCAGCAACAGGCCCAATGGGCCGAATTTCGACGTGAACCGCGCCGTCGCGGTGATCTCGGTGCGTTTCGAGCCAAGCGGTTTGAAGGTGAAGGTGACGAAGGCCACCTTCAAGGGGATGTTGCCGTCATAGATCTTGAGCGTCATCTTCCGCTGCTCCTCGTAGGCGACGATTTCCTCCAGGATGTAGTTCTTGCCGCCGACGAAATCGCAGCGCCGCTTCGCTCCCAGGCCGGTGGAACGGCTGTTCTCGACAAGGTAGGAGTTCTCGATTCCCGGGTGGAAGCTGTGGACATCGGCGTAGCGGTCCCAGCTTTCCCATACCGCGGCCAGCGGGGCATCGACGGTTTGCTTCAGGGTGACAGGTGCCATTGGAAAGGATCCTTTCAGGGCTTGGTTGAGGAAGGCGGAGACAGTTCGATGGTCAGGTGGCTGTCCCAGAACGCCGCGTGGCCCGCGAGGACGGCGGCGAAATCGAAGGTTTCGTAGGTCCAGCCGATCTCCTCTTCACCGAGGGCGAGGTAGCGGGCATGGCCCTTGAGCGGGCAAGTGGTGCGGATCGGGCTGGCTGTAACGCGGGGCATGAGATGGTCGAGAGGTACGTAGAAGCGTGGCGGATAGACGATGTGACCGACCTCGACGACGCGCAGCGCCGCGCCCGTTTCGCACAGCAGGGTATCGCGCCACCACGCCCGCAGTCGGCCACCGATTGGTTTCGCCGTCATGAAATGCGCCGGGTTTTCCTGGCTTCGGATCGCGCCCTCGATTTCTGGCAAGGCGTGTGCCGTGGTCTCAGCCTGTGTCATCTCGGTATGTCCTTGCATTGCTGCTTTCTCCGCGGCAACACTAGGCAATACAATCTTGACATGGCGACATCCAATATTGCCATAGTGTGTTCCGTTTTTGAACCGATGGGAGTGTGGTGCCATGCGAGAACTCGACTGGGATCAGCTTCGTATCTTCCTTGCCGTTCATCGGGGCCGTTCGGTGCGCGCCGCGGCGCAGCTGTTGAGGGTCAGCCACTCCACCGTGTCGCGCCGCCTGACCGAGCTTGAGACTGGGCTGGGCGCGCGCCTTTTCAATCGCGGGCCGGACGGGTTCGTGCTGACCGCCGTGGGCGAAGCGGCGCTGCCCCGCGCAGAGCGCGCCGAGACCGAGATCCTCGGGTTGCAGCGGGATATCTTCGGGCAGGATGCCCGGCTGTCGGGGACGGTTCGGATCACGATGCCCCCGGTATTTGCTGAGCGGCTGATCATGCCGCACTTGGCCGAATTTGCGGCGCGCTATCCCGATGTGCGACTCGAGATCATCCCCACCTACGCCTTGTCCGACCTGTCGCGGCGCGATGCGGATATCGCGGTGCGGTTTCAGGAAAAGCCTGACCAGTATCTGTTTGGGCGGCGGCTGCCGAGGTTCGCAGACGCGATCTATGCCGCTCCGGAGTACGTCGCCGCCCACCGGTTCGACGGCGAGGCGCCGACGGCGACTTGGCTGGGATGGGGTGACAGCGAGGATTTGCCCGCATGGGTGGCCGACACGCCCTTTCCGCGCTGTCGGGTCTGGCACGACTGCGCCGATCCACTGGCGCAGGTCGAGGCGGCCAAGGCGGGGATGGGCATGGCGGTGCTGCCCTGCCTGATCGGGGATCCGGAGCCGGGCCTCGTGCGGGTGATGGGCCAACCGCCCTACAAGGGCCGACAGGGCTGGGTGCTGACGCATCCCGATCTCAAGACCACCGAGCGTGTGCGCTTCTGCGTCCGCTTCATATGCGAGGCAGTGGATCGGCACGCCGATCTCGTGACCGGGGAACAGGTAGGTGCGGCGTGAGGGGCGTGGTGCATTTTTGCGGTTTGAGGTCCCAGTATTGCGCGTTCTGAAATGCAAGTCTGACCGCTAGGTTCAGGGCATCCAAACCTAAACGGAGATGCCCGATGTTTCGTCAGTTCACCGCAACGCGTAGCCTCGCAAAAGCTCTGGCCATGTCCACCGCGATAACTACGCTTAGCTTGTCCGTCGCCCAGGCGGATGACATCGTCCGCCCCGCCGCGGGTGCCACTGCCTACGAGAGCTATCCCTACGCCGCGCATTACGCGCAGCTGCCCTCAGGCCCCCGTATGCACTATCTCGACGAGGGCGACGGCGAGGTGCCGCTGCTGCTTATCCACGGCATCCCGACGCAGGCCTATGTCTGGCGCGAGGTCATCCCCCACCTTGCGCAGAGCCAGCGGGTGATCGCCATCGACCAGCCGAACTGGGGCTATTCCGACCACACGCCCGAGGTGCGTGGCGGCGTGCCCTGCGCGGGGCATTACGCCGACTGGATCGGCGAATTCGTCGATACGCTCGGGGTCGAGCAGGTCCGGCTGGTGATTTTCGACATGGGCTTCACCGGCTTTCTCTATGCCGCGCGCAACCCCGAAGAGGTGGCAGGGATCGCGTTTTTCGAAACGGTGCTCGGTCCGCTGCCGCGCGATCGCGTCCCGCCCTTCATCGAGGCGGTGCTGTCGGATCAGGGAATCGCGCTCTCCACCGAGGCAAATTTCTTCACCGAAACGCTTTTGTTCAACAACGCCTTCAACGGGGCCGAACCGCTGCCCTTCCGCACCATGACCCGTGATCTGAATGACGCTGAGGCCGCCGTCTATAGCGGTGCCCGTCCAACGCCCGCGCATCGGCAGGCGGAGCTCTTTGACCGCGAATGCCTCGGCTTCATCGGCGCGCGCGAGAGCGATCCGGGCACACCGACGAAAAAGGCGCACAACCTTGCGGAATTTACCGAATTCGCCACCTACCTCGCTACCACTGATACGCCGCGCCTCGCGATCTTCGGCAACCCGGGCCTCGTGATGCCCGCGATGCTGGAAGGGGTCGTGACCGGGGCGGTGCCGCCCGAACAGGGCGGCTGGCAGAGTACGCAAACGGTTTCGGTCGCGCATATGGCCGCCCCCACGCTGCACTACTGGCCCGAGGAGCGAAACGGCGCGCCCGAGGAACTGGCCGGGCACATCCTCGACTGGATCGCGCAGGACGACTGAAACGCCACGACAGGGCCGTGACCGTGAAAACCCCCACCCATTACGCCATCAACCACGTGCTGGCCGACCGGCTGGGCTGGGCCGCCCCGCAACGCCGCGCCTTCGCGCTCGGCGGGGGCGCGCCCGACCTGCCGGTGATCGTGATCTTCTCGGCTATTCTTGCGGTTCAGGTTGCGACGGGAGGGGACGTTCTCGGCGGGACCCTGTCGCGCTTTCGCCCGCTCTACGAGGGACACGCCCTGGTGATCGAGGGCGGGATCGTGATCGCGTTCCTTCTGTCGGAGCGCGCGAATTACGTGACCGGTGCGGAATACGCCGTCGATGGCGGCATGGCGCAGGTCTGAACGGGCAAACAGAAAGTGGAGTCACCGATCATGAACGCTTCCAATGGTACCGACCGTCGCACTCATATCGTTAAGCTCTTTGAGGACACGCGCGCGCACACCGACGCGCTCGCGGCCCCTTTGTCGGCGGAGGACATGATGCTCCAGTCGATGGAGGATGCGAGCCCCGCCAAGTGGCACCTCGCCCATACCACCTGGTTCTTCGAGGAGTTCATCCTCAAGCCGCGGGTGGCGGACTACCGCTCGCCCGACCCGCGCTTCGCCACTCTCTTCAACAGCTACTATGTCCAGGCCGGCCCGCGCCACGCGCGCGACCGTCGCGGGCTCATATCGCGGCCTGCTTTGGCCGAGGTGCAGGTCTGGCGTGCGCGAGTGGACCACGCCATCGCGGCGCTGATCGCCGAAGGGCGGGACGATCTGCAGGCCATCCTCGAACTTGTCGAATTGGGCTGTCATCACGAGATGCAGCATCAGGAACTCGTGCTGACCGACCTGTTGCACGGCCTGTCGTTCAACCCGCTCCTGCCCGCCTACAAGCCGGACGCAGCCCCTCGCCCGGCCAAGCAGGCCGCCCCGCTGACTTTCGAGTGGCATCCGGGCGGACTTGTCGAGATCGGCCACGACGGGGCGGGTTTTGCCTATGACTGCGAGGGACCCCGCCACAAGGTCTGGCTGGAGCCCTTCGCGCTGGCCAACCGGCTTGTGACAAATGGCGAGTGGGCCGCCTTTATCGATGATGGCGGCTATGAGGCGCAGGCGCTATGGCTGTCGGATGGCTGGGCGCGGGCGCGGACCGAGGGCTGGGACGCGCCGCTCTACTGGTGGCGGCAGGACAACACGTGGTGGCGCTATTCGCTGCGCGGAGCGGGGCCGGTGGATATGGACGCGCCCGTCACCCATGTCAGTTATTACGAGGCCGAGGCCTTTGCCCGCTGGGCGGGCGCGCGCCTGCCGACCGAGGCTGAGTGGGAGGCAGCGGCAGCCGCGACGCCGGTCGCCGGGAACTTCCTTGAAAGCGGCGCGCTCGATCCGGTGGGCGGACCGGGCCTCTGGGGCGACGTCTGGCAATGGACGCAGAGCGCCTTCTTGCCGTATCCTGGCTTTCGCACGCCAGAAGGTGCATTGGGCGAGTATAACGGAAAGTTCATGTCGGGGCAGATGGTGCTGCGGGGCGGCTCTTGCGTGACGCCCGCCGCGCAGATGCGCGCGAGCTACCGCACATTCTTCTACCCGCACCAGCGCTGGCAGATGCTGGGGCTGCGGCTGGCGAGGGATGACGGCGATGGATGAGCAGGTCACGCATTGCGCAGCCGCGCCGCTTGTCGGCCCTTTGACCATCATGTCGACAGCGATCGACGCCGATGGTGGAAGCTGCGCGACACGACCATGCTCGGCATGCAGGGCATGTAGGACCACGAGCCGGTCGCCCTCGGGATGGGCATCAGGCGGGCGGAGCGGGAAGGCGCGCTTTCGGATGCAGAGGCGTTGCAAGATTTGCGCGATCGCCTGCTGGCGACGCTGCCCGCGCCCATGGACCGGGCTAAGGATTGCGCGATGGGAAGTGACCTGCTCCCCTTTGAGTCCGCGTTTATAAGTTAGCTCTGTTCAGGGTTTGGTCCTCTTCTGACCGTTGGTGATACTCCCGCGGGGTGAGCCCGTCGAGGCTCGAATGCGGGCGGTGGTGATTGTAGTCGTCGCGCCACGCCGCAATCATGCGGCAGGCATGGCGCAGAGACGGGAACAGGTGTTCATTCAGGCACTCCTCGCGCATCCGGCCGTTGAAGCTTTCGACCAGGCCATTCTGCATGGGTTTTCCCGGTGCGATGTAGTGCCAGTCGACTTTCCGATCCTCCTGCCACTTGAGCATGGCGTTTGAGGTCAGTTCCGTGCCGTTGTCGCTGACCACAAGGCAAGGATAACCACGCAATTCCGCGATGCGATCCAGTTCGCGGGCGACACGCACGCCGCCGATAGATGTGTCCACGACGGCGGCCAGGCATTCCCGGCTGAAGTCGTCGATGACGTTCAGCACCCGGAACCTGCGTCCATCTTCAAGTGCGTCGGACATGAAGTCCAGCGACCACCTCTGGTTCGGCCCCTGCGGGATCGCCATGGGCGTTCTGGTTCCCACGGCACGCTTGCGTCCGCCCCGTTTACGAACCGTTAACCCTTCTTCGCGGTAGAGCCGGTAAAGCTTCTTCCAATTCACTTCCCAGCCTTCGCGCTTCAGAAGGATGTGCAGGCGCCTATAGCCGAACCGCCGCCGCTCGGACGCCAGTTCCTTCATCCTGGCCCGCAGCTCGGTGTCTTCTGGTCGCTTCGCCTTGCGCCGATAAACGCGCGGATCAATGCCCGCCAGCGCACAAGCCCGCCGCTGCGAATAGCCCTTCTCTTTCATGGCCCAATCCACGGCATGCCTCCTTGAACCGGGCCTCAGAAGTTTTTTCCGAGCATCTCTTTCAGCGTCGCGACATCGAGCATCTGCTCCGCGAGCATCTTCTTCAGCTTGGCGTTCTCAGCATCCAGTGCCTTCAGACGCCGCGCGTCGGACACCTCCATGCCGCCATACTTCGACCGCCACTTGTAAAAGGTCGCATCGCTGATCCCATGCTTGCGGCAAAGTTCCTTTGCGCCCAGCCCGGCCTGATGCTCCTTCAGAATGCCAATGATCTGTTCTTCGCTGAAACGGCTTCTCTTCATCGTCTGTCTCCTCGGTTGGAGAACAGGCTAACCCCAAATCGAGGACTTTTCAGGGGAGCAGGTCAGAAGGCGCAGTGCTGCTAGCTGGTTACGCCACCTACGTCTATGTCATCTGGCCCTGATAGACTTCGGCGATGACACGGTATCAAGCGGCTGAGGCAAACCGCCGGACGTTGACTTCAGTGCTGGTTCTTCTCGAAATTAAAACAATGGCTTAAGGTGGAGAACGTTGAATCCCGGCCCCATTCCCTCCGCCATTTTTCCGGATCAGGTGTTTGAAGATTTGGCTCAGGACTTGGGTAACGGGGCTGTCCGGGCAAAGTCGTTTTGGGTGCAACAGGCGGGCGCGCGAAAGCGCGTTAGGCTGAACCGACCAGTTTTCGTCGCCCTCCCGCACGCGCTTGCCTTCGGTTGAGATCACCCCGGGTGCATACTTCGGTCCGAGGTCGGGGCGCTGGCCACCGACATGATACTGGTTCAACGCCATACCGATGTGCCCATCGCATGGGCGGGCTCCGTGTCGCAGGGCAACAGTCCAGACCACGGCATCACCGGATCTGTGTCCCTGGGGGATCTCGAAGGTTTTCGCTCAGACAGGCAACGTTCGGCGTCAGATAACCTTGTCGAACAGCGCCCGCACGTTCTCGCGCGTCAGCGTTACCGGGTTGCCGCCGCAGCTGGGATCCGTCAGCGCCAGGTCGGTCAGATCGTCGATCCGGTCGCGGCCCACGCCCATCTCTGACAGACGGCGGGGCACGTTCAAGCGGTCGTTAAGCCGCTGCACGAAATCGCGGAACCCGTCGAAGCCGCCTTCGATGCCAAGATAGGCGGCGGCCTTGTCGAACCGGTCCGCGATTTCCGTTGCGTTCAGCTCCAGAACCGCCGGCATGCAGACCGCGTTGGTGGTGCCATGATGGGTGCCGTAGATCGCGCCGATCGGGTGACTGAGGGCATGAATCGCGCCCAGGCCCTTCTGGAACGCGGTTGATCCCATCGCCGCCGCGCTCATCATATGGGCGCGGGCCTCGATATCGGTGCCGTCGGCATAGGCGCGGGGCAGATACTCCTTGACCAACCGCATCCCCTCGAGCGCGATGCCCTGGCTCATTGGGTGGTAGTGCGGGCTGGAAAACGCCTCGACACAATGGGCGAAGGCGTCGAGGCCGGTGCCCGCAGTGATGAATTTCGGCATTCCCACGGTCAGTTCCGGGTCGCAGATCACCACGCGCGGCAGCACCTTCGGGTGAAAGATGATCTTCTTCACGTGGGTTTGCGAATTGGTGATGACGCTCGCCCGCCCGACCTCGGAGCCGGTTCCAGCGGTGGTCGGCACCGCGATGATCGGCGCGATGGCCTCTGCATCGGCGCGGGTCCACCAATCGCCGATATCCTCGAAATCCCAGACCGGGCGGGTCTGCCCGGCCATGAAGGCGACCATCTTGCCCAGGTCCAGTCCAGAGCCGCCGCCGAAGGCGATCACCCCGTCATGGCCCCCGTCGCGGAACGCCGCGACGCCGTCGGCGAGGTTGATCTCGTTCGGATTGGGATCGACCTGCGCGAACAGCGCCACCTCGATGCCGGCCTGCGTGAGGATATTCAGCGCCTGGCGCGTGATCGGCAGGTCGGCCAACCCCTTGTCGGTGACCAGCAGCGGTCTGGTGATCCCCGCGTCGGCGCAGGCGCCGGGCAGTTCGTCGATACGGCCGGCGCCGAACTTGATGGCGGTGGGATAGGTCCAGTTGCCTGTCAGGTTCATGATGCCCCTTTCTTGAAATGATAGGATTTCGGTCTGGTCAGGTTGTGATAGCCGATCACGCTCAGCCCGCCGCCGCGCCCGGTATTCTTGCAGCCGGTCCAGCACAGCGCGGGATCGAGGTAATCGGCGCGGTTCATGAACACGGTGCCGGTTTGAAGCTGTCGACCGATCCGCGCCGCGCGCCCGGAGTCCGGGGTCCAGAGCGCGGCGGTCAACCCGAACTCGCTGTCGTTCATGAGCGCGATGGCGTGGGCGTCGTCGCGGACCGGCATGATGCCCACGACCGGCCCGAAGCTTTCCTCGCGCATCACGCGCATGTCGTGGGTGACGCCGGTCAATATCTGCGGTGTCAGGTAGGCACCGCCGTCATCCTCGGGGAAGGGGTCGATATGCGCGGTGGCACCGGCGGCCACGGCCTCGGCGATCTGGGTGCGTACCAGATCGGCAAAGCGGCGGCTGGCCATCGGCCCGATGGTGGTTTCACTGTTCAGCGGATTGCCCAGCTTCATCGTGCGCACGATGTCGACCGCCCGCGCGACGAAATCGTCATAAAGGCTTTCGTGGACATAAATCCGTTCGATCCCGCAGCAGCACTGCCCCGAATTGAACATCGCCGCGTCGATGAGTCCGGCCGCGGCCGCGGCCGGATCTGCATCGTCCAGCACATAGCCGGGATCCTTGCCGCCCAGTTCCAGCCCCAGCGGGGTGAAGGTGCCCGCCGCGGCCTGTTCCATCGCCCGGCCACCCCCGACCGAGCCGGTGAAGTTGACGAAATCGAAGCTGCGCGCGGCGATCAGGGCACTGGTGGTGTCATGGTCGAGAAAGACGTTCTGGAACACGTCGGCAGGCACGCCCGCCTCGACAAAGGCGCGGACCATGCGTTCGCCCACCAGGAGCGTCTGCGTGGCATGTTTCAGCATCACCGTGTTGCCCGCGATCAGCGCCGGAGCGACGGTGTTGATCGCCGTCATCCACGGATAGTTCCAGGGGGCGATCACCAGCACCACCCCGTGCGGCTCCCGCTCGATCCGGCGCTCGAAGGCGCCGCTGGATTCGATCACGATGGGCGCCAGCGCCGCCTCGGCGATGTCCGCCATGTGGCTGCCGCGCTCCTCGAAGCCACCGAATTCGCCGCCGTAGCGGACCGGGCGGCCCATCATCCGGGCCAGTTCCGGCACGATCTCGTCGTTCATCTCGCCCACGCGGGCGATGCCCTTGCGCACCAGGTCGACCCGCTCGGCCAGTGGCCGGGCGGCCCAGTCGGCTTGTGCGGCGCGCGCCCGCGCCACCGCGCCGTCCGCCTCTGCGCTGCTCAGGACCGGGCGTTCGGCGAACACCGATCCGTCGATCGGCGAGATGCATGTCAGTGTTTGCGTCATGATATCCTCTTCAGGCGCGCTCAAAGCCGCGGGCGATCTCGTAATCGGTCACCACGCGGTCGAATTCCTCCTGCTCCCAGCGGGCGGCGCGCACATAGTGATCGACAACCGCGTCGCCGAAGGCCGCGCGCAGCATGGCCGAGCCCTCCAGCGCGTCGGCGGCGTCGCGGAGGGTGCGGGGAATGTGGTTGTCATCCTCTGCCTCGTAGGCGTCGCCGGACAGCGGCGGCTGCAGGTCCATCTCGTCCTCGATCCCCTTGATTCCGGCCGCGATCTGCGCCGCCATCGCGAGATAGGGGTTGAGGTCGGACCCACCGATCCGGCATTCGATCCGCACCGCCTTCGTGCCTTCGCCGCACAGGCGGAATCCGGCGGTACGGTTGTCCACCGACCAGGCGGCGCCGGTGGGGGCAAACGTGCCCTTCTGGAACCGCTTGTAGCTATTCACGTAGGGCGCGAGAAACACGGTCATGTCGGGCGCGTGGGCGATCAGCCCGGCCAGGTAGCTTTGCATCAGCGGCGACATGCCATGCGGGGCCCCGGCGTCGTGAAAGGCGTTGCGGCCATCGGCCCACAAGGACTGATGCACATGGCTAGAGCTACCGACCCGGTCGGCGTGCCACTTGGGCAGGAAGCTGGCCGCGTGGCCCTTCGCCCAGGCGATTTCCTTGACCGCGTTCTTGGCGATCGCGTGATAATCGGCGCAGTCCAGCGCCGGGCCGTATTTGATGTTCAGTTCGGCCTGGCCGGTCTCGGCCTCGCCCTTGGTGTTCTCGACCGGAATCCCGGCCGCGCGAAGATGGTTGCGCACCGGGCGCAGCACATGCTCTTCCTTGGTGGTCTGGAGGATGTGGTAATCCTCGTTATAGGCGCTGATCGGCTCCAGGTCGCGAAAGCCCGACTTGCGGATCTCGTCATAGCCTTTCGCGAACAGGAAGAATTCCAGCTCGGTCGCCATCATCGGGGTCAGGCCCATGCCGGCCAGCCGCGCGATCTGGCGCTTGAGAATGGTGCGTGGGCTGTGCGGCACCTCTTCGTGGGTGTGGTGGTCCAGCACGTCGCACAGCACCATCGCCGTTCCCTCCAGCCACGGCACCGGGCGCAGCGTGTCGAGGTCGGGCCTCATCACGTAATCGCCATAGCCCATGCGCCAACTGGTGGCGGCATAGCCCTCGACGGTGAACATCTCGAGGTCGGTGGCCAGCAGGTAGTTGCAGCAATGGGTTTCCTCCCACGCGCCTTCGATGAAATGCTCGGCCACGAAGCGCTTGCCCATCAGGCGGCCCTGCATGTCCACGAGGCAGACGAGAACGGTATCGATCTCGCCGTGGGCGGTCTTTTCCTTGAGAGTTTCGAATGTCAGAGGCGCGGGCATGGGGCGGATCCTGTCCTGTCGGGTTCGATCATCTGTGCGGATGCCCCGGCATGGGGCCGGGGCATCCCAGGTTGGTGGGTGGTGCGAGGGCCTCAGCCGTAGCGATACGGCCGGCCGGCGAGGCGCATGACCTCGTTGTACTCGCGGATGATGCCGACCACCTTCTCGCGGACCGGGTCCCCTTCGGTGAGTTCGTTCCAGAACGTCTGGGCGGCGCTTTCCACGGTCTCCCATTCCTCGTCGGGGATCGTGGTCAGCTTCATCTTCTCGCCATTCACGCGCAGCCCTGCCTCACCGCCCCAGTACCACCACTGACGGTAGTAGTGCGACTGCTCCATGCAGACCGTCAGCAGCGTCTTGAGCCGGTCGGGAAGCTCCTCCCAACGCGACATGTTGGCAAAGAAGTGACCGATCCAGGCCCCCGAGATATTGTTGGTCAGGAAATAATCGGTCACGTCGGCCCAGCCCACCGTGTAGTCCTCGGTGATGCCCGACCAGGCGATACCGTCGAGCTCGCCGGTCTGCACCGCGACCTCGATATCCTCCCATGGCAGGGTGACGGGCACCACGCCGAACTGCGACAGGAAGCGTCCGGCGGTCGGGAAGGTGAAGATGCGCTTGCCCTTCATGTCAGCCAGGCTGCGGATCGGATCCTTGGTCGCGAAATGGCAGGGGTCCCAGGACCCGGCCGAGATATGCTTGACCCCGACCTTGGCGTATTCCTCTTCCCAGATTTCCTTCAGGCCATACTGGTTGAACAACACCGGCACATCCAGCGAATAGCGCGTGCCGAAGGGGAAGTAGCCACCGAAGACCCGCACCGCCGTGGGCGAGGCCATCGAATCGTCGTCCGACTGCACCGCGTCGATCGTGCCGCGCTGCATGGCGCTGAACAGCTCGCCCGTGGGCACCAGCTGATCCGCGAAGTAGAGCTCGATCTGCATCTCGTCGCCGGCGATCGCATTGAACTTGTCGATCGCGGGCTTGACCACATGCTCGGCCAGCGCGGCGCCGGCATAGGTCTGCATGCGCCACGTGATCCTGGATTGCGCGATCGCGGGCGCGGCGAGCGAAGCGCCAACCGCACCGGCACCGGCACTCGCGATGAACTTGCGTCTTGTCGTCGTCATTTTCTCTCTCCTATTGGTTGAGGCCCCGTTTTATCGGGGTTCTGGGTTAGTTTCCGTAGACCTGCCCGGGCAGCCACAGCGCGATTTGCGGAAATACCATCACCAGCGCCAGCGCCAGCGCCATCACCAGAACGAACGGAATGATCGAGCGGTAGATGTCCTTGAGGCCGATTTCCGGCGGCGCCATCGCCCGCATCAGGAAAAGATTGTAGCCGAAGGGCGGCGTCATGTAGGCGATCTGCGTGGTGATCGTGTAGAGCACGCCATACCAGATCAGGTCGAAACCGAGTTGATCGACCAGCGGAACATAGAGCGGCGCAACGATGACCAGCATGGCCGTATCGTCGAGGAACGTGCCCATCACGATGAAGCTGAGCTGCATCAGGATCAGGATCCCCCAGGGGCCGAGGCCCAAATTGGTGAACACCCCCTCGATCGCGCGCACCGCGCCCAGCCCGTCAAAGATCGCGCCGAAGGCCAGTGCCGCCAGGATGATCCACATGAACATGCAGGATATGGCCAGCGTGCTGCGCACCGAGTTCTCGAAGACCTCGCGTGTCATGCGGCCCTTCACCACCGCTGCCAAGAACGCCGTCATCGCGCCGATGGCCGAGCTTTCGACGAGCGAGGTCCAGCCGTTCACGAAGGGGACCATCATCGTCATGAATATGACCAGCGGCAGGATGCCCGCGCCCAGCAGGCGGATCTTCTCACGCCGGGAAATGCCTTCGCGCTCTGCCGCGGGCAGAACCGGACCCAGTTCCGGCTGAATCCGGCAGCGCAGCGCGATGTAGAGGATGAAGAGGCCCGCCATCATCAGGCCGGGCAGCGCCCCCGCCAGCCACAACTGGCCAACCGGCTGGCGCGCGATCATCGCGTACAGAACCAGCACCACCGAGGGTGGCACGAGGATGCCCAGGCTGGACCCGGCCTGAATTACACCGGTGACCATGGTCTTGTCATAGCCGCGGCGCAGCAACTCGGGCAGGGCGATGGTCGCGCCGATCGCCATGCCGGCCACGGACAGCCCGTTCATCGCCGAGATCAGCACCATCAGCCCGATCGTACCGATCGCCAACCCGCCGCGTACCGGCCCCATCCAGACGTGAAACATGCGATAGAGGTCGTCGGCGATGCGGCTTTCCGACAGCACATAGCCCATGAATATGAACATCGGCAGCGTCAGCAGCGGATACCACTTCATCAGCTTCATCGCCGCCGAGAACGGGATCGTGACGCCACCCGTGCCCCACAACAGGACCCCGGCCAGGGCGCCGACGAACCCGATGGCGGCAAAGACCCGCTGCCCGGTCATGAGCATCAGCATCATGCCCGCGAACATCACCAGCGCGATCATCTCGTGCGCCATCAGATTTCTTCTCCGCGAATGCGGCCGATATCGCGGAAGAATTCCGCGCTGGCCTGAAGGATCATCATCACGATGCCGATGCACATCACCAGCTTTATGGGCCACAGATAGGGGCGCCAGGCGGTCGGGCTCCGTTCCATGCGGCCCACAATCTCGCCGACGCCGGACAGTCCGTCGCTGAAGAAGGACGAGATCAGCGCGCCGTAGAATTCCGACGGCGTCATGCCGAAATAACCCAGGGAATAGGCCATCGACCCGAGGCCTCCGAGCAGTAGAACGACGAGAAAATAGAGCAGGAACAACACTGTGAACGCATCCACCCAGGCCCGCGTGTGGGGCGACCATTGGCCGTAGAAGAGATCCATGCGCACGTTGGAGCCAAGCTGGATCGAGTAGGGGCCGCCGAGGATGTAATACGCCACCATCGTGAACTGGGCCATTTCGAGCGTCCAGAGCGAGGGCAGAAAGAACGTCTTCGAGACCGAGGACCACAGCAGGATGCCGATCAGCACGAAGATGAGATACATCGCGCACCGGCCGAGCGCCCGGTTCACCCGGTCAACACCGCGGACATAGGCGCGAACAAGCCTAGGCATGGGCTCCCTCCCGCGACCAGACCGATTCGACCATCAGCGCGGGGTCGAGCAGGCGCTTCACTTCACTGGCCATCCGTTCCTCGCCGCGCGTGTCGGCCAGCAGGTCGTTGCGGATCTCGATCATCACGTTGGGTAGCCCGCGTGCGACGCCGTGCAGCCCAAGGCTGTGGGTCACGTCGTCCCCGGGGCCATAGGGGGCATTGCGCCGGATGTCGCGCCCGGGCAGGGCGTCGGCCGCCGCGAGCATGGCATCGGCGAGCCGGCTGTCGCTGTCGTGCAGGATGCCGATTTCCACGTCCCGGGGCTGGCCGTGGAACACTGGCGTAAAGCTGTGGATCGTGACCAGCGCGGAGCGGGCACCGCGCGCGGCGCGGGAATCCAGCACCCGGCTGACCGCCGCGCAGAACGGGCGATACACGGCGGCGAGGCGGTCCGCGCGTGCCGCGGCGTCCAGCCCCGCATTGCCGGGAATGTCGCCCCTCTCCGTCTGCGCGGGCATGGCGCTGGGGCTCTCGGGCGCGCGATTGCAATCATAGACCAGCCGCGACACCCGTCCGGCGATCAGCGGCGCGTTCAGCGCCCGCGACAAGTGCCGCGCCACGCCCAGCGCGCCCGGATCCCAGGCGACATGGCTGCCGCGCACCTCGTCGGTCAGGCCAAGGCCGTTCAGCGGTGCGGGAATCGCGTTCGAGGCGTGTTCGCAGATCAGCACGACATCGCCCGTGCCATCGGGGTTGATGACATCTGCGGCCGGTCCGAAATTCGCGTTGCTGGCAGTGGTCAAGACACCCCCCCGAGTTTTGTTCAATTATTTTCTGTATTTTTTTGTTCTGTCAATATATCTTCAGAAGAGAATTTCATGGCCGTCCCCGATGCACGGATCTTGTGCGAGGCGCGGGCGCAGTGATTGCATGGGGGCAAGACGGGAACGCCACAATGCCCGAGCCGACCAAGACAGTGCGCGATCTGATACGCACGGAATACGATCAGCTCACCCAGTCCGAGCGCAAGCTCGCCAATGCGCTGCTCGAGAATTACCCGGCGGCGGGGCTGGCCTCGATCACGATCGTGGCCGCGAATGCCGGCGTTTCGACCCCGACGGTTGCGCGGATGGTCAAGAAGCTGGGTTTCCAGAGCTTTCCACAGTTCCACCAGGTGCTTCGCGACGAGTTGGAGGCGACCGTCTCGGGCCCGGTGAAGAAGCGCGAGCGCTGGGCATCCGAAGCGCCGGAATCGCATATCCTCAACCGTTTCGCCGATGCGGTGATGCAGAACATGCGCCAGACATTGTCGCATGTGGACACCGGACGCTTCGACGCCGCGGTGCACCGCATGGCCGATTGCGATGGGCAGCTATTCGTCGTCGGCGGTCGGGTGACCCGGGCGCTGGCGGAGTATGCCTTTACCCATCTTCAGGCGATTCGCCCGCGGGTCACGCATATGACCTCATCGGCCGCCACCTGGCCGCACTACGTGCTGGACATGACGCGCGGCGACGTTCTGTTGATGTTCGATATCCGCCGCTATGAGACGAACCTCCTGCGGCTGGCTGAACTGGCCAAGGATCGTGGCGTGACCGTGATCCTGATCACCGATCAGTGGACCTCGCCGGTGAGCAAGATCGCCGACCAGATATTCAACTGCTGGGGCGAGATTCCGTCGGCCTGGGATTCAAACATCTCCGCCATGATGTTGCTGGAGGCACTGATCGCCGCGGTGCAGGAGACCTCCTGGACCGACACCCGCGCCCGGTTCGAGGAACTGGATGATATCTTCGATCTCACGCGGCTCTACAAGAAATCCACCTGAGTGGTCCCGGCCAAGCGGCGATTGGTATGCGTTGGGTTACCGTTCGCGTTCGATATACAATCGGGCCGTCGATCCTGGCAGATGCTCCCACGTTCCGAGAGCGTCTCTCGCTCAGTAATCCCGTGTTTTTATGTCACTTGTCGTGACGATCCGGTTCTCGCGCAGCCAGTCGCGGAACTCGTCCCAGCCGGGGCGACCGCGTAATTCGGCGATCTTGGCGCGGTGCCAGTCGCAGGCCTCGGCATGAAGCGGGCCAAGCACCGGATCGGCGCGGAGCGCGTCGAGGATGGGACGCATCCGCGTGGCATGGGGCGCGATGCTGCGATCCTCGGTGCGGTTCACGTTCATGTCGGACCAGTAATGCTCGGTCTGCTCGCGGGCGATGTGGTTGGTGCGCCCGCGGTCGCGCTTCACCAGGAAGCTGTCGATGGAGCGCACCGAATAGTGGTGCAGCCGCGCGAAGCGGTGGCTGAAGCCGGGCCAGGCGCGCCATCCCACTTGGCTCATCTCCCGCAGGTTGCCGCCGCAATCGGACCAGCGCACATCCCCCTCGCGATCCTCGGGCACGCCCTTGGGGCGGTGGGGGTTGTACTTGCGGAAAAGCCCGTTGTTGCGAAACAGGGTCTTGAAACCCGTGGCGCGGCCGTTGGCGGGATCGTCCTCGATATCGGCGAGGGTAAACTGCTCGGTCACCGGGCGATCCTCGTAGCCCTCGACCCCGCCGCAGCCAAAGAGCTTCCACACGAAGGACACCGCATCGCAATCGCCCATGGCGGACATCATCTCCGGCAGGGTCGTCAGCCCCTCGCGCAGGTTGATGAACTCGTCCACGTCGAGGCACATCAGCCACTCGGCCTCGCGCACCCAGGGATGCGCGGTGGCACGGCGCAGCGCCTTGTGCTGCGGCGGCGACCCGTCCGACACATCGTTGGGTCGGTGGCTGGCATAGCCCAGCTCGGTCAGCCGGTCGGCAATCAGGTCGGTGCTGTCCTCGCAATCATTGGTAAAGATGACGAAGCCGGTGAACCCGATGGCGAGGTTGTGCGCCACCCATTCGAGGATGAACGGCCCCTCGTTCTTCATCGTGGTCATGATGACATGGCTGCCACCGAGGGCGGGCGCGGGAAGCGCGGCTGCGAAATCCTGCGGCGCGGTCATTCGGCGGCCTCGCGCTTGATCTTGCGGAAAGCAGGACTGACGATGCGCGCGAGCCGATCGTGCCCGCGCTCCTGAAGGTTGGTCTGCAAGGCCTTGCGATACCACGGCAGGAGGCGGCGCTCGCGGTAGAGCGTATAGAACACCGAGGGCGTCAGCGTCCCGTCGAGCGCGTGCTGCATGACCGGCTTCAATAGGTTGGCCCGGCGCAGGAACACCGGCGAAAAATGCCCCGAACACCATGTCTTGAGCGGGGTGACGTTGTCACCCTCCAGCCGCTCGACGTGGCGGCGGTCGGGGGGGAAGAACGGATCGTAGAGCACGAAGACGCGTTCCGCCTCGTCGATCTCGAAGGCGGCATCGGAATGCGGCAGGGACCAGTCGCGCGCGCGCCCCATGCCGAACCGCTCTTCCCACGGCACGAGCGCTTCATCGAGCGTGGTCTGCGGGTTGAAGCTGATGACCGTGGCGCCGGGTGCGAGCGACGAGAAGGCCAGCGCCGCGAAACCGCCCATTGAGGTGCCGGTGAGCCAGACCTTGTCGAACTCCGCGAACAGCCCGTCATCGCTGAGCTTTTCGAGATACGCGATGAGTTGCGGGCAGCGGTACCAGTCCTTGCGCCGCGCCATGATCGACAGGTGCGAGCAGCCGTTTTCTCGCACGAAGCGATAGGCCCAGGGCTCGCGCCCGGGCGAGAGGTCGTTGACATTGGAGAGGTTGTCGAAGGTCACGACAAGCCGCGCGGGATCGCGGCGGATGCACATGACCGCGTGATGTTCGAGCCGGGTGTAAAAGCCCTGTCGGTCGCCGCCGGTATGGATCTCGGCGAACCACTCGGGCAGCGCGGGTTCGGGGGAAGCGGCATCCTGCGCCTCGCCCGCGCTCTCTGTCTCGGGGACGTGGCGCTCTGCGGCGGGGGGCGGGGCCGCCGCGGGAAGAATCTTCGCCAGCGTCTCGCGCTCCTCGGCCTCGAGCGCGGCTTGCGCGTCTGCCACCCCGGGCAGCGCCATCACTTCGGCGATCTGCGCCTCCAGCGCCGCGGCGCGTGGCCCGATCGCGTGCGGCGGCCCGTCGATCGCCGCCAGATCGGCGAGGCGGGCAAGCATTGCCTCGGGGCCGGGCTGTTGCTTGGGCGGCAGGTGCTGCGCGCGCAGCAGCAGCGCTTCCGTGGTGGGTGCCGCGATGCGCAGGACCGATGCGCGCGCCATCGCGCCGCCATGCCCGGACCGTGCCCAGGCCACGCGGCTATGGGGCTCGGGCAGGGGCTTGCCGTCGCCGTCTACCCATTTGATCGGCCCGCCACCCGTGACCGGCCCCACCGGCACCTCGGGGGTGCGTGCCGAAAAGAGGCCCAGCCGCACCACGCTGCGCAACGGCGCGCCCGGTCCCGGCGCGGCCACCGGGCGCGCCAAGTGCAGCACCGCGCCCGGCGCGTGATGCTCGTGCCCCCCGGTCCCCGCCTCGCAGACCGGCACCGACAGCACGTCCGCCCCCCCGGCCCCGTGCATCAGCGAGGGGATGGTCTGTGCCGTACTGTGGATGCGGAAATACTCGTCCGGTCCGAGAAAGAGGCCATAGCCACCACTCTCCGCACCTTCGATGCCGCCTGCCCGCAGGGCGGAATTGTGCGGCTCTTCCTTCATGTCGGGATCGACGCCCACCGGCACGATCCGCACCAGCCCCGCCGTCTCCAGCGCATTCAAAAGGGGGTGTGCGGTGGCCTGCCTGCGGTCGATCAGCACGTTGACGATGCTTGCCCCCAGCATTCGGTGCCAGGCCAGCCATTCCAGGAAGGCGGAGGTGGGGCGCACCAGAGAGGTGCTCAGCACTAGCCTGGACCCTGCTGCTGGCATGAACCGACCTACTCCTTCGCCACTGCCCGGCAGCGGGAGCGCTTGCGACTGTTTCCCTTGAGTGTATAGAGTTTTCCACAACGGGAAAAGGTTGTTTTATGTCGAATGCTCCCGACAATGCTGCCGATCCGGGCCGCGGCCTGTTCATCGGTTTGCGCAAGGATCAGCTTGGCGCGCGGCTGCTGATGATGCTCAACAGCATTCGTCTGGCCGAGGATTACGGCACCGATTTCCGCATCAACTGGTTCCCGCGCGGGGCAATGGCGCCCAAGCTCGACACGCCCGCCGATCTCTTTGCCCCGGACTTCATCAAGCGGCATTTCATCGACAACGCCGATTTCGAGGCGCTGGATGCGCAGACCGAACCGCTCCGAACCTTTCTGAAGGACCGCACGCCCGACCGGCTTGCGGCGCATCTCGCGGGCGGGGGGCATGTGCTGCTCGACGAGGGTTTCGAGATCGTGGAATTTCCGTGGGAAGATGGCGGCGATCTGCGCGGGCGGTTCCGCGGCTTCATCGCCCGGATCGGGTTCAACCCGGTGGTCGCGCGCCACATGGCAGCGATCGAGGCGGCGATGGCCGCGCAGGGCGGTCGCACCATCGCCTATCACATCCGCCGCGGCGACATCCTCAACGAAGAGCCGTGGAAGCACAAGGAATGGCCCGCCAAGATCGAGCCGGACGAGCTTTACTCGGCCTACCTCGAAAAGAACGCCGATGCCGGCGCGCTGGTCTTTTCCGATCAGCCCGAGAGCATCGCCCGCTTCACCGCCGCGCACGCACAGGTGGCGCGGATCGATGATCTGGTGGACCTCTCCGACTGCAAGCCGGTGCAGCGCGATTTCCTCGAGCTTTACGCCATGTCCCGCGCCAGCGAGATCGTGGCGCCGCCGATCAGCGCCTTCAGCCGCGCCGCCGCACGCCTGAGCGGGCAGGAGCGCAAGTGCTTTCATGAGGTCATGAGCGTGCCCGAGCGCGAGGCCGCCTACGAGCGCCTGCTGGAGCGGTTCGGTCGCGGCGTGTCGGAATTCATCACCCCGAGCGAGGCCGCGCATGTCTATGTTAAACTAGCCCGTCGGCTGCAAGAACTTGGTCTTGAGAGTACCGTAGATGAGTTGGGTGAGCAGATCCTTGAGGCAGGTGCCGACAATGCCTTCCTGCCGCTTCTGCTTGGTATTAACAGCATCTATCTTTACAAATGGGAAAGTGCGTTGTCGCACATTAATCGCGCGATAACTGATAAGAAACAATGGAAAGAAAACGCTATCTCCGGACTGGCAATCCGTGCCCATGTGCTGGGGGCACTCGGGCGGCGCAAGCTAGCGCGGCGCTCCTTCTTGCGCGCCTTCTGGCAGAAGCCACTTCTGCCTGATGTTCTCGTTGTAGGCACGTTCATGATTAGACGTAGGCGCCTCCGCCCGGGTGCGGTGCTGCCATTCGATTCGGACACATTGTCCCTACTGCGCGTCCCTTGGTATCAACCTGGAAATATGCTGTTGCAACAAAACAAGCTGCTGCATAGGCGAGCAATGGATTTCTCGACTCTCGTACTTGAGTGGCCTTGGTTCGCTATGGACGGAAAAGCGCGCCGTCTACTCGAGGATCACCACGCGATGACGCGTCTTCAGCGAGCAATCGCCGAGCATCGCGCAGACGTCCCCGGCACGCTACCCGACAGTTTCTGCGCGCTTCTCGACGCGCGGATGGGCCGGATAGAGGCGGCGTTGGCGCGCAACTCCGAGGCCCGCGCAGCCAACCCCGACGCACCCCTCATTGCCAAGCGGCAGGCGGAAATCCTGTCGCTCGGGGGCGATCACGCCGGCGCGCTCAAGGAAATCGAGGCGTGCCGCGCCATGGCGCCGGATCATGCCTTCTGGCACTACCTGACGGGGCAGATACATCGCGCGGCGGGCGATGCGGCGGCGGCGCGCGCGGCGATGGAGCGCGCGGCGGAGATGGATGACAGCACCGCCGAACTGCACGCCCGCCTCGCCGATCTGTGCCGCGCGGATGGCGACGAGGCGGCAGCGATCGCCGCCCTCGACCGCGCTGCCGAAATCGCCCCCAACCAGCAACGCTACGCCAACCGGCGCGCACGGCTCATGCGCAACAGCGCCTGACCTCGGGCTTCGCGCGCCAGCCGCAGGCGCGCTCAGGCGCGGTTGGACATGCGGCTCGACAGCAGATCGCCTGTCTCGGTCAGGATCGGGTAGGCCACCATGGTAAAGGCGGTGTTGACCTGCTTGAGCGAGCGCAACGTCTCCTGGTGGATGTTGCTGGTCTCGATGCTTTCGGTCAGCCCCTCGCGAAGCCGCCCAAGATGGGCGCGCTGCAGACGTGCCTCGATATCGCGGATCGTGTCCTTTTCAGCTACGAGATCGCGTGCGTCGTCGGGATGCTGCGACATCATCAGCGCCAGCGCCTGCTGCGCGTTGGCCAGAACGCGGTCGTGGAAGTCGCAGATTTCCTCCCAGCCGGGGCGCGAGAAATGCACACCTTCGCGGTGAAGCCGCTGCGCCAGCCCCAGCATGGAGGTCGCGATCGTGTCGCTCGCGGCTTCGAAATGCGCGGCGATCCCTGACAGGTCCATCGCGCGCTGGCTACGCTCGGCATCGAGGCCCGCGCGGTTGAGCTGCGCGAGGTAGAGCTTGGTCTCGAGGTGGCGCTTGCGCACGCTCTCGGCGCTGTCGGTCACCGCCTGTGCCCCGGCCTCGTCCCAATGCTCGAACAGCTTTGGCACCGGGCGCAGCATCGTCTCGACGGTTTCGCCGATGCGGATCACCTCGCGCATGGCACACGAGAGGGCGCGGTCGGGTGTGTCGAGCGCGGCGGGGTCTAGCGCGGTCATGTGCACCAGCCCCGATGGCGCGCCCGGGGCGTTGACGAGGTGCCGGGCCAGACGGTCGGCCAGCGTCACCAGTGGCAGGCAGAACAGGAGAAGCCCGAGATTGAACGCGATGTGCAGGTTGATCGCCTGCGTGACCGGCGACGCGCCCAGCCAGTCGAGCGGTGGCTGTAGCGCGGTGAGTACGGCCAGCACGAGGCCGGCCGCCCCGCCCCGCAGCACGAGATTGGCCATGACGACACGGCGCGCCTCGGGCTGTGCGGCCAGTGTCAGCACCACCGCGATCGCCGCGCCGCCCATGTTCGCGCCGAGGATCAGCGCGATCGCCGCCGCGAGCGGCATCAATCCCTGTGCCACCAGCGTCACGAAGAGCAGCACCGCAGCGACCGAGGAATGTACCAGCCATGCGAACAGCGCACCGATCACGAAGGCGGAGAGCGTGTCGCGCGCCAGATACTGCATCGCCGCGCCCGCCGCCGCGCTGTCGAGAAGCGGCGAGGTCGCCATGCGCAGCATGTCCAGGGACACGAAAATCAGCCCTAGCCCGATCAGGATGCGCCCGGTCTGGCGCACGCGCCTCTGTCGCCCACGCAGGAACAGCACAACGCCCACGAGCAACAGCACCGAAATCAGCCAGGACAGCCGTACCATCAGCAGCTTGGCCACCAGCGCCGAGCCAAGATCGGCACCGAGCACCATCGCCAGCCCCGCCGCCGCCGGCACGGCCCCCGCCGCGACGAAATTGGCCACGAGTATGGCAACGGCGGTCGAGCTTTGCAGCGCCATCGCGCAGCCGCCTCCCGTAATTGCTGCGAGCAGGCGGCTCTGCCCCGACCGGCGCAGCCACAGGCGCAACCGCGCCGCGAAGGCGCGCTCGACCCCGGTGCGCACCAGACGCACCGACCAGATCAGCAGCGCTGCGGCCCCTGCAATCTGTAGAAAAAACACGGTGAGACTGGGGCTATCCAAACCGACCTTCCATATCGCGTTGATTTGCGCGGAGGAATAACCTGCTCCCTACCGCCGCCGGATGCAATCGGCATAGCACGCGCGTCAGGGTAATGTAACGACGATGTGACAGATTTATGACAGACCTCACCCGAGGATGCGCGGCAGGCGCAGCCCGTGTTCTCTGGCACAGGCGAGCGCGTCCTCGTAGCCCGCATCCGCGTGTCGCCAGACCCCGCTCGCCGGGTCGTTCCACAACACCCGTTCCAGCCGTTTCGCCGCCTCTGGCGTGCCATCGGCCACCACCACCATGCCCGCGTGCTGCGAAAATCCCATGCCCACGCCGCCGCCGTGATGCAGGCTCACCCAGGTCGCGCCCGAGGCGGTGTTCACCAGCGCGTTGAGCAGCGGCCAGTCGGACACGGCATCCGAGCCATCCTTCATCGCCTCCGTCTCGCGGTTGGGCGAGGCGACCGAACCGGAATCGAGATGGTCGCGCCCGATCACCACCGGCGCGCTCAACTCGCCACTCGCCACCATCTCGTTGAACGCCAGCCCCGCGCGGTGCCGGTCGCCCAGCCCGATCCAGCAGATCCGCGCAGGCAAGCCCTGAAAGGCGATCCGCTCGCGCGCCATGTCGAGCCAATTGTGCAGCTTGGTATTCTCGGGGAACAGTTCCTTCATCTTGGCGTCGGTGCGGTAGATATCCTCCGGGTCGCCCGACAGCGCACACCACCGAAACGGGCCGATGCCCCGGCAGAACAGCGGCCGGATATAGGCGGGCACGAAGCCGGGAAAAGCAAAGGCATTCTCCAACCCCTCATCCAGCGCCACCTGCCTGATATTGTTGCCGTAATCGAGGGTCGGCACGCCTGCGTTCCAGAAATCCACCATCGCGGCGACATGGGTCTTCATGCTTGCCCGCGCCGCGCGCTCCACCGCCTTCGGGTCGCTCTCGCGCTTCTCGCGCCACTCCGCCATGCTCCAGCCCTGCGGCAGGTAGCCGTTGACCGGATCATGCGCGCTCGTCTGGTCCGTGACGATATCGGGCCGGATGCCGCGCCGGTAAATCTCGGGGAAGACATCGGCGGCGTTGCCGAGAAGGCCCACGGATTTCGCCTCGCCCGCCTTGGTCCAACGCTCGATCATGGCGAGCGCCTCGTCGAGACTATCGGTCCGCTCGTCCACGTATCGCGTACGCAGGCGGAAATCTATGCTGTCGGGGTTGCACTCCACCGCCAGACAGCAGGCGCCGGCCATTACGGCGGCCAGCGGCTGCGCGCCGCCCATGCCGCCAAGGCCCCCGGTCAGGATCCACTTGCCCGTCAGATCACCGCCGTAATGCTGCCGCCCCGCCTCGGCAAAGGTCTCGTAGGTGCCCTGCACGATGCCCTGAGACCCGATATAGATCCACGACCCGGCGGTCATCTGCCCGTACATCATCAGCCCCTTGCGGTCCAATTCGCTGAAATGGTCCCAGGTGGCCCAATGCGGCACGAGGTTGGAATTGGCGATCAGCACCCGGGGGGCGTCGGCGTGTGTCTTGACGATGGCAATCGGCTTGCCCGACTGCACCACCAGCGTCTCGTCGGCCTCTAGGTCCTTCAGGCTCTCGACGATGCAATCGAAATCCGCCCATGTCCGCGCCGCGCGCCCGATGCCGCCATAGACGACCAGCTCGTGCGGGTTCTCGGCCACGTCGGGGTGCAGGTTGTTCATCAGCATCCGCAGCGGCGCCTCGGTCAGCCAGCTCTTGGCGTTCAGCTCTGGGCCGGTGGGGGGATAGACATCGCGGGTGTTCTTGCGGGGATCGGTCATCACGGTCTCCAGTCCGACAGGGTATCAAAGATGGGGCGCAGTGTGGAGCGCAGGCGTTCGGCGCGGCGCGCGTCATAGGCCCACGGTGGCGTCTCGGCGGCGAGGTAGGTGCTCTGCGCCAGTTCCATCTGGATGGCGTGCAGCCCCTCGCCGGGGCGTCCGTAATGGCGTGTCGTCCAGCCGCCCTTGAAGCGGCCATCGGTGACACTCGTATATCCGTGCGCCGCGCGGCAGACCGCCTCGACCGCCTCCACGATCCCCGGCGCGCAGGTCGTACCACCGTTGGTTCCGATATTCAGATCGGGCAGCGTGCCGTCGAAGAGGAATGGGATACGTGAGCGTATGGAATGGCAATCGTAAAGAATGGCAAAGCCGTGCCGCGCACGCACGCGCTCCAATTCCGCCGCCAGCGCGGCGTGGTAGGGCGCGTGATACGCCGCTCGCCGCGCCTCCACCTCCGCTGCGTCCGGCTCTTCCCCATCCTGCCAGATCGGCAGGCCATCAAAATCGGTCAGCGGCACCAGCCCCGTTGTGTTCTGCCCGGGATAGAGGGTCTCGCCGT
Organism: Roseovarius nitratireducens; assembly: GCF_002925845.1. GTDB lineage: Bacteria > Pseudomonadota > Alphaproteobacteria > Rhodobacterales > Rhodobacteraceae > Roseovarius > Roseovarius nitratireducens. The sequence continues at coordinate 170,344 of NZ_PDNI01000028.1, read as the reverse complement.
CGGGCGCGCGGTTCACGTCGATCACGTAGCGATGCGCGCGCGTGCGCACCGTCGTCACGCCCTCGACCAGCCCATCGTAAAGCCGCTCGATATGCCAATCGGTATCGGCCAGCGCCCGGCCCGTCTCGTTCAGCCGCGCCTCTATCTCCGGCGGCACATACACCCCCGTATGTGGCAGGCCCAGCACCAGCGAACCATGGCCCCGCACCACCTCGATCATACCGCCAACTCCAGCCCCGCGGCCCGCACCAGCGCGCCCTCGCGCATCAGCGCGGCGGCGGACTCCAGATCGGGGGCCATGTAGCGATCCACCCCAAGGCTCGGCACCCGCTCGCGCAGGCAGGCCACCGCATCCCGCAACGGCTCTGACGTCACCAACGGCGCGCGCGCCTCGATGCCTTGGGCGGCACAGATCGCCTCGACACCGAGGATCACTGACAGGTTCCGCGTCATCCGCCGCAGGCGGTAGGCCGCATGTGCGGCCATGCTCACGTGGTCCTCTTGGTTGGCGGATGTGGGCGTGCTGTCGATGGTGCAGGGATGCGCCAGGTGCTTGTTCTCGCTCATCAGCGCAGCGGTCGTCACCTCGGCGATCATCAGGCCCGAATTCAGCCCCGGATCGGGCGTGAGGAACGGCGGCAGGTCGAAAGACAACGTCGGATCGACCATCAGCGCCACGCGCCGCTGCGCGATGGCCCCCACCTCGGAAATCGCCATCGCCATCGTATCGGCGGCGAATCCCACCGGTTCAGCATGGAAATTCCCGCCCGACAGGATCGCGCCGTCATCGGTCAGCACCAGCGGATTATCCGTCACCGCGTTGGCCTCCACCTCCAGCGTGCGCGCGGCCCAGCGCATGAGGTCGAGCGCCGCACCCGTCACCTGCGGCTGACAGCGGATGCAATAGGGGTCCTGCACCCGGGTGTCACCCTCGCGGTGGCTCTCGCGAATGACGCTGCCTTCCATCAGCGTGGCCATCGCAGCGGCCACGTCGATCTGCCCTTGGTGCCCGCGCAGATCGTGGATCATCGGGTGCAGCGGCGCGGTCGAGCCCATGATCGCGTCGGTCGAGAGCGCCGAGGTCACCACCGCCCCGCGCGTGAGCGTCATCGCCTCAAACAGCCCGCCCAGCGCGCAGGCTGTGGAAAACTGCGTGCCGTTGATCAGCGCCAGCCCCTCCTTGGGGCCGAGCACCACGGGGGCGAGCCCCGCCCGCGACAGCGCCACGCCGCCCGGCAGCGTCTCGCCCTCGTATACCGCCTCGCCTTCGCCGATCATGACCGCCGCCATATGCGCGAGCGGGGCCAGATCGCCCGATGCGCCGACCGAGCCTTGCGCCGGGATAACCGGTACGACACCGGCGGCCAGCATCCCCTCGATCAGCGCGCATATGTCCCACCGCACACCGGACGCGCCACGCCCCAATGACAATAGCTTCAGCGCCATCATCAGCCGCGTGGTCGGGGCATCCAGCGCCTCACCAACGCCGCAGCAATGCGACAGGATCAGGTTACGCTGAAGCTGCGTGGTGTCCCCGGGCGCGATCTTGACCGAGGCGAGTTTGCCGAAGCCGGTATTGACGCCATAGACCGCCGCCTCCCCCTGCGCCGCCCGTTCGACCAGCGCCGCCGCGCGTCCGATCCCCTCGCGCGCCGCCGGGTCTAGCCGCGCGGCATCCCCGTCACGCCAAAGTATTTCCAGTTGCGCCAACGTGGTGGCCCCGGGAGTGAGCGTTTCGGTCACGATTGTCCTCCGACGATGCGGGTGTGCAGGGGATTGGTGCCGATCCGGTAGGAGAGTTCCGCAGGCGTCTCCACGTTCCACACCGCCAGATCGGCCCGCAGCCCGGCGCGGATTTCGCCCCGGTCGTGCAACCCGAGTGCGCGGGCCGCGTGCCGCGTGGCACCGGCGAGCGCCTCCTCCGGCGTCAGGCGAAAGAGGGTGCAGGCCATGTTCATCGCCAGCAGCAGTGAACCCAGAGGCGACGATCCGGGATTGAGATCGGTGGCCACCGCCATCGCCACCCCCGCCTCGCGGAATGCCTGCACCGGCGGGATTTGCGTCTCGCGCAGCGTATAGAACGCGCCGGGCAACAGCACAGCGACCGACCCCGCCCGCGCCAGCGCCTCGGCATCCGCCGCCGTCGCGTATTCCACGTGATCGACTGAGAGCGCGCCGTAGCGCGCGGCGAGCGCGGTGCCGCCCATGTGGCTCAACTGCTCGGCATGGAGCTTGACCGGCAGGCCCAGCGCCGTCGCGCGATCAAACACCCGCGCGATCTGCGTCGCGTCAAACGCGATCCCCTCGCAGAACCCGTCCACCGCATCGACGAGGCCCTCGGCATGCGCCGCGTCCAGCGCGGGCACGCACACCTCGTCGATATAGCGGTCGGCATCCTCCCCGGCGGGCACCGCGTGCGCGCCCAGAAAGCTCGTGACCACGGTCACGGGTCGCATCTCGCCGATCCGCCGCGCCACGCGCAGCATCCGGAGTTCCGTCTCGCGATCAAGTCCATAGCCCGACTTGATCTCGACCGTCGCCACGCCCTCGGCGATCAACGCATCGACGCGGGTCAGCGCCTCGGCGAACAACGTCGCCTCATCCGCATCCCGCGTGGCACTCACCGTAGAGACGATACCGCCCCCCGCGCGCGCGATCTCTTCATAGCTCGCCCCCTCCAGCCGCATCTCGAACTCGCGGGCGCGGTTGCCGCCATGCACGATATGGGTGTGACAATCGATCAGCGCGGGCGTGACCAGCCGACCTCCAAGGCTGCGCGTGGGCCAGCCTGCCATGCCGGCGGGAAGGTCTTGGGCGGGCCCCACCCAGCGGATCGCGCCGCCGTCGATGGCGATGGCCGCCTCGTCGATCAGGCCGTAGGCGGCACCGCCCGGCGACAGGGTGGCGGCGCGAAGATCGGTGAGCAGAAGGGGCGCGGTCATGACACCTGTCCTTGATTATCAGCGTATTTAACAGTAATATGTATGCACATATTTTGTCAACGGAGTCGCGCCATGCAAATTCTCACGGCAAGTCAGGCCCTTATGCCGGAGGGCTGGCAGCGGGACATCGAAATCCGGGTCGGTGACGATGGGCGAATCGAGTCCGTTGGCCCCATGACCGCCCGCGCCACGCATCACCTCGACCTGCTCCTGCCCGCGCCGCTCAACCTGCACAGCCATGCGTTTCAGCGGGCGATCTCGGGGCTGACCGAGGCGCGCGGCCCCGATCCGGCGGACACGTTCTGGACATGGCGGCAGCAGATGTACCGCTTTCTGGGCGGGCTCGATCCCGACCGGGTGGAGGCCATCGCGGCGATGGTTTTCATGGAGATGCTCGAGGCGGGCTATGGCGCGGTGGCCGAGTTTCACTACCTCCACCACGCCCCCGGGGGGCAGCCTCACGCCGACCCCGCCGAGATGTCGGCGCGGATCGTCGCGGCGGCGCAGCAGGCCGAGATCGGTCTCACGCTCCTGCCGGTGCTCTACCAATGGGGCGGCTGCGACGCGCGCCCGCTCGCGGGCGGGCAGCGCAGGTTCGGCAACGACCCGGACCACTTCGCACGGCTCCACGCGGGCGCGGCGCGGCACGTCGCGGCGCATGGCCATGCCGATGACCGGATCGGCGTGGCCCCGCATTCGCTGCGCGCGGTGGATGCCGATGGCATGGCGGCGGCGCTGGCGCTGGCAGGCGGCGGCCCCGTCCACATGCACCTGGCCGAGCAGGTCGCCGAGGTGGAAGAGGTGCAGGCCCACCGGGGCGCAAGACCCGTGACATGGCTGCTCGACAATCACGCGGTGGACGCGCGCTGGTGCCTCATTCATTGCACGCAGATGACGCCCGAAGAGACGACCCGCCTTGCCGCCACCGGCGCGGTCGCCGGGCTCTGCCCGATCACCGAATCCAATCTCGGCGACGGGATTTTCGACGGGGTGCGCCACCTTGGGGCAGGGGGGCACGCCGGGATCGGTTCGGATTCGAACGTCCATATCGCGCTCTTCGACGAACTGCGCACGCTGGAATATTCGCAACGCCTGCGTGACCGCAGCCGCGCCGCGCTTGCCATGCAAGGTGTGTCCACCGGTCGGCGGCTCTATGACACGGCGCTCGCGGGTGGGGCGCAGGCGGGCGGGCGCAACGCGGGGCGGATCGCACCGGGGGCGTTGGCCGACCTCGTGGCGCTCACCACCGACAACGAATGGCTCTGCAACCGCACCGGCGACACCGCGCTCGACACCGCCATCTTCGGAGGCCACGGTGCGGCCTGCGTCACGGATGTGTGGAGCGGCGGGCGCCACGTCGTGCGCGACGGCCGCCACATCAGGCGCGACACGATCCGTGCGCGCTTCCGTGTGGTCATGGCGGAATTGGAGGCCCGGGCATGAGCGCCCCGGATAAAGGCAGCGACCGGCAGGGCTGGCGCGCGCTGCGCGAGATCATCCACGAGCGCATCCTGTCGGGGGCCTATCCGCCCGGTGCGCGGCTGCCGCGCGACGCCGACCTGGCAGAGCAACTGGGCTGCGCCCGCGCCACCGTGCAGCGCGCCATGCGCGCACTGGCCGACGACGGGCTGATAGAGCGCAAGCGCAAGGGCGGGAGCCGGGTACTGGCGCGGCCCGTCACCCGCGCCACCTTTGACATCCCCGTTGCGCGCGAAGAGGTCGAGGCGACCGGGCGCGCATATGGCTATCAGCTCGTGGCGCGCGACATCACGCAGACGCCGCATTCGGTCGCCGCCGCGATGGGCCTGGCAGCACCAGAGCGGATGCTGCGCGCGCAGGCGCTGCACCTCGCCGACCGGCGGCCCTTCATGTACGAGGACCGCTGGATCAGTCTCGCCACCGTGCCCGAAATCGTGGACGTGGATCTCACCCGTGAGAGCGCCAATGAATGGCTGCTCGCGCACCGTCCCTATAGCCGCTGCACGCTGCGGTTCTCGGCGGCGAACGCCACCGATGCACAGGCCGAATTGCTGGGTACGCGGGCGGGCGATGCGCTCTTCGTCATCGAGCGCGGCACCTGGCTGGGCAGCGCGCCGATCACCTGCGTCACCGCGCTCGCCCCCCCGGGCTACGCGCTCTCCACCGAGGCGTGAGAGCCGTGGCATGGCGCGCGCGCAGGGGCCAGGGCCAAAATGCGCCGCGTCCCCTTGGGATTTCGCAAAAATCCGCCATCGCTACGTTAATTCTGCTTGAAAGGGGGCCACCCTTCCTACGCAGAATTGCCTTGCGCTGGCGGATTTTATGCTGAAACCGGTGGTGCGTGGTGATTGAGTTTCGACCCCAGGTGGCCACGCGACAGCACAGGACACCGCGTATGACCCCGCTCAACCTTGCCCATCTGCACACGTTTCTTGCCGTCGTCCGGACCGGGGGCGTTCGGCGCGCGGCGGTGAGCCTGAACCTCACGCAACCCGCCGTGACCGCCCGCATCCGCAATCTCGAGGACAGCCTGCAAGGCACGCTGTTCGACCGCGAGGCCGGTGGCATGACGCTGACCAAGCAGGGCGAGCGGCTGCTGGTCTATGCCGAAAAGTTCGAGCGATTGCAGGAGATGATCGAGAAGGACGTGATCGACCCCGAGGCGCTGGAGCGGCATCTGCGGATCGGCGTGTCAGAAACCATCGCGCAATGCTGGCTGCCCGATCTCATCGCCCGGCTGCACCGCCGGTTTCCCCGGCTGGAGATCGAGTTCAACGTGGATATCTCGCTCGACCTGCGCGAGCGCCTGTTGGGCCGCGAGATCGACCTGGCGATCCTGCTGGGGCCGATTTCCGAGTACACGGTAGACAATATCGAGCTGCCGGGCTTCGATCTCGCATGGTATGTCGCCACCTCGGCACCGGTCGAGGCAGACCCGGGCGCCTATCTCACCCGTCCGGTGCTGACCTATGCGCGCAACACCCGCCCCTACCGCGAGCTGCGTGAACTGCTCTACGAGCATGTCGGCCCCGACGTGTCGATCTTTCCCTCCTCGTCGCTCTCGGCCTGTTTCCGGCTGGTCGAGGCCGATCTGGGCATCGCCGCCCTGCCGCGCGCGCTGGGCGCGGATTACGTCGCGGCGGGGCGCATCCGCGAGTTTCATCCCGGCTGGGTGCCGCCGCCCTTGCGCTTTACCGCCTCATGGCTGGCCGAGCCGCGTAGCCACATGGTCGAATTCGCGGCGCACGCGGCACGCGACGTGGCACAGGAGTATCGCGCGACGCTCGATGACAGGATGAACGATAGATAATTTCTATATCATCCGACAAATTTATTCGATTTGATTTTATACTTCGACGCGGTCACGGTGGCGGGGTCGCTCAAGGAGGCGCCCCTGTGACCACCGATTTCGATCATCTGAGACGGACCGATCTGCCCGCCCTGCGCGGCGCGATTCGCACCGGGCGCTATGCCGGGCACACCGCCGGGCTCGGGCGCGGGTATCTGCAGGCCAACCTCGTGATCCTCCCCGCCGACATGGCGCTCGATTTCATGCGGTTCTGCCAGCGCAACCCCAAGCCTTGCCCACTGGTGGGCGTGTCGGATACCGGTGATGCGATGATGCGCACGCTGGGTCGCGATATCGACATCCGCAGCGAAGTACCCGCCTACAACATCTATCGCCATGGGCGGCTTGAGCGCTCGGTGACCGACATCACCGATCTGTGGAGCGACGACATGGTGGCCTTCGCGCTTGGCTGTTCCTTTACCTTCGAGCACGCGCTGATGCAGGCGGGCATCCCGCTCTGGCATGTCGAGAATGACACCACGGTGCCGATGTTCCGCACCGACCGCGCTTGCGTGCCCGCCGGGCCGTTCTCGGCGCGGATGGTGGTCAGCATGCGCGCCCTGCCGCCTGATCGCGTGGACGAGGCAGTGGCACTGTCGCGCCGCTACCCGCTCGCACATGGCGCGCCGGTGCATGTGGGCGACCCGGCGGAAATCGGTATCATCGACATCACGCGCCCCGATTGGGGCGATCCCGCGCCGGTCAAGGGCGATCATGTGCCGGTGTACTGGGCCTGCGGGGTGACGCCGCAAGTGGCGATCGAGGCCGCCGCGCCGCCGCTCTGCATCACCCACCGCCCCGGCCACATGCTGATCACCGACATTCCCGAAGAGGCCGAAGTGCCCGTGCTGGCACCGCAGGCCGCGTAACCCGAAAGACCCGACGGAAAACCGACGGAATACCGACAATAAACCGACAAGGAGAGAGACCATGAAATTCACCGCAATCCTCACCGCCACCACCATCCTCGCCACGCCGCTAGCGGCCCAGGAATTGTCAGTGGTCGGAAGCTGGTCGAGCCTGCCGCTCCACAAGCAATACGAGGCGCCGTTCTGGACCGAGACGTTGCCCGAGGCCTCGAACGGTGAGATCAGCGTCTCGCTCACCACCCACAACCAGATGAATCTCGGCGTGGGCGACGTGTTCCGCCTGCTGGGCCAGGGCGTTTATGACGTGGGCATGACCGTGGCCGATTACGCCGTGGCCGACGCGCCCGAGCTTGAAGGGCTCGACGTGCCGCTGCTGGCTCTGACGGCCGAGGAGGCGCGCGCGATGGTCGATGCCGCGCGCCCGATGGTCGAGGACATCTTCAACGACCGGTTCAACTCCCACGTTCTCGCCATCGCGCCCTACCCGCCGCAGGTGGTGTTCTGCAACGCGCCCGTCACCGAACTGGCCGATCTGGAGGGTCTCAAGGTCCGCGCCTCGGGCCGGATGACCGCGCAATTCCTCGAGGCGCTGGGCGCCGAGGGCATCAACGTCAGCTTCGGCGAAGTGCCCGGCGCGCTGCAGAACGGCGTGGTGGATTGCGCCGTCACCGGGGCCGGCTCGGGCTACAGCGCCGGCTGGTGGGAGGTCTCCACCCACCTGCTGCCCATCCCCCTTGGCGGCTGGGACAGCGTGGTGACGGCGATGAATCTTGACCGCTGGAACAGCCTCGATTCCGAGACGCAATCGCTGATCGAATCGCAGATCGAGACCGAGTTCGAGGATCCCGCCTGGGCCACGGCGCAGGATGCGCTGGTCAACGATATCGCCTGCCTCACCGGCAATGGCGAGTGCCCCTCGGGCGAGGCCCGCGACATGACCCTTGTCGAGGTCTCCGACGCCGATTTCGACCGCGCCCGCGAGGTGCTGGTGAATACCGTGCTGCCCGACTGGGCCGAGCGCGCCGGTGACGAATGGGCGCAGCGCTGGAATGCCAGCGTGGGCGAAACCGTCGGCGTCACCATCCCCGGGGTGAACTAAGCATGACCGGCGCAGCGGCAAGGGCAGAGGCCCTCCTCGGTGCGCTGCGCCGGATCAACCGCGCGGTCGCGGTGCTGGTGGGGGCGGGCCTCATGGCCTGCGCCGCGCTGGTGCTGGCGGACATCGCGCTGCGCCGGGTTCACGCATCCTTTGGCGGCACCGACGAGATCAGCGGCTATGTCATGGCAATCGCCACCGCCTGGGGCATGGGCTATGCGCTGACAGAGCTGGGCCATGTACGCATCGACATCCTGCGCACGCGCGGCGGCGCGGGCGTGCGGGCGATGTTCGACCTCTTTTCGGCGCTGGTGCTGGCGGGCACGGTGAGCCTCGTGGCGATCAAGGCGTGGCCGGTGGTGGAACGCTCGCTCGCCAATTCCTCGCGCGCCAACACCCCGCTGGAGACGCCGCTCGCACTGGTGCAACTGCCGTGGTTCGCGGGCTGGATCTGGTTCGCTCTGATGGCGTGGCTCACATTCGCCGCGGCGCTCGTTCTGGTGCTGCAAGGCCGCTTCGATGCCGCCGACCGCGCCATCGGCGTGGTGGGTGAGGGGGAGGCCCCGCAATGATCGCCTATGCCACCTTCGGCCTTCTTGGCCTGCTCAGCCTTTCGATCCCGGTGGGCATCGTGCTCTTCCTGCTGGGCTTTGGCCTCGACATCTTCTTCACGCCCTTCCCGCTGATCCGGGGCCTCGGCAATCTCGTCTGGTCCACCTCCAACAACCCCACGCTCATCGCTATCCCCTTCTTCGTGCTCCTGGGCGAAATCCTCGTGCGCTCCGGCATCGCCACGCGCACCTACGCCGCGCTCGACCGCTGGGTGAGCTGGCTGCCCGGCGGCCTCGTCCATGCCAACGTGGCCACGGCGACCATGTTCTCGGCCACCTCCGGCAGCTCGGTTGCCACCGCCGCTACCGTCGCCACCGTCGCCATGCCGCAGGCGGAAAAGCTGGGCTACGACCCGCGGCTGTTCTCCGGCGCGATCGCGGCGGGCGGCACGCTCGGCATCATGATCCCACCCTCGATCAACCTCATCGTCTACGGCTTCCTCACCCAAAGCTCGATCCCCAAGCTGTTTCTCGCGGGGCTCGTCCCCGGTGTGGGCCTCGCGCTCGCCTTCATGGTGGTCACCGTGCTCATCTGCATCGTGCGCCCGTCGCTGGGCGGCACGCGGCGTATCTTTCCGCTGGCCGAGATGCTGCGCGCGCTCGTCCAACTGATCCCGATCATCCTGCTCTTCGCCGCGATCATCGGCTCGATCTACAAGGGCTGGGCGACGCCGACCGAGGCGGCCTCGGTGGGCGTCGCCGGCGCGCTGCTCATTGCCGCGCTCTTCGGCACCCTCAACCGCGACGTGCTGGGCCAGAGCCTCTTGGGCACCGTCAAGATCACCGCCATGATCATGCTCGTGGTCATCGGCGCGTCTTTCCTGAACTTCACCCTCGCCGCCGCCGGGCTGGGCAACGAACTCCAATCCATGCTGGGCAATCTCGGCCTCTCGCCCCTGGGCACGATCCTCGTCATCGTCGGCATCTACATCGTGCTCGGCTTCTTCATCGAGACGCTGTCGCTCATGGTCGTCACCATCCCCATCGTCGTGCCGCTCGTCGTCGCGCAGGGGTTCGACCCGATCTGGTTCGGTATCCTGATGATCGTGCTGATCGAGATGGCGCTCATCACCCCGCCCGTCGGCCTAAACCTCTACGTGGTGCAGGGCGCGCGGCAGGGCGGGCGCATGTCAGAGGTGATGGTGGGCGCGGCACCCTACGCACTGACCATGCTGGTGATGGCGGGGCTGCTGATCGCCTTTCCGCAGATCGCCCTGTTTTTGCCGAACGCGGTGCAGTAGACCAAGGCGCGACAAGGCAAGGACAGGATTGACGTGACCGATACGGACCGCTCCGCAGGCAACGTGACCTTCCCCCGCATCGGGAGCGTGGGGCTGGACGGGCTGCTCGTCTCCTTTGGTGACCGGCTGAGCGAGGCGGGCAACCGCGCGGCGCTTGCCTTTCGCGCGGCGGTGGAGCGGGAAAGCCCCGAGGGTGTGGCGGAGACTTCTACATCCCTCGTCTCCACCTTCCTGCGCCTCGATGCGCTGCACGCCGATCCGGACGCCGTGGCGCGCGAGATGCAGGCGCTTCTCGACAGCCGCGATTGGTACAGCGCCGATCTGCCGCAGGGTCGCCGCCTCTGGCGCATCCCCACGATCTACGGCACCGATCTCGCGCCACAACTGGAGGAGGCGGCGGAGGAGGCGGGCCTCTCGCCCGAGACCGCCGCGCGCGAGATCGCGGGCACGCGCGTGCGGGTGCAGACCATCGGCTTCGCCCCCGGACAGCCCTATCTGGGCGAGCTACCGGAACATTGGAACATCCCGCGCCAGCAGGCGCTGACAGAGCGGGTTCCGGTGGGCGCACTGGTGCTGGCGATCCGGCAGCTTGTGCTGTTTTCGGTCTCGACGCCGACCGGCTGGCGGCACATCGGGCAGACGGGGTTTCGCCTGTTTCGCCCCGAGGCAGAAGAGCCCTTCGTGCTGCGCCCCGGCGACGAAGTGATTTTTGATTCGGTGGAGCGCGAGGCATATAACCGCCTGTGCGACGCGGGCCCCGATGGCGGCGCCACCTGCGAGGCGATCCGATGAGCCGCGCGCTGATCGTGCATCAGGCCGGGCCAGGCGTCACCGTTCAGGATCTCGGGCGACCGGGATACCTGGCCTATGGCCTCTCGCGCGGCGGCGCTGCGGACCGGTTGGCGCTTTACGAGGGCGCGGCGCTTCTGGGGCAGGCGGTTGACAGCGCCGCGCTGGAAATGGCGGGGATGGGCGGCACGTTCGAGGCGACCGAGGACATTCGCATCGCCCTCACCGGCGCGCCCATGCGCGCGAGCATCGACGGCGCGGCCTTGGCGTGGAACGCCTCTCATCCGCTGCACGCCGGTGCCCGGCTCACCATTGGCCCGGCCACCGCCGGGGTCTATGGCTATCTGCATGTGGGCGGTGGTATCGCCACCCCGGAAATTCTCGGCGCACGCTCCGCCCATCTCGCCGCCGGGATCGGCGCGGCGCTTGCAGCAGGCGATACCCTGCCCGTGGGGCCGGACCGGGGCAGAGAAACCGGCCTTGTCCTCGACGCAGACGACCGGTTTTCGGGCGGCGAGGTCCGCGTGGTGGCGGGCTATCAGACCGGGATGTTTCCCGACGAGGAGGTGGCGCGGTTCGAGGAGACGCGCTTCACCCGCGACGCGCGCGGCAACCGCATGGGCGTGCGCCTCGCCCCCGATGGCGACGGGTTTGCCAGCCGCGCGGGCCTCACGGTGCTGTCCGAGGCCATCGTTCCGGGCGATATCCAGGTCACCGGCGACGGCGCGCCCTTCGTGCTGATGTCCGAGTGCCAGACGACGGGTGGCTATCCGCGGATAGGGGCGGTGCTGCCCTGTGACCTGCCGCGCGTGGCGCAGGCAGCCCCCGGCACGGCGCTGCGTCTGCGCTTCGTCCCCTCGGACGAGGCATTGGCCGCCGAGCGCCGCGCGGCAGAGGCGCGCGACGGGCTGCGCCGCCGCCTCACGCACCTCACGCGCGACCCCCACGACATCCGCGATCTTTTGTCCTATCAACTCATCAGCGGCGTCATCGCCGGAAACGAGGAGGAATGAGCCATGCAGGAAAGTATCGATCTCAATGCCGACATGGGCGAAAGCTTCGGGCCGTGGAAGATGGGCGACGATGCCGCGCTTCTGGACGTGGTCAGCTCCGCCAATATCGCCTGCGGCTTTCACGCGGGCGACGCCGACGTGATGGCCGCGACGATAGCGCGCGCGGTGGCCAATGATGTCGGCATCGGCGCGCATCCCGGCTTCCGCGATCTTCAGGGCTTTGGCCGCCGCCGCATGGACGTGCCCCATGCCACGCTCGCCAATCAGGTCCGCTACCAGGTGGGCGCGGCGCAAGGCATGGCCCGCGCGGCGGGCGGCGCTGTGCGGCATCTGAAACTCCACGGGGCATTGGCCAACATGGCGTCCGAGAACGAAAACCTCGCCCGCGCGTGTTACGAGGCAGCGCTGTCGGTCGATCCCGATATCATCATCATGGTGCTCGCGGGCACCGCGCAGGAGGCGGCGGCGCGCTCCCTCGGCGCGCGCATGGCCTGCGAGATATTCGCCGACCGCGCCTACAATGCCGATTGCACGCTCGTGGACCGGCGACAGCCCGGCGCGGTGATCCACGACGCCGACCGCGCCGCCGCCCGCATCCTGGAGATGCTGCGCGCAGGCGCGATCATTGCCGAGGACGGCACGCATATCCCCACGCGCATCGACACCATCTGCCTGCATGGCGACACGCCCGAGGCGGTGGCCATCGCCCGCGCGCTGCGCGAAGGTCTAGAGGCGGCAGGGGTGCGCATCGCCCGGTTCGAGGGCGCGCGCGGGTAGGTGTCAGGAATGCAACGGCTCGCGCGCGTGCCCTGCGCGAGGTTTCCGTGCGGCAACACTCCATCGTTAACCGCAAACCTCCGCATTACGCCCTTGGCGCGGAACCGCCAGCTGTGGTCTATTGCCGGGGAAATGACAATCTACATCCCGATGCATGAACACACCGTTTGGCTTACCGTCCCCGGACAAGGATCCGCATCTGAATAGCAGCCAGACCAGCCCGGCCCATAGGAAAAAGGAGACGCGCATGTCACTTGCCACCATCGCCATGTTCTGGGACGGCCCGCCGCTCGGCTTTATCGAGCGGCTCTGCGTGCAATCCTTCGTGGATGCGGGTCACCCGGTCGTGATGTTCTCATACGGCCCGGTTGAGGGTCTGCCCGCCGGGGTCGAGCCGGCGCCGGCCACCGATATCCTGCCCAACCCGAAAACCATGATCCGCCACGCGCGCACCGGCAGTCCCGCACCCTATAGCGACAAGTTTCGCTATCACCTTCTGGCGCGACATGACGGCATCATCTGGTCAGATACGGATGCGTACTGTTTGCGTCCGTTCGAGCCGCGCGCGGGCTATTTCTTCGGTCGAGAGAACGACGCGGTGGTCGCCAACGGCGTGCTGGCACTGCCCGCCGCCTCGCCCACCCTGAAATCTCTCATCGCGTTTTGTGATGACGAATACGCTATTCCCGTTTGGATGGGTCAGAGGCATCTTGCCGAGATCGAGCGCCGCGCTGCGGAGTCTGATCCGATGCATGTCTCGGAAATGCCGTGGGGTGTGTGGGGGCCGCGCGCGCTGTCGCATTTTCTCAAGGAGCATGACGAGTTTCGCCACGCCCTGCCGCCGCATGTGCTCTACCCGGTGTCGTTCAGGGACCGGCGGCTTTATTTCCGCAATGCCACGATGACGTGGAACCGGGTCCGCGAGGATACCGTGTCGATTCATTTCTACGGTCGACGCTGCCGGGCGCGGCTCCGGCTCGTGCATGACGGGGTGCCGCCACCGGGATCGGTGCTGGCCGAACTGGCAGAGCGGCACGGGGTGGCCGCCTGAGGCCGGGAAGGAAAGGGGCGCATGGAACGCTTTGTCATTGTCACGCCGATGAAGAACGAGGGGCCGTTCATCCTTGAATGGGTGGCCCACAACCTCGCCATCGGGGCGGATGTGATCGCGGTCTTTTCCAACGACTGCACCGACGGCTCGGATGAGCTGCTCGACCGGCTCGATGTGATGGGCAAGATCCGCCATTTCGACAATTCCTCACGCCGCCCCGCGCCGCAGCGCCGCGCCTATCGCCGGTTTCTCAAGATGGACCTCGCCGGGCCCGACGACTGGGTCATTCCCATCGACGCCGACGAGTTCATCAACGTCAAGACCGGTGATCACACCCTGTGCGCGCTGACCGATGCCGTGCCGGAGGCACGCACCCTCTCGATGACCTGGCGTCTCTTCGGCAATGCCGGGGTCACCGCTTATGACGAGGGGTTCCTCACCGATCAGTTCCGCATGGCCGCGGCCGACATGACCCGCCGTCCACCGCAGGCGTGGGGGCTCAAGACCATGTTCCATCGCGGTCTTTGGGGTCATATCGGCGTGCACCGGCCCAAGCGGCCCACCGTCGAGACATTTGCCGAAACGCATTGGTATAACGGCTCGGGCCAGCCGATGCCCGACCGCTACATGGAGGGCAGTTGGCGTTCGGGGCCCGACTCGCTTGGCTACGACCTCGTGCAACTCAACCACTATGCTCTAAAATCCTGCGAATCCTATCTCGTGAAAAAGGCGCGCGGACGCGCCCATCACGGTGGCGAGGCGCTTGGCCTCGACTACTGGTAAAAGATGAATCACAACCGGATCGAAGATCGCAGCATCGACGCGATCCGTCCGCGCAAGGCGGAAATCTTCGAGGATTTGCTCGCCGATCCTGAGCTGCGCCGCCTGCACGAGGCGTGCTGCTCCCGCCACCGCGAGATGATCGCGGAACTACGCGCGCGCCCCGATTTCGATGCCCTGATGCGGGCGCTCCTGCCCGAGGCCGCGTGAAGCTCAGAATGCGTTGGTGAATGCGCCGACGATCTGCGTAAGCGCCTCGCGCGGCAGGGCACGTTTTCTCAGCACGAATTTCGCCATGCGTCCGCGCATCTCGACCGGCTCTGCAAAACGTTCCACCGCGTGATAACTCGGTCGGTCGCCGTAGTCGTCGAACAGCACCACGGTCTTGCGGGTGCTGCGCAGCATCACCGCGTAAAAACACGCCTCACGAAAGCGACCGTCGATCAGCACGGTATCGGGAGCAATGAAATCGGGCCGGTCCCAGACCTCGAGCGGATAGCGGTGATAGCGGCGATAGCCCGAATGATCCACCGGACGCCCCCATTTCCCGGTCTTGCCGATCGCGCTGTGGTGCAGATGCACCTCGGAGGCTGTCCCCGCCTGATCGAGATAGGCTTGCAGGTTTCGCGTCCACTGCTTGTCGCTCTCCACAGAGAACACCGTCTTGCCCGGCATCTCCGAGGCGAGCACCGTCGAGCCGCCGCTGCCATATTCGAGGATGACGCGCGCCCTGGCATAGGTATCGCGGACAAGGTCGGCCACCTCGGGCGAAAATGTCAGTTCCGGTTTCGCAATGCTCTCCTGATCCATGCTCATGTCTTTATCTCCGGCAATTTTCGCCCCAAATCGCTTCACGGCAATGTCGAGCCGCGTGTCGGTCTCATACGGCATCTATCTTCGCCACCGCCTGCCTGTCGGTTACGGTCCGGGCTGCGTTCGCGTTGACAGCCATGGCGCGGCTCCTGCGTCGGGCTTGGTTGATCCGGTTTCCCGGTGGCTAGCACAGGGGCGGCGCGATGGGCAGGGTTCTTCACCGTCAGCCGCTCCGGCGATAGCGGAACACCCCGGTGCCGGTGGCGACGGCCGTGCCGGTTTCGTCACGCACCGTGGCTTCGGCGAAATAGGTGCTCTTGCCGCCCCCTGTCCGGTGCGCCTCGGCAATGAGCCGGGCGCCTTGTGCTTGCCCCAGAAAGTTGACCGTGAGTGACAGCGTCAGCGCCATCTGCCGTCGGTCAGGATCGCCGGTGTAGCACCCGGCGAACCCCATCGCCGTGTCCAGCAGCGTTGCGTGGATGCCGCCATGCGGCAGCCCCTGCCGATTCATCACGTGCGGTGCGAGGGGCAATTCCACCCGTGCGAAATCGCGCTCCCACGCGGTCAGTTCATATCCCAGGTGCGTCTGAAGACCCGAGGGCGGTTCCTGCCAGCCGGTCATGCCCGCCCCTCCTCCACGACCGCCAGCCCGGCCCGCGCGAACTCGGGCACGTATTCACCCAGCCGCAGCCCGCGCGCAGGGTCCGCGGCGTTTCCGTCCATCGCGCGTTTCTTCACCCCTTGAAGGATTGCCGCCATGCGGAAATGGGCAAAGGCGAGGTAAAAGCCGAAATCCGCGATCGGCGCGATGCCCCGCCGTTCGCAATAGCGTGCGACGAATGCCTCGTCGGACCACAGCCCAAGCGCCGCGCGGTCCACGCCCGCCAGCCCGCGCCCCTCGGTGGTGGCGGGCATGGCCCATTGCATCAGCACGGCAGCGAGATCGGCATACGGGTGCCCGGTTGTCGAGAGCTCCCAGTCGATCACCGCGCGGATCTCCGGGGCATCGGGGGCAAAGATCAGGTTGTCGAGACGGTAGTCGCCATGCACCAGACAGCGTTGCCCGTCGTCTTCGGGCAAGTTGCTGGTTAGCCAATGTGTGAGTTGCTCCATCTCGGGCAGGTCATCGGTGGCGGTGGCGCGGTATTGCGCGGTCCAGCGATCGCATTGGCGGGCATAGTAATTGCCGCCGGGGCCGTAATCGTCGAGCCCCGCTGCCGCCAGGTCGACATCGTGGATCGCCGCCAGCACCCGGTTCATCGCGTCGATGATGGCGCCGCGCTCGGGCGGCGCGAGGCCGGGCATGGCGGGCGCGTCGAAGATGCGGCCAGTGATTTCCTCCATGATGTAGAAGGGGGTGCCGATCACGGTCTCGTCCTCGCACAGGACGTGGACCTTTGCCACCGGCACGTCCGTTCCGGCAAGCGCGCGCTGCACGCGGAACTCGCGCTCGACGGCGTGGGCGGATTTGAGCAGCACGCCGGGTGGCTTGCGGCGCAGCACGAACCTCCCGGTTGGCGTGCTCAACCTGTAGGTTGGGTTGGACTGCCCGCCGCTGAATTTCTCGGCCTCCACCGGCCCGGTGACCCCCGGCATGTGATCTTCCAACCATGTCGCCAGCGCGGCAGTATCCAGCCCGCTCATGCCGCGCCCCCGCGCAGCTCGGGCAGCACGTAATTGGCCATACGCTGTCGTAGGGTGAGCTTGGATATCTTGCCCGTTGCCGTGAGCGGCAATTCCTCCACCCAGACCAGATCGTCGGGCAGTTGCCAGTGCGCGAAATGGTCGGTCATGTGGGCGTGTATCTCCTCGAGGGCAGGCCGCTCCGTGCCCGACGCCACCGCGACCAGCACGGGGCGCTCGTCCCATTTCGGGTGCGGCATCGCCACCACGGCGCAGGCGGCGATGGCAGGATGCGAGAGCGCGGCGTTTTCCAGATCAATCGAACTGATCCATTCGCCCCCCGATTTCACGAGGTCCTTGGCGCGGTCGCGGATCAACAGCCGCCCTTCGGTATCCACCGAGGCGACATCGCCGGTGCCGAACCATCCCTCGGCATCCATCGCCGCGCGCGTCGCGTCCGCGTTCTCGAAATAGCCCGAGATCACGGTGTTGCCGCGCACGTACAGCTCGCCCGTGGCGTTGCCGTCATGGGGCAGGCGGGTGCCGTCATCGTCCACGATCTTGAAATCCAGCCCGAAAATACGCCGCCCGGCACAGCACTTGGCGGTGATGCGGTCCTCGTCGTCCGCGCCGTCATAGCGTGGCGGCAGCACGCCATGGCTGCCGATGGGGCTCATCTCGGTCATGCCCCAGGCCTGTGCCACGTTGACGCCGCGCGCCTCGTAGGCCTCGATCATGACGCGCGGGGCGGCGGACCCGCCGACCACCAGATCGCCGAAGCCCTGCGGGATCCGTCCCTGCGCGTCGATCTCCGAGAGAAGCCCGGCCCAGACCGTGGGCACGCCCCAGGCCGACCAGACGCCCTCGCCATCCATCAAGCGGAACAGGCTCGGCCCGTCGAGGTTTGGCCCCGGCATGACCAGCGTCATGCCCGTGAGCGGCGCGGTGTAGGGCAGACCCCACGCGTTGACATGGAACATCGGCACCACCGGCAGCACGCAGTGCCCGGCGCGGAAACTGCTGGTCTGGCACAGTGGCACTTGCATCGCGTGCAGCACGGTAGAGCGGTGCGAGTAGAGGGCGCCCTTGGGGTGCCCGGTGGTGCCAGAGGTGTAACAGAGGCCCGATGCCGTGTCCTCGGGAAGGTCGGGCCAGTCATAGGTGGCGGGCTGTCCTGCGATCAACTCCTCGTAGCAGAGTGCCCCGTGCGGGGTTTCGGGCATGCGCGCGCGGTCGGTGAGAACGACGAGGCGCAGGCCCTCGGGCAGGTCGGGCAGCAGGTCCTCGACCAGAGGCACGAGATCGGCATCGACGAACAGCAGCCGGTCGCCCGCGTGGGCGATGATGTAGAGCAGTTGCTCGCGCGCGAGGCGCGGGTTGAGCGTGTGGCACACCGCCCCGATCCCGGCGACGGCGTAGTAAAGCTCGAAATGCCGGTGCCCGTTCCACGCCAGGGTTGCCACCCGGTCGCCGGTCTTCACGTCGAGGCCAGTCAGCGCATGGGCAAGCTGCGCCACGCGGCCAAGCGTCTGCGGATAGCTCTGGCGGTGCAGGTCGCCCTCCACCCGCGCCGAGACGATCCCCGCGTCCCCATGCGCCTCGGCGGCATGGCGCAGGATGTCGATGATCCGCAGGTCACGGTGCATCATGAGACCCTGCATCGCGCTCCTCCCTTCGGTTTTGACCAGACGGTTACACGAATGACCGGGGGGATCAATCGCGGCGCGCGGGGCTTGACCTTCGCGGCCCGAGCGCGCATTTCCATCGCATCCCCGCCGCAGGAGAGCTGCCATGCCCCACGACCGTTCCATCAAGATCGCCCCGTCGATCCTGTCGGCCGATTTCGCCAATTTCGGTGCCGAGATCAGGGCCATCGAGGACCAGGGTTGCGATTGGGTGCATGTCGATGTGATGGATGGGCATTTCGTGCCGAACCTGACCTTCGGCCCGCCGCTCTGTGCCGCCATTCGCCCGCATATCAAGACGGTGATGGACGTGCACCTGATGATCGCGCCGGTCGATCCCTATATCGACGCCTTCGCGCAGGCCGGGGCCGATGTGCTCACCGCGCACATGGAGGCCGGCCCGCATATCCACCGCACGCTGCAGGCCATTCGCGGCGCCGGCTGCAAGGCGGGGCTGGCGCTCAACCCCGGCACCGGGCTCGATGGCGTCGAGAACCTGCTCGATATGATCGACCTCGTCTGCGTGATGACGGTCAATCCCGGATTTGGCGGTCAGAAGTTCATCCACAGCCAGATCGACAAGGTGAAGCGCCTGCGCGCCATGATCGGTGACCGGCCCATTCATATCGAGATCGACGGCGGCATCACGCCCGAGACCGCGCCGCTCATGGCCGCCGCGGGGGCCGATGTGCTGGTCGCCGGGTCGGCGGTGTTCAAGGGCGGCAGCGTCGCCAACCCCGCGCCTTATGGTGACAACATCCGCGCCATCCGCCGGGCGGCAGAGGCCGCGACCGGCGCCATGGCATGAGCCGCGCGGTCATTTTCGATCTCGACGGGACGCTCATCGACAGCGCGCCCGACATCCACGCCGCCGCCAATCGCCTGATGGACCGGCATGGGTTGGCGCCGTTCCCCCCTGAGGAAACGCGCAGCTTTATCGGCAGCGGTGTGCCGCATTTCATAACCTGCTGCCTGCGCGCGCGGGGAGAGGCCGGCAACGCGGCGCTGCGCGCTCAGATGATCGCGGAATTCATCGAGCTTTACGAGACGGCGGTGACGCTGACGCGGGTCTATCCCGGCGCGGCCGAGGCGCTGACGGCGCTCGTCTCCGGGCCATATGCGCTTGGCCTGTGCACCAACAAGCCCGTCATACCTGCCCGCGCGGTGCTGGCACATCTGGGGCTCGACGCGCATTTCCCGGTGGTGATCGGCGGCGACAGCCTGACCACGCGCAAGCCTGATCCCGCGCCGTTGCAAGCGGCGGTGGCCGGTCTGGGCGCGCGGGACGCGGTCTTTGTCGGCGACAGCGAGGTGGATGCCGAGACGGCGGCGCGCGCGGGACTGCCCTTCGCGCTCTACACCGAGGGGTATCGCAAGGGCGCGGTGGCGGACATGCCCCATGCCCGCGCATTCGCCGATTTCGCCGATCTGCCGGGGATCGTGGCGGAGATTCTGTCATGAGGACGCGGCTTACCGACGCATTTGACCTTGAGCATCCCATCGTGTCGGCTCCGATGGCTATGGCCGCTGGTGGCAGGCTGGCGGCGGCTGTGAGCCATGCCGGGGGGCTGGGCCTGATCGGCGGAGGCTATGGCGATGCAGGCTGGATCGAGGGCGCCTTTGCCGAGGCGGGGAACGCGCGGGTGGGCTGCGGCTTTATCACCTGGAAGATGGCGGAGAACCCGGCGGTGCTGGGCCAGGTGCTGGCGCGTGATCCGGCAGCGCTGTGCCTGTCGTTCGGCGATCCGGCCCCGTTCGCGCCGCGCATCCATGATGCGGGTGTGCCTTTGATCTGTCAGGTGCAAACGCTTCGCGATGCGCAGCGCGCCGCCGAGTGCGGCGCCCGGGTGATCGTGGCGCAAGGGTCCGAGGCCGGGGGGCATGGCGAGCGGCGCGGCACGATCACGCTGGTGCCCGAGGTGGCCGATTGGCTGGCGGGCCATGCGCCCGACGTGCTGCTGCTCGCGGCGGGCGGGATCGCCGATGGGCGGGGTCTTGCCGCTGCGCTGATGCTGGGGGCGGATGGCGTGCTCATTGGCTCGCGGCTCTGGGCCGCGCGCGAGGCGCAGGTCAGCGACGCGATGACCGATGCCGCCATCGCCGCCACCGGCGACGAGACCATCCGCTCGACCGTGATGGATGCCGCGCGCGGCCTGCGTTGGCCCGCGCGCTATACCGCGCGGGTGCTGCGCAACCCCGTGACCGAGCGGTGGCACGATGACCCCGAGGGCCTGCGCGCCGACGGGGCGGCGCAGGCGGAGTGGGTCGCGGGCTGGGCGGAGGGCGATCCCGCGCGCGCCAACACCTTCGTGGGCGAGGCCGCGGGCCTCATCCATGACCGCCCGCCGGTGGCCGATATCATCACGCGCATGACTGCCGAGGCGGAGGCGTTGCTGCGGCAGGGTGCGACGAATAATTAAAAGCTATTGAAATGATCTGAAAAGAGAATTTTACCTAATTCTATTGATTTGTTAGAACCATTCTAGATTCGCGCCGCGCAATCTGCGCGGCGTGCGAGAGACGCAAACCGAACCGGAGGACAAGATGGACGGCAACGACATAGGCAAATGCCCCGTGATGCATGGCGGACAGACCGAGAGCGGCAAGAGCGTCACCGATTGGTGGCCCAAGATGCTCAACCTCGACATCCTGCACCAGCATGACACCAAGACCGATCCGCTGGGCCAGGAGTTCGACTATCGTGACGCGGTTCGTGGCCTCGATGTCGAGGCGGTCAAGGATGACCTCAAGGCGCTGATGACCGACAGCCAGGAGTGGTGGCCGGCCGATTGGGGCCATTACGGCGGTCTGATGATCCGGCTGGCATGGCACGCGGCGGGCAGCTATCGCCTCGCCGACGGGCGCGGCGGCGCGGGCACCGGCAACATTCGTTTCGCGCCGCTCAACTCGTGGCCCGACAACGGCAACCTCGACAAGGCACGCCGCATCCTGTGGCCGATCAAGAAGAAATACGGCAACAGGCTGAGCTGGGCCGACCTCATCATTCTCGCGGGCAACATGGCTTATGAATCGATGGGGCTGAAGACGTTCGGCTTTTCCTTCGGACGCGAGGATATCTGGCACCCGGAGAAGGACACCTACTGGGGCGCCGAGCGCGAGTGGCTCGCACCGTCGGACAGCCGCTACGAGGATGTGGGCAAGCCCGACACGATGGAGAACCCGCTCGCCGCCGTGCAGATGGGTCTCATCTACGTCAACCCCGAGGGCGTCAACGGCCAGCCCGACCCGCTCAAGACCGCCGGCCAGGTGCGCGAGACCTTTGCCCGGATGGCGATGGACGACGAGGAGACCGCGGCGCTGACCTGTGGCGGGCACACCGTCGGCAAATGCCACGGCAACGGCGATGCCGAGGCGCTTGGGCCCGAGCCTGAGGGCGCGGATGTCGAGACGCAGGGCCTTGGCTGGATCAATCCCAACCTGAAGGGTGCGGCCACCAACGCCGTCACCTCGGGCGTCGAGGGGGCGTGGACGACCAACCCGACGCAGTGGGACATGGGCTATTTCAAGCTGCTCTTCGGTTATGAATGGGAGCTGACCAAATCCCCTGCGGGTGCCAACCAGTGGCAGCCGGTTGACATCCGTGAAGAGGACATGCCGGTCGATCCAACCGATTCCTCCAAGCGCGCCATGCCGGTCATGACCGATGCCGACATGGCGATGAAGATGGACCCGACCTATCGCGCCATCTGCGAGAAGTTCATGCAGGACGAGGCGTATTTCGCCGATACCTTCGCGCGGGCATGGTTCAAGCTGACCCACCGCGATCTCGGGCCGCAGACGCGCTATATCGGCCCCGATGCGCCCGACGAAGAGCTGATCTGGCAGGATCCGGTCCCGGCGGGCACCGTCGATTACGATATCGGCAAGGCCAAGCGCCTGATCGCGGAAAGCGGGCTGTCGGTGTCGGACACGGTCGCCACCGCGTGGGATTCGGCGCGCACCTTCCGGCAGTCGGATTTCCGCGGCGGCGCCAACGGCGCGCGCATCCGCCTCGCCCCGCAGAAGGACTGGGAGGGCAACGAGCCCGACCGTCTGGCGCGCGTGCTGGGTGTGCTGGAGCCGATCGCGGACGAGGTCGGCGCGAGCGTGGCCGACATCATCGTGCTGGCGGGTAACGTGGGTGTCGAGCAGGCCGCCAGGGCCGCCGGGTTCGACATCGAGGTGCCGTTCGCGCCCGGTCGCGGGGATGCCACCGACGAGATGACCGACGCGGATTCGTTCGCCGTGCTGGAGCCGCTCGCCGACGGCTTCCGCAACTGGATGAAGAAGGACTACATCGTCACCTCCGAGGAGATGCTCCTCGACAGGGCGCAGCTCATGGGTCTCACCGGGCCCGAGATGACCTGCCTGATCGGGGGGATGCGGGCGATGGGTGCCAATCACGGCGGCACGGCGCATGGCGTCTTTACCGACCGTCCCGGTGCGCTGACGACCGATTTCTTCACCACGCTCACCGATATGGGCCTGAAGTGGAAGCCCGCGGGCGGAGGTCTCTACAACATCGTGGACCGCAAGACCGGCGAGACCCGCCACACCGCGACGCGCGTAGACCTGGTGTTCGGCTCGAACTCGATCCTTCGCGCCTATGCGGAAGTCTACGCACAGGACGACGCGGCAGAGCGTTTCGTCTACGACTTTGTCTCTGCCTGGACCAAGGTGATGGAGGCGGACCGCTTCGATCTGGGCTGATCGCATAGTGGACGAATGACAAGGGGCGGCGTCGGAGCGATCCGGTGCCGCCCTTTTCACATGCGCTGCCGCAGCGTCCGCCAGCAGCCGCGGAGCGCGGCCATGTCGTCGGTGATGAGCGTGACCGGCATTGCCTGCATGATCCCGGCATAGGGACCGCGCGCGGTGAAGGTCGAGGCGAAATCCGTCCCGGTCAGGTGTGGGGCGACCGCCCGCGCGGTGCCGCCGATGAGGTACACACCACCGGTGGCCATGTGGGTGAGCGCGAGGTTGCCCGCCACCGCGCCCAGAAGCCGCGCGAAGAGCGCCAGCGTGTCGCGCGCCGGGCCACCGTCGCCCGCCGCCGCGACGATCGCGGGTGCGTCGCGCGTCTCGCCGGTACGCAGCCGGTGCAGCCGCGCCAACCCCGGCCCCGAGAGAAGCGCCTCGTAGGGCTTGTGCGCCACCTCGCGGCCCAGGGCCGCGATCACGGCATTCGCGGCCTCATCCAGATGCGGCAGGCCGGAATGCCCCGCCTCGGCGGGCGGCACGAAGAGGCGGTCGCCCACGCGGTACGCCACCGCGATGTTGCTGCCGGTGCCGAGGCCCAGCACCATGCGCGCGCCGTCGGGGTCGGGCGTGCCGGGCAAGATTGGGGTGAGACAGCCCGGGTCGAGATCGTCGAGCGCCATCGCCTGTGCCTGAAGATCGTTCATCAGGTGGACGCGCGCCGCGCCGGTGAGGCGGGCGAGCGACGCACTCTCGATCCGCCAGTCGAGGTTGGTCAGTTGCGCGGCCTGCCCGCGCACCGGCCCGGCGACACCTGCACAGGCCGCCGAGACCTGCGCGCTGCCCAGATAGGCCGCGATCAGCGCCTCTGGCGCGGCGAAATCGGTATTCGCCAGCCGCTGCGCCGTCTCGGGGCGCAGGCCGTCCCCGGTGGCCAGTGCCAGTCGCGTGTGGGTTGCGCCCATGTCGGCAAGCAGCCACTCAGCCATCGCGCCAGCGCGCGGCCAGCGCCCGCGCCGCCTCGGCCAGCAGGACCACGTCGATCCCCACGGCGAGGAAGCGCGCCCCCCAGTCGCGGTAGCGCGTCGCCGTTTCCGGGTCGAGCGCGAGGATGCCGGGCGCGCACCCTGCCGCCGCGATCCGCCCCAGCGCGTCCTTGATCGCCTCCTGCACCTCGGGGACCGAGGCGTCGCCGAGATGGCCCATGTCGGCGGCAAGATCCGAGGGGCCGATAAAGACCACGTCCACCCCCTCGACGGCGAGGATCTCGTCAAGTGCGGCGAGCCCTGCGCGCGTCTCGACCTGCACCATCAGGCATGTCTGCGCATTGGCCGTGCGGATGTAATCGGGAATGCCGGAGAACCGTGAGGCGCGCGCCAATGCCGCGCCCGATCCGCGCACGCCCTCGGGCGGGTAGCGCATGGCGCGCACGAGGCCCTCCGCCTGCGCCGCGCTCTCGACCATCGGGATGAGCAGGGTCTGCGCGCCCGCGTCCAGCACCTGCTTGATTGCCCATGTCTCGCCCATGGGCAGGCGCACAACCGGCTGCGTTTCCGCGCCGCGCAGCACACCAAGCTGTGCCGAGATCGAGCGCAGGTCGTTGGGCGCGTGCTCGGCGTCGATCACCAGCCAGTCGAAGCCGGCCTCGGCCAGCACCTCGGTGGGATAGGGCGCGGCAAAGCCAGCCCAGCAGCCATAGAGTGTCTCGCCGCGCGCAAGCGCGGATTTCAGGCGGTTTTCGGGGGCGGGCATGGTTCTCTCCTCTCAGGTGGTCGGGGCCAGCATAGACCGCGGTGGCCGTGGCTGGCGAGGGGGTGCATGGACAATCCGGTGTGTGCGTGCTTCGGTCTCTCCACGTCAGGGAGGGAGCCATGAAACTCACGCTGCACCACGTCAATCTCGCCACGGACCGGGTCGGGGAAATGGCCGGTTTCTACCGCGATGTGCTTGGCCTCGAGGTGCCCGAGAGCGACGTTCCGGTGCTGGAAAAGGAGCGGGGCTATTCCGGTGACGTGGCCTTTGTCACCGATGGGCGCATTCAGACCCATCTCGCGCGTCGCGACCCGCAGGCCGGGTTCCGCGCCGGGCAGATCGTCAACCCGGTGGCGAGCGGCCATATCGCGTACCGCACCGACGATCTCGCCACCTTTCGCGCGCATCTCGAGGCGCACGGCATTCCCTATTCGGACTGGGGCAACCGGGCGGTGGCGGGGTGGCTCCAGATATTCTTCTACGATCCGGACGGCAACGTGATCGAGGTCCACCAGAAAGCGGACGGTGCGCCGTGACCGATCATCTCAAGGGCCTTCTCATCACCGCGACCGGCGTGTTGTTCATCGTGCCGGACTCGCTCTTCGTGCGGCTGATCGAGGGCGACGCCGCGTCGATCACCTTCTGGCGCGGGATCACCGCGGGCAGCGTGATCCTGATCGGCGTGCTGCTCACCGGTGGGCCGAAAGGCTTTCGCGAGGTGGCGGCGACGGGGGGGCGCGGCGCGCTCTATACGGTGCTGCTGGGCATGTCCCTGTCGGGCTTCGTGCTGGCGGTGAGCTGGACGAGCGTGGCCAACGTGGTGCTCATCCTCGCCTCCATGCCGGTCTTTGCCGCGCTCTTCAGCCGCATTTTCCTGGGCGAGACGATCAGCCTGCGGATGGTGCTGACGATGATCGGGGTGTTCGCCGGGCTGGCGCTCATCCTGCGCGGCTCGCACGAGACGGCGGGAGCGCATTGGAGCGGCGACCTCGTGGCGCTCGGCGTCTCGGCGACATATGCGGCCGCGATGACCACGGCGCGGCGGCTGCGGGCGGTGTCGCTCGTGCCGACCATTCCGGTGGCGATGATCGGGGCCTCGCTGCTGGTCTGGCCGCTGGCGTCACCGCTGGAGGCGTGGCAGGCAAGCTGGCCGCTCCTGCTGGCGCACGGGGCGTTCATCAGCGTGGCGACCTCGCTGATGACGCTGGGGCCGCGCTATATCACCGCGGCGGAGGTGGCGCTGCTGATTCTGCTGGAATCGGTGTTGGCACCGCTGCTCGCCTGGGCGGTGATCGGCGAGGACCCGGGACGTTGGGCGCTCATTGGCGGGGCGGTGGTGATCTCGGTGCTGGCCTTGTCGAATATCTGGGCGCTCAGGATGAGCCGCCGGATGCGCATTCGACCGCAGCCGCGCACCGGGCCGCCGCTCTGAGACAGGCGGCTCTTTATCTAGGAGTGGGCTTGGCGGCGCGGTGCCGCTCAGACGAAATTGACCGGGCGCTTCGGGCTTCTGTCGACCGTCAGCGAAAACACGTCAGGGCGGGAGTAGTGGCCGCTGGCGTCGAATTTCCGGCGTGAGGCGCGGGCATCGGCGACGTTGATATCGGCCATGAGCAAGCCCTTTTCGCGGTGCATCAGCCCGGCGGCGACCCCGCCGAAGGGTTTGTAGACCACGGCATCGCCGGGGTTCACCCATTCATCCTTGTTGGGAAACAGGGTGTCGTAATGCGGGATGTTTGTGGGAATGTCCGACGCCTCCAATGCGGTGGCGCATCCGATCACCCAACAGCCGCCTTCGCGGGCGATATGCTGCATCGTGGCCAGCCAGGTGTCGCCACTGTCCCAGGTCGGCGCGACATAGATGTCGATGTTCTGGGCATAGAGCGCGGCGCGCGCCATTGGCATGTAGTTTTCCCAGCATAGCAGCGCGCCGATCCGCCCCACCGCGGTATCGACCACGTTGAGGCCCGCCCCGTCGCCGAAGCCCCAGATCATGCGTTCCGGGTTGGTCGGCATCAGCTTGCGGTGGTTGTTGGCGATGGTGCCGTCGGCGTCGATGATGATGCATGAGTTATAGAGGGTTGAGCCTGACACGGCACCGTCGAGTTCCTGGTACCCGGCCACGATGACCATCTCGTGCTCTGCCGCCGCCTCCTGCAAAGGAGCCATGCCGTTGCGGCTCAAATCGACTGAATTGGCCTGCAACAGGGCGAATAGCTCGTCCGTCTTGCCCATGTCGGCGCCCGGTGAAAGGCGCCAGCAGAACGTCGGATACCCTGGAAACCAGGCTTCGGGAAAGACCAGCAGCCGCGCCCCCTCGCTGGCGGCTTGCGCGACCAATTCGACCGCGCGATCCATGCTGGCAGCGAGGTCGAGATAGACTGGCGGCTGTTGAACGATTGCGATCTTCATGGCGGTTTCTCCTATTGATCAGCCTGTCGCCGATGATTGGCGTCAAGATCCGCTGTCAATGTCGTTGCTATGTCCCTGCCGTGATAGTCCTGAAACTGTACTGGATCGGGGCGGTCCGAACCCCTAGGCTCGATCGATCCTGGTTTCGCAGGAAAAGGAGACATCTCATGAGTGGCAGCTACGGTCAGTTTTGTCCGATCTCGATGGCCTCGGAGGTCCTGTGCGCACGCTGGACGCCGCTTTTGCTGCGAGAACTCCTGTGCGGAAGCACGCGGTTCAACGATTTGCGGCGGGGCCTGCCACGGATGTCGCCATCGCTATTGTCGAAGCGCTTGGGAGAGCTGGAGACGGCCGGGGTCATCCATTCCGTCAAAGGCGCTCACGGCGTCAAGGAGTACCGCCTGACACAGGCCGGCGAAGAGCTTCGCCCACTTGTGATGGGGATCGGGGCGTGGGGGCAGCGATGGGTGGAAAGCGAGATTTCCCTCAACAATCTCGATCCCCAATTGCTGATATGGGATATGCATCGCGGCCTGAATATTGATCCGCTGCCGGAGCGCCGGGTGTGCCTTCAGTTCGTGTTTGGCGACTTGCCCGTAACGCGACAGAATTACTGGTTGCTCGTCGATCCGCAATCCGGCGTCGAGGCCTGCTATTCTGATCCGGGTTACGAGGTTGACCTGTTTTCCGAATCGAGCCTGCGCACCATGACGGCGATCTGGATGGGTCTGGATACCGTCCAGAAAGCGGTAAAGGATGGCAGGCTGAATTTGAACGGTCCACGCGAAATCGCCGCCAGAATGCAGGAATGGCTGGGCCTCAGCCCGTTCGCCCAACAAGAGCGGATGGTCGGCTAGAAATTGACCGTCACGCCCGGCAGGTTCAGCGCCTTGACGAGGTCGCGCAGTTCCTGCCGTGCCGCGATGTTGGAGATGTTGAGCCCCTTTACCCCGATATCGCGCAAATCGAGCAGCGTGAGCCCGCGCGGGAACAGTTCGCGGAAGATCACCCGCTCGTTGAAGCCCGGCGCCACGCGAAAGCCGATCCGGCGCGCCAGTGCATCGAGCGCGCGGCCCATCTTTTCCTTGTTGACCATCGCCTGTGCGCCCACCCGGTTGCGCAGCACCACCCAGTCGATCGCCCGCAATCCCGCCTGCGCGCGCAATTGCCGCGCGTTCCACACCATCTCGGAATAGACCGATGGCCCGAGGATCGTCTGCCCGTCGGCATCGGTCCGTGCCAGGAGGTCGAAATCTATGAAGCTGTCGTTGAGCGGCGTGATCAGCGTATCGGCGAGGCTGTGGGCGACCTGGCTGAGGCGGGTATGCGAGCCGGGGCAGTCGATCACGATGAAATCGCTCTCGGGTTCGGCGGCCGCCATTGCCGCGGCGAGGCGGCGGTCATAGAGGTTCTCGCCGGGCTTGAGATCGGCCTCGGCGACCTCGGGTAACTCGACGAGCCGGGCGCTTGGCAGGTCGAGCCCCTCCTTTTCAAGGAACCGGGTCCGGTTCTCGGCGTAGCGCCCGAAGCTGCGCTGCCGCAGGTCGAGGTCGAGCGCGCTTGTGCGGTGGCCCATGCGGGCGAGCGCGGTTGCCACGTGCATCGAGACGGTGGATTTGCCAGCTCCGCCTTTCTCGTTGCCGACCACGATGATATGCGCCATGCCTTGCCTTTCCCCAGCGGCGTTTTTCCGCCGATCCTACCCTCTGGTTCTCAATCGGGGAAGCGCGGCGCAGGGTCAAGCCGCTTCGCGTGGCTTTCGCTGGCACCTCGCC
Source organism: Roseovarius nitratireducens (assembly GCF_002925845.1). Lineage (GTDB taxonomy): Bacteria > Pseudomonadota > Alphaproteobacteria > Rhodobacterales > Rhodobacteraceae > Roseovarius > Roseovarius nitratireducens. The sequence continues at coordinate 141,089 of NZ_PDNI01000028.1, read as the reverse complement.
GATGCCACGGCTAGGGTCGCGCACATGACCGAGACCGCGCTTACCTATTCTCCCGACCAGGCCGAGGCCCATGACCGCATTGCCGAGGCGCTGCGCGGCGTGGGGGTTGATATCGTCGAGGGAACGCTCATGCCGCCGCGTGAAGGCGGACGCGCGGTGATGGCCGTCGTCGGCAAGGCCGGGTCGGGCAAGACGCTGCTTCTGGCCGCGCTTTACCGTGCGCTCGAGGAGGCGGGCGTCGATGTGGTCTCGGGCGATTGGGAGGGGCGGCGCCGCCGCGACCGGCGCACGCTGGCCATTCTCGCGCCCACCAACAAGGCGGCGAGCGTGCTGCGGATGCGCGGCGTGCCCGCGACGACCATTCACCGCATTCTCTATACCCCGGTTTATGACCCGGAATACGCGAAGATCGCCGAATGGCTGGCAGGGCAGGGCGCGAAGCCGGAGATCGAGGGGCTGACCGAGCAGGCGCTCGACCGGGCGCTTGCGTTTTACCAGAATCACAAGTCGATCCCCGGCGCGCTGGCGGCGGCGGGGCTGCGCGGCTCGGATTTCATCACCGGCTGGACGCGCCGCGAGGAGCCGCTCGATATCGGCCTCGTCGATGAGGCGAGCATGCTCGACGCGCAGCAGTTTGACGATCTGCAGGAAATTTTCCCCACGCTCGTCCTGTTCGGCGATCCGGCGCAGTTGCCCCCCGTCAAATCCACCGGCGGCATGGTGTTCGACAGCCTGCCCGCACCCGCGCGCCTTACACTCAGTCGCATCCACCGGCAGGACGCCGACAACCCGATCCTCGATCTTGCGCATGCGCTGGCCGACCCGGCGCTGGAATTTCATCATTTCGAGCGGATGATCGAGGACGCCGCCCGCCGCGACGAGCGGGTGAGATGGGCCGAGCGGGTCGAGGTGGACCTGATGGCGCGCTCGCCGGTCCTCGTGTGGCGCAACGCCACGCGCATCCGCCTCATCAACGCGTTCCGCGCGGTGCATGGCGCTCCCGAGACAGCGCTCCTGGAAGGCGAGCCGCTGATCTGCGACGGGATCGAGTTGCCGCTCAAGCACCGCAAGAAGCGGCTGGACTTGGAGGCGCGCGGTCTCATCAAGGGGGCGCAGGTGATCTATCTGGGCCCTGGCAAGCGGGCGGGATTCTCGCGGCTGCATGTCATCGGGGCCGAGGATCCGCGCCTCTCGGCGGCCTCGATCGTCAAGATCGAGAAACCCGGCGAGGAAGAACCGTTCATCCCCTACGCCGCCAATATGGGTGCGGTGTTCCTGCACGGTTCGGCGGTTACGATCCACAAGGCGCAAGGATCGCAATGGCGCGATGTGCAGGTCTTTGCCCCTGACATCTATGCCGCCGCGCGGATGGGCCGGTCGGAAGCCGGGCAGCCGCTGTGGAAGCGGCTGGCCTATGTGGCGATCACCCGCGCCGAGGAACGGCTGCACTGGGTGGTGCGCAACCGGCTGTCGAAACCCACCGCGCCGCTGAGCGTGGACGACCTGCGCGCGAAGCCGGTGCCGCTGGAACTGGAACGGGAGGACGAAGCATGAAATCCGTGCTGATTACCGGCGCGAGCGCCGGGATTGGGGCCGCCTGCGCGCGGGCCTTTCTGGAAGCGGGCTGGAAGGCTGGGCTGATGGCGCGTCGCGCAGAGGCGCTGGAGGCGGTGGCCGGGGGGCATGGCAATGCCGTGATCCTGCCCGGCGACGTGACTGATCCGCAGGATGTAGCGCGCTGCTTCGACGATTTCGTGGCCAAGGCGGGCCGGCTCGACGTTCTTTTCAACAACGCCGGCAGCTTCGGCCGCGCGGCGATGATCGACGAGTTGGGTTATGACGAGTGGCGGCAGGTGGTGGATGTGAACCTGCATGGCATGTTTCTCTGCGCGCAGGCGGCGTTCGGCCAGATGCGGCGGCAATCGCCCCAAGGCGGGCGGATCATCAACAACGGCTCGATCTCGGCTCATTCCCCGCGCGCGGGCTCGGTCGCCTATACCACCACCAAGCACGCGATCACCGGGCTGACCAAGACGCTCAGCCTTGATGGGCGCGCCTTTGACATTGCCTGCGGCCAGATCGACATCGGCAATGCTCGCACTGAATTGCTGGAAGGAATCATCGCGGCCAACCCCGACTCTCCGCCGCCGGTGATGGAGGTGGACCACGTGGGCAACGCGGTCCTGTCGATGGCCGAATTGCCGCCCGAGGCCAACGTGCAGTTCATGACGCTGATGGCCACCAAGATGCCCTATATCGGACGCGGGTAGATCGCGTGTCAGGCATCTTCCGGGCGATAGACGCAATCGGCCAGGGTGCTGCGGTTAAGGTCCGCGACGAACGCGGCCTCGGCATGGGCCAGCCGGGATTTCAGCTGGCACTTCGGGGACAGGATGCAGGCGTTGCTGCCGGTCGCGAAACATTCCACCAGCGCCTGGTCGGCCTCGAGCACGGCCACCACATCGCCAAGGCGGATATCCTCGGGGGGGCGGGCCAGCATAGCGCCACCACCACCGCCGCGCCGGGTTTCCAGCAGGCCTGCCGCGGCCAGTGCCGAGATCACCTTGGCCAGGTGGTTGCGTGAGACCCGGAGTTCAGTGGCGAGATCGGCGGCGGTAAAGGCGCGGGCCGGATCGCCCGCCATGCGCATGAGCACGCGCAGCCCGTAATCGGTAAAGGAGGTGAGGCGCAAGGTCGCGCTCCTGAATTGGTATTTGCAATGCGTATTATAGCGCGGTAACGAGTAAATCAAATACCAATGCGTTCGGCTCGGGCGAATCGCGGGTGAAAGGGCTGTGCATGCAACAAGATGCCGCCATCGCAAGATCGTATGAGATGGGCGACCTGATTGGTCAAAACACGCTGGAAAACTGTATGTTCGTCACCGGGCCAGGGCCTGCTGCATGACCCAGCGCAAGACATATGCCTCGCCGCCCTGCATGGCCTCGGAGGTCGATCCCGCCTATTTCGATCCGGTGGGCGTCGATCCAGATCAAGCGCGCGACGTGGCGCGCTGGCGGCGGGCGGAACGGATACGGCTGGCCAGGCTGAGGGAGGAACTGGGCCAGGCGGGGCGTGCCCGGGTCTCTGGCCAAATCGGCCAGCACCTGTCGCGTGTGCTGGAGGAACGCGGTGTAGGACAAGGGACCGTCCTCGCCGGCTACTGGCCGATCAAGGGCGAATCCGATCTGCGCCCGGTTCTGAAAGGGCTACATCGTGCGGGCGTTACCATAGCCCTGCCGATTGTGGAAACCCGCGCGGCCCCGCTGATCTTTCGGCGCTGGACACCTGATACCAAGATGGTCCGCGGCGACTGGAACATCCCCGTTCCGCCACCCGAGGCCGACCCGCTGATCCCCGACATCACGCTGGCGCCCTGCCTTGGCTGGTCCGAGGGATGCTATCGGCTGGGCTGGGGCGGGGGGTATTTCGACCGCACGCTGGCGTCGCTCGACCCGCGCCCCGTGGCCATCGGCATCGCGCTCGGTGCCGCGAACCTGACCACGATCTATCCGCAGCCCCACGATATCCCGCTCGATCTGATCGTGACCGAGGAGGGGGTGTCGGCAGAAAGGACGGCCACGTCATGAGCACTGGAGTTCACACTGTCTCTCCGGCCCGATTGCCCGGAGGTGGCGTAGTCTCGCGTCTGGCCTGTGGTGTGGTGCAGCCGATCCTGTCGCGCGTCGTGCGGCGGATCGCGGCACGGCACCCGTCGCTCTTTGCCCGCCTGGGCCCGCATCAGGGCACCGATTTCCTGATCGACCCGGTCGATCTGCCCTTTGCCCTGCACCTGCGCCCCGACCCCGGCGCGCTGTTGTTTCGCGCCGTGCCGCGCGATGCCGTGCCGCAGGCGGGCGCGGTGATCCGGGGGCGGTTCCTGCTACTGCTGGAACTGGTGGATTCCGAGGAGGATGGCGATGCCGCCTTCTTCTCTCGCGATCTGGAGGTGACCGGCGACACCGAGGCGGTGGTGCGGCTGCGCAACGCGCTGGATGACGTGGACGGCTCCATCGCCGAGGAGACGGCGGCGATGTTTGGCCCGCCCGGGCGGGCCGTCCTGGCACGGTTGCGCCGCGCCTATACCCCCGAGATGGAAAGGACCTGATCCGAGATGAGCCTTGCCGAACTGATCTGCCCCGCGGGCACCCCTGCCGCCCTGCGCACCGCCGTCGATGCGGGTGCCGACGCGGTCTATTGCGGGTTTCAGGATGCGACCAACGCGCGCAATTTCCCGGGCCTGAACTTTACCCCCGATGAGCTGGCCGAGGCGGTGACCTATGCCCATGCCAGGGGGACAAAGGTGCTGCTGGCGCTCAACACCTACCCGCCCGCGGGCAAGGTGGATCTCTGGCGGCAGGCGGCGGATACCGGCGCGCGGCTGGGGGTGGATGCCTTTATCGTCGCCGACATGGGCGTGGCCGATTACATCGCGCGCACGCATCCCGGCGTCAGGCTGCACCTGTCGGTGCAGGCGGCGGCCTCGTCGCCCGAGGCGATCCGCTACTATTGCGAGCATTTCGGGGTCAGGCGCGTGGTGCTGCCGCGTATCCTGACCATCCCGGAAATCCGTCAGATCAAGCGTGAAATCCCCTGTGAGATCGAGACCTTCATCTTTGGCAATCACGGGCTGATGGTCGAGGGACGGTGCAGCCTGACCAATTACCTGACCGGGCAATCCACCAACATGGACGGCGTGTGTTCGCCCGCTTCGGACGTTGAGTATGCGCGGCATGAGGATGGGTCGATGTCCTCGCAACTGGCGGGGTTCACCATCGACCGGTTCGGTCCAGAGGAGAAGGCCGGGTATCCCACGATCTGCAAGGGCCGCTACACCGCGCCGCACCGGCCAGAGGGGTATTATGCCTTCGAGGAGCCGGTGAGCCTGAACCTTTCACGGCTTTTGCCCGAACTGATCGACGCGGGTGTGCACGCCTTCAAGATCGAGGGGCGGCAGCGCTCGAAATCCTACGTGCGGGGCGTGGTGCGTGCCTTCCGCGCGGCGGTGGACGATATCCGGGCGGGGCGGGAGGCCAACATGGCCGATCTGGTCGCGCTGACAGAGGGACAAAAACAGACGCAGGGCGCGTTCGAGACCAAGAAATGGCGGTGACGGAGATGACGACGAAACTGACCCTCGGGCCGATTGCCTATCACTGGCCCGCCGAGAGGCGCCGCGACTTCTACGCACGGATCGCTGACGAGGCCCCGGTGGACGAGGTCTATCTGGGCGAGGTGATCTGTTCCAAGCGCGCGCCGTTCCACGAGGGCGAGCTGCCCGAGATCATCGAGCGGTTGGAACGTGCGGGCAAGACCGTGATTGTCTCGACCCTGGCCGAGGTGATGCTGAAGCGCGAGCGCAAGGCAACGGATGATCTTGCGGTGATGGACACCCCCGAGATCGAGGTGAACAACGCCGCCGGGCTATATGCTCGTGGCAGGCGGCCGCACCGCATCGGCCCGTTCATGAACGCCTATAACGAGGCCACGATCGCGTGGATGGCCGGGCAGGGGGCGACCCATGTCTGCCTGCCCACCGAATTGCCCGCCGAGGCGATTGCCGTGGCTGCCGCAGCCGCGCGAGATGAGGGGCTCGGGGTCGAGGTGCAGGTCTTCGGGCGCGCCTCGCTGGCGGTTTCGGCCCGCTGCTACCACGCCCGCGCGCACGGGCGGACCAAGGACAATTGCCGCTTCGTCTGCGAGGACGATCCTGACGGGATGCCGCTCCGCACCCGCGACGATGCGCCGATCCTGCGCGTGAACGGAATCCAGACCCAGTCCGAGAGCTATGTCGATCTGCTACCCGAGGCGGATCGGTTGGTGGCCGACGGTGTGACCCATCTTCGGCTCATGCCGCAGGATGTGGACATGGTGGCGGTGGCGGGTGTGTTCCGCGACGTGTTGGACGGGGCGTTGCCGGTCGATGAGGCGGATGGCCGCCTTGGTGTTCTGAGCGGGGCTGTGAACCTGAGCAACGGCTTCTATCATGGTGCTGCGGGCTATCGCCGGATCGCCATGGCTGCACGGACGTGACGGCAAGAAGGAGGCCCTCGAATGACGACGGCTGAGCGGATGCGCGCCTGGCGCGGTCCCGCGATCCTGACCTACGGGTTTCGTCCGCTCTTTCTCGGGGCGTCGGTCTGGGCCGCGGTCGCCATGGCGCTCTGGGTGCCGATGCTGTCTGGTCACATCACCCTGCCCACGGCCTTCGATTCCGTGAGCTGGCACGCGCATGAGTTTCTATTTGGCTATCTCGGCGCGGTGGTCGCGGGTTTTCTGCTGACGGCCGTCCCGAACTGGACTGGACGCCTGCCCATCGTGGGCTGGCCGCTGGGCGTGCTGGTGGCGCTGTGGCTGGCAGGGCGCGTCACGGTGGCGGTCTCGGCGGGCTTGCCGCCGCTCCTCGTGGCCACGGCAGACCTGGCCTTTCCTGTGGTGTTCGGGGCGGTGCTCGCCCGCGAGATCGTGGCCGGCCGGAATTGGCGCAACCTGATCGTGCTTGGAATGCTCGCGGTCTTTACTCTTGGAAACGCGCTCTTTCACTGGGAGGCGGCGCGCGGCGGTTATGCCGCGCAAGGCCATGGCCTGCGGCTGGGCCTTGGTGCGGCGATCATGATGATCGCCGTGATCGGTGGGCGCGTCGTGCCGTCCTTTACCCGCAACTGGCTGGTCAAACGTCGCAGCGCGGTCTTGCCCGTGCCACCAATGCAACGCTTTGACAAGGTGGCGTTGGTCGTGATGCTGGGGGCGCTTGTGCTGTGGGTCGTGCAGCCATTGCACCCGTTAACGGGTGCAGCGCTCGTGCTGACCGGCGCGCTGCATGCGTTGCGGTTGGGGCGTTGGGCGGGGCACCGGACCCTCGCCGAGCCGCTGGTGACGGTGCTGCATGTGGCTTACGCCTTTCTTCCCCTTGGCGCACTGGCGATCGGTGCCGAAATTCTCCTGCCCGGTGGTCTGGGCATGGCCGGGGCGCAGCATCTGTGGATGGCGGGCGCGGTCGGGCTGATGACGATGGCGGTCATGACGCGCGCGACGCTGGGCCATACCGGGCAGGCGCTGAGCGCGGGGGCGGGCACGATCGCCATCTATGCGGCCCTCATCCTTGCCGTGCTGGCCCGGGTGGGCGCGGGTATCTGGCCCGAGCACGCGGCATGGCTGCATGGCCTGTCGGGCCTGGCATGGATCGCGGGTTTCGGCGGGTTCGCGGGGCTGTATGGGCCGGTGATGTTGCGGCCCCATGTCGGCAAGGCGCGATGAAGGGTGCGTGTGGGCCGCGGGCATGTCGCGGCGGGGCCTGAGGTGGCGACTGGCACGGCCTTGCCCCGTCGTCAGGTGGAATGATCGTCGATCAGAGGATTGGGTTTCGCAAAGCTGGCCAGGTCCCCGGGGTCGGTAATCGTGATCTGCATACCGTCCACCTCGACGCCGTAGGGCTGTAGCCCCTTGAAGGCACGGCTGAGATTTTCCGGTGTCATGCCCAGTACGGCGGCGAGGTGGCGTTTCTCGAAGTCCAGTTCGAATGTCGCCGAGCCCCCTGACTGTATCCGCTGCCGCAGCAGGAAGTTGGCCAGCCGTTCCAGCGAGGTCCGCAGCTTGAGGTCCTTCTGTGCCTTGACCATCGAGCGGTAGCACTGTGCGAGCTCTGCCACGATGGCGCGGGCAAAGGCATTGTCGGCATCGAACACGGCGCGCACGTCCTGGCTTGGGATCAGAGCGATCCGGCTCTTTGTCAGCGTGCGGGCGGACATGAGATAGGGCGCGTCGAGGATGGTGGCGGCGAGGATGAAGGTCGAGATCGGGCGCACGGTGGCCATGCTGGTCTCGCGCTTGTTCCAGGCCGAGAACAGGTCGACCGATCCGGATAGGATGATGTGCAGGAAATCGCTCGTGTCGCCCTCGGAGATCAGCTCGATCTGTGGCGGAAAGTTCTGCACATAGGCCCCGTGCATCAGGTCGGTGAAATGTGCGTCGGCCATATCCCGGAAGAGATGCAGTTCCCGGATGTCGCGATGCACCGACTCGGGTAGTCCCATTCGTATTGGCATCACTCTCTCGATCGTCTTGCTGGCTCGCGGATTGATTATTGTCAATAAGCCACTTGTTCATTGCATTCAACCGGGTTGACCATAGCATGTGGTGGGCATGATGAATTTCAGTAACTCATTTATTTTCAAACGTTTTTCCAGATATCTGATCCAGATCAAATCTCTGCTCCCGGCTCTGCCCGCATGACTGGCCGAAGCCCGGTTGCGGGCAGGATGCAACGACAGGCCGGAGGAAAAGGTCATGCACACACTCGATGGTGTCTCACGCTCGGATCAGTACCGGGCCTTGGGGCTCAGCACGTTTGCGTTCACCGTCTGCTTTGCCGTCTGGACGATCTTCTCGATCATCGGCGTTCAGATCAAGGAGGATCTGGGGCTGAGCGACACGCAGTTCGGCCTGCTGGTCGCCACCCCGATTCTGACCGGATCGGTCAGCCGCATCTTTCTGGGTGTCTGGACCGAGCAGTTCGGCGGTCGCATCATGTTTCCGCTTCAGATGCTGATCACGGCGGTCGCGGTGTGGTTGCTGACGAGCGTGCAGACCTATCCGGTCTTCCTGCTTGCCGCGCTCGGCCTGGGCCTCGCCGGCGGGTCGTTCATCGTGGGCGTGGCCTATACCTCGCGCTGGTTCGAGAAGGACAGGCAGGGCACGGCTCTTGGCATCTTCGGGGCGGGCAACGTGGGCGCCGCGGTCACCAATTTCGCGGCCCCCTTTCTGGTTGTCGCGCTCGGCTGGGAAGGGACCGCGCGGGTCTATGCCATCGTGCTGGCCGTGGTCGCGGTGCTCTTCTACCTGCTGGCCAAGACCGACCCGGTGCAGGCAGAGCGTAAGCGCACCGGTGAAGGCCCCGCCTCGACCGGCTCGATGCTGGAGCCGCTGCGCGACCTGCAGGTCTGGCGGTTTGCCACGTATTACTTCTTTGTCTTCGGTGCCTTCGTGGCCCTCGCGAGCTTTCTGCCACGCTACTACACCGGGGCCTACGGTCTGGAACTGACGACCGCGGGTGTCTTCGCCGGGCTTTACAGCCTGCCGGGATCGGTGTTTCGCGCGCTCGGCGGCTGGATGTCCGACATCTGGGGAGCGCGGTTCGTGATGTATCTGACGTTTATCGGGTCGCTGCTGATCCTGTTCGTCATGAGCTATCCGCAGACCGGCTATATCGTGCAGGGCATCAACGGGCCGATCACCTTCGATTTCGGCCTTTCGGTGGGCGTGTTCGTCGCTCTAACGGTGATCCTCGGCTTTCTGATGAGCCTCGGCAAGGCCGCCGTCTACAAGCATATCCCGGTCTACTATCCCTATCACGTGGGGTCTGTCGGCGGGTTGGTCGGCATGATCGGCGGGCTTGGCGGGTTCTTCCTGCCGATCGCCTTCGGGGTGCTGCTCGATCTCACGGGGGTGTGGACCGCGCCGTTCATGCTGCTTTTCGTGCTGGTGCTGGTCTCGACCGTGTGGATGCACCTCGCGATCCGCCGGATGGAGCGCCGCCGTCACCCCGGTCTCGAGGGTGAGAAGTACCTCTCCGACGTGCCGGATGCGCCACTGCCCAAGCCCGTGGGCGGGTCCGGCGGTGCGCCTCGCGGCGCGGGATCGCAACCCGCGGAATGACGAACACAACGGTGCGGCCCGGTGCGGCCGCACCTCAATCCGAGACATAAGGACATATTCGACATGACGTCCCAATCCAAGAATTCCGGTCACCTGCTGACCGATTGGCAGCCCGAGGATGAGGGCTTCTGGCAGCAAAGCGGGGCCCGTATCGCCCGGCGCAACCTGTGGATCTCGATCCCGGCGCTTCTTCTGGCCTTTTCGGTCTGGATGGTGTGGTCGGTCGTGGTTGCGAAACTGCCTGCCATCGGGTTCGACTTCACCACCGGTCAGCTGTTCTGGCTGGCAGCGCTTCCGGGGCTTTCGGGGGCGACGCTGCGCATCTTTTACAGCTTCATGATCCCGATCTTCGGCGGGCGGCTCTGGACGACGTTGTCGACCGCCTCGTTGCTGCTGCCCGCCGTGGGCATCGGATTTGCCGTGCAGAACCCGGATACGTCCTATGCCTGGTTCCTCGTCCTCGCGCTGATGTGCGGCTTTGGCGGGGGCAATTTCGCCTCGTCGATGGCCAACATCTCCTACTTCTATCCGAAGGCGGAGAAGGGCAACGCGCTGGCGCTCAACGCCGGCCTCGGCAATCTGGGCGTGTCGGTGATGCAGTTCGTCGTGCCTGTGGTCATCACCATGGGGGTATTCGGCGCCGTCGGCGGTGCGCCGCAGGAGCTTTCGGATGGCGGGCGCATCTGGTTGCAGAACGCAGGATTCGTCTGGGTGCCGTTCCTGGTGATCGCCACGATCGCCGCGTGGTTCGGGATGGATGACATTGCCGATGCCAAGGCGTCACTGTCGGATCAGCTCCAAATCCTCAAGCGTCGGCAGAATTGGATCATGTGCATTCTCTATACCGGCACGTTTGGCAGCTTCATCGGCTATGCCGCGGGTTTCCCGCTGTTGATGAAACTGCAGTTTCCGGATCTCGACATGCTGCACCTGGCGTTCCTCGGGCCGCTGGTCGGTGCGCTGAGCCGTGCGGGCACGGGCTGGATCTCGGACAAGTGGGGCGGTGGTCGCGTGACCTTCTGGACCTTCCTCGGCATGATCGCCGCGGTCTGGGGCGTTCTGCAATTCCTGCCGCTGGGTGGCAGCGCGGGCAATTTCTGGGGCTTCTTCGCCTGCTTCATGGCGCTGTTCTTCCTGACCGGCGTGGGCAATGCCTCGACCTTCCAGATGATCCCGGTGATCATGCGCAAGGAAGTGGCCCGCCTCAATCCCGGGCAGGACGAGAAGGCGGCGCGCAAGCAGGCCGAGCGCGAGGCCTCGTCGATCATCGCCTTTACCTCGGCCATCGCCGCCTACGGTGCCTTCTTCATTCCCAAGAGCTACGGCACCTCGATCGCGCTGACCGGTGGTCCGGCGGCGGCGCTCTGGACCTTCCTGATCTTCTACGTGCTCTGCGCGCTGATCACTTTCGCAGTCTACACCCGCAAGGGTGGCCTGCTTCACGACATCGAACATGGCCGCGCCACCCCCGCGCAGCCCGCCAACTAAGGAGAGAGAGCCATGAGCCATCTGCTCGACAAGCTGAACTTTTTCCAGAGCAAGGAACTGGAGCAATTCTCAGACGGTTGGGGTCAGACCACCCGCGAGAACCGCGACTGGGAGGACACCTATCGCAACCGCTGGCGGCACGACAAGATCGTGCGCTCCACCCATGGGGTGAACTGCACCGGTTCGTGTTCCTGGAAGATTTACGTCAAATCCGGCATCGTCACCTGGGAAACGCAGCAAACCGATTATCCGCGTACCCGCGCAGGCATGCCCAACCACGAGCCGCGCGGTTGCGCGCGGGGCGCCTCCTATAGCTGGTATCTCTACTCGGCCAACCGGGTGAAGAACCCGCTCATTCGCGGCGCCCTGATGCGTGCCTGGCGCAGGATGCGTTCCACGATGACGCCGGTGGCCGCCTGGGCCGCAATCCAGAACGATCCCGACTTGCGCGCCTCGATCACCAAGACCCGCGGCAAGGGCGGGTTCGTGCGCGCAAGCTGGGACGAAGCGACCGAGATCGTCGCTGCCGCCAACGCCTACACGGCCAAGACCTACGGCCCCGACCGCGTCTTTGGCTTCTCACCGATCCCCGCCATGTCGATGGTCAGCTACGCCGCCGGTTCGCGGTATCTCAGCCTGTTGGGCGGCACCTGCATGTCGTTCTATGACTGGTATTGCGACCTGCCGCCGGCCAGCCCGCAGACCTGGGGCGAACAGACCGACGTGCCGGAATCGGCGGATTGGTACAACGCAGGCTTCCTGATGCTCTGGGGCTCGAACGTGCCGCAGACGCGGACGCCAGACGCGCATTTCTACACCGAGGTGCGCTATCGCGGCACCAAGTCGGCGGTGGTCAGCCCCGACTATTCCGAGGCCGCCAAGTTCGGCGATATCTGGCTCAACCCGCAGGCGGGCACCGATGCGGCGCTCGCGATGGCCATGGGCCATGTCATCCTGCGCGAATACCACCTTGACCGGCAGGCCGAGTATTTCGAGGAGTATGCCCGCAAGTACACCGACATGCCGATGCTGGTCCGGCTCGACGAGAAGGACGGCCACCTCGTGCCGGGCCGCATGCTGCGCGCCGAGGATTTCGACGGGAAGCTGGGCGAGAAGAACAACCCCGACTGGAAGACCGTCGCGTATGACGAGGCATCGAACCAGATCGTGGCACCCAACGGCTCGATCGGCTTTCGCTGGGGCGAAGAGGGTAAGTGGAACCTTGAGGAGAGGGCCAAGGGCACCGAGACCAATCTGCGCCTGAGCCAGATCCTCGAAGAGCATCACGACGAGGTCGTGGACGTCGATTTCCCCTATTTCGGAGGGGTCGCCACCGGAGATTTCGTGAAATGCGACCATCCCGACGTGCTCACGCGCAACATCCCCGCGCGGCGCGTCACGCTGGCGGCGGGCGAGGAGGTTCTGGTCGCCACCGTGTTCGATCTCTTCTGCGCCAATTACGGCCTCGACCGGGGGCTGGGGGGTGACTGGGTCTCGAAGGATTTCGACGACGACCTGCCCTATACCCCCGCCTGGGCTGAAAAGATCACTGGCGTCGCGCGTGAGAAGATCATCGCGGTCGCACGCGAATTCGCGGGCAATGCCGAGAAGACGCGGGGCAAGTCCATGGTGATCCTCGGGGCCGGTCTTAACCACTGGTACCACATGGATATGAACTATCGCGGCATCATCAACATGCTGGTGATGTGCGGCTGCATCGGGCAGGAGGGCGGCGGCTGGTCGCATTACGTGGGCCAGGAAAAACTGCGCCCGCAAACCGGCTGGCAACCGCTCGCGTTCGCGCTCGACTGGAACCGCCCGCCGCGGCACATGAATTCGACCTCGGCCTGGTATGCCCATACCGATCAATGGCGCTACGAAACGCTGCGCGCGGGGGAAATCCTGTCGCCCACGGCGCCCGAGGGCGATTGGGACGTGAGCCTCATCGACTACAACATCCGTGCCGAGCGGATGGGCTGGCTGCCTTCGGCCCCGCAGTTGAAAACCAACCCGCTGGAGGTGTCGAAAGCGGCGAAGGCGGCGGGCAAGGAGATCAAGGATTACGTCGCCGAGAAGCTGAAATCCGGCGATCTGGAAATGTCCTGTCAGGACCCCGACGCGCCCGAGAACTGGCCGCGCAACCTCTTCGTCTGGCGCTCGAACCTGCTCGGGTCTTCGGGCAAGGGGCACGAGTATTTCCTCAAGCACCTTCTGGGCACCGATCACGGCGTGATGGGCAAGGATCTGGGCGAGGAAGGCGGCGTGATGCCGAAAGAGGCGGTCTGGCACGATGAGGCGCCGAAGGGCAAGCTCGACCTGCTGGTCTGCATCGACTTTCGCATGTCCACCACCGCCGTGTATTCCGACATCGTCCTGCCCACGGCCTCCTGGTACGAGAAGGACGACATGAACACGTCCGACATGCACCCGTTCATCCACCCGCTTCAGGCGGCGGTGGATCCGGCCTATGAGAGCAAGTCGGACTGGGACATCTTCAAGACGATCGCCGCCAAGTTTTCCGAGGTGGCACCCGAGGTGCTGGGGGTGGAGACCGATATCGTTCAGCTTCCGCTTCTGCACGACACGCCGGGCGAGTTGGCGCAGGCCCATGTCAAGGACTGGAAGAAGGGCGAATGCGACCTGATCCCGGGCAAGACCGCGCCCAACTACATCGCGGTGGAGCGGGATTATCCCAACCTCTACAAGAAGTTCACCTCAATCGGGCCGCTTTTGGAACGCTTGGGCAATGGCGGCAAGGGCATCAACTGGAACACCGATGAGGAGGTGCAAGCCTTGTGCGACCTCAACGGTGTGGTGCTGGACGAGGGTGTGTCCAAGGGCCACGCGAGGCTGGAAACGGCCATCGACGCCTGCGAGATGATCCTGATGCTGGCCCCCGAGACCAACGGCAATGTCGCGGTCAAGGCGTGGGAAGAGCTGGAGAAACCCACCGGGCGGCACCATGCCCACCTCGCCGAGGGCGAGCATCACAACAAGATCCGCTTTCGCGATATCGCGGCACAACCGCGCAAGATCATCTCAAGCCCCACATGGTCGGGGATCGAGAGCGACAAGGTCAGCTACAACGCGGGCTATACCAACGTGCACGAACTGATCCCGTGGCGGACCCTGACGGGCCGACAACAGCTCTACCAGGATCACCTGTGGATGCGCGCCTTCGGCGAGGGCTTCGTCAGCTACCGCCCGCCGGTGGACCTCAAGACCATCACCGCGGCCGTCAACAATGACGCCGCCGAGGGCAGCCCGCATGTGGTGTTGAACTTCATCACGCCGCACCAGAAATGGGGTATCCACAGCACCTATACCGACAACCTGCTGATGCTGACGCTGAACAGGGGTGGCCCCGTGGTGTGGATGTCCGAGGTGGACGCGCAGAAGGCGGGCCTTGTCGATAACGACTGGGTCGAGGCCTACAACATCAACGGCGCGCTGACCGCGCGGGTGGTGGTGTCCCAGCGGATCAAGCAGGGCACCCTCTTCATGTACCACGCGCAGGAAAAGATCGTGAACACGCCCGGATCGGAAAAGACCGGCCATCGCGGCGGCATCCACAACTCGGTCACCCGCGCCACGCTCAAGCCCACGCACATGATCGGCGGCTACGCGCAGCTCAGCTACGGGTTCAACTATTACGGCACCGTGGGCAGCAACCGCGACGAGTTCGTGATCGTGCGCAAGATGAAGAAGATCGACTGGCTGGACACCCCTGCGTCCGGGCCCGCAACCGAAAAAGTGGAGGCAGCGGAATGAGAGTTCGTGCGCAAATCGGCAAGGTTCTGAACCTCGACAAATGCATCGGGTGTCACACCTGCTCGGTCACCTGCAAGAACGTGTGGACGACGCGCGAGGGCGTCGAATATGCGTGGTTTAACAATGTCGAGACCAAGCCCGGCACCGGCTATCCCACCGACTGGGAAAACCAGAAACGCTGGAACGGGGGCTGGGTGCGCTCGGCCTCCGGCAAGCTGCAACCCAAGCAGGGGGCCAAGTGGCGGATCCTGGCGAATATCTTTGCCAACCCGTCGATGCCCGAGATCGACGACTATTACGAGCCGTTCGATTTCGACTATGACCACCTGAAATCCGCACCCGACATGGATCATTTTCCCACCGCGCGGCCCCGGTCCAAGATCACAGGCGAGCGGATGGAAAAGATCGAGAAGGGCCCGAACTGGGAGGAAATCCTGGGCGGCGAATTCTCCAAACGGTCCGAGGACTACAACTTCGAGAATGTGCAGAAGGAGATTTATGGAGAGTATGAAAATACCTTCATGATGTACCTGCCGCGTCTGTGCGAGCATTGCCTCAACCCGACCTGCTCGGCGTCGTGCCCCTCGGGCGCGATCTACAAGCGCGAGGAAGACGGCATTGTCCTTATCGACCAGGAGAAGTGCCGGGGCTGGCGGATGTGCATCTCGGGCTGTCCCTACAAGAAGATTTACTACAACTGGGAAAGCGGCAAATCCGAGAAATGCACCTTTTGCTATCCGCGCATCGAGAGCGGCCAGCCGACCGTCTGCTCGGAGACCTGCGTGGGCCGCATCCGATATCTGGGCGTGATCCTTTATGATGCCGACAAGATCGAGGCGGCGGCGAGCGCCGAGCGCGAAACCGATCTTTATGGTGCGCAACTGGACGTGTTCCTCGACCCCAACGACCCCGAGGTAATCGCCGCCGCTCGCCGCGACGGAATCCCCGAAGACTGGATCGAGGCGGCCAAGGTCAGCCCGGTGTGGAAGATGGCGATGGAGTGGAAAGTGGCCTTCCCGCTGCATCCCGAATACCGCACCCTGCCGATGGTGTGGTATATCCCGCCGCTTTCGCCCATCCAGAACGCCGCGCAGGCCGGTCAGATCGCGATGAGCGACCAGATGCCCGACGTGCGCTCCTTGCGCATCCCGGTGAAATACCTCGCCAACATGCTGACCGCGGGCGACGAGGAGCCCATCGTGCATGCGCTGGAGCGCATGTCGGCGATGCGGCTCTACATGCGCGCGCTCAGCGTGGACGGCGTGCGCGACGAGGCCATCGCCGCCCGCGTCGGCATGTCGGGCCGGGTGATCGAGGACATGTACAAGATCATGGCTATCGCCGATTACGAGGACCGTTTCGCGATCCCCACGGCGCACCGTGAACAGAACGAAGACGGGGCCGACATCCGTGGCGGCTGTGGCTTCACCGATGGCAATGGCTGTTCTTCCGGCGAGACGGGCAAGACGACGCTCTTCGGCGGCAAGAAGAAGAACTTTGCCCTGCCGCAGGAGACATTCTGATGATGGACCGCACATTGAAAGCCCTGTCGCTGATGCTCAGCTACCCCTCGACGGAGTTGCAGGAGGCCATGCCCGTGATCGGGGCGGTTCTGGCGAACGACACGCGCATCGACCCGGGCACCCGCGCGGCGTTGCAGACGCTCACAGACGCGCTGGCGCAGGGCGATATCTACGACCTGCAGGAGGGCTACGTGATGCTCTTCGACCGCTCGCGCACGCTCTCGCTCAACCTGTTCGAGCATGTCCATGGCGAAAGCCGGGACCGCGGCGGCGCGATGGTCAGCCTGATCGAGACCTACCGGGCGGGCGGGGTCGAGCCCGCTACCTCGGAACTGCCCGATCACCTGCCGGTGCTGCTGGAATTCCTATCGACGCGCCCCGGCGCGGAGGCACAGGATATCCTCGCCGACGCGGCACATATCCTTGATGCGCTCGGCACAAGGCTGGAGCGACGCGAGAGCGGATATGCCTGCGTTTTCAGGGCGCTGTCGCAGCTTTCTGGAACGCAGGTCGATGCCGAAACCCTGGCCGAAATGCTGGCGCAGCCCGATGACGATCCGACCGATTTGGAAGCTCTCGATGCGGTCTGGGAGGAAACCGAGGTCACCTTTGGCCCCGACCCGAATGCGGGATGCCCGCAGGTCCGCGAGATGCTGGCGGACATGGACGTCCCCACCACACCCCTGAACAGGAGCGCATGACATGTTCGGCACTTTCGATATCAACTTCGTCATCTTCGGGGTCATGCCCTATGTCGCGCTGACGGTGTTCCTCGTGGGTTCCATCGCGCGCTACGAGCGCGATCCCTTCACCTGGAAAAGCTCTTCCAGCCAGCTCTTGCGGCGCAAGCAACTGGTCTGGGGGTCCATTCTGTTTCACGTCGGTATTCTGACGGTATTCTTCGGTCACCTCATCGGCCTCTTCACGCCGATCTGGGTGCTGGATGCCCTTGGTGTTCCCTACGGGCTCAAGCAGTGGATGGCCGTCCTGATCGGCGGCCCGGCGGGCATCGCCGCGCTGATCGGCTCGACCATGCTCTTGCACCGGCGTCTCACCGATCCGCGTATCCGTGTGACCTCTACCTGGCCCGATATCATCATCATGGGGCTGATCTGGCTTCAGCTCGCGATCGGCCTTCTGACCATCACCCAGACGTTGCAGCATATGGACGGCTCGGAAATGGTCCGCTTCATGACCTGGTCGCAGAGCGTGGTGACCTGGAACATCAATGCCTGGGTCACGGTTGTCGATGTGCACTGGCTCTACAAGCTGCACATCTTCCTCGGGCTCATCATAACGATCCTGTTCCCGTTCACGCGGCTGGTGCATATCTGGTCGGGTTTTGCAGCGCCGTTCCGCTACCTGCTGGCGCGGCCCGGCTACCAGATCGTGCGCTCGCGCCGTCGCCGTCCGCTCGACGAGCGCCGTCGCGCGTTTGACGAGGTGCAGGGTGAAGCCGGCCCCTCGGCGACGACCCCGGCGGAGTGACTGTCATGAATGTGGCGCTTTTCCCCGATGTCGTCGTCAACGGCGAAACCATCCCCTCGGCGGCGGTTGCCGCCGAGGCCCAGAACCACACTGGCCCCCGTGACAAGCCCGGCATCGCCTGGCGCAAGGCCGCGCAGGCGCTGGCGATCCGGGCGCTTCTGTTGCAGGAGGCGCGGCGGCGCGGGCTGGTGCCCGACCCGATGGAACTGGCCCCGGGCCGTTTCGAGACCGACGAGGAGGCGCTGATCCGCGCCCTTCTGGACGAGGCGCTGACCATCGCGCCTGTCACGGAAGAGACGGTGCGCGACGAATGGGCAAAGGATCCGGCGCGTTACCGCTCGGCCCCGCTGTGGGATGTGTCGCATATCCTGTGCGCCTGCGATCCGCGCGATAATGAGGAGCGTGCGGCCGCCGAAGCGAGGGCAACTGCCCTGCTGGCAAAACTCGACGGTGACGCCAAGGGCTTTGCCGCGGCCGCCCGCGAGAGCGATTGCGGTTCCAAGGCTTCGGGCGGTCACCTGGGCCAGCTTGGCCCCGGCGACACCGTGCCGGAATTCGAGGCGGCGCTGCGCAAACTGGACGAGGGCGGCGTGAGCCCCGCGCCGGTGTTGTCGCGGCATGGCTGGCACATCATCCGCCTGAACGCCATCGCACCGGGGCAGGTGTTGCCCTATGAAGCGGTCCGTCCGAAAATCGCGCAGGCGCTGGAAAAAGCGGCCTGGGCGCGCGCGTCGCGGGACTTCATCGAGACGCTTGCGGCTGGGGCGACCATCGAGGGGGCGAGCCTCGCTCCGATCTGAACCTTGCGAGAGAACCTGTCATGCGACGCTCGCATCACGGACGGGGTGAGGTCGGTCTTGCCACCCACCTTGCCCCCGTGGGGCACGACCAACGTCAGTTCTCGCGTGGGCATTCTGATGTGAGATAAGTCACATGGTCCGCATGAGCCTGAGACTGTCGTAAACCGCCGCATGGATGTTGCGGGAGACAACCGCGTCACCGATACGAAACAGTGCAAACCCGGCCCCAGGATTGCGCGTTATGGTCTGGGCCTGTCCCGCGAGCAACGCGTCCCGGTCCACCTCGCCAAGGTTGCGCGAATGCGGTTTCAACGCAAAGTACAGATCGTCGAGCGGCACTGTGCCATTGTTGACCACGACCTGATCGACCTCGCGCGTCATACGCGCCGTGCTGTAATCGCTGCAAAGGTCGGCCAACAGCTTGTTGCCCTCCCGCCGCACCGCGTTGAGACGCCAGGTGACGGTAAAATGCACGTCTTTGCCCTGCACCTCGCGCAGGAATGGCGTCAACGTCATGGGCATCACCTCGGACGATAGCGCGCGATCAGGGCTGACGATCTCGACCCGCGCGCCCGTCGCAGCGATCATCTCGGCGGCCTGAAGGCCGGCCGCATCCCCCGCGTTATCAAAGACAAGCACATTCTGGCCCGGCTGTGCGTCCCCTGACAGGATATCCCAGCTTGAGACGGGCAAATCCTGCCCGGCATGCAGCGGCACGTCATGTGGCAGCCCGCCGGTGGCGACGATCACCAGATCCGCACCCGAGCCCAGCACCGTTTCAGGCTCCGCAAAACTGTTGAAGTGAAACCGAACGCCCAGCCGTTCGCATTCGGCCATGCGCCAGCCGATGAGGGACAGGATTTCGCGCCGCCGCTCGGATTGGGCCATCAGCCGCACCTGGCCGCCGGGGTCGTTGGCCGCCTCGTGCAGTTCGACATCATGCCCACGCTCGGCGGCCACGCGGGCGGCCTCGAGCCCACCGGGGCCGGCCCCGATCACAAGCACCCGGCGCGAAACGTCGGCGGGCGCTATGGAATGCGGCTGTTCCTGTTCCCGGCCCGTGGACGGGTTGTGTGCACATAGCGCGGCGGCCCCCTGAAAGCGCCGGTCGAGGCAGAAATTGACGCCCACGCACGGGCGAATACGATCCTCTTGCCCGGCTTCGATCCGGCGGACGATATCGGGATCGGCCAGATGTGCGCGGGTCATGCCGATCATGTCCACCATGCCGGTTGCGATTGCGTGGCGGGCGGTGGCGACATCCGCCACCTTGGCGGCGTGGAATACGGGGATACCTGTCGCCTCGCGCAACCGGGCCGCCGCTTCGAGATGTGGCGCACTTCGCATGCCGTGCACGGGGATCATGTCGGTAAGCCCCGCATCCGTATCAATGTGCCCTCGCGTGACATTGACGAAATCCACCAGCCCGCTTTCCTTCAGGCGGCGGGATATTTCGAGCCCTTCCTCTGCGTCGACCCCGTCCGCGCACATCTCGTCCCCGGCATAGCGCAGCCCCAGCAAGAAGCCGGACCCAACCCTGCGGCGCGTCTCTGTCAGCACCTCCATCGCCAGCCGCATGCGATTGTCGAGCGAACCGCCATAGGGCGCATCGAGATGATTGGAGCGCGGTGACCAGAACTGATCCAGCAAATGCCCCGTCGCGAGAAATTCGACACCGTCGAGCCCGGCCTCGTGCATGCGCGCGGCGGCGGTGGCGTAATCCTCGATGATCCGGGAGATATCCCAATCCTCGGCCAGTTTGGCGGCGTGACGGTGCGAGATTTCGCGTTCATGGCTCGATGATACGGTGGGCAACCAATCCCCGCGGTCCCAGCGTGTGCGTCGGCCATGATGGGTCAGCTGGATCATCACGGCACAACCCTCGTCATGACATTCCTGTGCAAGCACGTTCATCCAGGGCACGATCTCGTCGCGAAACGCCTCTATACCCCCGCCAGAGGGCGCGCTGTCAGGGGCAACCGATGCAGAGCCCATGGTCATGGTCAGCGCCACACCACCCCGCGCCCGCGCCACGTGATAGGCGCGGTAGCGATCCTTGGGCAGCCCATCTTCGGCATAGCCGGGTTCATGGCCGGTGATCAGCAGACGGTTCTTCAACGTCAGATGTCCGACCTGGCAGGGTTGCAACAACGGATCGTCACGCATGGCGCGGAAACTCCTTTACAGTGGCTCGGGTTCACCTTTTTCGGGTTGGCCGACCGGCGCCCGTTTGCGTGTGATCCTGACAGGAATGAAAGCGCATATGCTGTGGTATCCGGGCTAGAAACCGCAGAAAAAACCGTGACGAATGGTCGATACTGTGCAGGAGATGTGATTAGACGCTGCGCGGCCCGGCCTGAGGCGCCATAGCAACGGAAAAACAGAGGCTTGCGAACTAATGGCGAGACAATTCGGCGAACCGACGGAAGACGAGAACGCGCAGGAGGCGGACAATACCCTGCGCGACAGCTTTCGCGTGGACAAGTTCATCGCTACGGCGCACCGGATCAGCCCTGCCGACCGCACGCTTTTGCACGAATTGACGGTTGGAGTGTTCTGGGCGCACCGTCGTCGCGATCTCGACATGCTCATCTCGCTTGGCGAAGGCTATCTGGCGATTGATGAAATCGGGCGCGCGATGGGGTCTGCCATGTGCTTTCGGGCGGGAAGCGATTTTGCCATGCTGGGCATGATGGTCACTGCGCCCCGCCTGCAGACGATGGGCACCGGGCGCTGGTTGTTGCGCCGGGTGATGAACGACTGTCCCGACATGGATCTGCGGCTGAGCGCGACGCGTCAGGGGTACCGGCTCTACAAGGAAGCGGGCTTTGTTCCGCTCGGCACGATCTGGCAGCATCAGGGCGTGACCCGGCCAATCCACCTGCCCGCGCCTGTGCCGGGCCTTGCTTTGCGCCCTGTGGAACCCGCTGATGCGACGCAAATTCGCGCACTGGACACGCATGCTTATGGAGCGGCGCGTGATGACACGATGGCGGCGATGCTGCATCTGTCCGACGGGATGGTGGTCGAATCCGGGGACGAGATACGCGGCTTCGCGCTGCGCCGACGCTTTGGCCGGGGATGGGTCATAGGGCCGCTCGTCGCCGAAACCGAGAGCATGGCCATGATGCTTGCGGCGCCGCTCATTCAGCGCAGTCAGGGTGATTTCGTCCGCCTTGATACGCCTGCCGAAAGTGAAGAGTTCGGTGCATTTCTGTCAGCGGCCGGAATGGGTATCCACGACACGGTCACTGAGATGTATCTGGGCAACCAGCGCCGCCTGCTTAGCGGCCCGAGGATGTTTGGGCTTGCCGCCCATTCACTGGGCTGACCGGCAGTAGCATCACGATAGCCGATCCTTCATCGAGAACCACAGCCCCACCAATGGCAGGAACCACGGACGCCCGGAATATCCCGGTACCGTGGGCCAGTCCAGACCGGCCAGCGGGTTGGCATCCGGGTGCCCCATGGCCGTGTCCGCCAGCGACGCACCTACCAGGGTCGACATTTGCGCGCCATGCCCGGAGTAGCCCATGCCGTAGATCATGCCGTCCAATTCGCCGACGCGGGGAAATCTGTCCTTGGTCATGCCGACAAGGCCACCCCAGCAATAGTCGATCTCGACATCTGCAAGGTGCGGAAATATCCGCGCCATCCCGGCGCGCAGAATCTCGCCCGATTTCGCGTCCGAGCGTTGGTCGGAACTGGCTGAAAACCGTGCGCGACCACCAAAGATGAGGCGGTTGTCGGGCGACAGGCGGAAATAATTGCCAATATTCATCGAGGTTACGCAAGTGCGATTGCCGGGCAAGGTCGCTGCGACCTCTGCGTCGGTCAGCGGGCGCGTCGCCACGATGAACGAGCCGACCGATATGATACGCCTGCAAAAGGGCTTGAGCGGCGCCCCCTTGACCGCACCGGCATAGGCGCCTGTCGCGGCGATGATCCGCTCTGCGTGCAGATGACCGCGCGGGGTGTCGAGCCTCCACAGGCCATCCTGTTTGCGCCGCCCCGTCACCGGTGCGTTCTCCCAGATCAGCGCACCGTGCTCTGCCGTCGCCCGCGCCAGCCCCGACACATAGCGCCCCATATGCATCATTGCCGATTTCGGTTGCAGGCAGGCACCGTGGAATGCGCGCGATCCAATCTCGGCGCGCAGCGTGTCAGGTTCCAGCCAACGCGCCTCGGGATCGACTTCACGCGCGATCAACGCGCAATTGGCGCGCAGCGATGCGACGTGGCTTGGCTTCGACGCCAGCTTGAGCTTGCCCGAACGGCGAAAGTCGCAAGCAATTCGTTCCTCGGCGATGGTATCCTCGATCATGTCGATCGAGCGATCATAAGCCTGATAGAGCGCGTGGGCGCGCTCTGCCCCCAGATGCGCCTTGGCCGCGGCATAACTGTGCGCCATGCCGTTGTTGAGGTGCCCACCATTACGGCCCGACCCGCCAGCCCCGACATGCTCTGCCTCGAGCAGCGCCACCGATACCCCCGCGCGCGCCAGCCGCCGCGCCGCGCTCAGCCCGGTGAAGCCGCCGCCGATCACCGCCACGTCAAAGCGGCCCTCGACCGGGCCTTGGTGTCCGGCGTCGAAGGCGGGGGCGGAATCGTGCCAGTAGGATGTGTATTTCATTATCGTCTCTGCCTAGCCTACAGCCCGACCAGAGCGGGCAGTCCGGAGATATCCGGGATCTCGGTATAACCGTAATACGGATTGGCCGGTTCATGGCCACGATTTACCCATGCCTTGTGGGTGATGCCGAGATCGTGCGCCGTCATCAGATCGTAGCGAAAGCTCGACGATACGTGCAACACGTCCTCCGGCCCGCACCCGAGTTGATCGAACATATACTCGAATGCGCGCATCTGCGGCTTGTACGCCTGTGCATCCTCGGCGGTGAAGACATGGGCAATGGGCGCGCCGAGATTGGCGATGTTGTGCGGGATCTGGCTGTTCATCGCATTGGTCAGCGCCACCAACGGGATTTTGTCCGCAATCTTGGCGAGGCCTGCCGGGACGTCCGCATGCGGCCCCCATGTCGGCACACGCTGGTAGATTGCCGTCGCGATATCCGCATCGAACGCCACGCCGTTGCGCTTGCAGGTCCGTTCCAGAGAATTGTGCACCACCTCTGCATAGGGCTTCCACGCCCCGAGAACCTCATCGAGCCGGTAGGCCGCGAAATCCCGGATGAACACCTCCATTGCCTCGGGCGACAGCGTCTCACCGTAGTGATCGCGCGTCGCACCGGCCATGTCGTAAAAGATCATGGTGCCGTGGCAGTCAAAAGTGATGAACTTGGGGCGGAAGGTCATGATGGTCTCCAAAGCGTCTGCGATGCCTTCATCCTTGCCGTTTGGCGGCGGAATGGATTGCCGCGTTTGACGGGCTTGCCGCAGGATATCGCGTTGTACGGGCAGGATCCGGCAAAAGGTGCCGTTGGACCCGCGCGAAGCAACGCCCCTCCCGTCTCGCTTCGGTGCAGGATCAACCATGCCTGCGCGCCATCTGACAAAAGGACACACAGCCACCATGGCCTTTGCCCGCACACCCCATGAGATGCTCGCCCGGCTTGTCGGCTTTGACACGGTTGTCGGGCGTCCGAACCTGTCGTTGATCGAGGCGGTCGCGGACTGGCTCGACGGGCACGGCATTTCCTGCCGCATCCTCGTCGGGCCGGAAGGCGACCGTGCCAACCTCTTTGCCACGATCGGAGACGCGACGCGACCCGGCTATATCCTGTCGGGTCATGTCGATGTCGTCCCGGCCGAGGAACCCGGGTGGCACGCCGACCCGTTCACCCTGCGCCAGACCGGCGACCGGCTGATCGGTCGCGGGGCGTGTGACATGAAGGGCTTTATTGCCGCTGTCCTTGCCGTCGCACCGGATCTGGCGGCGATGGCGCCGGGCACCCCCATTCATATCGCGCTCTCATATGACGAGGAGGCCGGCTGCAAAGGTGTGCCACACCTGATCGCCAAGCTGCCAGAGATGTGCGCGGCGCCGCTTGGCTGCATCGTCGGAGAGCCCACGGGGCTGGTGCCGGTGCTCGCGCACAAGGGCAAGGCGGCGCTGCGTTTGCACGCGACGGGCGTGGCGGGCCATAGCTCGCGTCCTGATCTGGGGCGAAACGCGATCCACGCGCTGCTGCCTGCGCTGGTCGCGGCCGAAGCACAGGCGCGCGAGTTGCAGGCACGTGGCCCACGGGATGACCGGTTCGCGCCGCCATGGTCCAGCCTGCAAGTCGGCACGGTCACAGGCGGGCAGGCAATCAATATCATTCCGGATCGGGCCGAGGCAGAGATCGAGGCCCGCGCCATCGCCGGGACCGATCCCGGGTCGCTGCTCGCCCCGGTCCTGGCCGCCGCCGAAAAGAGCGGTGTGGATACGGAGTGGCTCTCCAGCTATCCGCCCCTTGCCCTCGATGCCGCGCATCCGCTGGCCGCCCTCATGTCTGAGGTTTCCGGTCATCTCGCGACCGCCGCCGTGAGTTTCGGGACGGAGGCAGGGCTTTATCAGCAGGCGGGTATTCCGGCAATCATCTGCGGCCCCGGTGACATCGCCCGCGCACATCGGCCCGAGGAGTACCTGACCCTGCCCGAGCTTCGGGCCTGCCATGACATGCTATTGGCCCTCGGTCGGGCCTGTGCCGGGTAGAGGCGGCATTTCCTGCGGCGCAGGCGGGGCGACGCAAAAGAAAACTGCCGCACCGATCACGCTTCAGGCGCAACATGCCGATCCACGCGCCCTACCGTGAAAGCGACAACAAGACGAGTGAGTTCATGACAGACGCTTCCACGCAACCCACGCTTGGATCGGGGCTGGAAATCCGCCCTTTTGCGCCCGACCATGTGGCCGAGGCGTTGCACCTCTCGCAACAGGTGGGTTGGCCACACACGCAAGATGATTGGGCATTGGCTCTCGCGGTCTCTGAAGGGGTCGTGGCGCTGCATGGCGCGCGCGTTGTCGGGACGGCGTGTTGCACACGTTTCGGCGCGGTCGCGCTCATCAACATGATCATCGTGGATGAGGCGATGCGCGGACGCGGCCTTGGCCGGCGGCTAATGGCAGCGGCTATGGAGCTTGCGCGGGGATCGGGAATGCGGCTGGTTGCCACCCTCGAGGGGTTGCCGCTGTATGAAAAGCTGGGCTTTCGCGCCACGCACCGGATTTTCCAGCATCAGGGTATCGCGCAGACAGCGATCCCCGAACTGCCGGTGCGGGATGGCACTGCGCAGGATGTGGTGCGGCTGGCGGAAATGGACCATGCGGCGTCCGGTCTCGACCGCCGCGCACTGCTCGAAAGGATCGCGGCACAGGGCGAGGTGCTTCTGGCCGAGGGCGGCTTTGCGCTTTTGCGAGATTTCGGGCGCGGGCGTGTGATCGGCCCGGTGGTCGCGCGTGACGCGGCAACCGCGCGTTCGCTGATCGCCGAGGGAGTGCTGCGCAACGCAGGCACGTTCCTGCGCATCGACCTGCCCGAGGCAGCGGGGCTGTCGGATTTCGTGACGACACTGGGCCTGGCGCATGTGGGGGGCGGCACCGCGATGGTCTGCGATCCCGGCGTGGCCCCTGCGGCTGAATTCAAGACCTTCGCCCTTGTGTCTCAGGCGCTCGGATAATTTCACCGGAGACGATCATGCTCACAAACTCCCTCGTCGAACTCGACCGTCGGCACCTTGTCCATCCGGTCTCTTCCTTCCAAGGGCATGAGGCGCGCGGCGTGCGCGTGCTCCGCTCGGCGCACGGGGCCACCGTGACAGACAGCGAAGGGCGCGAGTTGATCGACGGCTTTGCCGGTCTGTGGTGCGTCAACGCGGGTTACGGGCATGAAAGCGTGGTTCAGGCCGCCGCGACGCAGATGCGCGACCTGCCCTATGCCACCGGCTATTTCGATCTGGGCGCCGAGGCGCCGATTCGTCTGGCCGCCGAACTGGCCGAGCGCGCACCCGGTGATCTGGATCACGTGTATTTCTGCCTTGGCGGGTCGGACGCAGTGGACAGCACGATCCGTTTCATCCGCTACTACTGGCACGCTCGAGGTCAGCCGGAACGCGATCAGTTCATCTCGGTCGCGCAAGGCTACCACGGCTCGACTTCCGCGGGCGCTGGTCTGACGGCGTTGCCGGTGTTTCACGACGGCTTTGGTCTGCCCCATGACTGGCAGCACAAGATCCCGTCGCACTACGCCTATCGCAACCCGGTGGGGACGGATGATGCGGCCATAATCTCTGCGTCGGTGGCGGCCTTGCGTGCCAAGGCCGAGGAAATTGGCCCCGAACGGGTTGCCGCCTTTTATGTCGAGCCCATTCAGGGGTCTGGCGGGGTTCTCGTGCCGCCCAATGGCTGGATCAAGGCGATGCGCGATGCCTGCACCGAACTTGGCATCCTCTTTGTTGCCGACGAGGTGATCACGGCGTTTGGCCGGACCGGGCCGCTCTTTGCCTGCGAAGACGAAGGCATCGTGCCCGACCTGATGACCGTCGCCAAGGGCTTGACCTCGGGGTATGTGCCCATGGGCGCGGTGTTGATGAGCGAGCATGTCTACCAGACCATCGCCGAAGGTGCGGGCACCAAGGCCGTCGGGCATGGATTTACCTATTCCGCGCACCCTGTTTCAGCCGCTGTGGCGCTCGAAATACTGAAGCTCTACGAAGGTGGGCTGCTGGAAAATGGCCGCCGTCAGGGCGCCCGCTTGCAGCAAGGGCTGGCCGGCCTGGCCGACCATCCGCTGGTGGGCGACGTGCGCGGGCGCGGCATGCTGGCGGCGGTCGAACTTGTCACAGACAAGGAAAAAAAGACACCTCTGCCCGCCGCGCTGGACGCGGCGACGCGGCTCTTTGATCGCGCATGGGAGCAGGGGCTGATCCTGCGATCCTTTGCGCAGGGGGTACTGGGTTATGCCCCGCCGTTGTGCTGCACGGACGCCGAAATCGACCGGATCGTCGAGCGCACGCGCAAGGTACTGGACCTGACACTGGAGGACACTGAAATCCGCGAGGTGCTTCGCTCATGACGCTCTTGCTGCTTGGACCGCCTGAACGCGCCCGCGCCTGGCGGCCGATTTTCGACGTCGCCGGAGAGGAACTGGTCGTGGGCGAGGATGCCGTGCAGGATCCGTCCGCCATCACGCATCTGGCCTGTTGGACGCCCCCGGCTGACGTCGGTCGTTATTCCAATCTCAAGGCAGTGATAAGCACCGGCGCGGGCGTGGATCAGATGCCGGCCCTGCCGCCCGACGTCGCGCTGGTCCGCACACTGGCGCCCGGGATCGACGCGATGGTACGCGACTGGGTGCTGATGGCGACGCTGATGCTGCATCGCGACATGCCGCGCTATCTGGAGCAGGGCGCGCACGGCGAGTGGTGCACGCATCCCCCGCGCCCGGCCAGCGCGGGCCGCGTGGGGATCATGGGATTGGGCCGGATCGGGCGTGCGGCGGCGGCGAGCCTTTCGTCGCTGGGCTTTGACGTCGCGGGATGGAGCCGGTCTGGCCACCCCGTCGACAATATCGAGGTCTACGGCCATGCCGATCTTGCCGCGTTTCTCGCCCGAACCGACCTGCTGATCTGTCTGCTGCCTTTGACAGACGAAACGCGCGGGCTGCTCGGGGCCGACGTCTTCTCGTCATTGCCCGAGGGCGCGGCGCTCGTCCATGCCGGGCGCGGCGCGCAGCTTGATATGGAGGCAATGCGCAACGCGCTTGATGCAGGACGCCTTCGGGCCGCGATGCTGGACGTGACGGAGCCCGAGCCATTGCCGCAGAGTCATTGGGCATGGATAGATCCAAGGGTCATCATAACACCGCACACCGCGGCAGAAACGGATGCGGTCGAGGGTGCGCGTCACGCGTTGGCCGTGATCCGCGCCACCCGTGACGGCTCTGCACTCCCAGGTCTCGTGGACAGGGAGCAAGGGTACTAGGCCGCAATCGGGGGGGCGGCATTTCTCGCCGCGCGCCCCCGCAAAACGAAAGAATCTGCCGCAGCGTCAACAGAATTCGACGTCACGGCCTTCGTCCAACGGGCGATGATCAATCTAACGGGGCGATGCCCCCTTTCCCCGAAGGGGGCATGAGAAGAAAAGGTAGCGTCGGATGACAACAGCAACGATGACAAAACCTTTGACCGCGTTCGCCTTTATGAGCTTTGACGTCGTTGGCACGCTGATAGATTTCGAAGCTGCGATCACCGGCGCGCTGACGGCCATCGCCCTGGAGGCTGGTGTCGATCTCGATGGCGAAGAGGCGTTGTCGGTCTATCGTGCGGCACGCTATGAGCCTGATGCCGGCCTTTTCCCGGATGATCTGGATCGCTGCTACGGTGTGATCGCGGCGCGGTTTGGCCTGCCCGATACCGCCGAGTTGCGCGCCCGCGTGGTAGACGCGGTGGGAGAAGCGTCCCCGTTTCCCGACAGTGCAGAGGCACTGGCCCGGCTTGGCAAGCACTACAAGCTGATCGCCATGACCAATGCCCGCCGGTGGGCCTTTGAGAAATACGAGGCAAAGCTGGGTTTTCCGTTCTGGGCGGGGTTCACCGTGGACGATACCGGCACCGAAAAGCCTGACCCGGCCTTTTTCCACAAGGTGTTTGCCCACGTGGAAGCGACCGGCGGCACGGCTGACAACATCCTGCATACGGCGCAAAGTCAGCACCACGATATCGGTATCTCGCGACGGCTGGGCATGACGAATGTCTGGATAGAACGCCGCCACGGGCAAGCGGGCTATGGCGCCACGATAGAGCCCGAGACCTTCACCGAACCCGACTACCATTTCCGATCGCTCATGGAACTGGCCGATGCAACCGAACGTGCGGCCGCGACCTGAGCCCGCCACCCCGGCCCAAACCGGCACAAAGAACCGGATGGGGTCTCGACTGAACCACCAACCTCAACTGACACAGGGAACACAGACATGACCAACGATACTCCGAACAACTGGACCGCGCGCGACGACGCCATGGTCGAAGAGGCGATCCGCCGCGGTGCGTCGCGCCGTGATCTTCTGAAGATGCTCATGGGCTCGGGCGTGGCCCTCGGCGCAGGTGGCGGTCTCTTGATGCGGGCCACTCAGGCGGTCGCAGCCACGCCAAAGACCGGTGGGCACCTGAAGGCCGCGGGCTGGTCGGCATCTACTGCCGACACGCTGGATCCGGCCAAGGCCTCGCTCTCGACCGACTACACGCGCAGCTGCGCGCTCTATAACCGGCTGACCTTTCTGAATGAGGCCGGCGAAGTCGAGATGGAACTGGCCGAGTCATTCGAATCGAGCGACGCCAAGACCTGGAACGTCAAGCTGAAATCCGGTGTCACCTTCCATGACGGCAAGACGCTGAGCTCGGCCGATGTGGTGTTCTCGCTCAAGCGTCATCTCGATCCGGATGTCGGTTCCAAGGTGAACTCCATCGCCAAGCAGATGGCCGAAATCACCGCGGTCGATAATCTGAACGTCCGGATCGTCCTGACCGAACCCAATGCCGACCTGCCGACCATCCTGTCGCTGCACCACTTCATGATTGTTGCCGACGGCACCACGGATTTCTCCAAGGGCATCGGCACCGGCGCATTCGTGCTCGAAGAGTTCGAGCCGGGCGTTCGCTCGATCGCGGCTCGCAACCCGAACTACTTCAAGGCAACGGGTCCCTATCTCGACAGTTTCGAGTTTTTCGCGATCTCCGACAACAATGCCCGGGTCAATGCACTTCTGTCTGACGATATCCACATCGCGGGTGCGATCAATGCACGTTCTTTGCGGATGATGGAAGGTCAGCAGGGTGTGGACACCTCTATAACCACGACCGGCAACTATACAAATCTCAATATTCGTCTGGACATCGACCCCGGAGCGAAGGCCGGGTTCATCGAGGGCATGAAACACTTGGTCAATCGCGAACTGATCCAGAAATCGATCTTGCGTGGATTGGCCGAGATCGGCAACGACCAGCCGGTCTCTCCCGCCAACCGCTATCACAATACCGAGTTGCAGCCCCATGAGTATGATCCAGAACGCGCACGCGCGCTGTTTGAGAAGGCAGGCGTTCTGGGACAGACAATCCCGATTGTCGCATCCGATGCCGCCAACGCCTCGATCGACATGGCGACAGTGGTGCAGCAGGCAGGATCTGAAATCGGCATGACATTCGATGTTCAGCGCGCGCCCTCTGACGGGTACTGGTCGAATTACTGGCTGAAAGCGCCGGTCCATTTCGGCAACATCAACCCGCGACCGACGCCGGACATCCTGTTCTCGCTGCTCTATCATTCCGAGGCGCCCTGGAACGAAAGCCAGTACAAATCCGAGAAGTTCGACAACATGCTGATCGAGGCACGCGGATTGCTGGATGAGACCAAGCGGACCGACATGTACTGGGAGATGCAGGAGATGGTCGCCAATGAGGCGGGCACGATCATCCCTGCCTATATCTCAAACATCGATGGGATCGCCAGCGAGCTTAAGGGGCTACGTCCCAATCCTCTGGGCAACCTGATGGGCTATGCCTTTGCGGAATACGTCTGGCTGGACGAATAATCCCACTGCCAACGAGCGCCCGCGCATGGCAACATGCGCGGGCCATTTCCATTCCTGAAAAGGGGGTGCCCCATGCTCTGGTCAACCACGACATGGCGTCTCATCGGGCAACGTCTCGGGATCGCATTAATAACGCTCGTCATCGTATCCTTCGCGGTGTTCTTCGCGACGGAAATGTTGCCCGGCGATGTCGCCCAGATCCTGCTTGGACAGGCAGCAACACCCGAAGCTGTTGCCGGGCTACGCGAGGCGATGGGGCTGAACGAGCCGGCATTTCAGCGCTTTCTAGGTTGGCTGGTGGGGCTCGCCACGGGCGATATGGGGCGCTCTTACGTCAACGACATCGAAGTGGTCGATCTCTTGGGGGGGCGATTGCAGAACTCGCTGCGCCTTGCAGGGATCGTGACCGTCATCTGCGTGCCAGTGGCACTCACCCTTGGCATCATCGCGGCGATGTTTCGTGGCTCTTGGCTGGACCGGGCGGTGTCTGTGGCTACGATTTCGGTGATCTCGGTGCCGGAATTCATGGTGGCCACCCTGTCCGTTCTGGTCTTTGCCGTCTGGCTGGGCTGGCTGCCGGCGCTCAGCTACGGTGTCAATGTCGACAGCATCGGCGCGATGCTGCGGGCCTATGCCATGCCGGTCATCACGCTGAGCTTCGTCGTCGCGGCCCAGATGATCCGCATGACCAGAGCGGCGGTGATCGAAACGATCGAGACCCCGTATGTCGAGATGGCCCTGCTCAAGGGCGCCTCGAAGCTGCGCATGGTCCTGGTTCACGCGCTTCCCAACGCGCTTGGTCCCATTGCCAACGCGGTGGCGTTGTCGCTGTCCTATCTCGTCGGCGGGGTGATCATCGTCGAGACCGTGTTCAACTATCCGGGCGTTGCCAAGCTCATGGTGGACGCCGTCGCCACCCGCGACCTGCCGCTGATCCAGTCCTGCGCGATGGTCTTTTGCGTCAGCTACCTGACGCTGATCACACTGGCGGACATGATCGCAATCCTCTCGAACCCAAGGCTGCGCCAGTGATGACGATTCCCACGACCACCCCCCGCAAACTCCGTCTGCCGACGCCGCGCAATCTGGGCTATTCCTTTGGCTGGACGGGGCGAATCGGCATCGCGATCATCATTTTCTGGGCCATCGTCGCGCTGGTCGGAAACTGGCTCACGCCTTACCCGGTGGGCAAGATCGTCGACTGGGACTATTTCGGCGGAGTAAGTGCCAAATACTGGATGGGTACCGATTACCTGGGCCGGGACATCTTTTCGCGGGTTTTGATGGGCGCACGCTATACGGTGGGAATCGCACTGGCGGCGGTGACGCTAGCCTGCACCCTGGGTGTCATCCTCGGGATGATTGCGGCGGTGATCGGCGGCTGGTTCGACACGCTGCTGTCGCGGCTTCTGGATGCGTTCAACGGTATCCCCTCGTTGCTCTTCGGTCTCGTCGTCGTGGCCGCCGTGGGGTCCTCCATTCCGGTTCTGGTGTGGACGCTGGCCGCGATCTACATGCCGGGGGCCTACCGGTTTGCCCGCGCGCTGGCGGTGAACATCAACACGATGGATTTCGTGACCGTTGCCCGTGCCCGTGGCGAGGGCACGCCTTACATGATCACGTTCGAGATATTTCCCAACATCCTCGGCCCGGTTCTTGCCGATTTCGGGTTGCGGTTCGTCTTTATCGTTCTGGTGTTGTCGGGCCTGTCTTTCCTTGGCCTCGGCGTGCAGCCGCCCTATGCCGACTGGGGCGCCCTGGTGCGCGAGAACATCGAGGGGCTGAGCCTCGGTGCTCCGGCGGTGATCTTTCCGTGCATCGCCATCGCGTCACTGACCATCTCGGTCAACATGTTCATCGACAACCTACCCACCAAGATCAGAGACAGGGCCGAATGATGACAGACACACCTCTCGTTTCCGTCCGCGACCTGCGGATTGGTGCCGTCACCGACTCGGGCCGCAACGTCGAGATCATTCGTGGCGTGGACTTTGACATCGCGCCCGGAGAAATCCTGGCCCTGATTGGTGAATCCGGGTCGGGCAAGACGACGATCGCGCTCTCGCTCATGGGTCACACCCGCCGTGGCTGTTCCATCGAGGGCGGTACGATCCGCGTCGGGGAGCACGATGTCACAGGAATGACCGAAAGGCAGCGCGCCAAGCTGCGCGGCACCGAGATTTCCTATGTCCCGCAATCGGCGGCAGCCGCGTTCAATCCGAGCAAACGGATCATGGACCAGGTGGTGGAGACAACCCGCATCCATGACCTGATGCCGCGCGCCAAGGCCGAGGAACGCGCCCGCGGTCTCTTTCGCGCGCTTGCGCTGCCCGATCCCGACACCATCGGCGAGCGTTACCCGCACCAGGTATCGGGCGGACAGCTTCAGCGGCTGTCGGCGGCGATGGCCCTGATCGGCGATCCGGAACTGGTGATCTTCGATGAGCCGACCACCGCGCTGGATGTGACGACACAGATCGAGGTGCTGCGCGCCTTTCGCCGCGTGATGGAGGAAGGTGGCATGGCCGGCGTCTATGTCAGCCATGACCTAGCCGTTGTCGCCCAGATCGCGGATCGCATCGTGGTGCTCAAGAACGGTGAAATCCAGGAACAAGGCACGACCGAGCAGATTCTGAGCGCGCCCAAACATCCCTATACCAAGGAACTTCTGGCCGCTTTCGATCCGGTGCCACATGTCGCCGTGAAGGACGTCGAAGCGGAAGCCGAGACGCCGATACTCGAAGTTCGGGGCCTTTATGCGGGATACGGTCCCATCAAGGATGGCGAACCGCTGGCCAAGGTGATGAGCGACGTGAGTTTCAAGCTATATCGCGGGCGCAACCTGGGTGTGATCGGCGAGTCGGGGTCCGGCAAGTCGACGCTGGCGCGGGCCATTGCCGGCATCTTGCCAGCCTATCGGGGCGAAGTGCTGCTGGATGGGCACACGCTCGCGCCATCCCTGGGTCAACGCAGCAAGCAGGAACTGCGCCGCGCGCAGATCGTCTTTCAGTTGGCGGACACGGCACTGAACCCGGCGCATTCCGTGGGCAGCATAATTGCGCGCCCGCTGCGGTTCTACAAGGGTCTGCGCGGCGACGCCGCTGACAAGCGGGTGATCGAGTTGCTGGATATGGTCCACCTGCCGCCGACCTTGCGCCACCGGCTCCCGTCCGAGCTGTCGGGCGGACAGAAGCAACGCGTGAACCTTGCCCGCGCCCTGGCCGCCGAGCCCGAACTGATCCTCTGCGACGAGATCACCTCGGCCTTGGATACCGTGGTGGCGGCCGCGATTCTCGAATTGCTCAAGGAACTGCAAGGTGAACTGGGACTTAGCTACATGTTCATCAGCCATGACCTTTCCACCGTCGAGGCGATCTGCGACGACGTACTCGTCATGTACAAGGGTGAGGTGGTCGAGGCCTTGCCGGCTGCACGGATGTCCCAAGACGCGACCCACGCCTATTCCCGGCTGCTGATATCGTCGGTGCCGCAGCTCGATACCGGTTGGCTCGCCGGCCTGGAACAGGATCCCGAACTACTGGCCGCGTTTTCGGACCGCTGAGGCGCTGGCCCCCTGGTCTTTACTCGGTCTCCGTGAACAGCCGGGTCAACGGCAGCTGCCGCTTGATGAACGGGGTCTTCATCACCACGAAGCTGAAATAGCGATCTATTCCCGAGTTGCGGTCAATCAGCTCTTCGATGATTTCCTGATAGTCGCTGATCCCGGCGGTGACGAACTTGGCCAGATAGTCGTAGCCGCCGGAAATCAGGTGACATTCAACGCAATTGTCGATCTTTTCCAGAGATTCCTGAAAACGGGCAAAATCTATCTGCCGGTGGTTCTTCAGCGTGAACTCGGTGAACACGGTCAGCGTCTCACCCAGCTTGGCCACGTTGATCAGCGCCGAGTATCCGGTGATATAGCCGGATTTTTGCAATTTCTTCACGCGGGTCAGACAAGGCGAGGGCGACAGGTGAACGAGATCGGCCAATTCGACATTGGTGATGCGGCCGTTGCGCTGCAACTCGGCCAGTATGCGAATGTCGATTCGGTCAAGCTTCTGCAGGTTGTTCATCGGTCCTGTCCTTGCATGTAACGGCGCGACACGCGAAGCCGGAGGCGATTGGCACACCCGGTATCACAAATACGAAACGATCTGCCGACCACCTCTACAGATGCGGCACAAATAGCTGAAATCCTACAGCTAGGTTTCGAAAAACACATGGGAAATTCATGCCTGCTCCACTGCTTGAGATCGAAACCCACTCCGAGCTTCCCAACCAGGCCGATTGTGTGGTCATTGGCGGCGGAATCGTTGGCGTCAGCGCCGCGTACTGGCTTGCCCGCGCAGGGCAGAACGTTGTTCTGCTCGAGAAAGGCCGTATAGGTGCGGAACAATCGAGCCGCAACTGGGGTTGGTGCCGCCAGCAAAATCGTGATGCCCGGGAACTGCCGCTGTCCACCCGTAGCCTCGCGCTCTGGGAAGAGATGAGCGCCGATATCGCTGCTGATCTCGGGTTTCGACGCTGCGGGTTGCTCTACCTGTCCAACGATCCTGATGAAATCGAAGGCTGGGCCAAATGGGGCCGATTTGCCCGCGGTGAAGGTGTCGATACCCGGATGCTGACCCCTGAAGAGGCCACCGAACACGGTACCGCCACCGGTCAGCGTTGGCAGGGTGGTGTCTGGTCGCCAAGCGATGGCGTCGCCGATCCATCGCGCGCGGCACCGCTGATCGCGCGGGGCATCTTGACGCATGGCGGGACGGTTGTGCAGGGCTGTGCGGCGCGCGGGCTGGAAACCGGGGCCGGTGCCGTTTCGGGCGTCATTACCGAGCGCGGCACGATCCGGACGCGCGTGGTGGTGATGGCCGGTGGTGCCTGGGCCAGCAGCTTTCTGCATCGTCACGGCATCGGGTTTCCGCAGGCCGCGGTGCGCAGTTCGATATTGTCCGTTGCACCGGGGGCCGAAGGGCTGCCCCGCGCATTGCACACCGCTGCCGTGTCGGTCACGCGCCGCGGCGACGGCGCGCATACCCTGGCCGTATCGGGACTGGCCAATCTCGATCTCACGCCGGGGGCGCTCGCCGGGGCACGCCATTTCCTGCCGATGTTCGCCAAGCGTTGGCGCGCACTGCGCCCGGGCGGGGCGCAGGCCTGGCGCGCAGGATTCGAAACGCGCAAGAAATGGGCTTTCGATCGCGAAACACCGATGGAGCGCAGCCGCATCCTCGATCCCCGCCCCAGCAAGGCGCTGATTGAGCTGACGCTCAAGCGTGCGCGTAGCCTGTTGCCCGCACTCAGGAATATTCCGGTCCAGGCGCAGTGGGCGGGATATATCGACAGCACACCGGACGGTGTGCCGGTGATCGACGCCGATATCGGGACGCCCGGTCTCGTGCTGGCGGCGGGCCTCTCGGGGCATGGGTTCGGCATCGGACCAGGTGTTGGGCACCTGGTGGCCGACATGGTCCTCGGACGCGCCCCGATCTGCGAAACCGCCCAGTACCGCCTCGGCCGGTTCGGCAAGGGCCAGTGGGGCAAGGTGGCAGAGTTCTGATCTCATGCCGCGAAACGGGTGATGGAAAAATCCGCCAACGGTGTCGCACACCGACCGGTCGCGATCAATTCGGCCATGGCGTCGCCGACACCGGGGCCCAGTTGGAAACCGTGCCCACAGAACCCGAAAGCGTGAAACAATCCCGGTGTCGTGCCAGAGGCCCCCATCACCGGCAGGTTGTCGGCGACGTAGCCCTCGCAGCCTGACCACTGGCGGATCACCGCAACATCGGCCAGCGCCGGAACCAGCTTCAGCACAGCCGCCACCTGAGCGGGTAGAGAGGACGGATCGGCTTGGGCAAAACCGGGATCAGGTGCCACCGGAACGCGCGCGACAGCGCCGCCAAACACCACGTTGCCGCGTTCGACCTGCCGCAGATAGGCCCCATGTGCCCGGCTCCAGACGCCGACCACAGGTGCGATGCGATAGGGCACCGGTTCTGTCACGGCCATTTGCGGCCCCCATGTGCCAAGCGGCACTTCTTCGCCGAACCGCGCTGCCACCTCCCGGCCCCAGGCGCCCGCACAATTGAGCAACGCCGCTGCCTTGTGAACACCCTTGGCCGTTATCACCTCAAAGCCGGTCTCACTTTGTCGCATGTCCAGAACCGGGGCCTCATCGACGATGCAGGCCCCGGCGCGCGCCGCCGCCTCGGCAAAGGCCGGGGCCACCAGCCGCGGATTGGCCGATCCGTCCCTTGGCGAGAAGGACGCGGCAATGGCGTCCGGTCCAAGCCCCGGAAAGCGGCGGCGGAAGTCGTCGGGCCCGAGTTCTTCGAGCGTGAGATCGTTGGCCCGCGCGGCGCGCGCATAGCTGCGCATGTCGTCCAACCCGTCCGCGTCGAAAATCAGCCGCAGATGCCCGGTCGCGCGAAACTCCACGTCGCGCCCCAACAGCGTCTGCGCCTCGTTCCAGATCGCGAGAGACCGGGCAGCCAGAGGCAATTGCGCCAAATGCCGTCCACTGCGCCGGATGTTGCCAAAGGACGCAACGGTCGCTCCCGCGCCAATTCGGCGACGCTCGATCAATGTCACCCGGATGCCACGGCGTGCGAGGAAGAAGGCCGAGGCCGTCCCCATCAGACCGCCACCCAGAACGATCACATCCATGCCGCCATGCCCCTTTTGACAAAGGAATTTGAACCATCAGACCCTGCTAACCCGGTTGTGTCAAAGTCGGGAAACATGGCACCCTATAAGCCTGACCTATAGGAGAAACGGGATGCGCGCACGCCAACTCGAAGTCTTTACCGCTGTCATGCGGGCCGGAACCGTGACCGGGGCGGCACGGCTTCTCAACATATCGCAGCCCGCGCTCAGCCAGATTCTCATTCATACGGAGGCGCAACTTGGCTTTGCCCTCTTTGATCGCGAAAAGGGCAGGTTGCGCCCCACGCCAGAGGCTTTTGAGCTCTATCCAGAGGCTGAGCGCCTGTTTGCCGGCCTCGAAGGGCTACGCCGCAAGACATCGGATCTGCGGCTTGGCCGGGCCGGGCTGGTGCGGATCGCGGCCTCGCCACCGCCCGGCATGTCCCTGCTGCCCCGCGCGCTCAGGACGTTCCGTACCGAGCATCCGGATGTCGTTTTGCGCACGCATGTCGCCCCTCTGGCTGCGATGGTGGACCTTCTGCGCACTGGTGATGCTTCCATGGCCCTGGCGCTCGATGATGACCTGCCTCCCGATATCGCTGTCGAAAACATAGGTACCACGAGCTTTTGCTGCCTTTTGCCAGAGGGTCACGGGCTGACAGGTGCGCGAGAGGTGGGGTTCTCCGATCTGGAAGACGAGACGATCATATCCTATCGCAGCCAGACCCGACCGCACGACGAACTGGACATGGCCCAGCGCCGACGCGGCGGCATCTTTGCGCCGCAGATCGAGATTGACAGCTCGATATCGGCGGCCGGGTTCGTGCGCGCCGGGCTGGGCGTCGCCTTGGTCGATGCGCTTTTGCCCTGGGCGCAGTTTCCCGGCATCGTGGCGCTTCCGCTGAGGGATGCGCCTGGCTTGCCGGTGTCTCTCCTGACCGCGCGTGACAAGACATTGTCGCGCGCCGAAGAGGCCATGCGCAAACTGTTACATGCCACCCCGCTCGTCGAGACATAAGCCCCCCTTATACATCGCTGTTCTATCCGTCTTGGACGTGGCGCGCCCGATCTGGTCGAGTTCCGGCAAGTGACCGGAAAGGATCGAAGAGAGATGGATGGCAACACCGCCCCTGCGGATTGGAAGATCGGTGTCGATATCGGCGGCACCTTCATGGATTTCTGCGCATTGGACACCCGTAGTGGCCGCATCGCGTCGCTCAAGGTGCTGACCACCCCCGATGATCCGGGGGCCGAGTTGCTGACGGGGCTCGATCTGCTGGAAGAGCGTGAAGGGCTCGATCCGGGGGCTGTGACCCGGTTCGTGCATGGCACCACGGTGGGTATCAACACGATCCTGCAACGCAAGGGCGCGCGGCTGGCGCTCATCACCAATCAAGGCTTTGAGGACGTGATCGAGCTGGCGCGCCTGGGAATGCCGGAGATGTACTCGCTGTTCTGCCACCGGGCAGAGCCTTTGATCCCGCGTGACCGGGTCTTTGGTATCCCCGCGCGGTTGCGCGCGGACGGCAGCGAGCCGGTTGCCCCGACATCTGAGGCCGTGCGCGAGGCAGTGAGGCTGGCCCAAGAGGCCGGTGCCGATGGCATTGTCGTCTCGTTTCTGCACAGTTGGCGCAACGGAGCGCAGGAGGCCAAGGTAAAGGCGATGATCGAGGCCGAGGCGCCCGATCTGTTCGTCTTCACGTCCTCCGAGGTGTGGCCGGTGATCCGCGAATACGAGCGCAGTTCGACCGCGATTCTCAACGGTTATGTTCACCCCCGCGTGGCTGGCTACCTGTCCGCGCTCGAGGATCGTCTGGCCGGCCGGGGCGTGCCGGCGCGCGCCTTGCTGACCAAATCGAATGGCGGATTGATGAGCGCGCATCAAGGCCGCAGGGACTGTGTGTCGATGTTGCTTTCGGGCACGGCGTCGGGCGTGATGGGGGCAGCCTGGCTGGCGCGACAGGCTGGAGAGTCGCATGTTCTGACCCTTGATATCGGCGGGACCTCGGCCGATTTTGCACTCATCGTCGATGGTGAGGTGCAGTTCGGGACCGATGAGCGGATCGGCGACTTTCCCCTGCATATCCCCTCGGTCTCGGTCAGTTCCATTGCCATCGGCGGCGGCTCGATTGCCAGCGTCGACAGTCACGGCGTGCTGCGCGTGGGGCCAGACTCGGCAGGCTCCAGCCCCGGACCGGCCTGCTATGGGCGCGGCGGCACGGCCCCCACGGTGACCGATGCGATGGCCGTCTGCGGCTGGCTTGGACAGGCTGAAATGGCCTATGGTCAACTCAGCATCGACCGCGATCTCGCCCGTGACGCGGTGACCCGGATTGCCGGGCCGATGGGTCGCAGCGTGGAGGAAACCGCGCAAGCCATTCTCGACATCGCCGTGTCCGAACTGTTCGTGGAGGTCGAGAAACTGGGCTCGCGCGCGGGCGTCGACCTGCGCGACTATGCGCTCATGCCGTTTGGCGGCGGCGGCCCCATGCTGGGTGCCTTCCTCGCGCGTGAGCTTGGCATGACGCGCGTTCTGGCTCCTCGCAGACCTGGCGTTGTTTCGGCGCTCGGTGGGTTGGTCGCGGATATGCGGGGTGATTTCCTGCAAACGGTTTTCACCGATCTCGATGCCACCGCCCCCCGCCAACTTTGCGCCGCGCTCGCGGATTTGCAGAAAGAGGGAGATGCGTGGCTCAAGGCGCAGGGCCATGTTGGCGCGGCACAGGTCCGGCTCTCGGCCGATATGCGCTATGCCGGTCAGAGCTATGAGATCGAGACCGCGCTCGAGCCGGATTGGCTCTCCGATCCCGCCCGGCTGGCGACGGCATTCCATGAGACGCACCGCCGGATATACGATTTCGACGACCCGGCGGGCGCAATCGAAATCGTGAACCTGCGGCTTTCGGCGATCGGCGTCACGCCCAAGCCGGACTTTGCCGAGGCGATCACGACGACCGCCCACGCCATGCCCGCCCGGGAAGTGCAGGTGCATCTGAACGGTGCGCGCCATATCCCGCTCTTCGAGCGTGCCGATCTCATGGCCGGCGTCACCTTCGACGGCCCCGCCGTGGTCTGTCAGGAGGATACCACGCTTGCCATTCCGGAGGGCGCACGCGCCCACGTTGACAGGCATCTCAATATCCACCTCGAACTCGCGGAGTGAGCCCCATGTCTGACAAGATGACCCTTCAGGTGCTGGCCAACCATGCCCGTGCCGCTGCCGAAAACATGGCGCATACGTTGCATCGCACGGCGCATTCCGCCTTCGTCAAGGAGACACAGGATTTCACGGTGATGCTGATGGATCGCCACGGCGACACCTTTGCCGTGCCGATGGATCTGGGGGCCACATGGTATCCGGGCCTGAGCTACAGGCGGGCCATCGACATGGTCGAGGATTATCGCCCCGGCGACGTGGCTTTTACCAACGATCCCTATTCCGGCCATGTCGCCACGCATGCCCCGGATACCCATCTCTGGAAACCGGTCTTTCACGAAGGTGAGATCGTGGCATGGACCGGCGGGCATATACACAATACCGATATGGGCGGCGCGGTGCCTGCGTCCCTGTCGCGCTCGCTGACCGAAATTCATCAGGAAGGGGTGCGGTTTCCCCCTATGAAGCTGGTCAACGAGGGGGTCTTTGACGCGCAGATCCTGCGTATCATGGAAACCAATGTCCGCAAGCCCGCCCTGAACATCGGCGACATCAAGGCGCTGGTCGGCGCGCTGAACACCGGCGAACGCAAGGTCCACGCGATGCTCGCACGATTTGGCGGCCGCGGCTTCCTCTCCGGGGTTGCCGCGCTCAAGGATCAGGCCGAGGCGCAGGCACGCGAGATCCTGCGCGGCGTTCCCGATGGTGACTATGTGTTTACCGATTACGCCGACGAAGACAGCGACTTTGCAAATCCCTGTCGGCTGCACTTGACCCTGCGTATTCGGGGCGACAGCGCCGAGCTGGATTTCACCGGGTCCGACCCGCAGCTTGGCTCATCTCTCAACGTACCTTCGGGGGGGGATCCGCGCCATACCATGCTGTTGGTCGGGGTTTACTATGTACTCTACACGCTCAATCCGCGGCTCTTGCTGAATACCGGGCTGACGCGGCCGTTCACCTGTGTCGCGCCCGAGGGTACAGTGCTCAACCCGGTTGCGCCGGCGGCCGTGGGGATGCGGTCGCTGACCTGCGCGCGGCTGCGATCGGTGATTTTCGGCGCGTTCAGTCAGGCCATCCCCGAGCGGATGCCCGCTGCTCCCGCGGGAAACAACTGCATCGTGAATGTCATGACCCATGACGAGCGCAGCGGGCAAAAGGTCATCGCGGCGGTCAATCCGGTGGTCGGCGGCGGTGGCGGGATGCCGCATCGCGACGGCACCAACGGCTCGGGCGCGGATGCAGCCTATCTCAAGAACACGCCGATCGAGATCACCGAAACCGAGGTGCCGGTGGAGTTCGTCAAGTACAGCCTCGCACGCGATACCGGAGGCGCAGGACGCTGGCGCGGGGGGCTGGCCACGGAAATGGCCTTTCGCGTTTTCGCCCCTGACACGCGCATCACTGCCCGTAACCGCGACCGCTCGCGCTTTCGCCCCTGGGGTGTCCTGGGGGGGCGCGCGGCCGGGCTGGCGGAAATGGTGGTCAATCCCGGCACACCGGATGCGCGGCGCATGGGCAGTGCTGACACGGCCATTTTGCAGCCCGGTGATGTGCTTTCCATCCGTTCGGCAGGTGGGGGCGGACGCGGTGACCCGATGAGCCGCGAGACATGGCGTGTGGCGCAGGACGTGGCGCGCGGTCATGTTTCGGAAGAGGCAGCGCGCCGTGACTACGGCGTCGTCATGCAAGGCGGCGAGGTCGATGAGACCGCGACCGCTGCGTTGCGCGTCGAGGCGCGCGGGCATGATGGACATTTCCATTTCGGGCCGGAGCGCGACGCTTTTGAGGCGCAATGGACCGATGCCGCCTATGCCCGTTTGACCGATATCCTGATGGCCCTGCCTGTGCATTGGCGGTTTTTCGTCAAGACAGAGGTTTTTCGCCGGATAGAGGCGCGCAAGGGCGCAGAGGGGGTGAACGCCGCCTACGCCGAAACTCGCAAGCGGTTTCCTGATATCCCACACCCTCGCGCCCATGCCGAGGCTGCGGAATGAGCGGCGGCGCCCCAAGCGCAGGCCGCGTAAGGCGGCTGGCCGAGACGGACCGCGCAGCGCTGGTCTTCGGCTTTGATGGGGCGGCATATTCAGGGCTGGACGGCGACACGGTGCTGACCGCCGTACTGGCTGCGTTACCTGATTTGCGCGCGGCGGAATTCGGACCCGAGCGGCGGGCGGGATTCTGCCTGATGGGAGCTTGCCAGGATTGCTGGCTGTGGCAGGAGGACGGTCCGCGCCTGCGGGCTTGTTCGACCCCGTTGCGCGCGGGGATGCGCCTGCGTTCATCCCCACCGGACGACTGGCCCGGAACCTTGCCATGACCCGCATTCTTGTCGTGGGCGCGGGCCCTGCGGGTATCCGCGCCACCGAAACGCTCGTTGCAGGCGGACTGTGCCCGACCGTCGTGGATGAAGGATCGCGGGCGGGGGGGCAGATTTATCGGCGCCCGCCCGAGGGATTTACCCGGCCGCCGGGCACGCTCTATGGTTCGGAGGCGGGCAAGGCCCGGCGATTGCACGACGTCTTTGACGGGTTTGTGCGCGAC
Source organism: Roseovarius nitratireducens (assembly GCF_002925845.1). Taxonomy (GTDB): domain Bacteria; phylum Pseudomonadota; class Alphaproteobacteria; order Rhodobacterales; family Rhodobacteraceae; genus Roseovarius; species Roseovarius nitratireducens. The sequence continues at coordinate 97,486 of NZ_PDNI01000028.1, read as the reverse complement.
CGGGAGATCGAGTATCACCCCGAATGCAGCGTTCTGGGCCTGCATGACGGGGTCGCGCAGGTGCTGGGACCGACCGGTGTGATATCGCTGCGTTATGACAGATTGATCATTGCGACCGGGGCAACGGACCGGCTCGCCCCCGTTCCCGGCTGGCAGATGGCGGGGGTCTACAGTCTTGGTGCCACACAGATCGCGCTCAAGGCGCAAGGGGTGGCACTCGGACGGCGCATGGTTCTGGCAGGTTCGGGCCCGCTGCTGACGCTGGTTGCCGCGCAACTGATCGACGCGGGGGCCGAGGTGGCGGCGGTTCTGGATACCGCACCGTGGCGCGCGCAGGTCAGGGGTGGTGCGAGGATGGCGCTGGCTCGTCCTTTGTTTACGCTGCGCGGGCTGCGCATGCGCGCGCGTTTGGGGCGCCTCTACAAGGCTGGCGTCACGCTTGTCTCTATCGAGGGTGAGGGGACCGGCCCCCAAGCCATCAACTGGCGCGATGCGCGCGGTCGCGTGCAGCGCACGGCCTGCGACACGGTGGCGCTCGGCTGGCACTTGCGGGCCGAGACGGCCCTCGCCGACCTCGCGGGAGCCTCGTTCGAATGGTCGGATACCTGGGCGCAATGGCTTCCCGAAACGGACGAGGCGGGCCGCGCTGCGGACGGGCTGTATCTCGCGGGTGACGGGATCTCGCTGCTCGGGGCCGACGGCGCAGAAATCAGCGGGCGACTCGCGGCGTGCGCCTGCCTTGCTGATCTGGAATACCAGATAGACATGGGCGCCTACGCGCGCGACTTGCGGGGCGCGCGTCGCTTGCGCGGTTTTGCCAAAGGTGTCGCCGATGCCTTCCCATGGCCTGCGGACATGATCCGTGCGCTGCCGGACGCTGCAATCCTGTGCCGCTGCGAGGGCGTCACGGCCGGCGAACTGCGCGCGACCCTGCCCCTCTCCGGGCCTGAGGCGAACCGCGCCAAATCGCTCAGCCGTGTTGGTATGGGGCGCTGCCAGGGGCGCTATTGCCAGCTTGCCGGGGCGGAGGTGATGGCAGCGGCAACGGGGGTGCGCGCTGCACAGATGGGCCGGCTGCGTGTGCAGCCGCCCGCACGCCCGGTGCCACTCGCCGCGTTCGCGACACGCAGTGATAGCCCGGACTGAGTCGCACGCATCTTCTGCGTCCGGACCTGGCACTTGCGGCGCAAAATGCTGCCAACCGGGTGCTTTCGGCAAATGCTTTCAGTCCAACCACGCCAAGTTGAAGGCGACAGACACGAGGTTCTCATGACATTCGCCTTCGATCCTTTTGGGTTGACCCTGCCGCCTGGTCATCACATCGGCGGTCAGTATGTTTCCGCAGCCGAGGACATAGCGGTCTCCGCTCCCTCGAACGGTGCATCACTGGGGGCGATCCCGCGCGCTGATGCGGCGATGGTTGACCGCGCGGTCGAGACGGCTCGCACCGCCTTGCGGACCTCCGGCTGGGGAATTGCGGCCCCGCGAGACAGGCTGCGCGCACTGCACCGCTGGGCCGATCTGATCGAGCAGGAGGCCGAAACGCTGGCGCGTCTGGAGGCTGTCTGTTCCTCGCGCCCGGTCGCCGAGGTGATCGCGGGAGATATCCCGGTCACCGCCGAACAGATCCGGTTCTTTGCGGAATTCGCGGACAAGGAATGCGATACGCTTGCGCCGACGGCGGAGGGGCATCTGGGCATGATCACCTCCGAGCCCCATGGTGTGGTGGGGGCTATTACGCCGTGGAACTTCCCTATTTCCATGGCCGCTTGGAAGTTGGGCCCGGCTCTCGCCGCAGGCAACGCGGTCGTTCTGAAGCCGTCGGAGATGACGCCGTGGTCAGCGCTTTTCATGGCCGAACTCTCGGTGCGCGCGGGCCTTCCGGCAGGGCTGATCAACGTCGTCCTGGGGGACGGTGCGGGAACCGGCGCGGCGATCACCGGCCATCCCGGTATCGACAAGGTTTCCTTTACCGGATCGACGCGCGCCGGTGCCGCGATCATGGAGAATATCGCCCGCTGCGGAATCAAGCCGATGACGCTGGAGCTTGGCGGCAAAAGCCCGATGGTCGTTCTCGCCGATGCCGATCTCGACCTTGCGGCGAACTGTCTTGAACGCGGCATCCTACCGAATGCCGGGCAGTTCTGCGTTGCCGGATCGCGCATGATCGTGGCCCGCGAAATTGCCGACGATCTGGCAGAGCGCCTGACCGAGCGGTTCAACCGGCATGTTCCCGCGCCGACATGGGCCGAGCATCCTGGCTTCTGCCCTATCATTTCCGAGACGCAGCTCACGCGGATCGACGGCATCGTGCACGCCGCCCGCGATCACGGTGCCGATATCCTCTGCGGCGGGACGCGCTTTGACACCGAAGGCAGCTATTACCGTCCGACGCTCCTTGCCGGGGCGGCCATGGACAACCCGGCTGTTACCGACGAGATATTCGGCCCCGTCGCCACCTTTCAGACTTTCGAGAGCGAGGACGAGGCGATTGCGATGGCCGCGCACCCGACCTACGGGCTCTGTGCCGGTCTGTTTAGCCGCGATCTCGCCCGCGCGCTCCGCCTGTCGCGAAGGATCGAGGCCGGCACCGTGTGGATCAATCGCTACGGCCGCTCGCGTGACCACATCCTGCCAACCGGCGGCTGGAAGGCCAGCGGGCTGGGCAAGGATCTGGGCCGCGAAGCCTACACCGCCAATCGCCGCACGAAATCCGTGCTGGCAACGCTTTGAACGGCCGCCTTGAGGGAACGAACATGACCAATCACAAGATTGCCCTGATCCCGGGTGACGGGATCGGAACAGATGTGACGGATGCAACCATGAAGGTGCTGCACGCCGTGGCCGCCACTGCCGGTTTCACGCTGGAAACCGAGACCTTTCCATGGTCCTGCGCGCACTATCAAGAGAGCGGCGCGATGATGCCCGAGGATGGCATCGAGACGCTGCGCGCGTTCGATGCGATCTATCTGGGCGCGGTCGGCTGGCCGGACACGGTGCCCGATGCCGTGTCCTTGCACGGGCTGCTGCTGCCGATCCGCAAGGCGTTCGACCAATATGCCAATATCCGCCCGCACCGTCTATTGCCGGGGGTGGAGGGGCCGCTGAAATCCGGCGAGTTCGACATCCTGTGCATCCGCGAGAACACCGAGGGCGAATATGCTGGCGCGGGCGGTCGCGTACATCAGGGGCGTGACAATGAGGTAGCGGTCGAAACCTCGATCTTTACCCGCAAGGGTGTGGAGCGCATCCTGCGCTTCGGGTTCGAGCAGGCCCGCGCAAGACGCGGGCATCTGACCTCTGTCACCAAGTCGAACGCGCAGAAATACTCCATGGTCTTCTGGGACGAAATGACCCGCATCCTCGCCCCCGAATATCCCGATGTAACGGTCAGCCATATGCATATCGACGCCATGGCCGCCAGGATGGTGATGGCGCCCGGTACACTCGATGTCGTCGTGGCCTCGAACCTGTTCGGGGACATCCTGACCGACCTTGGCGCGGCCATTCAGGGCGGGCTTGGCTTTGCTGCCTCGGCTAATATCTGCCCGGACCGCTCCGCACCGTCGATGTTCGAGCCGGTCCACGGCTCGGCCCCGGATATCGCGGGCCAGGGGATAGCCAATCCTATTGCGGCGATCTGGTCGGGTGCGATGATGTTGCATCATCTGGGCGAGACCACCGCCGCGGAAACGGTAGAGAGGGCACTCGCCGCGACCACCGGGCAGGGCATCGGCGTGCGACCCGGCAGCCACGGTACCGACGAGATCACCGGTGCGGTGATATCCGCAGTGAAAGGTTGACCGATGAAACTCTCCGATCCCGATCTGTTTCGCGAGGCTGCCCTGATTGACGGCAACTGGATCGCGCGACCCGACATGCAGGTGATCGACCCCGCAAGCGGTGCCGCGATTGGGAATCATACCTGACATCACCGCAGAAGAGACAATGCGCGCTATCTCTGCCGCCGAGAGGGCGATGGTAGAATGGCGCGCCCGCACCCATGCCGAGCGGGCCGACATTCTAATGCGCTGGCATGACCTTGTGCAGGACAACACCGAAGATCTGGCGTGCATTCTGACAGCAGAACAGGGCAAACCGCTGGCCGAGGCGCGCGGCGAGGTGGCCTATGGCGCGTCGTTCATCCGCTGGTTTGCCGAGGAGGCACCGCGCATCGACGGTGCGATGATTCCATCGCCGCCACCGGGCAAGAAGATCCTCGCGATGAAAGAGCCCGTGGGGGTATCCATGATGAATTCGTTGCCGCGCTATCCAGGCGAGTGGATGCGCTAACGGTCGGTCCGGGCGATGCGGCTCGCAAACGGCACCCCATTCGGCCTTGCCGCATATTACTATACCCGCGACCTGGCCCGGGCGTTTCGTGTGGGCGAGGCGCTGGAATTCGGCATTGGCGGAGCGATCGGTGATGATGTTCTTGCCTGACACCGGGCTTTGAGGCGAGATTGCAGGGTGGGGGCGGCCATGCGAGCCTCCCGTCCGGCGATCCGGCGCTACCGTTCGGGTATCAAGCCCTTTGGTGCGAACCTCATGACGACAAGCAGGATCGCGCCCATCATCAGATAACGCATATACGCCGCTCCCTCGATCATGTGCTGCGCCAATCCCGAGTCCTCGCCCAGCGGCGAGGTCACCGTCGCCATGAACCAGTTGCCGAATGGCTCTGCCTCGACCCACAGGAACCAGATGATGAAACCGCCCAGGACGGCACCCCAGTTGTTCCCGGAACCGCCCAGGATCACCATCACCCAGACCAGGAAGGTGAACCGCAGCGGGATGTAGCTTGTCGGCGTGAGCTGACCCTCGAGCGTGGTCAGCATCGCGCCCGCGACGCCGCAGGTGAAGCAGCCGAGCACGAAGGTCTGCAGGTGACGGGCCTTGACGTTCTTGCCCATGGCGGCGGCGGCATCGCGGTTGTCGCGGATGGCGCGCATCATCCGTCCCCACGGGGAGCGCAGCGCACGTTCCGCGAACCACATGATGATCGCCAGCACGGCGATGAACAGCGCCGCGTAGCACAGCTTGACGAAGAGGCCGGCGGCATCGGAGATATCCGCGGCGCCAAAGAAGTTCGCCAACCCGATGAACCAGTCCTGCTCGATCAGATCGATCTCGTAGGGGACGGGGCGCGGGATGCCGGTGACGTTCTTCACGCCGCGCGACAGCCACTCCTCGTACTTGATGATGGCGATGATGATCTCGGCAATACCAAGCGTGGCGATCGCCAGGTAGTCGGCGCGCAGCCCCAGCGCAATGCGCCCGATGAACCAGCCTGCACCGGCCGCGACCAGGCCGCCGATCGGCCAGGCCAGCACCACCGGCAGCCCGGCGCCGCCGAGATACCCGCTCAGCGCGGGGTCGATCGACTCGATCGCGTCGGTCGCCGGATCGAAGAAATACCCGATGACGAAATAGCCGACCACGAGCAGCACCAGCGTTACTGGCAGCTTCAGCACCGGCGGTACCGTGCGCCGCGCGAAGATGATCGCGGCCACCGTGCCGATCAGGCTCAGGACCGACAGCGCGATGTCGCCGCCGGCAACGGCCCACGCCTCGGTCACCGGCGGCATGGAGATCAGCACCGCCGTCAGTCCGCCCAGCGCCGTGAAGCCCATGACGCCGACATTGAAGAGGCCCGCATAGCCCCACTGCATGTTGACGCCCAGTGCCATCACCGCGGAGATGACGCACAGATTGAAGATGCCGAAGGCGACATTCCAGCTCTGGTAGAAGCCGATCGCGATCAGCGCCAGGACCATGAGGCCGTACAGGAGCGCAACCCTCTTAGTCATATCACTTTCCCGCGGATGATGCCCGTCGGTCGGACCAACAGGACCGCGACGAGGATGATGAAGGAGACCGCGAACTTGTAGTCCGTCGACAACAGCTGGACGAGGCCGTCCGGTGCCCAGCCCGTCGGACCGAGATAAGCCAGGAACTTCTTGAAGGCGTAGGTCACCATCACCTCGGAGAAGGCGACGATGAAGGCGCCAAGGATCGCCCCGACCGGCTGACCGATACCGCCGAGAATGGTCGCGGCGAAGATCGGTAGCAGGATTTGCAGGAATATGAACGGCTTGTAGGTCTTGTCCAGGCCGTAAAGCGTACCGGCAATGGCCGCGAGCGCGGCGGCGATAACCCAGGCGATCATGACCACGCGATCCGGATTGATACCGCAGAGCAGCGCCAGATCCTCGTCGTCCGAATAGGCGCGCATTGCCTTGCCGGAGCGTGTTTTCTGCAAGAACCAGAACAGCCACGCGACAACGACGGCGGCGACGACGATGGTGATCACCTGCGTCTGCTTGATGGCGATGCCCTCGTCGAGGCCGAGCAGTTCACGCGAATCGAAAGCGCCGATGATGAAGCGCTGGCCGTCGGCAAAACTCTGGTCGGCCGGCCCGATGATGATGCGGATCAGCCCGGCCAGCACGAACATCACGCCGACCGAGACAATGGCGAAGACGATCGGGTTGGAGCGCTGCCGGCGATAGAAGCGGAAAACCATGCGGTCCGTCAGCAGCGCGACCCCGATCGCCGCCAATATGCCTACCGGCAGAGCCAGGAGCGCGGTCGGGAAGGGGGCGATGCCTATCCCCATATCCTGAAGGAACCATGTCACCAGGATCGTGATCATGGTGCCGAACGACATCAGTTCGCCGTGCGAGAAGTTGGCGAACTTCAGGATTCCGAAGATGATGGTAACGCCGAGCGCCCCCAAGGCGAGCTGCGCGCCGTAGGCCGTCGCCGGAACGACGACGAAGTTGGCGAACAATGCGAGTGCGTTAAGGACCTCCATTCAACCCCCCAGAAAGGACCGGCGCACTTCTTCGTTGGCAAGAAGCGCTTCGCCTGTGTCGGTGAATCGGTTGCGGCCCTGGACCAGGACGAAGCCGTGGTCGGCGATCTCCAGCGCCTGGCGCGCATTCTGCTCGACCATGAGGATGGCGACGCCGGTCTTGGCAATCTCCAGAATCTTGTCGAACAATTCATCCATCACGATCGGCGAGACCCCGGCTGTCGGTTCGTCGAGCATCAACAGATCCGGGCGCGTCATCAGCGCGCGGCCGACGGCCACCTGCTGGCGCTGCCCGCCTGAGAGTTCGCCTGCCGGCTGGTTGCGTTTCTCGGCCAGAATCGGGAACAGGCTGAAGACCTGATCCTTCGTCTCCTCGATCTCGTCGTCCTCACGGATGAAGGCGCCCATTTCGAGGTTCTCCTCCACGGTCAGCGAGACGAAGACGTTGCGGTTCTGCGGCACGAAGGCCATTCCCTCGGAGACCCGGTCCTGCGGGGCGATGTTGGTGATGTCCTTGCCGTCCAGCGTGACGGTGCCCTCACGAAGGTCGAGCATGCCGAAGACGGCCTTCATCGCCGTCGACTTGCCAGCACCGTTCGGGCCGACGACGACGGCGATCTCGCCCTGTTCCACGGTGATGGTGCAGTCGTGGATAATGTCGGCACCGCCGTATCCGCCGGTCATGCCGGTCGCGCTCAGGAAACTCATGCCGGCGCCTTCCGCTCGTGCTTGCGGCCCGTGCCGAGATAGGCCTCGATGACCTCTTCGTTGTTCTTGACCTCCTCGATCGTGCCCTGGGTGAGAAGCTTGCCCTCGGCCATGACGATGACGGGGTCGCACAGGCGCGCGATGAAATCCATGTCGTGTTCGATCAGGCAGAAGGTGTAGTCGCGCTCCTCGTTGAGGCGCTTGATCGAGGTGGCGATGGTGTTCAGCAGGGTGCGGTTCACGCCGGCGCCGACCTCGTCCAGGAAGACGATCTTGGCGTCCACCATCATGGTGCGGCCCAGCTCCAGCAGCTTCTTCTGGCCGCCCGAGAGATTGCCGGCGAGTTCGTCCTTCAGGTGGTCGATCTGCAGGAATTCCATCACCTCCAGCGCCCGCTCGAGGTTCTTCGCCTCGATCTCCTTGACCCGACCGAAATTGAACCAGCTGTGGCGCAGTTGCTCGCCCGGCTGGTCGCCGGGGACGACCATCAGGTTCTCCAGCACGGTCAGCGTCGAGAACTCATGCGCGATCTGGAAAGTGCGCAGAAGGCCCTTGTGGAAAAGCTCGTGCGGCTCCAGGCCGGTAACGTCCTCGCCATCCAGATAGATAGCGCCGGAGGACGGCGGGAAGGCGCCCGCGATGATGTTGAACAGCGTCGTCTTGCCCGCGCCGTTGGGGCCGATCAGTCCCGTGATCGAGCCCTTCTCGATCGACAGCGAGACACCGTCGACCGCGCGAATGCCGCCGAAATTCTTGGCGACGCTTTCGACCGTTATCATTCAATCAATCCCGGTTTCCGGTAAAGAAGGAACGGCGAGGGATCGAGCTCCCTGGCCGTTCCTGTGAAGGCAGGCCGTCGCCCGGCGATGCCCTTAGTGGTACATCACCGTTTCGAACTTGCCGCCCTTGACCTCCGTCTCGCGGAAGCTGCCTGCGGACTCGCCCGGCTCAATCAGCTCCAGCGCGGTGCCACCGACATAGTCGATCTCACCGCCCTCGGCCAGAATCTTCAGGCCCTTGGCGAGCTCTCCCGGGTAGATCTTCTCGCCCGGGGCATTGGCGACGTCGAACATCTTGTCCTTGTAGACGGCGCTGTCGGTCGAATCGGCCGCCTGCATGGCGAGCAGGATCAGCGCCGAGGCGTCGTAAGCCTCCGGCACGTATGGGTCGTCGCCCTTGAAGTCCTTGCCCTCGGCCAGTTCGGCCAACATCGAGGCGCCCGGGCTGTCGGTGCCCGGATTGGTTCCGATGGAGCCGTCCAGCGCCTCGCCGAAGTGATTGGTCAACGCCTCGCCGACCATGCCGTCCGGCAGCACGAACTTGCTGAAGGCGCCGGTGTCGAGGGCGGCCTGGATCATGCCCTTGCCGCCCTGGTCGAGGTACCCGGCCACGATCAGCACTTCGCCGCCGGCCGACGCCAGCGTGCCGATCTCGGCCGAGTAGTCGGCCTTGCCGTCCTCGTGCGCCGCGACGGCGGTGATTTCACCGCCCGTGGCCTCGAATGCCGCCTGGATCGCATCGGCGAGACCCTTGCCGTAGTCGTTGTTTGTGTAGGTCAGCGCGGCGGAGCCGATTCCGCGACGCTCCAGTATGTCGGCGATGATCTGGCCCTGACGCGCGTCTGACGGGGCCGTGCGGAAGAAATAGCCGCCGTCTTCGATCGTCGACAGCGCCGGCGAAGTCGCCGACGGTGAGATCATGACGATGCCGTTCGCGCGCACGACGTTGTTAAGCACCGCCGTGGTGGCACCGGAGCAGGTCGCCCCGTTGATGCCGTGGACGCCCTCGGACGTCACCAGGCGCTCGGCCGCGGCCGTGGCGGCACCGGCGTCGATGCAGGTACTGTCGCCGCGGACCGAAACGACCTCGCGGCCGCCGAGGAACACGCCGCTGTCCGACACTTCCTTGATCGCCATTTCGCCGCCCAGCGCCATCGGCTTGACGAGTGACTCTGTCGGGCCGGTGAAGCCCTGCATCATGCCGATCTTGACCGGATCCTGCGCCAAGGCGCCCGTCGCGACGACCGTCGAGAATGCGGCCGACAGGAGGATGGCAGAGAGTTGTTTCATGGATAGCCCTTCCCTGTGTTGATAGGTTCGTTGTTCTTTTACTGCGCAGTATACATATCAAGAATGATGTTTCCACCCATCATAACTGACGTTCCCCAGATGGCTCCCGAACCTGGCCCTGAGGATAGCCGAACGGGCTCCAGGCCGATGCCTTGACCGCATGACCGCCCGTTGGACCGAACTTTCGACCACCGAACGGCTTTTGGCACCCTTTTCGGAGCTGTTTCCGCCTCATCCGGACACACGTCGCCCTCCGCCATCTTGCCCTTCTTGATCCACTGCTCCACCGTGCCAAGGTGATTGAAGAGAGCCGTCACTCGTCCGACAGGGCGGCTAGGGTCTGTACGCGGGCGGCTACCCGTCTATGATGACCACCAAGTCAAGTTTTGGATCACCGACGCGCTGGGAAGAAGATGGTGGCCCTGCGCCAGGCCGCCCTGCAAGAGTTGGGGTCGGGGTGGCGTCTTCTTTCGTCATTAAAGCACGGCCATCGGCGGGCTTTGGACAGGCTGTCCGTCTTGAGCGCGACGTAGACGACCTTGCGCGATTCGACCGCTGACTAGCGCTTCGGAGCCCGGCGACGGAGATGGTAGGTGGACCCGCGGAGATGAATTCGGCATGCCAATCCGCTGCCGCAAAGCGTCGCCGCACGCAAGCGTTGATGTAGTGGAAAGTGTGGCAAAACACGTTCAGTCGATAGTGATCTCGCTACGACAGAAGCGGATTGTTGTTTAAATATATTGACTTAATCGAAGGGCCACACCTGATTTCTTGGTGCCAGGAGAGGACTCACAATTGTCAGTTAAATAATTGATATGTAATCATATATGATGTGTGGTTTAAAAATGTACCCCGGGCACATACCCCAGAACCACTTTGAATTCAGAGGTTCGAAGCCAGACCGAGGACCGTACCCTTAGGGGAATCCGGCAAGGCTTACACGTTCGAAAACCTTTATCCATTTCGCAACTCGTTGTAGGTTCAGGATGCCTAGGCTTTTGTCAACCCTAGGGCATCGCGATGCTCTTCAGTCATGGAGACATCGTGATGAGGATACTTTCAAAGCGCCAACTCAAGGAGCTGGTCCTCTACTCGCCGCAACACATCGCGCGGCTGGAAAAAGCAGGCCAATTCCCCAAGCGGGTACAGCTGGGCTCGAACAGAGTGGGATGGGTTGAGGACGAAGTTCTGGACTGGCTCCAGCAACGGTTGGACAGCCGCGAAGAACCCGAACGACACTCCTGATTCAGGAGCCAGGGCGGCTGGCAGTGCACAAGCCAGCCGCCCACTATTTCAAACCCGCCTATTCGCCTGTTGCCAATTGCCCCTCACTGCGTCACTTTGCGCAAAGCGGCAGAAAAAAGTACAATGAAATCATGACTGAAGCACAAAAGCAGCGACTGGAGCGCCAACTCTGGAGTATCGCGAACGAGCTGCGTGGGAAGATGGATGCGGACGAGTTCCGCGACTACATCCTGGGCTTCATTTTCTACAAGTATCTCTCCGAGAAGCAGCACCTGTTCGCAAACAAGCTTCTCGAGACGGAGCATGTGAAGGATTACGCTCAGGTCACAGACGCGGACGACCTCGAGGCGATCCGCGAGGAGTCCCTTGAGAAGCTCGGGTATTTTCTGAAGCCCAACGAGATATTCACCGCCATCGCCAAGCGTGGAAACATCAAGGTCGATGAAGACGACGGGGAAGTTGCTGACAACTTCATTCTGGAAGACCTGCAAGGCATTCTCAACGCCATCGAGCTGAGTACGATGGGCAATGACAGTGAAGACGATTTCAACAAGCTCTTCGAGGATATCGACCTGGCCAGCACGAAGCTGGGCCGCTCCCCTGCCGCGCGCAACACCCTCATCGCCAAGGTACTGGCCCATCTTGACCAGATCGATTTCCAGCTCGACCAGGTGGACGCCGACGTTCTGGGCGATGCCTATGAATACCTGATCGGAAAGTTTGCCTCCGGGGCGGGAAAAAAGGCCGGCGAGTTCTATACCCCGCAGCAGGTCAGCCGCGTGCTGGCGAAAATCGTGACCCTTGGCAAGACCAAGATCAAATCCGCCTATGATCCCGCGTGTGGATCGGGCTCTTTGCTCTTGCGTATCGCCAAGGAAGCCCAGGTCGGGCACTTCTACGGGCAGGAGCTCAACCGCACCACCTACAACCTCGCACGCATGAACATGATCCTGCATGACGTGCATTTCAGCCGCTTCGATATTCAGCAGGAAGACACGCTCGAAGAGCCTCAGCACATCCTGGAGCGCTTTGAGGCCGTGGTGGCCAACCCGCCCTTTTCTGCCAAATGGAAGGGGGCAAACAACCCCCTCAACGAGACCGATGACCGCTTCAGCATCTACGGGAAGATGGCACCGGCGTCGAAGGCCGACTTTGCCTTTGTGCAGCATATGATCCACCAGCTGGCCGACAACGGTACCGCCGCCGTGGTACTGCCGCACGGGGTGCTGTTCCGAGGCGCGGCCGAGGGGGTGATCCGCGAATACATCATCAAAGAGCAGAACTACCTCGATGCCGTGATCGGACTACCGCCCAACATCTTCTACGGCACATCCATCCCGGCCTGTATCCTGGTGCTCAAGAAATGCCGCGTGCATGACGGCGATATCCTTTTCATCGACGCCAGCCGGGACTTTGAGAAGCAGGGCAACCAGAACCACCTGACCGACGCGCATGTCGAGAAGATTGTCGATACGTACGAGAGGCGTGAGACCGTCGAACGCTACAGCTATGTAGCCCCGCTCAGCGAGGTGGCCGAGAACGACTACAACCTGAACATCCCGCGTTACGTCGATACCTTTGAAGATGAAGACCCCATCGACCTGATTGCCATCACGGCCGAGCTGCAATGGCTCGAGGCCGAGATGGCCGAGACCGACGCAAATGTCGCCGGGTTCTGTGATGAGCTTGGTATCCCAAGCCCCTTTAATTCCTAAGCCTGCGCCCATGACACAGACAGATCAACAAAACATGCCAAAGTTGAGGTTTCCGGATTTCGAGGGGGCTTGGACGGAGCAAGAGTTCTCTTCATTCCTACACCCAGACTTTCGCGCTGTTCCAAAGCCATCAGAAAAATATCTCGCTCTCGGAGTTCGCAGTCATGGCAAAGGAACGTTTCAAAAACCCGACTCGGAGCCCGAGAAAATTGCTATGGAGACCTTGTATGAGGTTCACAGAAATGACCTCATTGTGAATATCACATTTGCTTGGGAGGGGGCCATTGCTATCGCTAGGATGGACGATCATGGAGGCTTGGTTTCTCATAGGTTTCCTACCTACACATTCAAACGAGAAAAAGTCATTCACGAGTTTTTTGAGTATGTCATTGAGGACAGGCGTTTCCGAAAAACCCTTGATCTAATTTCGCCGGGCGGAGCAGGTCGAAACCGAGTTTTGAGTAAAAAGGACTTTCAAAAGATCAAGCACCGCTTCCCCACCATTCCCGAGCAACGCAAGATTGCGGAATTCCTTGGCGCGGTGGATACGAAAATTGCGCAACTGGCGCGCAAGAAAACCTTGCTGGAGCATTACAAAAAGGGCTGCGTGCAGCAGATCTTCAATAAAGAAATCCGTTTCAAGGATGAGAATGGTCAAGATTTCCCGGACTGGGAGGAGAAGCGACTGGAAGAGGTGGTGAACTTCTCTAAAGGTAAAGGTATTTCAAAGGCCGACATCACTGAAGGTGGCGTTACACCCTGCATCAGATATGGAGAAATCTATACCGTCTACCGTGAGCATATCACCGCAGTGCAATCTGCAACCAATGCCGCCTCAAGCGCCCTCTATTTAAGCCAACCCGGTGATGTCATCATCCCGGCGTCCGGAGAGGACCCCCTCGATATGGCGCGGGCTTGTTGCGTCGAAGACGACGGTATCGCTCTTGGCGGCGATATCAATGTGCTGCGTGGCGCGCCGAATGGCGTATTTCTCGCCTATTATCTAAACAACGCGAAGCGAAAAGACATAGCCAGCTATGCGCAAGGTAATTCCGTTGTGCACCTATACGCCTCACAAATGCGAAACCTGAGGGTATCCCTTCCCCACCCCGCCGAGCAACGCAAGATTGCCGATTTCCTCTCGGCGCTTGATGTCAAGATCGACCTGGCTGGCATGCTGCTCCAGGAGGTCCGCCGCTTCAAGACCGGACTGCTGCAACAAATGTTTGTATAATGCCTATGAAACCATGGAAATCCATCGATGCGCAGATCGGCGTCCTTAAGTCCAAGGGCATGGTGATCACCGATGAGGCTCGCGCGGCGCAGGCGTTGGAACGGTTTGGCTATTACCGTTTGAGCGGCTATTGGTTTTCCTTTCGCGCCAAAGATGAGATGGGCCAGATCCTCGACCACTTCACACCAGATACCCACCTGAGCGAGATCGTGGATCTTTATGTCTTCGACAAGCGGCTGCGGCTGCTAGCGCTCGATGCGTTGGAGAGAATCGAGCTCGCCTTACAGGTCGATGTCGCCAGTACCCTCGGGCAGCACGATCCGGTTGCCCATACCAAGGCTGAATTCCTCAATCAGAAGTTCGTCAAGAATGGGCAAGCCGATCGGTGGATACGAAAGTACGGTGACCTAAAGTCACGATCCGACCGACGGGCGTTTGTTCGGCACAATCTCGATACCTACGGTGAGTTGCCTATCTGGGTTGCCATAGAGATCTTTGACTTCGGTGCGTTGTCACACCTCTTCAAGATGATGCGCCGCCAGGATCGGGATCGGATCGCGGGGAAGTATGGACTGAGCGGCGGGCATGTCCTCGAGCAATGGCTCAAGTCGCTTACCTATCTACGCAACGTGGCCGCACACCATGAACGTCTCTGGAACAATAACATCAAAGACCACGCGGCTGTCCCGCCACAGTTTTCTCAGATCGCGCATACCAACCAGTACCGCCCCTTCCGTTACTTCTGCATCATGCAGTTCTTCCTCGAGCAACTGTGCCCACGCTCTTCATGGCGCGACCGTGTGCGTGAGCACCTGCTCAACTTCCCTACCCCGACAAACGGCAAGGTGCATCTGAGTGACATGGGTGTGGTTGAAGGATGGGACGAGTGGGCGCTGTGGCGTCCCAAAAACGAAAACTGACGCGTGCACATGGTGCAGAGGCGTCAGTCGTGTATGATATTAATATACGTTAGGATCCTGAATTTATCAAGAACAGACTGTGGATGAGTGAAGCACCGCCAGATTTACTAGAACTTACAAGAATCACAAGATATCAGTAGCTTATGAATACCCAAACAGAGCAGCAGCTTGAGAACGCCCTGATCAACCAGCTTGAAACTCTGGGCTGGGATCGCGTGACGATTGCGGATGAGGCTGATCTGGTCGCGAACCTCAAGCGTCGGCTTGAAATCCACAACAAGACCAACTTGTCAGACGCTGAATTCAAGCAGGTACTCAACAAGCTGGCACGCGGGAACATCTTCGAGAAAGCCAAAATCCTGCGTGACAAGGTGGATTTCTCCCGCGACGATGGCACCACCGGCTATATCGAGCTGATCAATCAAGTGCAGTGGTGCAAGAACCAGTATCAGGTGACCAACCAGGTCACGATGGAGGGGTGTTACAAGAACCGCTACGACGTGACGCTTCTGGTGAATGGCCTGCCCCTTGTACAGATCGAACTGAAGCGGCGCGGGCTCGAGATGAAGGAAGCCTTCAACCAGACGAACCGGTATCACAGGCACAGCTTCTCCGCCGGGTACGGGTTGTTCGGGTATTTACAGCTTTTCGTGATCTCGAATGGCGTCAACACCAAGTATTTCGCCAACGCGCCCGTGCAGCGGCGAGATTTCAAGCAGACCTTCTTCTGGGCTGACCGAGACAACACGAAGATAACCCAGCTCAGCGAGTTTGCCGACGCCTTCCTCGAGAAATGCACCCTCTCGAAGATGATCACAAAATACATCGTGCTGCACGAGAGCGACCGGATGCTGATGGCATTGCGCCCGTATCAGTTCTACGCGGTCGAGGCGATCGTGGAGCGTGTGCAGAACGGGCCGAAGAACGGCTATGTCTGGCACACGACGGGATCAGGCAAGACGCTCACCAGCTTCAAGGCCGCGCAAATCCTCACGCAGAGCCCGCATGTGCACAAGGTTGTCTTCGTGGTGGATCGCAAGGACCTCGATTTTCAGACTATCAAGGAGTTCAACAGTTTTCAGGAAGGCAGCGTGGATGCCACGACCAATACCGGAAACCTGGTGCGGCAGTTCTCCGATGATACACCACTGATCGTCACCACGCTTCAGAAGCTCAACACCGCCATCAGTCGCGAACGTCATCTGAAGACCATGGAAGGCCTGCGCGACAAGCGCATGGTCTTCATCTTCGATGAATGCCACCGCAGCCAGTTCGGAGACACGCATCGGCGCATCAGCGATTTCTTCCAGAACGTGCAGATGTTCGGCTTCACCGGCACGCCGATCTTCGCCGAGAACGCGGCAAAGAATGCCCTAGGCAGGCGCACCACCAAAGACCTCTTCGGAGAGTGCCTGCACAAGTATGTCATCACCGATGCGATTCGGGACGAGAACGTGCTGAAGTTTTCGGTCGAGTATATCCGCACCTTCAAGGGCAAGGAGGGTATCGAGGATATCGAGGTGGAGGCCATCGATACGGCCGAGGTGATGGAAGCTCCTGACCGGCTTGAGAAGATCGTGGACTACATCGTCGCCAACCACGACCGGAAAACCCATGGCCGCCAGTTCACCGCCATCATGTGCGTGTCGAACGTGAAAACCCTGATCGCCTATTATAAGCTCTTCAAGGCCAAGAAGATCGCCGGGGAGCATGATCTGACCGTGGCCACCATCTTTTCCTACCAGGCCAATGAAGAGGATGCCGACGCCGATGGCATGGGCATCGGAGGTGACCTGCCGGACGATAGCCAGCCCGTGAATGCGCATAGCCGCGAGGCGCTCGACAGCTTCATCAGCGACTACAACGCGCGGTTCGGCACCAATTACTCCACGAAGGACGGAAAGCTCTTCTATTCCTATTACAAGGATATCGGAAAGCGCGTGAAGAACCGCGAGGTCGATATTCTGCTGGTGGTAAACATGTTTCTTACCGGCTTCGACAGCAAGGCGCTCAATACGATCTACGTCGACAAGAACCTCAAACACCACGGGCTCATCCAGGCCTATTCACGCACCAACCGCATCATGGGGGCGAAGAAGTCCCAGGGCAATGTGGTTGCCTTCCGCAACCTCAAACCCGCCACCGATAAGGCGATCGAACTGTTCGCCAACAAGGACGCTCAGGAAGACATCATCCTTGCTCCCTACGAGGATTATGTCGCGAAGTTCGAGGATGCGGTGGCCAAGCTTTTGGCCATCACGCCCACCGTCGAGAGCGTCGACGCACTGGTCACCGAAGAGGATGAGGCGCGCTTCGTGCAGGCCTTCCGGGAGGTGATCCGCATCAAGAACGTGCTCGACTGTTTCACCCAGTTCGACTTTTCCGAATTGCCGATCGACGCGCAGAGCTTTGCCGATTACCGCAGCAAATATCTTGACCTGCATGACAAAGTGCGCAGCGACAAGGAAAAGGAGAAGGTGTCTGTCCTCAATGACCTCGACTTCGAAATCGAACTCATCAGCCGCGACAAGATCAATGTCAGCTACATCATCAATCTGCTGCGCACCATGCGCGACAAGACCCCCGCAGAGCAGGCCAAGACCCGCAAGAGCATCATGGACGTGCTCGACACCGAGGCGCAGCTGCGCAGCAAGAAGGAGCTCATCGAGCGGTTTATCGCTGAACATTTTGCCAATCTGCCCGCGAGCGCCGATGTCGGAGAGGCGTTTGATACATATTGGGCCGACGAGAAGCGCCAGGCCATCGAGGCCCTCAGCCGCGAAGAAGCGCTCAAGCAAGATGGGCTTGAGGCGGTTATCGGCACCTATCTCTTCACGGAGAAAACCCCGATGCGTGATGATGTCATCGGGATCATGGAGACGCGCCCTTCCTTGCGCGAGCGACGCAGCGTCGCGGATCGCGTCATCGACAAGATCAGGACGTTCGTTGAAACCTTCATCGACGGTGTCGACTAGTGTTCGCCACCTGACACAAGAGACACGTTAGAAGCAGGGTATCGGACCTTGGTTCGGCAGCCTTATCCATGAATGATCGTCATACTGCGTTCGACGTCCGGTTACTCTGTATCTGACCGCACTGCCGCTACGACAGGGCTAGACGCAACAAATCCGGACGCGGCTCCGATCTGGCCGCATCCAGTGGCCGTCGAACAGCCGCGTTTCGATGCGAGGTGCTGCGCGGGCGATCACATCGCCTCCGACGACTTGCCCCAATACATACGGTGCCAGCTTCGGGGCTGTCGAAGATGCCAACTTTAAAAAGCGTTCTCGATCGGTTCGAGACGAGAACACCCACAACACGATCAGATTGGCCTTGAGTCCGTAATGCCTCTTATAGAGTTGCCGCTCGATCACATGCTGATACTGCTCGATAGATCGTGCCCAGCTCTTGCGTCTGGCGGGCGATGTCTTGGGTTCCGTGCCTCGATCCACCTCCAAGGCAAACGCGCGGTAGCTGCCGCCGTAATCCAGCGCAAAGAGCTGGTCCGGGATCAGCTTCGTGCCCGCGACAGGGATCGCGAGATCGGCCCCGGTCCGGGACAGGATTTCGTGCGTCGGGATGTAGCGCACACCCTCGCGAGCCGCAGCGATGTCGATCGACCCGGTCACGCACGAGACAGTGTAACCGTGCCACCAGTGCCCGGTGGGGTGAACCGTCGGCTCGTCAAGGCCGAGATCGCGGAGATGATCCTTCGCCTTTTTCGTGAGGTCATAGATATACGGGTTGAACTCCGCACGCTCGGTCGCGCGTTGCTGGCGCGGCAGTGCGAGATACCCGCCGGCGCGGAGTTTCTGCATCTGCCTGAGCGCCGTATCCCTGCAGCGGTGCGTGTCGCGGGTAAGCTCGTAAAGGTACTGCGAGCTTTGCGGGCCGTGGCGTTCGAGGTGCTTGAACCAACGGATTTCGCGCTCGGTGGGCCGCACATGGGATTGCGGCGCGATATGGTGGAAGGTGGCCCGGCCCAGGCTGTCTGTCTGCGGTTGTGTCATGCGGCCAGGATAGGCTTCCTCAGAGCTCCGGCGAAGGATTGAGCGGGTCGCCGGGGTCGTTTTCTTCCGGCGGCTCCGGCGCGTCGTCGTCGGATGTGTCGCTATGCTCGACCGTGGTCTGCCAGGGCTCCGCATAGGCTTCGCGGCACTGTTGCCTTATGGCCTCGATCTCATCTTTTGTGGCTTTCGGCAGCTTTTCCAGAACGAAGAACGGAAAGCCGATCGGCACGGCGCGTTCGGTCAGGCCGCGAATGAAGGTGGCAAAGGTACCCTTGGGCTGGCTCTGAATGAGTTCCGGGTTGGCATTCATCTGACCGGCCAGCGCCCGGGCATCCCGCGCCGAGACGCCGCCCGCGAGCTTGATCGAGGTATTGGCCTCAAAGGCCTCCTGCAATCCGCTTGAGAGCTGGCCCAGATACTGGTGCGCCATCACCATGCCGACCCGGTACTTGCGGGCCTGGCTGAGGATAATGCCGATGTTCCGGTCGAAATAGTCCTGCGCCTCGTCGACATAGACCATGACCGGCAGACGGTCATAGGCGGGCAATGTGGCGCGTTCCTGCGCCGCCTGGGCAATAAGCGCAATGAAGAACCGGCCGAAAATTTCCGTGCCCTGTTCCTTCAGCAAGCTCTTCGAGGTGTTGATCAGGATGAGCTTGCCCGCATTCATCTCCGAGAACATGTCGAACTTGCTCTGGGGGTGCGAGAACATCCGCTCGAAGGTCTGGTTTTCCAGCACCCCATAGAGCCGGCGCAGCACCTGCGTTTTCGTATTGGCGAACTCCTTGCTGTCGAACTCGGTCTCGAAAAAACGCCGCGGCGTGCCGGAGAGCTGGTCGATGTACGCGCGGTATGTCTCGACCCCGCCCGGCTCCATCAGCTCGCGCAGCGTGTGGATCGTGGCATCGGGGATATGGAACATGAGCCGCGTCACGTAGCGGAAGACCACCGACTGTTTGGCCGTCATGCCGGCCGAGAGCAGCGAGCCCAGCACGAAGTCATAGAGTTCGATGATCGAGTTGGTGAGCCGCTCGCGTTCCAGCGGGTCGTAGCTCTCCAGCCGGTCCTGGCCGACGGAGAAGAGATTAAGACAGACCGGCCAGCCGATATCTTCGGGATCGATCAGCACGATCTTCTCGGGCGGCACGGTCTTCGCGTGGAGGATCGTGTCGATCAGATCGCCCTGGCTGTCGATCACCACCACGGTCTTGTCGCCGCGTTCGACTTCTTCGATATCCTTGGAGATGAAGTACTGCAGCGTCTGGGTTTTGCCGTGGCCGGAGCCGGCGACGATATGGGTATGCTCGAAGCGCCGTTCCTCGGGAATGGTGAAGGGCGTGCGCAGTCTGAAAAGGTCTTTCAGGTGCGTGCCGCGCAGGTAGGTCTCGACCACGTCGTCGTGCTTGTAGTCGATGGGAAGGACGGGGTTGGTGCGGTGGGTGGCGGCGAGATTGGCATCCAGCCGCTCACGCAGCGCCTTGAAGTGATGGTAGTCGTTCTCCTGAAAGAAGGGTGTGATGACGTTCTGCACGGTCTGGCCGAGCGGCTGGGTGAACTGCGTCACCTCGACCAGGACATCGCCCTCGACGGGCGGGACCGCATCGGCAACGGGCGCCAGCGCCTTCGAGATAATCTCCAGCGCCGACATGACCATCACCCGGTCGCTTTTCGCCTGTCCGGCCTTGGCGAGCATGTCCCGGTAGCGGGCACCCTCGACGGTGTTGCAAAGGGCTGGCGGCGGCGGGATTTCCGGCATCAGCCCTTCCTGCTCGAAAAGCGCCCGACCGATCTGCAGCAGCTGCACGCGCAGGGACGACGGCACATCTGGCGGCCAGTGGCTCGAAAGGCCCGCGTCGATTTCCTCATCCGTGAGTTGCACGGAGCCTGCGACCGCGTGATTGTAGAGGATCATGGTTTCGTCGCGGGCGAGGCGTTCGAGGCGTTTGGGGTTCTCAGAGTAGAGGCGGTAGCCGACATAGGCCGGAATGGCGATCAGCGCGACATAGGAGACGAGAATGGCAATGAGCAGGATCATCGCGAGAACGAACGCGCCCAGAACCACGCCGAAGTAGTCTTCTGAAAAACTCCTGGCCATCAGAACTCGACCACGGTGCGATCGGCGGTGTCCGCATTGTCGTCGAGCCAGCGCTTCATCTGCGCCAGCATGTCCAGCAGATTGTCTTCGTAGATCTTGGCTTTCGAGGGATTGGCGCAGAGAAACCGGTCGGTTCGGCCATCCATCAGATGCTCGACCCGGAGCTCGAACTTCTCGTCGCGGTCATCCACCCTGGCCGTTGCCGGTCGCCTGTCCACCAGCTTTGTCTTCAGGAGATTTCTCTGCCGTATGATCTGCTTTTCCTCATGGGTAAAGGCGACGGTCAGGTGCACCTCGTAATAGGTTGTCTTGAACAATAGACCCTTGCGGACCGTATGGTGAGAAATCGAAACCCGCATCCCCCAACCCCATTCAAAATGAAAGGGTCGGGAGGGCGGGTTTATCAATAGCTGGCGGTGATAAAGTCACGGCTTCCGATCCTCGCATTCTGTTCCGCTACGCGCCGCCATGTTCCGCCCCCGACCCCCATACCGGATACCCATAGAGGTTGGGGGTCGGTATGGGGATATAACAGGATATCAAGCGAGCACATTTTACGGACACTCAGCATCACTATTTCAAGCTTCGATCGATTGCCTTCTTCGCGAAATCGACGGATCTGTACGGCGTACCTCCAACCAGGTAGTTTCCTCCAACGTGCACGATATTAACGCCACGATACTCGATACTGTCGTCCGAATTCTGCGTCACTGAATGATCATTCGAGGCGGGCTTGGGTTCCGGCAGCTCTTCCGTGAAGGTCGCCTTGCCGGATGTCTTGTTACCACCGTCCGTTTCCACGGCGGTCACGTAACTCTGCGGGCTTGTATCATCCTGCTTCAGACCTTGCCGCGAGACCTCTAGTTGGTCGCGGGCGATCTGCAGCATCTGCTGCGTGTACTCGGCCGTATCGACGGTCGCTCGGCCGGCCTGCACGAACGCGACAGAAACCAAACCGGCAAACGCAATCGATCCACCAACCAGTAGTGATGAAACAGTAGCACCGGCCCCTCCATATTCACTGACACTTGCCGCCATGCCAATACCCACAACTCCACCGATGACGACAAGCGCCCAGCCACAGAACTCAATGAATGAAAATACGTTCCGCGCAACTTCGTAGCTTCGCATGAGATTGCCCCCCTTCTGTCCCCAAAAGAAAATGCTGCAACGGTCGGTTGCAATCTGTCAATAATGAGCAGCCAACTGCTGCTGTCATCGACTTGGCCGAACTGGCCATACATGCCGGCCGAAGAATTGCAACGGCGGTTGTCGAGATCCCCCGACACAGCCGTGGCTTTATAAGCCTCAGTTCATGTCCTGAACTGGCATCCGCCCCGTCCGGTGAACAGGGGCTGTGGTGCCGCGCGGGGCGCGTCAGCCTCCGCCTTCACAAATCGGTTCCTCCCACGCGTTCCGCGCGGGCCCCTCCGATTTCCGCCGTCTCCGGCCCCCTGTCTCTCCGGCCGGTGCGGCCGCAGGGCCGGCTGCGCCCGCCCCTGCTCTGCCTTTCGGAAAGCACGGGGGCTTTCCTCAATTCAGATCGGGGCGGTCTCCGCAATCGTGGGCGGGTCCGAGAGGGACCAGTCACGGCAAACCCAAAGGAGAGAAAAGATGAACGAACAATCTGGAATGAAACAAGCGAGCACGGTCTCACCGGAGCAAGGCGAGATCGGCATCGAATGGCTGCCCTTCGAGAACCTGCATATCTCGAACCTCAATGGACGGACCATGATCGACGAGGACGGAATAGAGCGCCTTGCAGAGAATATCCGCGAGGTAGGTCTCATCCACAATCTCGCGGGGCTGCGCGAAGGCGATGGCCGGGTCGGGATCGTTGCCGGAGGCCGCCGCCTGCGTGCGCTGGCGCTGTTGCAGGACCAGGAAAGGTTCAGGGTCGTACCGGTCAGGGTAACCGACGATATCGACGTGGCGAAGGTCTGGGCAGCTTCCGAGAATAACGTGCGCGAAGCGCTGCATCCGGCGGACGAAATCCGCGAGTACGGGCGCATGGCAAGCGACGGGTTGCCGGTTCCGGCCATCGCGGTCGCGTTCGGAAAATCGGAGGCGCATGTCTATCGCCGTCTCAAGCTGGCGGGCCTGCCCGAGCCGGTGCTGGACGCACTCTGCGCCGATGAGATCACGCTCGGCATGGCCGCGTGTTTCACCCTCTGCAACGACGACGCGCTGGCGCTCAAGGTGCTCGAGCAGGTGCGCGGCGGGGCGATGAGCGAGCACCATCTCAAGCGAATGCTCAAGCCCGATTGCGTCAAGAGCACGGACAGACGGGCACGCTTCGTGGGCGAGGCAGCATATACCGAGGCCGGAGGCCGTCTGACCCGCGACCTCTTTGCCGACGAGGTGCTCTATGACGATGCAGGTCTTCTCGACGAGGTGTTCGGTCAGATGCTTGAGGAAGCTGCCGAGGAGGTTCGGGCATCGGAAGGTTGGAAATGGGTCGAGGCCTGTCCCGAGACATATGTCGGCTGGCACCAGATCGAAGCGATGAAGGCGGCACGGGTCTATCCCGAGGCCGGAACGCTGAGCGAGGATCAGTCGCAGCGATATGACGAACTGGCGGAACTGGCGGAAGCCGGTGAATTGGACGATGCCGCCGAGGCCGAGTTGGAAGCTCTGCAGCGAATTCTGGACGGGACATACTCCGAAGTGCAGAAGGTGCTCTCCGGTGCCATCGTCCATGTCGATCGCGAGGGCGCTCTCACGGTCTGCGGTGGGCTGGTCGCCAAGGAGGACAGGGACGCCGCCATCGCGGCGGGCATTCTCGGGCCTTCCGCCCACGATACGGCATCGGACCGGCCCCAACCGGCCATCCCGGCCAAGTTGCAGCACGATCTGGATTGCATCTTTCGCGGGGCGCGGCAGAATGCGCTGCTCGGGCATCCCGATCTGCTTCTCGACCTGCTGGCCTTCCAACTCGCAGGCCGGATGGGCTATCGCAGCGCCTTCGGTCAGCGCACGGACGATGTGCCGAACATGCCGGAGCAGAGCGACGGGTATGCACTAGACAAGCGCCTGATCGAGCCGGGCTTCTGCCCGAAAGACCCAGTCGGGTCCGATCTGGCGCGCGGCTTCCGGGCTTTCCGCAATCAGGGGCGCAAGGCCACCCGGGCGGAACTCACGCGGCAGCTTTCGGCGCTGTTGTCGATTGAGGACGAGAAGCTCGGGCAGCTTGTGGACAAGGAGGCGGGCACATCCATCCGCTCCGTCTGGACACCCACGGCTGCCGGGTTCTTCAAACGGGTGCGGGGGGATTATCTCGACGATCTCTTTCGCGAGCTTCTGGGCCTCAAGCCGAACCATCCGAGCGCAACCACCTTCGCCCGGCTCAAGAAGATGGAAAAAGCGGAGCGGCTCGAGAAGCTGTTCGCCGACCCCGAATACCGCACGACCGCCGGTCTGAGCGAGGCGCAGATAGCGAAGATCGATGCGTGGCTGCCGGAGGGAATGGGATAAGAAGCCGGACCGGGGCGCGGGTGACCGCGCCCCGTACAACCCGAAAGACGAAAAGCCGCATCCTTGCCGGTGCGGCTTTGCCGTGAAGAACTGCCTCTGCGCACGGGCTTCAGTCTCCGGGGGACGCGGCGCATCCCGCATCGTCTTCCCCGACAAGCCCGGCATCGCGTGCGAGCGCGAGAGCCTCGAAGATAACCAGCCGGTAGGGCTCCTTCTTCCAGATCGGCGGTTTCCGGGGAACCTCGTGCGCGAGGTCTGGAAACCGGCCTGCGAGGTCGGCGGCCTCCAGATAGAAATTCGGAAAGCGCCGCTGGCGCTGCACGACCAGATTGAGAATGGCCAGATCGTCGCCGACCTCGACGAACGCACGCAGGATCGACAATTGACGTCCGCCCTTTCGGCTGTCCGCATCCGGGTTTTCGCTCACCAGCACCTCCGGTTCGAAGGTCCGCACCCAGCCGCGCAGACGCTGAACCGCAGCAACCGCCGACCGGGCACCGCGTTCGGATGTCGTCCAGCCCTTCAGCGTCTGGCCTTCCAGCAGCACACAACCGATGCGCCCGGAGCGGGCGGCGACCGACAGAACACGTCGGACTTCAGCCGTCATGGTCGGCCTGATTTTCCACGAGTAGCCGGTGGGTCAGGCGTTCGATCGTGCTTTGCCGGCGAAACGCTTCGGACGAGCCGACCGGTGTGTCAGGCAACGTCTCGATCTTTTGCATGATCGTCCGGCGCAGCTCACGCATGAGCGGGCCGTGGAGGCTTTCAAAGTTGCGCCCGTAGAGAATCGAGAGCGCATGGATTTCCCGCAATGTCGGCGGGCGCAGACCGCGTTCGATATCGCTGATCTGGTGGGGCGACGCCCCGATAAGATGGCCGCACTCGGCCTGTGTGAGACCGGATTTGCGGCGCGCGACCTTGAGGTCGAAAATGAACTCGTCAAACATGGATGTGTTTGGTTAGGACAGATCGACACTGGGCCCGATCCCGGGTGTTCTCGATCTGCCCGCGTTGAATAAAGAACTGTGCTCGACGCTGTACCGGCCCTCCGGCCGCGACCCGGCAGTTTTGAAAACGGGTTTTGCCTTGCCGCTCAGGGCCCGAACCCGGGGTGAGAGGCGAGGGGGCGAAAGGGCGAAGCCCGTTTCGCCTCTCCCGGATTCGGCCCGGTAGCGGCAAAACCCGTTTTCAATCCCCGAGTATTGCTATTCTCGCCGATCCCGCGGATCGAAACCAGACCCGGCGCGATGCGATACCCGAACATCAAAAGGCCCGCCCGGTTCGGGCGAGCCATCTGGGTTCCCATGCCGTCATGCGGCAGGCGCGGATACGTCAGTACTCGCTCGCCAGCATGATCGTGAGCACCCGGTGCGTCACCTCCGGGTTCGCCGCATCCGGGGAGTGCCCCGTGAGGTCCCGGTCGTAGTAGTCGATTTTCCAGAACACCTTGGTGGTGCCGTGGTCGACCGCCCCGAAATCATGTTCCTTGTGGGGATCGTTGTCTTCCGAGAAATCGGAGAACGTCTGCACCGACCGCAGGATCGCGGTTCGGGCGTCCTCGCCGAGCGACTCGATACCGCTCGTTATCATGATCGCCCCGTGCAGAACGTCGCCGCGCCGGAGCGCGTCGTTGAGACGACGGATGCGTTTTTTGCGAAACGCCTCATCGATCTCCCAGGCGATCTCGGTTTCCCCGCCGCAGGTCTCGCAGTGGAACCTGTCGAAGGTCGCCTGCAACTCCCAGGCACAGGTCAGGTTGTTCCAGATCGCCCACGCATCCCGCAAAACGGCGCTCTTTTTGCAAGTTCCGCAGACAGGGTACGCCCCTACCAGCGCGCCTGCATCGCGTTCATGTATACCCATTGTTGCTTCTCCTTCCGCTGGGTGGCCGCCCGAAACCGTTTCAGGCGCACCCGACGAAAGGAGAAAAGAACCGACCTGAACGGATGCTCCCATCGTCTTCGACGGTCCGCAAGACCCGGTGAACAGCAACCGACCCGAATCTGCCGCCGGGACTTTGCCATCGCCGTCGCGCTGTCAAACTGGAGAAATGAAGCCTTCGCGAGAAACCGTCACAACGCTCGGCCTGGCGCATCGTCACTACGGGGATTTTGCCTTCGGCCTTCGCCAGACCGACCGGCTGATGCATTGCTACATTATCGGCCAGACCGGCACCGGCAAGTCGACGCTTCTGGGCAACATGGCCCTGCAGGACGCCGCGCAGGGCAACGGATTCTGCCTGGTCGATCCGCATGGCGATCTGGCCGAACGGCTGTCGGAGACGCTCGGAGATCGGGCGATTTCCTGGACGGTCGCCGACCCGGACAGCCCCTACGGATACAACCCTCTCACACGCGTCTCGCCGCCGCTGCGCCCCCTGATCGCCTCGGGCCTCGTCGAGACCCTGAAACGGCAATGGGAAGACGCCTGGGGCGTGCGCATGGAGCACCTGTTGCGCCATGCGGTGCTCGCGCTGCTCGACACGCCACGCACCGACCTGCGCGACATCCTGCGGCTGTTTCTCGAACGGGATTTCCGCATGGATGTTCTGGAATATGTCAGCGATCCGCAGCTGCGCCAGTTCTGGATGCAGGAGTATCCGAAGATGAACTACAAGAACGCCGCCGACGGGTTGGCCCCCATTGCCAACAAGCTTGGCGCGTTCCTCTCCCATCCGGTGGTACGCCGGGCTGTTTGCGAGCCGAACGAGCCGCTGCGCTTTCGCCGGCTCATGGACGAGCGCGGTATCCTGATCGTCAATCTCGCCAAGGGACGGCTCGGCACGGATATCGCCAACGTGCTCGGCGGGCTCATCGTTTCCGGCATCGCTCATGCGGCCTTCACCCGGCACGACATACCCGAAGGGGCACGCCAACCCTTCTTTCTCTATGTCGACGAATTCCACGCCTTTACCACCGAAACCGTGGCCAACCTCTTGTCCGAGACCCGCAAGTACCGCCTCGGCGTCGTGCTCGGCCAGCAGCACACCCAGCAGTCGAGCCCGGCCGTCTTCGCCTCGGTCATGGGCAATGCCGGCACGCTGATCGCCTTCCGCATCGGCGCGGCGGACGCGCCGGTCATATCGGCGCAGCTCGGCGGAGTGGAGCCGCGCGATCTGGTGAACCTGCCGAACTACCGCGCCTTCGTGCGGATGATGATCGACGGACAGCCCGCGCCAGCGTTTACGATGACGGCCCGGCCTGGCTCTTTCGGTTCCGGCGAGGGCCGGGACTGGCTCCGGCGCGCGGACCGGATACACTGGTCGAATGACACATGACGACCATCTGCAGGAACATCTGGAGCTCTGCAAATCGATCTACGACGAACTGCGCAAGGCCGGCAAATGGCCTTGGCCGGATTCGCCAAATCTTGAAAATCTGGTAGAGTCTGACGATAACGACAGACCCGTATGAAGCCCTGTTTCGGTTACACCCGGGTTTCCACGCTTAGGCAAGGCGACGGCGCCTCGCTGGAAGCCCAGAAAGACGCAATCACGGGCTTTGCGAGTCAAAACAATCTCGAGATCGTCCAATGGTTCGAGGAGAAGGAAACCGCGTCCCGGATCGGGCGGCCGGTCTTCGGCGAGATGCTGGGTGCATTGCGCGACGGCAAGGCCGAGGGGCTCGTCATGCACAAGATCGACCGGTCGGCCCGGAACTTTTCCGACTGGGCCCGGCTTGACGATGTTGCTCGGCTCGGGATCAAGGTCTACTTCGCCGCCGATAGCCTCGATTTCGACAGCCGCGGCGGACGGCTACTCGCCGACATCCAGATGGCGCTGGCCGCCGACTACAGCCGCAACCTCAGCCTGGAGGTGAAGAAAGGCATCTACGGGCGCGTGCGGCACGGCATCTATCCGTTTCGCGCGCCGATCGGGTACCTCGATACGGGCGGCGGAAACCCCAAGTCGATCGATCCGGTCAAGGGACCGTTGGTCAAAAAGCTCTTCGAGCTTTATGCCTCGGGAGAATATTCCATCACCAGCCTGACCGAAGAGATGCGCAGGCGTGGGCTCACCGGCTACGGCGCGCGGCCCGCGGTACGGCGCAACATCGAGACTATTCTACGCAACCCGTTCTACTGCGGCAAGATGCGGATTGCCGGCAAGCTATATCCGGGCATCCATGAGCCGCTAATCTCGGCCGCGAGGTTCCGGCGCGTTCAGGCCATCAAGAAATCGCGTCACGTCAAGAAATCGACGAGGCACCGACTGTTGTTCCGGGGGCTGTTTCATTGTGCGGCATGCCACGGGTTGTTGTCCGGCGAACGCCAGAAAGCGCACATTTACTATCGCTGTCACTCGAGGGGATGCGCCGCGAAAACCATACGAGAAGATCGTCTTGAGCATAGCCTCATTGCCATACTGCGGAGAATTCAAATTGCGCAGGATGACCAGGAAAAAATAGCAGACGGCATCCGGCGCTGGTTCGACAATAACGGGACGGACGAGATCGAAAAATCTCTTCGCTTGCGCATTGCCGATGCCCGGGCGCGCCACGACCGCTTGACCGACCTTCTGGTCGACGGAGCCATCGAGCAAGAGGCCTTTCAGTCGCGCAAGGAAAGCAACGAATTCGAGCTGCAGCACCTGCGGGAAGAACTGGCAGCACTCGAGAGCCAGAGTGCCAAGCGGCAAGACTACGACCGGCTTTTGGAAATGGCAATGGATCTCGTGGCTTTGTACGAGTCCGGATCGCGTTTGCAGAAACGCCGATTGATCAAGAATTGCCTCGAGGACAGATGGATCGACAACGGCGTGGTGACAGCGCACGCAGCCAAATGGCTGATCGAACTTCCGCGGTTTGGTGACGGCGGAGAAAGAGAGCTGGATTATCGGGTTTTCAATCTCGCAGTGAGAGAGGCGGAACAATCGGAGTCAGTGTGATCCATAGTGCGATCAGCGAGGGATAATCGGGCGAAAGGGCGGATTTCCGACCTTCGCTGCGCTGGTCACGAATGGCATCAACGCGCAGGAAGCGGAGTTTGCAAACTTGCGGAGCCAGCGCCCGCCGGAGCGGCGTGACCGGCCCATACCCGCCTTTTGGGTGGGCGTGTGTTTGCTGCGGCGCAGCTTCCGAAAGCCGACATCGGCTCATCCTGGAAAACTTGGCATTGCCGTTCGTCCGAAAGCGTTCCGCATCATGCCCAGGATAGCATCTCGACGCATCTCACATACCTTCGGGGCTTACCATATCCGTCCATTTCCGTTAGCGTCTCAGCATGACACGACGCCCTATTTCGCAAATCCGGAACGGACGAGTATCCATCGACGGCGTCGAGATGTTTATCGATGGGTTTGCGCTCGTGGAAGAGCTTGGTAGCGGCGCGAATGGGACGGTTTACAGGGCCACTGATACCCTACTCGGACGAGACGTCGCTATTAAGGTTTGGAACCTGAATGGCTTGGAGCGCTCAAGAGACGAAATTTCCAAAATCGCACAGTTTCAGCACCCGTTGATAGTTTCAACGTACCGCTTTGATTATGCTGGTGACGCACCCTATGCCGTGATGGAACTGGTCGAAGGAGTGACCGGCAAGGAATGGCTGAAAAAAGATCCCAACCTACGAGCCCGAATGCGTTTTTGGGGTCGCTATGCTGAGGCTCTTGGCATTTTACACCGCTCGGGTACAGTTCATGGAGACCCACACCTAGGAAATGTCATATTGTCAGACTCGGGCTGCAAGTCGATGCAAACAGGCATAGACACAGGCTTTGTTTTCAAGCTGGCAGATACTGGAACCAGCGTTTTTTGGGCTAATCACGATGACTTCGAGACCCGGGAAGAGAACTTGATCGTTGAGACCGCCAGAAAGCTATTCAAACCTTTTGGACTGGGGAAGGTTTTCAAAATCCCAACGAACATCTCATATGAGCTGGCGGTTGCGCTCATTGATCGGTTCGTCGAGTATCTTTGGCGAGTGTATGATTGTGTTGATTGGGATCGACGAAGTGAAAATGCAAACTTCATCGCAGAGCATATCATCGCAGCACCACTGTTTGACCTCAAGGCGGCGGTTAAGCAGGTTTCAAAGTCGGGCGTCACCGACGCTGGTCGACTTTGCCGACGCTTGAACGCAAGCCTTTTAAACGGAGGCGTTTTGGATTTGGATCAAGATGAGCTCTGTTCTGGCGCTTTGACTGAGCTTGAAGCACAGAAAACCGCCTTAGTCACATCCTTGCAGGAACGAACACACCCCGGTTTCGGGGTTGAACGACCTGGAAGGTCGTCATTTCGCTTGGCTTACTGGTATTAAACTTACAACGGCCCATAGCTGCCTATCGATGACATCAGAGGCAGGGTCCGCTTCGCGCCCCGGTGAGCAGTGGCCGATACGCGTGCATCGGCCATCCCACCTTGCGAGGTGCCGGTCCGGACGATAATAATTGCCTTTGAATTGAAGTGATTGAAATCGAAAATTAAGAACATGGGGAAGGGAAATGCAGCTCGAGCGCGCGCGCATAAAAAACTTTAGATCGCTTCGAGATGTAGAAGTCGGCTTCGGTGAGCATACGGCGTTCATCGGCGGCAACGGCGCGGGCAAGTCGTCGATACTGAAAGCGATCGAAAAATTTTACTCGACGTCGAAGAACTGTGACGCTGACGACTTCTTCGGCCGCGATCAGGAGCAGCCGATCGAGATTGAACTCACTTTTCATCAGCTGAGCGTTGAGGAAGCGGCGTCGTTCGAGGACCGAGTTCGCGACGGCAAGCTGGTCGTTACCCGTATCTTCGATGGTGGCGCCTCAAGCGGGCGCTATCACGGTGTCATTCCTCAAATCCCCGACTTCGTCACGATCCGTTCGCAATCCACCGCGACACAGAAACGCGCAGCCTACAATGACCTGCGCGAAAACAATCCGCTCTACGCGGATTTACCCAACGCCGGCAGCGCCGCCGCGGTTAACCAGACGCTGCTGGATTGGGAGGCGGCCCATCCCGAGCAACTGGTCCTGTTGCCCGATGACGGGCAATTCTTCGGCTTTCAGAATAACAGCCGCGGCAAGCTCCAGAGGCATACGAGCTTCGTTTTCGTCCCGGCTGTGCGCGAAGCATCGGCCGATGCGGCCGATGGCAAGACTAGCGTTATCGGCAAGCTGCTCGAGTTGTTGGTGCGTAGCCAGATTTTGCAGCGACCCGATGTCCAGGCCTTTAAAGCGCAGATGACGGAAGCCTATCAGGCGTTGGTTGCGGCGGAAAATATGCCCGAGCTTGGCACATTGGCGGGGGCGCTCACCGCCGACCTGCGAGGCCTGTACCAAGATGCGGAGGTCGCCCTCACTTGGCGGGAGATCGGAGAGATGCCGGTCCCGTTGCCGATGGCGGACGTGTTTCTCAAGGACGACGGTTTCGGTGGCCCGGTCGATAGGCAGGGTCACGGCCTGCAACGCGCCTTCATCTTCACCCTGCTCCAACATCTGGCGCGCACGGCGGTCCCGGTAGCTGACGATGCAGGTGCCAGGGATGCGGGAGGAGGCGCTCCCGACAGTCCCGCGGCGGCCGCCCAGGCGCCGACATTGATCCTCGCGATTGAGGAGCCCGAGCTCTACCAGCATCCGACCAAGCAGCGGCATTTTGCCGAGGTGCTGCGCGGGCTTAGCAACGGCACGCTTCCAGGCGCCCAGGGGCATACCCAGATCATATTCGGCTCGCACTCGCCGATGTTCATTTCGATGGGCAAAGCCGACGAGATCCGTCTCACCCGCCGCTCAGCTTGCACTGACAGCGCGTTCAAGCAGTGCAGCTTACAGGCCCTTGATCTCGGTATTGTGGCGCAGAAGCTCGAACGCGGTTGGGATAAGCCCGCCGACTCGTACAGCGCACAGACCTTGATGCCGCGGCTCCACATTCTGGGCGCCGAACTGGCCGAGGGATTCTTCGCGAATGGCGTCATCCTGGTCGAGGGCCGCAGCGACAAAGCGGCGCTCACGGCGACCGCGCGGATGCTAGGCGTCAACTTCGAGGCGGCCGGTATCGCCATCCTTTCTGCTGAGGGCAAGTCCAACCTCGACCGTCCTTATGTCATTTTCCGCGAGCTGGGCATTCCGACCTTCCTGCTCTGGGATTGCGATCAACATCTGCCCGAAGCGAAGCGAAAGCCCGCAACCGACCTTGCCTTGTGCAAGCTCGCAAGGCCGGACCAAGAGTTCAATGCCGCCCCAAGCCATGACCTTGTCAGCGATTGCTATGCGCATTTCGGCAATGCGCTGGAAAACCGTCTCAAGGAGGACATCACCCCGGACATTCACGCCACGTGCCTCGCTGCTGCCTGCGCGCCCTTCGGCGTGGATCCGAGCAATGACACGCAGAAAATCCCCGAGGTCGTCTATGGGACATTGCGGCGCGCCCAGGAGCAAGGTCGCGAAAGCAAAATGTTGAATGATCTGGTTAGGGCAATGTGGCGCTTTTTCCACGATGAGGACCTGCCTGACCCGCCACTACCGCAGACGCCGGTATCCGTCGCATGAGCGTCGACAACGGCATAAGCCAAGTTGTGTCGGCCCGAGAGCGCCGCGCGCATGGGCCATGGAGCGACCTCGCACTACATACGATAGGTTGGCGTGCATTCCAGGATCTCTGCTCGCAGGTCTGCGAGGTGGTGCTCGGTCGTCCGGTCGAGATTTTTCGGGAAGCGCAGGATGGCGGCCAAGACGCGGTATTTCTCATACCGTCGGGATCGGGTGCGCCCTCCATCGGCACAATTCAGTGCAAGCACACCTCAGATGCGGGCAAGGCGCTCAAGGCGGGTGACCTATCGGGCGAGATCGAAAACGTCGAGGAACTGGTCAAGGCCGGTCTGGCCGACACTTACGTCTTCCTGACCAACATGAGCATCGATGCACCCGTCGCCGCCACGATGCGCGCGCGATTGCGCGCGCTCGGCGTGCGCAAACCGCATATCCTTGGCCGCCAGTATATTGTCCGGGTCATCAGGAGCAGCGCTCGCCTGCGCGCTCTCGTTCCACAGGTCTATGGTCTTGGCGATTTGACTTCGATTGTCGACGAGCGGCTCGGCGAACAGAGCAGGGCGCTCCTCGACAGTTGGATTCCGAAGCTGCGGACTTATGTTCCGACCAAGGCCCATCGCGACGCCGTTAACGCCATCTCGGATCATGGCGTTGTGCTCCTGCTAGGCAACCCGTCGAGCGGCAAATCGGCGATCGGCGCCATCATTTCCACGATCGCATCTGAGAATCCGGATAACACCGTCCTTGCTCTCACGAGCCCGCGCGATTTCGAGACGGGCTGGAATCCAAACGACCCCGGGCGGTTTTTCTGGATCGACGACGCATTCGGTTCGAACGTGCTGCGCGACGACTATGTCCAGGACTGGGCCTCTGCGTTTTCGAAGTTGCGTGCGGCGATCAAGCACGGCAATCGCTTCCTGCTGACGTCGCGCAAGCACATTTATGAGGGTGCGCAGCGGCGGCTCGGCCAGCGCAATCTCGCACAATTCACGGACCGAAGCGCCGTGGTCGATGTGGGCGACCTGACTTTCGACGAAAAATCCCAGATTCTCTACAACCACATCAATTTCGGTGAACAGAGTCAGAGTTGGCGGTCGAGTGTGAAGCCGCACCTTGCGGCCGTTGCCGCCGTCGATGGTTTTCTTCCTGGTATTGCCGAACGGCTTGGGGATCCGAATTTCACTAAGGGGCTGGCGCCGCGCAAGCCCTCGCTTGTCCGCTTCATGGAGGAGCCGACCGAGCACCTTATCGATACCGTCAACGCCTTGGACGACCAGCTGCAGGCGGCGCTTATACTGGTCTATGTCCATCAGGCCGGTTTTGATCCCAGCGACCACGATCCGTTGGCCGCGCAGTCGGTCGCAGAACTGACCGGTTATTCCATCACTAAGATTCAGGATAGCTTTGCGGAGCTGAAGGGGTCTTTCCTTAAGCTTTCCGGACCAAGATGGACCTTCGCACACCCGACGATCTCGGACGCCCTGACAGAGGTCATGCGGCAGAAGCCGCATATGATGGCGGCGTTGATCCGCGGCGCGCCGATCGACACCATTCTAGCAAGCTTCACGTGCGAAGGATCGCCGCTCATCCGAGACGCGCTGGTCATCCCAGCCGCACTGGATGACGCTTTGGTCGCCCGCCTCGGCCGTACGCCCGACGAACGCCACCGGAACCGGATGCTGTTCCACTTCCTGTCCTATCGCGCGAGCGAGGTGGTCTTCTCAAAGGTGGTTCAGCAATATCCGGATTTGTTGCAGCGATCGTCTTGGCGGACCTTTCCCGTCGTAAACGACCCGCAGGTTACCACCTACGGTCGGGCAAATCGCCTTGAACTCTTGCCCGAGACTCTGCGCTTGGAAGCAGCGGACCGGCTCGAGACGGCGGTGCAAGATGCGCTCGACGCCTCTTTCTTCGAGGAAGACGACATGCTCGGCTTATTGTCGCCGCTACAATTGCTCAGCATGGGTATGAAATTGCGGACCACGGTCTTGCCATCCCTCGAAGATCGTATCGACGAAATAGAGGTGGATGCCGATCTCGATGACGAACCCGATAGCCATTTCGAGAAAATGCTCGACCTTCTAAATCGCGTGGAGGCGATTGGCGTCGACGCCGACGCCGCCGATTTAATCGACGAAGCACGCGAACAGGTCAGACGCTCGGTTGAGGTGATCGAAGAGCGCAAGCGCGAGCGGGATGAAGAGGAAGAAAGTGATGCGGACTGGACCCACATCGTGACGCAAAAGAAGGAAGAAGCGCCCGTGCCGCCCGCGGCGACGCGATCGAGATTCGACGACATCGACAATTGGCAGTAACGCAGCGAAAGGCGGATGACATGGCTAAAGAATTTGCTACTGCCTAAGGAGAGGTGGTTCCGGAAATCTGAACAGCCGGGATAAGTGGATTTTCCGTGCAACAGCGGCATGATGCTGCGAGCAAGGAGAAGACCATGGCAAGACGACCGCGCCGGAATCACAGCCCGGCATTCAAGGCGAAAGTGGCGGTAGCTGCGATCAAGGGTGAGAAGACGCTGATCGAGCTGGCGCAGGAGTTCGACGTTCACCCGAACCAGATCAAGCAGTGGCGCGATCAGCTGCTTGAGGGCGCGACCGGGGTTTTCGGCGAAGCTGCGAAGGCCGAGCCGGAACCGATGATCGACGTGAAGACCCTGCATGCGAAGATCGGAGAGTTGACGCTGGAGAACGATTTTTTGTCCGGCGCGCTCGGTAAGGCGGGTCTGCTGCCGAGCGCAAGAAAATGATCGATCCCACCGCCAAGCTGAGCGTCAGCCGCCAGGCCATCATGTTGGGGATCAGCCGGGGCAGCGTCTACTACAAGCCGCGCCCTGTGTCGGACGCCGATCTGAAGCTGATGCACAGGATCGACAAGCTGCACATGGAGTTCCCCTTCGCGGGCATCCGGATGCTGCAGGGGCTGCTGGTCCAGGAAGGCCTCAAGGTCGGGCGGCTGCACGTTGCCACGCTGATGAAGCGCATGGGCATCGAGGCGTTCTATCGCAAGTCGAACACGTCGAAACCGGCGCCGGGGCACAAGATTTACCCATATCTGCTGAGAAAGCTGTCCATCATCCGGCCCAATCAGGTCTGGGCGATGGACATCACCTACATCCCGATGGCGCGCGGGTTCATCTATCTGGCTGCCGTGCTCGACTGGTTCACGCGGCGCGTTCTGGCTTGGCGGGTGTCGATCACGCTGGAGGCGGATTTTTGCATAGAAGTCGTGGAGGAGGCGCTGGCGAAACACGGCACGCCCGAAATCTTCAACACGGATCAGGGCAGCCAGTTCACCTCGACCGACTTCATCAAGGTGCTGGCCTCCCGCGAGATCAAGATCAGCATGGATGGCAAGGGTGCCTGGCGGGACAACATCTTCGTCGAGCGTTTGTGGCGGAGCATAAAATACGAAGAAGTCTACCTGCGGGCCTATGCCAGCGTGTCCGAGGCCCGGGTCGGGATTGGCCGGTATCTGACCTTCTACAACAGCCGACGCCCACATTCATCGCTTGACGGGAGAACCCCCGATCAGGCCTACTTCAACCAGCCAATGCCCAAAGCGGTGGCGGCTTAACCGAGGCGGAAAACCACTTATAAAACGCCCGGAACCTGTTCAGATCAACCGAGCGGCATCCACAAAAGAATGTTCGCAAGCGCAGCTGTCATTAAATTACAAGAAGCTCTTTGGAGGTTTTGATTCCACAAATTATTAGAAATCAGGGCCCGGGTGGCAAATCGCCACGATCAAGATTGGCTATTGAGCCACGAAGCATGGTCGGTCGGATCGAAAGTGTGGAGCGGCACAACGATCGCTCGGCAAGCCGTCACACAATCATCATTGACGCAGCAGATGCGCGCTTCAATCCGGATGACTTGGACGAGCCCGCGAGGAAATGGACGCGAAAGAACCTCGCCATGGTCCGGGTCATGACCACGGCAGACAAGTTCGCGCGAATGGCTGGCCTACCTGGTCCGAATGATGCAGAGGGAAACGAGAATCTCGCGGGCCTTTGGGTTGAAATCTCGCTTCTACCGCCAGGAAAAATCTCCGGGCCGCGTGCGCAGGTCTGTCAACTCGGGGAACGAGGATACGATGAAGTCGAGGTCTTTTCAGTAGCAAGTGTTTCTAACTTTGGATTCGATCCCGAAGAGCCTCCTTCACTGAGCGCCGCTGGCAACGGTGGCAAGCAGTTGGCGGCAAAACTTAGAAAGAAGGGCATCAGATATGATGCGGGGACAAGCGCTCATGAGATCTTCGAACTTGCCTGTATGCTGTCGCCGCACCAGCCTAATTGCGTCACGATCCACGATGTCGGCCACGCCAACTTCATATCGGTGCAGTATGCATCCGGCGAGCCGATTGTACATTTCGATGTCGGCTGGCCATTAGGCTTCAATGCGAAGACCTGTCCACCGTCTGACCCGAACATCATTTTTTCCGAAGTCGTGGTCCTGTCCCATTGGGACTGGGACCATTTTCATGGCTTCCACCGCTGGCCTGATCTTCAAAAGAAAATTTGGGTCGCCCCTGTTCAGGATCTCGGCGCAAATTCTCAGGTCATAGCGGATGAGCTCCATAACTCTGGGCGGCTGTTAAGCATCGGCCCGCAATCACGTTGGGCCGGGATAGTGTTCAATTTTGGTAGCATCAGAATCGCTGACTGTGATCCAACGGTTGTGAAGGGGAAATCGAAAGCGCGGAACAACTCAGGGATTTCAATGACGGTCACCCTAAGTAGCGGCCGACGCGTCTTGATGCCTGGTGATGCCGACTACTCGGGAATCAACTGGCAGTACGTTCCGAAGCTGCATCACCTAGTTGCCCCACATCATGGCGCTTCCGTCGAGGGAAACGTGCCAGCGGGCCTGGCGAGCAATTCAAGGGCGGTGGTATCGATGGGTCTGGTGAACTGCTACCAGCACCCTTCTCCCAAAACTATGGGGGACCTCCACGCCGCGCTTTGGCAAACCGATTTCACGTCTGAAACTCCTACTTTCCTTCGCCCGCCGCACCTTGTACGGGGAAGCGAGGTCTTGACCTGATAGGTAATCGGCTCCCGTGCGCCGATTGCGCCGGAAGCCACCTTACTGACAAGATCGGCCCTGACCGGCCTTTCATCAACGGTGCTCGATGCTGCAGCGCGTCCTGTCATTGCAGACTTTCGCTGCAGCAGCGAAAGAGGCCAGGTTCTCAGGGTCTGTACCCGCGACCGAGCGGTCATTCGATCTGGAATAGCCGAACAGGAAAATCTGGCCCTATTGCGTGGGATGGACGGCGCTTAGTCTGCCTTCGCCTAATGAAGGAACGTGCGATGTGCTCTGAAAACGGATCTGCTCGGCCGACGGTCATGATTGACAATGATCGTGTCAAAGTCACGGAATGGCGCTTCAAGAAGCGGGGGACAATACCGGCTGGCACCGGCATGCTTTTGACTACGTGGTAGTTCCCCTGTTCGATGGTGTTCTTGAAATCGATTTGGGAAATGACGAGCGCGTCGAGGCGCAGATCATGTCGAAGCGCATCGGCCGTGAATAGGCTGTATTCCTGTTGCGCGGCTGCTCTGCGAACTGGATGCGGTTGGTTGTCGGTCAGGACCGTGTGGACCTGGTAAGGCACGGCCTCGAGCATGTGCTGGAAGAACTCCCATGCGGTGCGCCTGTCGGCCTTCTCGACGAGTTGGGTCACCGCAAACTTGCTTGTGCGGTCAATGCCGACGAAGAGATAGAGCTTGCCCTCGGCGGTCGGCACCTCGGCGATGTCGATGTGGAAAGAGCCGATCGGGTAGCGTTTGAACTTCTGCCGCTTCGGCTTGTCGCCATCCACGTCCGGCAGGCGTGATATGCCATGGCGCTGCAGACAGCGATGCAGAGAAGACCGCGTCAAGTTCGGGATCGACGAGTGGAGGGCATAAAGACAGTCGTCCAGCGGCAGCAGTGTGTGCCGCCGGAAGGCAACGATCATGGCCTCCTCTTGCTCACTGAGAACGGTAGAGCGCGGGGCTCTCGGGCCGGCCTTCTGATCCTCAACCGTCTGGCGCTTGCGCCTTTTCGCAACAGTTTTGGGGTTGATCCCCAACTCCCGGCTCAACTCCGAGAGCGAAGCCTGCGATCGCTGTATTGCAGCTATGACCGCGTGCGTGGTCATGGCGCTGCCATGACGAACTTGTCCCATAGTGCTTCCTTCCATTCCTGCGAAAGGATCACACCATCAAACCGTGAGATTGAACAACTAGCAGCATGCAGTCGTCATGTCCTGACTCTGGATTGTAGCGGCCAAAACTCAACCGTTTTAGACCTGCTGACTTCAGAATAGCTATGCCACCAAATGCATTGCGTGCGCGTGGTGAATCCGCAACGACTCGTGTAGCACACTGTGGCCATTCCATTGGTGTGACGTAAGAAACCGGCCGACTGTCAGCCCCCTCCGTTGGTTTGGCTGCAGATTGAAAGGAGCGTTACTCACAAGAGACAAGAAGCTCTCCCGTGCGCGATCGCTCTTGTGAGCGATTGCGTTGCGAACACGCTTGAGTTTGTCCAAGTCGCCTTGCCGGGGAAGCGGCGCTGCGAATCTGTGTCCTAAAGGCAAAAAGGTATCCGCCCGCGATCTCACTTGTCCAAAATCCCACTCCACAAACCTCTGAGGGTGGTCGGGATGAAACAGAATCCGCTCTGCCATGCGGCGAGGCGCACCTTTCACGCGGAACTTCGTAACATCCTTCTGGACAAAGCCAGATGGCTCCATCGCCAGATCATCGATAAGAAGCAGACGAATGAACTCTTCCCATTGGGTCCATGCGCTGAGGAAGAGCCCTTCCGACAGCTTATGGTGATCCGGAAAGGTCAGCGCCCCTTGCGGGCCAAGCATTCCCCCAAGCTTGGCGGCGATTGACCGAAGGTGACTGAGAGACTGAAGGAAATCATCGCGTCGATCTTCTTGGGTAGCCATGCGTCGATCTAAACGTGCGTTGGCTCTGGAAGCCAGAACTTTAAGGCGTTTAAATGCCTACTCATGCAAAATATGTCAGCTATGCTGATCCCTTGCATCAAGGCCAAACCTTGAACGGAGCTGATTTATAAACGCGGGCTCTGAGGGGGCAGGTCAAAACGTTTCACCAACGATGCCCGAACCGTTCTGGCTCATCTTCCATCATACGGTCGTCTTTGATGGTGAGAAGAACAAGTGCCTCATCATCCCCAATGCACTTGACCTGTTCGAAGAGTTCGTACCGCTGCGCCTCAGCACGGTCGAACCAAGCATCGGCACCGATGATCCTGGGGTGAGCGTCCCCCTCGGACTGGCCGAACACGGCGTCGAATGCCGAGCTTTCTGGATCGAGCTCAGCTTGAGGAAACCAGCGCTGGTGAAACATAGGCGCTTGTGCGAACCATTTTCTCCCCTGACGCGTGTGACAAATCAACATACAGGGCCAAATATCCGCCTCGACCAATCGAATGGCTGTGGCCGGTAAGCTGGTGCGGAACTCCGAAGAGAATTGTTCAATTGTCTTGAATGTGAGTTTCTGGTGATCTCGGGCGCGCGGCTTTAGCAGATAGTGAGGCATGAGCAGCGATGCTGCGTACCCGTTGGCCTTGCGCTCTGCGAGCTGTTTGTGCTTCGGTTGGTATTCATCGACACGGCATTGCAGCTTTTTACCACGGTGGTAATGCCAATGCCCCAACTCGTGCGCGATAGAGAAACGCCTACGTCTGAGCCCGCGATTCCGATCTATTGAGATGATCGCTCGGTCCCGGTAGCCGAGAATATCGGCTTCACATCCGCTCAGATCGCAGTATCTGATTTCGGCTCCCTGGTCGAAGGCTATGTCTTCCAGTTCGATTTCGTGCGGTTCAGTGACGCCGAGCGACTTCAAGAGCCGCTCGGCAGGATCGATCCCCTTCATGAATCTTCCCCTTCTTCGGGGTCAATCACACCAAGGCGAACGAGATCATTGTACTTGCGCAGAACCTCCTCGTCGGTCAGATCGCTCTCGGTTTCGTTCCGGGCAGCCATCGACAGGCCATCTTGTTGGAGCGCTCGCCGCAAAGCCTGTCGGGCCAGGGAAACATCGACCACTTTTTCGGTCTCTTCTCCGGCCTGGGCTGCTTTGCGCCCTGCCCGTGCAGCTTTCATTCGTTCTTTGCGCGCCTGCATGAGGGTATCTTCGAACCTGGCACGCATCTGACCGCTAATTGCCTCCGGATCGCCACCAGCATCGGCAACTTCCTTGAGAATATCTTCATCGGACGTCGCAAGGAGGTCGTCGAAGAGCGCGTCGGCCAGTGAGACCAACTTTCTCCGTTCGTCGCTTCTCTTGTTTGTCATAGTGTGAATCCATTCTCGATGGCGTTGTTGATTTTGCGCCTTACATAGCGCCGCTTGCTGTTGAAACCGGTTTGATCGAGTCCAGTCACCTCCTTCAGTTCTGCTCCTTCCGTTCCGGTCAACATGCCCAGAACGATGAGCTGTGCTTCATCATCGCCGTCGAAAAGTTCCAGCAGGCGGTTTTCCATTCCTCGGGCTTGTTCATTTGAAATCATCCTTTCCTCGGCAGTTGGCCCGGGCTCTCTGGGGGTAATGGAATCCGGGTCTTCAATCGCGTCATCGTGAACCGACACCTCATCGCGCTGGTGCTCAACTTTCTGAAGCTCGTCATGAGCAATGCTGCGGATTGCCTCCGCAACGAACCGAACGACGCTGACTTCTCTGGGGCACTTCCGTGACCCTGCAATCGCTCGGCATAGTGCTTCCTGCACCAACTCATCGGGCTCCACCGGGTAGACTGCGTAGAGCTGGGCGGCGCTTCTGAGGCGCATCCAATCGGCAGTTGAAAGCTCGCCGATGGCTTCCTCCAGTTCCTCCCGCGTCAGCACTCCGGCTGTGTCGATATTCTTCATGTGCTCAAAACCTCTTCTCGAAATCCTATGCTGGAAAAAATCACCCATTCGGACAAATCCGTGTCCGAGCCCCCGGAAATCTTCCGCATAGGTAAGTGAGGCCAGGAAATCGGCTGAAAAAACACCATCGAGGAATCCAATGATCTACTCAATCAACTACGACCTGAACAGCCCCGGTCAAAACTATGGGGAGCTGCACGAAGCAATCAAGAGTTGCGGTGCCTGGTGGTACTATCTCGACTCTCATTGGCTGGTCGATACCAACCTGACTGCGAAAGGTATCTGGGACAAGCTCTCCCCTCACGCGGACACGAACGACAGCTTCCTGATCATTGGCGTCAGCCGCGATTACAGTGGCTGGCTCCCTCAGAAAGCGTGGGACTGGATCAATTCCCGCACCAACAAAATGGCTGCTTAGAAAAGGAGACCTAAAATGGCAGGCAAGAACCAGTATGTCGTCAGGAACGGCGAAAGCTGGGGCGTCCGTGGCGAAGGCAACGAACGTCTCACCAGAAGCTTCGACACTCAGCGCGAAGCAATCAACTACGGGCGCGATATCGCCCGCAACCAAGGCTCTGAACTGCGTATTCAAGGCGAAAACGGCCAGTTTCGTGAGGCTTGGAGCTACGGCAACGACCCCTATCCTCCGAAAGGCTGATCCATGATCAAGATGAAATACAAGGGCAAGACCTTCACCAACGGGCACTCCTTGGCCAATGCGATGACCCGTGACATGAACCAACAGATCGAGCGCAGTGTGCGTCAAGCTGCGGCCGTATCGGGTGTCCGTGTACGCAAGACACACAAAGGCATCGAAATCGAAGGTGACGCCAAGCATATGGAGCGTTTCCACAAACGGCTCGGGAAATGAGCCCAAACCTATTCTCACTCTAGGCGTGGCTCGCTCAAGGCCACGCCATTTTTTGTTTCAGCTGCAAAAGAGGGCATTTTACAACCCCCAACCGCCCCCGCTGTCGAGGTCGTGTCCCCGCTCCTTCTCCACCTGGCGCTCGTCATCCAGCTCTCGCTCTTCGCCGCCGTGCTCGATCTCCACCGGCCTAGACGGGTCCAGGAGCGAGCTGAGCCGATCTTTCACGCTCTCGCGCTTTTCGACTGAATCCTCGCCCTCCGGTTCGTCCCGGCCCTGGTCCCGCTCGACAATCTTCGCCAGTCGGTCGCGGATTTCATCTGGAGACCGCTCATGCCCATCCCTGGCGGCGGCCGCCCGAAGCGCCGCCAGACCGGCCGACACACGCCCCTGCCCTTCTTCGCGGGCGACACCGTAGGTCTTCCGCGCCATGTCCAGCCGCTCGCGCATATCGCGGAACATGGCGCGGGCCTGGCGGGCGGCGTGAACGGCGCGGCCGCGCTCGGTGACGGGTTCATACTCCCGCCCCTCGGCCTCGGCCGCCCGCATCTCGCGCCGCTCCATCGCACTGGCAGCCGGCCCCAACTTGACCTCCGGCGAGCGGTCCAGTTCTTCGGCCGTCAGCTCGTCACCACGTGACAACGCCTCGGCGCGCTGCGCCTCAAGCGACCGGTGATCGACACGTTCGGTCTCCCCTGCCCGCTCCAGCGCCCGGTTCTGCAACTCGGCCCAGACGCCGCGCATCTGCTCGATCTCGACGCCGCCGGTCTTCGCGGCATCGAGGACGCGGGTCTTGTCGGTGAAGCCCTCCGCTTCCAGCCGCCGGGTCGTGGCCAGAACATGGGCATGGTGGTTGCGCTGATCGCCCTCGCGGTGCGGCGCGTGGATCGCCACATCGACGGCCACCCCGTAGCGGTTGACGAACTGCTCCGCGAATTCGCGCATGATCTGGCGCCTCACCTCGGCGCCGATCTCAGACGGCAGGGCCAGCTCCCATTCTTTTCAGCATCCTGTTAATTAATTGGAAAATATTTGCATATGTCAATTTGCCCAAATGGTGCCCGTGGTTTGAATTGTCCATGGGCCGGGCATAGGGATCATGCGCGTCTGGAAACTGCGTCGAATTGGACGCTGATGTTTTCGGGATATTCATCTCGAATGGGCTCGGCGCGGACCTTCGTCACCTGGGGGGGTAAGTTGAGAAGCAGCCATTGCCGGATGTCTGCTTCCGTTGGATGTGCTTGATCCATCTCGCAGAGGTAGCGAAGGTCCGGAGTCCTCCCATCTTTAAGGCGCTGCGCCTACATATGGCAAGGATGGCCTTGTCCATGAAGGGGCTGGGAGCGGTCGTAGGACGTGACCCGCACGGACGGTGGCTTTGGGTCGAAATCGACGTATTTGCCGGACAAGGCAGAGCACAAATTCGAACTCGTCAATACAGCTCAACAAAGCCATATTCTCAAAATTTTCGCACTTTTGAGCCAACGGCAAAAAAAACGATTTCGAAACGTAGAATATGGCTCAGCAGAGCCGTATAGTCGCCATTTTGGGACTACCCGTCCCACAAGGCGGGCATACCCGAGTCACTTTTCGAACTTCTATCATGACAATTATACGGCCGCCCCTCCTGTGAGGTGCACAAGAGCGAGATAAAGGCCG
The DNA here is from genome assembly GCF_002925845.1 of Roseovarius nitratireducens. Classification (GTDB taxonomy): domain Bacteria; phylum Pseudomonadota; class Alphaproteobacteria; order Rhodobacterales; family Rhodobacteraceae; genus Roseovarius; species Roseovarius nitratireducens. Next base: position 53,296 of record NZ_PDNI01000028.1, on the reverse strand, counting down.
AACTTCCATTGCTCAGGACAATATTTCATCTCCCTATTAACTGTTCGCGCTGGTGAAGGATCGAATAGGAGGTTCGCAACCGTCCGCGGAGGGCAACACGACACTTCCAAGCCAATAGAAAAAAGAAAACTCTAAATTTGAACAAATGGCTCATTCTTTATCAGGACCCAACTTCGCCTATCACGCTTATTAATATCGATAGGAGTCTTATATCTAACTGCGGTCGCAACAAAGACCAGAGTCGCATATCGAGTGAAGGCTCGATCTCTCCAAAAGTTTGGATCAATATGGGTGCACATCTGCCTACCGTACTTCCTCTCGATTTCTTTCAACAATAAGATATTGAGGTTTGAGAACGTCAAGACCGTTCCGGCAAAAAATTCGCCACAGACTTTTCCGGCACTTTCCTTGCAGAATACGCGATCCCCTTCAGAAACCATATCAAATGGAAGGCATCGAATCCGTGAAAACCTGCTCTCGACCGTTTTCTGGCCGTCTAAAAGCAAATCCAGAAAGGGTTGTTGGAATACCGCTAAATGAAATCTCATGTGACTCGCCCAAACAGCAACATGTTAACATTTTTCAAATTTTGTACAATTACGTGACATTTTAGGCACCCGGATTCGGCAGACAACCACATGTGGCTTTTCAGTATATTCTCATATCTCGCCACCCATCAGTTTTCCCCTTACGAAATCGAAAAGTTTTTCAATAGCCGCATCCCGTTCATTTTCCGCGATAATTACATCCGCGATGGACCTGATCTCATTCTCAACTGATTGCTCGCTTTCATGTAAATCGTGCAACTTCACGGCATTGAGAGGCAGCCCGTCGCGTTTGCTAATTCGCAGTAACCGCGTTTCTTCAGGTACCTCAAGAAAAACTAAAAAGAAAGGTAAGGGCCTGACAAGAGGCCAAATCGCAGAAATACTTTCAATGTGCCTAATGCCGTCGATTAGAAGGCTTTGCCGCCCATCCCAATCGCTCAATTTGAGTACTTCTAAAGCTAGGCCGTCGTGGTTCAATTGGCCAAGATATTCATTGGTCAAGCTCTGAAATGTTTCTCTACTATAGGGAAGATTCCGGCTGGCGGCAAGATTTCGAAAAAACGCACCGTAGCTTGCAACTGAGAACCTATATTCCTTTAGGAGATTTGTGACCAGCGTAGTTTTGCCGCTCCCAATTTTTCCTGAAATTCCCAGTGCGAATGGTTGCGTATTTGACCAGTCCCGATCGTTTTTTTTTACGGACAAATTACACTCCCAAATTCGAAAGAATCTCCGAGCTCACTTCCGAGCTATTCGCGATTTTCTTGCGCACTGGTGCATGCCCAGGGACTCCAAGTGGCATTAGGGTTCTCGGGCTGCCATCGATCTCCGTTTCTGACAGAACAAGTGTTAGAGCGTCCGTACCTTCAACCATACCGGAAAAATGGAAGACTCTTGGCGGCAAATAGTAAAAGTCGCCGCGCCGGAGGCGTTCACGTTTCTTGATCTTGAACGATGCTCTGTCTCCGTGCGCGGGGACGTTGTCTACTCTGCCCGACTGTTCAACCTCCGTTAATAGGTACTCGCCTTCTGGATCAATCTGAACCTCAAGGATACAATTTTCAATCTCACCGAACAAGACGCAGCTTGATAAGCGCCATATATGATCGTGATACGGCGTTACTGCTGAGCCACTAGTTGCAAGATCGTGCTTCCAATAGTGCAGTCTTATGACAGACTCGTCCTGTCTAAATATTTCGGTTAGCAGAAAGCCCAACGGATGATGAATGTATTCATAGTCGCTTGTTGAAATAGACCATATCAAAAAATCATGGATCGCCTTAAAATTGCGTTTTTTAAACCAATGCTTGAGATCATGAAGATCGACCATTGCTTACCTCATTTTGGATCAACCACAAGGTTGGACGCTCGTCCCGTAACGCTTCGAGCCCAAGAACTTGCTCATTTGGCGAGGTCGTATGAACCCCGCCGAACGTCGGCCTTTCTATAACCTTGAAAGCTGACTGATCGAGAGTTTCAATGGGCCCATGCAATCGAAACCATGCGGGATATCGACCTCGTACGTAATAGTGAGGAGTTGCGCGGAAATCCGGTGAGCCTATACCTTCACCGCCCGGGGCCAGTACTACACTCGAACAGAGAGTTTGATAGCATTCCATTAATCCTGTGTCGAAGAGGATAATTCGAACTTCGCGTCCAGTGTCGTCAAACAATCCAGCGAGTTGGTCGCGGGGTGCCTTTTCTTGATTTCGTGCCCACCAGCCCCACCAAGCATAACCGAACTCGTCGATCAAACGTGCGTGCTCTGCAATGTTTCCGCGGGGTTCTGTAACCATGTCTCTGAATCGAAGCATGATACAAACATCGCTACCAAATAGAAACTTTTCAGTTGGCATCGTGACGTACCCAAACAGGAATGATTCGATGGAACAAGTTCCCAGTTGCGTCTTGCTCAATGGCTCCTTTTTGAAGGAGGCTCTCCTTCCACTCCGGGCGGTCCCAGAGCAAGTCAAGGTCAAAGGGGACTCTGTATCCGTTTAGTCCCAGGGGGAATTCTCGTTCATGCCCCTTTGGAATCCGGCTCAAAGCGTAGTCTGACGACACACTGCTCATCATCAGAAGCACCTTTCCACCGGAGTTAAGAAGGTAACCGAAATTCGACAGTATGTCATCGTACAATTCAAGTCCGCTTATAGCTTTTCCGTATCCTGTTGCCCCTAGTTTCTCCAAGCTATCGGCCTCGGGCACGTAAGGAGGATTACAAACAACATAGTCGAAAGTTTCACCGATCAATTTAGGTTCAAATTTTTCGGCCCTTACGCTGACAGAGACATGGTTCGACGATGGTTTTAGGCCATTCACTTGGAGGTTTTTCAGTGTGCAGTTCGCCGCGTCTTCGTTTATCTCAACTGAAACCACCCTGGCGGTAGCTGGACTCAAAGCAGCTGTAACGGTGATGAGACCGCTGCCGGGCCCAATCTCTAACACGGAGGTCGACTTGTCGTTATTCTTCCGGAGATCTGAGTTCAGTATCTCAGATAGAACGACTGTGTCGACAGTGGGTCCGAATACATTCTCCCTTTGTCTATCGACATGAATTAATGCTCCTCTATGATAAACCAACTTGTCAACAGATGTTACGGCTGCTTTAATTGCATTCTTTTCCTTTGGAGTTGAGTTTTCCAAAAACCTCTCCAAATCCAACATTCCGGTTGGCTCTCTTATGGACACTAAAGGACGGAGATATGCTGAGCCTAACGAATTCGCTGCCGAAAAGGACACGAGAACACTGAGATCGTATCCTCCAGGAAAACATATCACGGCGCCCTTGCTGCTGATCCTCACTTTTGACTGGAGGTGTTCCAACTTGCGTGCAATCCGGAGAGAAAACACTTGCCATAAGGAGTGCAAGAAGCGCTGTTGCAATGAAAGCTCGCGGTCTGGCCCAAAAGTGGCCGAATTCCAGGTCGTTTCACTCGTTATCCAAGAAGTAGGTCCACCGGGCTCAAGGCCTTCCGATATCAGATCGCAGATTTCACTTTGCGCAATCAAGCCGATCGTGCTGGAGTCGGCCAAACGCTCCTGTTCTTGCATTAGGACTGAGAAGTTACCGCTCTCAATTGCTTCTCTCGCGAGAGCGATTTCAGTCTCATTCATCAGAGTTCTCCATTAGGTCCAAAAGTGTCAAGTTTCGTTGTGGGAATAGTTGACAAATCTCAGAAAAGCTTTCTACCCGGTAATCTGGTTTGAACGAGTTCGCATCATAAGTGTGCGCTACTTCAGCATCACTCCAATTAGTAATTTTCAGTAAAGTCTGGTTGTCTCTTGAATCCGGGTCGAACTCCGCACCATACTTTGCCCAAATTGTACGAATTCCAAGTGTTGAAGCCGGAAACAAATCTTTGTTTAAGCTATCTCCGATGGCCCAAATTTCGCCTATTTCTTCATTTTTGAGCATGCTGAGTGCGATTTGGTAGGGCTTGGTGCTTGGCTTGGCATCGGGCTTTTTAAAGGTCTCTATTCTATCAATTCTTGTTCTCTTACGCTTTGTCCGTTTCACGAAGTTGGTATCGACCTCATCTGGAGGATCTATGCCTTCCCAAGCAACTATTCCTGAAATATATTTATCCAAGCCAAGCTCGTAGAGGCGTTTTTGCGCGAGGTACAATGGGGAGTTTGTAACGCTTATTGCAACATGTCCATGTTTGCGAAGATACTCAAGACCTTGAATGACCCCTGGGTATGGTTCCAGATGATACCTCTTGACTTTGCTGAACGCCCCCCGTCCAATCCGAATCAACTCGGCGACCTCGGCGCGATCCATGTCCTTGACGACACTGAGCTCTTGTATAGAGAACGCGTACTCTAGCGTATCGTGTTGAGCATAGACCGACTTGAAGTCCCGAATCAGTTCATCCAACGGCACATTGAGAACACGTCTAAGTGCATGACACATTGCACGAAAACTAGGCGCGAAGAACTTTGGCCAATCGTACAGTGTGTTGTCGATGTCAACGAGTATGACGTGCTTTGGCGCTTCCATGCGTGTATGCTAGCACATTAAGTGAGCATGTCTTCAGGAGAGTTGAATAATGCGATTGCTTCCAGGCAGGCGGTATAGGAGCGGATGGCGATGGTGTTTCCTGCGTTGGACCGACGTAGACCCAGTTGGGAAAGGTGAAATCTATTTGACAAGACTTCATATTTTTCAAACACCTTGGTTCAGCATGATGCTCCACTGGCTCAGGTTGCCAGATCCGCAACCCGACCTTCATGATCATCCAAATGACTTCTTATCACTGCTGCTCTGGGGTAACTATTGTGAAGAAGTTCCCGCAAGCGATCAAATTGATAGCCGAAATGTCCGCAGAGTACGGTTCTTCAACATCGTGCACGCAGAAGACCGTCATCGTATTGTCAAAGTCTCCGATCCGACAATAACTCTGGTGATAGCAAACAAAGTGCGCAGGGATTGGGGGTTCTGGGTAAATGGAGAGTTTGTTCCTTGGCGGGATTATGAGCTAACTGAATAGCCTTGAGGGTAGTGCCCCGAGGAGTGGTGTAGGAACTGGCGTCCACCTGCTTCTGCACTGAGCGGCGATCATCGCCGTCTCACTTTCATCGTGGCACATGGCGGTCAGCTTTTCCACCGGCATGTAGCGGCGGGAGACGGCCCATTCGTCGTTCTGCTCCAGCATCAGCGCGCCGACGAGCCGGATCACGGATTCACGGTTCGGAAAGATCCCGACGACGTTGGTCCGTCGCTTGATCTCCTTGTTGACGCGCTCCAGCGGGTTGGTGCTGTGCAGCTTCGAGCGCAGGCTCTCGTCGAAGGCCGTATAGGCCAGCACGTCGTGCTCGGCCTCGTCCATGAGCTCAGCGACATCGCGGAACCGCTCGCGCAGAAAATCGGCATCATCGCTCTTGGCGATCACGCTCGGAAGGTCAATCATGGTCTCGGTCATCGTGCTCTTCTTCGTTGTCATCGGTCTTTGAACAACCTCAGACTACGAAGAAGCGCGGTGGCCGCCAGCCCGGCCGCACGCTACGCTACGCCAAAAGGCTCCGCGTGCGGCCTCTTACACCACCCGGTGGGGCACTACCGCCTTGAGCGCTTAGAGCACAATACTTGAACCAATCTCCTCTGATTTTCGATTGAATTTATCAACAATCGCGGCGCCCAAGTCAATGTTTTGGCTGTGTGCCAACATATCCAAATAAATTACTGTGTCGGCGATTTCTTCGGCCAGCATCTTCTTTATCTGATCATCACTAAATCTTGACTCCACCAAACTGTCTCGCTGCCGGCTAATCCTTTTTATGACATGCGCAGCTTCACCCAACTCCCCAACGCACGCTGCCAACCATTCAGCTGGCGTCCAGTCGGATACAAGGTGGCCAAACCCATCATCGGCCTCACATCGCTCTCGATTAGCTCTGCTAAACCGCTGGAAAGTGAGGGCGCTGTCTGTCTTTTGTTCTTCCATCGTTTCATCTTACCATGTTCTGAAAGATCTCATGTTGGTACATCGTGTATCGTTTTAGTTGTTGAATCAGAAACAATAACCTCAATGCATTGTTACCCAATAGCTTCACTGCTGGGACGGAAGCACCGCATAGCACTCGAGTGCGTCTCAATAAGGTAGATATACCAATGCTCTACGAGTTTCCTTCGTGCGTCGAGAAGGTCACTGCGTGTGTATACCCGTCCTACATCGCTCCCTACCCGTACCCCAATTCAAAATCCTTCTCCATTTGGCGTTAACTGTTCAGTTTGCCCTCGGCCGTTGTAAGAGCTCCCGAACTTCGATCAAACACACGGGCTGGATGCGTGTGCCTCTTTCATCAGTGCCGCCGGGACATTTTGCCCGATGGCGCCGTGCGGTCGTTCCTCGTTGTAGCTCTACGCCCAGCCTCCAACTTTTCGACCGCATCTTCAAGGCTGATGAACCAGTGTCTGTTCAGGTATTCTGACCTTCCCCCCGCGAAGCCCCTCAGTCTGATGTAGAGTCTGCCCAACCGTTCTTGTCCATTCTCAGCTCCTCTCAACCAGTCTGAAAGGAACCGCCGTCCAAATCAAATGTGCGAAAAACTCTGTACATTATCGGCGGCAACCACAAAAGTTGCTAGGCAAGGCTAATTTGATCCTCGGAAAATAAACCACTTTCTAGTAGTTCGTCTTTCGTTGCCTCTGGAGTGGGCGTGAAAAAGAGAATTTTCAAATTCTCTTCGGCTCTTGAAAAGCATACATAGGCAAGCTTTCGTCCGCGTTCGAATTGCCCTTCGGTTGGTTCGCCAGCGACACCTGGACTGAGCAATTTGGAAAAGCTATATTGATTCCAATTCGCTTCGATATCATCAAAAACGACAAGAACATTGGGATACTCTTCGCCCTTTACACCATGCTGGGTGCTATACGGTGTGCTTTTCAAAATGAAATCGCGGTAAGCGAAAAGTTCATTGGTAGGCATGGCAAAGAAACTGTCTGCCAACCAATCGCCTTTCTCTTCACTGTGCGTTTCGTTGTCGTATTCTTCCGCGCGCGGACATCTCGCGAGCTGCTCCTTCAGTCTGTCTGAGGAATTAATCAACCCGTTTTCGTCGCAATAGACTAGCACGTCTTTTGTGGTTCCGTCTGACCAAATCTCAGTCAATTCCTCCAGCTGGAGCTTTGACTGGTCAACCATATCCTTAAGCTTTCGGCCAGCGTTCGGCCCTTGTGGATCGTAGGTATGGCTGTTGGTTCTTAGGATATCGATGACTTGTCGACTTTCGCCTTTGCCCGAGGCTTCTATAAGTGGACAGATGACTTTGAGAAACGGTTTTAGAAGATAGTGCTGGCCAGATTCGTAGTCATCCTGGGCGCGCTGCGATGCGTAGGGACCAGTGAAGAGTTGTTGCAGCTCAGAAAACGCTAATCTTCTCGCAATCATCTGACGTACAAGAAAGAGACGAATGACATCGGTCCTATCGTTCCAACCCCACGATTCAACTGTTTTATCCATTTTCGCGAGCGCTCGATCAAGTTGTTCTTCAGTGTACCGCTTGCGGGGACCTTCAGGTGTTTCCGCTTCGATCAAATGTATTTCAACGCTACCGTTGACTTCGGCGTTGGAGCCAGCAGCGATCTGCTTTACATCACTCCGAAAAGCGTTCAAAAAATCAATCACTTGCGGTGAGCAACGAAAGTTCTCGATCTTAGTGATTGACATCCCCCCTTCTGGTGGAGCGAAATCCCCAGCCCTCCCCTCATAGATCTGTTGCCATGGATCACCGAAGTATCCGACCAGCGGCAAACCTGGCTCTGAACAAGTCAGATTAAGCCCTTCAACAATCGAGACAAAGGTATCCTGAGCTTCATCGACAAAGATGAACGGATAACGCATTCCAATGAGTCGACGAAAGTTATGACGCTCTTTGAATAGGTAACCGGCAATCTCTATGACATCGTCGTGACTAAGTTTACCGTTTAAGTAATCGCTAAAAGCAACGTCATCATACGTAAAATTGACCACATCAGAAAGACCCATCAATTCGGTTTCTAGTTTGGCGATTTTTTTTCTCGCTTTACGTGCTTTCTTTGTTTCTTTTCCATCATCGTCCTCGGTCGCCTTTTCGATCAAAGTAGGTAAGCGATCATTTTGAAGTGCCTCACGAATGTCGCGCTGGAAACGACTAATCTCGGCCCAGAGAAAGCCGTGCATCGTTGAAACTCGGTATAGTTCATCGAACCTTAGTCGTCGTTGAATTACGTCGACGGCTCTATTTGTGAACGTGATACAAGCGATACGCTGACCATCTTGGCGTAGTGTAGCGCCATGGGTTGCTCGAATTTCTGCGAGCGCATCCACTAGTGAAGTGGTTTTACCGGATCCCGCGCCAGCAGTAAGTGCAAAGCTACTGTGTTCGGCAATGCATTCACGCACGGCTTCATCAGCATTAGTTTGGACACGATTAATCATAATCAGGTTTGCTCGGCTTTCACCGGCGGGTGCAGTCGGTTCTCCAACCACCTAAGTCCTTCGGCGATATAAGCTGGTACTTGCCAGTCTGCGTCACTCGCAAGCATATCCAAAGCGAAGTCAGTCTTTTTGAAGTTGCTTGACTTGATGCGTTCGTATACAGCTTCGTAAGCTTCATCTAGCGCAGCTGGAATCTCCGAGCCAATACTAAGGGTATTGTCCTTAAAAAGCTCAAAATTCTGATAGACAAAGGCTTCCTCCAAGGTGCGAGGGCGCATTGTCATGGCAGCATCGCCATCGGCAACTGGAACATCTTGCTGGAAAGTGACGTACCTATCTCGTTCTTCGTCGTGCCGTTGATCAGGAGTGAGAGCAATAAGATCATTGACGGAATTCACATCAAAAAATTTCTTGAGAGAAGAGTTGGCGGTGAGTGCGCCATCGAGATCGGCACGGCACGCTGGATGTCGGCCTTCAGGATGGGCGGAATCCAGGTCGGTTATGACGAGATATGGGATACTCAGGAAGGTCAGCAACTCATCAAATCGGTGCGCGTAGGCGCCACCGACTTCCAGTATGGTGAGATATGATATCTGTAGCCGATCGGCTGCTCGCTCAATCATCGTTGGCATCAGTAGTTTTTCCACCGACCCTTCTACCAGTACTGCCGCGTCTGCAAAAAACAGGTCGCAGTGTGTCAATCGAAGATAACGTTTTAGAAATGCCAATGCTTCTTCCGGGGTTGCTTGCTGCCCCTCCACATCGACCGCAGTTGGCTGAAAATCTCTTAGGCTGTGGATTTTTGTAGCATTTAGAATCCGCCCAGGGTCTGGTGCTTCGCCTTCAAGTTGACATCTCCTGAAGTATCGAACCTTGCTGAACTCGGTTGCATCAAGGATGTGCGATGAATGGGTGGTCACAATTAGCTGCGGAATCCAGTCACTAGCGCCTTCTGCTTCAGCTGACTGTTGGATGACATCCCAGATGTTATTAATGAAGGTCTGCTGCACCTGAGCGTGTAAGTGGACCTCGGGCTCCTCTACAAATATGATCTGACACAGTGGTCGGTTTTGGGCGGTACGAACCCACTGAGAATGGTAGTGTTTGGCTTGGATTGCCATGTAGATAAGGTTCTTGAACCCAAGTCCGTTATACAGTTCAGGCAGCTCATGCCCACTATCAGCATCAACATAGAGAAGGTCAGTATTCCCACGAAGGGCGGTTTCAGGATTTAGAGTGGAGACGATCTTTAGTTCTCGATCATTCACCGATGGGACGCCAATCCCTTTGATTACACCCATGATGCCAGAAAATTGGACGGCGTAGTGCGCAGTGAGCTGCTGATTGTTTTCATCAATTACCCGATATGCCTCTTCCGCAACTTCCGGTCGCTCAAGGTTCTTCTGGTAGAAGCCGGAAAATGCACTCGAGAGCTTGTTGCTTCTATGCCCTTCTTCATCGTCGATGTTTCGTTGTGCATCCACAAAATCAATTCGGACCAAATTTTGAAGAAGATTCCGTCCCTCGTCCTTGTCTAGCGGTGTTGCCACGGCACCAGCACCGTCGTCTTCAAGCGATGCGTAGGTAATTCCGAAATGCCGATTGAGTTCGCTGTTGTTAGTTAGAAAAGCTGATAGTGGTGTTTCTGGAGGCTCGTCCCCATCTTGAGGGTAAGCCGCTAAGTATACTTCGCGCACCTTTGAAGGATCAATTGCAGCGTAACGTAGTCGCACACCTAACCGTTCAAAGTCTTCGGACAGATTGGGAAGGAGTGTGAAGGCTCTCCCAAACTCTATGGACTCAGGGTCTACTCTGAACCAGATGTCCAATTCTATCGCGGGTAAAGTGTCCGTTTCACCGCCTGCACCAAAGCTATCGAAGTCAGCAATCCGACCAACAGAAAAGTCATATATGCTGAATCTCCTTTGTCCCAGGAAGCACCGGAAAACCGAAGTCGCAGACGTCTTTCCGCTGTTATTGGCTCCAACAAAAACGGTCTCTTTTTCTTCAATTCCAGTCGACGCTTTCTCAAGGCGACGAAAATTTTTTATATCAATTCGATCTATCTTCATTTCAGCTCGTTTAAGTTTTGTTTAGTCAAATTCTACACCAATAGGGTGTCGATCTCCAGTAGGAAAAACAGAGCATGTCAAAGCGCTTGGAGTATGCTCGCCCACTCCTGCATCAACGCCACCCGCTGCTCCCAGTACGTCGCCCGGTTGTACGTCCGGCGGATGGCGTTCCGGTCTTGGTGCGCAAGAGCTGCCTCGATCACGTCAGGATCATAGCCGCGATTGTTGAGGATACTGCTCGCGGTCGCGCGGAACCCATGCGCTGTCACTTCCTCTTTTGAGTAGCCCATGCGGCGGATGGCAGAGTTGAACGCATTCTCGGAGAGCCACTTGCGGTTTGAATTGAGCGACGGAAACAGGAGCTCGACACCATCAATGTGCGACCAGTTCGCCTCGACGAGTTCCATTGCCTGCCTCGATAGCGGCACCACGTGCGCTCGGCGCATCTTGGTGCGCTCGGCCGGGATGGTCCACGTTCGGTTCTCACGGTCGATTTCAGACTTCACCGCGCCCCGAACCTCACCGGGACGGGCCATGGTGAGGATCTGGAATTTGATCGCGTCCTTGATCACTCCGGCGCCCGTGTAGGCATCGAGATCGCCTAGGAATTGCCCAAAGGCGGTCTCATCGGTGATCGCCGCCCGGTTGGTCACTTTGACCGGCAAGAGGGCGCCTTTGACCGCTTGAGTCGGATCATTTTCGGCTCGCGTGGTCACTACGGCGAGCCGGAACACACCAGAGAGTGTGCCCCGGAGCTTCTTGGCCGTCTCACGCCGTCCGCTATGCTCGACCTTCTTCAAGAGGTGCAAGATCTCAGCGGCGGTGATGTCATTGATCGGTCGGTGATGCAGCGGCTCAGCGAGCGTGTGTATGTGCCAGATCTTCTTGCGTATCGTCGCATCAGCGAGCTCGCGATCATAAGCCATCTGCAGGTACTCTTCGGCAACGAGCAGGAATGTCATCCGCGCCTGCGTCTCGGCTTCGATCTGATCGAGACGTTTCTGCACCGCCGGATCGGCGCCGGCGGCAAGCTGGTCGCGGATCGCGTCGCGCTTGCTTCGCGCCTCACGCAATGTCACCGCCGGATATGATCCGTGCGCGATCGTGCGCTCTTTCCCGTCGAGCTGATATTTCTGCCGCCAGAGCTTCGAGCCGTTTGGGTTGACCAACACAAAGAGGCCGAGCGAGTCATACATCTTGTATGGCTTCTCCTTTGCCTTTGCTTTCTTGATCTTGAGGTCCGTGAGCGCCACTGGGGTATCTTCTCCGCATATGCTGGCAGATACCCCAGATCGATACCCCGGTTTGGTGGGTTTTTGGGTGGGGTAGCATGTTCAGCTATGAGAAGAATGCTACTCCGGAAGCAGGCAAAAAGTCCATGCTTTCCTGCAGTTATGAGTAGCTATGTTCGGGAGAAATGGTGCCCAGGAGAGGACTCGAACCTCCACGGCCTTGCGGCCACTGGCACCTGAAGCCAGCGCGTCTACCAATTCCGCCACCTGGGCAGGTGTCGTGCCGCCGGCATTTAGACGCAGCCCGACCGGGTGTCAACGGCGATTTCGCGCGATTTGGCACGCAGGCGTTATCGTCTTGTCGGGCGGGCGCGGCGACGTTAGGAAAGAGGGGATCATGCGCAGCCCGGAGGCCCCTATGTCCAAGCTCGTCACCATCTATGGCGGATCAGGTTTCGTAGGACGCTATATTGCGCGGCGCATGGCGTCTGCGGGTTGGCGGGTACGGGTTGCCGTGCGCCGTCCCAACGAGGCGATGCATGTCAAGCCCTACGGCGTGCCCGGGCAGGTGGAGCCGGTGTTCTGCAACATCCGCGACGATGCCAGTGTGCGCGCAGTGATGCTGGGCGCGGATGCGGTGGTCAATTGCGTGGGCACCTTCGACCGTGGCGGGCGCAACAATTTCCACGCGGTACAGGACGAGGGCGCGACGCGGATCGCGCGCATCGCCGCCGAGCAGGGCGTGGCACAGCTCGTCCATCTCTCGGCTATCGGCGCGAGCGCCAATTCGGCGAGCATCTATGCACGCACCAAGGCCGCCGGAGAGGCCGGTATCGCCGCACATTTTCCGCAGGCGGTGATCCTGCGGCCCTCGGTCATCTTCGGGGCGGAGGACCAGTTCTTTAACCGGTTCGCGGGGATGGCGCGGTTGTCGCCGGTGATCCCGGTCGTCGGAAGCGACACGCGGTTTCAGCCTGTCAATGTGGATGACGTTGCGCACGCGGCGGCCAAGGCGGCCATGGGCGCGGTGGAGCCGGGCATTTACGAGCTGGGCGGGCCGGAGGTGGCCACGTTCCGCGAGCTGATGAAGATGATGCTCGGGGTTATACGCCGGCGTCGGCTGATCGTCGGAATCCCGTTCGGGATCGCGTCGGTGATGGCGGCGGTGATGGAATTCGTGGAAACCATCACGCTCGGCCTCGTGCCGCCGCAGATCACGCGCGACCAGGTGCGCAGCCTGCGGGTGGACAACGTAGTGAGCGTGGGCGCGCGGACCTTCGCCGATTTCGGGATCGAGCCGGTGGCGCCCGAGGCCGTTCTGCCCGATTACCTGTGGCGGTTCCGGCCCTCTGGTCAATACGAGGCAATCCACGAATCCGCCAGCAATCTCAAGGCATAACGCTCCTCAACCATAAGTGAGGGCAAGCAGTACCACGCCGAGCGCGACCCGGTAGATCACGTATGGCGTGAAGCTCACCCGGTCGAGAAAGCGCATCATCACGCACAGCGCGCACCACGCCGCGGCGAAAGCGAACAGCGCGGCGAACGCTGCGCGACCGAGCAGATCGAGCCCGGCATCGGCCTGTGCGAGGTCGATGGCCAGCACTGCTCCGGTGGCGAGCGTTGCCGGAATCGACATGAGCATCGACAGCCGCGTGGCGTCGCGCCGTTCGAGCCCGATGGCGCGCGCGCCGGTGATGGTGATGCCAGAGCGAGACACGCCGGGGATGAGCGCCAGCGCTTGCCACAGCCCCATGATCAGCGCGCGGCGCAGGGTCCAGTCAGGTGCGTGCAGGGTTTGCGGGGCGAACCGGTCGATCCACCACAGGAGGATGCCGAAGACGATCATCGTCCAGCCGATCACGCGGATGTCGCGCAGTGCGTCTTCCCAACCCATGATCACGATAACGGCCCCCGTGATCACCAGCGGTACCGTGCCGAGCAGAAGGTTGCGGGCTAGTCGTGCGTCGGTGCTTTGACGTCTGCCGCGCAGGAGGTCGGCGAGACCACGCCCGGCGGCGGAGGATTCGGCGTGGAAATAGACGATCACGGCGAGAATCGAGCCCAGATGCACCGCCACGTCGAGAGCGACATCCTCTTCGCCGCTGCCGTTGACCTGGTGCAGAAGCGCGAGATGCGCCGAGGACGAAATAGGCAGAAATTCGGTGACGCCCTGGATGATCGCGAGCAGAAAGAGCGAAAACAGCGTCATCTAACGGGTCCTGGGCCAGCCTGTGGCCCGTATAAGCGCCTGAGTTTCAATGACAACCCGAATAATGTATCCGAATCGGACCTAAAATCGTTAAGAATTTCCTCCAGAACCGAGCGGTGGCGTTATATTTCTTAATATATGTCAGCAATACTGCCTTTTCATGCTTCGGCATATGGTATAAAAGGGCGCTCTCAGAATTCCGGGAGGTGAAGACGTGGCGAAGCAACCCATGCTGAAATTCGTGTCGATCGGGCGGGATATGCCTGAGAAGCGGACGGCAGAGGCGCGCAGGCAGGATTTCCATGAGATCTATGCCGAATTCGCCGATGCGAAGGCGAAGGAGCAGGCCGGGCGGTGCAGCCAGTGCGGCGTGCCCTATTGCCAGACGCATTGCCCGCTGCACAACAACATCCCCGACTGGCTGCGCCTTACCGCCGAGGGGCGGTTGAAAGAAGCGTATGAACTCAGCCAGTTGACCAACACCTTCCCCGAGATTTGCGGACGCATCTGCCCGCAGGACCGGCTGTGCGAAGGCAATTGCGTGATCGAGCAGGCGGGCCACGGCACCGTCACCATCGGCGCGGTGGAGAAATACATCACCGACACGGCGTGGGAGGAAGGCTGGGTCGAGCCCATCGCGCCCAAGGCGGAACGTGTTGAATCTGTTGGGATAATCGGCTCTGGCCCTGGTGGGCTCGCGGCGGCCGACGTGCTTCGGCGGGCGGGTGTGCAGGTCACGGTCTACGAGCGTTGCGACCGCGCGGGCGGGCTGATGACCTATGGCATCCCCGGCTTCAAGCTGGAGAAGGACGTGGTGATGCGCCGGGTCGAACAGCTTGAGCAGGGTGGCGCGGAATTCGTGCTGAACTGCGAAGTCGGAACCGACATCAGCTTTGACGAAATTCGTAATAAACACAACGCGGTACTGATCGCCACCGGGGTCTACAAGAGCCGCGATCTGGATGGTCCGGGCGCGGGGGCGCAGGGCATCGTGCGGGCCATAGACTACCTGACGGCGAGCAATCGGGTGGGCTTTGGCGACAGCGTGCCGGAATTCGACAGCGGCGAGCTGAATGCCGAGGGAAAACAAGTGGTTGTGGTTGGAGGCGGCGATACCGCAATGGATTGTGTGCGCACCGCCGTGCGGCAGGGCGCGAAATCGGTTATCTGCCTCTACCGTCGCGACCATGACAACATGCCCGGAAGTCAACGTGAAGTGGCCAATGCCGAGGAAGAAGGCGTGGTTTTTGAATGGCTTAGCGCGCCGGTGGGCTTTGCGGGCGACCCGGTGAACGCGGTGCGGGTGCAGAAGATGCGCCTTGGCGCGCCGGACGCGACGGGCCGCCAGAGCCCCGAGCCGATCGAGGGCGCGGTCGAGGATGCGCCTGCCGACCTGGTCATCAAGGCGCTGGGGTTCGAACCCGAAGACCTGCCAACCATTTGGAATCAAAAGGAATTTGAGGTCACGCGCTGGGGCACGGTCAAGGCCGAGTTCACCACCGGGCGCACCGCTCTGGACGGCGTTTACGCGGTGGGCGACATCGTGCGCGGCGCGAGCCTCGTGGTCTGGGCGATCCGCGACGGGCGCGATGCGGCGGCCGCGATCCTCGACGATCTGAGCCTTGCGCAGGCCATCGCGGCGGAATGAACCTGTAGGTTCACGCCGCGAACCGCAAGGTTCGGGTCGGGTGCGTGACGGTGCGGTAATCAAGCGGTAATCGGACGGGCGGAACCGTCAAGAAGGACAACATCACTGACCTAATGGACCCAAGTCCGGGGTTAAGGAAGGGTAAAGACCGATGACGACATATGATGCAGACTGGGCGGCCGTTGAGACGGCCAAGCGCGACTGGCTGGCCGAGCATGGCATGTATGCCCATGAGGAGGAGCATTCGTCCTGCGGCGTGGGCCTTGTCGTGAGCATCGACGGCAAACCCTCGCGCAAGGTGGTGCAGGCGGGGATCGACGCGCTGAAGGCGATCTGGCACCGCGGCGCGGTGGATGCAGACGGCAAGACCGGCGACGGCGCGGGTATCCATGTGCAGATCCCGGTGCCGTTCTTTTATGACCAGATCCGGCGCACCGGGCACGAGCCGAACGAAAACCGGCTGGTAGCGGTGGGGCAGGTGTTCCTGCCGCGCACGGATTTCGGCGCGCAGGAGCGCTGCCGGACCATCGTGGAGACCGAGGTGCTGCGGATGGGGCACACGATCTATGGCTGGCGGCACGTGCCGGTCGATGTCTCCTGCCTGGGTGAGAAGGCCAACGCGACGCGGCCCGAGATCGAGCAGATCCTGATCTCGGACGCCAAGGGACTGGACGAGGAGAGCTTTGAGCGGGAACTGTATGTCATTCGCCGCCGGATCGAGAAGGCGGCGCAGGCGGCGGGCGTCGGCGCGCTCTATATTGCGAGCCTGTCGTGCCGCAGCATCATCTACAAGGGCATGATGCTGGCCGAGCAGGTGGCGGTGTTCTACCCCGACCTGATGGACGAGCGGTTCAGGAGCGCCTTTGCGATCTATCACCAGCGCTATTCCACCAACACGTTCCCGCAATGGTGGCTGGCACAGCCGTTCCGGATGCTGGCGCATAACGGCGAGATCAACACGCTGAAGGGCAATCTCAACTGGATGAAGAGCCACGAGATCCGCATGGCGTCGTCGGCCTTTGGCGAGCTGGCCGAGGATATCAAGCCGATCGTGGCGCAGGGATCAAGCGACAGTGCCGCGCTCGATGCCGTGTTCGAGGTGCTGGTGCGCGCGGGCCGCAAGGCGCCGATGGCCAAGACCATGCTGGTGCCGGAATCCTGGTCCAAGCAGGCCGAGGACCTGCCCGCGGCGTGGCGCGACATGTATTCCTATTGCAACAGCGTGATGGAGCCGTGGGACGGCCCTGCCGCGCTTGCCATGACCGACGGTCGCTGGGTCTGTGCCGGGCTTGACCGCAACGGGCTGCGGCCGATGCGCTATGTCGTGACCGGTGACGGGCTGCTGATCGCCGGGAGCGAGGCGGGCATGGTGCCGGTGGACGAATCGAGCGTGCGGGAGAAGGGTGCGCTTGGCCCCGGGCAGATGATCGCGGTGGACATGACCGAGGGCCGCCTGTTCCACGATGCCGAGATGAAGAACCGGCTGGCCGAAGCACAGCCGTTCGGCGAGTGGGTGGGCAAGATCAACGAGCTTGACGGGGTGCTTGCCCGCGTGACCGAGGCGCCGCTCTTTGAGGGGGGCGACCTGCGGCGTCGGCAGATTGCGGCGGGCTACAGCATCGAGGAGATCGAATCGATCCTCGCGCCGATGGCCGAGGACGGCAAGGAGGCGATTGCCTCGATGGGCGATGACACGCCCGCCGCTGTTCTCTCGCGGCAATACCGTCCGCTGAGCCATTACTTCCGCCAGAATTTCAGCCAGGTGACCAACCCGGCGATTGATTCCCTGCGCGAATTCAGGGTGATGAGCCTCAAGACGCGGTTCGGCAATCTCAAGAACGTGCTGGACGAGTCGAGCGCGCAGACCGAGATCATCGTGCTGGAAAGCCCGTTCGTGGCCAATGCGCAGTGGCAGGAGATGATCCGCGCGTTCGATGCGGACGTGGCCGAGATCGACTGTACCTTTGCGCCCGGCGCGGGGGCGTTGCAGGCCGGGCTGGAGCGTATCCGCGCCGAGGCCGAGGATGCCGTGCGGTCGGGGATCGGGCATATCGTGCTGAGCGATCACGGGCTGGGCGAGGCGCGCATCGGGATGCCGATGATCCTCGCGACATCCGCGGTGCATTCTCACCTGACGCGCAAGGGGCTGCGGACGTTTTGCAGCCTCAACGTGCGGTCGGCGGAGTGCATCGACCCGCATTATTTCGCCGTGTTGATCGGCGCGGGGGCGACCACGGTGAACCCCTATCTTGCCGAGGACACCATCGCCGACCGCAACCGCCGGGGCCTGATCGAGGGCAGCCTGACCGAGGCGGTGGCGCGCTATCGCGCGGCGATTGACCTGGGCATTCTCAAGATCATGTCGAAGATGGGGATTTCGGTGATCTCGTCCTATCGCGGCGGGCTGAATTTCGAGGCCGTGGGGCTGGGGCGCGCGATGTGCGCGGAGTATTTCCCGGGGTTGGTGAGCCGGATCAGCGGCATCGGCGTGAGCGGTATCCAGGCCAAGCTGGAGGAGGTGCATGGCCGCGCCTTCGGAGGCGGGCAGGATATCCTGCCGATCGGCGGGTTCTACAAGGCGCGCAAGTCGGGCGAGACCCATGCCTGGGGCGCGCAGACCATGCACATGATGCAGATGGCCTGCAACAAGGCGAGCTATGAGCTGTGGAAGCGGTATTCGGCTGCGCTTCAGGCCAATCCGCCGATCCATCTGCGCGACCTGATGGCGATCAAGCCGATTGGCGAGGCGGTGCCGATCGAGGAGGTCGAGAGTGTCACCGCGATCCGCAAGCGGTTTGTCACGCCGGGGATGTCGTTGGGGGCGCTGAGCCCCGAGGCGCACAAGACGCTCAACATCGCGATGAACCGGATCGGCGCGCGCAGCGACAGTGGCGAGGGTGGCGAGGACCCGGCGCATTTCACGCCGGATGCCAATGGCGACAACCCCTCCGCCAAGATCAAGCAGGTGGCGAGCGGGCGGTTCGGCGTGACGGCGGAGTACCTCAACCATTGCGAGGAGCTGGAGATCAAGATCGCGCAGGGGGCCAAGCCCGGCGAGGGCGGGCAGCTACCTGGGATGAAGGTGACCAAGCTGATAGCGAGGCTGCGGCATTCGACGCCGGGGGTGACGCTGATCTCGCCGCCGCCGCATCACGATATCTATTCCATCGAGGACCTGGCGCAGCTCATCTATGACCTGAAGCAGATCAATCCGAATGTGAAGGTCACCGTGAAGCTGGTGGCGCAGTCGGGCGTGGGCACGATTGCCGCCGGGGTGGCCAAGGCCAAGGCCGACGTGATCCTGATTTCGGGGCATAATGGCGGCACGGGCGCGAGCCCTGCCACCTCGATCAAGTATGCCGGGCTGCCGTGGGAGATGGGCCTGACCGAGGCGCATCAGGTGCTGAGCATGAACAACCTGCGGGGGCGGGTGACGCTCAGGACCGATGGTGGCCTGCGCACCGGGCGCGACATCGTCATGGCGGCGATGATGGGGGCCGAGGAATACGGCATCGGCACCGCCGCGCTGATCGCGATGGGCTGTATCATGGTGCGTCAGTGCCAGTCGAATACCTGCCCTGTGGGTGTCTGCACGCAGGACGAGGATTTGCGCGCCAAGTTCACCGGCACGGCGGACAAGGTGGTGAACCTCATCACCTTTTACGCGCAGGAGGTGCGGGAAATCCTGGCGAGCATCGGCGCGCGGTCGCTTGACGAGGTGATCGGGCGGGCGGACCTGCTCACACAGGTGAGCCGCGGTTCGGCGCATCTGGACGACCTGGACCTCAACCCGATGCTTATCACCGTGGATGGGGCCAAGGACGTCCGCTATGACCGCACGCGCGCGCGCAACGAGGTGCCCGACACGCTGGATGCCGAGATCGTGCGCGATGCGGCGCGGTTCCTGGAGGATGGCGAGAAGATGCAGCTTCACTACACGGTGCAGAACACGCACCGGACGGTGGGCACGCGGGTCTCATCCCACATCGTGCGTCGCTTCGGGATGCGCAACAGCCTGCAACCCGACCACCTGACCGTGAAGCTGTCGGGCAGCGCGGGGCAGAGCCTGGGCGCGTTTGCCGCGCCGGGGCTGAAGATCGAGGTCAGCGGCGACGCCAACGATTACGTGGGTAAGGGCCTGTCGGGGGGCACCATCGTGGTGCGCCCACCGATGGCGAGCCCGCTGGTCGCGCACGAGAACACCATCATCGGCAACACGGTGCTCTATGGCGCGACCGCCGGATACCTGTTTGCGGCGGGGCGCGCGGGCGAGCGGTTTGCCGTGCGCAACTCGGGCGCGCACGTGGTGGTCGAGGGCTGCGGCAGCAATGGCTGCGAGTACATGACCGGCGGCGTGGCGGTGATCCTCGGGGAGATCGGGGCCAATTTTGGCGCCGGCATGACCGGCGGCATGGCCTATATCTATGATCCCGAGGATCGCGCGCCCGCATTGGTCAACGGCGAGACGCTGGTCGCCTGCCCGGTGACTGAGCCGCACTGGCAGGACGAACTCAAGGGGCTGATCGAGCGGCACCTGGCCGAGACCGGATCGCGCCGGGCGGCGGATATCCTGCAATACTGGGACCGCGAATTGCCGCGTTTCGTGCAGCTTTGCCCGAGGGAGATGCTCGACAAGATCGCGCATCCGCTGGGCGTGGAGCCGGAGGCGATCCCGGCGGAGTGAGGCGAGGCACCGCGCGGGGCGCGTGCACCGCCCGGGTAAGGAGTATTTGCACCAGGAAGAGGCGGTGGGGCGCGTGCCCCGCCGCGCCGATCCGGGCATTTTTGCCGGTCAGGCCCCGCCGTCCGCGCCAAAGCGGTTTTGCCGGGCGCGGCGGGGCGCTATAGCTGGGCCATGGCGGGACGCAGGAAGAAAACGGCGAAGGGCAGGCGGCGGCGGGCGGCCCCGGTGGGGGTGTGGCGCAGGCTGCGGCGCTGGCTGTTGTGGTCCGCGCTCGCGCTGGTGGCGGTGTTCGCGTTGAGCCTGCTGGCCTATCGCTGGGTGGATCCGCCGGCGACGATCTATACCTGGCAGGAGGAACGGCGGCTGGGCGCGATTTCGCGCGAGCCGGTGCCGATGGCGCGGATCGCGCCGGTGATGGCGCGGTCGGCGGTGGCCGCCGAGGACGCCAATTTCTGCCTGCACTGGGGGTTCGACATGGCGGCCATCCGCGACGCCATCGCCGATGGCTCTGTGCGCGGGGCCTCGACCGTCAGCCAGCAGGTGGTCAAGAACGTGTGGCTGTGGCACGGGCGCAACTGGGCGCGCAAGGCGCTGGAGGCCGCGATCACGCCGCTGATGGAGGCGGCATGGTCCAAGCGGCGGGTGCTGGAGGTCTATCTCAACATCGCCGAGTTCGACGAGGGCGTGTTCGGGGTGGAGGCCGCGGCGCGGCATTATTTCGGCGTGGCAGCGGCGGACCTGAGCGCGGTGCAGGCGGCGCGGCTCGCCGCGGTGCTGCCCGATCCCAAGGGGCGCTCTGCCAGCCGTCCGTCGGCGGCGCTGCGGCAACGCGCGGCGGCGATCGTGGACGGGGCGGCGACCATCGCCCGCGACGGCCGCGCCGCCTGTTTCGAGGATTGAAACCCGCGCCGGAAGCGGGCATGGAAGGGGCTGTTTCCAATAGCAGAGGCACGCATCCGACATGGCCCGGCTCTATCACGTTCCGCTCTCGCCCTTTTGCCGCAAGGTGCGGCTGTGTCTTGCCGAGAAGCGGATCGAGTGCGAGCTGGTCGAGGAGCGGTACTGGGAGCAGGACGCCGATTTCCTGCGCCGCAACCCGGCCGGCAAGGTGCCGGTGCTGCGCATGGACGGGCGCACCCTGGCCGAGAGTGCCGCGATCTGCGAATATATCGAGGAGTGCCACCCCGAGCCGCCGCTGATGCCCAAGGGGGCCGAGGCGCGCTACGAGGTGCGGCGGCTGGTGGGGTGGTTTGACGACAAGTTCCATCACGAGGTGACGGCCAAGCTGCTATACGAGCGGGTCAACAAGAAGATCATGAAGCTGGGCTTTCCCGACAGCCGCAACGTCAAGGACGGGGCGCGGGCGGTCAAGTTTCACCTCGATTACATGGCGTGGCTGCTGGATCATCGGCGGTGGCTGGCCGGGGACGTGATGACGCTGGCGGATTTCGCGGCCGCCGCGCATCTATCGTCGCTGGACTATATCTCGGACGTGGACTGGCACCGCTCGGAGGCGGTCAAGGACTGGTATGCCAAGATCAAGTCGCGCCCCGCGTTCCGGGGGATTCTCGCGGACCAGGTACCGGGATTTCCGCCGCCGGCGCATTATGCCGACCTGGATTTCTAGAGCGGCCGGAGGGGCGCTGCCCCTCTTGGCCTGCGGCCAATTCACCCCGGGATATTGGGGGGCAAGATGAAGGCGGGGCTGAAAGAGAGACTGGTTGCACAGGCGGTGACCGAGGGGTTCGACGCCTGCCGGGTGTGCCGCCCGTGGGATGTGGGGCATGTGCCGGGGCGGCTGGCAGCATTTCTGGAGCGTGGCCATCATGGGCAGATGGGCTGGCTGGCCGAGCGCGCGCATTGGCGGGGGGCGCCGGATGTGCTCTGGCCCGAGGCGCGCAGCGTGATCGTTCTGGGCGAGAGCTATACGCCCGAGGGCGATCCGCTGGCGGGGCTGGAGCGGCGGGAGTGCGGCAATGTCTCGGTCTATGCGCGGGGGCGGGATTATCACGACACGGTCAAGAAGCGGCTGAAGCGGCTGGCGCGGTGGCTGATTGCCGAAGGTGGGGGCGAGGTGAAGGTGTTCGTCGATACAGCACCCGTGCCGGAAAAGCCGCTGGGACAGGCGGCGGGGCTGGGCTGGCAGGGCAAGCACACCAACCTGGTGAGCCGCGATCTGGGGAGCTGGTTCTTTATCGGGTCGGTGTTTACCACGCTGGACCTGGAGGCCGATCCGGCGGAGGTGGATCATTGCGGGTCGTGCCGGGCGTGTCTGGACGTGTGCCCGACGGATGCGTTTCCGGCGCCGTATCAACTGGATGCGCGGCGCTGCATTTCCTACCTGACGATCGAGCACAAGGGGCCGGTGGACGAGGAATTGCGCGCGCGGATGGGCAACCGCATCTATGGCTGCGACGATTGCCTGGCGGTGTGCCCGTGGAACAAGTTTGCCGTCGAGGCGCGGGAGGTGAAATACGCCGCGCGCGACGACCTGGTTGCGCCGAAGCTGGCGGAATTGGCGGTGCTGGACGATGCCGGGTTTCGGGCACGGTTCTCGGGCTCGCCCATCAAGCGGATCGGGCGCGACCGGTTCGTGCGCAACGTGCTCTATGCCATAGGTAATTCGGGTGATCCCGGCCTGCGGGAGGTGGCGCAGGGATTGTGCGAGGATGCGGACGCGGCGGTGGCGGATGCGGCGCGCTGGGCGGTGATGCGACTGTGTGATGACGCAAACGGGCTGGAATAGCCCGGCAGAGCCGTTACACCCCCTTCGGAAGGACGCGAGGCGGGAGAGCGGGCGCATGGCATTGCTATTGGGGGTGGATACGGGCGGCACCTATACCGATGCCGTGCTGTTGCGCGACGAGCGCGAGGTGGTGGCGAGCGCCAAGGCGCTGACCACGCGCCATGACTTGGCCATCGGGATCGGCCGCGCGGTGGCGGAGGTGCTGCGCGCAAGCGGCGCGCAGGCGGGCGAGATCGGGCTGGCGTCGCTGTCGACCACGCTGGCGACCAATGCGCTGGTCGAAGGGCAGGGCGGGCGTGCGGGGCTGATCTATATCGGATTTCGCGAGGTGGACCTGGCGGCGCATGGGCTGGCCGAGGCGCTGGGGGGCGATCCGGCGCTGGTGATCGCGGGCGGGCACGGGGCGGGCGGGGCCGAGGCGGCGCCGCTGGACGAGGGGGCGCTGCGGCGCTGGCTGGAAGCGGGGCAGGGGGCCGGAGCGTATGCGGTGGCCGGGCTGTTCGCGACGCGCAACCCGGGGCACGAGTTGCGCGCGGCGGAGGTGATCCGCGAGGTGACGGGCAAGCCGGTGAGCCTGTCGCATCACCTGTCGGCCAAGCTGAACGGGCCGAAGCGTGCGCTGACCGCGCTGCTCAATGCGCGGCTGATCGGCATGATCGCGCGGCTGATCGAGCGGGCGGAGGGGGTGCTGCGGGGGCAGGGGATCACCGCGCCCTTGATGGTGGTGCGCGGCGATGGCGCGCTGATTTCTGCCGCACAGGCGCGGGAGCGGCCCATCGAGACGATCCTGAGCGGTCCGGCGGCGAGCCTCATAGGGGCGAGGTGGCTGACCGGGGCGGATCATGCGCTGGTGTCGGATATCGGCGGGACGACGACGGACGTGGCGGTGCTGCGCGGCGGGCGGCCCGCCATTGACCCGGAGGGCGCGCGGGTGGGCCCGTGGCGCACCATGGTAGAGGCGGTGGCGATGCGCACCTTCGGACTGGGCGGCGACAGCGAGGTGCACGTGGCCGAGGGGCTGGGCGCGGGTGTGAGCCTCGGGCCCCGGCGGGTGGTGCCGGTGAGCCTGATGGCGGAAGAGGCGCCCGAGGCGGTGCATGCCGCGCTGGAGGCGCAGGGCCGCGCCGCGGCACCGGGCGAGATGGATGCGCGGTTCGTACGCGCGGTGCCCGGCGTCGAGGCCGGGGGGCTGTCGGAGCGCGAGGCGGGGCTGCTGGCGCGGATCGAGGGGGCGGTGCGGCCGCTGGGGGCGGTGCTGCGCAACCGGATGGATCACGCCGCGCTGAGCCGGCTGGTGCGGCGCGGACTGGTGCAGCTGGGCGGGGTGACGCCCTCGGATGCCGCGCATGTGCTGGGCCGGCTTTCGGCCTGGGACGGGGAGGCGGCGCGGCTGGCGCTGGGGCTGGTGGCGCGCAAGCGGGTGGGCTCTGGTGATCGGCTGGCCGCGGGGGCGGAGGCGCTGGCGCAGATGATCGTGGACCGGCTGACGCATCAGACGGCGCTGGCGCTGCTGGAGGTGGGGTTCGCCGAGGAGGAGGCGGGTTTTGGCCTGCCGCCCGCGGCGCTGGCGAGCCATGTGCTGATGCAGCGGGGCCTTGGGCCGCACCGGGGGCTGGTGCGGATCGAGACCGGATTGAACGTGCCGGTGATCGGGTTGGGGGCCTCGGCGGCGAGCTATTATGGCGCGGTGGGCGAGCGGCTCCATGCCGAGGTGATCGTGCCGGAGCATGCCGGCGTCGCCAATGCCATCGGCGCGGTGGTGGGACGGGTGGTGATCCGGCGCGCGGGCGTGGTGACCGCGCCCGCCGAGGGGAGATACCGCGCGCACCTGGAAAGCGGGCCGGAGGATTTCGCGGACGCGGAGGCGGCGATGGCGGCGCTGGAGGCGGCGCTGGGCGGTGAGGCACGGGCGGCGGCGGTGGCCGCGGGGGCCGTGGACGTGCAGGTGAGCGCGCGGCGGGAGGTGCGCGAGGCCGAGGCCGAGGGGCGGCGGGTGTTTCTGGAGGCGGAGATCGTGGTAGAGGCGGGGGGGCGGCCGAGGGTGGCCGCCTGAGAAGGGGGCGCTGCCCCCGTCGCCCGTGCCGGGCGACTCCCCCGGAATATTTGGGGCAAGATGAAGGAGGAGAACATGGCGGCAACGGATCGGTTCGACGCGGATCTGGCGGCGCGGCTGGAGGGGCTGCGCGGCGAGGGGCTTTACAAGTCCGAGCGGGTGATCGCCTCGATGCAGGCGGGGGAGGTGCGGCTGGCGGATGGGCGCGAGGTGATCAACCTCTGCGCCAACAACTATCTCGGGCTGGCCGATCACCGGCAAGTGATCGCGGCGGCGCATGCGGCGCTCGACCGCTACGGGTTCGGCATGGCGAGCGTCCGGTTCATCTGTGGCACGCAGGAGGAGCATAAACAGCTGGAGGCGCGGATCGCCGGGTTTCTGGGGACCGAGGACGCGATCCTCTATGCCGCCGCGTTCGACGCCAATGCGGGGCTGTTCGAGACGCTGCTGGGCCCGGAGGATGCGATCATTTCCGACAGCCTGAACCATGCGAGCATCATCGACGGGGTGCGGCTGTGCAAGGCGCAGCGGTATCGCTATGCCAATCGCGACATGGCCGACCTGGAGCGGTGCCTGCGCGAAGCGGCGGGGGCGCGCCACCGGATGATCGCCACCGATGGCGTGTTTTCAATGGACGGGTATTACGCGCCGCTCGATGAGATTTGCGACCTGGCGGCGCGGTATGACGCGCTGGTGATGGTGGATGATTGTCATGCCACGGGGTTTGTGGGCGAGACCGGGCGCGGCACGCCGGAGCATTTCGGGGTGATGGATCGGGTGGATATCCTGACCGGCACGCTGGGCAAGGCGCTGGGGGGCGCGTCGGGCGGCTATACGGCGGCGTCGGCCAAGGTGGTGGACTGGTTGCGGCAGCGCTCGCGGCCTTATCTCTTTTCCAACACGCTGGCGCCGGTGATCGCGGGGGCGTCGCTCAAGGTCTTTGACATGCTGGAGGACGGCGCGGAGCGGCGCGCGCGGCTGTGGGAGAACGCGGCGTATTTCCGCGAGCGGATGGGGGCGCTGGGGTTTGAGCTCTTGCCCGGCGAACATGCCATCATCCCGGTGATGCTGCGCGACCCGAAGCTGGCGCAGGAGATGGCGGCGCGGCTGGGGGAGCGCGGCGTGTTCGTGGCGGCGTTTTCCTTTCCGGTGGTGCCCAAGGGGCAGGACCGTATCCGCACGCAGATGAGTGCGGGGCTGAGCCGCGAGATGCTGGATCGGGCGGTGGACGCGTTCGGGGCCGTGGGGCGCGAGTTGGGGGTGATCCGATGATGCCGCTGCCCTCGGTCGTCGACGCGATCGGCGGGACGCCGTTGGTCGAATTGCACCGGGTCGTGGAGGCCCTGGGACTCGAGGGGCGGTTGCTGGCCAAGCTGGATTATCTCAACCCCGGATTGTCCAAGAAGGACCGCGCCGCGCGGGCGATCATCGAGGTGGCGCGCGCGAGCGGCGAGTTGCGCGACGGGCAGACGGTGGTGGAACTGACCTCGGGCAACATGGGCACGGGGCTGGCGATTGTCTGCGCGGTGCTGGGGCATCCGTTCGTCGCGGTGATGAGCACGGGCAATTCCGAGGAACGTGCGCGGATGATGCGCGCGCTGGGCGCGGAGGTGGTGCTGGTGCGCCAAGCCGAGGGCGCGCGGCCGGGCGAGGTGTCGGGGGCGGACCTGGCGCTGGTCGAGGAAGAGGCGCGGCGGATCACGAAGGACCGCGCCGCGTTCCGGGCCGATCAGTTCGCGCGTGCGGGCAACCCCGAGGCCCACGCGACCGGCACCGCGCCCGAAATCTGGGAGCAGTCGGGCCATGCGGTGACCGCGTTTTGCGATTTCGTCGGCTCGGGCGGCACGGTGGGTGGCGCGGCGCGGTTTTTTGCGCCCGTGGGGGTGCGGTGCTACGCGGTGCATCCTGACCGCGCGGACCATCCGATCCAGGGTGGAGGCTATTCGATGCCCGACCTGGTGCATCTGCACGGCGCCGACCTGGCGGGCGATGTGACGGTCACGGGGGCCGAGGCGGCGGAGCATGCGCGGATGCTGGCGCGGTGCGAGGGCATTTTCGGGGGCTATTCCGCCGGGGCCAACCTGGCGGCGGCGATCCGGCTGTTGCAGGGGCCGGAGCGGGGCGGCTGCGTCGCGTTCGTGGTTTGCGACAGCGGGCTGAAATATCTGAGCACCGATTTGTGGGGGCAGGGCAATGCAGAATGAAATGAAGGCGCTGGTGAAGTCGAAGCCCGAACCGGGGCTGTGGATGGAATATGTGCCGGTGCCGGAGCCGGGGCCGGCGGATGTGCTGATCAAGGTGAAGAAATCCGCGATTTGCGGCACCGATGTGCATATCTGGAAATGGGACGAGTTCAGCGCCAAGACGGTGCCGGTGCCGATGGTGGTGGGGCACGAATTCGTCGGCGAGATCGTGGATTGCGGTGCGGCGGCGGTGAAATACCGGATCGGGCAGCGGGTCTCGGGCGAGGGGCATATCGTCTGCGGGGCGTGCCGCAACTGTCGCGCGGGGCGGGGGCATTTGTGCCGCAACACCAAGGGGGTGGGGGTGAACCGGCCCGGGTCGTTCGCCGAGTATGTCTGTATCCCCGAGATGAACGTGGTGCCGATCCCCGAGGACATCCCCGACGAAATCGCCGCGATCTTCGATCCGTTCGGCAACGCGGTGCATACCGCGCTGAGCTTTGACCTGGTGGGCGAGGACGTGCTGGTGACGGGCGCGGGGCCGATCGGGATCATGGGCGCGCTGGTGGCGCAGAAGGTGGGCGCGCGCAAGGTGGTGATCACCGATATCAACCCATACCGCCTTGACCTCGCGCGCCGCATGGGGGTGCAGCATGTGGTCGATGTGTCCGCCGAGCAATTGCGCGAGGTGATGGACGGGATCGGCATGACCGAGGGATTCGACGTGGGGCTGGAGATGTCGGGGGCCTCGGCAGCGATGCAGCAGATGATCGCGCGGATGAACAATGGCGGCAAGGTTGCGTTGCTGGGGATCGCGCCGACCGAGTTCGCGGTGGACTGGAACGCGGTGATCTTCAAGATGCTGCATATCAAGGGCATCTATGGCCGCGAGATGTTCGAGACCTGGTACAAGATGATCGCGCTGGTGCAATCGGGGCTGGACGTGAGCGGGCTGATTACCCACCGCATCGGGATCGACGATTTCGAGGCGGGGTTCGCCGCGATGATCTCGGGCAATTCGGGCAAGGTGGTGATGGATTGGTGAGGGGAGGGTCTGGCCGGAAGCTGCCGTTGATGTACGGAGTCTTGAAAAGATTCCGTACAAGAAAGTTCTAAACTTTCTTGATCTTACCTTGCCGTGACGGTCCAGCCCGACACCGACATCCAACGACCGCTCCAGGCCAAACCTGTCTTCCGCGTTCCGGCTCACTCGGCCAGAAGCGTCTCGATTTGCCGGGTGATCGCGCCGGAGAGGGGCCGTGTCATCGACCCCCATGTGCCCGCCACGCGGCCGTCGGGGGCGACGAGCACCTTGTTGAAGTTCCACGCGGGCGTGAAGCCCGTTTCGGCGGCCAGCGAGGCGTAGAACGGGTGCGCCTCGGGCCCGCGCACATGGGTGATGGTGGTCATCGGGATATCGAGGCCGAAATTCACCTCGCAGAATTCCTTGACCTCTGCCTCGCTGGACAACTCCTGCCGGAAATCGTCCGAGGGCACGGCGAGCACCACGAGGCCACGGTCGCGGTAACGGTCGTAGAGCGCCTGGAGCCCGTCATACTGGGGCGTGAAGCCGCAGCGCGAGGCGGTGTTGACCACGAGCACGGGCTGTCCGGCCCAGTCGCCGAGGCGCAATTCGCCGCCGTCGATGCTGTCGAAGGGGGTCGTGCGGTCGAGCGCGGCGGCGGGCAGGGCAAGAAGCGTGGCGAATAGGGCGGCGATCAGGCGCATGGCAATCTCCTGTGTGTCACCACTTGATACGCCACGGTGCGCCGCGCGGATCACCGCGCGTCGGAAAAGGCCCAGTCCCAGTACATCTCGCGCACCCGCTCGGCGACGGGGCCGGGCTGATAGGGGGTGTCCTCGAAGGCCGAGACCGGCGTCACCTTCGTCAGGTTACCCGAGAGGAACACCTCGTCCGCCGTCTTGAAATCCTCGAAGCTCATCACCGTCTCGTGCACGGTCATGCCGTTGCGGCGCATGTTGTCGATATGGCGTGCGCGGGTGATTCCGGCGAGGAAGGTGCCGTTGGCGATGGGGGTGAACACCTCGCCATCCTTGACCGCAAAGACGTTGGCGGTGGCCGTTTCCGCCACGTTGCCGAGCGCGTCGGCCACCAGCGCGTTGCCGAAGCCGCGGTCGCGCGCCTCCTTGAGCATGCGCGCGTTGTTGGGGTAGAGGCAGCCGGCCTTGGCGTTGACCACCGCATCCTCGAGCACCGGGCGGCGAAAGCGGGTGCGGCAGAGCGTGGTGGTGGTGCCCGGCGGCGGCATCGGCACCTCCTCGAGGCAGATGGCAAAGCCGGTGGCGTCCGGCTTGGGCAGCACGGCGAGGTGGCCGCCGTCGAGAGCCCAATACATCGGCCTGATATAGATGGCCGCGTCCTTTGGGTATGCCTTGAGCCCCTCCCAGACGATCGCCTGCATATCATCGACGGAAACGGTGGGCGTGACCATCAGCGCCTCGGCCGAGGCGTTGACCCGGGCGCAATGGCGGTCGAGATCGGGGATGATGCCATCCACGTAGCGCGCCCCGTCGAAGACCGAGGAGCCGAGCCACGTGCCGTGATCGGCGGCCTTCATCACCGGGATGTCGCCGTCGTGCCAGCGGCCCTCGAAATAGGTGCGGATATTGGTGCCTGTCGCCATGTGCTGCCCTCCTGTCGCCGCGCAGGTTAGGGCCCCCGCGCCGGGGCGTCCAGAGGGATCAGCGCGCGGGGCGGGCCTCGGCCAGCAGCGCCTCGACGTCGAGCGGGTCGTTGACCATCGCGAGGTTGCCCTCGGCGTCGCGGGGCCAGTCGGATTCGGGCTTGTCGCGGTAGAGTTCCACCCCGTTGTCGTCGGGGTCGCGCAGATAGACCGCCTCGCTCACCCCGTGGTCGGCGGCGCCGTCGAGCGCGATGCCCGCGTCAAGAACGCGCCGCACCGCATCACCCAGCGCCGCGCGGTCGGGGTAGAGAAAGGCGGTGTGGAACAGCCCGGTATGGCCCGGGGGCGGCGGCGTGCCGCCCAGCGATTGCCATGTGTTGAGGCCGATATGGTGGTGATAACCCCCGGCGGAGAGAAACGCCGCCCGCCCGCCAGAATAGTATTGCATGATGTCGAACCCGAGCACGCCGGAATAGAAGCCGACGGCGCGGTCGAGATCGGCGACCTTGAGATGGACATGGCCGATGCGGGCGGCGGGATGAACGGGATTTGTCATGGCGGGGCTCCTTTCCTTGGGCCTGGGGAAAAGGTGCGTCCTGTGCGCCCCGGGCGCAATTCCGCGTGGGGGCGCAGAAGCTGTGCGGAGCGGGCGGACGGTGCTGCCCTCCTCAAACCGCTGGCGTCAAACTCTCCATCGAGGTGAATCGCGCGCAACGCGTCTGCGGGCGTCTGCCGGGCGGTGCGGAAAACGCCTTGTTCATACGTGATCATCCGGGATCGATACGTTCGGGCCCTTCGGTTGGACGCCGCCGGGGCGCGGTCAGGGGGCTTGATAAATCGAAGCCGTCTCTCGCTCGAAATGCGCCAGTTCGTCCTGCCGCCGCGCTTCGGTCCAGCCGAGGGTTGCGGCGGCGATGCGCGACAGGTCCTCGGCGCGGTTCCGTCCGAGTGCCGTGTCGAGCCCGTCGGGCAGGCGCCGCCTGATCAGGTCGGTCAGGCGCACGACATGCTCGGTCGCGGCCACCTGACCGATCTCCTCGTCAGGACGCAGGTGGTGCGGGGCGTCGATCGGTCCGGTAGGCGCCTCGCCCCTCTTGCCGAGCCTCCGTTCGACGGCGCGCGCCGCCTTTCGCCCGGCATGGCGATGCAGCATGATGGTCGATCCGGTCACCGTCGCGAGACCCGGCTGCGTTGGGTCCTCGACGATCCGAACGGCGTTGCGGGTCGTGGTGCCGTCGAGTGTCGACATCGGCCGAACGCCGCACCACGAATGCAGAATATGCTCGCGGGTCAGCTTGAGGTCGGGAAAGAGCCGGTTTGCCTCGTCGAGGATGTAGTCGATTTCATGGTCCTGCACGCGGACATCGTCGGGGTCGTCGCTGACGACCGTCTCGGTCGGTCCGATCAGGTGATGGTCGCGCCAGGGAAAGACATAGAAGGGCTCGCCCTTGCTTGAAAAGGCTTCCAGGCCCTCGCCACGGTAACGCTCGGGCAGGCGGACCATCACGTTGACGCCTTTGAGGCCGACGACGCGGTTCGGACCGGTGCCGCCGCACCCGGGCAGCCGGTCGACCCATGGGCCGGTCGCGTTCACGACCATTTGCGCGGTGACCGACGCGCGGCCCTCGGCTTCTGGTGCGCGCTCTTCGAGCGCGACGGTCCAGGCGTTGCCCTGCCTCGTCAGCCCGGTCACCGCCGTGTAGGTGCGCAGGGTGGCGCCGCGGCGCTCGGCATCGAGCGCGGTATCGACGCAGATACGCTCGGGCCACGAATACATGTATTCCTCGAACACGCCGACGCCGCGCAGGGGGCCGCCGAGGTCGGCTGCCAGTGCGCTCTCTGTCGCGGCCTGTTCATGCGAGATGCGGCGGTAGTCCAGCGGCACCTTCCAGCCGCCGAGCGCCTCTACCAGCCGGAAGCCGGTATCGACGAGCCAGGGCGGGTAACGGTCGCCCTGACGGAACGGGTAGTGAAACCTGTGCTTGTGGAGGTGGCCCGGCATCTGGCGCACCAGTTCGGCGCGGCACTGCATGACGGAGCGCGTGTAAAGCAGGCGCTGGATCATGTCGACCGGCCGGAAGATCATCTGCCAGAGCGGATACCGCACGGCGAGGTAGCCAAGCCCGGAATAGAGCATCCGGCTGGACCGGGACGAGGTGCCTGAGCCGATGTCTCCACGCTCGACCAGCAATGTCGTGAAGCCGCGCCCTGCCAGTTCGCGCGCCGTCGCGCATCCGACCGCGCCGGCCCCGATCACGACGACGTCGAATGCCGTTTCGTCCAGCTCGTTGATGTGTGGTCGCATCACGTCGGCTCCTTTGTTTCGGCGGTGTTGGGGCCGGGTGTTCGGAACCCGAGCCGCGCGTGGAACCGGGCAAGTTCGCTCTGCGTCGGGGCTTCGCCGCAAAAGGTTTCCACGTAACCCGGCACCCGGGCCATACGCACGGCCTGGCTTTCCCGCACCTGCATCGAGATGTAGCCGATCTGGACCAGGTAGACGGTGCGTGCCCGGACATCGGCGTCTTCGGGCGGGAAGCCGAAGCGCTCGAACATCGCACGAATGGCATCCAGGCGCCGCTCGTCCGCCGCATTGACGCGGGCCATGACGTCGTTGGACTGGTGTGCCCAGCCCCGAACCGCGAAATCGAGTTGCGGCTCGAACAGGTCTTCGTCGTGGAAGACCACGATGAGATTGAGAACCGCCTCGGCGATCGTTTCGGCATAGGCGCCGGTCGCATCGACGAAGGCCCCGGTATTCTTTGCGTCCCATTCTTCGAGCAGGGCATCCAGCAGCGCGTTCCGGTCCTTGAAGAACCAGTAGAAGCTCGTGCGGGAGATGTTCAGCCGGGTCGCCAAGGGCTGGATTTTCACGGCATCGAGGCCGGTTTCGAGAAAGGCCTGCTTGGCCGCCGCAAGCCAGATCTCGCGTGAGCCGCGCCAACCCGAGATCTTGTCGGGATCATCCGTGGTGGAGGGCTTCCTGCTCATGCGCCCGAGATTACGGCTGAAATCCCCGCAGTTCAAGAGGAATATACATCGATGAACTCAAGATTGACATATGTGAACATTTTGTGGAATCGTCCGCGGAACTCACGGAGGTTCCCATGACCAGCGATCCCCTTCTCCAGCCCTATCAGCTCAAGCACCTGACGCTGAAGAACCGGCTGATGATCACCAGCCACGAGCCGGCCTATCCCGAGGACGGAATGCCGAAGGACCGCTATCGCGCCTACCATGCCGAGCGGGCGCGGGCCGGTGTGGCGCTCACCATGACCGCCGGTTCGGCCTCGGTCGCGCGCGACAGCCCGCCGGTCTTCAACAATATCCTCGCGTGGAAGGACGAGGTCGTCGGCTGGATGAAGCAGCTTGCCGACGAATGCCACGAACACGATTGCGCGGTGATGATCCAACTGACCCATCTCGGCCGCCGCACCCGCTGGGACAAGGCGGACTGGCTGCCGGTGGTGTCGTCGAGCCACGAGCGCGAGCCGTCGCACCGGGCGTTCCCGAAAAAGGCCGAGGACTGGGACATTTCCCGCATCATCGAGGATTACGCCGATGCCGCCGAGCGGATGAAGGCGGCGGGGCTCGACGGGATCGAGTTGCAGGCTTACGGCCACCTGATGGACCAGTTCTGGTCACCGCTGACCAACGATCTCGACGGTGACTATGGCGGCAGCCTGGACAACCGCCTGCGCTTTACCTTCGAGACGCTGACGGCCATTCGCGAGCGCGTCGGCCCCGATTTCATCGTCGGCGTGCGCTACACCGGCGATGAAGACCTGCCCGGCGGGCTCACCAAGGAGGATGGGCTGCAAATCTCGCACCGGCTAAAGGATTGCGGGATGGTCGATTTCCTCAATGTCGTCAAAGGGCATATCGACACCGATGCAGGTTTGACCGACGTGATCCCGGTTCAGGGTATGCGCAGCGCGCCGCACCTGGATTTCGCCGGCGAGATTCGCGCCGCAACGCAATTTCCGACCTTCCACGCCGCCAAGATCCAGGACGTGGCGACCGCGCGGCACGCGGTGGCGTCGGGCAAGCTTGACATGGTCGGGATGACCCGCGCGCACATGGCCGACCCGCATATCGTGGCCAAGATCATGCGCGGCGAGGAAGAGCGCATCCGCCCCTGCGTGGGTGCGAATTACTGCCTCGACCGCATCTACCAGGGGGGGATGGCGCTGTGCCTGCACAACCCGGCCACGGGGCGGGAGATCGAGCAGCCGCACGAGATCGCCGAGGCCGAAACCAGGCGGCGCGTGGTGATCGTCGGGGCTGGCCCTGCCGGGCTGGAGGCCGCGCGCGTCGCTGCGGAGCGGGGCCACGAGGTGATCGTCCACGAGGCGGCAAACGATCCCGGCGGGCAGGTCCGGCTGACGGCGCAAACCGATCGACGCAAGGAGATGATCCAGCTCATCCAGTGGCGTTTCGAGGAGTGCGAACGGATGGGTGCGACCTTCCACTTCAACTCCTTCGCTGACGAGGCGACCGTGCTGGCCCATGATCCCGACGTGGCGATCGTGGCCACCGGCGGGCTGCCCCATACCGAGGTTCTCGATGAGGGCGATGCGCTTGTCGTCTCGGCCTGGGACATTCTGTCCGGCGATGCCCTGCCGGGCGGGAACGTGCTGATCTATGACGACGCCGGAGACTATGCCGCGCTGCAAGCCGCCGAGAAGATCGCGGCGACCGGCGCCAGGGTCGAGATCATGACCCGCGACCGCAGCTTTGCCCCGGAAGTCATGGCCATGTCGCTGACACCGTCCATGCGCGAGTTGCAAAAGCATGACGTGACCTTCACGGTGACGTGGAAGCTCGACGCGGTGCGGCGCGAGGGCAACGCGCTGCGCGCCACGATTGGCAGCGATTATGGTGGGGTCAGCCGCCAACGCCATGTCGATCAGGTGGTCGTCAACCACGGTACGCGGCCGCTGGACGATATATACTTCGATCTCCGTCCCGGCTCGATCAATCTTGGCGAGGTGGATTACGAGGCGCTGGTCGAGGGGCGTCCACAGGAGGTGGCCCGCAATGAACGCGGCGCCTACCAGCTCTTTCGCATCGGCGACGTGGTCGCCGCGCGTAACACACACGCGGCGATCTACGATGCGCTGCGGCTTTGCAAGGTGCTCTGACATGCGATCATCCAGGACAATCCATGTCATCTCTGCCCATGCCGAGGGCGAGGTGGGCGATGTCATCGTCGGCGGCGTCCTGCCGCCGCCGGGCGAGACGATCTGGGAGCAGAGCCGCTGGATCGCCCGCGACCAGAGCCTGCGCAATTTCGTCCTGAACGAGCCGCGCGGGGGCGTGTTTCGCCATGTCAACCTACTGGTGCCGCCCAAGCACCCCGAGGCGCAGGCGGCCTGGATCATCATGGAGCCGGAGGACACGCCGCCGATGTCCGGGTCGAACTCGATCTGCGTCGCGACCGTGCTGCTAGACGGGGGCCTTGTGCCGATGCAGGAGCCCGAGACGCACCTGGTGCTCGAAGCGCCGGGCGGGCTCGTCCGGGTGCGGGCGGAATGCCGCGATGGCAAGGCCGAACGCATCTTCGTGCGCAACGTCCCCTCCTTCGCGCAGAAGCTGGGCGCACGCCTGGAGGTGGAAGGGGTGGAGACGCTGACCGTGGACACCGCCTATGGCGGCGACAGTTTCGTGATCGTGGACGCGGAAACGCTGGGGTTTTCCCTGACGGAAGACGAGGCGCACGACATTGCCACGCTCGGCGTCAGGATCACCGATGCCGCCAACGCGCAGTTGGGATTCACCCACCCCGATAACCCGGACTGGCGGCACATCTCGTTCTGCCTGTTCGCCGGGCCGCTGCGCGAGGGGCTGGAGGGGATGGAGACCGGCGCCGCCGTCGCCATCCGGCCCGGCAAGGTGGATCGCTCGCCCACCGGCACCGCGCTGTCGGCGCGCATGGCGGTGCTGCACGCCCGCGGCGCGATGAAGGAGGGCGACCGGCTGACCGCCCGCTCGGTGATCGGCTCGACCTTCTCGGGCCGGATCACCGGCGAAACCATGGTAGGCGGCAGCCCGGCCATCCATCCCGAGATTTCCGGTCGCGGCTGGATCACCGGGATGCACCAGCACATGCTGGATCCTTCGGACCCCTGGCCGGAGGGCTACCGGCTGTCCGATACGTGGGGCGCACGCTGATCTGACGTCCCCTGACGGTGTGCGGTGTTACTCGAAAGCCCGGAGGAAACCGCGTGCGTGCCGAGAGACCACGCGCCCCGACTGCCATCGTCAATCTTGACCGATTGCTGGTCCGGGTCGCGTGCGTGTCTTGAACGCCCCCCTCAAACCGCCGATTTCAGGCTTTCTTCGAGGTAGATCTCGCGCAGGCGTTTGGCCACCGGGCCGGGTGTGCCGTCGCCGAGTGCCGTGCCGTCGATCTCGACCACTGGCATGACGAAGGCCGAGGCGGAGGTGACGAAGGCCTCGTCGGCGGCCTTGGCCTCGTCCATGGTGAAGGCGCGCTCTTCCACCTGCATCTGTGCCTCGCGGGCAAAGCGCAGCACGGCGGCGCGGGTGATGCCGTGGAGGATGTCGGTCGACAGGTGCCGGGTGACGATGGTGTTGCCCTTGACGATATAGGCGTTGTTCGACGTGCCTTCGGTCACATGCCCGTCCTCGATCATCCAGGCATCGTCCGCGCCGGCCTTCTTTGCCATCATCTTGCCCATCGAGGGGTAGAGCAACTGCACCGTCTTGATGTCGCGGCGGCCCCAGCGGATATCCTCTATGCCGATCACCTTGATGCCGGTCTTCGCCGCTGGGCTGTCGGCGAGGCCGGGCTTGGATTGGGTGAAGAGCACCAGGGTCGGTTCGGTCGTCTCGGGGTCGGGAAAGACGAAATCGCGGTCGCCGTCGCTGCCGCGCGTGACCTGAAGATAGACCAGCCCGTCGGTGATGCCGTTGACGCGGACCAGCTCGCGGTGGATGTCGAGCAGGTCGTCGAAAGCGGCGGGCTTTTTCATGTCCAGTTCCGACAGCGAGCGCTCCAGCCGCGCGAGGTGGCCGTCGAAGTCGATGAGCTTGCCGCCCAGGACGCTCGTCACCTCGTAGACCCCGTCGGCCATCAGGAAGCCGCGGTCGAAGATCGAGACGGTGGCCTCGGTCTCGGGCAGGTACTCTCCGTTCACGTAGACAGTGCGCATATCGTCATCCCCACAGGGCCGCCTCGGGCGGGTGAACCCCGGCGGCGTCGAATATCAAGGCGTTTTCCCGGTCTTCGGCCAGAAGCAGCGGGCCGTCAAGGTCCGTCACCGCCGCCCCCTGCGCCACCAGCGTCGCGGGCGCCATCGCGAGCGAGCTTCCCACCATGCAGCCCACCATGATGCCGTAGCCCCCGGCACGCGCGGCGTCGCGCAAGCTGAGCGCCTCGGTGAGCCCGCCGGTCTTGTCGAGCTTGATGTTGACCATGTCGTATTTCCCGGCGAGCGCGGGCAGGCTCGCACGGTCGTGGCAGGATTCGTCGGCGCAGACCGGCACGGGGCGATCCATCCCGATGAGCGCGTCGTCATCCCCCGCTGGCAGCGGCTGTTCCACCAGCGCGACGCCGAGCCGCGCGAGGTGCGGCGCGAGATCGGCGTAGATATCGGCGCTCCACCCCTCGTTGGCATCGACGATGATGCGCGAATCGGGCGCGCCGCGCCGCACCGCCTCTAGCCGGGGCATGTCGTCGGGCGTGCCCAGCTTGATCTTGAGCAGGGGCCGGTGCGCATGTTTCGCCGCCTGCGCCTGCATCGCGTCGGGGCTGTCGAGCGAGAGCGTGTAGGCGGTGATCTCGGGCCCCGGCGCGGGTAGCCCGGCGAGTTCCCACACGCGGCAACCGCGACGCTTGGCCTCGAGATCCCACAGCGCGCAATCCACCGCGTTGCGCGCCGCGCCGGCGGGCAGCAGATCGGGAAGCGTCTCGCGCGTCACCGCCCCGGGCAGGCCCGCGATCTGCGCCGCCACGCTGTCCAGCGTCTCACCATAGCGGGCGTAAGGCACGCATTCGCCCCAACCGGTCGCGCCGCCGTCCTGCACCCGGACCGTCAGCACCTGTGCCTCGGTCCGTGAGCCCCGGCTGATGGTAAAGACCTGCGCCAGCCGGAAAATGTCGCGCGTTACCGAAATCTCCACGCGGCCCCCTTTCATCTTTCCAAAAATACTCCCGCCGGAGGCCCCGCCCGATCAGATCGCGGCCAGTGCGTCCACCAGCGTGCCCGGGCCGAAACGGTAGGGATCGGTGGCCGGCAGGCCCATCTCGGCCTCGACCTTTTCAAGGTAGGCGCGCGCCGCGGCCTCGTCCATGTGTTGCGTGTTGACCGACACGCCCGCCACCACGCAGGCCGGGTTCGACACCCGCGCCAGCGGCAGGGCGGTGTCGCGCAGCGTCTCGAGCGACGGCAGCGTATAACCCGGAAGCCCGCGCATGTGGGGCCGCGTCGGTTCGTGGCACAGGATCAGCGCGTCGGGCTGCCCGCCGTGGATGAGCGCCAGCGTCACCCCCGAATAGGAGACGTGAAACAGGCTGCCCTGTCCCTCGATCATGTCCCAGTGGTCGGGGTCGTTGTCGGGGCTGAGGTATTCCACCGACCCGGCCATGAAATCGGCGATCACCGCGTCGAGCGGCACGCCGTGGCCGGTGATGAGGATGCCGGTCTGCCCGGTGGCGCGGAACGTGGCCTTCATGCCACGCGCCACCATCTCGGCTTCCATTGCCATCGCGGTATACATCTTGCCGACCGAGCAATCGGTGCCGACGGCAAGGCAGCGCTTGCCGGTGCGCTTGACACCGTTGGCGATGGGATAGCCCACGGTCGGCACCCGCACGTCGTGCAGCGTGCCGCCATGCGTCTGCGCCGCGGCCACGAGATCGCCCTCGTCGCGAAGCAGGTTGTGCAGCCCGGAGGCGAGGTCGTAATCCATCTCCAGCGCCTCGATCAGCACCTTCTTCCATTCCGGGCTGATGACGCCGCCGCGATTGGCCACGCCGATGACGAGGGTCTTGGCGCCCGCCGCGCGTGCCTCGGCCAGCGTCATGTCGGGCAGTCCGAGGTCGGCGCCGCAGCCGGGCAGGCGGATCTGCCCCAGCGCGTTCTCGGGCCGCCAGTCGCGGATGCCGATGGCGACCTTGGCGGCAAGCATGTCGGGCGCGTCGCCCAGGAACAGCAGGTACGGTGTCTCGATCATGGCGGTCTCCTTGGCGCGGTGCGCGTTCGCGCGCAGACTGCACCGGATGCTGCGCCATTTTCTGCCGGAATCAATGGGGATGCCGGAAATTTCGGGGGATTCTTCGGCCTTCGGCACGATTTCGCGAAGGTTCTGCGCATGGGTGCTGGTGTGGTTTGCATCCCGTGGTGTACGAAACCGGCTTGCGCAGGTGCGCGCAATTTCATACCTCCGACCCGGAGTATCCACGCAATTTCCGAACCAAGGGAGCGATCCGAGATGAGCTTTCGCCTGCAACCCCAACCGCCCGCACGGCCCAACCGCTGTCAGCTTTTCGGCCCCGGCTCGAACGACAAGCTGTTCGAGAAGATGGCTACGAGCGCCGCGGATGTCATCAATATCGACCTGGAGGATTCGGTCGCGCCCACCGACAAGGACGCCGCGCGCGCCAATACCGTGCGTGCCATCAACGAGGTGGACTGGGGCAACAAGACGCTCTCGGTGCGGATCAACGG
Source organism: Roseovarius nitratireducens (assembly GCF_002925845.1). Classification (GTDB taxonomy): domain Bacteria; phylum Pseudomonadota; class Alphaproteobacteria; order Rhodobacterales; family Rhodobacteraceae; genus Roseovarius; species Roseovarius nitratireducens. Next base: position 13,659 of record NZ_PDNI01000028.1, on the reverse strand, counting down.
GCTCGACTCGCCCTTTTGGTATCGCGACGTAGTGGACCTGCTGGAACAGGGCGGCGACCGGCTTGACCAGATCATGATCCCCAAGGCGGGTTGTGCGTCCGATATTTACGCGGTCGATGCGCTGGTGACCTCGATCGAGGCGGCGAAAGGCCGCGAGAAGCGCCTCGGCTTCGAGGCGATCATCGAGACGGCGGCGGGGATTTCCCATGTCGAGGAGATCGCGGCGGCCTCTCCCCGGATGCAGGCGCTGAGCCTCGGGGCGGCGGATTTCGCGGCGTCGATGGGCATGTCCACGACCGGCATCGGCGGCACGCAGGAGAATTACTACATGCTGCGCGAGGGCGAGAAATACTGGTCCGACCCGTGGCACTGGGCGCAGGCCAATATCGTCGCCGCCTGCCGCACGCATGGCCTCTTGCCCGTGGACGGGCCGTTCGGCGACTTCTCGGATGACGAGGGATTCCGCGCGCAGGCGCGGCGCTCGGCCACGCTGGGGATGGTCGGCAAATGGGCGATCCACCCCAAGCAGGTGGCGCTGGCCAACGAAATCTTCACGCCCACCGAGGAATCGGTGCAGGAGGCGCGCGAGATACTGAAGGCGATGGAAGAGGCCAAGGCCCGCGGCGAAGGCGCCACGACCTACAAGGGCCGTCTCGTGGATATTGCCTCGATCAAGCAGGCCGAGGTGATCGTGAAGCAATCCGAGATGATCGCCGCGATGTGAGCCTGCCCCAACGGACCGGCGCCACGCGCGCCGGTCCGTTTTTGTGCAGTGACCGGCGGCATGGACTCAGGCGGTGGTCTGCCCGGGGACGGTCGGCGGCGCCGGCCGGTGCACCGCCACCCCGATCATGACCAGAACGACGCCGAGGATATCCACCGCGCCGGGAACCTGGCGCAGCACGATGGCCCCGATGATCGTCGCCGATGCCGGCAGCAGCGCCAGCAGCAAGGCAAAGCTGGCGCGTGGCAGGCGCGCCATGGCGAGCTGATCGCAGACATAGGGGATGACCGAGGAGCAGATGCCGACACCGATCCCCGCCAGCACCAGCAAGGGCGCACCAAAGGCGGCGAGCGCTTGCATGAACCCGATCGGCATGACGAAGAGAAACGCCGCCGCCATGGCTGCCCCGAGCCGCTCTACCCCGCCCGAGGCGCCACTTTCGGAAATCCTGTGCCCGAGAACGATGTAGAGAACGAACAGGGCGCCGTTCAGGATCGCCCAGAACAGGCCCAGAAGATCGGATGTCATTGCCGCGCCGTCGGCCGCCAGAAGCGCGGGAATGTCGATCAAGAGCGCGACCCCCGCGACTGCCAGAACGAGGGCCAGCGTGTTGCGCCCGGTCCGTAACCCCCACAGCGCGATGCCGATCGTCCCGAGGAACTCTATAGCCGCGACAAGGGCGATCGGCAGCCGGTCGAGGGCAAGGTAGAACGCGCTGTTCATCACGGCGAGGCAGGCGCCGAGGGCCAGCAGGAGAACGCGCTCGCGGTGCGTTGACCGCCGGAATGTTTGCCAGGGCCTTGTGACCGGGGCGAATATCAACGCCGCCGAGGCGATGCGGAACCACGCGATGCCAAGAACCCCGGCGACCGGGAACAGCAGCACGGCGAAAGACGGTCCAAGATAGTGGAAGACCGCGGAGACGCCGAACCATGCGTGCGGAGGGACAGCGTCCGACAGGCGCGACATCGCGCCGGGAGCGTTCGGTGCTTGATCTTTCATCCTGACATGATGCAAGGTAAATTTGGCCAAATATATGGAAATCAAGCATGTCAAACACGGAATATGTGAATAATAAGGAGGTAAATTCGCGTGCATGCCTTCGTTTGAAAGAAGCCGGGTTCGATGCCATCGACGCAGCGATTCTTCGCGAGTTGGCCGCTGACGCGCGCATCCCGCGGGCCGAGCTTTCGCGGCGCGTCGGCCTGTCGGCACCGAGTGTGGCGGACCGGGTGCGGCGGCTTGAGGATGTCGGGATCATCACCGGATACGGTGCGCGTATCGGCCCGGCACGCCTCGGCTATGGTCTGACGATCCTGATCCGGGCGCGGCCGCTGCCGGGAGAGATGCACAACATGATCGAGGCGATCCGCGGGACACCGCAGATCGTGGCCTGTGACCGGGTGTCGGGCGACGATTGTTTCGTCGCGCGGGCGCATGTGCGCGATGTCGCGGAAATGGAGGCGGTCATTGACAGGATCGTCCCCTTCGGCGCGACGAACTCTTCTGTCGTGCAATCCTCACCGATCGAGGAGCGGTTGGTGGAGCTTTGACGGCTGGTATCCGTGCGCCGATTCCTTCTGCCTTTGACCGGCGCGGATTTTCCCCCAGTTATGCCGCAACGCGGCCCGCACGCCCCGGTCAGTCGAGGGTGCGCTGCCTGTCCCTGGCGGTCGGAACCTGGTCTGTCCATTTCGCATACGACCCCGTCGTTGCCCTGACATGCAGGTCCCGGAGCGCGCCTATCGGGTCGTCCGGGTGATAGTCGATCCGCAAGGTCAAAGGCGGTTTGCCAGGATGCAGCACCAGTAGCGCGGCGGATAGAAGCCCGCGGTAATCGCCACCTTCCTGTGCGGCCGCATGAAGCGCCGACAACAGGCGATGATCGAACCCGCCTCGGGTGTGCAGGAAGCGATCCGCCATCGCGTCAAGAACACCTGTGCTGGTCAGCATGTTGCCGGAAACGATCCCGTCCGCGAAGCCCAGGCTGCCCTTTTCCGGTTCGTTCGAGGCGCCGGTAAAGGCGCCGGTCTGCCCGGACAGGTCCAGCGCTGCCAACTGGCGGTAATCGCGGCCTTTGTCATCGCTCGTGACCCGGTCCACGGCTTGTTCGGCTCCGGCGCCGTTGCGCATCATGTGCAGCACGTCTTCCCCCCACAGGGTCGATGGGGCGGCGCCCTGGCTGGCCGACATCCCGGCCGCCAGATCGCCGCGCAGGACCCAGCCGCCGACACACAGAGAGCCCGTTGCGGCGGCGCCGCCGATGGCGCCGGTTTCTGGGTCGCGGGCGAGAATCGAAAAGGTCATATCGGTCCACTATCAACAGAATCCGGAATTTATCATGAAAAATTGACCGAAGCAATTTATCATGATAAATTAAGCGGATCATGCCAACAGGGAGATCAACGATGACATTCATGACCTGGACCCGCCGGGGACTGATGGCGGCCGCCACGGGAGCGGTGCTGGCCATCGGCGCCGTCACGTCCTCTGCAACCGCCCAAACCCCGCCCGGCGTGCTGATCGTCGGCCAGATCGCCGAACCGAAATCGCTCGATCCCGCGGCCGTGACCGCGGTGAATGATTTCCGGATACTGGTGAATGTTTACGAGGGGTTGACCCGTTACAAATCCGGGGCGCTTGAGGTCGAGCCGTCGCTTGCCACGGACTGGTCGATCAGCGAGGACGGCACGGAATATACCTTTTCGTTGCGCGAGGGCGTAACCTTTCACGATGGCACCCCGTTCAATGCCGATGCGGTGAAGTTCAACTTTGACCGGATGCTGGATGAGACCCATCCCTATCACGATACCGGCCCGTTTCCGCTGTCGTTCTTCTTTGGATCGGTGGAATCGACCGAGGTAGTCGATGACATGACGGTGAAATTCACCCTCAGCGAGCCTTATGCCCCGTTCCTGTCGAACCTGGCTTATCCGACCGGTCTGATCGTCTCGCCCGCCGCTGTCGAGGCGCATGAAGAAGAGTTTGGCCGCAACCCCGTGGGCACCGGCCCGTTCAGGTTCGTCGAATGGCGCTCGAACGAAGCCGTGGTCGTCGAGCGTAACGATGACTACTGGGGCGACGCCGCCGGGACCGAGGCGGTTGTGTTTCGCCCGATCACCGATGCCAACACCCGCGTGGCCGAGATGCTGGCCGGCGGTATCGACCTGATGGTCGAGGTGCCGCCGACATCGCTGGGTCAGTTCGAAGGCGACGGGTTCGAGGTCTCAGAGCAGGCGGGACCGCATGTCTGGTTCCTGATCCTGAACGCCAAGGAAGGCCCGTTTGCCGACAAGAGGGTGCGCCAGGCCGCCAATTACGCGATCGACAAGGAGGCGATCGTGAATGACGTGCTGGAGGGTACCGCTACCGTGGCCGCGGGCCCCACGCCGCCCGCCTTTGCCTGGGCCTATAACGACGCGCTGGACCCGTACCCGCATGACCCGGAAAAAGCCAAGGCGCTGATCGCCGAGGCCGGGGCAGAGGGCGCGGAGCTTACCTTCTACGTGACCGAAGGCGGCTCGGGCATGCTCGATCCGGTGCCGATGGGCACCGCGATCCAGGCCGATCTGGAGGCCGTGGGTTTCGACGTGACGATCGAGACCTACGAGTGGAACACGTTTCTGGGCGAGGTGAACCCGGGGCTGGAAGGCAAGGCCGACATGGCCGAGATGGCGTGGATGACCAACGATCCTGACACGCTGCCTTACCTGGCGCTGCGGTCCGAGGCGTGGCCCGACAAGGGCGGGTTCAACTCGGGCTACTACGCCAATGAGAAGGTGGACGAGTTGCTGGACGCCGCCCGCACGGCCACCGATCAGGACGAGCGCGCGCGGCTCTACCGCGAGATGCAGGCCATCGTGCAGGAAGACGCGCCGTGGGTCTTTGTCGCCAACTGGAAACAGAACGCGGTGACCAGCGACCGGGTGGAAAACTTCGGCCTGGAGCCTTCGTTCCTGTTGTATCTGCAAGACGTGGTGAAAAACTGATGCCTTCGGCCCCGGGCGCCACGCGTGCCCGGGGCGCAGCCGGAATCCTGAAAGGATCCCGGCGCGTTTTCTTGTGAAGAAAACGGTATGGCGCGCGGAGGGGCGATCATGGGCGGCTATATCCTCAAACGGCTGATCTCGGCCATCCCCGTGCTTTTGGGGATCACCATCATCGTTTTCCTGATCATGTCGCTCATTCCCGGCGATCCGGCGACGGCGATCCTGGGGTCCTACGCCACGCCAGAGAACGTGGCGAAGATCAACCGCGACCTGGGTCTCGACAAGCCGCTGGTGCAGCGATATTTCATCTGGCTTTCCAACATGCTGACCGGTGATTTCGGGCGCTCCTACTCATTGAACCGCCCGGTCATCGACGAGGTGCTGGAACGGTTCAACGCCACGCTGATCCTGGCGGGCACGGCGTTTGTCCTGTGCTCGGTGCTCGGCATTCTTGCCGGGGTGGTTTCCGCTGCCCGCCAGTATGGCTTCGCGGACAAGGCGATCACCTTCGTGGTGCTCATTGGCATTTCGGTGCCGTCCTTCTTTCTCGGCATGATGATGATCCTGCTCTTCGCGGTGAACCTGCGGTGGCTTCCGGTCAGCGGAATGTTTGCTATCTATGGTGGCGGTGACCTGCCCGACCTGATCCGCCACCTGATCATGCCGTCGCTGGCGCTGGCAGCCGTGGCCACCGGGGTCATCGCGCGGCTGTCGCGGTCGGCCATGCTCGAAGTTCTGAGGCAGGATTACATCCGAACCGCGCGCGCCAAGGGCGTGCATGAGCGCCGCGTGATCATGGACCATGCCCTGCGCGCGGCGATGGTTTCGATCATTCCGGTGCTCGGGATTCAGGCCGGGTTCGTTCTGTCGGGTGCCGTCTATATCGAGATTGTCTTTCAATGGCCGGGCGTGGGCCGGATGCTGGTCGACGCGATCCTGACGCGCGACCTGTTGCTGGTGCAGGGGGGCGTCGTTTTCGTTGCGGCCTGCTACGTGATGTTCAATATCGCCGTGGATGTGGCGCAAGGCCTGCTTGATCCACGGATCAAGACATGACCGCGTTCCTGAAACTTCTCTTTCGCAACCGGCTGGCGGCGATGGGTGCGGTGGTGCTGACCGCTATCCTGATCCTGGTGCTGATCACGCCGCTCCTGCCGCTGCAAAACCCCGACGCCACCGCCACCGCCGATCGTTTCAAGCGGCCCTTTACCGAGGGCTACCTGTTGGGCACCGATCACCTCGGCCGCGACCTGGCCAGCCGCCTGCTGCACGGCACGAGACTGTCGCTGGCCGTCGGTGTCGTCGCGGCGCTGATTGCCGCGACGATCGGCTCTGCCATCGGGATTGTTGCTGGCTATTTCGGGGGGCGCACCGACAACATCATCATGCGCGGCGTCGATATGTTGATGGCGTTCCCCTACATCCTGCTGGCGCTGGCCATCGTCGCCGCCCTCGGCCCCGGGCTGATGAACGCGCTCATTGCCGTGGCGGCGGTGAACGTGCCGTTCTTTGCCCGGAATATCCGCGGCATCACCGTCGGCCTCGCGGGCCGCGAGTTCATCGACGCGGCGCGGCTGGCGGGGATGGGCCATACCCGTATCATCCTGACCGAGTTGCTGCCCAATGTGCTGCCGGTGATCATCATCGCGATGTCCACCACGGTAGGCTGGATGATCCTCGAAACCGCCGGGCTCAGCTTCCTAGGGCTCGGCAGCCAGCCGCCGCAGGCCGATCTCGGCTCGATGCTGGGCGAGGCGCGCTCGGCGCTCATTTCGCACCCGCACACCTCGATCGTGCCGGGGATCATGATCTTCCTGATCGTGATGTCGATCAACCTGCTGGGCGACGGGGTGCGTGATGCGCTTGACCCGCGGCTGCGGTCCGGTGCGCTCAGCCGGCCGCGCGCCACCACGCTGGTCGAACGTGCCGGCGATATCCCCGCTGCCACCGACGACCTGCTTGCCATCCAGAACCTGGAGACCCAGTTCCATGTTGGCAAACGCATCTACCGCGCCGTGGGGGGCGTGTCGCTGGCCGTGAAGCCCGGCGAATGCCTCGGCGTGATTGGCGAATCCGGCTCGGGCAAATCCGTCACCGCGCTCAGTGTCATGGGCCTCGTCGCCTCGCCGCCGGGCGTGATCACCGGCGGGGCGGTGCGGTTCCAGGGCGAGGACCTGATCGGTGCCCCTTATGAAAGCCTGCGCCGGAAGCGCGGCGACAGGGTGGCGTATATCTTTCAGGATCCGCTCTCGACGCTGCATCCGCTCTATCGCGTAGGCGAGCAACTGGCCGAGGCGATCCGGTCGCATCACAAGCTCGGCAAGGCCGAGGGGCGTGCGCGTGCCGTTCAACTGCTCAAGGACGTGCGGATTCCCAATGCCGAAAGCCGCATCGATGACTATCCGCACGAGATGTCTGGCGGGATGCGGCAGCGGGTCGGTATCGCCATGGCGCTGGCCAATGAGCCGGACGTGATCATCGCCGACGAGCCGACAACGGCGCTGGATGTGACCGTCCAGGCACAGATATTGTCGCTGCTCGATGATCTGCGACGCGAGCGCGGGTTGGCGATCATCTTCATCACCCATGATTTCGGCGTGGTGGCGCAGCTCTGTGACCGGGTGGCGGTGATGTATGCCGGCCGGATCGTCGAAGAGGGGCCGACCCGGGCTGTGCTGGATGCCCCCGCCCATCCCTATACCCGGCGGCTGATCGCCTGCGTGCCGGAACTGGGGGGTGGGCGGCGCGCACTGGCCGCTATCCCCGGCCTGCCACCGGCAGTGGACGATCTGCCGTCGGGATGTGCCTTTGCGCCGCGTTGCGACAAGGCGCGGGAAAGCTGCCGGGCCGGTGACATTCCGCTGGCGGGTACGCACCCGCGTGCCGTGCGCTGCCTCTATCCCGAGGAGGCCGTCTAGATGCCCGCGCTCAGGATCGAGAACCTCGCCAAGACCTTTCCGCTGAAGAAACCGCTTTTCGGTGCTGCCGCGCCCGGGGTGCGTGCCGTCAGGCCGGTGAGTTTTGACGTCGAGACCGGCGAGACGCTGGGTGTCGTGGGCGAATCCGGTTGCGGAAAATCGACGCTGGCGCGGATGCTGGTGGGGCTGCTGGAGCCGACCGAAGGGCATATCGAGATCGAAGGGCGTGCGCTTGACACCGCCGACCCGGCGGCGTTCGGCAAGCTGATCCAGTACGTGTTCCAGGACCCCAACAGCTCGCTCAACCCGCGCAAGACCATCCGGCAGGTGATGGAGGCGCCGCTGAAACGGCTGCACCGCATGCCCCGGCCCGAGCGCGATGCGCGGATTTCGGAGATTTTTGCCTCGGTCAACCTGCGCGAGGAATTCCTCGACCGCTATCCGCACGAATTTTCGGGCGGACAGGCGCAGCGGATCGGCATCGCCCGGGCGCTGGCGGCCAACCCGCGGATCATGATCCTGGACGAACCGGTTTCAGCGCTGGATGTCTCGGTGCAGGCGCAAGTGCTGAACCTGCTGGCTGATCTGAAGGAAAAATTCGGCCTGACCTATCTGTTCATCACCCACGACCTGGCGGTGGTCGAGGCGGTCAGCGACCGGATTGTCGTGCTCTACTTTGGCTCAGTGGTCGAAATCGGCAAGGCCGAGAGCATCTTTGCAAACCCCCGGCACCCCTATACAAAACTGCTGGCGGACAGTGCACCGGTCGTGGGCCGGCCGCTGACCGCGCCCGAGCAGAAGGGGTCTGAACTGCCCGATCCGCTAAACCCGCCCCCGGGCTGTGCATTTGCCGGGCGGTGCCCGCGCGCGACCGACCTGTGCCGCACCCACGTGCCGGAGCTCAGAGAAATGGGAGAGGACCAGCTTGCCGCCTGCCACCACCCGATCGAAGACTGAACCGAAGCTCAGCAGACCGGTCCAGGTTGCCGAGGCGATCAAGGATTGGGTGGTCGAGCAGGGATTGCAGGCCGGTGACCGCTTGCCCGGCGAGGCAGAGCTGATCGAGCGGTTCGGCATGGCCAAGGGCACGATCCGCGAAGCGATGCGCATTCTCGAGGCGCAAGGTCTGATCAAGACGCGCACCGGCCCCGGGGGCGGCAGTTTTGTCCACGAGGTCAGCCGCCAACGCGCCAAGGCGCTTCTCGGAAATTATTTCTATTTCAAGGACCTGACCATTGGCAATCTCTACCAGCTTCGCCTGACGCTGGAGCCGGAACTGGCCGCAACGCTCGCGGGCCAATTGCCAGAGGAGGTGCTGCAGCTTCTCGAAGAGAACATTGCCGAATATTCCGAGCCGGCCACGACGCTCGACGAGGAACGCGAACAGCATGTTGCCTCGCTCCGCTTTCATGCCATCCTCGCGGAACAGGCGAAGAACCCGCTGCTTGGATTCATCATCGACTTCATGGTCAACCTGCTGACGGATCTCACCGTCTATCGGCGCCTCTATTCGCCGCCCAATATCGAGCTTTGGAAACAGGGGCGCGACCACCAGCAACGGCTTGTCGTGGCGCTTCGCGAGGGCGACGCCGATCGGGCCCGCGCCATCATGTCCGACCACATGGAAACCGCGTGGTCCCTGATGCGCCAACAGGAGGTCGAGATGAAAAGCCGGTTTATCTCGGAATAGCCTCCACCGGGGCCGTGGCTTGGCCACCGGCAGGACTGACACGGCCGAAATTGTCGATCGGTGCGGGCCGTGGAAAGCCGGTGGGGGGCCAGGAAGACGGCCCTGTCATGGCGATCACCGCATGAGAACGACAGGCACCTTGCAGCTACGCACCATCTCGGTCGTGGTGGAGCCGATCACCAGGCTGCGGATGCGGCTGTGGCCATAGGCGCCCATCACGACCATGCCGAAGCTCTCTTCCTCGACAAGCGTGCCAAGCTCGGTTTCCGGTTGCCCTTCGATGACGCGTGTCTCCGCCTCGATGCCTGCCGCCTTGAGCAGCGCCTTGGCATCTTCCAGCCCCTTGTTGATCTCGGTGGTTTCGCTGCCGACCGTGACGACGGTGACCTTGAGATCGGCGAAGAGCGGGCTGCGCGCGATGTGATCCACCGCCTTCATCGACGAGCTGCCGCCGTCATAGGCGACAAGCACCGACTGGATGGGTTGAAACGCGCGCGATGCGACAAAGACCGGTCGATGGGCTGCGCGCACGATGCGCTCGAGGTTCGAGCCCAGGTGCCCCTTGGCAAAATCCGCCGCTTCGCCGCGTTTGCCGATCAGGATGACCCGGGCATTCTCTTCGATCTCGGTGATCGTCTCGACGATGTCACCGTGGCGCAGGCGCGTGGTGATCTCTGTAACGCCGTCCTGATCGACAATCGCGCGCGCATCCTCCAGGACCGCGCGGCCGCGGTGGCTGATCAATTTAGCGCGCTGCGCGTCCAGTTCGGCCAGCTCTTCCATCAGTTTCGTCCGCGCCCCGAGACGGATCGAGCCCGAGAGATCCTGCTTCTCGGGGCCGCCACGGCGCCCGAGAACGTGAATCAATTCCACCGGCGCGTCGGTTCTCTTCGCGATCCAGGCCGCGTGATGACAGACGCTTTCCGAATAAATCGACCCGTCCACCAATGCGATGATCTTGTTGTTCATGGTTGTCGCCTCCCTCAATGGTCCATCAACGTCTTCATCGCGCCGGGCTTGTCGTGAATGGCCAGCCGATCGACGAGGGTTTCGGTCGCGTCATTCATGCCGACGACCTCGACCTCGGCCCCGTCACGACGGAACTTGAGTATCGCCAGGTCAAGCGCCTGAACAGAGCTGATGTCCCAGATATGTGCGCGGCTCACGTCGATCACGACGTGCTCCGGGGCTTCCTTGAAATCGAAGGCATCCATGAAATCCTCGACCGATCCGTAAAAAAGCTGGCCCTCGACGTGGTAGGTGCGCACACGCCCGTCATCGCTGATCTCGGAGTGAACACGAAACAGTTGCGCGATCTTGCCTGCAAAGAAAATCCCGGACAGCAGCACCCCCACCAGAACGCCAATGGCAAGGTTATGCGTGTAGACCACGGTCACGACCGTGGCGATCATCACGACAGAGGACGACTGCGGATGGGTGCGCAGTGCCTTGATCGACGACCAGGAGAACGTCCCGATCGAGACCATGATCATGATCGCCACCAGCGCGGCCATCGGAATGATGCTGACCAGATCGCCCAGAACGACCACCATGAACAGCAGGCAGACGCCCGCCGTGAAGGTCGACAGCCGCCCGCGCCCGCCGGATTTGACGTTGATGATCGACTGTCCGATCATGGCGCAGCCCGCCATGCCGCCGATAAAGCCGGTCGCGGTATTGGCAATGCCCTGCCCGACCATCTCCTGGCTGCGGTTCGATTTCGTGTCGGTCAGGTCATCGACGATGTTCTGTGTCATCAGGCTTTCGAGCAGGCCCACGACGGCCACCGCCACCGAGTAGGGCAGGATGATCATCAGCGTCTCGAAGGTGAGCGGGATCTGGGGGATGAGAAAGATCGGCAGCGTGTCGGGCAATTCACCCATGTCGCCCACCGTGCGCACGTCGAGCCCGAGCGCGAATGCCAGCACGGTGAGGACGACGATGGTGACCAGCGGCGACGGGATCGCCGTTGTCAGAAGTGGAAACAGGTAGAGGATCGCGAGACCGGCTGCGACCAGCACATAGGTCAGCCAGGTCACGTCGCGCGGGTCGAGTTCGGGCAGTTGCGCCATGAAGATCAGGATGGCGAGGGCGTTGACGAAACCCGTCATGACGGATTTCGAAACATACCGCATGATGAAACCCAGCTTGAAGACCCCGGCTGCAATCTGCAGCAGGCCCGCCAGGACCGTTGCCGCCAGGAGGTATTGCAAGCCGTGGTCTTTCACGAGGGTGATCATCAGAACGGCGGTTGCCGCGGTCGCGGCTGAAATCATGCCGGGCCTGCCGCCGGTGATCGCGACGATCACGGCGATCGAGAAGCTGGCGTAAAGCCCGACCTTGGGGTCGACACCGGCGATAATCGAAAAGGCAATAGCCTCGGGAATAAGCGCCAGCGCCACGACCAGACCGGCCAGAAGATCGCCGCGAATGTGTCCCAGCCACTGGCTGCGATAGGCGTCGAGTGAAATCATGTCATGGTATCCGATACCGGCAAGGCATGAGGGGCAAAGCCGGAGTGCAAGGGCACAGTTGATTGTCGTTGTCCGGCGGATCGGCGGCCGGAAAAGCCACCCGGGATTCCTCCCGGGTCCAGGTTCGCTGCGGCGCGGCATAGAGGGTTCCGTGATGGAGCGCAACTCGATTAAATATGGCTCCCCGGATCGCAACACGGAGCAAATGGGTGTTGGTCGCATGGCACACCCCGGGCGCTCCCGGATATGTCACGTCAAAGCACGGGAGAGACGGTGCCGACCACCACTGTTGCGTTCGATCAAGCGCAACGGTCCAAAAGCAACCGGACGGCGGCGTCGTAAGGGGCGGGATTTTCTTCCGCGCGCGCCGCGAGTTGGGCACCTTCAAGAAGCGGTAGCGCGGCAGCCGCCTCCGCGTCAGTGCCAAGCACGGCCTTGATCGATCCGTCCGTCTTGCCCAGTTCGAAGACCCCGGCAAGCCAGTTGATCATCATGGCGCGAAACCGGCTGATCCGTGTGATAGCATCCGCAGGCAGGCTTTCCTTGCTGGTCGAAAAGGATACGCAAAGGCACAGGCTTTTGCCGCCATCAAGGGCCGTGCGATAAAGGCTGATCAGCGCCTCGGGGCCTGCGTTCGCGCCCGGCAGGTAGATTGCGCAGACCTCGACGTTAGCTCCGGCCTCCATGATCTTCTGCATCAGGCCCTGCGGACTCATGTCGCGCGGCGGCTGCGGCGAGAAGGATCTTTTTCATGGGAGATTGAATATTTGCCAAACATATTCATATTACAGAATGCTTATGTGACCAAGTCACGGACAAGAAATACCAAAAGATATACTCGGTTAGTGATTTCAATCAAATCGGAGAGACTTGATGACTGCGAATATCGGAACTGTTGACAGGGTGTTGCGCGCCCTCATCGGTCTTGCGCTTCTGGCGATGGCGTTCGGCGGGTTCGTGCCTGCACTGGCCGTGGGTGCGCCGAAATGGATCGCGGTGGCGGTTGGTGTCGTGATGCTTGGGACAGCGGGGGTGCGATTCTGTCCGCTGTACCGAATTTTTGGCATCCGCACCTGCCAGCGCTGAGTTCTGGACAAATGAGAAGGGGTGCCATCATGGCAAACTATCCTGTGAACACGGACGTGACGCCGCAGATCGAGGCGTTCTTCGACGAAGACACGAACACGATCAGCTACGTGGTGAAAGACCCCGGGTCCAACGCCTGCGCGATCGTCGATTCGGTGATGGATATCGACTATGCGGCGGGGCGCATCACCCATGAGCATGCCGACGCGATGATCGCCCATATCGAGCGCGAGGGGCTAAGCCTCGAATGGATCATCGAGACCCATGTCCATGCCGACCACCTGTCTGCTGCGCCCTATATCCAGGAGAAACTCGGCGGCAAGATCGGCATCGGCGAGAAGATCCTCGTGGTGCAGGACACGTTCGGCAAGATATTCAACGAGGGCACCGAGTTTCAGCGCGACGGCAGCCAGTTTGACCGGCTGTTCGGGGAAGGTGACACCTACAGCGTGGGCGGCATGACCTGTTTCGCGATGCACACGCCCGGCCACACGCCCGCCTGCATGACCCATGTGATGGGCGATGCCGCCTTTGTCGGCGATACGCTGTTCATGCCCGACGGCGGCTCGGCGCGGGCCGATTTCCCCGGCGGGGACGCGGCCACGCTCTATGACAGCATCCAGAAGGTCTTGTCGCTGCCCGACACCATGCGCCTCTTCATGTGCCACGACTATGGCCCGAATGGCCGCGATATCCGGTGGGAGACCACGGTGGCCGAGGAAAAGGCGCACAACATCCACGTGGGCGGCGGCAAGACGAAGGAAGAATTCGTGCGCTT
>NZ_PDNI01000074.1:0-240000 GCF_002925845.1 Roseovarius nitratireducens | reverse complement strand
CGAAAGCGCATGAGATTGATGCCGAGATGCCGCCGCAGCGGCGTGATCGTAAGCGTGGCCACCAGCAACTGAAGCGCCACCAGGCCCAGTTCACGCTCCAGCGCCTTGATCGGCTCGGCACCGAGCCCGCCGGTCAGCCCGAGGTAGAAGAACCAAATCGCCGGCGCGGGACCGATGACCCACAGCGCCCAGATCGGAACGCGGCGCGCCGGGCCGTTGATCCGGTCAGCCCACATCAGAACTGCTTCTTGAGGTCCATGCCCTTGTAAAGGCTGGCCACCTCGTCGCCATAGCCGTTGAACATCGGCGTCGGGATGCGCGACGAGAACAGCCCGCCGCCGATTCGCCGCTCTGTGGCCTGGCTCCAGCGTGGGTGGTCCACCTCCGGGTTGACGTTGGAGTAGAAGCCGTATTCGCGCGGGTTGGCCTTGTTCCAGCTTGTCGGCGGCTCACTGTCGATCAGCGTGATGCGCACCACCGACTTGATCGACTTGAAGCCGTATTTCCAAGGCACGACAAGACGCAGCGGCGCGCCGTTCTGCTTTGGGATGTCGCGACCATATATGCCCGTCGCCATGATGGTGAGCGGATGCATCGCCTCATCGAGCCGCAGCCCCTCGACATAGGGCCAGTCGAGCACCGGGTAGGCCACGCCGGGCATCTCGTCCTCGCGCAGCACCGTCTCGAAGGCCACGTATTTCGCGCCTGACTGCACGCCCGCCATCGCCAGCAGGTCGGCGAGCTCGAACCCGTTCCACGGCACCACCATCGACCATGCCTCGACACAGCGGAAACGGTAGAGGCGCTCCTCCACCGTCATCTTCGCCATGATGTCCTCGAAGGCATAGTCGCCGGGGCGGTCCACCAACCCGTCGATACGCACGTTCCACGGCTCGATGGTCAGCCGGTGCGCATGGCGCGCCGGGTCGCCCTTGTCGGTGCCGAACTCATAGTAATTGTTGTAGGAGGTGATGTCCTCCCAGTCGTTGGGCTCGAGCGTCTCGGCGCGCGCGGCACCGCCGGCTCCGAGAAGACCAAGCCCCGCCGCCCCGGCGATCACGGCCCGTCGGTCGAGCCACACGGGCTCCGGGGTCACGTCACGCTCGCGCAGGTCATTCTTCCAGCGATAGGCCATTACGTCCTCCTTATCCGTTAAACGGCATATAGGGACAGACACGCGCCAAACCAGCCGCGGGTTTCACCGGTGGCGATCACGATGGCGCGTCCGGGCTGTAACTCGGGCGGATCTCGTTGAAGCGGATCGAGGTGCCGTTGGCCTGCACCAGCCGCACGTGCCGCCGCCGCATCTGCCGCGGTTCGGCCACGCCGACGGAATGGGCGATGGTCTCGACCTCGTTGATGATGGACTTGGCATAGTTTGCAACCTTGGCATACTTGTCCTCGACCACGAGGCCGCGCTGAAGATACGGATCGTGGGTGGTGATGCCGGTGGGGCAGGTGTTACGGTTGCACTTGAGCGCCTGGATGCAGCCGAGGCTGAACATGAAGCCGCGCGCCGAGGTCACGAAATCGGCCCCGGCGCAGAGCGCCCAGGCCACGTCGCCGGGATTGACCAGCTTGCCGCTGGCAATCATGCGGATTCGGTCCTTGAGACCGTAACGGTCGCGCAGATCCACCATGCGCGGCAGCGCGTCGCGCAGCGGCATGCCCACGAGGTCCATCAGCGGCATCGGTGCCGCCCCGGTGCCCCCCTCGCCGCCGTCTATGGTGATGAAATCCGGCGCGCACTCCGCCCCGCGCGCGGCCACCAGCTCGAAGAACGGCTCCCAGGCCTGCGACGAGCCGATCACCGTCTTGAAACCGACGGGCCGCCCGGTGACGCGGCGGATATGACCGATCATGTCGAGCAGGTCGCCGAAATCGTCGATCTCGACGAACCGGTTGGGCGAAATGCTGTCCTGCCCCTCGGCAATGCCGCGGATGCGCGCGATCTCGTAATTGACCTTGGCACCGGGCAGGATGCCGCCCTTGCCGGGTTTGGCGCCCTGCGCCAGCTTGATCTCGAACATCTTGATGCACGGGTTGTCAGAAACCTCGCGCAACCTGTCATCCGAGAGTTGCCCCCCGGCGTCGCGCACACCGTATTTCGCGGTGCCGATCTGGTAAACAAGGTCGCACCCGCCGGTCAGGTGATAGGGGCTGACCCCGCCCTCACCGGTATTGAGCCAGATGCCCGCCCGTGCCGCCCCCCGGCTCAGCGCCTCGACGGCGGGGCGCGAGATCGCGCCATAGCTCATGCCGGAGATGTTGAAGATCGACTTCGCCTTGTAGGGAATCGCCGCGCCCGGCCCGATCTCCATCGGTGCGGTGGTGGCAAACTGGTTGTCGAGCGGCGGGAACACCGCCGGAACGAATATGGGCGTGCCGGGCACGTGAAGATTGCGGGTCGAGCCAAAGGCGATGGTATTGCCCTTGTGCTTGGTCGCATGCGCCACCCAATCCCGTTGCGCACGGTTGAAGGGCATTTCCTCGCGGTCCATCGCAAAGAAATACTGACGAAAGAATTCGCCCAGCTTGGTGAACAGCCCCCGGAACCGCCCGATCACCGGGTAGTTCCGGCGAATCGCGTCGCCGGTCTGCATACGGTCTATAACGTAGAAGAGCAGCACCACCAGCGCCGCCGTCCCCAGAAGGAACACGAAGACGAGCGAGAGGACCTCGAGAATCTGTGTCACATACCCCATAACGATCTCCCCGGCCCGCCCGACTGGCTCGCCACGGTCCCCGGATGGCGGCCACGCGCCGGGGCTGACGAAATGCCTCACCGTTTAGTCCGGATCGGGCACGCTTGTCCACGTCGCCGCGCCGGTCAGCCTGCCGGACGGATGGTGCGCGGCGAGGCCGTCCGCGGCGCGATCCTCGGTGGTCAGGGCTTGGGGTGTTCGTCCCAGTCATCCGTCAGGATGCGCCGGGCATCGCCCTCGGGGTCGTCGTACTGGTTGGACCGCACCGTGTAGATGAAGAACACCAGCCCCAGACCGCCAAGGATCAGCGAAATCGGGATGAGATAGGCCAGCACGTTCATCGCTCACCTCAATCGCAGCGCGTTCAGCGACACGGTAATCGAACTCGCCGACATGGCCAAGGCCGCGATCAGTGGCGTGGCGAGTCCGGCCACCGCCAGCGGCACGGCGACGATGTTGTAAACCGTCGCAATCCTGAAGTTTTCGCGGATGCGCCGCGTGGCCGAGCGCGCCGTCACACAGGCCGCACCGATGGGCGACAGGTCATTGCCCAGCAGCACGATATCCGACGCGACCCGCGCGGCATCGAGCGCCGATGCGGGCGAGATCGAGACATGCGCGGCGGCGAGTGCAGCGGTGTCGTTGAGCCCGTCACCCACCATCAGCACATGCCCGCCCTCGCCGCCCAGCTCCTCGACGCGCGCCGCCTTGTCGGCGGGAAGCGCCTCGGCCGTCCATTCCTTGATCCCGAGCCGATCCGCGAGGGTCGCAACCGCCGGTTCGGTATCGCCCGACATCAGGATCACCCGTTTGCCATCGGCCACCAGCGCCGCGACCGCCTCTTGCGCACCGGGGCGCAGCGCGTCGGTGAATGGAAACGCCACCGGTCCGCCACCGCCCATATCGAGGAAACTCGCGGTTTGCGTCCGCGGCTTGGCCCCGGTCCAGCTTGCCCGCCCGAGCCGCACCTCGCGGCCCTCGTAGCGGCCCTTGGTGCCGTAGCCCGGCACCTCTGTCACGTCGCTCACCTTCGCCGCCGCGACACCTGCCTCGCGCGCGGCCTCGGCGATGGCGCGGGCCAGCGGGTGCGACGAGCCCTCGGCCAGCGCGCGCGCCACCGCCATCGCCTCCGGCGGGACCGTCCCCGGTGCCTCGAGTCGCGGGGTACCGGCGGTCAGCGTGCCGGTCTTGTCGAACACCACCGTGTCCACCTGTGCCAACCGCTCCAGCGCGGTTTCGTGCTTGATGAGCATGCCGCGCCGGAAAAGCCGCCCCGACGCCGCCGTCGTCACCGCCGGAACGGCAAGGCCCAGCGCGCAGGGACATGTGATGATAAGCACGGCTGCGGCAATGTTGAGCGCGGTGCGCAAATCCCACGTATAGAGATACCAGCCGAGGAAACTCAGGCCCGCCAGGATATGCACCCCGGGCGCATAGAGCTTGGCCGCGCGATCAGCGAGCGAGGTGTAGCGCGAGCGCCCCGATTCCGCGATCGCCACCAGGTCGGCCATGCGGTGCAGCGATGTCTCGGCCCCAACGGCGGTGGCACGGATGGTCAGCGGCCCGGTGAGGTTCACCTCTCCGGCGCTCACCGCCTGTCCCTCACCCGCGAAAACGGGCCGCGTCTCTCCGGTCAGGAGAGAGCGGTCGATCTCTGACGTGCCGCCGACGATCTCGCCATCCACCGGCATCCGCCCACCGGGGCGCACGAGGACCAGATCACCCGCCGCAAGCTCCGAGACGCTGACAACCTTTTCCTCGCCATCGTGCAACCGCGTCGCGCGTGGTACTTCGAGCGCGGTCAGCTCCTCGGCGGCAGAGCGCGCGATGGCACGGGTGCGATGATCGAGATAACGCCCGGCAAGCAGGAAGAAGGTGAGCGCGATGGCCGCGTCGAAATAGGCGTGCTCGCCGGAAAGCGATGTCTCCCACAGCGAGGTGATCACCGCCAGAACGATCGCCAGCGTGATCGGCACGTCCATGTTGAGCCGCCCCTGCCGCAGCGCAGCCCATGCATTGCGAAAGAATGGCATGCCCGAAAACGCGATAGCAGGCAGGGTGATCGCGGCGGATATCCAGTGAAACAGGTCGCGCGTCGCAGCATCGGCCCCGGACCAGACCGAGATCGACAGCAGCATGACGTTCATCGCGGCAAATCCCGCCACCGCCAGCCGCATCAAGAGATCACGACCCGCCTTGTCGGTTGCGGTGGCGTTGAGCGTACCGGCATCAAGCTCGTGCGCCTCGTAGCCCAGCCGCTCGACAAGGGCACGCATCTCATCCGCCGTCACACCGGGGGCGGCGTCGATGCTGGCCCGTTTGAGGGTGAGGTTGACCCGCGCCGAGCGCACCTGCGGGTGCGCGTCCAGCGCGCTCTCGATCTTCGAGATGCAGGCCGCGCAATGGATCGTCGGCAGCGACAGGGCGATCCGCGCGTCCGGCAGATCGCGCGCGGCCAGCGCCTCGGCCGCCGGGGCGGCGGCGCAGGCCGGACAGGCCGAAGGTGCAGGGCGCATCGTGGCGGTCATCCCCTAGCCCCGATCCATCAGAATCTCGCGGCGTTGCTGGAACAGTGTGCCGTCGGCGGAATAGGCTCTCAGCCGAAGGATCCACTTGCCTGCTCCCAGCATAACCGGTGCTTCGAAGGCCTGCCCGGTATAGGTGAGCCGGGCCGAGATATCCTCGTGATCCTCGGTTGCCCGGCCCACCGTCGCCTCGACGCTCGCGGGTCTTACGGGCTGCCCGCTCTCATCGGTGAACCGCAGCAACAAAAGCCCGCCCTGCGCCTCGGCGGCCAGTATCCAGCCCAGTGCCTCCTGCGCGGCCTTGCGCTCGTTGAAGGTCTGGCTGGCAATATAGCCGTTTCTCACCTCCAGCCCCGGAAAGGTGCGCACCGCCGAATAGGCCAGCACGAGATTGACCCCGATGATGACGCTGAAGGCCGCCACGAAGCCTATCAGCACGTGCCGCCCGGTGATCTGTCGTTCCGCCATCATTGCCCCCGTCCGTTGAAGACCGTGTCCTTGTAATCGCGCGTGCCGCTGCCGGTATCCTCGACCCAGATGCGGATATCGGTACTCTCGGCCTGTGCCGGGGCCGAATTCGGCGGCGCGGTGACGTAGACACGCTGAAGCTTCATCTCGTCGGGCGCCACCTCGACCGAAGTATAAGGCGTGCCCTCCAGCGTGATGAACAGCGTCGGATCGCCCTTCACGCTGAATTTGAAGCGCGTCGGCTCGTGCTTCATGTTGCGCAGGCGCACCTCGTAGATATTGCGGATTTCGCCATCCGACAGGGTGACATAGGTCGGGTTGCGCACCGGCGCCACCGTCAGGTCGATGTCGGAGCGGATGAACAACGCAAAGACAAGACCCAGCCCCACCAGCGACCAAAGCGCCGTATAGAGAATGGTGCGCGGGCGGAAAACGTGCTTCCAGATCGGTTTGGCCGGCTGGCCCGCGCGCTCGCGCTCCTCGTCGGTGAACGCCATGTAGTCGATTAGCCCGCGCGGCTTGCCAATCCTGGCCATCACGTCGTCGCAGGCGTCGATGCACAGCGCACAGGTGATGCATTCAAGCTGCTGGCCATCGCGAATGTCGATGCCCACGGGGCAGACGTTGACGCAGGCCATGCAGTCGATGCAGTCACCCTGCGCGGCCCCGGCCTTGACCTCTTCTGAATTCTTGCGCGGCTCGCCACGCCATTCGCGGTAGCCCACGGTCAGCGTGTCCTCGTCCATCATCGCGGCCTGAATGCGCGGCCAGGGGCAGGCATAGATGCATATCTGTTCGCGCGCGAAACCGCCGAAGAAAAAGGTCGTGCCGGTCAGAACGGCGATGGTGGTATAGGCGATGGGATGCGCGTCGAGCGTGAACAGGTCGACCAGGAGTGTTGGTGCATCCGTGAAATAAAACACCCACGCGCCCCCCGTCGCCACCGCGATCAAGGCCCACGTGATCCATTTGGTCACTCGCAGCCGCGCCTTACGGACATCCCATTTCTTCTGCCTGTGCAGGCGCAGCCGGGCATTGCGATCACCCTCGATCCAGCGTTCCACCAGGATAAACAGATCGGTCCACACGGTCTGCGGGCAGGCATAGCCGCACCACACCCGGCCAAGCGCCGAGGTGAACAGGAACAGCCCCAGGCCAGCCATCACCAGCAGGCCGGCAACGAAGTAGAATTCATGCGGCCAGATCTCGATCCAGAAGAAGAAGAACCGCCGCTCAGCCAGATCGAGCAGAACTGCCTGATCCGGAAGACTCGGCCCCCGATCCCAGCGAATCCACGGGGTGAGGTAATAGATGCCGAGGGTAACGGCCATGATCACCCATTTCAGGTTGCGGAACTTGCCGTACACCTTCCTGGGAAAGACCGGCTCACGCGCGGCATAGAGGGATTGGGGGGCATTGGGCTGGGAATCGGCCACGGAGACACTCCGATATCTTGCATCTGTTGATCGTCTTTTGACAGGATGCGGGGCCCGTAACTTTGACCTGCATCAATCCTGACTCCTGAATCGATCTATTTCGCTTGCGTCTTGCTCACGGACAACTCTTTGAGCGGCACCGTCTTTCGCGCCTGCCGCCGTAGCCACGTAACGAAAGCCTTTGCAGGCGGGCGCAGCACGCCGGGGCGCGTAACAACATGATAGCCCGCCTCCTCTTGATCCTCGAACAAAAGCCGCAGTCGACCGGATGTGATATCCTGACGCACCCATTCGCGCACCGTCACCGCCACGCCCTGCCCGTTGCGCAACCCGTCGAGCAACAGGTTGCCCGGCACCTGCACCAGCCCGGCGGCACGTTCCTTGACCACGCCCCGCCGACGCAGCCAGTCGCTCGCCTCGTTGGTGCCGAATTCCTGCAACCAAGGCAGATCGGCAAGGTCCGCGGGGCAGTCGATCCGCTTGTCTTCGACCAGGTGCGGCGCCGCCACCGCGACGATGGGCGAGCGAAACAGCAACTCCGCCTCCAGCCCCGGCCAGTGGCCTGTGCCATACCGCACGGCGATGTCGATGCCGCCCGGCTCCATCTCCACGAGCCGCGGCGTCGGGTCGATCATCAGGTCGATTTGCGGATGCGCCTGCCGGAACTCGCTGAGGCAGGGCATGAGCCAGTGCGCAGCAAAACTCGGCGTCGTCGATATCTGCAGCGGGCGCTCGGCATCAGCACCGGTCAGCGCCTCGACCGCACGGGCAATAGCCCCGAACCCGAGGTTCAGCGCATCAGCAAGGACGCGCCCCTCCGCCGTCAACCGTGACTGGCGCCCCGACCGGTCGACAAGCGCCACGCCCAGATGCGCCTCAAGCTGCCTGACCTGTTGGCTGACGGCGGCGTGGCTCACGTTTAGCCGCGCGCCGGCGGCGGCGGTGCTGCCGGTCTCGGCCAGGGCCGCGAAGGCACGCAAAGCGGTCAGCGAAGGAAGGGTATGCCAATCCATGATGTAAGCCTACCTTACGGATCGAAAATTTTCCAGAGTCGCGTGAGGAGCCACATTTCCCCATATTGAATGGCAGAACAGCAGCAGATGAAAGGACACGATCATGCTCGGAATTCTGGCAAATACTTTCAATATCGCCACTCGCACCGACACCGCGAACGGCGCGCGCCACCGCCATCAAAACCGGCCCCACCGGCCCTTGGCGGACCGCTCGGACCTGCGCGACAGTGCAGAGTTGGAGGCCCACCTCATCGCCCGTCGCAGGGTCTGAGCCACACATGACAAGGGCCCCGAAACGGGGCCCGAGGTTGGCAAGGCGTTTCTTCTGTCGGCGCTATCGGTGCCGGCCCTTCCTGGAAACGCGCGAACAGGACGGAAGGACCGGCACCTTACCCCGGGCCCAGGAACGGGCCCGGGGTATCTCTTTGCGCTTACTGGCCACCACCCAGTTGGTGGACATAGACGGCAACGGCGCGCGTCTCGGCCTCGCTGAGGTCGGCCCCGCCCATCGGCGGCATGATGCCAAAGCGCGCATTGGTCACGGTCTCGCGGATCGTGTCGTAATCCCCACCATAGAGCCAGATGGCGTCGACGAGGTTCGGGGCACCCTGGTAGATGTCGCCCCCGCCCGCGTCGCCGTGGCAGGCGGCACAGTTGTCGAGGAATATCTCCTCGCCTGCCGCAGCGGCCGTGGCGTCCTGCGGCGCGCCCGAGAGCGACATCACGTAATTCACCACCTGGTCGATCGATTCGCTGTCGAGGATGTCACCGAAGGCGGGCATCTGCGACCAGCGCGCATCCGGGTCCTCGTCGTTGCGGATACCGTGAGCGATGGTGTACCGAATATCGTCCAGCGTGCCACCCCAGAGCCAGGCATTGTCCAGCAGGTTGGGATAGCCGCCCGCCTTCACGCCCGCCGCGCCCGAGCCGTGGCATTGCGCGCACCAGGTGCGAAAGACCGCGGCCCCGGCAGAAACGGCGTAGCTGTTGAGTTCCTCGTCCGTCGGGATTTCTTCGAGTTCGACCGAGGCCAGCCGGGTATTGATCTCGGCATTGGCCTCTTTTGCGGCCTCGATCTCGGCGGCCACGTTGGCGCGGGTCGACCAGCCCTTGTAGCCCGCCGTCGCCTCGTTGATGAGCGGCCATGCGGGATAGGCGATCACGTACCAGATCCCCCAGATGATGGTGGCGTAGAACACCCAGACCCACCAGCGCGGAAGGGGATTGTTGTATTCCTTGATCCCGTCCCACTCGTGGCCGGTGGTATCCGGTTCCTGTTTATTGGTCGGTTTCTTGGCCATGTCTTACGCCTCCTTGGCGTCGGCATCGCGATCGGATGCCGGTTTGTCTTCGTGCCGGAAGGGGATGTTCGCCGGGTTCTCGTATTTCTTCGTGGCGCCGGGGCGGAACACCCAGATCACTACCCCGATGAAGAAGGCAAAGAGCACCAGCAACATCCAGCTATCGGCGAATTGGCGCAGCAGGGAATAGGTTTCCATCTTCTGTCCTCCTCAGCGGCTTGCAACGGGGGTGAAGGTCGAGAAATCGACCAGCGTGCCCAGCATCTGCAGGTACGCGATCAGCGCGTCGCTCTCCGAGATGCCGGGGCGGCCGTCGAAATTGCGCACCTGCGCCTTGGGGTAGCGCGCGAGCAGCCCCTCGGTATCGGCGTCCGGATCGGCCTGCGCCCGGAAGTCTGCCACCGCGTTCTCGATCATCTCGTCGGTATAGGGCACGCCCACGAGGCTGTGCGTCTCGAGCAGGTCGGCGACGTGTTTGCCGTCGATCAGCCGATCCTCAAGGAAGCCGTATTTCGGCATCACCGATTCGGGCACCACCGCTTGTGGATCGCGCAGGTGATCGACGTGCCATGCGTCCGAGTAGCGCCCGCCGACGCGCGCGAGGTCAGGCCCCGTGCGCTTGGAGCCCCACTGGAACGGGTGGTCGTATTTCGACTCCGCCGCGAGGCTGTAATGGCCGTAGCGTTCGACCTCGTCGCGCATCGGGCGCACCATCTGGCTGTGGCAGACGTAACAGCCCTCGCGGACGTAGATGTCGCGCCCGGCCAGTTCCAGCGGCGAGTAGGGGCGCATGCCCTCCACGTCCTCGATGGTGTTCTCGAGCCAGAACAGCGGGGCGATCTGCACGATCCCCCCGATGGTGACCACGAGGAAGGCAAAGATCGCCAGAAGCGTGACGTTCTTTTCCAGGATTGCGTGTTTGTCCAGAATTGCCATCTCTCCGGCCCTCCTTATTCAGCCGGGACTGTGTGGTTCGTGGCCGCGACGGCCGGCGAACGCTTCACAGTCATCCAGAGGTTGTAGCACATGATCACGGCACCGGTGACGTAGAGCACCCCGCCCAGACCGCGCACGATATACATCGGCAGTTTCGCGGCCACGGTGTCGGCGAAAGAGTTCACAAGGAAGCCGTTCGCATCCACCTCGCGCCACATCAGGCCCTCCATGATCCCCGTCACCCACATGGCGGCGGCGTAGAGAATGATGCCGATCGTGGCGAGCCAGAAGTGCCAGCTCACGAGGCTCAGGCTGTAAAGCCGCTCACGGTTCCACAGTTTTGGCACCAGGAAGTAGAGCGCACCGAAGGTGATCATGCCGTTCCAGCCAAGCGCACCCGAGTGCACGTGCCCGATCGTCCAGTCGGTATAGTGCGACAGCGAGTTGACCGCGCGGATGGACATCATCGGCCCCTCGAAGGTGGACATGCCGTAAAAACCGATGGAGATCACCATCATCCGGATGATCGGATCGGTGCGCAGCTTGTCCCACGCGCCCGAGAGCGTCATCAGGCCGTTGATCATCCCGCCCCAGGACGGCATCCACAGCACGATCGAGAACACCATGCCCAGCGTCGAGGCCCAGTCGGGCAGCGCCGTGTAGTGCAGGTGGTGCGGACCAGCCCAGATATAGATGAAGATAAGTGCCCAGAAGTGGATGATCGACAGCTTGTAGCTGAACACCGGGCGTTCTGCCTGTTTCGGGACGAAGTAGTACATCATCCCCAGGAACCCGGCGGTGAGAAAGAAGCCCACGGCGTTATGGCCGTACCACCACTGCACCATCGCGTCCTGCACACCCGAAAACACCTGGACCGATTTGGAGCCCCAGATCGAGACCGGGATCGACAGGTTGTTGACCACGTGCAGCATCGCCACCGTTATGATGAACGACAGGTAGAACCAGTTGGCCACGTAGATATGCGGCTCTTTTCTCTTGACGATCGTGCCGAGGAACACGGCGAGATAGGCAAGCCAGACGATGGTCAGCCACCAGTCAACGTACCATTCCGGCTCGGCGTATTCCTTGGATTGGGTGGCACCCAGCAGGTAGCCGGTGGCGGCCAGAACGATGACAATCTGATAGCCCCAGAACACGAACCACGCGAGGTTGCCGCCCCACAACCGCGCCGCCGAGGTGCGCTGCACCACGTAGAAAGACGTGGCAATGAGCGCGTTGCCGCCGAAGGCGAAGATCACGGCCGAAGTGTGCAGCGGACGCAGCCGCCCGAAATTGGCATAGCCCTGCGCCCACTCGAAATTGAGCTCCGGAAAGGCGAGCTGAAAGGCGATGAACGTGCCCGCGAGAAAGCCCACGACGCCCCAGAGGCAGGTGGCCACCACCCCGGCGCGCACCACGCCGTCCATGTATTCGCCGGACAGGTCGACTC
This sequence comes from Roseovarius nitratireducens, assembly GCF_002925845.1. Taxonomy (GTDB): domain Bacteria; phylum Pseudomonadota; class Alphaproteobacteria; order Rhodobacterales; family Rhodobacteraceae; genus Roseovarius; species Roseovarius nitratireducens. Next base: position 228,166 of record NZ_PDNI01000074.1, on the reverse strand, counting down.
GCACCTCCGGCTCGTCGGTGTGCTTGAGTACCCACAGAAACAGCCCGCCGGAGATCAGCGCCACGGTAAGCGCGTTGATCAGGTAGGCCAGATCACGCGCGTAATTGGCAGCGATCAACGCGAAGAGCGTTATCAGGCCAAGCGCAATCAGCTTGATGTAATTCGTCATGTTGCGTCCCTTCGTCTTCGACCGCGCGACTCGCCATGACCGGCGCACGCACGTTTAACTGTGCACTTAATGGGAGCACCCGAGTCAACAAACCTTGATCTGTGTCAAAACGGCACGCACCGGCGCTTGATCCGCGTCAATGCGTCCCGCCCCTCATGCCCCTAATGTGGTCATATCGAAGCGGATTCAGGGAAATGCACGATGACCTATAACAGCCTATTCACGGTACTGACCGACCCGGCGCTGGTCGATGAGACCCTCACCCATGCCATCGCCGTGGCCGAAGCCAATGACGCGCATCTCGATGCGCTCTGCTTGGGCGTGGACCGAAGCCAGACAGGCTATTACTACGCTGGCGCGAGCGCGGTCGTGCTCCAGGAGACAATCAGCCGTGCGCAGGAAGACGCCGAAGAGATCGACCGGCTGGTGCGCGCGCGTCTCGACAAGAGCACGATTCGCTGGGCCGCCGAGATGGGCGTGGCACAGCTTGCCGATATCGGACGCCATGTCTCGGCGCGGGCGCGGTTTTCGGATCTGGTCACTTTGCCGCAGCCCTATGGCGAGGGGCGCGGTGCCGAACTCGAGGCGGTAACCGAATCGGCGCTCTTCGAGGGGCGCACGCCGGTTCTCGTCGCGCCCAGCAAGGGCGCCCCGACACCGAACCCAAGGCGCATACTTCTGGCCTGGAACGAGAGCCCCGAGGCGCTCGCCGCCACGCGGGCCGCGATGCCGCTCCTGCGCATGGCAGAGACGGTGCATGTGGTGGTGATCGACCCGCCCATGCACGGGCCGAACCGCTCCGATCCCGGTGGGCTTCTGGCGCAGTATCTCGCGCGCCACGGGGTCAAGACCGAGATCGACGTACTGTCGCGCTCGTTGCCGCGGGTCTCGGATGTGCTCTTGCGCCACATGACGGACATGGACGCCGACATGGTGGTGATGGGGGCCTATGGCCATTCGCGCTTTCGCGAGGCAATCTTCGGCGGGGCCACGCGCTACATGCTGGAACAGGCCACGGTGCCGGTGTTCATGGCGCATTGACCCACCGGGCTTCTGGTCGGGAAAGGCGGGGCCGGTCCCGTCGCGCCTTTCCGACCGTCCCCCGCCTGTGAAACCACCCTTGCCCGTCTCCGGAGCCTTGCCGCCGGGAACGCCATCGGTGTCATCGGGGCGCAGGCTGGTCTGAGCAGGCGGCTGCTTCGACCGGTCTGTTAACCTCGACGGGATCGACAGAAATACCGACGCGATACAGCCGGTTTACCGACGCGATGCAGACAGGCATTTTGGGTTGTTAACCAATCTCTTGGCACTGATTCGGCCCCGGCTGAACCAATGACCTCAGACCAGCAGCCCACCATCGCTGTCGTCGCCCGCCTCTTCCAGCAGGCGGCCCATGTCAGGGATGGTCACCCGGCGCTTGCCCTCAAGCGAGATCACCCCGTCCTTCTTGAGCGCCGAGACCTGGCGGCTGACGGTCTCAAGCGTCAATCCGAGGTAATCGGCCATCGCCTCGCGCGTGAGCGGCAGGTCAAAGACAAGCGGGCCGCGCATCCCCTGCATCGAGAGCGCGGCGTCGCGCCGCGCGATGATCGCGATAAGCGAGGCGATCTTTTCCCGCGCGGTCTTGCGGCCCAGCACCAGCATCCATTCGCGCGCCGCGTCCAGCTCGTCGAGCGTCATTTCCAGCAGGCGCTGCGCGATGTGGGGCGTGCGAACCATCATTTGCTCGAACGGTTTGCGACGAAAACAGCACATCACCATATCCGTGGTCGCCACCACGTCATAGGCGGCGCACTCGCGCCCCGGGCGACCCACGAAATCGCTGGGCAGAAGCAGGCCCACCATCTGCGTGCGCCCGTCCTCCATCGTCTGCGTGAGCGTGGCGATCCCCGAAACGACGGAGGCGACGAAATCCATCTGGTCCCCGGACCAGATAACCGTCTGCCCGGCCTCGAAGTTGCGGTAATACTTGATCTGCTCGAGCAACTCGAGCTCGTCAGACTCGCACCGTGCACAGACGGCGCGGTGCCGGATCGGGCAGTCGCCGCAATCTACCGGCGCGCAATGCGCGATTTTTTCGCTGATTGCCAACTTTGCCATCCAAGGGTTGATCTGAGTCAAGGAGTTTACGTTTTCGGACTGTAAACGTCGACACATGGATACGCAAACCGAACTCGCTCGACTGGGTCTTTTTGATGCCAAGGTGCCTCGCTACACCAGCTACCCCACCGCGCCGCATTTCAGCCGGTCGGTGGGGCCGGGTGACTTCACCGACTGGATCGCCGCTATTCCGGCTGGCTCCGAGGTGTCGCTCTACGTGCACGTGCCCTTCTGCCGCAGGCTGTGCTGGTTCTGCGCCTGCCGCACGCAAGGCACCCAGAGCGATGCGCCGGTGATCGCCTATCTAGAGACGCTCAAGACCGAGATCGCCATGCTGGGCCGCCTGCTGCCCGATGGTGTGCGGCTCTCGCGGCTGCACTGGGGCGGTGGCACGCCGACGCTTCTTCAGCCTTCGATGATGACCGAGCTGGCGGGGGCGATTCGCGAGATCGCACCGTTCACCGAGGCCACAGAGTTCTCGGTCGAGATCGACCCCAACGAGATCGACGGGCCGCGCCTCGACGCCCTCGCCGCGGCAGGCATGAACCGCGCCTCCATCGGGGTGCAGGATTTCGACGAGGACATCCAGAAAAGCATCGGTCGCCTGCAAAGCTACGACATCACTCGATGGGCTACCGAGGAAATCCGTGCAAGGGGTGTGGCGAGCCTCAATGCCGACATTCTCTACGGTCTGCCGCACCAGACCAAGGCGCGAATCACCGAGAGCGTGCAGAAGCTCCTGTCGCTCAACCCTGACCGTGTGGCGCTCTATGGCTATGCACATGTGCCGTGGATGGCCAAGCGCCAGCAGATGATCCCTTCGGACGCTCTGCCCACCCCACAAGAACGCCTTGCCCTCTTCGACACCGCCAGGCGGCTGTTTCTCTGGGACGGGTATGACGAGATCGGCATCGACCATTTCGCCACCAAGGATGACGGGCTGAGCATTGCACAAAAGACCGGACGCCTGCGCCGCAATTTCCAGGGCTATACCGACGACACGTCGGATGTGCTGATCGGTCTCGGCGCATCCTCGATCTCGCGCTTTCCGCAAGGATACGCGCAGAACGCACCCGCCACCGGGGCCCATACCGGCGCGATCCGCGAGGGGCGGTTTTCCACCACGCGCGGTCATGTCTTCTCGCCCGAGGATCGGATGCGCGGCCGGATGATCGAGATGCTGATGTGCGATTTCCGCGTCGACGCGGAGGAGATCACGCGCGATTTCGCCATCGCCCCAGCCGCGCTGCACGACCTGTTGTCAGAGGTTGACCAGGCCTTTGCCGGTCATCTGAAGCTGGACGAGACCGGCCTGTTCATCCCGCCGGAGGCACGCCCGCTCACCCGGATGATCGCACGGCAGCTCGACGCGTACGAGGTCAATGCCGAAGGTCACAGCTCGGCGATCTAGGGAATACCGCTCAAGAGTCGGTTCCGGTGTTGAGCAACATCCCTTTTAGACTGTTGCCACGGTAGGCCCGTTAGCGGCCAGCCGCGCTTTACACCCCGGCCCTGCGCGCCTAGCGTCTGCGCGACACCTGCAAAGAGGGCCGAACCATGCAACTCATCGCCTCCCCACTCTCTCCTTTCGTGCGCAAGGTGCGCGTGCTGTTGCATGAGACCGGCCTCGCCCAGCAGGTCGAGGTGGTAAACCTCGTGACAACCCCGATCGAAACCGATCCGCGCGCCGCCACGGCCAACCCCTTGGGCAAGATCCCCGCGCTGGTGCGCGAGGACGGCGCCACGCTCTATGACAGCCGGGTCATCACCCGATACCTTGATGACCTCTCGGGGGCCGGGCTCTACCCCGAGGCGCGACTGTGGGAAGTCCTGACGCTCGAAGCTACCGCCGAGGGCATCATGGAAGCTGCCGTTCTGATGACCTACGAGGGCCGCTTTCGCCCCGAAGACATGCAATACGCCCCTTGGGTCGAGGCGCAATGGGCCAAGATCGCCCGCGCGCTCGATGCGCTCGAAGCGCGGTGGATGAGCCACCTCTCTGGTCGGCTGGACATGGGCCATATCGCCACGGGCTGCGCGCTGGGATATCTCGATTTCCGCCATGACGGGCGCGGCTGGCGGCAGGGGCACCCGGCGCTGGCCGACTGGTTCACCGCGTTTGCGCAGCGTGAAAGCATGACAGCGACGGCCCCCGCCTGACCGGTGCCGTCGCAGAACCCGCCGACGCTGCCTCAGAAGCTGTAGCTGATTCCCACGTTTATCGCATGAGTCACGAGCTCTGTCTTGAGCTTGCCCGCGCTCTGCCCGGCAACGGTCGGGTCCGGGTCGATGGTGGCGTCGTTGTCGGACCACGTGATCTGGTACTCGCCAAAGAGCGCCCACTTGTCGGTAATCGCGTATTTCAGCCCGGCGATGCCACGCAGGGCGGGGCCCGTGGCCTCGAAATCAAAGGTGCGCCCCGTGGCGCCGGTCACCTTGATGTCCACGTGCGGGATGGCCACGCCGACCCCGGCCCCGACATATGGCGTGAATCGCGGCGTCTTGGCAAAAGCACCGGGAAAACGCTTCATCACGTTGGCGGTGAGGATGTTGTGCCCATCGGTGAATTCGAGCTTGTCGACGCCCAGCGCGGCGCGGTCAGAGGCCGAGGCGATGGCCTTGGCATGGGTACCCTCGATGCCGAAGCCGAAATCGTTCTGCATCCACCACGTGGCGCGACCGCCGTAATAGAGCGGGTTGTCGAACGGCTTCACCCGCCAGTCGATGTCGCGGCTCACCGGCGCGGCCGCCCCCGGCAGGCGCACCGAGTCACTGTCGCTGTGGGCGCTCTGCGTGCCAAGATAGAGGCTCAGCTCTAGTTCGGCGGCGGCAGGTGTAGCCATCAGCATGAGCGCTGCGGCGGCGACTTTGATAGAATCGAGCATGTCCGGGACCTTGCACTACGAGGGAATACGCGTCTAATGCGTCCTTATACCCGGAAATGCCCACCGACAAGCGCGACACAATCGCGCTTCGATCACATCTTGGGGCGCAGCAGGCTGGACGCCTTGCCAAAGCCTCGCTAAATAGCCGCAGAGTGAAGGTCGGGGAGAGTCCCCGGACAAAACCTCATGAGGCCGTGACCGCCACTGACAGAATGGAGTAACCTCGTGTCCCACGCAGAAGATCACGAAGGCACCCGGAGGGATTTCCTCTACTACGCCACAGCAGGGGCGGGTGCCGTCACCACAGGAGCGGCGATCTGGCCGCTGGTCAACCAGATGAACCCGTCGGCGGATGTGCAGGCCCTGTCCTCGATCCGTGTCGATGTGGGCGGGGTCGATCCGGGCACGCAGATCAGCGTCAAGTTCCTCGGCAAGCCGGTCTTCATCCGTCGCCGCACGGAAAAGGAAATCGAGGCGGCGCGTTCGGTGGACCTGTCGGAACTGCCCGACACCAACGCGCAGAACCGCAACGACATGTCGCTGTCCGCCGCCGACCAGAACCGCACGTTGGACGAGGCGGGCGAATGGCTGGTGATGATCGGCGTCTGCACCCACCTGGGCTGCGTGCCGATCGGCGATGGCGCCGGTGACTTCGGCGGCTGGTTCTGCCCCTGCCACGGCTCTCACTACGACACCGCGGGACGCATCCGCAAAGGCCCCGCGCCCGAGAACCTCTGGATTCCCGTGGCCGAATTCGTCGACGATACGACGATCCAACTGGGATAAGGAAACGCGCACATGTCCGGAATTCCACACGATCATTACGAGCCCAAGACGAACGGCGAGAAGTGGCTGCACAATCGTCTGCCCATCGTCGGGCTGCTCTATGACACCATCATGATTCCCACCCCCAAGAACCTCAACTGGATGTGGATCTGGGGGATCGTCCTGACCTTCTGCCTCGTGTTGCAGATCGTCACGGGCATCATCCTCGCGATGCATTACACGCCGCATGTCGACATGGCCTTTGCCTCGGTCGAGCATATCATGCGCAACGTGAATGGCGGGCATTTCATCCGCTACCTGCACATGAACGGTGCCTCGCTGTTCTTTGTCGCGGTCTACCTGCACATCTTCCGCGGGCTCTATTACGGCTCTTACAAGGCCCCGCGCGAGGTCACCTGGATCATCGGCATGCTGATCTACCTCGCGATGATGGGCACCGCCTTCATGGGCTACGTTCTGCCCTGGGGTCAGATGTCGTTCTGGGGGGCCACGGTGATCACCGGTCTCTTTGGCGCGATTCCCTTCATCGGCGAAGCGATCCAGACTTGGCTTCTCGGCGGACCGGCGGTGGACAATGCCACGCTCAACCGCTTCTTCTCGCTGCACTACCTGCTGCCCTTCGTGATCGCGGCGCTGGTGGCGCTGCATATCTGGGCGTTCCACACCACCGGCAACAACAACCCCACCGGGGTGGACGTGCGCCGCGGCTCCAAGACCGAGGCCCAGAAGGACACCGTGTCGTTCTGGCCCTATTTCGTGATCAAGGATCTTTTCGCCCTCGCGGTGATCATGGTGATCTTCTTCGCGATCGTCGGGTTCATGCCCAATTACCTCGGGCATCCCGACAACTATATCGAGGCCAACCCGCTCCTCACGCCCGCGCATATCGTGCCGGAATGGTATTTCCTGCCCTTCTACGCGATCCTGCGCGCCTTTACCTCCGACGTCTGGGTGGTGATGTTCGCAAGCTGGATCACCGGCGGGATCATCAATGCCAAGTTCTTCGGTGTGCTGGCGATGTTCGGCTCCATCATCGTGATGGCGCTGGCGCCGTGGCTCGATACCTCCTCGGTGCGCTCGGGACGGTACCGGCCGATGTTCAAATGGTGGTTCTGGCTTCTGGTTGTCGATTTCGTGGTGCTGATGTGGGCCGGTGCGATGCCCGCAGAGCCGCCGTATTCCATCATCTCGCTCATCGGTGCGGCCTACTGGTTCGCCTACTTCCTGGTGATACTGCCGCTTCTGGGCGTAATCGAGAAACCCGAGGCACAGCCTGCCACCATCGAAGACGATTTCGATGCACATTATGGCAAGGCCCAAACGCCCGCCGAATGAGAAAGGACGGATGACAATGTTCAGAAAAACAGGCATTGCGGCCCTCGCGGCCCTGTCCCTCTCGACCGGCGGCGCATTCGCCGCCGGGGGTGAGGGGCATATCGAGGATGTGGCCTTCTCTTTCGAGGGGCCCTTCGGCAAGTTCGACCAGTTGCAGTTGCAGCGTGGCCTCAAGGTCTACACGCAGGTCTGCTCGGCCTGCCACGGGCTGCAATACGTGCCGCTGCGTACGCTTGCCGATGAGGGCGGGCCGCACCTGCCCGCTGACCAGATGCGCGCCTATTCCGAGCAATTCGAGGTCTATGACGACGATCTCGACGATTTCCGGACCGCGAAGCCGACGGATCATTTCCCGATGTCGCAGCTGGAAAGCGCACCGGACCTGTCGCTCATGGCGAAGAAGCGCGCCGGGTTCCACGGCCCCTACGGCACCGGGCTCTCGCAGCTCTTCAACGGCATGGGCGGACCGGAGTACATCTACTCGCTGATGACCGGCTATCACGAGTCGCCGGAATGTGCTCCCGAGGACTTCCCTGGCTCCTACAACTCTGCCTTTACCGCCGGCGGGTACCCCGATGAGTGCAAGGACGAGCACGGCCACCCGACCGTGCCCGGAAGCTGGATTTCCATGGCACAGCCACTCTGGGGCGACGATGTCGAATTCGACGACGGCACCGCGGCGACGCTGGAGCAGGAGGCCGAGGATGTTGCCGCCTTCCTGATGTGGACGGCAGAGCCCAAGATGATGGCGCGCAAGGACGCGGGCCTGACGGGCGTGATCTTCCTCACCGTGCTGTCGGTGCTGCTCTACCTCACCAACAAGCGGATATGGAAACCGATCAAGCACCGCAAAGGGTGACACCGGCTCCGCAACTCTGACACGGCAAGGCCCCCGCCCGATCGGCGGGGGCCTTCTTTCTGGGACGCCTCCATTTCTTCTTGGGGCAAATACTCCACCCCGACGCTGCCGACCGCCGATCCCGCCTGACAGTTCAGCGCGGCATCGGATTGGCCGCCTTGTTATAGGCGCGCCAGTCGGTGATCTCGGGGTAGTACATCTGCCGCCAGCGTCGCACGCGCGGGTTCATGATCCGTCGCCACAGCCGCGGCACCATCGCCGCCATCGTCATGATCGGGTAGCCGTGGGGAAGCTGAGGCGCCTCATCCGCTCCGTAATTCTGCAACAGCGGGAAGCGGCGGTCGGGCTTGTAGTGGTGGTCGGAATGGCGTTGCAGGTTGATGAGCAGCCAGTTCGATGCCTTGTGCGCCGCGTTCCAGCTATGGCGCGGCTGCACATGCTCGTACTTGCCATCGCCCAGATGCTTGCGCGTGAGCCCGTAATGCTCGATGTAATTCACCAGTTCCAATTGCCAGACGGCAACGAAGGCCTGCAACAGGAACAGCAGCAACCCCACACCGCCACCAATCAGAACCGCCAGCAACAGCATGAATCCCTGCATGGCCCAGTAGCGCCAGAACGGATTGCGCGCATCGGTCCATCCGCGCCCCTTGCGCGCCAGCTTCTCGCGCTCGGCACGGAACGCCGATTGCCAGCATTGCCGCAGCACCCGTGGAAAGAACCGATGGAACCCCTCGTTATATCGCGCCGTCACCGGGTCGCGCGGCGTGCCAACATAGCGATGGTGCACCAGGAGATGCTCGGACCGGAAATGCGAATAGAGCACCATCGCCAGCAGCACATCGCCCAGGAACCGCTCGCCACGATCCTTCTGGTGCATCAATTCGTGGCTGTAATTGATCCCCACCGTGCCGGTGACCACGCCAACCCCAAACAACAGCACGATCGTCTCCAGCGCCCCGAGATGCGCGTCCCCCGGCCCGGTGACATACCAGATCATCCAGTAGAGCAGCGCGAATTGCACCGGCACCCAGGCGAGCGTGATCGCGCGATACCAGGTCAGCCGGTCCTCGGGCGTCGCCGGATCCGCATTCTCGGTGTAGAGCCCGAGAAACGCGTCGAGCAACGTAAAGAAATACCACGTAACCACTGGCAGCAGGATCACTGTCCAGCCACCGTGGAGCGCCCCAAGGAGCGCGACGGGAACAAGCAGGAACGACATCCAGAATGGCAACACACGCTGGAACCGGGCGACCTGATCGGCGGGTATCATGGGATTGTCCTCGCGATTGCGCGTATCACTGCCCCCCAGTGTCGAACGCCGTCCGTGCTAGGTCAAATACCTTTCGCATCACGGTGGGCAGCTCCGAGGGGCGAAACGCCGCAGACGGCAGGAAATCTCCGCGCTCAGGCGCAGCCTCGTGCCCCACTTCGGCGACATGCACACGCAGCCGCAGATGGAAATGGGTAAAGGTGTGCCGCGCCTCGACACCAATGTCGCGCCAATGCGCAGCGACCGGCGGGGCGGGGACGGGATCCATTCCCCAATCGCTGCCCGGCCAGCCCAGCATCCCGCCCAGCAGACCACTTTCCGCCCGCCGCTCCAGCAACCACGCGCCATCGCTGCGCCGCGCGACATAGGCATGGCCCAGCCGCAGCGGCTTGGCCTTCTTCGGGGCCTTCGCGGGCAGATCGGCGGCCACGCCGGTCGCGCGGCCCGCGCATGCCGCCATCCACGGGCAGACCCCGCAGGCGGGCGCGCGCGGCGTGCAGACCGTCGCGCCCAGATCCATCACCGCCTGCGCGTAGTCACCGGACCGATCCGCTGGTGTGAGCCACGCGGCCGCGGCGCGAATCACCGGCTTGGCGGCGGGCAGCGGCGTGCGGATATCCCACAGCCGCGCCATCACCCGCTCGACATTGCCATCCACCACCACCTCTGGCCGGTCAAAGGCAATGGCCGCGATCGCGGCGGCGGTGTAAGGGCCGATGCCGGGCAACGCCATCAGGCCCTCGCGATTGTCGGGAAAGCACCCGGCGTGATCGGCCACCACCACGCGCGCGCATTTCAACAGGTTGCGTGCCCGGGCGTAATATCCCAGCCCCGCCCATTCCCCCATCACCTGCGCGTCGTCTGCCGCTGAAAGATCGGCGACGGTGGGCCACAACGCGGTGAACCGCTCGAAATAGCCGCGCACGGCGGCCACCGTGGTCTGTTGCAGCATCACCTCCGACAGCCACACACGGTAAGGGTCGGGCCAGAGCCCGGCTGCCCGGTCGCGCGGCCCCACGCGCCACGGCAAGTTGCGGGCATGGGTGTCATACCACGCCAGCAGGGCGTCCGGATCGGCATATTCACGCACGGTTTATCCCCTCGCCTGCAATCGGGTCTGGTATCCCCTGCCACATGACATAGATTAGCGCCACGAGGGAGGGTGCCAAGCATGGCCGCAGCCGCGCGCGGATCACGAGGCTTCAAACGCACCTCGGCGCTGTTGCAGCCGAGCATCCGTCGCGTCTCGGAACAGCGCGGCTTTGCGCAGTCACGCCTGCTCACCCACTGGCCCGAGATCGCCGGCGACACGATCGCCGCCATCGCCCGCCCCGTCGAGGTGTCCTATGCCCGGCAGGGGATGGGGGCCACGCTCACCATCCTCACCACAGGCGCACAGGCCCCCATGCTCGAGATGCAGAAGGAGGTTCTGCGCGAACGGATCAACGCGGTCTATGGCTACAACGCCATCTCGCGCATACGCCTGACGCAGACATCGCCCACCGGCTTTGCCGAGGGACAGGCGGATTTCACGCATCGCGAGCCGCCCCACACCCCCGCCGACCCTCCGCCCGAGGTGGCGGCCCGGGCGCACGACATGACCGCCCCGGTGGCCGACAAGGATCTGCGCGCCGCGCTGGAACGGCTCGCGCGCAACGTATTGACCAGACCGACACGAACAAAAGGATCATCCGGATGAAACATCTCTTCGCCGCGGGCGTGCTCGCGCTTGCCACCCTGATCTCACCCGCGCAGGCACAGGAGGAAAGCACCGCGACCACCGCGCCCGAGATCACCGAAATGGCCCTCGGTCCCGAGGACGCCAGCGTGACGGTGATGGAATACGCCTCCTTCACCTGCCCGCATTGCGCCAATTTCCACAAGGGGCCGTTCAAACAGCTCAAGGCCGACTATATCGACACCGGCAAGGTGCGTTTCGTCTATCGCGACGTGTATTTCGACCGGTTCGGTCTCTGGGCGTCGATGGTCGCGCGCTGCGGCGGCGGGGAAAAATTCTTCGGCATCGCCGACGTGCTCTACGAGCAGCAGCGCGAATGGACGCAGGGCGACCCGGCCACCATCGCCGATAACCTGCGCCGCATCGGCAAGGTGGCGGGGATCGCGCCCGACGCGGTCGAGGCCTGCCTCAACGACCGCGACAAGGCGCAGGCGCTGGTCGGCTGGTACCAGGAAAACGCCCAGGCGCACGAGGTGAATTCCACCCCCACGCTCATCATCGACGGGCAGAAATACTCCAACATGCCCTATGACGAGCTCAAGGCCATCATCGACGAGAAGCTGGCGGCCGGATAAGCGCTGGCATGGGCGGCGCGGCGCCTCAGCGTGGCGCGCCGCCGATTCCGCAGCGGTCGAGCGCCGCGTCGAACGGCCCCCAATCCGCCACATCGAGCCGCACCGGCACCACCATCACCTGCCGCCGCAGATCGGCAGGCAGGCGGACCGCGTCCTTTTCCGTGGTCACGGGCTGCGCGCCGCTCTGCGCCGCCTCGCGCAGCAACCGCGCCATCAGCGCCCGCGTCAGCGGCTGATGATCGGACAGCGCCACCTCGCGCACCGGCTCTGCCCCAAGCGCGCGCAGCGTCGCAAAGAACTTGGCCGGATGACCGATCCCCGCAAAGGCCAATACCCGCGCACCGGTCCAGTCCATACCAGTCTGCAACGGTGCCAGCCGCGCGCGGATATGCGGCACGGTGATGGCGCCTCCCCATCGGTTGGCAAACACCTCCTGCGCCGCCGCATCCCCGACCGACAGGACCAGGTCGGCCCGCGCCATGCCCGTCGCCACCGGCTCGCGCAGCGGCCCGGCGGGCAGGCAACGCCCGTTGCCGAACCCGCGCGCGGCATCCACCACGAGGATCGAGATGTCCTTGGCAAGCGCCGGATCTTGGAACCCGTCATCCATCACGATGCAATCCGCCTGCCCCCCAGCGCAAATCGCACGGGCGCCGGCCACGCGATCGCGCGCCACCCACGTGGGCGCGAAGTCCGCCGCCAGCAGCGGCTCGTCGCCCACGTCCCCGGCGCTGTGCATTTTCGGATCGACACCCACCGGCCCGGCCAGCCGCCCGCCATGCCCGCGCGACAGGATCGCCGGGGCAAAGCCCCGGTCACGCAGCCGCATCACCACCGCCTGCACCGTCGGCGTCTTGCCGGTGCCGCCCGCGTTGATGTTGCCCACGCAGATCACCGGCACCGGTGCCTGCCAGCCGCCGCCCCGCGCCAGCCGTCGCGCCGTCGCCCGGGCATAGAGCGCGCCCAGCGGTGCCAGCAGCCGCGCGCGCAGGCCGGGCCGCTCCGGCGGCGCGTCCCAGAACGCGGGGGGCCTCATGTCTCCGCCGCCGCGCGCCGGTCGAGCGTGTCGAGCACCATCTCCACCACCTGGTCTGTCACCTCGGCCCCGCGAGAGGCCACCTCCCACGCCGCATGCGCCATGGTCGCCGCACGATCCGGTGGCAGCAGTGCCTGCACCGCTACGGCAAGCGTGTCAGTGTCCCGAACGATCCGTGCGGCCCCGGCCTCGGCATAGCGCGAATAGCGGTGCAGATAGCGCGCCACATTCGGCCCGTAGAGGATAGCCGAGCCATGCGCGGCGGGTTCGTCTGGATCGCGCCCGTGATGACCGGAGACAAGCGACGAGCCCATGAAACAGATCGGCGCCAGCCGGTACCACAGCCCCATCTCGCCGCTTGTGTCGGCGAGGATCACCTGCGTCGTCTCGTCGGGCAGCGCACCTTCGGACCAGGTGATGTATCGCCACCCCTGCGCCGCGATTCGTTCCGCGATCCCGGCGCTCTGCTCGGGGTCGTCGGGCACCACGATCAGCACACAGCGATGCGCCGCGCGACTCGCCTCGCGATGCGCGCCCAGCACGGTTTCGATCTCGTCTGGCTGCACCATTGCCGCGAGCCACACGGGCCGCGTGCGCATGAGCCGCGCGAGGGTCTCGTGATCGTCCTCGCGATAGGGCAACGCCAGCGCTTCCTCCTGAAGCACACCGGTCACGTGTACGCGGGCCGGGTCCGCACCCATCCGCCGCGCCTGACGCGCCGCCGCCTCGTCGCGTGCGTGTATCTCGGTGAATTCGGCCAGTACCGCGCGCGGCAGGTCGCGCAGCCAGGGCCAGCGCGACCGCTCCAGCAGCGCCTCCTCGGCATCCACGAGGCACAGCGGCACGCCCTCGCGCGCCGCGCAGATCAGCAGCGCCGGTCGCAAGTCGCCGCCGCTCCACAGGCACAGGTCGGGCCGCCAATGGTTGAGGAAGACCTCCGCCGCCGGGATGGTATCGGGCGGAAGCGCCTGGCGGATGGCCGGGCCGCGCAGCGCGCGCCCCTCCGCATCCGCCCCCGCCCCGTCGGCAGGCATAGTCATCACCATCGAGATGTCCGGGCGGTGCTGCGCCAGCTGCCGCGCCAGCCCCGCGAGCGCGCGCGCGCGCGCCATGTCCACCGCATGGGCCCAGACCACACGACCGCCGGGCCGGGGCCTGTCGGGCGGGGCACCTGCCTGTCCACCGCGCCGCGCGAGCGCGAGATAGGCCGCAAGGCCCAGCGAACGCCTCATGGCCGCCTAGCCAAGCTCTTCGGTGGACGAGGCTTCGCGCTCTTCGTCGCGCAGCCGGTGAAGGTGGGCAATGAAATAGCGCGTGTGCGCGTTGTCCACCGTGCGCTGCGCCTCGGCCTTCCAGGCGTCGTGGGCGCTCGCGTAATCGGGGAAAATTCCCACGATGTGCAGGTCGTTCACGTCGCGGAATTCGGTGCGCGACGGATCGACCAGCTCACCGCCGAAGACAAGGTGAAGACGTTGGGGCATGGTGGGATCCTCGCTGTTGCAGGCACGCGCGCACCCTATCCCTTTCATCCGCGGAATCAAGCCGCGCCCGCGCGCGCTTGACGGGACCGCCCGCCCGGGGCAAGCCTGTCGCAGCAGCCGGAGCCGCCGATGACCAAGCCCTTTCTCGTCCTGCAATTGCGCCCCGAGACCGAAGCCGCCGACGACGAATTCACCGCCATCCTGCGCAAGGGCGGGTTGGCAAACGATCGCGTGCGCCGCATCCGCCTCGATCAGCAATCGCTGCCCGCCGACCTGCGGCTTGCCGACCATGCCGGGGTGATCGTCGGCGGCGGCCCCGGCTGCGTGAGCGACGCGCCGAACGAGAAATCCCCCGTCGAGGCGCGCATCGAGGATCAGGTGCTGTCGCTCATGCCCGCAATCACCGGGGGCGACCTGCCGTTTCTCGGCTGTTGCTACGGCATCGGCATCCTCGGCAAGCACCTGCGCGCCGACGTGAGCAAGCGCGCCCATGGCGAGCCGGTGGGCACCGCCGAATGCGCCCTCACAGACGAGGGCGCCGACGACCCGCTACTTGCCGGCCTGCCCGCGCAGTTCAGCGCCTTCGTCGGCCACAAGGAGGCGCTGCAGGAACTGCCCTCGGGCTGCACTCATCTCGTCGCCTCGCCCACGTGCCCATTCCAGATGGTGCGTTACGGGCGCAACGTCTATGCCACGCAGTTTCACCCCGAGGCTGACGCCGCCGGGTTCGAAACGCGCATCCGCATCTACCGACACAAGGGCTATTTCGCCCCCGAGACAGCGGATGACCTCATCGCCATGTGCCGCGCCGCGGATGTCCACGCGCCCGAGCGCATCTTGCGCCGCTTCGTCGCCCGCTACGGGGACTGATCCCCGCGCCGGAACACCGCCATCTGACTTGCGCCGCCGAGGTCGGGATGCGCGCCGCATATATCGCGAAACGTCACCGTATAGCCATTGCGCGCCGCCACCCCCCGCCCCCAGCGGGCAAAGCGCGCCCGGTCCCATTCGAAATGGTGATCGGGGTGGCGAAAGCGGTGCGGTGGCACACCGAGGACGGGGTTGTACTCGGCATTGGGCGTGGTCACGATCACGTGGCCAGGCCGCATCCCGCCAAACAGCGCACGCTCCAGCCGGTTGATATCCGCTTGCGGCAGGTGCTCGATCACCTCGACGAGGCAGGCGCAGTCATAGCCCGCCAGATTGGAATGCGCCTGCGTGAGCGAGGCGCAGGCCAGTTGTACCCGCGCGCGCCCCGCAGGCAACCCGGCCAGCCGCGTTTGCGCGCGCCGGAGCCGTTCGGCGTCAATCTCGATCCCGGTGACCCGCCCGATCCCCGCCACGCCCGCCAGCCGCAGCACCAGATCGCCATCGCCACAGCCCAGGTCGAGCACCGTGCGCGCACCGGTCTCTGTCACGGTCGCAACCACGGTTGCCAGCCGTTCCTCGTGCAGGATCGTGGTCATGGGCCCGGCACCCGCAAGAGCGCCACGTCCTTGCACGGCACCTCGCAGAACCAGCCACGCGCGGCGGCGAGCGTGGCAAAGGTCTCGGCGCGATAGAACACCACGTGGGTGGGGTCCTTGCGGTAATGCCAGCCGCCGAACCGCGCATCATCGGTCTGGAAGCAGGTCATCACCGCCAGCCAGCCACCCGGGCGCAGCATCGCGCCCAGCCGGTCGAATTCCTCCGCAGGGCGGTGGAAATGCTCGGCCACCTCGGTGCAGGTGATGAAATCATAGGAATCGGCCAGCGGCGTGGGATCGGGGGCGTAGAAGGGATCAAAGAGCGCCACCGCGTGCCCCGCCTCGCGCAGCATCGCGGCCAGCGCCGGGCCCGGGCCGCAGCCGTAATCGAGCCCCCGCGCGCCGGGCGCGAGCCGCGCAAGAAGCGGCGAGGCGAGGCGGTCGAGGAACCGGCGGTAGCCCGGATCGTCCACCGCGTTCTCGTGCCGGTCATACTCGGCCCGCTCGGTGGCGGCATCGGGGTAATGGCCGGGGTTCATCCCGCGCGCCCCGCAGGCGTCGCAGCGCCAGTATCCCTTGCCGTCGAACAGCCCGAAATCCGCGAGCCTCTCGGCGCGGCAGACGGGGCATCGGGCGGGCAAGAGGGATTGCATAACCCCGCTTAGCGACGCGGCGGCACGCGATCAAGCGGGGCACGGCATGGACAGCCGCACCGCGATTGCCTAAGCCTCCATAGAACCACGCACGGCAAAGAGGCGGCACATGGCGCGGCGCACCCATTTCGAGATCGGCGGCCAGCAGGTCGCACCGGGCACCCGCGCCCGCGTCGACATCCCCGTGAGCCAGCTTTCCAATCACACGCCGGTGCATCTCTCGGTCGAGGTGATCCACGGGCGGCGCAAGGGGCCGGTTCTGTTCGTGTCGGCGGCAATCCACGGCGACGAGGTGATCGGGGTTGAGATCGTGCGCCGCCTGCTGCGCGCCACGCCGCTGCGGTCGATGGCAGGCACGCTGCTGGCGGTGCCGATCGTCAACACCTTCGGATTTCTCAACCATTCGCGCTACCTGCCCGACCGGCGCGACCTCAACCGCGTCTTTCCGGGCCTCTCGGCGGGGTCGATGGCCTCGCAACTGGCGCATATCTTCATGGAAGAGGTGGTACGCCGCTCCGACGTCGGGATCGACCTGCACTCGGCGGCGATCCACCGCTCCAACCTGCCGCAGATCCGCCTCACGCCCGACAACGAGCGGCTGGCCGATCTCGGTGCCGCCTTCGGTGCGCCGGTGATGATGGAATCCAGCCTGCGCGACGGCTCGCTGCGCATGGCCGCAGAGGAGGCGGGCGTCGACGTCCTGCTCTACGAGGGCGGCGAGGGGTTGCGTTTCGACGAGGCGGCGGCGCGCGCCGGGGTGGCGGGCACGCTGCGGGTGATGCGCCGGCTGGGCATGATCGCGGCCAAGGGCGTGCCGCGGGCCAAGGCACGACCTGTACGCGCACGCACCTCGTCGTGGTATCGCGCGCCGCGCGGCGGGCTGTTTCGCGGCTTCGTGGGGCTCGGGGATGCGGTCGCGCCGGGCACCGTGCTGGGAGCGGTGGCAAATGCCTTCGGCGATGTCGAGAGCGAGATCGTCAGCGACCAGACCGGCATCCTGATCGGACGCACGAACATGCCGGTGGTCTACGAGGGCGACGCGCTCTTTCACGTCGCCGAAACCGCCCGCGCCGCGGCCGCCGCCGAGGGCATCAGCGCCCATCTCGACGTGGGCGCGCTCTTCGATGAGGACGAAATCATCTGATGACCGACGGACGCCGCACCACCGACCTCAACGACGTGGCCTTCGCCGTGATCCGCGCGCGGATGCGGCTGCATTTCCTCTTCACGCCCAAGGGCGACCGGCAGGCGGCCAAGTATTTCGTGATCGGCCACCCACGCTGCGGCACCACCTCGCTGCACAAGCTGTTCGAGGCCAACGGGTTGCGCAGCTACCATGACTCGAAGGACTGGCAAACCGGGCGCTTCGACGCGTTCTCTGATTTCGGGCAGGTGCGCCCGGTGGCGGCCTACGACCGGACCTATCCCAACGCCCGGTTCATCCTCAATTTCCGGCCCCTGCGCCCCTATCTCGTCAGCATCGCCGCACATCACCAGAAGGTGTTCAGCGTGCAGAACTTCATCAACGAGGCGCACCGCCGCGCAGACTGGTTCGCCTGGGTGCTGACGCATTTCGAGGGGCGGCGTGATTTCATGGCCGTGAATATCGAGGCCGAGGGCGCGCTGCCTGCCGTGGCCGATCACTTCGGCCTCACCCGCCCCGAGCCCGAGGGCGGCAGCCGTCACAACATGGGCCAGCGCCCCCGCTTGGCCGAGAACGCCGCCAATATCGAGGCCGCGCTCGACGCTCTGGGCCTGGCCGACGAGGCCGCGCAAGGCGTGCTCGTCTCACGTTTGCACGGGCCGCGGCAGGCCGCGCTCACCCGCGCGCGCGACAGCGTGCGCGTGGTGGAGTGAACGCCCTGCCCGCTCACGTGACCTTTTCAGCGTTGCGTGGCCGCAGGAAGATCGACACCGTCAGCAGGCTGAACACGAACTCGTAGCTTTCCCACTTGGT
Source organism: Roseovarius nitratireducens (assembly GCF_002925845.1). Classification (GTDB taxonomy): domain Bacteria; phylum Pseudomonadota; class Alphaproteobacteria; order Rhodobacterales; family Rhodobacteraceae; genus Roseovarius; species Roseovarius nitratireducens. Next base: position 209,853 of record NZ_PDNI01000074.1, on the reverse strand, counting down.
CATCATCTGCACCGCCACGATCACCACCGTCGCCACCAGCGCGAGGATCATATGCCGGGTATCCGCCACCGGAATCGCAAGCCGGTCCGCGAGACGCGCCAGCGCACCCACCCGCGCGTAAACAAGCGGCAACACCAGCAGGTAGAGCAGGATCGCCAGCGTCAGCCCGCTGCCGAACAGCGTCTTTACCAGCTTGACGTCACCCACCACGAGGTTGTGGATATTGGTCTCGCCCTGCGCGTTGTTCTGACGGAAAAACTCCGACGCTTCCCAGTCGAACAGCCGGTAGCCCCAGGATATTTCCTCTCCCGCGCCAAAGAAGAAGGCGAGCGCGTAGAAAGCCGTCAGCACCACTGCCAGCGCGCCGCGCCCGCGTAGGGCCCACGCGTTGCGCAGCAGCACCAGCGACGACAGCAGCAGGCACACCGCCGTGCCCCATTCCACCGGGCCGTCCTCGATGGCAAACCCCGTGCGAAACTCATCGTGCAAACCGGTGACGTAATAACCGACGGTAAAGATCAGCGTGGCATAGCCGAGACCGAAGAGCACGACATCGGCATGGCTCAGGTTCGAGCGGTCAGTCAGACGAAACATGGCCAGGGCCTTCCATCAGGGATACGATGACAGGCGGGTATCCCAAGCCGCGCCGCGCATCAAGCGTCGCGCGGCCCGGTCCTCGCGTCCGCCGGCACCGGGTCCGACTTGCGGGCAAAGACATGGCCGTTCTGCGGGTAGAGAAAGATCGACAGCGCCACGAGGCTGAAGATGAACTCGTAGACTTCCCACTTGCGTTGCAGGTCCACGACCGCGATCACCACCGACGCGGCCAGCACCAGCACCGCGTGGCGATGGCCCGCCACCGGAACGGCCCAGCGATCCGCCCATGCCGCGATCCGCGCCGAGCGGGCATAGAGCAGCGTCAGCCCCACCAGCCAGCCCAACAGCACCACCGTCAGCACGTTGCCGAACAGCACCTTGACGAGCTTGACGTCCCCCACCTTGAGGTTGTGCAGGTTGGTCTCGGCACGGTGGCTGTTGTCGGTGATGATCTCGGGCGCCTGCCAGCCGAAAATCCGCTGCCCCCAGGAAATCTCCTCTCCCGCGGCGAAGAAGAACAGAAATGCACCCACCGCCATCGTCACCACCGCCCGCCGCTCGCCCGCCCCGGCAAAGCGCAGCGCATGCCGCGCCAGCACGGTGAAAGAGAGAAACAGCAGTACCGCCGTGGCCCATTCCGCCGGGCCGTCCTCTATGGCATAGACGGTGTGAAAGATATCCGTCTGAACGAAGTGAAAGACGATCAACGCGAGGATATTGGCGACGACGAGCGCCAGCAAAACCTGGTCGAGCACGGGCAATCTGGTCATGTCATGTCTCTTTTCAAGGGGGTGTGAGCCACGTTCAGCGAAACGTCTCGGGGTTTTGCGGGCGCAGAAAGATCGACGCGGCGATGAGCGCAAAGACCAACTCGTACACCTCCCAGTTGCGGGGCAGGTCGATCACGTACCACATCACCAGCGAGCCAATGAGCGCCAGCGCGGCATGATGGAGCCGGGGCACCGGGATGACCATGCGCCCTGCCAGCCCTCTGATGAGCGGCCAACGCGAGTAAAGCGGCGGCAACACCAGCAGGTAGAGCAGCAAAATTGCCGTCAACGTGCTGCCGAAGATCACCTTGTTGAGGTTGTATTCACCGATCTTCATGTTGTGGATGTTGGTCTCGGCCCGTTCGCTGCGCTCGGTAAAGAACTCGCCCGCTTCCCAGCCGAAAACCCGCTGGCCCCAGGAGATTTCCTCGCCCGCCGCGAAGAGGAAGAGAAACGCGTAGAGCCCCATCAGCATCGCCGCGCCAAGCCCGCGCCGCGCCTTGATGCGGCCTGCCTTGCGCAAGAGCAGCACGCAGCCGAGGGAAAGAAAGGCAAAGGTGCCCCATTCCACCGGCCCGTCCTCGGCGGCGAACCAGTACTTGAATGTCTCGTGATCTGTGGCGTGATAGTAGATCGTTATCAGCAGGACCAGAACAACAAGCCCCAGAAGGACACGTTCGACCGCGACGGCAAAGCCCGGCTGAGACCGATCTGAGACAGGGGAGACAGGGGAGACAGACATGGGCATGCCGGATTTCGTGAAACTGTTACGCGCTGTTCATGTATACGACATAAAAGCGTCACGTTCCAGTGGCGCGAGCATCCACCCGACCGCGAACGGGCGCGCCCAAATGGCCGCGCCCGCCAAGATTGCCTCGCTCTTAGGTCAGCCCTTCTTCAGCACCCGCTGTCCCAGCGTCTCGGCGATTTGCACGGCGTTGAGCGCGGCGCCCTTGCGCAGGTTGTCGCTGACGCACCACAGGTTGATGCCGTTGTCGATGGTGGGGTCCTGCCGGATGCGGCTGATGAAGGTGGCGTAATCTCCAACGCATTCGATCGGCGTGACGTAGCCGCCATCCTCGCGCTTGTCGATCACCATGATCCCCGGCGCCTCGCGCAGGATATCGCGCGCTTCGGCCTCGTCGAGATGATCCTCGAACTCGATATTGATCGCCTCGGCGTGACCGACGAACACCGGCACCCGCACGCAGGTTGCGGTGACCTTGATCTTCGGGTCGACAATCTTCTTGGTCTCGGCGACCATCTTCCACTCTTCCTTGGTCTGGCCGTCCTCGAGGAACACGTCGATATGCGGAATCACGTTAAAGGCGATCTGCTTGGGATAGACCTTGGCCTCGTAATCATCCGTCGGGTTGTAGACCGCCTTGGTCTGATCCCAAAGCTCGTCGATGCCGTCCTTGCCCGAGCCCGACACCGATTGATAGGTCGAGACCACCACGCGCTTGATCCGCGCCCGGTCATGCAGCGGCTTCAGCGCCACCACCATCTGCGCGGTCGAGCAGTTGGGGTTGGCGATAATGTTCTTCTTGGCATAACCCTCGACCGCCTCGGGGTTAACTTCCGGAACCACCAGCGGCACGTCCGGGTCGTAGCGGTAGAGCGACGAGTTGTCGATCACGATGCAGCCAGACTTGGCCGCCTTGGGCGCGTAGACCTTTGTTGCGTCCGAACCGATGGCAAAGAGCGCGATATCCCAGCCGGTGAAATCGAACGCGTCGAGGTCCTGCGTCTTCAGAGTTCGGTCGCCAAAGCTCACCTCGGTGCCGAGCGACCGGCGCGAGGCGAGCGCGGCGATCTCGTCCACCGGAAACTCGCGTTCGGCGAGGATGTTGAGCATTTCGCGGCCCACGTTGCCCGTGGCGCCGACGACGGCGATTCTGTAACCCATGTTTATCAAGCCTCCTGAGCGGGGTTGCGGGGCGGGTCATACAGGCAATGGCGGGGGGATAAAAGCGGTTTGCTCAGCCCATGCTGTCGCGGCTGAAGAGATAGCTCACCAGCCCCAGCGCCAGCGCCCCGGCAAACAGCCCGAAGATCGCCACGTGACCGGCCAGCGCCCCCTGCGCCGACATGCTGGCATGGAGCGGCCCGGTGACAAATTGCGCCACACCGACCCCGCCAATGCCAAAGAGATTGAGCAGCGTCACCCCCCGCCCCGCCAGGTGCGCCGGGATGAATGCCCGCCCATGCGCCACGATCACCGGGAAGGACGCCCCGGCAAAGCCGATCACCGCCAACAACGCCACCGACAGCCCAAGGCTCCGGTCGGGCCACAGGATCAGCGCCACCAGTGCCAGCGCCGCCAGCAGGTTGCCGCCGAAGATCACCCATTTTCGGCTGCCCACCAGCCGGTCGAGCGGGCCATAGGTCAGCGTCCCGGCGATCATCGCCACGCCCATCACCAGCGTCGCCTGCCCCACCGCGCCGGTATCGAGCGCGAACACGTCGCGCAGGTAGGGCCCCGCCCACAGCCCGCGCAGCGCCGCCGAGGGGGCGTAGGCCACGAACATCAGCGGCAGGATCGCCCAGAGCACGGGCATCCGCAGAAGGTCGAGCACCGAGCCGCGCGCCTCGCCCGTGACCGCCTCGGGGTCGCGCACCAGCGCCGCGATTCCCGCCGCCGCCACCGCCGAGATCACCGCCAACCCCCACAGCGCCGCGCGCCAGCCGATCGTTTCGGCGGCCCACGCCATCGGGTACGAGGCCACGAGGTTGCCCACCGAGCCCACGCCCAGCATGAGCGCCGCAAGCGTGGCGAACTTGGCGGGCGGAAACTGCCGCGCAAAGATGTAGTAGGACGCCATCAGCACCGGCGCGCAGCCCACCCCGATCAGCGCCATCGCGATACTCACATGCACCGGCTCCGTGGCCACGGCAAAGAGGGCCGCGCCCCCGCCCCCGCCGACCAGCAACAGCACGGCGGCGGTGCGCCGCGGTCCCACGCGGTCCAGCGCCCAGCCGACAGGCAGCTGCATCACGGCAAAAACGAGGAACCACAGCCCCGAGGCAAACGCCAGGTCGTCGGGTGTCGCGCCCAGATCACGCTCCAGCGGGCCGCTCAGAACGGCGAGAAAGGCGCGAAAGAACTGGCTCAGCACATAGGCGAGGCACAGCAGGATCAGCCCGGCGCGCATCCCCCTCAGCCCAGCCCGCGCGCGATGAGCCGATCGACATGCGCCGCGGCACTCTCGGCCAGCGCGTCGAGGTCATAGCCACCCTCCAGGCAGCTCACCAGCCGCCCGCCGCACAACGTGTCGGCGAGATCGCACAGCCGGTCGGTGAGCCAGGCAAAATCCTCGGTCTCCAGCCGCAAATCGGCCAGCGGGTCGTCGGCATGCGCGTCGAACCCCGCCGAGACGAGGATCAGCTCCGGCGCGAACGCCTCGATCCGGGGAAAAACCTTGTCTTCATAGAGCCGCCGGAACTCCTCCGAGCCGGTGCCCGGTGCGATGGGCAGGTTCATCACCGTGTCATGCGGCCCGGTCTCGTCCGCCGTGCCGGTGCCGGGCCAAAGCGGGAACTGGTGCGACGAGATGAACAGCGCCCGCGCCTCGTCCTCCAGCAGGTCCTGCGTGCCGTTGCCGTGATGCACGTCGAAATCCACCACCGCCACCCGCGCCAGCCCGTGATGGTCGAGCGCATGTTTCGCCGCCAGCGCCACGTTGCCAAAGAGGCAGAACCCCATCGGCGTCTCGCGCTCGGCATGGTGGCCGGGCGGGCGCGTGGCGACAAAGGCGTTGCCGGCCTCACCCGCAAGCACCAGATCGACCGCCCGCACCGCGCCCCCGGCGGCGCGATGTGCGGCGGCGAGGCTGCCGGGCGACATCCAGGTATCGGCGTCAAGCTGCGCGATCCCCTCGGCTGGAGCGGCGGCGCGGATGCTGTCCACATAACTCTTGGGATGCACCCGCAGCAGGTCGTCCTCGGCCACCAGCGGCGCGGTCACGCGGACCACCGCCTTGCCTTCCAGAGCCGCCAGCACCCGTACCAGCCGCGCCACCTGCTCGGGATGGCCCTGCGGCGTCTCGTGGTGCAGGCAATCGGGATGGGTGATCAGGGCTGTGGTCATGGCGCTCCTCCGTATCCGGCAGGAAAAGACCCGGATTCCCGGCTCTTGTCCAGTGCTGGCTTGTGGCGATGTGGGCCGCGTGCCACTCTCTGCGGATGGAAGGCGACGCCGTCACCCTCACTCAGGACATCGCGCTCGGGCTCTGGGCGCAGGCAGAGCTGTTCCTGCGCGGGCTTCTGCGCCCGTGGAACGCCTACCAGGTCGGTATCGCCGTGGCCCTCTTCGCCGCCGCGCATCTCGCCAACCGCTTGCTCGGCCCGCTCTGTCACGACTGGATGCGGCGGCGCGAGGGCTGGCCAAAATGGCGGATGCGGCTGCTGGTGATGCTGCACCGGCGGCTGCGGCTCATCTTCTTCGTCATGCTCATGTGGCCCACGGTATGGATACTGCGCGCCACCACCTGGCCCAGCCGATCCTACATGCTCTCTATCTTCGCCGAACTGGCGCTGGCCTGGCTCACGATCACCATCCTGACCCGGCTCATCGCCAACGGCTTCCTGCGGGCGCTGGTGCGCTATGCCGGTTGGACATGGGCAACGCTCATCATCCTGAACCTCACCGACGAGGCACAGACGCTGCTCGAAGGCTTGGCCTTCGAGCTTGGCGAGACGCGGCTCTCGGTGTGGCTCCTCGTGCAGGCGGTGATCGTCATCGGCGTGCTGTTCGCGCTGGCGCGCTTCGTCTCGACGGCGAGCGCCGCGCAGGTGCGCAAGAACCAGGACATCTCGCCCTCGATGCAGGTGCTTGTGGTCAAGTTCCTGCAAGTGCTGCTCTACGGCGCGGCGTTCTTCATCGGGCTGCGCACGGTCGGGGTGGACCTGACGGGGCTCGCGGTGCTGTCGGGCGCGATCGGCGTGGGGCTCGGCTTCGGCCTGCAAAAGGTGGTATCCAACCTCGTATCAGGCGTTATCATCCTGCTCGACAAGTCGATCAAGCCCGGCGATGTCATCAGCCTCGGCGAGACCTTCGGCTGGATCAATAGCTTGGGCGCGCGCTACGTCTCGATCACCACGCGCGACGGGCGCGAATACCTCATCCCCAACGAGGACCTGATCACCGGACAGGTGGTCAACTGGTCGCATTCCGACGAATTCGTGCGGCTCGACATCCATTTCGGCACCGCCTACGGTGACGATCCGCACAAGGTGCGAAAGATCGCCACCGAGGCTGCCCGCGGCGTGAACCGCGTTCTCGACACCCCGGCGACGGTGTGTCACATCACCGGCTTCGGCGACAGCAGCGTGGACTACATCCTGCGCTTCTGGATTCGCGATCCCACGCAGGGCCTCACCAACATTCGCGGCAATGTCTATCTGGCCCTGTGGGACGCGTTCCAGGAGCACGGCATTTCCATCCCCTTCCCCCAGCGCGAGGTGCGGATGCTCGAGGACGGGCCACGGGGTGGGTAAATTTCACGCACGTTCCCGCGCGATTACCCCGCTCGCCTGCGCGCTTCATTGAAAAGTCGCATGTCTCTTGCTACCTTGATCCCATGTCCGGCACCGGGGCGTAGCGGTGCATAGCCAAGGAGGACGATGTCCTGTCTCTCATGTCTCACGCGGCCCCTGCCGCTGATTCCCCGGCGGCGCATATGACCCCGCCGCATCAGGCCGATAGCGAAACGCAGCTGGCCGCCATTCTCAAGTCCCTCGACGATGACAAGGCCGAAGACGTCGTGCAGATTGATCTGCGCGGCAAGACGGCAATGGGCGATTACATGGTGATTGCCTCGGGCCGCTCCTCGCGCCAGGTCTCGGCCATCTCGGAAAAGCTGGTCGACCGGCTCAAGCGCGAGCACGGCGTGCCAGCCCGCACCGAGGGGCGTGAAACCGGCGACTGGGTGCTGATCGACACCGGCGACGTGATCGTGCACGTGTTTCGCCCCGAGGTACGCGAGTTCTACCAGCTCGAAAAAATGTGGCTGCCTACCGGGCAGGCAGCGGCCAAGAGCTGAATGCGCGTGCATGTCTGCGCGGTGGGCCGGTTGCGCACCGGCCCGGAACGCGCACTGATCGACGATTACACCACCCGCTTCGACCGGACGGGGCGCGGCCTCGGGCTCGGGCCGCTCACGGTCACCGAGGTCGAGGACCGCAAGGGCGGCGGCATGGAAGCCGAGGCCACCCTGCTGGACCGGGCGATCCCCCGCAGCGCCGTGGTGGTGGCCCTCGACGAGCGGGGGCAGGTCATGGGCTCTCCCGATTTCGCGGGGCACCTCGCCGGGTGGCGCGACAGCGGGCGCGGCGACGTGGCCTTTCTCATCGGCGGGGCCGACGGGCTCGCCCCCGATCTGCGCGCGCGGGCCGATCTTGCGCTCTCGTTCGGACGCATGGTCTGGCCGCACATGCTCGCCCGCGTGATGCTCGCCGAACAGCTCTACCGCGCCGCCTCGATCCTCGCGGGCAGCCCGTATCACCGGGCCTGACGACTTGAGAGTTTCCAGGCTTCCGGCCCCCGGCGCATCTAACGGGAACAAGCCGGATTGCGCCGCCGCGCGCCGCACCGCATACTGCGCGCAAAGCGGGCGGGAGATCGGGCAATGGAGAACTGGGACGAGGTGCGCACCGCCTTTCACGTGGCGCGGGTCGGCACGGTAAGCGGCGCGGCAGAGGTGCTCGGCGTGCACCATGCCACCGTGATCCGCCATATCGACGCGCTCGAAGAGCGGCTCGGCGTGCGGCTGTTTCAGCGGCATGCGCGCGGCTACACGCCCACCGAGGCGGGCGACGACCTGCTGCGCGTGGCGCAGGCGACCGACGATCAGTTTCACCAGCTGGCGGGCCGGATCAAGGGGCGCGGAAACGAGGTGTCGGGCGAATTGGTCGTGACCTCGATCGGCGGGCTGAGCCACCTGCTCGCGCCGGTGCTGGCAGAGTTCCAGCAGGGCTACCCTGATCTCGTGGTGCGATACCTGACCGGCGACCGCCTCTTTCGGCTGGAATACGGCGAGGCGCATGTCGCGGTACGCGCGGGCAGCGCACCGGATCAACCCGACAACGTGGTACAGCCGTTCTTCCGACAGGATTTCGCGCTCTTTGCCAGCGAGGGCTACGTGGCGCGGCACGGGATGCCGGAGGGCTGCGACGATTTCGTGCGGCACCGTTTCGTCGGACCAGACGACCCCGAGGCGCGAGCGCCGTTTCATCGCTGGCTCAGGCAAACCGTACCCGCTGCCAATATCGTGTTCCGCTCGGGCGACGTACACGCGCAACACAACGCGATCCTCGCCGGGGCGGGGATCGGCTTTGTCTCGGCGTTGCAGGCGACAGAGGTGCCGGGGCTGGTGCGGGTAACGCCACCGCGGCCCGAATGGGCGGCACCGCTGTGGCTCGTGACGCACATGGATCTGCACCGCACCACCAAGGTGCAGACGTTCCTCGCCTTCCTCAAGGAGCGCGCGCGCGGCTGGTAAGCAGCGCAAATGCCCGCTCAGAGAAAGCGCGCCGCCTGCAATTCGCGGCGTAGCTGGTAAAGCTCGGGCGGCAGGGTGGACGTGTCCTCCGCGGACGCCGGCAGCCGGGCGAGCGCAGCGGTAGTCCATGGCGTGATCCCGGCAAAGCCTGCGACCTGCCCTACGATGGCCTCGAACGCCGTTTGCCTTGTACGGCGCTGGATGAGGCCCACGCGCGCCTCCGTGTCCATCACGAAGGGCGCGAGGTGAAAGGCCGAGCCGTCGGGGCCGACGATCACCCGCGCGGCGCGGTAGCACGCGATCTGCTCAACGATGCTGTGGCGCTCGGGGTGCACGATGCCATAGCCCCCCCGCGACATCCATTTTTCGATCCGCCGCTCGTGGGGCACCTGCTGTTCAGGATTCTTGAGGCGGCGGCGCGAAACATAGAGCCGCTCGGGACCGTCAGGGGCGACGGCGGCACGCAGATGGCGGCGCATGTAGGCGCGGGCCTCCGGCGTGCCGTGGCTCCATTCGCGGTGGCCAAAGCCTTGCGAGGGCACGAGCGCCGCGTCCACACGGGTGGGCCGCTGGATCAGGTGCACCGGCAGCCCCTGCCCGAGGATATCGAGCAACGGGCCGAGGCGACGGGCGAGCACGGCGGCGATATCGCGCCCGGCCATCGGGACGAGCGCGATGCCGTCGGGGCGCGGCGCGCCAGGATGGTCGAGCGCCCAGAGCCGTGGCAGCGCCTCGAGCAGGAAGTGCCCGAAATGGTGCCGCCCCACCCCGGCATAGAGCCAGCACCCCGGCAGGACATCCGGCGTGTCCGCAGGCGCAAGGGGATCGGCGGTGAAACGGCGCGGGCCGATGCGCGTGCGCGCAGCCGGGACCGCACGGCCTTGGGCGTCGAGCACGCCGCAGGCATGGCTGTGTCCCGGTGCCATCGGCATGAGGATGGCGCCGCTCACCGTTTCGATACGCGCCGGGGGCAGTCGGCGGGGATCAGGGATCATCGCGCAACTCGTCGCGGAGAAACCGCTCGAACGCGTCGAGATGGACCGCCTCGAACTGGCCGAAGCCCTGCATCCAGATCGAGGCGTCGCGCAGTGCATCCGGTTCCAGCTTGCACCACTTGACGCGCCCGCGCCGCTCCTGGCTGATAAGCCCGGCGCGGGTGAGGATCGCGAGATGCTTGGAAATCGCCGCGAGGCTCATCTCGAAGGGCTCGGCCACGTCGGTCACGGCCATGTCGTCCTCGAGCAACATGGCGAGGATCGCGCGGCGCGTGGGATCGGCGAGCGCGGCAAAGACCATGTCGAGGGCGTGGGCCTTGTCCATGCCGGTCTTAAGCCCGAGGGGGCGGCTCGCGTCAACGCTCATCACCGCCCGTTCGGGGCGAAACATGCCGTTTTTCGCAGCATTTTGGCCGGAAAGGGGGTTTGATCTGAGGCAAGGCAATGTCAGGCTGAGGCAGTTACGGTCCGCAGACCAAACAGGAAACGCGAAAGGAAAGTACATGTTCTCAAAAATCATGGTTCCCGTCGATCTGGTTCATAAGGACACGCTTGCCAAGGCGCTCGACGTCGCCGGTGACATGGCCAAACATTACGGCGCGAGCATCGATGTGGTCAGCGTGGGTGGCGAGCTTCCCAGCGAGCTGGGGCACACACCGCGGGAATTCGGTAGTCGGTTGCAAGGCTTCGCGGACGACCTGCGCGAAAAATACGGCGTGACGGTGAAGGCCGATCCGTTGATGGCGCACGACCCGGCGGTCGAGACCACCGCGGAACTGATGAACGCGATCGACAAGGTTGGCGCGGACCTCGTCATCATGGCCAGCCACGAGCCGGGCTTTTTCGAGCATATTTTCAGCTCGCATGGCGGCTATATCGCTCAGCACGCCAAGTGCTCGGTCTTCGTGGTGCGCTGAAACTCAACCGTTCGGTTGAACATGGCGCGGCCGCCCGCCACGGGCACTAGACGGCCGCGCCGGGAAATTATCCCATATTCACCTTTCCAAAAATACTCAATATATCAATAGGTTGAACATACTTCGCCTGCGCGGATCGCGCGCTTGACTCCGGCTCCCTCTGACCGTAGCACCTACATCAGATTCCGAGAGGGGGCGTAGGTGTCCGATCCAGACGACAGCGAGCGGCTCAGGCAGCTCGACGCACGGATCGCCAAGCTGCGAGGCGACAAGACAAAGCGCCCTCATCAGGAAGAGCACTACAGCCAGGCGCAGCATGGCTGGCGGATGGTGATCGAGCTTGTTGCCGGTTTGTTGATCGGCTTCGGCATGGGGTACGGGCTGGACAGCCTGTTCGGCACATTGCCGGTATTCCTTGTCGTGTTCACATTGCTGGGCCTCGCGGCGGGCATCAAGACGATGATGCGCAGCGCGGCGGAGCTCGCCAAGGACATGAATGCGCCCAGCTCGGGCGGAGACGAAGGGGCGAAGGATGGCGACTGAAGCGCAAGGGGCCGACAGCGGCGGGCTGGTGTTCCACCCGATGGATCAGTTCATCGTGCGACCGCTGTTCGGCGACGGGGCCGTGGGCCTGTTCACGCTGACCAACGTCACGCTGTGGATGGCGATCGCGGTGGCGGCGATCTTTGCGCTGCTGGTGCTGGGCACGTCAAAGCGCGCGATCGTGCCGGGGCGCACCCAATCCATCGCCGAGCTGGCCTATGACTTCATCCGCAAGATGGTCGAGGACGTGGCGGGCAAGGACGCGCTGCCGTTTTTCCCCTACATCATGACGCTGTTCATGTTCATCGTTTTCGCCAATTTCATCGGCCTGCTGCCGATGGCCTATACCACCACGAGCCATATCGCGGTGACGGCGGTGCTGGCGATGCTTGTCTTCCTGACGGTGACGATCCTGGGGTTCGTCAAGCATGGCGTGGGGTTCCTGGGCCTGTTCTGGATCACCGCCGCGCCGCTGCCGCTGCGGCCGGTCCTCGCGCTGATCGAGGTGATTTCCTACTTCGTGCGCCCGGTCAGCCATTCCATCCGTCTGGCGGGCAACATGATGGCCGGTCACGCGGTGATCAAGGTGTTCGCGGCCTTCGCGCCGATGATCGCGCTGTCGGTCGGGGTGGGCATCCTTGTCACGCCGCTGTCGATCCTCGCGATCTCCGCCATCTACGCGCTCGAGGTGCTGGTGGCCTTCATCCAGGCCTACGTGTTCACGATCCTGACCTGCGTGTATCTGCGCGACGCGCTGCATCCGCATCACTAAGCCGGGCCACGCGCCCCTGACATAGACAAGCGGCGGGTTCGCCCGCCTGACGACCAACAGACCAATGCCAATTCCAGCGTAAGGAGAGATCACTATGGAAGGCGATATCGTTCAAATGGGTGCTTACATCGGTGCAGGCCTGGCATGTACCGGCATGGGCGGCGCCGCCGTCGGTGTGGGCCACGTCGTCGGCAACTACCTGTCGGGCGCGCTGCGCAACCCGTCGGCCGCCGGCGGCCAGATCGCGACCATGTTCATCGGCATCGCGTTCTCGGAAGCACTCGGGATCTTCTCGTTCCTCGTCGCGCTTCTGCTGATGTTCGCCGTCTGATCGCTCAGGGCCCGATCCTTGCGGCCGGGTGGCGGCCATGCTTGCCTGCCACCCGGAATTCGCGGAAAGTTCCTGAGGGAGGACGTCTGTCATGGCAACCGAAACGCATGATGCCGTAAGCGCCTGTCTCGACAGCGGGGGCGGTGCCGTCGGAATGCCGCAGCTTTGCGGCGACTGGTTCGGCAACCAGATATTCTGGCTCGCCATCGCGCTGGTCGTGCTCTACTTCATCCTGTCGCGTATCGCGCTTCCGCGCATCGCGGCGGTGCTGGCAGAGCGGCAGGGCACCATCACCAACGATCTCGCCGCCGCCGAGGATCTCAAGTCCAAGGCAGCCGAGGCGGAAGAGGCCTACAAGCAGGCGCTCGCCGACGCCAAGGCCGAGGCGCAGAAGATTGTCGCCGAGACCAAGGCCTCGATCAAGAAAGACCTCGACCGCGCCAACGAGGAGGCCGATGCCGAGATCAAGGCCAAGACCGCCGAAGGCGAGAAGAAGATCGCCGAAATCCGCGAAGGCGCGCTCGACGCCGTCAAGGAGGTGGCCAAGGACGTCACCACCGAGCTTGTGGCCTCGATGGGCCAGAAGGCCGACGGCCGCAGCGTAAGCGCGGCCGTGAACGCCCGGATGAAAGGATGAGTGCGATGCGCAAGCTGACCCTGACTGCCGCCGCCACGCTCGCCGCCAGCCCGGCCTTCGCGGCGTCCGGCCCGTTCTTCTCGCTGTTCAACACCAATTTCGTGGTGCTGATCGCGTTCCTGATCTTCATAGGGGTGCTGATCTACCTCAAGGTGCCAGGCTTGCTGGGCGCAAAGCTTGACGAGCGCGCGGCGTCTATCAGGTCCGATCTCGACGAGGCCCACCAGCTGCGCGAAGAGGCGCAGAAGGTGCTGGCCAGCTACGAGCGCAAGCAGAAAGAGGCGCAGGACCATGCCGACCGCATCGTCGTGCAGGCCCGCGAGGAGGCCGAGCAGGCCGCCATCGACGCCAAGGAAGAGATCAAGCGCTCGATCGCGCGTCGGCTTCAGGCCGCCGAGGACCAGATCGCCAGCGCCGAGGCGCGCGCCGTGCGCGACGTGCGCGATCAGGCGATCGCCGTGGCCACCGCCGCCGCGCGCGACGTGATCGCCAAGCAGATGAGCGCCGCCGACGGCGACGCGCTCATCGACGCGGCGATCGGCGAGGTCGAATCCAAGCTGCACTGACGCCGCAAAGCGAAAGCCATCGCAACGGGGCCGCGTTCCGAAAGGATCGCGGCCCCGTTGTTTCTCGCGTCACGATTGGGGGTTTCACATTGCCGCGTTGCTGAGATATGTCGGCGGAGCAAGGTAGGGAGCCGACTGGCATGTCATTCGACTACGACCTTTTCGTGATTGGCGGCGGTTCGGGCGGGGTGCGCGCAGCGCGCGTCGCGACCCAGGGCGGCGCGCGCGTGGCGCTCGCCGAGGAAAGCCGCTATGGCGGCACCTGCGTGATCCGCGGCTGCGTACCCAAGAAGCTGATGGTCTTTGCCTCGGAATACCCCGAAGCCATCGCCGAGGCGCTGGCCTATGGCTGGACGGTGCACGCGGGCGGCTTTGACTGGGCGGCGTTCCGGGCCAAGCTCGATGCCGAGCTTGACCGGCTCGAAGACGTTTATCGCGGCATCCTGAGCAATAATGGCGTGACAACATTCGACATGCGCGCGCGGCTCGCCGATCCACATACGGTCGAGCTGGCCGATGGCACGCGCGTCAGCGCGCGGCACATCCTGATTGCCGCCGGCGGCCACCCCGTCCGGGCCGATCTGCCCGGCGCCGAGCACGCGCTGGTAAGCGACGACATCTTCCGCCTCGAGCGGCTGCCGAAATCCATCCTTGTCATCGGCGGTGGCTATATCGCCTGCGAATTCGCCTGCATCCTCAACGGCCTCGGCGTAGAGGTGACGCAGTTCTACCGCGGCGCGCAGATCCTGCGCGGATTTGACGGCGAGGCGCGGGGCCTTGTGTCGGACGAGATGATCCAGTCTGGGGTGAACCTGCACCTCGGCACCAATATCGAGGCAATGCAGCCCTTCGAGGGCGGCTACCGTGTGACCGCCACAAACGGCACCGAGGCCACGTTCGAAGAGGTGATGTTCGCCACCGGGCGCGCCCCCAACACGGGGGACATGGGGCTGAAAGAGGCCGGGGTGAACCTTGGGCGCAAGGGCGAAATCGTGGTCGATGACTACAGCCAGACAAGCGTGCCCTCGATCTACGCCATCGGCGACGTGACCGACCGGGTCAACCTCACGCCTGTGGCGATCCGCGAGGGCATGGCCTTTGTGGAAACCGTCTTCAACGGCAACCCGACGCCGGTGGACCACGACCTGATCCCCACCGCGATCTTTACCCAGCCCGAGATGGGCACCGTGGGCCTGAGCGAAGAGGACGCCCGCGAGCGCGGGCCGGTGGAGATCTACGCCACCTCGTTCAAGCCCATGCGCGAGAGCTTTGCCGGGCGCGGCGCGCGGGTGCTGATGAAGCTGGTGGTCTGCGCCGATACACGCCGCGTGCTGGGCTGTCATATCGTCGCCCCCGGTGCGGGCGAGATGATACAATTGGCCGGGATCGCGGTGAAGATGGGGGCGACCAAGGAAGATTTCGATCGCACCGTAGCGGTGCACCCGACCATGTCGGAAGAGATCGTAACGATGAAGACGCCTGCGCGGACCGCTTGATTTTCTGGGGTTCACGCACAGGTAGAGAGCATGTCCGCCAAAGGCGGAAAAGCAAGGGAAGGTTAGCATGGCTGGAAATAATGGCGGCCCGTGGGGCGGTGGCGGCGATCGCGGCGGCGATGACGACCGTCGCCCGCCAAGCGGCGGCAGGCGCCCCCCCGAAGGCGGGCAACTCCCCGAAATCGACGAGCTTGTGCGCAAGGGGCAGGATCAACTCCGTGTCCTGATGGGCGGTCGCGGCGGCGGTGGCCGGGGCGGCGCCGGTGGCGGCGGCGACGGTCCGCAATTCGGTCGCGGCACCATTGGCCTCGCGGTGCTGGGTGCCGTGGCAATCTGGCTTTTTGCCAGCGTCTACACGGTCAAGCCCGAGGAGCAATCGGTCGAGCTTTTCCTCGGCGAGTATTACGCGACCGGCAATCCCGGCCTCAATTTCGCGCCGTGGCCGGTGGCGACCTACGACATCGTCAACGTCACCTCGGAGCGGACCGAGAATATCGGCCAGCGCAGCAATGTCGGCAACGAGGGGCTGATGCTGACCACCGATGCCAATATCGTGGACATCAATTTCCAGGTGGTCTGGAACATCTCTGACCCGTCCAAGCTCCTGTTCAACATTCGCGATCCGCAACTGACGGTGCAGGCGGTGTCGGAATCGGTGATGCGCGAGATCATCGCCGCATCGAACCTCGGGCCGATCCTCAACCGCGATCGCGGGATCATCGCAGACAGCGCGATAGAGAACATCCAGGCGACGCTGGACGAGTACGAGAGCGGCATCCGTATCGTGCGTGTCAACCTCGACAAGGCCGACCCGCCGCGCGAGGTGATCGACGCGTTCCGCGAGGTGCAAGCCGCCGAGCAGGAGCGCGACCGTCTGCAACGGCAGGCCGACGCCTATGCCAACCGGGTGCTGGCGGAGTCGCGCGGTGAAGCCGCGCAGATCCTCGCCCAGGCCGAAGGCTACCGGGCCCGCGTGGTCAACGAGGCCCGCGGTGACGCGAGCCGCTTCACCTCGGTCCTGACGGAATACACCAAGGCCCCCGAGGTCACCCGCAAGCGCCTCTACCTCGAGCGGATGGAACAGGTGCTGGGCGATATCGACAAGACGATCCTCGACCAGTCCATCGTCGGAAGCGAGGGGGGCAGCAGTGTCGTGCCCTACCTGCCGCTGAACGAGTTGCGCCGCAACACCACGACAAGCGAAGGAAACTGAGATCATGGGCAAGATCAAATTTCTCATCCCGTTCCTCGTGGTGGTTGGCTTCCTCGGGCTCTCGTCGATCTTCGTGGTGGACGAGCGCGAGAATGCACTGGTGCTGCAATTCGGCCAGATCAAGGCTGTTCACGAGAACCCGGGGCTCAACTTCAAGATCCCCTTCATCCAGGAGGTGGTGCGCTATGACGACCGCATCCTGTCGCTCGACACCGACACGATCGAGGTGACGCCGTCGGACGACCGCCGGCTCATCGTCGATGCCTTTGCCCGCTACCGCATTCGCGACGTGGTGCAGTTCCGGCAAGCGGTCGGCATCGGTGGCATGGCCTTGGCCGAGGACCGGCTCTCGTCGGTGCTCAATGCGCAGATCCGCGAGGTGCTGGGGGCCGACCAAGTGACATCCGATTCGATCCTGTCGCCGGAACGCGGCGATCTGGCGCGTCGCATCCGCGCGCAGGCGCGTACCAGCGCCGAGGGACTTGGCCTCGAAATCGTGGACGTGCGGTTGAAGCAGACCAACCTGCCCGACCAGAACCTCGAAGCCACGTTCGCACGGATGCGGGCCGAGCGAGAGCGCGAGGCCGCCGACGAGATTGCCCGTGGTAACGAGGCGGCGCAGCGCGTGCGCGCGCAGGCCGACCGGACGGTGACCGAAACGGTGTCGGATGCCGAGCGCGAGGCACAGGTGATCCGCGGCGAGGCCGATGCCACTCGCAACGCGGTCTATGCCGAGGCATACGGGGCGGACACCGAGTTCTTTGCCTTCTACCGCTCGCTCCAAGCCTATGAAAATGCGCTTCAGGGCAGCAATTCCTCGATGGTGATGACGCCCGACAGCGAGTTCTTCGATTACCTGCGCTCGGGCAACGTGCAGGAATGATCGAAACCGCGCTTCTGGCCCTCGGGCTGGTGCTGATCGTGGAGGGGCTGGTCTATGCGCTGGCCCCTTCGCTCATTGACCAGATGCTGGTTGCGCTGGCGGCGTTCCCGCCCGAGGTGCGTCGCCTGATGGGACTGCTGGCCCTGATAATCGGGCTCGCGCTGGTATGGGCGGCCAAGGCGCTGGGCGCTTGAATTCACGGCGCGGGCACGGTCACATCGCTGTGATCGAATGTTACAGCCTTGGCGAAAGTGGCGACCGTACTTACATCTGATCCATCCACCGGGAGCGGCGCGGCCTTCGCGCGCGATCCCGACGACATGAACCAGAGGAGATTTTGGCGTGACCAACCCGAACATTGCCGCTACGCGATCCACAACCGGGGCCGTGCGGGCCGTATGGCTCATGGCGCTGACCGTGGCGCTGCTGCTGGCGCAGGGGGTCGCCGCGCGCGCCCTGCCCGAGACTTTCGCCGACCTGGCCGACGAGATCAGCCCCGCCGTGGTCAACATCACCACTTCGACCACGGTCGAGCAAGGCACCGGACCCCTGCCGATGGTGCCCGAGGGTTCGCCGTTCGAGGATTTCTTCGAGCGGTTCCGCGAGCAGATGCCAGAGGGCGACCGCCCGCGCCGATCTTCGGCACTGGGCTCGGGCTTCGTGATTTCCGAAGATGGCTACGTCGTCACTAACAACCACGTCATCGACAAGGCCGACGAGATCGACATCGAGTTTTTCTCGGGCGAGAAACTTTCGGCCACGGTGGTCGGCACCGATCCCAAGACCGACATCGCGCTCCTGAAGGTAGAGCCCCAAAAGCCGCTCCCGTTCGTCAAGTTCGGCGATAGCGACACCGCCCGCGTGGGCGATTGGGTGCTGGCGATGGGCAACCCGCTCGGACAGGGCTTCTCGCTCTCTGCCGGGATCGTCTCGGCGCGCAACCGGGCGCTGTCGGGCACCTATGACGATTACATCCAGACCGACGCGGCGATCAACCGCGGCAATTCGGGCGGTCCGCTCTTCAACATGGCGGGCGACGTGGTCGGCGTGAACACCGCGATTCTCAGCCCCACCGGCGGCTCCATCGGGATCGGCTTCTCGATGGCGTCGAACGTGGTCAAGCGCGTGGTCGATCAGCTCAAGGAATACGGCGAGACGCGGCGCGGCTGGCTGGGCGTTCGCATCCAGGACGTGACCGAGGACGTGGCCGAGGCGATGGGCCTCGAAAAGGTCGCCGGCGCACTGGTGACTGACGTGCCCGAAGGCCCCGCCGCCGAAGCCGGGATGCAGGCGGGCGACGTGATCCTCAGCTTCGATGGTCGTGACGTCGAGGACACCCGCGGCCTCGTGCGGCAGGTGGGCAACACCGCCGTGGGCAAGACCGTGCGCGTCGTCGTCTTTCGAGACGGCAAGACCAAGACGCTCAAGGTGACGCTGGGCCGCCGCGAAGTGGCCGAAGGGTCGATCCCCGTTGCGCAACCCGGCAAGCCCGAGGCCCCGCAGGAGAAATCCATGATGGGCCTCACGCTCAAGCCGCTCGACGACGAACTGCGCGCGCAACTCGAACTGGACGCAACTGCCACCGGGCTCGTGGTCACCGAGGTGGACGAGATGTCCGAAGCCTACGAAAAGGGCCTGCGCGCGGGCGACGCCATCACCGAGGCAGGCCAGCAGAAGGTCGCGAGCATCTCCGATCTCGACGCGCGCATTGCCGAGGCGCGCGAAGCGGGGCGCAAGTCGCTGCTGCTCTTGGTGCGCCGCGCGGGCGAGCCGCGCTTCGTCGCACTCAACATCGCGGAATAGCCGGGGATTTCCCCGCGCCGGTGAAGGGCCCCGCCTCGCGGGGCCCTTTGTCGTTTGGCGGTGCGGTTCATCAGGGGCGGTTCTGGCCTTCAGCGATCGTCGGGCATTTGGCGATGAGCCGCGCGAGCGCCCGACCGCCGGGTGGGCGCAGTTCGGCCAATGCTGTGCGATTTATGGTGCAATATACTTATTATATTTCATCTACTTGCAGCATTGCAGAAGCGCCCGCCCGATGGGGCGGTCGGGCGCTCGCGCGGCGGCGTGCAAGCACGCCTTGTTCCGCGCGGGGGCAGGAGGGGAATGACGGCTCCAGGCCAGACATGCCCACGCGCCCCACCCTCAGGACGCCGTGGTCCTGCGCGCCGTCAGCCAGGCAGCGGAAACTCCGCAAGGGCTGCATCCTTGCGCAGGTAGAGCGGATGCTTGGCCGAGCCGTCCTTGTTGAGGCCAAAGCATTTGAGCGGACGCCCGGTGGCGGCAAGCGCGGCGACGGCGCCGCGCACGGTGCCCGCGTAGCGGGGGTGCAGGCGGCCATAGGCCATGACCACCAGTTCGGCCTCCTGCGCCATTGCCACCAGCGCGGGGATGTTGGCCGGGCTGCACGCCTCGCCCGGGTCGGCGGGCAGGTCTCGCGGCGAGGTAGCGCGCCAGTCGAGCACGTTGCCCTTGAGATAGCGGGTATACCCCCAGTCACGGGCAAAGGTCAGCTCGCGGTGACAGGTGGGGTCCGAGGCTGAGGCGCTCGCCACCGAGGGGTTCATGCCCACGAAGAGAACGGCGCGCGGCGCCTCTCCGGGCGCGGTCCAGTCGCGGGAGAGCGATTGGCGATAGCGTCCGCACGGGGAAAAACCGGCCTCGCCGCGCACGCCCTCGGGCAGGCGCAAACGCACCTTGCCGCCGGGGTCGTGCCGGTCCTCGGGGGCGGTCATCGGTTGAACACGCGCGAGGGGTGCAGCTCGCCCGCCTTGTAGCGGCCCACGGCGATGGCGCGCCCGTCCTCGGCGGCCCAGCACTCCTCGCCATACTCGACACCCGAGGCGATCACCATGCCGGGATTGCCGTTGCGCAGACGCGCCGCGCCCTCTGGCGTGGCGGTGACCATCGCCAGATCGGCGAGCCCCTCCTCGAGCGGACGAAGATGCGCATCGAGATCGGGTCCGCGCGCCAGCGCCTCTATGGTCTCCATGCTGACACCGTCCTCGGCATCGAACGGGCCGGACCAGGTGCGGCGCAGCGTCACCACGTGGCCGAAACAGCCCAGCGCGCGGCCCAGGTCGCGGGCAACGGACCGCACGTAGCCGCCCTTGCCGCAGGTCATCTCGATCACGGCGTGATCGGGATCGGGGCGGTCGGCGAGCACGATTTCCTCAACCCAGAGCGGTCGGGCCGCGACCTCGAACTCCTCGCCGTCGCGGGCGCGCTTGTAGGCGCGCTCACCGTCGATCTTGACCGCCGAGAAGCGCGGCGGCACCTGCATGATCTCGCCCAGAAAGGCACCGAGCGAGTCCTTGATCTGCGCGTCCGTAGGGCGCGCGTCGCTCTCGTCGGTCACCTCGCCCTCGGCGTCGTCGGTATTGGTGGCCTGCCCCAGCCGCACGGTAAAGCGATAGGCCTTGAGCGCGTCGGTGATATAGGGGACGGTCTTGGTCGCCTCGCCCAGCGCGATGGCGAGCACGCCGGTCGCCTCCGGGTCGAGCGTGCCGGCATGGCCCGCCTTCTTCGCATCGAGCGCCCATTTCACCTTGTTCACCACGGCGGTGGAGGTCAGCCCCGCGGGCTTGTCCACCACCAGCCATCCGGAAATGTCGCGGCCCTTGGGCTTTCGTGCCATCCTTCGGTCCTGTCCCTGTCCCTCGATCAGGCGCAAGGGCCTAGTCGAGCGGAACCCCCTCGTCAACCACGACACCGAGGATGGGGCCGAGCGGCAGGAGGCCCTGATCCGAGCGGTTCAGCCCCGGCGCGTGGAGCCGCGACACCTTGCCATCGAGATAGAGCGCTTGGCGCGCGCCGATATGGTCGCGGAAGACGCGGGCGAAGCGGTGGAAATTTACCGGCGCGTCGGAGATGAGAAACCACGCGCGCCGCCCGTCGGCGGAGGTGCCGACGCCGTTGCGAATGAAGCGGCTGTCGCTGTCCTCGATAAAGCGCGGGTGCAGCGCACCGTCGATCACCAGCATCGGCCCCGATTGGGTGGCAAAGCGGCAGGCGGGGGTCTCGCGGGCGAATTCGCGCGATTCGATCACCTCGGCGCGGTCCTCACGCAGGCAGAACACGCCGTTGGGCAGCATCCCGAAATTTCCGGGTCCGGCGCGCGTGACGAGCGGGGCAATCTTGCGCCCCGCCTCGACATGGAGCCCGACGGGACGGCGGTCGGGGTGATACATGCCGCCATTCATCGCGAAGGCGAGGCGCTTGTCCTGATTCTCCAGCAGCCGCTCGACATTGGCGAAGCTGCCGAGGAGCGTATCGCTGCCGGGATCGTTGAGAAACAGGCGGATATCGTCGCGCGCGGCGTCGGCCTCGCACAGCGTGTAGCCCGCGCCCTCGGCCTCGATCGCGCGGCAGGACGCAGCAGCGGCAGGGGCGGCGAGAATGAAAAGCAGGATGGCGAGGGAAGAGCCGCGCAGCGCCCGACCGCGGGGGGGCGCTGCGACGGTGAGGCGGCGCACTTTATCGTGCCAAATATTCCGGCGGTTGTCCGGAGTTAGACCTTGAATAGCGCCCGCCCGGGGGGCGGTCGGGCGCTGCGCGGCGGCGTGCAGGCACGCCTTGATTCCGCGCAAGAGGATGCACAAGGTCCGGCGAAAGCTCGGGGATCCCGGCCTACCCCTCCACATCCCGGCGCACCTTTTCATCCTCGAAGAGCCGGCGCGTCTCGTCCATCTGGTCAAAGGTCTCGTCGAGGCGAAAGCGCAGGTCGGGGGTAAACTTGAGCCCCGCCTTGCGGCCGATGATGCGGCGCAGCTCGGCCTTGTTGCGTGCGAGGAACTCGATTGCCTCGCCCTGCGCCTCGCCGCCCAGCGGCATCACGTAGGCCGTGGCGATCTTGAGATCGGGCGAGCAGCGCACCTCGCCCACCGTGATCGACAGGCGGTTGAGCTCGGGATCGTGGATATCGCCGCGCATCAGCACCTCCGAGAGCGTGCGGCGAACGAGTTCGCCGACGCGGAGCTGCCGCTGCGAGGGGCCGGGGCCGTCATGTGTGCGGTTCTTTGCCATTGCGCCGATCTAATCCTTCGCGCGGGTCGTGCCAAGCGGCGGCAGGGCTCAATCGTCGAGATCGGCGAAGAGATTCTCGCTCTCGACGAAATCTATCCGCTCCTTGGCCACGGTGCCGTCGTTGATGTCGCGCGTTTCCACCCGGCCATCGCCAAAGCCGAGAATCACCACGTCGCAGATATCTAGGAACAGGCCGTTCTCGACCACCCCCGGCATCTGGTTGAGCGCCATCGAAAGCCGGTGCGGGTGGCCGATGCGGGCAAGGTGCAGATCGACGATGTAGTTGCCCTCGTCGGTGACGAAGGGGCGGTCGCCATTCATCCGCAGTGACGCGTCGCGCCCGAGCACGTCCATGTTGATGAGCAACTCCTCGATCAACGATTTCGTGGTCTGCCAGCCGAACGGGATCACCTCGACCGGCAGCGGAAAGGCGCCGAGATGCTCGACCTCCTTGCCGATATCGGCGATCACGATCATCTGGTCGCTGGCGGTGGCGACGATCTTTTCCTGCAACAGCGCCCCGCCGCCGCCCTTGATCAGGTTGAGATTGGCATCGAACTCATCCGCGCCGTCGATGGTCACGTCCAGCCATTTCGCCTCGTCGAGGCTGATGACCTCGATGCCCATCTCGCGGGCAAGCTCGGCGGTGCGGGTGGAGGTGGGCACGCCCTTGATCTTGAGCCCGTCCTCGCGCACCAATTCGCCCAGGCAGCGCACCATCCACGCGGCGGTAGAACCGGTGCCAAGCCCCACGCGCATCCCGTCCTCGATGTAGTCGACCGAACGTTTGGCGGCGACGAATTTGGCCTTGTCGATGGGCGAAAGCTCTCCTGTCATGGCGTCGTCCCTCCAGGCTGTGGCACCTGACGTTATAGGCGCGTTGCGGTGGCGGCGCGAGTGGCAATCGCCGTCCCGCACTCAGATCGTGAGGTGGCGCGCGCGCGCGCCGCGCTCGATCGCGGCGGCGTGCAGCCGGTCGATATCGAGCTCGTAGCGCATTTCCTCCAGCAGCCGCAACTCACGGTCGTTGAGCGTGCCATCGGCCGCCGCCACATCGCAGGCAAGCGCATAGGCGGTCTCGTTCAGCGCCTCGGGCAGGTTGGCGCGCATGAGACCAAACAGCGCGTCAAGCCCGTCCTCGACCGAAAAGAGGTCGAACACCGTCTGCGACATCACGCGCAGCCGGTCGAGATCGTAGCTGGCAAAGATGGGCAGGTTGTTGATCGTGCTCTCGATCTTGACGAGTTCGGCGGTTCGCATGTTCTCGTCGGAGGCAGAGACCGCGATCATCAGGGCGACGAGGCAATCCTGCGGCGAGAGCGAATGTGGGATCTGGTCTGACATGGGGGGCCTTTCAGGGGGCGCGTGTTGCGGTGCAGAATATTGACTGTCTCGCGCCCCGGCAATAGGAACCCGCAAGGTCGCGCGGGCCATTGCCTGCGACAAAACCGGAGTTTGAGCGATGTCCGATCTGCGCGAAGCGGCGATGAATTCGAAGGCGTGGCCTTTTGAAGAGGCGCGCCGCGTGCTCAAACGCTATGAAAAGGCCCCGCCGGAAAAGGGGCACGTGCTGTTCGAGACCGGCTATGGCCCGAGCGGATTGCCGCATATCGGCACCTTCGGCGAGGTGCTGCGCACCACCATGATCCGCCGCGCCTTCGAGACGATCAGCGACATCCCCACGCGGCTCATCTGCTTTTCCGACGATCTCGACGGGATGCGCAAGGTGCCGGGCAACGTGCCCGATCGCGAAATGCTGGCCGAGCACTTGCAAAAGCCGCTGACATCCGTGCCCGACCCGTTCGGCACGCACGAAAGCTTTGGCGCGCACAACAACGCCATGCTGCGGCGGTTCCTCGATACGTTCGGGTTCGAGTATGAATTCGTCAGCGCCACGGAATTCTACCGCTCCGGGCAGTTCGACGAGGTGCTGTTGCGCGCCGCCTCAGCGTATGACGACATCATGAAAATCATGCTCAAATCCTTGCGCGAGGAGCGTCAGCAGACCTATTCGATTTTCCTGCCCATCCACCCCGAGACGGGGCGCGTGCTCTACGTCCCGATGAAGCATGTGGACGGCGCCAGGGGCGAGATCACCTTCGACGACGAGCAGGGGCGCGAATGGACGCTTCCCGTCACCGGCGGCCGGGTAAAGCTTCAGTGGAAGCCCGATTTCGGCGCGCGCTGGGCGGCGCTGGGCGTCGACTTCGAGATGTATGGCAAGGACCATTCCACCAACACGCCCATCTATGACGGCATCTGCCGGGCGCTGGGCGTGCGCCCGCCCGAGCATTTCACCTACGAGCTGTTCCTCGACGAGAGCGGGCAGAAGATCTCGAAATCCTCCGGCAATGGCATCAGCATTGATGAATGGCTGCGCTATGCCTCGACCGAGTCCCTCAGCTATTTCATGTATCAAAAGCCAAAGACCGCCAAACGGCTGCATTTCGACGTGATCCCCAAGGCGGTGGACGAGTATCACCAGCAATTGCGCGCCTATGCCGGTCAGGACGCGGCGCAGCGGGCGGCCAACCCCGTTCATCACATCCACAACGGCGACGTGCCCGAGAGCCGGATGGTGGTGCCCTTCTCGATGCTGCTCAACCTTGCCTCGGTTTCCGCCGCCCATGACAAGGAGACGCTCTGGGGCTTCATCCGCCGCTACGCGCCCGAGGCAAGCGCCGAGACGCATCCCGATCTCGATGCCGCGGCGGGCGGGGCGGTGCGCTATTACGAGGATTTCGTCGCCCCTACCAAGGTCTATCGCGCGCCCACCGATCTGGAGCGTGAGGCACTGACCGATCTGCGCGATCAACTGGCAGCCTATGACGGGCCCACGGATGACGAGGCGCTGCAATCAATCGTCTACGCCGTGGGGCGCGACCGGTTCGACCCGCTCCGCGACTGGTTCAAGGCGCTCTACGAGGTGCTTTTGGGGGCCTCTCAGGGCCCGCGCTTCGGCGGATTCATCGCGCTCTATGGCATCGAAGAGACGGTGGCGCTGATCGACCGGGCGCTGGCGGGCGAACTCGCGTGATCGGGACCATTGCGCCACGCGGGCGACGCGGATAGCCTCGAATGCAAACGCGAATGAGGCCCCCGATGCAGACCCGTCCCCTGTTCCTTGTCGCCGTGCTGGGCGTTGCCGCCTGCGTGCAGGCGGTTTCCATGCCCGATGCGGGCGAAGGCGCGGCGATCTATGCCGAGAACTGCGCGCAGTGCCACGGCGCGTCCGGCAAGGGTGACGGCCCCTGGGCCGCGGCGATGACGCCGCCGCCCGCCGATCTGACCCAGCTTTCCGAGGATGGCACCTTCCCGCGCCGTCACGTGCTGTCGGTGATCGACGGCTACGACCGCACCGGCCTGCCGGGGCAGGACATGCCGGAATTCGGCCTGCTGCTGGAGGGCGAGACAGTGCCGGTGGATGTGGGCGACGGGGTGCTCACGCCCACACCGCGCCCGCTCGCGGCCCTGATGGCCTACCTTGAGAGCATCCAGGAGGGGTGAGCGCAGCCCCCGGCTAGCCGCCGCGGATCAGGTCGTTCTCATCCTCCGCCGCCGACAGGCCGAGCGCGTCCAGCCCGTTCTCGAGGTGATCGGACAGGTGCGGCGTGCCGATCAGGTAATCGACGCAAGGCGTCGTCGCCTCCTCAAAGGCGGTGCGCTTGGCCTCCTCGATCTCCTCGGCCTCAAAGCTGCCGCGCCCGATCCACATGACCGCGACGAGGCTTGCCTGCTCCTCCTCGCTCAGCCGGTCGATGAAGGCACGCAACTCGCCCTCGGCACGGCCAAGCTCGCGCGCCATGAGAACGATCTGAGCGATCTTGTAAACACTGATGTCCAGCATGTGTGGCCTCCTCGCGCACGATCATGCCACACATTTGCCCGCGCGCAGAGACCCTTTCCTTGATCTCACGCAAACAGGCGATAATAGAGCCCGTCCGGCAAAAATCGCGACAGGCGAAACACGTAGCTGAAAAGCCGGGGAAAATGGCGCTGAAAGGCGCCCGCGTCGCACATCAGCTCGAACATTTCCTGCGCGGCGGCCTCGGGCGACATGATGAACGGCATGTGAAACGCGTTCTTGTCGGTGAGCCGTGTCCTGATAAAGCCGGGATTGGCAAGCTGCACACGCACGCCACTGCGCCACAGATCGGCGCGCATCGATTCGGCGAGGCTCATCACCCCGGCCTTCGACGCCGCATAACCGATGGCGCCGGGCAGGCCGCGAAACCCCGACAGCGAGCCGGTCAGCACGATGTGCCCCGCGCCCTTCGCCACCATGCCGGGCACGACATGGCCCAGAACCCGCACCGCGCCGGTGAAGTTCACATCGGCCATCGCCGTGGCCTCCTCCGCGCGCCATTCGGTCGCGGGCATCGGCCAGTAGACCCCGGCCAGGTAGACCAGGCCGTCGATCTCGCCCACGGCTTCAGCCGCCTGTGCCACGCTCGCATCGTCGCGCACGTCCACCGGCACGGCGCGCGCACGTCCCGGCAGTGCGGCGACAAGCTCCGCAAGCCGCGCCTCGTTGCGGGCGGACACGATCACCTCCGCCCCCGCCGCGCTCAGCTTGTGCGCCAGCGCCGCGCCAAGCCCCTCGCTCGCCCCCATCAGCCAGTAGCGTTTGCCCTGCCAATCGGTCATGGCTCCACCCGGCGCATGGTGGCGACAAGCTCTGCCACCTTGATCCCGAACTTGCGGAACTGGCTGCGGTTCACGATCACGCCGCCGGGGGTGAGATACATCCAGTCGGTCACGCTCAGGACGTGGCCACCCGCCTCCCGCGGCAGGCGGATGCGATAGCTCAGCCGCGCCGCCGCGCCGGTCTGCTGCCCGTGGCCGGGGCCCACGAGATCGTCGGCCTCGGCGCGGATGGTTCCGTCATTGCTGAGCGTGAGCCGCCATTCGCGATCCTGCCGGTTGCCGCTGTCATAGCGGAAATGCTCGCGCATGATGCCACGCCCACCGCGCCATTCCGCCTCGAAATCGGCATCGAACCGCGACGCGACCCGCCCCAGCGGGCCATAGATCACGCCCTCGCACTTGATCGGGCCATTGAGATGCTCGCGCAGGTCGAGACGCGGCGTAGAGGCGGCATAGTCATCGAGCCGCTGCGCGCCGAACCCGGCAACTCGCGCGGCCACCGCCATGAACGCCAGCATCCCGAGCGCACCGAGGAGAATCAGTCCCACCGCGTCCATCCCGTCATCCTTTCCCGTCGTCGAGGTCCGTGCGCAAGAGCAGCGCGATAGCCCCCAGTTTCAGCAGGCAGGGCAGCCCGCCATACATCAGCGCAAGCAGCCACAGCGCCTGCGCGTCGTTCTCCCCACCCGCACGAAAGCCCCCCGCCTCCAGCGTGGGCAACACCGCCACGGCGGCGAGCGCCAGCGTGAATTTCGACACAAAGGCCCAGAGGCCGAATCCCTCGGCCCCGCCCGGCGCGATGGCCGCCATGCGGCGGGCGAAAAGCGCGGGGAGCAGCGTCATGTCCGCCCCCGTGGCCGCGCCCGAGACCACGCAAATCACCGCAAAGGCCACGAGATCGCCCGCGCCCAGCGTGACCGCCCAGCCAAAGGCGACAATCGAGACGCCCATCGCCCAGAGCAGCATCCGTTTCGCACCATACCGCTCGGCCAGCGCGCCCCAGAGCGGCGCGGCACAGGCGGCGCTGAGGAAAAAGAGCACAAGATAGGACCCCTCCCATCCCGGCGCGGCGAGGCGGCTTTCGACGAAAAACAGAAACAGCGTCGAGGTGACGGCCACCGGCGCGGCATTGACCAGCGCCACCGCCAGCAACCGCCGGGCGCGCGCGTCGCGCAGCACGGTGCCAAAGCCCGTTGCGGCCGTGCCATCGCCTCCGCCCTGCCATTGGCCAACCATCGCCAGCCAGGCCACCACCACCAGTGCCACGAAGGCCAGCGCAAAGCCCGCGTAGCCGCCCAGCAGCGTCGGCGCCGTCGCCGCAGCACAGATGCCCAGCAGCGCGCCGGTCTCGCGCCAGCGCGCCAGCCGTAAATGCCCCGCGCCAGGCAGCCGGTCGGCGGCGGCGACGCCCTCGGCATACATGCAGATGGTCAGAAAGCTGAACGCGCTGAACACCAGCGTCAGCATCAGCGCAAACCAGACGAGCGGCGCGACGGGCGGGGCGATGGCAAACAGCCCCAGCATCCCGCCCGCGATCATCGCGGCGGCAACGCTCACCGCCAGCCCCCGCCAGCGCGCGCTGCGCGCCGCCAGCCAGCCAAGCGCCGGATCCTGCACCACGTCGATCAGCCGCAGCGCGAACAGCACCGTGCCCAGCGCCGCAAGCGAGACGCCATGCGCGTCGGCATAGACCTTGGGCGCGTGGATATAGACCGGCAATCCCGCCGCCGCGAGCATCCCGGCAAAAAGCGCGTAGCCAGGCAGGCGCGGGGCGGGGGCCGCACCGGACAGGGTGGCGGCGTGGCTCATCGACTGACCTCGTCGGCGGGCGGCGCGGGGCGTGCGCGAAACCGCGCCCCCTTCCACCACAGCCGCAGCGCCTGCCAATGGATCAGCGCCAGCACCCGGCGCGACCCGAACGGGCGGCGCAGCAGCGCCCCCGCCATGCCCCGCAGGCTCAGCGGGCGCACGGGACCGGTGAGCGTGGCCACCACCCCGCCATTGCCCGCCGTCAGGTCGATCCAGATGCCGATGCGGTCGGCGCGCAGATCAAACCGGAATTCATACTCCCCCTCCACCGGCTGAAACGGCGAGACGTGGAATACCTTGCGCGCGCGCAGCCTGTCCGTGGCGGTGATCGGCGCGTGGTCGTCGCGGTGGCACAAGTAGGAATGGCGGTCGCCATAGGTATTGGTCACCTCCGCGATGATGCAGCGCGTGGCGCCACCTTCGTCGTGGCACAGCCAGAATGCCACCGGGTTGAATACATGGCCCAGCACGCGCGGCTGCGCCAAAAGCTCGATCCGCGCGGGCGCGGGCAGGCCGTGAGCGGCCAGCACCTCGCGCACCCATGCCGCGCCGCGCCCCTTGCCCGGCGGGCCACCGTGGTCGCGGTCATGCAGCGACATCACCCCCGCGCGGCCCCGCGCAAACAGGCGCGGCGCGGTCGGCGCGGCGGCCTCGGCATCCAGCAATAGGTAATCCACCCGGTAGCGAAACGCATTCTCCACCGCGCCCTTGCGCCCGTGCCATGTGTGGCCCGCGATATGGCGGACGATACTCATTCGGCGGCAATGTCTGCGGCGAACGGCGCGCTATCGCGGGCGAGGATCGCGTCGGCCACGTCGAGCCCGGTGGCGAGCCCGTCCTCGTGAAAGCCGTGGCGCAGCCACGCACCGCAGAACCACGTATGCCGCGCACCGTTGCCCGCGCGCACGCGCTCCTGCGCGGCCAGCGCACCGAGGTCATAGACCGGGTGGCGCAGCGTCACCTGGTCATAGATCAGCTCTTCGCGGATCGGCCGCGTGGTGTTGAGCGTGACGAAATGCGGATCATCCCCGGGGATCGGCTGCAGGCTGTTCATCCAGTAGGTCAGGTCGATCTGGCCCGCGCGCTTGGCCGGGCCCTCGGTATAGTTCCACGATGACCACACCGCCCGGCGCCGCGGCATGAGGCTCGTGTCGGCGTGCAACGTGATGTCGTTGGGCTGATAGGCGATGGCCCCGAGATTGCGGCGCTCCTCTGCGCTTGGATCGGACAGCAGCGCCAGGCTGTCGTCGGAATGGGTGGCAAATACCACCTCGTCGAACCGCTCCCACTCCGCACCCTCGGCGCGCAGCATCACCCCTTGCGCATCGCGCCGCACGCCCCGGACCGGCGTGCCGGGCCGCAGCGCAACACCCCGCGCCCGCATCGACGTCTCCAGCCGGTCCACATAGGCCCGCGAGCCGCCCGCGACGGTGTACCACTGATGCTGTTCGTCATAGCCCAGCAGCCCGTGGTTCTTGAAGAAACGCACCAGCGCATGCGCCGGAAAATCGAGGACCTTCTCCACCGGGGTGGACCAGATCGCACCCGAGAACGGCGTGAGGTAATACTCGCGAAACCACCGCCCCAGCCGCATCCGGTCCATCAACGCGCCAATGCTGAGGCTGCCATCCTCCGACACCGCCAGCGCGCGCGCGTTAAAGCGAAAGATGTCGCGCAGCATGAGCCAATGCCGCGGGTCGAGGGCGCGCGCCCCTTGGGCAAAATAGGCGCGCGCGCCCTCCAGCCCGTACTCGAACGCACCGCCACGGAACGACGCGCCAAAACTCATGGTGCTTTCCGTCACCGGCACGTCCAGCCGGTCGAACATGGCCGTAAGCTCGGGATAGGTGGCGTAGTTGAAGACGATGAAGCCGGTATCGACCGGCTGATCGCCGCGCTTGCCCGCGATCACCGTGCGCGCATGCCCTCCAAGCCGCGGCTCGCCCTCGTAGAGCGTCACCGCGTGACGACAGGCCAGCCGCTCGGCCACGCCCATGCCGGTGATCCCGGCGCCGATGACGGCGATTCTTTTCTGGGCGGGGTTCAGCATGACGGGGCGGCCCTCTTGAGCGTTGCGATGATCAAATGGTTTACGCGGCACGGTCGCCACCGGATTAGAATGCGTGCGACACGGTCGTGGAACGGTGGTCAGCCCCGCAAAGTGATCCGGTCCGGTGCGCGGCGCGTAACACGGGCATGTTCACCGAAACGCACCCCGCGACCGCCGCCCGCGTCGCCCCCCCCTCGCCGCCCGCGGGCCTACGTGCTATGTGGCACGCTGACAGACGCAAGGGAGCGGACAGCAGCGTGGTATCAAAGGACCGGATGACGAGAGGCCAGGACGCCTGGGTGACGTCCATGATCGCGGTGCGCGACGCACGTGACGAGGCGGCTTTCGCCCGCCTGTTCGGCCACTTCGCCCCGCGGGTAAAGGCGTTCCTCATGCGCTCGGGCGCCGACGCCACGCTGGCCGAGGAATGCGCGCAAGAGACGATGGCGACGCTGTGGCACAAGGCGCACCTGTTCGATCCGAACCGCGCCTCGGTGGCAACGTGGATATTCACCATCGCGCGAAACCGGCGCATCGACGTGCTTCGCCGCACAAGACACCCCGAACCCGAAGACCTGCCCTGGGGCCCCGAGCCAGAGCCCGACCAGGCCGATGCGCTGGCCCTGCAACAGGAAAGCAAGCAACTGGGCGAAGCGCTGGCCGCCCTGCCCGAAAAACAGCGCGTGCTGATCGAAAAGGCCTATTTCGGCGATCTCACCCATTCCGAGATCGCCACAGAGACCGGCCTGCCGCTCGGCACCATCAAATCCCGCATCAGACTGGCGCTCGACCGTCTGCGCCACGCAATGAAGTGACGACCATGACCATGCACGACATCAACCACCACCTGACCGACAAGCTGCTGATGGCTTATTCTGCGGGTGCATTGCCCGAAGCGTTCAGCCTGGCCGTGGCCACGCATGTGTCGATGTGCGACGAATGCCGCGCGCGGCTCGGCGCCTACGAGAGCCTTGGCGGCGCGGTCCTGGAACGGGCCGATACCGTGGCGATGGCCCCCGATAGCCTTGACGTGACAATGGCGCGCATCCGCAACGGCGCGCCCGTCGTCAACACCCCCGCGCCGCACAAACGCGGCGTGCTGCCCGCGCCGCTTTGCGATTACGTGGGCGGCGACCTCGCCGATGTGCGCTGGCGGTCCATCGGCATGGGGGTGAAACAGGCGATCCTGCCCACCTCGCGCGACGCCACGGCGCGGCTTCTGTTCATCCCGGCGGGCGCGGCAGTGCCCGATCATGGACACCGCGGCACGGAACTGACGCTGGTGCTGCAAGGCGCCTTCGTGGACGAAACCGACCGCTACGGTCCCGGCGATATCGAAATCGCGGACGAGGATCTCCACCACATGCCCGTCGCCGATATCGGGGCGGATTGCATCTGCCTCGCCGCCACCGATGCGCCGCTGCGGTTCCGCGGGATGATTCCACGTCTGGCGCAGCCCTTCCTGCGCATCTGACGGTTAGCGCGCGGCGCGTCACGGGCCCCTGTCCGGCCCCTCCTCCAGCTTCTCCAGCACCGGGCAAGGGCACGCGCGCCGCGAGCAGTTTTCCACCAGTGCCGCAAGCTCCGCCTCTATCGCACGAAGCTCTGCCATCCGTGCGCGCAGCGCCCCGAGATGCGCCTCGGCGACGGCCTGCGCATCGGGACAGTTGGCGTGGGCATCCGCGGTCAGCGCGGCGAGGCGGCGCGCGTCCGTCAGGGGAAAGCCCATGTCTCGGCAGCGCCGGATGAAACCCAGCCGCCGGATATTGGCCTCGGCATAGTCGCGACGCCCGCTTGCGGTGCGTGCCGGGCGCGGCACCACGCCGCTGCGCTCGTAATATCGGATGGTCTCCACATGCACGCCGCTGCGGCGCGCGGCCTCGCCGATCGTGGACATGTGAACGTCTCCCCCTTGATTCTGTAGCGGCTACAGGATGTAGCCTGCACACCGGATTGGCCAGAGAACAACGGGCATGAGGACGACGGGCATGGCGGATTGGCGACTGGCATTCGGATTTGGGGGGACCACGATCACCGCGCTGTGCTGCGTGACGCCGCTGCTGCCGTGGGTGCTCGGGGCGCTTGGCCTGTCGGGACTGATCGGCGTTCTCTATCG
Organism: Roseovarius nitratireducens; assembly: GCF_002925845.1. Classification (GTDB taxonomy): domain Bacteria; phylum Pseudomonadota; class Alphaproteobacteria; order Rhodobacterales; family Rhodobacteraceae; genus Roseovarius; species Roseovarius nitratireducens. The sequence continues at coordinate 176,987 of NZ_PDNI01000074.1, read as the reverse complement.
CGACGCGGTGCTGTTGCCGCTGCTGGCCGGATTTCTGATCTTCACGGGGGTTACGCTATGGCGCCGCAAGAACCGCAAATGAGCCTGTCCTCGCGGCTGACCTGCCCGCATTGCGGCGCCGCCGAGGATCTGGAGATGCCCACCGACTCCTGCCAATGGTTCCACGAATGCAGCGCCTGCGGCGCGGTGCTGCGCCCGCAACCGGGCGATTGCTGCGTGTTCTGCTCCTACGGCACGGTGCCCTGCCCGCCTGTCCAGGCGGGCAAAGGATGCTGCGACTCATGACCCGGTGAGGATGCCCGACACCTTGAGCGCGCGCTGCACGTTGCCCTCCACCCGCAGCTTGCCGGTCATGTAGGCGGTAATCGGGTTCTGCTCGCCCGACAGGATCGCGCGAAACACCGCGTCGCTGGCGCCGAGCACGACGTCGGCAGGGGCGTCGGACGTGCCCGGTTCGGCCCCCGTCTCGCTCAGCAGCACGCTGCCGTGATCCGCGATTTCCAGCCGGGCACGGCCCCGGATGCGCCCCGTGGCCCGAGGCCCGAGCGTAGCGACGTATTCGGCGATGAGGGGGGTCATGGGCACTATGGTCCTTGCTTCGCGCGCGTTGCGGTCACGGCCGAGCATGGGCCGCACGGCGGCGCGTGCAAGCCGGACCCTGCGTCACGAAGGGCGAAAATCGACATTGGCCCGCGTCGCAATCCGGCGCGCGGGCAATGCCCGCCGCTTGCCAATCTGGCGGGAGGGAGGACCAACCGATGAACCGCCACTATCGCGATACCCGCAAGATCGACCCGACACGCGGCACCACGCTTGGCGACAACACCCCCAACGATGCCGACCGGATCGAGATCGGGCCGACGCGGCTCGCCTTCGACGAATGGGCGGCGGCGGGGCTGGAGCTGCCGGACTTGCAGGCGATGCGCCGCTATCGCTGGGCGCGGCTCACGCGGCACATCGTGGACCGCGATTACGCGGGCCTGCTGATGTTCGATCCCCTCAACATCCGCTACGCCACCGACAGCACCAACATGCAGCTCTGGAACGCGCATAACCCGTTTCGCGCGCTGCTGCTCTGTGCCGATGGGCACATGGTGATGTGGGATTACAAGAACGCGCCGTTCCTGTCGTCGTTCAACCCGCTGGTGGCCGAGGTTCGCTCGGGCGCGGACCTGTTTTATTTCGACCGGGGCGACAAGGTGGACGTGGCCGCCGACCTGTTCGCGGGTGACGTCCGCACGATCTTGGCCGAACACGCCCCCGGCAACACGCGGCTCGCCGTGGACAAGCCGATGATCCACGGGCTGCGCGCGCTAGAGGCGCAAGGGCTCACCATCATGGAGGGCGAGGAGGTCACCGAAAAGGCGCGCAGCGTCAAGGGCCCCGACGAGATCCGCGCCATGCGCTGCGCGAGCCACGCCTGCGAGGCCGCCGTGCGCGCGATGGAGGATTTCGCCCGCGCCAACGTGGGCGACGGCAAGACCTGCGAGGATGACATCTGGGCCGTGCTGCACGCCGAGAACATCCGCCGCGGCGGCGAGTGGATCGAAACGCGGCTCTTGGCCTCGGGACCGCGCAGCAACCCGTGGTTCCAGGAATGCGGGCCGCGGGTGTGCCAGCGAAACGAGATCATCAGCTTCGACACCGACCTGATCGGCAGCTACGGCATCTGCGTGGACATCTCGCGCAGCTGGTGGATCGGCGATCAGCGGCCGCGCCCGGACATGATCCATGCCATGCAGCACGCGGTGGAGCATATCCGCACCAACATGGAGATGCTGAAGCCGGGCGTGAACATCCAGGACCTGAGCCGCAACACCCACGTCCTGGACGAGAAATTCCAGGCGCAGAAATACGGCTGCCTCATGCACGGGGTGGGGCTGTGCGACGAGTGGCCGCTGGTGGCCTACCCCGACAAGATGGTCGAGGGGGCCTTCGACTACGTGCTGGAACCGGGCATGGTGCTCTGCGTCGAGGCGCTGGTAGGCGAGGTTGGCGGCGATTTCTCGATCAAGCTGGAGGACCAGGTTCTCATCACCGAGGACGGGCACGAGAACCTGACGCGCTATCCGTTCGATGCGGCGCTGATGGGCAACTGACGCCGGTCAGCGCGAGCGGCGCACATTGCCGTGCCAGTCCTCGTAGGCGGGCTCGGCCCCCTCGACACTGCGCGGTTCCGGGGTTTCACCGGAGACGATCACCGCCATCAGCAACGCCACAAGGCCAAGTGTCACTGTAAAGCGGGGAACGGGGCGGGCGCGAGAGGCCGGTGTGAGGCAGATATCCTGGGGCATTGTGCTGTCCTTTCCTTGAGCGTGGTACAAGGATAGATAGGCCCGCGCATTCAATCACGAAAACGAATGTTTATAATGTTAATCATCAAATCTCGTTATGTTAGGCGTTCCCTTCATCAGCCCTCATTCCGCCGCCGTGCCCATCGGGATCGCCGCATCGTCACAGCCCGGATCGTAGAGAAAGGCACGGTCGCGCCCGGCGTGCTTGGCACGGTAGAGCGCGCGATCGGCCTGCTGGATCGCGATATCCATGTCGCCACCGGGCGGCAGCGCCGCAACCCCGAAACTCGCCGTCAGGCACAGGGTATGCGCGCCGTGGTAGATCGCCGAGGCACGGACCCGCGCGGCGAGCCGTTCCGCCACGGCGAGCCCCTCCCCGGCACCCGCATCGCTCAGCACGATCACGAATTCCTCGCCGCCGAACCGCGCGACGATATCGGCATGGCGGCAATTCCCGGTCAGAATGGCGGCGAACTGGCGCAGCGCCTGGTCGCCCGCGAAATGGCCGTAACGGTCGTTGAACCCCTTGAAATTGTCGATATCCGTGACGATCACCGCGCAGCCCCCCCCGGTCATCGGTCCGGTGCGCTCGTAAAACGCCCTGCGCGTGTGCACGCCGGTGAGCAGGTCGTGGTTGATCGCGTGTTCCAGCCGCGTGCCCAGGCGGTGCACCTCGTGCATCCGGCGGCCCACGAACCACGCGATCGGCGCGGCGAGCATCAACGCCATCGCCGACCCGGGAACGAGCGTGCGCGCGGCGAGATCGGGCGGCAGCATCCCGAAGCGCAGGCCCAGGCTGCCCAGCAGAACGATCGCCGAGATCGCCACGGTAAATCGCCACACATCCCCTTTCGTGCGCACGCGCCAAGTCATCTCTCACCCTCCTGTTGCACCCGTTTCAACATGGCGCGATCCGGGTTAATGGTAGGTGGGGACGCGCCGGGATAATGCGGTCAATTCGATGCGAAAACCACGAAGCCTCACCATCGCGTGACGACCCGCGCCCGATGCTGGAAGCCGCGGCACGGCGCGCCTAGTCTCTAGGCGACGGAATTGAAAGGGGACGGGAACATGCCCACCGAACGCTTCACCTTCGCGGGCCATGACGGCCACGAGCTTGCCGCGCGGCTTGACCTGCCCGAGGGGCCGCATCTGGCCACGGCCCTCTTCGCGCATTGCTTTACCTGCTCCAAGGACATTCCCGCCGCGCGCCGCATCGCGGCGCGGCTGGCCGGTGCTGGCATCGCCGTGCTGCGTTTCGATTTCACCGGGCTGGGCCATTCGGGTGGCGAATTCGAGAACACGTCATTTGCCTCGAACGTGGCCGATCTCGAACTCGCGGCGGCGGCGCTGGCCGCGCGCGGCATGGCGCCGGGGCTGATGATCGGGCACAGCCTCGGCGGCGCGGCGGTGCTGGCAGCGGCGGGCGCTATCGACAGCGTGCGCGCGGTCGTCACCATCGGCGCGCCGTTCGATCCCGGCCACGTGACCCATAATTTCGCCGGCGCGCTGGAGCGGATCGAGACGGAGGGCGCGGCCGAAGTGCAGCTTGGCGGGCGGGCGATCCGTATCGGGCAGGGCTTCGTCGAGGATGTGCGTGCCGAGCGGCTGGGCCCCAAGATCGAAGGTCTGGGCCGTGCGCTGCTGGTGATGCACGCGCCGCGCGACGCAGCGGTGGGGATCGAGAACGCCGCCGAAATCTTCAAGGTGGCAAAGCACCCCAAGAGCTTTGTCACCCTCGACGGGGCCGATCATCTGGTGACCAACCCCGAGGATGCCGAGTATGCCGCAGAGGTGATCGCCGCGTGGGCCACGCGATACCTCGACCTGCGCGCCCCCGCCCCGCCGCCGGGCGCGCCCGAGGGCGTCGTGCGGGTGAGCGAGGCGGACCCGGACGGCTTTCTTCAGGATGTGAACGCGGGTCCCTCCCACCACATGCTCGCAGACGAGCCCGAGGCCTATGGCGGCACCGATCGCGGCATGTCGCCCTATGGATTCCTTGCCGCCGGTCTCGGGGCCTGCACCTCGATGACCATCCGCATGTATGCCCGCCGCAAGCGCTGGCCACTCGACCATGTCAGCGTCGATGTCTGCCACGACAAGGTCCACGCGCAGGACGCCGACAGCCGCGGCACGGCCAAGGCCGACCGCTTCCTGCGGGTGATCCGGCTGGAGGGCGACCTCGACGAGGATCAGCGCGCGCGCCTGATGGAAATCGCCGACCGCTGCCCGGTGCACCGCACGCTCGAGCAGAGCGCGGTGGTCGAGACGCGCGCGGGGTAGGAGGTGGCGGTTGGCCTGTTTCTGCCGTTCGGTTCTTGCCCCCGGCGCGGAATCGAGGGCGAAGCCCGCCGCGCCATCGCCAGGCCGCCCCCCGGACTGGCGATTTGTCTAAGCTCGCGCACCGATTACAGGTTTTTGAGATTCGGCGAGCATAAAGCGCCCTGAAAAACCGTCGGATCGCCAGCCCGCGGCCTGTCGATGGCGCGGCTCACGGCAACGTCCGCTCACGGCCAGACATCCCCCACCTGACCCTCGGGCCTACCCCCGCCCCACCAGCGCGCGCAGCCTCGGCCAATATAGCTCGACCAGAACGCAGGCAGTGACCAGCGCGATGGCGAGCACCTGGAGCGGGGTGGGCCACGACCCGAGCACCACGATGGCCAGCGCCGCCGCGATGATCGGCTTGAGGAAAAACAGGTATGACGCGCGGGTAATGTCCGGCGCCGCCGACAGCCCGCCGAACCACATCAGTTGCGTGATGGTGGTGTTCCACAGCGCGAGTATCACCAGCGACCACGCCGCCAGCGCCGGTTTCTCGACGATGCTTGCCGGGTTGACCCAGGTGCCCCAGGCCACACCCACCAGCAGCCACAACCCGATCCCGCCGATCATCATCGTCAGCGCGATGATCCGCAGGCCCCCGTGCCGCCCCATCACCGGCTTGATCAGCACCGCGTAGAACGAGCCAAGCGCGGCGCAGCCGGTAGCCAGCAGCACCCCCGGAAGCGTGCCCGCCTCGCCCGCAAGCGCGGCGAGCGCACCGTCGGTCAGCAGCACCGCGATGCCCAGCACCGCGAGCACCCCGGTGATCATCTTGACCGCGCCGGGATGGATACCGTTCACCACCCAGTTGGCCAGCCCCACGAAGATCGGGATCGTGGTGGTGACGGTGGCCACCTGGATCACGGTGGCGTAGTCGAGCGCCCAGTGAAAGAACAGGTAGGTGACGGTCACCCCCATCAGCGACAGCCACAGGATATGCAGCCCCTCCTTCCTGAGCGGCGCAAGCAGGTCGCGGCTGTCGCGATCCCACAGCGCCCAGAGGATCAGGCCGAAACCGCCCAGCAGATACCGCCAGACGCTGGTTTCCGGCCCCGCCACGCCCGAGAGCTTGGCAAAGAACTCGCTGCTTGCGTGGCCGCAAACACCGATCATCACCGCCGGGTAGGCCCATTTCTCGGGGATGTTCATGCGCTCAGCTCCTGCCCAAAGCGGGCAAGGCTTGCCATCAGCCGGTCGGGCGCCTCCTGCGGCAGCAGGTGGCCCGCCTCCGCCCAGTCCTCGCGCCGCGCGTCGGGCAGCGCGGCATAGAGCCGGTCCACCACGTCGCGGTCCAGGAACACCCGGTCCTGCAACCCGGTGATGACAAGGGTGGGCAGGGCGAGGGCGCCATATTCCAGCGCCCAGTCGGCATGGGCGGCGTTGCGCATCAGGTTCATGTGGCCATGCTCGGGCGGCAACGGAGAATAATCCCCCTTGAGGAAATTGCCCCGCGCCTTCGCGGCGAAATCGCCATTCACCAGCAACGGGAACAGCGCGTCGAGAAACAGCCCCACCCCGCCATGCGCCACGATGCGTGCCATCGCGTGGTTGACCCAGTCGATCCGCGGCCCGATCTCGCGCAACGTGTTGAGCAGCACCAGCCCCTCGACTTGCGTGCCGTTCAGCACCGCCCGCGCGGCGTAGAGCCCGCCGATGGACAGGCCCACGAGGATCGGGCGCGGCGGGGCAAGCTCGGCCAGCAGCCTTTGCAGATCGGCCACGATCACCGCGTCGGTCAGCTCCAGCGCCGGGTCGAATGGCGAATCGGCCTGCCCGCGGAAATTCCAGCTCAGCGTGCCGAACCCCTGATCGCGCAGCGCCGGCGCGACCGCCGCCTCCCACGCCTCGGTCGAGCCGGTGAGCGCGTTGACGAAAACGAAGGTCGGCGCGCCGTCGCGTGTGGGCGCGTGATGGATGTAGCAAAGCGCGTCGGTCTCGGTCAGGCGCAGGTGCATGGGTCTCTCCGCTGCGGTCAGGATCGCGGGCACGCTAGGCGGCGGGTGCGACGGGCGCAAGATGCCCGATCTCACATCCGGCGAAGGCCGCGCCATTGCGAAACCGCCGGACCTGTTGCAAGTCTTTGGAGACTTCATTCGTACAGACGGAGTTCCAAATGCAGGACATCCTTTCATCGTTGGGTGGCTACACCCCGCTCGTGATCGCCGCGGCCAAGGCGCTGGCGGTCCTTGTGGTGGGCTGGATCGTGGCGGGGACGATCGGCGGCATGGTCCGCCGCCGCGTCAATGTCAGCACGCGCATCGACAAGACCATCGGCAATTTCGCCGCCGCCACCGTGAAATGGGTGATCCTGCTCATGGTGCTCATCGCGGTACTGGGCATCTTCGGCATCGAGGCCACCAGCCTCGTCGCGGTTCTGGGCGCGGCGACCCTCGCCGTCGGCCTCGCGCTCCAGGGCACACTGAGCGATCTGGCGGCAGGGTTCATGCTGGTCCTGTTCCGCCCCTACAAGCTGGGCCAATACGTCGATATCGGCGGCACCTCCGGCACGGTGATCGATCTCAACCTCTTCATCACAGAGCTTTCGACGCCCGACAACGTGCAGATCATCGTGCCCAACGGACAGGCATGGGGGGCGATCATCACCAATTACTCGCACCACGCCACGCGGCGCTGCGATCTCGGCTTCGGCATCGACTACGGCGACGACGCGGATCGCGCGATCGGGATCATCCTCGATGTCGCCCGCGCCGACGGGCGCGTCCATGACGATCCCGAGCCCTGGGCACGGGTGGTGAACCTCGGCGACAGCAGCGTCGATATCGGCGTGCGGCTGTGGTGCAACGCCGCCGATTACTGGGACCTGAAATTCCACATGACCAAGGCGGTCAAGGAGGCATTCGACGCGGGCGGCATCTCGATCCCCTATCCGCACCAGGTGAACGTGGAAAAGGCAGGGTAACGCGGGGTGGGCCTGGCCGCCGCGCTTCACCTTGACTCGCCCGCACGCCCGGCGTAAACGCCCCCAATCCCCGGAGGCTTGCCGCTTCCGGTCCCTTGGGCTGAATGCCCGGGATCGCCCCCCGTCAGCGCATTGCGCCCACGGGGGCATTTATCGTTTGAGACGTCGCCCCCATCTCGGGTGACAGACATGCAACCGGCGCGAAGGAGCGCGAGCGATGTTCGAAAACCTGTCCGAGCGCCTCTCCGGCGTCCTCGACCGGCTCACCCGGCAGGGGTCGCTCTCCGAAGACGACGTCAAGACCGCCCTGCGCGAGGTGCGCGTTGCCCTGCTCGAGGCCGACGTCTCGCTTCCGGTGGCACGCGACTTCATCAAGCGGGTTGAGAAAGAGGCCACCGGCCAGGCGGTCACCAAATCCGTCACCCCCGGCCAGCAGGTCGTCAAGATCGTCCACGACGCGCTCATCGACACGCTGCGCGGCGAGGGCGATCCCGGCGCCCTCAAGATCGACAACCCGCCCGCGCCGATCCTTATGGTCGGCCTTCAGGGCTCGGGCAAGACCACCACCACCGCCAAGCTCGCCAAGCGCCTGACAGAGCGCGACGGCAAGCGCGTGCTGATGGCGTCGCTCGACACCAACCGCCCCGCCGCGATGGAACAGCTCGCCATTCTGGGTAAACAGATCGGCGTCGATACCCTGCCCATCGTCAAGGGCGAAGACCCCGTCGCCATCGCCAAACGCGCCAAGACCCAAGCCTCCTTGGGTGGCTACGACGTCTACATGCTGGATACGGCAGGCCGCCTCCACATCGACGCCGAACTCATCGCGCAGGCGGCGGCGGTGCGCGACGTGGCAAACCCGCGCGAGACGCTCCTCGTGGTCGATGGCCTCACCGGCCAGGACGCGGTCAACGTCGCCACCGAGTTCGACGACAAGATCGGCGTGACCGGCGTCGTCCTCACCCGGATGGACGGCGACGGGCGCGGCGGTGCCGCCCTCTCCATGCGCGCCATCACCGGCAAGCCGATCCGCTTCGTCGGTCTGGGCGAGAAGATGGACGCCATCGAGACGTTCGAGGCCGAGCGCATCGCCGGCCGCATCCTCGGCATGGGCGACATCGTCAGCCTCGTGGAAAAGGCGCAGGAAACGCTCGAGGCCGAACAGGCCGAGCGCATGATGCGCCGGATGCAAAAGGGTCAGTTCAACATGAACGACCTGCGCAGCCAGCTCGAACAGATGCAAAAGATGGGCGGCATGGAAGGGCTGATGGGCATGATGCCCGGCATGGGCAAGATGGCCAAGCAGGTGCAGGAATCCGGCTTCGACGACAAGATGATCACCCGCCAGATCGCCCTCATCCAGTCGATGACCAAGAAGGAACGCGCCAACCCCGCCCTGTTGCAGGCCAGCCGCAAGAAACGCATCGCGGCGGGCGCCGGGCAAGAGGTGTCGGACCTCAACAAGCTGCTGAAAATGCACCGCCAGATGGCCGACATGATGAAGAAACTCGGCAAGAAGGGCGGCAAGGGCATGCTCAAGCAGGCTCTCGGCGGCATGATGGGCAAGGGCGGCGGCATGCCCGACATGAACGACCCCAAGGCAATGGAAGAAGCCGCCCGCGCCATGGGCGGCAAACTGCCCGGCGGCATGGGCGGCATGGGCGGCGGCATGGGCCTGCCCCCCGGCCTCTCGGGTTTCGGCAAGAAGAAATAGCCCCATGACTTCATCTTGCCAAAAATATCCAGATTCAACGGGGGCCCGCCCATGACCCTCACCAACGCCCCCGTGCTCGACACGCCCCGCCTGATCCTGCGCGGGCCGGAACCGCGCGACATCGAGCCGATGATCGCCTTCCTGCTCGATCAGGAGCGCGCAGCGGGCTTCGGCGCGTCCCCCAACCGCGGCGACGCATGGCGCTGGTTCGCGCTCAACGTGGGTCACTGGCACATCCACGGCCACGGCTATTTCACGATAGAGGACCGCGAGACCGGCCAGCCCGCCGGCATCACCGGCATCTGGTATCCCGAAGGCTGGCCCGAACCGGAACTGGGCTGGGTGGTGTTCGACGGGTTCGAGGGCCGCGGCATCGCCTATGAGGCTGCGACGCGCGCCCGCCGCTACGCCTACGAGGATCTCGGCCTGACCACGCTCACCTCCAACATCGTGCCCGGCAACACCCGCTCCATCGCGCTGGCCGAGCGACTTGGCGCATGGTTCGAGCGCGAATACGAAAACATCCACATGGGCCGCGATTACCTCTATCGCCACCCCGGCCCCGGCGCCGCCTTGGGCCGCGACGACGATGGCTCGGTCGAGGCTTACGCATGACCAACTATCCCGACATCCCGGTGATCGAGACCCGCCGCCTCGTGCTGCGCGGGCCAGAGGTGGGCGATTACCCCGATTTCAAGGCAACCTTCGCCTCCTACCGCTCGCGGTTCATGGGCGGGCCTCTCAACGGCTACGAGGCGTGGATGCTCTACGCTGCCGAGATCGGCCACTGGGCGATCCGCGGCTTCGGCATGTGGATGATCCACGACAAGGCAACCGACGAGACCCTCGGCATGACCGGCGGCTGGTTCCCCGCGAAATGGCCCGAGCGCGAGATCGCCTGGATCATCTGGCCCGAGAAATCCGGCCACGGCTACGCGCTCGAGGCCACCCACGCCGTGCGCCGCCATTTCTACGAACGCCAGGGCTGGGACGGCGCGGTGAGCTATATCGACCCCAAGAACCTCGACTCGATCCGCCTCGCCGAGCGCTTGGGCTGCACCAAGGACCACGATGCTGCGACCATCGACGGCTCCGACGCGGTCTATCGCCACCCCGCCCCCGGTGCCGCCGCATCGGGGCAGATTCGCGACGGCATCGAACTGGAAATCAACCATTACTGCGACCCGCTGTTCAAACCGAGGGGGATGCCCGTTGACTGATCCTTGCCCCACCGTCCGCCGCACAGGCCGAACCGTGCGGTTCGGCGCGCGAACCGTGCGGTTCGCCTTGCATGGAGGCCGTGATGCCTGACGCCACGACCACCCGCGCCGCCGAGCTTCTGGCCGAGCACCGCGAGAGCATCGACCGCCTCGACGCGATCCTTGTCTTCACGCTCGCCGAGCGCTTCAAACACACCCAAGCCGTGGGCCGGCTCAAGGCCGCGCACGACCTTCCCCCGTCCGATCCCGCGCGCGAAGCCGCACAGATCGAACGGCTCGAAGAGCTGGCGAACGCCGCCGATCTCGACCCGGAATTCGCCCGCGAATTCCTCAACTTCATCATCGCCGAGGTGATCCGTCATCACCGAAAGCAGCAATCGTAAGGTGGGATTACACCCCACCAAACCCCTGCCATTAAAGGAGAAATCAAAATGGCCATGAAAATCCGCCTTGCCCGTGGTGGCTCCAAGAAACGCCCCTTCTACCGCATCGTCGCGGCCGACAGCCGCATGCCGCGCGACGGCCGCTTCATCGAGAAGCTGGGCACCTACAACCCGCTCCTGCCCAAGGACAGCGAGGATCGCGTCAAGATGGATGTCGAGCGCATCCAGCACTGGCTCGACAAGGGCGCGCAGCCCACGGACCGCATCGCCCGCATGCTCGAAGCCGCCGGCGTCCGCGAAAAGGCCGAACGCGCCAACATGAAAAAGGCCCAGCCCGGCAAGAAGGCCCAGGAACGCGCCGCCGAGAAGGCCGAGAAAGCCGCCGCCGCCGCCGAGGCACCGGCGGAAGAGTAAGATATGTAAGGCACTGGAATGTCAGAGTTTTCCATCGACTTCCAGGCCGATCTGCTGCGGCTGATGCGTTGGCGGCGCGACGTGCGCCGCTTTCGCACCGGCCCGGTGGACGAGGCGATCCTGCGCGATTGCCTCGCCACCTTCACCCTCGCACCCTCGGTGGGGTTGAGCGAGCCGTGGCGCGTGATCCGCGTGCAATCCGACGCCGCCCGCGCCGCCGCGCTGGCGAACTTCACCGCCGCCAATGCCACCGCGCTCGACGGCTACGCGGGGGAAAAGGCACGCCTTTACAGCGGCTTGAAACTTTCGGGCATGCAGGAAGCCCCTGTGCAGCTCGCCGTTTTCTGCGACGAGGGCACGGACAAGGGCGCCGGACTCGGGGCGCAGACCATGCCCGAGGCGCGCCGCTATTCGGTGGTGGGCGCGATCACGCAATTCTGGCTCGCCGCCCGTGCTCGCGGTCTCGGCCTTGGCTGGGTGTCGATCCTCGACCCCGACCGCCTTGCCCAAGACCTTGATATTCCACACGATTGGCGCCTCGTCGCCTATCTCTGCATCGGCTGGCCCGAGACCGACAGCGACACCCCCGAGCTCGAGCTTGCCGGATGGGAAGACCGCCGTCAGGATGTCCCGGTAGAGACACGATGATGCCCCGCAACGAAAGGGTCCATCCATGAGCGACAAGGTCTGCGTCGGCGCCATCGCCGGGGGGTTCGGTGTCCATGGCGAGGTGCGGCTCAAGAGCTTCACCGCCCAAGCCGACGACATCGCCGCCTATGGCGCGCTCACCACGGAGGACGGCGCGCAAAGCTTCGACGTCACCCTCACCGGACAGACGTCGGGTGCGCTCACCGCGCGGCTGTCGGGCGTCAGGACGCGGGATGAGGCCGAACACTTGCGCGGCACGCGCCTCTACGTGCCGCGCGAGCGCCTGCCGGACCTGCCCGAGGACGAATTCTATCACGCTGATCTCATTGGACTTTCCGTTCATGACAGCGGTGGTGCGCTGCTGGGCCGCGTGCGCGCGGTGCTCAACCACGGGGCCTCGGACCTGCTCGAGATCGAGGTGCCGGGCGAGAGCCGCACCGTGCTTCTGCCCTTCACCCGCGAGGCGGTGCCGACCGTCGATCTCGTCGCTGGCCGGATCGTTGCCGACCCTCCCGAGGGGATATTCTGATCGCCATGACCGACACCCCCCGATCCCACGGTCGCAAGAGCATCCGCCCCTCGGCGCGGCCCCGCGACCTGATCACGCCTGCCCCAACGCTTGCCGGGGTGTGGACCGCGCGCGTCATCACCCTGCTACCGCAGGCTTTTCCCGGCATCCTCGGCGAGAGCCTGACTGGCCGCGCGCTGCGTGAGGGGCTTTGGTCGCTCGACACCATTGACCTGCGCGACTTCGGCGAAGGGCGGCACCGCAACGTCGATGACACCCCCGCAGGCGGCGGCGCGGGCATGGTGCTGCGCGCCGACGTGATGGGCCGCGCCATCGACACGGCACAGGCCGGCACGCCGCCCGACCAGCCCCTGATCTATCTCAGCCCCCGCGGAGCCCCGCTCACGCAGGCCCGCGCGCGCAGGCTCGCGTCGGGCCCCGGCGTCACGCTCATCTGCGGGCGATTCGAGGGGCTGGATCAACGGGTTATCGACCATTACGACATCGAGGAAATCAGCCTCGGCGATTTCGTCATGACCGGCGGAGAGATCGCCGCGCAGGCGGTGATTGACGCCTGCGTGCGGCATTTGCCCGGCGTTCTCGGCAACGAGGCATCGACCGAGGAAGAGAGCTTTTCCGAGGGGCTTCTGGAACATCCCCACTACACCCGCCCCGCCGAATGGCGGGGGCACCCCATCCCCGAGGTGCTCACCTCGGGCGATCACGGCCGCGTGGCCCGCTGGCGGCGCGAGATGTCCGAGCGCCTCACCGCCGAACGCCGGCCCGACCTGTGGCAAGCACATCTTTCCCCGCGCGCGGATGAAAGCGACTGACTTGCGGCATCGGGCGCGACCGGGCTAGGTCAGGTCTGACACGCAGGAACAGGAGCCGCCGATGACCACCGACCCACAGGCCCATACCGAAAAGATGAAGCGGATCAAGGCCGCCCGCGACCGCATAATGAAACACAAGACGGGCGAGAAGGGGCTAATCATCGTCCATACCGGTAACGGCAAGGGCAAGAGCAGCTCGGGTTTTGGCATGATCTTGCGCTGCATCGGCCACGGGATGCCCTGCGCGGTGGTGCAGTTCATCAAGGGCTCGATGCAGAGCGGCGAGCGCGACGTGCTCAAGGAGCGATTTGCCGATATCTGCGCCTTTCACGTCATGGGCGAAGGCTTCACCTGGGAGACGCAGGACCGCGAGCGCGACACCGTGATGGCGCAGGCGGCATGGGACACGGCGAAGGACCTGATCCGCGACGAGAGAAACCGCATGGTGCTTCTGGACGAGATCAACATCGCCCTGCGCTACGACTATCTCGACATCGACGACGTGGTGCGCTTCCTCGCCGAGGAAAAGCCGCCGATGACCCATGTCGTGCTGACCGGCCGCAGCGCCAAGCCGCCGCTGATCGAGATCGCCGATCTGGTCAGCGAGATGACCGAGATCAAGCACCCCTTCCGCGAGCAGAACATCAAGGCACAGGCCGGCGTGGAATTCTGAACCGAAGGGTTGATCGCCGCCGCGAACCCGCCTATACGCCTCTGGTCTGGAATCGCCTCGGCGGTTGCGGGCATGTTTCCTGTGGCTTCCTTTCGCTCGGCTTTCTTCGGCCGATCACGGCAACCACGGCGAACGCCGACAAACGAAATGACGACCTGATCTCTGGCGGGCGCATCCGCGGACCCGGAAGAAGACCAAGAGCTCTCACGGACGCGACACATCTTTGCGGACCAAACCGCAAGCAAACCAGGAGATGCAGCGATGGATATTATCGCTCAGTTGGAGGCGGAACAGATCGCCTCGCTCGGGAAGACCATTCCCGATTTCAAGGCCGGCGACACGATTCGCGTCGGCTACAAGGTGACCGAAGGCACCCGGAGCCGCGTGCAGAATTTCGAAGGCGTCTGCATCAGCCGCAAGAACGGCAAGGGCGTCGCTGGCTCGTTCACCGTGCGCAAGATTTCCTTTGGCGAGGGGGTGGAGCGCGTATTCCCGCTCTACTCGACCAATATCGAGAACATCGAGGTTGTGCGCCGCGGCCGTGTGCGCCGCGCCAAGCTCTACTATCTGCGCTCGCGCCGGGGCAAATCCGCCCGGATCGCGGAAGACACCCACTACAAGCCCCTCAAGGGCAAGTCGGCGTAAGGACTGGCACGATGAAAAAAAACATCCACCCCGATTATCACGTCATCGACGTCAAACTGACCGATGGTACCGTCGTGCAGATGCGCTCCACCTACGGGTCCGAGGGCGAGACGCTGTCGCTCGACATCGACCCCTCCGTGCATCCTGCCTGGACCGGCGGCGGCACCCGCCTCACCGATGCTGGCGGTCGCGTGTCGAAGTTCAAGAACAAGTACGCGGGCCTCGGCTTCTGATAAGTCGCGGGTATCGCGAACCAGCAGCGCCGCCCCTCGGGGCGGCGTTTTCGTTTGCGCGGCCAGAGCTTTACTTTTCGCTAAGGAATGGGCAGTATACCGATTATTCGGAAGTTGTTTTCAGTCTGAGCACCGAAAACGTGACCCTGCGGAGCGGCTACTCCGCAGGGTCTTTACTTTTTCAGGGGCTCAGAGCCCCATCAAAAGCCGGATGACTGTAACCAACAGCGTTCCCGCCGCCAGAAAAACCATCCATTTTCGGAAATCGGTTTCATTCAGTCAGATCACCTCCTTCTGCTGCTATGGACTGCAGCAACAGTACATTCTGTAAGCAGCGTGAAGGAAAGGTTAAAATTGATGTTATGGCTGTAAGGCTCACGCCACCATCGCCTCAGCCTTGTTGAGATCGACAGACACGAGCTGGCTTACCCCCTGCTCGGCCATCGTGACGCCAAAGAGGCGGTCCATCCGGCTCATCGTCACCGCGTGATGCGTGATGATGAGAAACCGCGTCTCGGTGCGGCGGCACATCTCGTCGAGCAGATCGCAGAACCGCGTCACGTTGGCGTCGTCGAGCGGCGCGTCCACCTCGTCGAGCACGCAGATTGGCGCCGGGTTGGCGAGGAACACCGCGAAGATAAGCGCCAGCGCCGTCAGCGTCTGCTCGCCCCCCGACAGCAGGCTCAGCGTCGAAAGCTTCTTGCCCGGTGGCTGGCACATGATCTCCAGTCCCGCCTCCAGAGGATCATCGCTTTCGACCAGCACGAGATTGGCTTCACCACCGCCAAAGAGGTGCCGGAACAGCAAGGTGAAATTGGAATTCACCTGCTCGAACGCGGTCAAAAGCCGTTCGCGCCCCTCGCGGTTGAGGCTCGCGATGCCCCCGCGCAGGGTCTTGATCGCCTCTTCCAGATCGGCCTTTTCCCCGGTCAGCGAGGCGTGTTCGGCCTCGACCTCGCGCGCGTCCTCCTCGGCGCGCAGGTTGACCGCCCCAAGCGCGTCGCGCTGCCGCTTGAGCCGCGCCACGTCGGCCTCGATCGTCTCCGAGGCGGGCATCGCCGCCGGGTCCACATCGAGCGTTTCGCGCAATGCCACGGGTGTCAGGCCAAGCGCCTCCATGATCCGCTCCGCGGCCAGTTCACAGCCCTCGCGCGCGCCATCGCGCCGGGCCTCGGCGCGGGCACGGGCCTCGCGCGCCTCTGACGCATGGCGCTCGGCGTCGCGCTCGTCGGCGGCGGCCTGCCGCGCGCGCGCTTCGGCAGTGGAAAGCGCGTCCGCCGCAGCGGCGCGGCGTGCCTCGGCACGGGTGATCTCCGCGCTCAATTCGGCGCGTTTCGCGGCCAGTGTCTCGGGCGTGGTCCGCGCCTCGGCCAGCTCCACCTCCGAGGTCGCCTTGCGCTCAGCAAGCTCGGCCCCGCGCGTCGCGGCGGTCTCGAGCCGGTGCCGCCAGCCGCTCACCTCGCGGGCGATCTCCTGTCCGCGAGCCGTGCGCCGCTCACCTTCGCGGCGCAGGTCGTCCGCCGCCGTGCGCCGCGTCATCATGGTGATCCGCGAGGCCTCGACCGTGGTCTTGATATCCTCCAGTTCGGCCCGAGCCGAGGACAGGTCCCCAAGCTCCGCGAGCGCCGCTTCTGCCTCAGTCAACGCGGCGCGGGCGGCCTCCGCTTCTTCCTCGTGGCGCGCGGCGGCAAGGCCTAGCGATTCGAGCCGCGAGGCGGCAAGGTTGCGGTCAGCCTCGGCCCGGCTCAGCGCGCGGCTCGCCTCGGTCACGGCGGCATCGGCAGCGCGGCGCGCCTCGCGTGCGGCGCGGTCCTCCTCGGTGCGCGCGGTCAGCGCGGCGCGCAACGCATCGTGCGCGCGCGCGGCCCCGTCGGCCCGGGCCTCAGCCTGCTCAAGTTGCTGCTTGAGATCCTCGAGGCGATTGAGCTGCTCCAGTCGCAGCGCTGCGGCAGAGGGGGCATCCTCGGCCCATGTCCGGAACCCATCCCAGCGCCACAGATCGCCATCGCGGCTGACCAGACGCTGCCCCGGCTTCAGCAAGGGCTGAAGGCGCGGGCCGTCCTCGGGCTCGACAAGGCCGATTTGCGCGATCCGGCGCGCCAGCACGGTCGGCACGGTGACGTGGTTGCCAAGCGCCGTCACTCCCTCGGGAAGCGGCTGCGCAGCAGAATAGCCGGGCAGGTCGCGCCAGCCCGAAGGCCCGTCCTCCTCCACCTCGGGCGCGTGCAGATCGTCGGCGAGCGCGGCACCCAGCGCCTTCTCGTATCCGGGAGCCACCTGCAACAGGTCCATGATCTGGCCACCCTCGGCCGTGTCGCGCTCGACCAGCCGCGCCAGCGCCGACGCTTCGGCACGCAACGCGCCCAGCTCGCCTTCGGCCTCGGACCGGGCGGCGCGGGCCTCGGCCTCGCGGGACTGCGCCGCAGCGCGCGCCTCGTCTGCGTCCACGAGCGCAGCCTCCGCCGCCTGCGCGCGGGCCACCGCCTCCGCCTCGGCCGCCTTCGCGGCGGTGTAGGTGGTCACCGCCTCCTGCTCGGCCGTGCGCGCCTCACGTTGCGCGGTGCGCGCGCGTTCGGCCTCGGCCTCGCTACGCAACAGGGTCTTGCGGTTGTCGTCAATCAGGCGCTGCGCGGATTGGTGCCGCGCCGAGAGGCGGGCCATGTCCTCGGTCAGTCGGCTCAGGTCCGCCTCGCGCGCCTCGAGGATGCGGGCCGCATCTCTAGCCTCCTCAGCCGCTGCGGTAAGGCGCGCTTCGTGACCCTCCGATGCCTTGGCAAGCTCTGCTGCTTCCCATTCGAGGCGCTCGACGGTCTCCTGCGCGTCACGGTTAAGCCCCGCCTCGCGCTCCATGTCCCGATCAAGCTGGGTGATACGCGCCTCGAGCGTGGTGATCCGTTCGCGCGCGGTGTTTTCCTGCTCCGCGATCGTGTCGCGCTGCACACCGAGCCGCTGGAGAATCGCGGCAGCGACCGCCTCTTCCTCGCGCCGGGCGGGCAGGGCATCATCGGCCTCTGCGCGCAGGCGGGCCGCCTCGCGGGCCGCCCTCTCAGCACGGGCAGCCTCGGTCGTGGTCTCGCGCAAGGCCGCCTCGGCCGCCGTATGGGCCTCGTCAGCCTCCGAATAGCGCCGCCACAGGAGCAGCCCCTCGGCGCGGCGCAGTTCCTCGCCGATCTGGCGATAGCGCGCCGCCTGCTTCGCCTGCCGCGCCAATTGCGCAATCTGCTGGGCCAGTTGCTCGATCACGTCATCGACGCGGGTGAGGTTGGTCTCGGCCCCGCGCAGCTTCAGTTCAGCCTCGTGGCGGCGCTGGTAGAGGCCGGAAATCCCCGCCGCCTCCTCGAGGATACGCCGCCGCGCCTTGGGGCGCGCGTTGATCAGCTCGGCAATCTGCCCCTGCCTGACGAGCGCGGGAGAATGCGCGCCGGTCGAGGCATCGGCGAACAGCATTTGCACGTCGCGCGCACGCACGTCCTTGCCGTTGAGCTTGTAGGCCGAGCCCACGTCGCGGGTGATCCGGCGGGTGATCTCCAGGTGATCGGCATCGTTGAACCCGGCCGGCGCGCGCCTGTCGGAATTGTCGAGATGGATCACCACCTCGGCAAAGTTTCGCGCCGGGCGACTCGAAGAACCCGCGAAGATCACGTCCTCCATCCCGTCGCCGCGCATTGCGGTCGGGCGATTTTCTCCCATCGCCCAGCGCAGCGCCTCTAGCAGGTTGGACTTGCCACAGCCATTGGGGCCCACCACACCGGTGAGCCCATCGGCGATCACCAGGTCGGTGGGATCGACGAAGCTCTTGAAACCGGTCAGTCTGAGCTTGGAGAACTGCACGCCAGCGCGCCCCCGGGATGGATGATTCCGATGATAGGGAAGTGTGCTGGGCCACGGGCGGGGCTGTCAACATGGAAACACAGGATATGGGGAAGGTTGACCGCTTATCCACAGCATATTGCGTACCTTCCCGCTGTCAGACCGCTTGCAGGATGCGCAGGCTCGGCGTAAACCTGCGCCATGCACGACCCGTCCGGCCTCACCATTACCCCTGGCGACCCGCGCGACGCGGCGGTGGGGGCGCTGCTGCGGCAATCGCACGATCTCATGCGCGCGCTGTTTCCCCCCGAGGACAATTTCTTTCTCGACACAGACGCGCTTTGCACCCCCGACATACGCTTCTTCGTGGCGAAGCGGGGCGACGAGACGCTCGGCACCGGCGCGCTTGCCCTGCGCGACGGCTATGGCGAGGTGAAATCCATGTTCGTGGCCGAGGCGGCGCGCGGGCAAGGCGTGGCCGAGGCGCTGCTCGCTCGGATCGAGGCCGAGGCACGGGCAAATGGCCTGCCCCTCCTGCGGCTCGAAACCGGCGACCAGCTCGGCTCGGCACTGCGGCTCTATGCGCGCCACGGCTTCGTGCGGCGCGGGCCGTTCGGCGACTACCCGGATGCAGCCAGCTCGATCTTCATGGAAAAATCGCTCGGCTAATCCTCCGCTCGCGGGGTGCAGGTCACTTCGGTCCACCGCCTGCGCGTCGGCACCACGCGGCACTCATGCACGCGCGGCACGCCGCGCCGCGCGGAGGCGCCCCACCCGCAGACAAGCGCCGCCTCCAGCATCGCCTGATCGCCCCAGAGCCGGGGAACCGCGCAGCCGCTGACTTCTGCGATGGCGGCGGCGGCGCGCGGTGCGACCGAGATCGTGCGCGGTGCCCATTCCCGGCTGAGCCGGATCGCCTGCGCGTGCCGCCCCACGATCCGCACGTCAAAGGTGCTCTGCCCGACGCTGACCCGCACCGGGGCCACGCCCCAGAACGCCGGGGAGGGATGCGAACAGGCGGCCAGCATGGCCATGAGGACAAGCGCGATCCACCGCATGACCGAGCCTTGCCCTGCGCCGGTTAAAATCAGCTTAAGCGCGCCGGGCTATATCTCCTCGACCATGACCACGCCGGTCAGGCTTCGGATTGCGCCCTTGATCTGCGGGTTGACGGGGTATTCCGCGCCGCTGTCGATCTCCACCTCGCCGGGCAGCCCTGCGCCAAGGAGCCGGAACCGGATCGGACCGGGCCGCGCCCCTCGCACAGATTTGGCCGCGCCGTCCAGCACCGCCGCAACCGAGCCGATTGCCTCGACCTGATCGACAAAAACGCACAGCCCGACCGCCCCGGCATCGGCCACCATGCCGTCAACAGGCTGCACCGCTCGGCACAACAGCTTCAACTGGTCCGCCTCCATCGTCGCCTCGGCGGTGATCACCACCTGCGCGCCGGCCTCGAGAAAATCGCGCGACTTCTCCAGCACCTCTGAAAACAGCGTGACCTCATAGCTACCGGTCGGATCGCTGAGCTGGGCAAAGGCAAAGCGGTTGCCGCGCGCCGATTTCCGCTCCTGCCGCCCGGCCACCACCCCGGCCATCTTGGCGAGGAACGGCCCCCGCTCTGCGCGCGCCATCACCTCGTCGAGCGTCTTGACCTCCTGCCGCTTGAGCACGGCCATGTAATCGTCAAGCGGATGGCCCGAGAGATAGAAACCCACGGCCTTGAATTCCTCGGTCAGCCGCTCGGCGGGCAGCCAATCCTCCACCGGTGCGAGGCGCGGCTCGGGCAAGTCCTCGCCCGCATCGCCAAAGAGCGAGACCTGGTTCGAGTTCTTCTGCTCATGTATCGCCGCCGAATAGTTCATCAGCGCGTCAATGCTCTCGAACACGCGGCGGCGGTTGCGGTCCAGCGCATCGAAGGCGCCCGCCCGCGCCAGCATTTCCAGCGACCGTTTGCCAA
This sequence comes from Roseovarius nitratireducens, assembly GCF_002925845.1. Lineage (GTDB taxonomy): Bacteria > Pseudomonadota > Alphaproteobacteria > Rhodobacterales > Rhodobacteraceae > Roseovarius > Roseovarius nitratireducens. The sequence continues at coordinate 156,407 of NZ_PDNI01000074.1, read as the reverse complement.
TCCGCTTGAGATCGACCCGCCGGGCGAAATCGTAGAGCGTGGCAAAGGGCCGCTCGCCGCGCCCCTCCACGATGAGCTTCATCGCCTCGACGCCCACGTTCTTGAGCGCGCCGAGCGCATAATGCAGCACACCCCCGCGCACCACGAAATCTGCCGCCGACCGGTTCACGCAGGGCGCGGCCCAGTCGAGCGCGAGCCCCTTCTTCACCTCCTCGAAATAGACGGCGAGCTTGTCGGTGAGGTGGATATCGCAATTCATGACACCCGCCATGAACTCCACCGGGTGATTGGCCTTGAGCCACGCGGTCTGATAGCTGACCACCGCATAGGCGGCGGCGTGGGATTTGTTGAAGCCGTAATTGGCAAACTTGTCGAGCAAGTTCCAGACTTCGAGCGCCTTGGCATCATCGACACCGTTGGCCTTGGCGCCCTCGATGAACTTGGGCCGCTCGGCATCCATCGCCTCCTGGATCTTCTTGCCCATCGCCCGGCGCAAGAGATCTGCACCACCGAGCGAATAGCCCGCCATTTCCTGCGCGATTTGCATCACCTGTTCCTGGTAGACGATGATGCCCTGCGTCTCGTCGAGGATGTGATCGACGGAAGGGTGCAGGTAATCGCGCGCGCTCAGCTCGTTCTTGACCTCGCAATATTTCGGGATGTTCTCCATCGGGCCAGGCCGATAGAGCGCGACGAGCGCCACGATATCCTCGATGCAGGTGGGCTTCATGCGCTTGAGCGCGTCCATCATGCCCGAGCTTTCCACCTGGAACACCGCCACCGTGCGGGCACGGGAGTAAAGCTCGTAGGTCTTGGGGTCATCGAGCGGGATTTGCCCGATATCGTTCTCGGCCCCCTCGAAGGGCTGATAGATGGTGCTGCCATCGGCAGCGATGTGAAGGTCGCGCCCCTCGGCGTGGATCTGCTCGATGGCGTTCTGGATGACGGTCAGGGTTTTCAGGCCCAGAAAGTCGAACTTGACCAGCCCCGCCTGCTCCACCCATTTCATGTTGAACTGCGTGGCCGGCATATCCGACCGCGGGTCCTGGTAGAGCGGGACAAGCTCGTCGAGCGGGCGGTCGCCAATCACCACGCCCGCGGCATGGGTCGAGGCATTGCGCAACAGCCCCTCGACCTGCTGGCCGTAGGTGAGCAACCGGTCCACCACCTCCTCGGCCTGTGCTGCCTCGCGCAGGCGCGGCTCGTCGGCGAGCGCCTTCTCAATCGAGACAGGCTTGACCCCCTCGACCGGGATCATCTTGGAGAGGCGATCGACCTGCCCGTAGGGCATCTGCAGAACGCGGCCGATGTCGCGCACCGCCGCCTTGGACAGAAGCGCGCCGAACGTGATGATCTGCCCTACCTTGTCGCGCCCGTATTTCTGCTGCACGTAGGCGATCACCTCCTCGCGGCGGTCCATACAGAAGTCGATGTCGAAATCCGGCATCGAGACGCGCTCGGGGTTCAAGAACCGCTCGAACAGCAGCTTGTAGCGCAGCGGGTCGAGATCGGTGATGGTAAGCGCATAGGCCACCAGGCTCCCCGCCCCCGAGCCGCGCCCGGGGCCCACCGGGATATCCCGTCCCTTGGCCCATTTGATGAAATCGGCAACGATCAGGAAATAGCCGGGAAAGCCCATCCCCTCGATGATGCCAAGCTCGAACTCCAACCGTTTCTCATAATCTTCCACGGGGGCGGCGTGGGGAATGACGGCGAGCCGCTTTTCCAGCCCCTCGCGCGCCTGACGGCGCAGCTCGTCCACCTCGTCATCGGCAAAACGCGGCAGGATCGGATCGCGCTTGTAGCAGCCAAAGGCACAGCGCCGGGCGATCTCGACAGTATTCTCCAGCGCCTCGGGCAGATCGGCAAAGAGCGCGGCCATTTCGTCCTGGCTCTTGAAGTAATGCTGCGGCGTCAGGCGGCGGCGCGGCGCGTTCTGATCGACATAGGCCCCGTCAGCCACGCACAGAAGCGCATCATGTGCCTCGTACATGTCCGCCTTGGGGAAATAGACATCGTTGGTGGCCACCAATGGCAGGTCCAACGCATAGGCCATCTCGACATGGCCGCGCTCGGTCAGCCGCTCGGCCTCGGGCGCGCCGTCCTCGCCGGGGTGGCGTTGCAATTCGACATAGAGCCGGTTGCCGAACGCCGCCTTGAGCCGCTGCAAGAGCTGTTCAGCCGCCGGGCGCTGCCCGCCCTGCAACAGGCGACCTACAGGGCCATCCGGGCCACCGGTCAGGCAGATCACACCCTCGGCATGGGCTTCGATCTCATCGAGGGTGACATGCGCCACCTGCCCGTCGCCACGCAGGTAGAGACACGAATTGAGCTTCAGCAGGTTGCCGTATCCGCGCTCGTCCTGCGCCAGAAGAACCACCGGCGCGGGGGGCCTCGATCGCTCGCCCGGCACCTGCTCCTGATAGGCGAGGTCCACCTGGCAGCCCATGATCGGCTGCACCCCCGCGGCCTGCGCGGTGACGGAAAACTCCAACGCCGCGAACATGTTGTTCGTGTCGGTGACGGCCACGGCGGGCATTCCGGCCGTCTCGCACAGGCCCGGCAGCTTCTTGAGCCGCACCGCCCCTTCGAGCAGCGAATACTCGCTGTGCACGCGCAGGTGGATGAATCGGGGGGCATTACTCATGCCCCGATCCTAGCCCGGCATGTGGACGGCGGAAAGCCGTCTCTGTTCACCTAGGCCAGACCCGGTCGAGCCCCCAGAGAAACAGCCCGAAGAGGAAATGCGGCACGAACGATCCGGGGATCATTTGCGGTCCGATGCCAAGACCGAACAAGCCCCAACCGACAATGGGAAAGAACACAAGCAGCACCCCGCCCCACAGCAGCAGAGACAACACGGCGATGGCGCCCGCGCCCTGCCACGGCGAGTAGCGCAGGAAAAGCGCGGACCAGCCGGTCACATAGACGGCGTGAAACAAGAGCCCCACCGGCATTGGCAATTCCCGTCCAACCAGCGTTTCCGCGAAGGCCAGAGCCGGAGGTTGCGGAAAGGGCGCCATGCCCGAGCGATTGGCCATGATCGAAACCACGGCCGTGAGAACGGCCACGCAGACGCCGATCGAAATCCCCTGACCCCAGCTTCGTCCGAGTTTCTTGAACGTTTCTTCAGTCATGGTGGATTCTCCCGTGCTCAAGGGGGCGTTGCGCCCCCATCACTGAGCTTGCGCTTCCACGATGCGGCGGGTCAAGGGACATGCCGGGTTGCTAAAGAAACCGTGATCGACAAGGGGGCGGTTGCTGGTCCTCCTGCTTTGCCGGTCGATCATGGTGCCTTCCGTCTCCCGCAAGGCATTGCCGCAGGCGGCGCGACTGGGCTAGTCATGGGTGGGCAGGTGATACCGCCACCGGGGAAGGAACGCGTGACGCAGACATTGCTCTCCATTTCAGACGTGACCAAGGCCTATCCCGGCGTGATCGCCAATGATGCGGTGTCCTTCGATATCCGCGAGGGTGAGGTCCACGCGCTGCTGGGCGAAAACGGCGCGGGCAAGTCGACCCTCGTCAAGATGATCTACGGCCTGGTCAAGCCCGACAGCGGCAGCATGAGCTTGCGCGGCGCGCCCTTCGCCCCCGCGAACCCGTCGGCGGCGCGCGCGGCGGGCGTGGCGATGGTGTTCCAGCATTTCTCTCTCTTCGACGCGCTCAGCGTGGCCGAGAACGTGGCGCTCGGGATGGAACACCCGCCGCCCCTGCGCACCCTTGCCACGCGCATCCGCGAGGTGTCGGAAACCTACGGCCTGCCGCTCGACCCGGGCCGCCTCACCGGCGATCTCTCGGCGGGCGAGCGTCAGCGCGTCGAGATCATCCGCTGCCTGTTGCAGGAGCCGCGGCTCCTGATCATGGACGAGCCCACCTCGGTGCTCACCCCGCAGGAGGTGGAGATCCTGTTCGAAACGCTGCGCCGGCTCGCCTCCGAGGGCGTGGCGATCCTCTACATCTCGCACAAGCTCGAGGAGATTCGCGCGCTGTGCGATCACGCCACGATCCTGCGGCAGGGGCGCAACGTGGGCACCTGCACCCCGCGTGAAACTTCGGCGCGCGCGATGGCCGAGATGATGGTCGGCTCGACCTTCGCCACGCCTGCGCGCACCGCACACGCGCCGGGCGAGGTAGCGCTCGAAGTCGAGGAACTGTCGCTGCCCGCACCCTCGGCCTTTGGCACCGCGCTCAAGTCGATCGGCTTCACCGTCAGACAGGGCGAAATCCTCGGAATCGGCGGCGTTGCGGGCAATGGGCAGGACGAGTTGCTCGCCGCACTCTCGGGCGAGATCACGACCAATGCGCCCACAGTGCGGCTGCACGGCGCGCCCGCGGGGCATCTTGGCCCCGCCGAACGGCGGCGTCGCGGCCTGCTCACCGCCCCCGAGGAACGGCTCGGACACGCCGCTGCCCCGGACATGACGCTGACGGAAAACGCCCTTCTTACCGGTGCCGACCGCGAGGGGCTGCTCGCCCGCGGTTTCGTCCGTTGGCGGGCTGCGCGCGCCTTCGCTGAGGCGGTCATCGCGCGGTTCGACGTGCGCACCCCCGGTCCCGAGACCGCCGCGCGCGCGCTCTCCGGCGGCAACCTTCAGAAATTCGTGATCGGGCGCGAGGTGCTGCAACGGCCCGAGGTATTCGTCGTCAACCAACCCACCTGGGGCGTCGATGCCGCCGCCGCCGCCGCGATCAGGCAGGCGCTGCTCGATCTTGCCGCCGAGGGCACGGCTATCCTGTGTATCAGCCAGGACCTTGACGAGCTCATGGAAATCTCCGACCGCTTTGCGGCGCTCAACGAGGGACGGCTGTCGCCCGCCCGCCCCGCCGCAGGGCTGAGCGTGGAGGAAATCGGCCTGATGATGGGCGGCGCGCATGACATGGAGGTGGCGCATGTCTGAACCAGCGGATTCGGGTATTTTTGCCAAGAAGAAGCCCGTGGGCGCGCCATGCTGAGGCTGGAAAAGCGGCCACAGCCCTCGCGGATCTGGACATGGGCGACGCCGCCCCTCGCCGTGCTCGTCACCATGATCGCGGGCGGCGCGCTTTTTGCCGCGCTGGGCAAGGACCCGGTCGAGGCGATCGCCACGATCTTCTGGAAGCCGCTCTTCGGCGAGTTCGCCTTCTACTACCGGCCACAGCTTCTCATCAAGGCGACGCCGCTCATCCTCATCGCCATCGGGCTCAGCCTCGGGTTCCGCGCAGGCGTGTGGAACATCGGGGCCGAGGGCCAGTATATCCTCGGCGCGCTCACCGGGGCGGGGGTGGGGCTCGCACTCTACCCACTCGACAGTGCGGTGGTGTTTCCACTGATGATAATCGCGGGTGCGCTCGGAGGCTGGGCCTGGGCGATGATCCCGGCGCTGCTGAAAGTGCGATTCGGCACCAACGAGATTCTCGTGTCGCTGATGCTGGTCTACGTGGCCGAGCAGCTTCTCGCCGCGATGGCGCTCGGGCCGATGCGCAATCCCGACGGGCACGGCTTTCCCGGCTCACGCAACCTGCGCGATTATCCCAGCGCCCACAACGCCGAGATCATCGAGGGGACCGGCATGCACTGGGGGGTGGCCGCCGCGGTGATCGCGGTGATCGCGGCCTATGTGCTGCTCAGCCGCCACATCCTCGGTTTCCAGATCCGGCTGGCCGGACAGGCCCCGCGCGCAGCGCGCTTTTCAGGGGTGCGGCCCGGGCGGCTGGTGCTCGTCTGCCTCGGCACGTCCGGGGCACTTGCCGGGCTGGCCGGCATGTTCGAGGTCGCGGGGCCTGCCGGGCAGGTGAGCATCGATTTCAACGTGGGCTATGGCTTCACCGCGATTATCGTGGCCTTTCTCGGACGGCTGCACCCGGTGGGTATCGCGCTTGCGGGGCTTCTGATGGCGCTCACCTATATCGGCGGCGAGATGGCGCAATCGACGCTGGGCCTGCCCGCCGCCGCGATCCAGCTTTTCCAGGGGATGCTGCTGTTCTTCCTGCTGGCGGTCGATCTTCTGACAAATTACCGCATCCGAATCCGCAAGAAGGAGGTCGCGTGATGGGTGCGATCGACCCGGCCCTGCTTCTGGCCGCGCTGGTGGTCGCGGCCACACCGATCCTGCTGGCCGCACTGGGAGAGCTGGTGGTAGAGCGCGCGGGCGTTCTCAACCTCGGCGTCGAGGGGATGATGATCACCGGGGCGATCTGCGGCTTTGCCGTGGCGGTGAACACCGGCTCGCCTGCGATTGGCTTTGTCGCGGCGGCGGCGGGCGGGGCGGTGCTGGCGCTGCTCTTCGCCCTGCTCACGCAACTGGCGCTGGCCAACCAGGTGGCGTCGGGCCTCGCTCTCACGCTGTTCGGGCTTGGGCTCTCGTCGCTGCTGGGGCAGGGCTATGTCGGCATCAAGCCACCGCCGACGCCGCGACTCGATCTCGGCCCGCTGAGCGACATTCCCTTTCTTGGCCGGGTGGTGTTTTCCCACGACCTGATGGTCTACTTGGCGCTGGCACTGGTCGCGGCGATTTGGGCGATGTTGAAATACACGCGCGCGGGCCTGATCCTGCGCGCCGTGGGCGAAAACCATGACGCGGCCCATGCGCTCGGCTACCGGGTGGTGCGGGTTCGTGTGCTGGCGATCCTCTTTGGCGGGGCCTGCGCAGGGCTGGGCGGGGCCTATATAAGCCTCATCCGCGTGCCCCAATGGACCGAAGGCATGACCGCAGGGGCAGGCTGGATCGCCCTGGCGCTCGTCGTCTTCGCCTCGTGGAAGGCAGGGCGCGTGCTGCTCGGTGCCTGGCTTTTCGGCGGCGTCACGGTGTTGCAGCTCAATCTTCAGGCAGCGGGCCTTGCCATCCCGGTCGAATATCTTTCCATGTCGCCCTACTTGATCACCATCCTCGTGCTGGTCATCATGTCGGCGGACAAGTCGCGCGCCCCCGCCTCTCTGGGTCGCATCTTCCACGCCTCGCAATGACAACCGCAACAGGGAGACCCCACATGACACTCACCCGCCTGCTCACCTCTGCCGCGCTCGCGCTCGGCCTCGCGACCGGGGCCACCGCACAGGACAAGACCAAGGTCGGCTTCATCTATGTCGGCCCCATCGGCGATGGCGGCTGGACCTACGAGCATGACAAGGGCCGCCTCGCCGTCGAAGAGCATTTCGGCGACGCCGTCGAGACCGTCTACCAGGAGAGCGTACCCGAGGGCGCCGATGCCGCGCGCGCGATCACGCAGATGGCACTTCAAGGCGCGGACCTGATCTTCACAACCTCCTTTGGCTTCATGGAGCCGACGCTCGAAGTCGCCAAGAAGTTTCCAAACGTGAAATTCGAGCACGCCACCGGCTACAAGACCCTGCCCAATGTCTCGACCTACTCCGCCCGCTTCTACGAGGGGCGCGCGGTGCAGGGCCATATCGCGGGCGAGATGACCGAGTCGAACACCATCGGCTACATCGCCTCCTACCCGATCCCCGAGGTGATCCGGGGTATCAACTCTGCCTATCTCCACGCGAAGAAGGTCAACCCCGATGTCGAGTTCAAGATCATCTGGGCCTACACGTGGTTCGACCCGGCCAAGGAAGCCGACGCCGCGCAGGCGCTGATCGAGCAGGGGGCCGACGTGATCCTGCAACACACGGATTCCACCGCGCCGCAGGCGGCGGCGGAAAAAGCGGGTGACGTGATCACCTTCGGCCAGGCCTCGGACATGGCCGAATACGCGCCTTTCCCGCGCGTCTCCTCGATCATCGACAACTGGGCGCCCTACTACATCGACCGCACGCAGGCCGTGATCGACGGGACGTGGGAAAGCCAGCAGGTCTGGCACGGCATCGACGAGGGCATGGTCAAGATCGGCGAAATAACCGACGCGGTCCCCGCCGACGTCAAGGCTGATGCGCTGGCGCTCAAGGAGACGATGGCGGCGGGCGAGTATCACCCCTTCACCGGCCCGATCAACCGCCAGGACGGCAGCGCATGGCTGGCCGAGGGCGAGATCGCTGATGACGGCACGCTTCTGGGGATGGATTTCTATGTCGAGGGGATCAGCGGACAGATCCCCAACTGAGTTCGCCACGAAAGCAGGACCAGAGCCCCGCCGGTTCCGGCGGGGCTATTCTTCGGTCAATTGAGACGCTTTTCCAGCACCAGGAATGTCATCATCCCCATCGGGGGCAGGTCGCGGCGGGTAACGATATGCAGGCGCGAGTCCTGCAACACCGTGTCGATCTCGAAATCCGAATGCCAGCCTAGCACCCTCTCTAGCGGCGCGGCGGCGCGGGCCAGACCGGCCCAGACCCCGCGCTCGTGGCGGAAATGGTTGGTGATGACCACCTGCCCGCCCGGGCGCAGCACGCGGGCGATCTCGGCCATCACGCGCTCGGGCTCAGGTACCACCGACAGCACGTGCATCGCCGCTACCGTGTCAAAGCTCGCATCCGGAAATTCGAGGCTGCGCGCATCCATCTGCCGCAGCTCTGCGACATGGTCGAGGCCCAGTTTCGCCACGCGCGCCCGCGCCTTGCGCAGCATGTCCTCGCTGTAATCCATGCCGGTGACGCGCAGCGCGCTGTTATAGGTCTCCAGCGACAGGCCGGTGCCGACACCTACCTCCAGCACCTCGCCACCACGCGCGTTGATATAGGCCACCGCCGCACGGCGACCGGCATGCGTGATCTTGCCGAAAGTCGCGTCATAGACAGGGGCCCACCGGGCGTAGCTGTTCTTGACCGCGTCGAGATCCATCGTCATACCCCTCCGTTGCTCATGAGGATCGGTCCTTGGGATACCAGAACACCGCCGCCCAGATCACGACCGCGACATAGGCGAGGCAGATCATGATCAGCGCCGCCCATGTGAAGAGCGTGAGCGCAGCGGCCACGCAGGCAAAGGCCAGCAGGAAGAATTTCACGTTCTCACGCGAAATCCGCGTCCGCTTGAAGGACCACACCGGCACCGGCGAGATCATCAGCAGGCCGACACCGGCCATGTAAAGCCCCACCAGCGGCGCGGGCGGCGGTGACATCCCCGGAATGGCGAAAGTAAAGAACATCGGCAGCATTGCCAGCAGCGCCCCCGCAGGCGAGGGCAGCCCCTGGAAATACGCCCCCGATCCGCCCTTGGCCCCCTCTTCGCGGGAACTGACGTTGAACCGCGCCAGCCGCATGACGCAGCACACGGCAAAGAACAGCACCGCGATCCAGCCCGCGTGGCGCATGTCCTGCAAGCCCCAGAAATAGATCACCAGCGGCGAGGCGACGCCGAAATTGACGAAATCCGCGAGCGAGTCGAGCTCCGCCCCCATTGCCGAGGTGCTGCGCAAGAGCCGCGCCAGCCGCCCGTCGAGCCCGTCGAGAACCCCGGCAATGAGCAAGAGCTGCACCGCACGCACGTAATCGCCCTGCACGCCCATCCGGATCGCGGTGACCCCGGCGCAGATGGCCGCCACCGTCAGCATGTTCGGCAAAAGCTGCGCCAGCGTCAGCTCCTTTCTCGGGGGGCGGCTCATGTGCCGGTCTCCGCGATCACCGTCTCGCCGGCGACCATCGTCTGACCTACGCGCACAAGCGGCGCCACCCCCTCGGGCAGGTAGACATCGAGCCGCGAGCCGAACCGGATGAGCCCGAACCGCGCGCCGCGCGCGATCTCGTGCCCCTCGCCGGTGAAACACACGATCCGCCGCGCCACCAGCCCGGCGATCTGCACCACCGGCAACACGCGGCCATCCGCCATCTCGATCACGATGCCGTTGCGCTCGTTGTCGGCGCTCGCCTTGTCGAGCGAGGCATTGAGGAACTTGCCGGGGCGATAGGCCACCTTCGTCACCCGGCCCGCCACCGGCGCGCGGTTCACGTGGCAGTTGAACACCGACATGAACACGCTAACCCGCGTGAGCGGCGTATCCGGCAAGCCGAGCTCGGGGGGGGGCACGGCGGGCTCGATCAGCGACACGATGCCATCCGCAGGGCTAACGATCAGACCGGGGCGCGTGGGCGTCACGCGCTCGGGATCGCGAAAGAAATAGTAGCACCAGACCGTCAGCCCCACACCGATCCAGCCCAATGGCTCCCACAGCAAGAAGAGCACCAGCGCAACCCCGGCAAAGATCGCGACGAAGCGGCGCCCCTCGGGGTGCATCGGCTTTATGAAGGTCTCGTGCATCTTCATGGGCGCATGGTCCTCGGGCGCAATATCCTTTCCAATCGCCTAAGCCCCATGACCTTCAGATGCAAGGCGACACCTTTTCTTCGGTTCCACCGCATGGCACTCTCCACCGCATGAGCATCCAGATCACCTCTCCCGACGGGACCGCGGCCAGCCGCTTTGCCTTTGGCACCATGCAATTCGGCGGCACGGCGGACGCGGCGGCCTCGCGCGCCATGTTCGACGCCTGCCTCAACGCCGGCATCACCCATTTCGACACCGCCTATCTCTATACCGATGGCGCGGCTGAGACGCTGCTCGGCAAACTCGCCGCGCCGCATCGCGACCGGCTCGTGATCGCCACCAAGGCTGGCTACTCGGGCGGGGCCGGGGCCACCAATATCCGCGCGCAGTTCGACATCTCGCGCCAGCGGCTCGGGATGGACCACGTTGATATCCTCTACCTGCACCGCTTCGATCCCGACACAGCCCTGGAGGAAACGCTGGAGTGTTTCGCCGACCTGAAGTCGCGCGGACAGATCAGCCATGTGGGCCTGTCCAATTTCGCCGCGTGGCAGGTGATGAAAGCCGCCTGCATCGCGGCTCGGTTTGATCTTCAAATCTCGATCCTGCAACCGATGTACAGCCTCGTGAAGCGGCAGGCAGAGGTGGAAATCCTGCCGATGGCCGCCTCCGAGGGTATGGTCGTGGCGGGCTATTCTCCGCTCGCGGGCGGGTTGCTCACAGGTAAATACGCGCGCGGCGAAACGGGGCGGCTCACCGGCAACGAACGCTACGCGATCCGCTACGGACAGGACTGGATGCAGGAGGCCGCCACGGCGCTGGTGGACATCGCCGCAGAGCTTGGCACCGACCCCGCAACGCTGGCCGTTGCCTGGGCTGCGGGCCATCCCGCCGGGCCGGTCCCGCTCATCTCGGGCCGCTCGGCGGAGCAGATCGCGCCCTCGCTCGCGGCCATTGATTTCGAAATGGATGACGCACTCTATCAACGGCTCGCTGCGCTCACCCCGGCCCCGCCCCCGGCGACAGATCGCACGGAAGAGGGCGCATGAGCACGCGCCGCACCCTGCCGCCGATGGCCTCGGTCGCGCATGAAACCGAGGGGGCCAAGCTGCACGCCCCCTCGGCCGAGCGCAACGCCGGACCGATCACCGACGCGCTGCGCGAGATCGCGCCCGAGACGGGCCGCGCGCTGGAAATCGCCTCGGGCACCGGGCAGCATGTGGTGGCCTTTGCCCGCGCCATGCCCGGGCTCGACTGGCAGCCTACCGAAATCGACGCCGCTCGTCGCGCCAGCATCGATGCCTACGTGGCCGAGGCCGCCCTGCCCAACCTTTCCCCAGCCCGTCCGCTCGACGCAACCGCGCCGGGATGGGGGGCAGAGAATGGCGGGCAGGACCTGATCGTGCTGGTAAACCTGCTGCACCTCATCAGCACGCCCGAGGCGCGCACGGTAATCCGCGAGGCGGCGCAGGCGCTCGCACCCGGCGGACACCTTGCCCTCTATGGCCCTTTTCTGCGCGACGGGCAGGCCACCTCCGAGGGCGATGCCCGCTTCGACGCGAGCCTGCGCGCTCAGGACGCCGGGATCGGTTACAAGGACGTGGCCGAGGTCGGGGAATGGGTCGAGGCCGCCGGGTTGACCCCACCCGGGACGCGCGAGATGCCCGCCAACAACCTTCTTCTCGCTGCCCGCCGCCTCACCTGATCTGGATCAATGCCTTGCGGCCTTGCCGGTGCTTTCTGCGATCGCAGGACCCCGGCAAAAAGGACGCGGAGATGAGCTGGAAAGAAAAAGTCGACGACACGAGAACGGAGTTGCGCGCGATGAACGCGCTCATCCCCGACACGGCGCGCGCCTTCGGCGGCCTCGGCAAGGCAGTCAAGGAGGGCGGCACACTCGATTTCAAGACCAAGGAATTTCTCGCGCTTGGCATGTCCATCGTCATCCGCTGTGAGCCCTGCATCGGCCTGCATGCCGAGGCGCTCGTGCGCGCCGGCGCCACCCGCGAGGAGGTGGGCGACGTGCTGGCCATGTCGATCCAGATGGGGGGCGGCCCGGCGATGATGTATGCCGCGCATGCGCTCGCCTGTTTTGACGAGCTGTCCGAAAGTTCCTGAACCGCGGGCGTACGAAACCTGCTGACCGGCACGGGCGGGGCGTATAGGATCGGCGCAAGTCCCCCGCGCGGAGATGCCCCCCGATGCTGCGTATCCTGTCTCTTTGTGTCTGGCTCGCCCCCCTGCCCGCCCTGGCCGGCGGACCGTTCGGCGATTACGATCCGGTGGATTTCGGGCCCCGAGGACCCGCTCGCTACGCGGTGCACGGTATCGACGTGGCGCGTTTCCAGGAAGAGATCGACTGGCGGCGCGTTGCGGCCTCGGGCGTGGCCTTCGCCTGGATCAAGGCGACCGAGGGCGGCGACGTCAAGGACCCCAGCTTTGACCGAAACTGGCAGTTGGCCGCGCGCCACGGCATCCCGCGAGGGGCCTATCATTTCTACTATTTCTGCACCCCGCCCGAGGTGCAGGCGCGCTGGTTCATCCGCAACGTGCCGCGCCGGGGTCGCGCCCTGCCGCCCGTGCTCGACATGGAATGGAACCCGTTCTCGCCCACCTGCACCACGCGCCCGCCGGGGGCCGAGGTACGCAGGCAGGCACGGATTTTCCTTGATATCATAGAGCGTTACTACGGCCAGCGCCCGATCATCTACACCACGCCGGAATTCTATGCCGTCACCGGGATCGGGCAGGTGCGCGCCGAGTTCTGGCTGCGTTCGGTGGCGAAAACGCCCGACCAGGTGTATCCGGGGCAACCTTGGGTATTCTGGCAATATACCGGCACCGGCGTCGTTCCGGGCGTGGAAGGCGGCGTCGACATCAACGCGTTTCGCGGCACACGGGGCGCGTGGCGCAGGTGGTTGCGACGGCACGAGAAATGAGGGGGCGCCCGAAGGCGCCCCCGTCATCGCTCACCCATCCTTGCGGATGGTTTCGTTCTTCGGGTCGTAGGGGCTGTCGCAGGTAACGGTCGCGTCCCACAGCTTGTCGAACATGCGAACCTGTAGCTTCGTGCCCTCAACCGCAAGGTTCGGACGGACATAGCCCATGCCGATGGACTGACCGAAGGCCACCGAATAGCCACCCGAGGTGAGACGGCCCACCCGCTCGCCCTCGGGTGTGTAGAGCGCCTCGCGGCCCCACGGATCGGCGTCGTCAGGCCCGTCGATCAGCAGCGTGCAGCATTTCACGCGAACGCCGGTCTCCACGAGACTTTCCTTGCCACGAAACTCCTTGTCGAGATCGACGAAGCGCGGCAGATCGGCCTCGAGCGGGGTGGCATCCCGGCCCAGCTCGTTGCCGAAGGCGCGATAGCTCTTTTCCTGCCGCAGCCAGTTCTGCGCGCGCGCGCCCACCAGCTTCATCCCGTGCTTCTCGCCAGCGCTCTCAAGCAGGTCGAAGAGGTAATTCTGCATCTCGATCGGGTGATGCAGCTCCCAGCCCAGCTCGCCGGTATAGGCCACGCGGATGGCGTTGACCGGGCACATGCCCAGCTCGATCCGTCGCGCCGACAGCCACGGGAACCGCTTGTTGGTAAGCGCGGTGGCCGGGTCGGCGTCCTTGATGACCTCGTTCAGCACGTCGCGCGATTTCGGCCCGGCGATGGCAAAGACGCCCCATTGGGTGGTCACGTCCTGGATTTCGACATAGCCGAACTCGGCCATCTTGTCCTCGGCGGCCTTGCGCATGTAGTCGGCGTCATATTCCGTCCAGCCACCGGAGGAGACGAGGTAATACTCGTGCTCCTTCATGCGCACGATGGTGTATTCGGTGCGCGTGGTGCCGGCATCGGTCAGCGCATAGGTCAGGTTGATCCGGCCTACCTTGGGCAGCTTGTTGCAGGTGAACCAGTCGAGGAACGCGGTGGCGCCGGGGCCCTTGACCACATGCTTGGTAAAGGCCGAAGCGTCGATCAGGCCCACGCCCTCGCGGATCGCCTTGGCCTCTTCCACCGCGTATTGCCACCAGCCGCCACGGCGGAAGCTGCGGGCGTCGTGGTCGAAATTCTCGGGCGCATCCAACGGCCCGAAATAGTTGGGACGCTCCCAGCCGTTCACCCAGCCGAATTGCGCGCCGCGCGCCTTTTGCCGGTCATAGGCAGGTACGGTGCGCAGCGGGCGGGCGGCGGGGCGTTCTTCATCCGGGTGGTGGAGGATGTAGACATGGTCATACGCCTCCTCGTTCTTGCGCGCGGCGAATTCGGTGGTCATCCAGTTCGACGAATACCGCTTGGGATCGAGGCTCGCCATGTCGATCTCGGCCTCGCCATCGACCATGAGCTGTGCGAGATAATATCCGGTGCCGCCCGCGGCGGTGATGCCGAAGGAAAAGCCCTCGGCCAGCCACATGTTGCGCAGCCCCGGCGCGGGGCCGACCAGCGGGTTGCCATCGGGCGTGTAGCAGATCGGGCCGTTGAAATCGTCCTTCAATCCGCTTTCCTCGCAGGACGGGATGCGGTGGATCATCGCCATGTATTGCTCTTCGATCCGCTCCAGGTCGAGCGGGAAGAGATCGGCGCGGAAGCTGTCGGGCACGCCATATTCAAAGCAGGCGGGGGCGTTTTTCTCATAGACGCCGAGAATCCAGCCGCCGCGCTCTTCGCGCACATAGGATTGCGCATCGGCATCGCGGACCACGGGGTGCTCCTGCCCGCCATTCGCGCGATATTCGACCAGCGCCGGATCCTTGTCCATCACGATGAACTGATGCTCGACCGGGATCGCGGGGATCTTGATGCCGAGTTTCTTCGCGGTGGTCTGCGCATGGTTTCCGCTCGCGGTGACGACATGCTCTGCGGTGATCACGATCTGCTCGTCCGAGGGCACGAGGTTGCCGCCCTTTTCCACCATCTTGGTGCAGGTGACTTCCCACGCCGTGCCGGTCCAGTGGAATGCATCGGCCTGCCATTTGCGTTCGATCATCACGCCGCGCTGGCGCGCGCCCTTGGCCATCGCCTGCGTCACATCCGCGGGGTTAATATAGCCGTCGGTATTGTGATAGATCGCGCCCTTGAGATCCTCGGTATTGATGAGCGGCCAGCGCGCCTTGATCTCGTCCGGCGTCAGCCACTCGTAGGGCACACCACAGGTCTCGGCGGTCGCGGCATAGAGCATGTATTCGTCCATGCGCTCGTCAGTCTGCGCCATGCGCAGGTTGCCGACCACCGCAAAGCCGGCGTTGAGCCCGGTCTCGGCCTCGAGCGTCTTGTAGAAATCCACCGAATACTTGTGGATATGGGTGGTGGCGTAGGACATGTTGAAAAGCGGCAACAGGCCCGCCGCGTGCCAAGTCGAGCCGGAGGTCAGTTCGTCGCGCTCTAGCAGCATGATGTCCTGCCATCCTGCCTTGGCCAGATGATAGGCGATTGAGGTGCCGATCGCTCCGCCGCCGACGACGAGGGCTTTGACTTCGGTTTTCATGGCGTGCGACTCCGTTGGGATAACGTCTTTGGGCAGATATTTATCAATCCTGTGAAATCACGCGCAGCCCATCCGACACAACGCCGCACGAAAGCGACGCTGCCCGCCGATCACGGTGCGATAACAGAGAGGTGGATTTCCCCCGCGCAGCTTGATAGCTAGCGCGCCAACACGGACATCACGGAACCGACAGCCATGAGCGCCACCGCCCGCAAGACCGCCCCCCTGCCCGAGGATATCCGGGCGATGAAGGGCCGCGCGCCCATCGTCTCGCTGACCGCCTATACCACGCCGATGGCACGGATGATGGATTCGGCCTGCGATTTCGTCCTCGTGGGCGACAGCCTCGGGATGGTGGTGCACGGCATGACCTCTACCCTCGGTGTCACGATGGAAATGATGATCCTGCACGGGCAGGCGGTGGCGCGGGGGCTGTCGCGCGCGATGCTGGTGATCGACATGCCCTTTGGCAGCTACGAGGAAAGCCCCGCACAGGCGTTCCGCAACGCCGCGCGCATCATGCGCGAGACGGGCGCGGCGGCGGTCAAGCTCGAAGGTGGGCAGCATATGGCCGAGACCATCGCCTTTCTGGTGGCGCGGGGTGTGCCGGTGATGGCGCATATCGGCCTCACACCGCAATCGGTGAACACGCTGGGCGGCTACAAGGTGCAGGGCCGAGGCGAGGCGGCCGAGCGTCTGATGGCCGACGCGCGCGCCGTGGCCGAGGCCGGGGCGTTCTCGGTGGTGCTGGAAAAGCTGCCCTCGGTGCTGGCCGATCGGATCACTGCCGGGATCGACATCCCCACGATCGGCATCGGCGCGGGGGCGGGCTGTGACGGGCAGATCCTCGTGGTCGATGACATGCTGGGCCTGTTTACCGCGTTCAAGCCGAAATTCGTCAAGCGCTATGCAGAGTTGGGGGACGCGGGCACCGCCGCCATCGCCGCCTATGCCGAGGAAGTGCGCGCGCGCACCTTTCCCGCGCCGGAGCACGGATTCGCCGAGGAGTCGCCGAGTTGAGCGCGCCGATCCTGCGCCGCCTCGACGACCTGCGCATCGCCACCCGCCCCTGGACGCTGGCGGGCGAGCGCATCGGCGTGGTGCCGACGATGGGCGCGCTGCATGACGGGCACCTGTCGCTGGTGGCGGCGGCCAAAGAGCGCTGCGAACGGGTGATCGTGACGATCTTCGTCAATCCGAAGCAATTCAACAACGCTGCCGATCTGGAAAAATACCCCCGCACCGAGGAAGAGGACGCGCGAAAGCTGGCTCGATTCGGGGTGGATGCGCTGTGGGTGCCGGAGGCTGACCAGATGTATCCGGCGAATTTCGCCACGACCGTTTCGGTCAGCGGACTGACCGACGTGATGGAGGGATCATTCCGTCCCGGCCATTTCGACGGGGTGGCCACGGTGGTGACCAAGCTCTTTACCCAGACCAGCGCCACCGACGCGTTCTTCGGCGAGAAGGATTTCCAGCAGCTCCTGGTGGTGCGCCGCATGGCCACCGATCTGGACCTGCCCGTGACGGTGCATGGCTGCCCGACGATCCGCGATATCGACGGGCTGGCGCTCAGCTCGCGCAACCTGCTCTTGTCGGACCGCGCGCGCACCTCCGCGCCGCGCCTGCACGAGGAGATGGAGGCGCTGGTCGAGGGGCTGCAGTCGGGACAGGCATTCCCGGCGCTTCGCGAGAGGGCGGTGGCGCGACTGGAGAAGGCCGGGTTCACCCGCGTGGATTACCTCGACCTGCGCGCGCAGGACGACCTTGCAGCCCTCGACGCGCCCGACCGTCCCGCGCGGCTCTTTGCCGCCGCGTGGCTCGCCGGGGTGCGGCTGATCGACAATATGGCCGTCGCCTGAACCGTCGAATTAAGCAACGTCACGCGCCTCCGGGGGCAAAGGGATGGATTTCCTGACGGGACAAGCGCGCCATTCTTCCCCATGTGACGGGTGCCGGGATCGCGCAAACCGCGCTGGTCAAGAGTGTCCTGATTGACGATGCCCGGTGAGCCACCGCTTACGTCTGTTGTGTCCCAGGGCCCCGGTGGAAACACCGGGGCCGCTTTTCTCTCAGCCGAACCGCTCCGACCACGTCGGCAGCAGGTCGCCGGGCGCCGGGCGGGCGGCGTGGATCGCGCGGGCGATGGCGCGGGCCATGGTGCAGGCGGCGGCGTGGCCCAGCAGCACCTGCGCGGCAAGGTCGGGCGCGGGGCGCGCCCCTGTGGCGGCGGCGAAGACCAGATCGCCATCCATCAGCGTGTGCGACGGCAGCAGAGCGCGGGCAAGCCCGTCATGCGCGGCAGTGGCAAGCCGGGTGCATTGCGCCTGCGTGAGTGCGGCGTCGGTGGCGACGATGCCGATGGTGGTGTTGCCGTGCTGCGCCAGTTTCGTGGGGGCGGTCAGCGGGTCGGGGTGGCGCGGCGCGGGGCCGAGCCCGCCGAATTCCCCGTCGATCTCGAAGGGCGCGGCCCAGAAATGCGGCCCATCCCCCACCGTGGCCGAGCCAAGAGCGTTCACGGCCACCAGCGCGCCCACCGTGCTGCCATCGGGCAGGCGGGTCGAGGCCGAGCCGAGTCCGCCCTTGAACGTGGCCGTGGTGGCCCCGGTCCCGGCGCCCTCGCTGCCGAGGGCGAAATCCTCCGATACGTCGGCGAGCGCGGCGCGGCCAAGCGCCTTGTAAGGATTATCCGACCAGTCCTTTTCCCCGCCGTTCAACAGATCGAACAGGATCGCGGCGGGCACGATGGGCACGCGCACATCCCCCACGGCAAAGCCGCGCCCCATGTCGCGCAGCCCCTCCGCCACGCCCGAGGCCGCATCGAGGCCAAAGGCCGAGCCGCCCGACAGCACCAGCGCGTCCACGTCCTGCACCGCGCGGTCGGGGGCGAGCAGATCGGTCTCGCGCGTGCCCGGCGCGCCGCCCATCACGTGCACCCCGGCGGTAAAGGGGGCGTCGGCGGTGAGCACCGTCACGCCGGAGCGCAGCCGCGTATCCCCGGCATTGCCCACGCGCAGCCCGGCCACATCGGTGATAAGGTTGCGCGCACCTGTCCGCGTAATCATGCCGCAAATCTCCGTTCCGGCCACAAACCACCTTGCCAGAGCGCATGCGATCGGCAAGAAAAGGCATCAGGCCCGGGCGATGGCGTCGCCCCGATCAGGGCCTTTCCCAACAGTCCTGAACGCCGGGACCTTCTTTTGCAAGGAGGGTCACAATGACTGCACGTCCAGACTTCTACAGGTTCCACAACGGCGAAAAGGCCCCGCTGCCCTTTGCCGTGCTCGAATACGAGGCGCGGGTCGCGGGCCTGCGCGCGATCATGGAGGAGGCGGGGGCAAGCGCCGTCGTCCTCACCTCGATGCACAATATCGCGTATTATTCGGGCTTTCTCTATTGTTCATTCGGGCGGCCCTATGGGCTTGTCATCACCGAAACCGACTGCGTCACCATCAGCGCGGGCATCGACGCGGGCCAGCCGTGGCGGCGATCATTTTGCGACAACATCACCTATACCGACTGGCAGCGCGACAATTTCTGGCGCGCGGTGTGGTCCGTGGCAGGGACAGGCGGGGTCGTCGGCTACGAGGGCGATCACCTGACGCTGATGCAGCGCGACAGGCTGGAGGATTTCCTCGAGCCCTTGACGATGCTGGACCTCGCCCCGGCCACGATGCGGCAAAGGATGCGCAAGTCCGAAGCCGAGATCGCATTGATCCGGTCCTGCGCACAGGTGGCCGATGTGGGCGGCTACGCCATCCGCGACGCCGTGACCGTCGGCGCGCGCGAGATCGACGTGGCAATGGCGGGCCGCGATGCGATGGAATTGGAGATCGCCAAGCGATTCCCCGAGGCCGAGTACCGCGACACATGGGTGTGGTTCCAGTCGGGTATCAACACCGATGGCGCGCACAACCCGGTGACGGCGCGGATGATCGAGCGCGGCGATATCCTGTCGCTCAACACCTTCCCGATGGTGTCGGGCTATTACGTGGCGCTGGAGCGCACGATGTTCGCGGGCGAGGTGGACGCGGCGAGTCGCAATATCTGGGAGGCCAATGTCGCCGCGCATGAGTACGGCATGTCGCTGCTGAAGCCCGGCGTCACCTGCGCCGACGTCACGCACCAGATCAACGCGTTCTTCGAAGAGCGCGACCTGCTGCAATACCGCACCTTCGGCTATGGCCACAGCTTTGGCATTCTCAGCCACTACTATGGCCGCGAGGCGGGGCTGGAACTGCGCGAGGATATCGACACGGTTCTGGAGCCGGGCATGGTGATCTCGATGGAGCCGATGCTGACGCTTGGCGCGGGACAGCCCGGCGCCGGTGGCTACCGCGAGCACGATATTCTCGTGATCACCGAGGACGGCAACGAGAATATCACCGGCTATCCTTACGGCCCGGACTTCAACGCGGTGGGTTGAGCCCGGGGCCGGGGCGGCATCGCGCCGCCCCGGCACACCGTTCAGGCGAGGTGATCCACCACCTGCAAATGCTGCGCCAGCCGGTCAACCTCGGACAGGTAGCGCGCCACCAGCTTCGGGTCGTGCGGCGCGGGGCTGACGCCCGCAGGAATTTCGCGTGCCAGCACCGATTCGACCGCCAGCGAGACGGGCACCGACACCAGCCGCGCCATCGCCGTGCCGCGCAGGTCGCCCCATGCGTCCATCACGTAGGTCTTGTGCCAGACCGGCATGCCGTCCCGCTCGGCGCGCAGCCCGACACAGAGCACGACGCGATCCGGCTCGCCCTCGTCATAGGCGTTCTCTTGCCAGAACTGATCGGACATTTCCCTGAGCCGCGCCTCGCCGGCGTCGCCCTCCAGCGTCTCGATCTCGGCAAACACGTCCTTCCACGCCTCCGACCAGCCGTTGAGCCGCAGCGTGCCGCGCACGAAATCCCTGATCCGCCAGTCAGGATCGAAGCGGTAATCCTCGATGAAGGGGATGGAATCGCGGTTGGGGTAGACCTCGAAGGTCTCGGGCGTCGGCAATGGGGCCTGGTAGGACGAGATCGCATCCCACGGCCGCGCGACGTTCAACTCCGCGAACTCGCGGATCGAGCGCGAGGGCGAGCGAAGCGCCTTGAGCACGCCCAGCGGCGACCAGCTGAACTTGTAGCGAAACGGGTTCGGGTGCTTGGGCACGCCACCGCAATAGGAGGTGAAGCTGAGGTCGTTGGCCGCGTCGCACACCCCCGAGGCGCGGTAATCGGCCACGAGGTGATGCGCCATCAGGTGGTCGATGCCCGGGTCGAGGCCGATCTCGTTGACGAGGCTCAGCCCGCGTGCGCGTGCGGTCTCATCCAGCGCCCGCATCTCTGGCGCAATGTAAGACGACGAGACGAAATGCGCGCCCTTGGACAGGCACAGCTCCGCCAGAGGCACGTGCCAGTCCCCGGGCAGCATCGAGACGACCACGTCGCCGGGCTTGAGCGCCGCGGCCAGCGCATCGCGGTCGAAGGCGTGGATATTGGCGGTCAGGTCGCCCACCGCCGCCTGCGCCTTGTCGGTGGAGCGGTTCCACACGGTCACGTCATGGCCCGCCTCGATCAGCCGCCGCAGGCCGGGGATGGCCGAAAGGCCGGTGCCGCACCAGTGAATCGTCATGTTTCAGACCTCCTTGATATGGGTGTCGAATGTCGCCCGCGCCCGGCCCCAGACGCCCGCGTCGATGGCGTCGAGCGTCCCGAGATGGGGAAGAAGCTGCGCGGCGAAATCCTCCGAGGATTCGCGCGGCAGGAGCGAGGGCAGGTTGTCGATGGCCATCACGTCGAGCGGGGCTGCGTCGTGGACGCGCACCGCCGGTTCGGCCCATGTAGTGGCCGTGTCATAGACCGGCACCGGGTTGTAATCGCTGTCGGGATCGCAGGCCACGTCACCGATCACCGTCAGGCGGCGGGGTTCAGCCACCGCCGATTTCGGCACGAAGACCGGCGTGCCGGGGCGCGCGAGGATGCAGTTGATGAACAGGTCATGCGCGAGGAGTTCCGGGAACGGCCCGCCCTGCGCGGTCTCTGCCATATCCCAGCGGGTCACCGTCACGTCCAGCGCCTCGCACAGGTCGCTCGCCCCGGTGCCGACGCGGCCCAGCGCGCCGATGACGATGGCCGTGGGCCGGGGCGCGCCGGTGGCGTCGAGCTGCGCGGCGAGCGCCGCCAACAACGCATCGCGGCCCGCAAAGGTATCGACGGGCGGGCAGGTCTTGCCCTGCCGCTGCGCCGCCCATGCCATGAGCGACACCGCCGCGCCCGCATAGCCCGCCCAGTAGCCGAAGGCGGCAACGCGGCGTCCGTCCTCGCCCACGAGATACTCCAGGTCATAGAGCGCGCCGCCCCCGGCCCTGAACCGCTGCAACAGGCGCTTGCCGGAATGCTGCCCCTTGAAGGCATGGCCGAACATGACGTGACGATGGCGTAGCGGCGTGCCATCCTCGGGCAGTTCCTTGAGCCCGAAGATGATGGCATCGGCGGGGGCGTCGGGCCACGCGCCCTCGGGCGCGATCTCGCAGCCCGCGTCGCGGTAACCGTCAATCGGGATCGCGCGGTTGCGGCTTTCCTCGACCGTCACGCGCATACCCTTGGCGACCAGTTGCGCCGCCCCCTCGGGCGTGATCCCCACCCGTTCCTCATTCGGCCGCTGCTCGGCCCGGACCCAGAGATGTGTCATGGTTGTCCTCTCAGATCATGTCGTCGGCGATGACCTGCGCCACCGAGGCACGGGTGCGCATCGCCTCGACAAAGGCGGTGATCTTTGGATAGGCCGCCATGTCCACCCCGTCACCGGGCAGCCAGCTACAGGCGACGTAGAGATACGGATCGGCCAGCGAGACCGCCTCGCCCAGCACGTAGGGCCCCTTGAGCATGTGGTTTTCGACATGGGCCGCACTCGCGGTCATGGTCTCGACGGCCTTGGCCTTCATGTCGGCGAGCGAGCTTTCCTCGTCGGCCCAGCGATGGCCGCGCACGCGGTGCGCATGATTCACATGCATAGTCGAGGCGAGATAGCACATCGCCTCGCGCATCTTCGCGGCCTCAAACGGATCGGTCGGGCGCAGCCCGGCGGCAGGCGCGAGATCGGCGATGTGCTCAAGAATGGCGGCGGTCTCGGTCAGGATGCCGCTGTCGGTCACGAGTGCGGGCACGCGCCCCTTTGGGTTGACCGCGTGATACCGCGGTTCCGTCTGCTCGCCCGCCTTGAAATCGAGCCGCACCGGCTCGAACTCGAGCCCCGCCTCGTGGAGCGCGATGGCCACGGCGATGGCGATGGTGCCCCTAGCATAATAGAGTTTCATGTTCCTCTCCCGTCTCAGATGCCCGTTTCAGATAAAGGTGCGGGCATGGGCCCGGTCCGGTGCGTCGAGATGCGGCGTGGCGTTGAACGCCCCCACCATCAGCATGTCATGGACATGGTGCACACGGTGCAGCGAGCTGTTCATCACTTGCAGCATGACCTTGGACATGCCGCCGATGTCGAGCCCGAGCGCGTGGCGCATGGCCATGCCGATCACGCCCCCGGAGGTGACAACGAGCACGCGCCCGCCGCTGCCCGACAACTCGTCGAGCAGATCCGTCACGCGGGCCGAGAAGCTCTCGTAACTCTCGGGCAACCCGTCGAGATTGCCTTGCGCCCAATGGTCGATGACCCGCGGCAGGTAGCGCGCGAATTGCGTGGCATCCTGCGGGGCGGGGATGCCGTGCTGCGCCTCCACGGCCTGCGCCAGCGCGAAATAGCTCAGCTCGTCGAGGCGCGCGTCCACGTCGCCGCCGCCATAGCCCATGGCGTCGGCCGTGCCCCGCTGCCGGGTGAGCGTGCCGGTGACGACCCGGTCGAAATGCGGATCGGTGGCGCGCATGTGCATGCCGAGCCAATCCGCCTGCTGCACGCCCAAGGGCGAGAGCCGGTCATATCCCGCCTCGTCCGTGGCCCTGTTGTTGGCCTGCCCGTGCCGCACCAGAACGATCTCGGTCACATTTCGCCCCCCGTCTTGCGCCGCGACGTTAGCGCCCCGCGCGACCGGGCGAAAGGTGGCATGGGCGGATTTCTCGGCGCACCGGCTCGGGCGCGTGGGCGCGCGCGCAATTCCTGTTGCGCCCTGCCCCCGGCTCGGTTAAAGCGGCACCCGGTCCCGCCGCGCCAGACCCGGCCCGCGGGCGAGAAGGTGGCCGCTGTAGCTCAGCTGGTAGAGCACGTCATTCGTAATGATGGGGTCGGGGGTTCGAGTCCCTTCAGCGGCACCACTTCCTCAACTGAAAGAGTCGTTTCGCTCCAGCTTCTTGAAGTCGAACGGAGCCGGTAGACCATGTCGCGCCCATTCATCGTCGCGAAGACCGGGATATTCTACTTCCTTGGTGAGAAGCACCTCGACGCATAGGCCGTATTGCTGCTTCATGAATGGTTCTGACCGCGCGGGTTGCGGCGCTGCGGGCCGGGCAGGCCGTGCGGACGGGCGGGGGCTGACCTCTTGAGCTGCGTCCGGTGGCGGGCGAGATCGACACGTTGCCGGCCGCGCGCGAGGCCGAGATTGCCCGCGCCCGCGCCGCGAACCTGGCCCATGAAGGAACAAGCTTGGACTGCGTCTGCAGCCCACCCCCGTTCCGGGCCGTCCTGACACTTGGGCCGATCATGATATCCAAGGCCGACGAATAGCCCCGTCAACACCGGGGAGATGCGGCCGATTTCGCTGCACTGTGCTTGATGCTGTTGCTCATGCTTTGGTCGGGTCCGATCCGTTGCATGATGCGGTGTTCCTATCCTGCCGCGTCCTTCTCGGGCCCGTCCATGGAGGCCAGTTCGCCCAGCGTAATCGGTTTGAGCGGCGGGCGTATGCGGTAATAGCCGGTTTCGTCGGGCGATTGCCCGTTCGCCTCGGCCAACAGGGCGGTAACGGTCAATCCGCAATAACGGCCCTGGCACGGCCCCATACCCGCACGGCCAAAGGCCTTGGTCTGGTTGGGGCCAAGGCAGCCGATCCCGGCGTAACTTCTTATGTCGCCAGCGGTGACTTCCTCGCAGCGACAGATCACGGTGGTGTCGGTCGGCGCGATGGCACCGGCATAAGGGGGATAGGCCACATCGAGAAAGGGCCGCGCCGCCCGCTCGACCGACAAGGCAGCGTGTAACGGGGTGGCCCTGTCATCACGGTCGGACGCGGACAAGCGCCCGGCTTCCTCGGCCAGCTTCAACGCGGCCAGCCGCCCGGCGATCTCGGCCACCCTGGCCCCGCCGATCCCGGCCCCATCCCCGGCGATGCAAACTCCGGGCACATCGCTCTGGCCCCACTCATCGAGGACCGGCACGAAGCAAGCCTGCGCCGCGTTCCATTTATGACTGACACCAAGGGAGCGCGCGGCTTGCGTGTTCGGCACTACGCCGTGATGCAGGTAGACCGTCTCGCAGGCGATGCGGTGGTGCTTGCCCCGGCTCTCGAAGGACACCGCCTCGGCTCGGCCCTCGCCCTCGACCTCAATCTCCGTGGCCCCGGTATGGCGTGGCACGCGGGCGCGGGCGATCTCGGCCAGCAGGCCCAGCCCCTTGAGCAGGTAGCGCCAGCCGCGTAGCGCCCCCCCCAAATGCTGCGCGGAACGGATGAGGTCCGCGCGCCTCTGCGTCTCGACCAGCGCCAAGGGCGGCGTGCCTGCCCGCACCATCTGCACCGCAATGAGATAAAGCAGCGGGCCCGAGCCCACCAGCACCGCGCGACGCGCCAAGACGCCCGACTGCTTGAGCAGGATCTGCCCCGCCCCCGCCGTCATCACGCCTGGCAAGGTCCAGCCCGGCAGCGGCATGGGCCGTTCCAGCGCACCGGTGGCGAGCAACACGCGCGCGGCCTCGATCTGCGCCGCTGCCCCGTCGCAGGTGTAGGAAATACGAAAGCCCGGCTCGATGGCCCAGACCACCGCGCCGCCGACATGCGTGATCACGGCCTGCCGCAGCCCCGCCACCAGCGGCGCGCCTTGGGTGTAATCCTTGCCCAGAATATCCCCGCGCAGGCCCGCCGCGCGCTCTACGTCGCGATAGATCTGCCCGCCCGCGCGGGGCTGTTCATCCAGCACGCAAACCGACATCCCCACCTCCGCCGCCGTAGCGGCAGCGGCCATACCGGCGGGCCCCGCGCCGATGATGGCCAGGTCAAAGCGTGTCATCGCAAGGCCCCTCATGCGGGCGGGCGATCTCCAGACCCTCGGTAACCTCGATCATGCAAGCCTGCCGCACCACGCCCTCCACCTCGAGCAGACAGTCGAAACAGGCCCCCATCATGCAAAAGGGTGCGCGCGGCGCGCCCGAGACTGGCGTGTGCCGCAGCACCGTCACCCCGGCGGCCAGCAGGGCGGCGGCCAGATTCGCGCCCTCGGGCAGCATCAGCGTTTCCCCGGCAAAGCGCACCGGCACGCGGTGCGCATCGGGGGACAATTCAAGAAAAGCGGGCTTCACCGAACACCTCCAGGTCGGGTGCTGCCTCGGTCCCCTCCAGCCAGTCGGGCAGGAACCGGGCATGTGCTGCGGCGAGCGTGATGCCGCTATGACAGGTCACGAGATAGGCGCCGGGCATCTCGGCGCTCTCCTGATAGATCGGCAAGCCATCGGGCGAGAGCACCCGCAGCGCGCCCCATGACCGCACAAGCTGCGCGCGCGCCAGCACCGGGTAGGCCGCAATCGCCTCGGCGGCGAGACCCGAGAGGCCCGGTTGAGTCACGCCGTCGTCGAGCCCCACCTCCTCGTTCGTGGCCCCGATCTGCACGCCGCCCTCGTCCACCTGCCGCGCGATGAGCGACGGGCGGTTGATGATCTTGGGCAGTTTCTCGGTGATCAGCACCTGCCCGCGCTGTGGCCGCACCGGGGCCTTGAAGCCCAGCTTCGGCCCAAGCAGCGCCGCGCCCAGCCCTGCCGACAGCACCAGCTTGCCCGCCTCGACGATAGCGCCGTCAGCGCAGATCACGCGGAAGCCGTCGGGCTTGGTCACATCCGTCACCGTCCTGCCGGTCAGCACCCGCCCGCCCATGCGCCGCACATCGGCGGCGAGCGCGCGCAGCAGGCGCAGCGGATTGGCGTGGCCATCCTGATGATGCAGGATCGCGCCCATGACCTTGGGTCCGATATGCGGCTCTTCCTTGCGCAGGGCGTTGCGGCCCAGCACCTCGAACGGGTAATTGCCGTCCAGTTTTTCCTTCAGCGCCTCGTATTTCTCTACCGTTGCCAGAAGGCTCTCCTCGGAGAAATGGAAATCGTAGCCGCCCTTCTGCTCCAGCCCGAGGTCCTGCCCCGTGGCCTCGCCCAACTCGGTGGCGAACTCGGCCCACGCGGCGGCTGAGGTTTGCGACCAGCGCGCATAGCGCGGCTGGTTCATGCCCTTGGATTGCACCCAGACAAGGCCGAAATTGCCGCGGCTGGCCCGGAACGACCCGTCATCACCATCCAGCACCGTCACCCGAAGCCCGCGCTTGAGCAGGCCCCAGGCGGTGGAGAGGCCGACGACCCCGCCGCCGATGATGACATAATCGCTGCTCATGGGTTCCGATCCCGGCTTGGGCGACGACAGGGCGGCATGCGCCGCCCTGTCCTATTGAGGCTCAGTTGCTCGCCGCCACCTTGTCGAGGATCGCCTGGCCCCAATCGGCGCCTACATCCTCCAGCACGGCGGGCCAGACATCGGCGCGCGCCTTGGCGGCCATTGCGGCCAGTTGTTCGTCGCTCAGCGCAACCACGGTCGCACCCAGATCATCCACCAGCCGCTGCTCGTTGCGCGCCTGATCGGCCTCGGCCACCTCCCAGCGGGTTGCCTCGAACGCCGCCGCCTGTTCCTTGAGCGCCGCCTGATCCTCGTCGGACAGCCCGGCAAGGCTCTCGTTCGAGATGATCATGTACCAGACCTCGAAATGGGTGTTGGCGGGGATATAGGTCTTGGTCACGTCGCGGAACGACGCATAGTAGCCCTCGGCCCCGGATCCGATCACGCCGTCAACGACGCCGGTCTGCACGGCGGTAAACGCCTCGGAGAACGGGATCGGCGACGGGATATAGCCGAGCGCCTCGCCGGTCAGCTGAAAGCTCTTGATGCCTGGCACGCGCACCTTGATACCGTTGGGGTCGACCGATCCGGCCTGCGGGTTGTCGACATTGAGCGAGATGCCCCCGAAATACACAGGGTAGGCCGCCAGCATGGTGATGTCCTGCTCGGCATAAAGCCCGGCCATCACCTCGCGCACCACACCGCCGGGGCCATAGACCGTGCGGGCCTGCTCCCAGTTACCAGCCAGATAGGGGAAAGAGCTGATCTGCATGCGGCGATCGGCGGCGGTGGCGGCGGGCTGCGTGGCCATGTCGATGGCGCCCACGCTGATGCGCTCCTGCACCGTGGTGTAATCGCCCAGTGCGGAGGCGGCGAAGATATTGACGCTAACATCGCCGCCGGTGGCCTCCTTGACGGCCTCGGAAAACGCCCGAAGCTCGACGTCGATGGTTGCGCCCTGCGGGCGGACATGGCTCATCTTGAGATCCTGTGCCTCGGCCATGGGCGTAAGCGCCATGAGCGCGGCGGCAGCGGTGGCCAGCATGGTATGTTTCATTGGGGTAATCCTCCGTGTTGGGTTTGGGTTGAGGGGTGTAGTCAGGGGGCCACGTCGTAGCCGAAGAAACGCGGCAGAAAGAGCGACAGGTCCGGCCAGAGCGAGGTGAGGAACACCACCGGCACGTAACCGAAGAGAATGAGCTTCATCGCGGGCGGGATCACCTTGGTGACCTTCACCTTGCCGATCCGCGCGCCAAGATAGAGGATCGAGGCATAGGGCGGCGTCACGCCCCCCATGGCGGTGTTGACCCCCATGATCGCGGCGAATTGCACCGGGCTCACGCCGATGGCGTGCATCAGCGGCAACAGCAGCGGGGCGATCAGGATGATCGCGGTCACGTCATTGACCACCATGCCCACCAGGAATAGCAGGATGTTGATCATGATCAGCAGCAGCACCTTGTTCTCGGTGATCGAGAAGATGCCCTCGACCAGTTGCTGCGGGATGCTTTCATAGACGAACATCTGGCTGAGGATCATGGAAAACAGGATCATCATCATGATCGCGCCCACCGCCGTTGCGGCCTCGCGCCCCGCCGACAGGAAATTCGACCATTTCAGCCCCTTGTAGATCAGGAAGCCGACCGGCACCGCGTAGATCACGGCGACGGCGGCGGCCTCGGTGGGCGTCATGATCCCGCCATAGATGCCGCCGAGGATGATCACCGGCATCAGAAGCGCCGGAAAGGCGTGAAACCCGCGCCGCGCTACCTCGCCCGACAGTTCCGAAAACGACGGCTTGTCATCGAGCACGAGGTTGAACTTGCGGCTCATCACGAGGTTGATCACGGAAAACGCCACCATGATCAGCAGGCCCGGGCCGAGCGTGGCCAGGAAACAGGCCAGGATCGAGGTATCGGTGACCCAGCCATAGACGATCATCGTGACCGAGGGCGGGATGAGCAGCCCGAGGATCGAGGAATTGGCGATCAGGGCAGTGGCGTATTCGCGGGGATAGCCGCGCTTTTCCATCTCGGGGATGAGCAGCGGGCCGATGGCCGCGATACCCGTCAGGCCCGAGCCTGAAATCGCCCCGATCACCGCACAGGAGACCGCCGCCACAACACCAAGCCCACCGCGTACATGGCCGATAAACGCGTTGACAAAGCGCAGCAGCGAGGCGGCTATCCCGCTCTCGGACATGATGGTGCCGGCAACCACAAAGAGCGGAATGGCCAGCAGCACCGGGTTGCCCATTTGCTGGAACCCCCAGAGCATCATGCCCTTCATCGTCACGTCGCCGAGGAAATACATCACCATCAGCGCGGCCCCGAAACAGTAGGGCAGCGGCACGCCCAGCGTCAGCGTGATCACCAGCAGGGCAATGGCCAGAAGGGCGATCTCGATCATGACGCGCTTCCTTGTGCGAGACGGCGAACATGCGCCGCGAGATGCGAGGCGGTGTAGGCCATCATCAGTCCCAGCCCCACGAGGAGCGCGATGTCAGAATAGAAGGTCGGGATGTAGAGCGTCGGGCTCTCGCGCCAGACGCGCCAGGCGTATTGCGTGTAATCCCAGGCCCAGGACAGCAGCCACAGGCCGACGATCAGGCTGATGATCTCGCCCAGGATGGCGAGAATATTGTGCCCCCGCTCGGTCTTGATGAATATCTCCAGCACATTGGCGCGGATATGGGTGTTCTCGCGCGAGGCGTTCACGGAACCGAGGATATAGAGCCAGAGCGTGGGATAGAGCATCGTCTCCTCCAGCCCCATCACCGGCACCTGCAAGACATAACGCGTGATGACCTGCACGAACTGGCCGAGCGCCACCACGCAGATCAGTGTCGTCAGCAGGTATTTCGAGAGTGTATCCATGACCTCCTCCTTGCCGGTGCCTGTCCCGCACCGGCGTTCTGGGAATTACACTGGACACAACTTATAAATTCAATTTGATTATATCTTTGAGTCCATCAATTTGGATTATGAGCAAAATGCATCTCTCCCTGCGCCAGCTCACCACCTTTCGCGAAGTCATGCGGTCGGGCTCGATCAGCCAGGCGGCGCGCAGCGTAGGGCGCACGCAACCGGCGGTCTCCACCATGATCCGCACGCTAGAGGATCAATTGGGCTTTGCCCTCTTCGTGCGCATGCAGGGCAAGCTCACCCCCACCCCCGAGGCGCATTACTTTCTGGAGGAATGCGAGGAAATCCTCGGTCGGGTCGAACGCACCGAACGCACGCTCAGCCGGATCAGCACGCTGCAAGCGGGCAAGCTCAAGATCGCCTGCCACCCGGCCGCCTCCAGCGTATTCCTGCCGCGCCTGCTGACGCGGTTCCTGCTGGACAAGGACGATCTCGAGCTGTCCCTCATCATGCGTTCCTCGGACGTGATCGAAGACCTGATTGCCTCACAGCAATACGACGTTGGTTTCGCCGAAACGCCCGCGCCCCGCGCCTCCATCGCGCAGGTGGAGTACGATCTCGAATGCGTCTGTGTGCTGCGCGCCGACGATCCCTTGGCGCGCGCCCCCGTCATAACCCCCGACAATCTCGACGGAAGTCCGATGGCGGTGCTCTTCGACGAACACAACACCGCCGTGCAGACCGAGGCCGCGTTTCGCGCCTCGGGCTGCCGCTTCAACAAGCGTCTTGAACTGCGCACTTTCCTGCCGGGTCTGCAGTTCGTCGCCGCCGGGGTCTGCGTGATGGTCTGCGACATGATCACGGCCTACAGTTACCTTCTCCAAACCCAGGAACCGGCGCGTCTGGCGATCCGCCGGTTCCGGCCCCGCATTTCCAACAGCGTCTCGATCCTGACCCCTGGTTACGCGACGCCATCCATGGCCAGCCGCGCATTTATCGCGGACCTGCAGGCGGCGGTTGAAAAGATGCAAAGCGATATTGAAGACTCATTGCAACAGCGATGAATGTCGGGCGCCAATTGTGCCCCGCGCGGTGTTACTCATATTTTATCTCACGGTTCGACGGTGAAGACCCGGTCGCGAGCCAGGCGCCGAGCCTGTTGGGTGAGGATAAAGCGAAGGTCTTGTCGACGGATATCGGCCTCAGTGACGAGCAGATCGGCATGCTGGTCGCGAAAGGTATCGTCAAGGCTGCGAGTTGAAATGCGCGGCGGCGCAGGGAGTTGCTGAATGGAACACCAACCCGGCCCGCTGCCAGTTCGTGCCGTCCTCTGACCGTTTGACCATTCGATCTCGTCATCTGGTGGGCTGGATAAGCGGCACCGACGTCGCTCGGAAAACTGGCAAGTTTTCGAGATGGCAACATTCACTGTCGCCCCAAGCGAGGGACAAGTGAATTCCTTTCCTTTTCCTGCCGAGTTTGAGCATCGGATCGATTCTTGTTGAAATCTGACATGAATGTCAGATAATGTCGGAATCTCATCACTTGTTCTGTCCATAGGGAGGAAATCAGAATGGCAAAGCGTAGAAAGACCCGAATGAAACATCTGGCGGAGAAGGTCCAGAAGGGAGAG
The DNA here is from genome assembly GCF_002925845.1 of Roseovarius nitratireducens. Classification (GTDB taxonomy): domain Bacteria; phylum Pseudomonadota; class Alphaproteobacteria; order Rhodobacterales; family Rhodobacteraceae; genus Roseovarius; species Roseovarius nitratireducens. The sequence goes on along the minus strand of NZ_PDNI01000074.1, from coordinate 124,782 downwards.
CGCATCGTCGGTATGGAATGCCACGACACACCGAGCGCAATCATGGCCGAAGAACTCGGGATGGATCTTCTATGCTGTGGCAGCCCCGGCCCGATGGGGCTCATGGGGCACAAGTCGATGGCTACGGTGGATTTCGAGGAGCAGCTTTATATGCTGGAAGGTGTGCTCCGCGGCGCTTCCTCCCCGTTCATCATCTGCAACATGCCCAACACCACCGCTTGCATTTCCATCGAGGAATCCGTGCGAAATGCGGCGAAAGTGGTCAAGCTGGGTGCCGATGGCGTCCATATCGAGCCCTCGCTTGGAACGGTTCCTCACATCCGCGCCATCGTCGATGCCGGGATCCCCGTTGTGGGCCATTTCGGCGTACAAGGAGAGCGGGCCGTGATGAATTCCGGCCATAGCCCGGCGGGGCGCACGGCCGAGGAAGCGGCCGCAATCATCGAACTGGTCCGTGCATCCATCGATGCGGGCATTTTTGCGGCCTTGTTCGAGCATACCGCGGTCGAGTTGACAAAATGGTGCTACGAGAACCTTCCCGTCGCTGTCGCCAGTCTGGGGTCGGGCCCCTATGCGCATGGTATTTTCCATGTTTCGAGCGACATCATCGGGTGTTCCGTGTTTCCGATCCCGCCAAAACGTGAAGTCTTTGGTGATGTCTGGGGCGAGATGCAAAAGGCCTATTCGGCCTACTTCGCCGCGGCAAAGGGCGGTCAGTTCCCCAAGCCGGATCTTTCGCACACCATGCTTGAAGGGGAACACGAGAAGTTCATGTCGCTTGTCGGCTGAAATCCGTGTCGGATGGTAGCACCCCGTCTCTGGAGCCGGCGCAATTCATGCGCTGGCTCGCAGGGTTGCCGCGACAGCGCCGGGTCATCGTTGAATGCGGTGCCGGCGAGGCCGAGATCAGTGGCTTCATGTCGAAGCATTTCAACCTCGCCATTGCCACGGACCCGAAACCACCGAAATCCGCCTACCCAGCGCCCGCCGCATCACCCGTGGGATACGTCAAGTGCAGCGCGGAAAATCTACCATTGCCATCAGATAGCGTTGACATGGTGGTGTCCATGCAAGCGCTGCATCATTTCGATGTGGTGCCGCATCTTGCCGAGGCCCATCGCGTACTGGACGCGGGCGGAATCTTTGCCGCGCTCGCATGGGGAGAGATCGAATTACCGGAGGATGTCAGAGGTGCCTGCACGGATTTTTTCTCACTAATCGACCACTTCTGGGAACCAGAGCGCGGCTGGGTGGTTTCAGGCTATGCCGGGCTCGCGTTTCGCGGAGAGAAGGTCGAACTGCCTTGTGCCGCCCTGTGCAGGACCGTTTCCGTGGAGGACTTGATCGGGGTCTTTCGCGGGTGGAGCGCTTGCAAGGCGGGGCAGCGGGAGTGCCCGGGGCCGCTTGAAACTGCGCTTGCAAGTCTGCGTATGCTAAGATGTTCTGGCATCCGGATATCCTGGCCCATTGTAGGCCAGGTATTTCGAAAGACCCGAAACCCGTCAAAGATATCAAACTCGAATAGACAGACGTGACGACATCACAACGCAATACCACGGTCTTCGAGATTTTCGTGCAGGGCAAGTTCTGCGATCTGGAGCTTGCCGCGATCACCCATACGCTCCAGACCGCGAACATGGTGCATGGCGCACAGCGCTTTGCCTGGCGGATCATTTCGGATCGGCCCGGGATCGTGCAGGGGGCCGGCGCCTGCCTCGTGCGGGCGGAGCCGGTCATTCCCGATCACTGTCTGGCCGATTTTCTCATTGTCATTTCGTCGAGAACCGCCGATCCCGCCGTCTGGATGGCACGCATCCGCAGCATGCGACGGCTGGGGCGCACGGTGATCCTGCTGGCCGATGCCGCCACCACCTTCATCGCCCGCACCCAGATCGAGACCGGCGCCGTCACGACCCATTGGGCCGATGCGGTTGTCCTGCGCGAGACCCAGGATCAGCCGCGCCTGACCGAGAACCTGTCGGAATTCTCCAACGGCATCATTACTGCGGCGGGCCGCGCGGCAACGGCGGAATTGGTCATCGGCCTGCTGGCCCGCGACCTGCCCGTGTCAGAGATTACCGAGATCGGCCGCCACCTGCTCCTGCCCGAGATCCGCACCAGTTCCAGTACCCAGCCCTTCGCCCCAGAGGCCTTTCACAAGTTCTATGACAAGGCCGTGTCAGACGCCCTCGCCATCATGGGAGAGAACCTTTCGGACCCGCTCTCCATCGCCGAGATCGCCGGTCAGGTAGACATCTCGCAGCGCTGCCTAGAGCGGCGTTTCCGGGCCGTGTTCGAAACCTCTCCCGGCCATTACTACAAGCAATTGCGCGTCCGGCGGGCGCATCACCTGATCCAGAGTACGAAACTGCCGCTGATCGACATCGCCGCCGCCACCGGCTTTGGCGCGACCGGCACGCTCGCAACCGCCTTCAGGAAATTCTACGGCATCACGCCCACGGATTTTCGTGGCAAACACAGAGAGCGTGTACTGGACTATTCAGCCGATGTTTGAGGGCTCAGGCGGGTTCACCGCGCCAGATCATATCCGCCAAGGGCGAGGTTTCCGATACCGTGTTCATCGGACAGGTGGGACATCCCGATCGGGATGGCTTGTTCTTGCAGCCACGGCATTCATTGACCGCGCTCAAAACACTGTTCACTTCGCCCTGAAGTTCGATCGCAAGGCGGGCCATGAGCATCAGGGTATCGGACAGTTCACCGAGCCTGGCCGCCACCTCTTGCGAAGAGCCTGCGCCGGTGGAGTGATGGGCCCGGACCCCCGCGATCGATGCGATGACTTCGAGCGGGATATCAAGATCCCGCATGTTCTGGATCAGCTTTGCCAGAACGACGTCACGCTCGCCATAAGTCCGCGTCCCTCCGTCGCTGCGCTCCGGATTCAGGATGCCGAGATCCTCATAATGGCGCAATGATCGCTCACTCAAGCGACTGCGCCGCGCGAGCTCCCCGATCTTCATCTGTCTTGTGGCGCTGGTCTTGGCCAAGGGAATTCTTCCTGTAATCTCTGGTTGCGGATAGCGCCCCATACATAGCAACAAAAAACGGAACGCAATAGGTCAGGCCGGCCTTTGCAAGATCACTTTCGGCGGAGCCGAAAATTGCGTCGCTCTGGTTGATCAGGTTGAGGATCGTCCCGACGACGATGGCAACCCGGGCGGACCGCGTGACGATGGCTTTCGATACCCCGAGTCCCGAGAAAATTTCCATGTGCTGCTCATACCCTGCGGTCATTGCGTGGCCAGTACTGCGAATGCCCCGGCAAGTCGGGGCATTCGCGCTTTTCCGGTCGCAGATCGTGATCAGAATCGATACCCGATCCCGATACCCGCGACGACAGGATCAATGGAGGCCTTGCCGAAAACGGCGCCTCCGGCGGTCGTGACCCGTGCGTTGATATCGACGAAGAATTTCTTGATATCTGCGTTGAGATACCAGTTGTCCTTCAACTTGATATCAACACCGGCTTGCAGCACGAAGCCCGGATTGTAGGTCTCCAGATCGAACGATGTCGCCGGACCCATGCGGCTCTCGGAGGTAACAACCACAAGCGCCGGACCCGCCCCGACATAGGGCTTTATGCCGCTCCGGGCGTGAAAATGATACTGGGCCATTACAGAAAGCGGCACGAGCCATGCATCACCGATATCCGGACCGCCGCCAGCCAGGGAAATCTTGTGATTCGTGATGCAGCAAATGGTTTCAAGCGCGATGTTGTCCGTCAGGAAATACGACAGGTCGATTTCCGGAATGATCTGATCGGACACATGGGTTCTCACGGGGACGTTGTATCGCGCGCTATCTTCGGGGAGAACACCGGCAAGCCTGCCCCGGACCAGAAATCTGTTCGCCCATCCGTCGCCTGATACGTTGGCGTCCTGCGCCAGTGCGCCCCCCGCGAGCAAGGCGACTGCGGACAGGATGAACGGAAAGAAAAACAGTATTTGTCGGAGTCGATTCACCCGTCTTGGAATCGCTCCCGGTTCGCTCACGTAATTCATCGCTATCTCCTCCCAATTGGAAATTTGTATTTTGGAAGAGAGATTTTATATGCGATCCCCACTGGAAATTGCAGTTTCCCCTTCCACAAATCTGACATTAATGTGAGATTTATGGAGAATCAAGTATCCTCTTTGCGCGCTTGTTGAGGCAAACATCCGCATGATGGACACGGCCCTCTTGCGACAGCATTTCCACCGCGCAGCGCGGCTTGACTGGCCCTATAATCTCTTTGGCCTTCGCCCATGCTCACGCGTGTGCGCGGCGCGCTGCCTGTCCGAGAAAGCGAGCATCATGGGCGCAGTATTCCGAACGCAAGACCTGACAAAGGTTTACGACACCGGCGAATTGCAGATCCGGGCGCTCGATGGCGTCAACCTCGAGCTTTACTCCGGCGAGCTGGCGGTGCTGCTCGGGCCGTCCGGCAGCGGCAAGTCCACGCTGCTCAATATCCTCGGCGGGCTTGATCATGCGACCTCGGGCAAGGTCTGGTTTCGCGACTTGGAGCTGTCCTCGCTCAAGGACCGGGATTTGACCCTCTATCGGCGAGATCATGCGGGTTCGTTTTTCAGTTCTACAACCTTGTGGCCAGCCTGACGGCGCGTGAAAACGTGCAGCTGGTCACCGATGTCACGCCCAACCCGATGCCCGCCCAAGCTGGACATGGCCAGCTATCCCTACTTGCCACGCGCCGCCGTCGAGACGATCTCTGACCTGCCCCTCCATCATCCATGAGATGCTGCGGTGTGGCCCGTGGAAGCGAACATTCACGGCGAGCGCGAATTCTGCCTTTCAGGGGCCAGTAGCCAAGCACGACAAGCCGGTCACCTCTCACCGTGGCCCTGAGAAATCGTCTCACAGCCAGTCGAGAAGCGCCTGGGTTGCCGGGTGATTGCTGCGCCGCGTGCCGCGGAAGGTCGAGATTTCGGTCGGACATCAGGTGGCATTTTCACAGGCCGGATCAGTTTCTCCTCGTCCAGCAGGCCACTCGCCACGCCAGCCCGCGAGGTGGATCATCGGCGGTGTAGGCCTGCCCCGATCTTGGCCCGCCTCATCAATAGGAACTGACGATGGCGTCGAACTCCTCGGACAGCGCCGTTTCCTTGTGCACCAGATCGTAATGGCACACGATGCAGGTGATGTTCTTTTCCTGTGCCTCGGCATGTTGGCGCTGGCCGCGCACGCGCTCGGGCTTGATCTTCTCCATCACATGGCAGGAGCGGCAGTTCTCGCTGTCATTGTTGACAAGATGCATGCGCACCCGGTTCGCGGCATCAAAGCGAACCTCCTCGAACTCCTCTACCGTGTCGATGCCCAGGATGAGATTGGCATAAAGCTCCCGCGTCCCCTTGATGTGATCGATATAGGCACCGATCAGATCCTCGGACACATGGCAGTCCTTGCACTGCGGAACGACACCGGAGATGGTGGTCCCGTGGGCGGATTCTGCCAGTTCGACTGCCACTGTCGCCTCCATTACATGGCAGGTCTGTGCGCAGAACTTGTTCGACGAGAAGTACCGGTCGACGCCATCGGCGACTGGCGCGCCAACGACAACCCCGACACCTATGCCGACCAGCACGGCGATGCCTGTCAGCCCACCTGTCCATTTCCAGAGCCGCATCTCGTCTCCCCTCCCTGTGCAGTTGTCCGGGATCGGGCTGGCGTCGTATCATGTGCCGATGCGACGCCAGCCCGAAATGCGTGGGGCAAGCCGCTTACTGAAGCGGCGTTGCCTGGATATCACCCTCGGCCCCGAAGCCTATTGAGACCGGGAATCCAACGTAGTGGAAGCGAGTGGTGACATTGTCGTCGTGAACCGCGAAGCCAAAGTTGTAGGCCTTGCCGTCTTCGATGATCTTGTCGTCCTCCGGGTGGCCGGTGTCCCGCTTGCGCGTCCACTCAACCGTCCAGACACCGTCTTCCCACTTGCTCGTCACCTGGTCGTTGTCAGCGGCCGAGCCCTCGGCGCCGGCACGGCTCACCAAACGACCGGGAAGCACGTCACCCGCCTTCCAGCCCGCGTCGGGATCGTAGGCGACGACGTTCTCCTCGTGGATAAGCACATAAGGCTTCGACGGATCGCCGATGTCATCGACGGTGATCGCCTTCACGCCGACTTTCTCGGCATCGAACATGAATTTCGGCGTCATGGTCTTGCGATCGACGTTCCAGCTGAACGGGTTCTTGCCGGCGTCGAACAGACGATATTCAAGCACATAGCCGTCGTCCGCCATGCCCACCGGCGCGCTGCGCGCCGCCCGCCACTGCATGAGGTCGACGAACTTGCCCTCGGCCTTGAGCGCGGCGATCTCGTCGGCGAGCTTCGTCGCGTCCCAACTCGTCTCCTCATCGGTGCGCGAGGGCGGCAGGTACTTGCGGATGTCGCTCTTGTTCAGGCCCTCACTTCCCAGAATGGGGTTTGAAGCGATATCGTCCTTGCTCGCCTCCTCGGGCATGTCGCGCATGCCGTTGTGGCAAGAAAGCCAGCAGCCCTGCGCGGCGAAATTCGGCACCGAGCCGTCATCGACCATGATCGCCAGCCGGTCCTCGTAGAGCGGTGGCTGCTCGCCGCTGCGCACCTTCGAGGACGCCCGGTGGCTGCCGTAGAACTCCCACGCCTCGCCGTTGTAGCGGATGTAGTTGTGCATTTGGCCCGGGCGGTCCATCTGGGTCTTCCACTGGAACCGGAAGTGGGTGTTTTCATCGTCGTAGGCGACCTGCATGGCAAGGTCGACAGTGGGGTTCTTGCCCTCGATCGGATCGGGCTCAAGCCGCTCGCCCGTGACGATCAGCTGGCCGATATCCTTCTCCTCGCCCTCGTGGCAGGAGACGCAGGAATCGCCCTCGATCACCTTTGAATAGGCCCGCTTGTGGTCGGAACTGCGCAGCCAGTCATAACCGCTCTGCCCGGGATAAAACAACGTAAGGGTGGTTGTCGGGATCGCCGACCAGTCCACCGCCGATTCCGCCCGGACATTCGATGGAAGCGAGAGCGCTGCAAGAACCCCCGTGGCAAGCCCGATCATAGGTGCAAGTGGTAACTTCATGGCAGACCCTCCTCTCGTTGTTGGGCTTCGATCTCAAAGAGCCCCCGGAAACGGGGCGCCCTCCAAACACGTCGATCGACATCGAGAGAACCGGCTATGATCGGCTAAAGCGCCCGCAAGCAATGGTTGAACCTCAGTGGACGCTACGGTTTCCGTTGCGTCCGCACATTGATCTCAATCAAGGCGGAGCGCTCAAAGCGTGCCCCGCCTGGCTGATTCGTTGCGCATAGATGTGTCTGAGGGACTCAAGTCGGTCGACCCGAGTCAAGGCCACGTTGGCTTGAGCGTGCTGCGTCCGCTTGTTCAGGCATATCTGAATGGCACTGCCAGTCTGGAAAGTGGTATCAACGATGCCGTTTGGGAGCTCGGTGTCAGCAGGGCAACGGTCTGGCGTTGGATAAAGCGTCTCGCTGAGGAGGGTGGGTGGCTGGGAACTGGTTTCGAGAACTCGGAGAAACTTCCAACATCGCACATGCAGGCGCAATGCGAACGCGTCCTTCGGGTCCGAAAAAACGTGATCGGGAATGCGGGGACTGAACACCTAATGGACGGTTCGGATTTTCCATTCTTACACAGAGTTGCTCGATGCCGTGTGCAGCGGGTTTTCATGTTCTGATCGTAAGATTTCGCGCCGTGGCGAAAATTGTGTCTTTCGAGTCCTGGTCTTGGAATGGATTACTTTACGGGAATAGATACCAACTACTGAATAACGGTATTGGCAGATAACGCCTGACCCTCGTCAAACGCGTCGCGACGCGTATCTGGATGCAAACTTATGAGTTTGGTGTCCTGGGGGGTGCCTTTTCGGACCCACTTTCAATAAATAGCCGTTACCGGCTCGCCGCCTTCTATCACGCAACCCCGATACATCCCGTCGCAGTTGAACGGCATGGCGAGTGCCCCGTCACGGTCGACACAAATCAATCCGCCCGAGCCGCCGATGGCGGTCAGGTCGTCCAAGATGACCTGGCGTGCCGCTTCGGCCATCGGTTGTCCGGCCAGCCTCATGCGCGCGTCGATTTCATGCGCGACCGACAGGCGGATATAGGCCTCGCCATCGCCGGTGGCCGAAACCGCGCAGGTGGCCTCGTCGGCGAAGGTCCCGGCACCGATGATCGGGCTGTCGCCGACACGGCCCCTACGCTTGGCCGTCATCCCGCCTGTTGATGTCGCTGCGGCGAGATTGCCAGCACGGTCAAGCGCGACGGCCCCCACCGTTCCGTGACGCCGTGCGGGGTCATCGTCGAGCGTGCCATCAGCTTCCATCTGCAGTGTGCTTTGCAAACTGTCCCAGCGTTCCTGCGTGAAGAAATAGGCATCGTCCTCGAAGGGAAGCCCTGCGTCCCGCGCGATCTCCAGCGCCCCATCACCGACCATCAATACGTGATCGGTCCGCTCCATAACAGCACGTGCAAGGCGCACGGGATTGCGCACCCCAGCAATGACGGCGACCGCCCCGGCCTTGCGCCCGCGCCCGTCCATAATCGCGGCATCCATTTCGTGCGTTCCCTCTCGGGTGAACACCGCCCCACGCCCAGCATTGAAAAGCGGTTCGTTCTCAAGCGTCTCGACCGCAACGGTGACCGCATCAAGGGCCGTACCGTCGCGCGCCAAAACCGCCTCTCCGGCAGCCAGGACGCGCGCGAGGGCGGCGTGGCAGGCAGCCTCGCGTTCGGGCGTCATCTCGGCATGAGGCAGTACACCGGCACCACCGTGTATGGCGAGCACGAAACCTTTGGTCATGGGATACCCCTCCTTGATTCATCGACAGGTGTCGCGGACCTTATGGCCGGAAGAATGCTGTGGACAGCCTGCTGAAAAGTGTGGCCAGCTTGTTACGTTGCGACACGCACCTAGATTGGCGTCAAGTATCGGGGTGACAATCTCGTTTGTGAAGTGACAAGTTCCACAATATATAGATGTTGCCTACTGCTGACTGGAGGTCCGTTTATGGACATGTCTATACATCCTGTACCAAGAGGAAAGCTCGTCGCGATCGGTGGCGCTGAGGATAAGACCTCGGAAACCGAGATCCTGAGGCAGGTGCTGGCGTTGAGCCAAACCCGGGAGCCGGTTGTCGGGGTCGTCACCACGGCCAGCAGCATCCCCGACGACGTGTTCGCCGATTACCGTCAGGTGTTTGAGAGGTTGGGCGCTGCCGAGGTGCTGGACGTGCGGATCCGAGAGCGCGCAGATGCGGTCGATCCGGCCTTTCTCGACATGCTGTCGCGCAGTGACGTGATCTTTATCACCGGCGGCGATCAAATGCGCCTGACCAGTATCCTTGGCGCGTCGGACGCGCTCAGGAATATTCGCAAACGCTATGACGAGGGAGCAGTCATAGCCGGGACAAGCGCAGGCGCGGCGTGCCAGTCGACCACGATGGTCTATGGTGGCCATGCGACCGATTCGCTGCGCAAGGGTGCGGTCAAGATGACTGCTGGCTTTGGGCTGATCGAAGGCGTGATCATCGACACACATTTCCTTGAACGCGGGCGATTTTCGCGTCTTATGGAGGTTGGTGCGACGAATCCCGAGTATCTTGGTGTTGGCCTCGGAGAAGATTCGGCAGTGCTCTTCGAGGACGACAAGATATACGCTTTTGGCCCTGGCCATGTCGTCCTCGTTGACAGTTCGGCCATAACCGGTTCCAATGTAAGCGATCTTTCTGACGGTGAGGCGGTAAGCGTCCACAATGTCATAATGCATGCGCTGGTTGACGGGAACGGGTACAGTTTGACGGGCCGGCGGGTCCTTGAGCCGAAAGAGCTCAGGGCTGGCAGCCTGGAGCAAAGGAATGCGTATACTTGAGCACCGCGCACTGCGCGGGCCGAACTATTACAGCCGCTACCAAGTGATCTACATGCGGCTGGATATCGAGGACCTGGAAGACCGCCCAAGCGACAAGGTTCCAGGCATCGCCGAAAAGCTCGAAGCGATCTTTCCCACGATTTACGAACATCGCTGCTCGATCGGAGAGCCCGGCGGGTTCCTGCAGCGGGTGCGCAATGGCACCTTTGCCGGGCACATGGTTGAGCATCTGGCGATCGAATTGCAGAACCTGGTCGGGTTCTCGGTGGGCTACGGCAAGAGCGTCGACAGCTATGAGCGCGGCGTCTACAACGTCGTCTACCGCTACCGTGACGAGACGACCGGCATCGCCGCAGGCGAGGCGGCGGTCGAGATCGTGCGCAAGCTCTACGATGGCGGCCATATCGATCTTGACCCGATCATCGAACATCTCAAACAGGTGCGCGACGCCAATGCGCTCGGCCCCTCGACCGGGTCCATCGTCAATGCCGCCAAGGCGCGCAACATTCCGTGGTACAAGCTGACCGAGGGCACCAGCTATATCCAGTTGGGCCACGGCGTGAAACAGCGCCGGTTTCAGGCCACGGTGACCGACGAGTCCGGGATCATCGGCCACTCCATCGCCGACGACAAGGACTGGACAAAGCAGATACTGGGCGATGCGGGTATCGCGGTGCCGCAGGGCTATACCTGCTATTCGTGGGACGAGGTCAAGGAGGCCGCCGAATGGATCGGCTGGCCGGTGGTGACCAAGCCGCTGGCCGGCAATCACGGGCGCGGCGTGACCACCGACATCACCACTATGGACGATCTGAAATCGGGATATGAAGCGGCCCTTGCGCGGGTGCGCGATGATTCCGGTGCCGTGATCGTCGAGAGCTACATCAAGGGCGAGGATCACCGCATGCTGGTGATCGGCGGCAAGCTGGTCGCCGCCGCGCGCCGCCGCCCGGCGCATGTCACGGGCGATGGCAAGTCGACGATCCGGGCGCTGATCGACAAGGCCAACGAGGACCCCCGCCGCGGCGTGGGCCACGAGAACCTGCTGACCCAGATCCATGTTGACGAACAGACCCATCGCATGCTCGAGCAGGCTGGGCTCACGCTCGACAGTGTGCCGCCCGGGGGCGAGATGGTATTTCTGAAATCGACGGCCAATATCTCGACCGGCGGGACGGCCACCGATCTGACCGACGAAGTGCATCCCGACATCAGGTTTTCGATGGAGCGGATCGCGCGGCATGTCGGACTTGACGTGATCGGCATCGACCTGTTGGCCGAGACGTTGACCAAGCCGCTCGACCAGCAATCTGCGGGCGTGGTCGAAGTCAATGCTGGCCCCGGTTTCCGGATGCACATGGCACCGACGCATGGCACCCCGCGCCCGGTGGGCGAGCATGTCGTCGACATGCTGTTTCCCGATCCCACTGACAATGCCCGCATTCCGATCACCGCGATCACCGGCACCAACGGCAAGACCACGACGACCCGCCTGACCACGCATATCCTGCGTCAGTCGGGGTATTCGGTGGGCATGGGCTGTACCGGAACAGTCGAGATCGACAACCATGTAATCCTGCGTGGCGATTATTCCGGGCCGGCGGCTGCACAAGCCGTGCTGCGAGAGCCTACGGTCGAGCATGCGGTGCTCGAGGTTGCGCGCGGCGGAATCATGCGCCGCGGTCTGGGCTTTGACGAATGCGATGTGGGTGTATTGCTCAACATTGCGTCGGATCATCTGGGCGAACGCGACATCCACACGCTGGAAGAGCTGGCACGCTGCAAGACCGTGGTGGTTGACGCCGTCAAGAAAGAAGGCGGCTATTGCGTGCTCAATGCCGATGACCCTTTGGTGATGGAGCATGGCACCTACTGGGCGCGCGGCGAGATCATCTATTTCACGATGGACCCGGAGAACCCTGCGCTACTGGAACACCTGAGCGAACGGCGCATGGTCGTCACGGTCAAGAACGGCCGCATCGTCTTGCTGCGAGGCAAGGTTGAGGTCGATGTGGTGGATGTGAACGACGTGCCAATCGCCTTTGAGGGCCATGCGCCCTTCAACGTGCAGAACGCGATGGCGGCCGCCGCGGTGGCGCTGGCACACGGCATCGAGATCAACGACATCCGCGCCGGGCTGCTGACCTTCCACCCGACCCCTGCGCAGATGCCCGGGCGCACCAACTATTTCGAGGCCGACGGCGTCTATTGCCTGATTGACTACGGCCATAACGTGCCGGCGCTGGTGGCGCTGGAGCCGCTCGTGAACGGGCTTGGGCAACAGCGCAAGATCAGCGTGTCGACCGCACCCGGCAATCGCCGTGACGATGACCTTTCCGCTCTGGGCGCGCAGCTCGCCAAGATGTGCGACGTACTCTATGTCTACGAATCCGACGCGCGCGGGCGAGCTGAAGGCGAGACGGCGGAGCTGATCCGGAAAGGCGCAGCCGAAGCCGGATCAGAGTGCGTGGTCGAGGTCATCATGAAGGAAAAAGACGCCGTTGACCGGGCCATGGCAGATGCCGTGCCGGGCGATTTCCTGCTGTTGCTGGTGGACGATATCATTGGCACCACGGAACGGCTCAAGGGACGGAGTTTTCCGGTTCAGTCTGATCTCGCCCAGGCCTGAGGACAAACGGCACGCACACGGTGCGTCGGCCTCACCGATGCGCACGCCCTGATCAGGAAGGACCAACATCATGACCGAGAATGTTTTCGTCGTCGGATTGAACGCAATGAATGCCGGGCGACTGACCCGGCTGCGGGGTGTCGAGGATGTCGTCTTTCACCCGCTCCTGACCTCCGAGGCGGTCTCGGACACGCAGGAATTCGACATCCCCGCCATGCTGCGTGAAGCCGAGGCGACGCTCGACGCCTTTGACGGCTCAATCGACGCGATCGTCGGCTATATCGACTTTCCCGTCTCCACCATGCTGCCCCTGCTTTGCAAGAAATACGGCACCCGGAACGCGTCGCTGGAAAGCCTTTTGAAATGCGAGCATAAATTCTGGTCACGCAAGGTGATGGCCGAGGTGATTCCGGACCACGTGCCGAAATTCACTGCTTTCGACCCGTTCGACGACAACGCGCTGTCGCGGATCGGCGAGGCCGATCTGCGCTTTCCGTTCTTCGTCAAGCCGATCAAGTCATCCGGGTCCCGTCTCGGCTTTCGCATCGACAGTCCCGAGGATTTCGAATACGCGGTTGCGGCGTTTCGTGCCGAAATCGGCCAGATTTCAGAGCCGTTCAACTATGTGCTGAATCAGGCCGACCTGCCGGATGAGATCAAGGCGATCGAAGGGCATTACTGCATGGCAGAACAGGTCATCGGCGGGCGTCAATGCACTGTCGAGGGCTATGTGCACGAGGGTGAGGTCGTGCCCTACGGCACGGTGGATTCGATCCGCTATCCGCAGGTGCTCAGCTTTTTCTACTATCTCTACCCCTCGACCCTGCCGCGCCGCGTGCAGGACGAGATGAACGAGATCACCCGAAAGGTGATGGCGCATATCGGCTATGACAATGCCGGCTTCAACATCGAATATTACTGGGACGAGGTGCAGGACAAGATCTGGCTGCTGGAGATCAACACCCGTATCGCGCAATCGCATTGCGACCTGTTCGAGATGGTGGACGGGGTGAGTCATCAGCAGGTGACGGTCGATCTGGGTCTCGGGCGCAAACCCGACATGCCCCGGGGCGAGGGGCCGGAAAACGTCGCCGCGGAATTCTTTTACCGGGTATTTTTCAACGACGCGACCGTTGCGCGCACGCCCTCGCGTGCCGAGTTGGAGGTCGCCTCCGAGCAGGTCGATGGCACGCGCATTGTCTCCTATGTCAAGCAGGGCATGCGGCTCTCGGAACTGCCCGAACAGGATGCCTACAGCTACGCCGTGGCATCGATCTGGATGGGGGCCAACAAGCAATCCAAGCTGTTGTGGAATTACGAGCAGGTGATGAAGAAGCTGAATTACGAGTTCAGTGACATCGAGGAATAGGCCAACGCCGGCGCTGGACTTTGTCAGGCGGGGACGCGATACGGTGGCCGCATCGCGTGGCACATAGTGCAGGATGAACGTCATGAAAATCGACCACCCGCTGCCCGTGCCCGTTCGGGAAATCGAGCACCTCGAGATCCCGATGCCGGACGGCACGCGCCTCGCGGCGCGTATCTGGATGCCGGACGGGGCGGAGCGTCAGGCCGTGCCCGCGATTCTCGAATACATCCCCTATCGCAAGAACGACAAGACGCTGGAGCGTGACCATGCCCGCGCGCCGTGGATGGCGGCGCAGGGCTATGCCTATGTCCGGGTCGATCTGCGCGGAACGGGCGAATCCGAGGGGGTGATGACCGACGAGTATACCGAGATCGAGCTTCAGGACGGATGTGATGTCATCGCCTGGATCGCCGATCAGCCCTGGTGCGATGGCGGTGTCGGGATCGTGGGCATTTCCTGGGGCGGCTTCAACGGCCTGCAACTGGCGGCCCTGCGCCCCCCTGCGCTCAGGGCCGTGGTGTCGATCTGTTCGACCGACGACCGCTATGCCGACGATATCCATTACATGGGCGGCACCATGCTGTGCGACCACCTGTCCTGGGCGTCGGTGATGTTCGGGATCAACACGCTGCCGCCCGACCCCGAGCATGTCGGCGATCGCTGGCGCGGGATGTGGGAAGAGCGGCTCGACGAGTCGGGCTTCTGGCTCGAGACATGGATGGAACACCAGACGCGTGACGCGTTCTGGAAACACGGGTCGGTCTGCGAGGATTTCGGCGATATCGAGGTGCCCGTCTATGCCGTCAGCGGCTGGGCCGACGGCTACTGCCGCGCTGTCTTTCGGCTGGTCGAGAACCTCGAGGGTCCGGTCAAGGGGATCGTGGGCCCCTGGTCGCATCGCTACCCGCATGTCGGCGCACCGGGCCCGGCGATCGACTGGCTGAGCGAGGAAACCCGGTGGTGGGATCAGTGGCTCAAGGGCATCGACACCGGCATCGCGGATGAGCCGCCCCTTCGGGTCTATCTTCAGGATCACGCCGTACCCAGAACACATTACGAGCATCGGGACGGGCACTGGATCACCGAACCGGCATGGCCCTCGCCGAAGGTCGCCCGGACTGACTTTGCCCTCGGGTCCGACGGACGGCTGTCGAGCGCCGGGGATGTGCCCGGTGGCTGGCTGACCATCGCCTCGCCGCTCTGGGTCGGGTTTCAGGGCGGCAAGTGGTGCTCTTACGCGCTGCCCGGCGATCAGCCGGGCGATCAGCGCAGGGACGACGCGGGCAGCCTGTGCTTCGAGACGGAGCCGCTGGCCGAGCCGGTGCACATCGTGGGCGACGCGATCCTGAGACTGACATTCATCTCGGACCGGCCTGTCGCGCAGGTCGCCGTGCGCCTGATGGACGTGGCCCCCGACGGGGCGGCAACCCGGGTCAGCTACGGTTTGCTCAATCTCACCCATCGTGACGGGCACGAGCATCCCGAGCCCCTGACACCGGGGCAGACCTACACGGTCGATGTGCCGATGAAGCACGTTGCCCAGACCTTCCGCGCGGGCCATCGCATCCGGCTGGGCCTGTCAACCAGCTACTTTCCGATCGCCTGGCCCGCACCCGAGCCGGTAGAGCTGCGGGTTCTGACCGAGCAGAGCACGCTCAGCTTGCCGCTGCGAGACGGCGACTACAGCGATGCGGCACCGTTTGATCCGCCGCGCGCTGCGGTGCCCCTCGAGCAGGCGGTCGAGACGCCCGCGACCGCGGAATGGAACGTGATGGAGGATCGGACCACCGGGCGCGTCACGGCGGATATCCGTGTCCACGAGGGCGCGGCGCATATCATCCGGCACGGTCTGACGCATTCCGCCGAGTGCACCGAGCGCTATTCCATCCTGCCGGGCGATCCAACGTCCGCCGAAGGCGAGGTGACCTGGGTGCATGAGATGCGGCGGGACGACTGGGTCGTGCGGACTGTGACGCACACGCACCTGTCTTGCGACAGCACGCATTTCCACCTCCGCGCGCGGATGCAGGCATTCGAAGGCGATACCTCTGTTCGCGACAAGACCTATGTCGCGACCATCCCGAGACACGCCGTCTGACGCGCGAGCACCGACCACGGGCAGGCTAAGCTGGCTCGAAGAGAGCCCATGAATTGCCGTGACCGTGTCAATCTGCATTCAGAACTGACCGAGTGCGATTATCCAAACCGGACCACCCGATGAGGCATGCCAGTGGAAAAAGCTTTTTGGCTTCTGGAGGATCGGACAGATTAGCCAGCTGGATCAAGGTTTTGATTACTTGTAGTGCGCACGTCGTGTGCAATCCAAAGTGAAGGCCCGCAAAGCGGACCAGATCAGCTATACGTTCAAGCTTTGGTGACAAATGGAAGATACTTCCGCACCGGGTGCGCTGTGACAAGAGGTTATGAGCGGGAAGAAAGGTGACTTGAAACTTTCAGCTCACCCTTAACATCTTGATATAAAATGTGATTGCAAAAATATATGGTGCCCGGGGGCGGAATCGAACCACCGACACGAGGATTTTCAATCCACTGCTCTACCCCTGAGCTACCCGGGCACGGGTGAGGGTCTGGCCCTCGGGTGGGCGTGTCTTAGGCGAGCGTGGGCGGGCTGTCCAGAGGCTTCGCGCGATTTCAGTGCGGTTTTTGCGCTTCGTTTTCCGCCGCTTCCACGGCCTCGGCGATCTCGTCGGGATCGTCAGACGGCACGCGGTATCCCTCGGCGAACCACTTGCCAAGATCAATATCGGCGCAGCGGCGCGAGCAGAACGGGCGATAGCGCGCCACCGTCGCCTTGCGGCAGATCGGACAGCTCATCGCATCACCTCGGCAAGCGGGATGCGCGCGCGCTGTCGCTGCAACTCGTAATGGCCGAGCGGGGTCCATCCGGCCAGAACCGTCTCCACCTCGTCGCGGCGGAACGCGGCGCGCAGCGCGTCCTCGAACACGCGGCGGTCTTTCTTCGGCATCGGCGCGAGGTCGAGCGTGATTTGCCCGCCGAGGCCCCGCAGCCGCAACTGCCGCGGCAGGTCGCGCGCCAGCGCAAGGTTGGCCTTGAGACCGGCAGCGGGGCTGGTGTCGGTGCCGGTGTTCACGTCCACCGCGATGAGCGCGCGCGTCGGCTCGACAAAGGCACTCGCGCCACCCGGCAGTGTCATCCTCGGCGTGCAGAGATCGTCGATCCGCTCGAGAACCCCGAGCTCCGCGAAACAGCCGGGCTCGCGGCCCAGCTCGTCGGGCAGCGGCCAGTCGCGCCACGCGCGGGCATGGGGACCATCCCCCTCGAGCAGCTTTTCCGGCCCACGCCCCTCGGCGTCGCTCTTCACCGCCTCGGCCACCTCGCGCATCTGCGCGATATCGGCGGCGATCTCGTCATCCCCGGCGCTCTCGCAGGCCGAGCGCAGGATCAGCCCCATGCCACTCCCGCCCATTGCCTCCGCCGCGATCGCGTGGAGCCGCGCGCGCGTTTCCTCATCGCGGATCGCGCGCGAGACATTCTGCCCCGGCGCCTCGGGGGTGACGATGGCATACCGGCTCTTGAAGAGTATCCGCGCGGTGACCGGGATTGCCTTGCCCGGCTCGGCATGACCCGTCACCTGGACGAGCAGCGCCTGCCCCGGTGTAATCCCCTTGACCTGCCGCAGGAAAGCATTGCCATCAGGCGTGCGCAGGAACAGCCCGCCCTGCCCCTTGACCGGGCGGTCCGCGATGGCGCGATAGATGGTGCCCGGACGGGGAGTTTCACCGTCGATGAGAAGATCCTCGAGCCGACCACCATGCATCAGCGCCGCCGCCTCGCGACCGCCAAGGTGATCGAGCGCGACAGTGATGCGTTCCGTCATGCTCCGGCCTCCCACATTGGGTAGCCTGCGGCCTGTAACAGCCCGGCGGTTTCAGTCAGCGGCAGCCCGACGATGCCTGTGAACGATCCCGATATCCACGCCGCAAATGCCCCGGCCATTCCCTGGATGCCATAGCCACCCGCCTTGCCCTGCCACTCGCCGGAGGTGAGATAGGCGTTGATCTCCTCGTCCGAGAGCCGCTTCATCTTCACCGCGCTCACCACGTCGCGCTGCCACAACCGCTCGCCGCGCCGCACCGCCACCGCGGTGATGACCCGGTGCCGCCGCCCCGAGAGCGCGTGAAGGAATTGCGCCGCCTCGCCCACATCGGCGGGCTTGCCGAGGATGCGGCGGCCCATGGCGACAGTGGTATCGGCGGCGAGCACGATGTCATCCGTGTCAGCTTCGACAGCCCGCGCCTTTTCCCGAGCCATGCGCGCGCAATAGGGGCGGGGCAACTCGCCCTTACCGGGGGTCTCGTCGATCTCGGGCGGGCGGATCGCATCGGCGATCACGCCGATCTGCGCCAGCAGGTCGCTGCGGCGCGGGCTGCCCGAGCCGAGGATCAAGCGCATCGAACCGCGCTTACTTGAAGCGGTAATTGATCCGACCCTTGGTCAGATCGTAGGGGGTCATTTCCACCTGTACCTTGTCGCCCGCAAGAACCCGGATCCGGTTCTTGCGCATCTTGCCTGCCGTGTGCGCGATGATCTCATGGCCGTTTTCAAGCTCGACCCTGAATGTCGCGTTCGGCAGGAGTTCCTTGACGACACCGGGAAATTCGAGCGTGTCTTCCTTGGCCATGGTCTCTCCTTGCACATAAATTCCGCCCTCGTGCGGAACGCGCCTTTAAATGCGCCCGTTTCCCGCGATTTTCAAGGTCTAATCAGCGCAGGCGCACGGGTGTGACCGTGGCGTCACGACCGGCTTGATCGTCCCAGTGACGGCGGTTGAGCACGACGCCATCGGCGCGCACATGAGCGACGGTGCCGAGGTCCACCTCTGCCACGGTCCATCCGGGGCGGTTGAGCGTGCCCTCGGCGATCACGCCGGTGGGCGGAAAGCCGGTATCGGGTGGGCCGAAGATGCCGCCCATGCCGGTATTAGCATCAACCGCCGGTGACCAGGCCGCATCCCCCACCGTCGAGGCCATGACGGTGACGCATTGCGCCTCGAGCGCGCGGGCCATCGCACCGATGCGAACGCGGGAATAGCCGGTGAGCGCCTCGGTGCAGGACGGGGCGAGGATCAGGTCGGCGTCGCTCAGCGCGCGGCCCAGCAGGGGAAACTCGCAGTCATAGCAGATCAGAACGCCGATTTTCCCAAGCGCAGTGTCGAAGAGCCGCAGCGGCCCGCCGGGCGCCACGCCCCACTCCTCGCGCTCGAAACGCGTCATGATCTGCTTGTCCTGATGCCCACGCGCGCCGGTCGGGGTGTAGAGCGTGGCGCGATTCACAGGCCGGTCGCCGAGTGCGGAATCGAAGACCGGGGCCGATGCACCGAGGATGTGCAGCCCGTGGCGCGCAGCCAGATCGGCATGAAGATCGCCCGCATCCGTCATCACGGCATCGACTGCGTGCAAAGACCGCTCCAGGTCACCCGCGGCCTCCGCGCCCGAAAGCATCGCAAGCTCCATCGCCCCGTATTCGGGAAAGACGGCGAGATCGGCACCTTCGGCCGCCGCCCGGCCCACCCAGTCCGACAGCTTCGCGGCATACTCCGCCCATTGGCTGAGCGGATCGAGGGGATAGGCGGCGGTGGCGATCTTCATGGCGGTCGACTCCGGGTTGTGGTGTCTTCCTTCCATATCGCCCGCATGCGGGCACGTCGAGCAATTGCCGCCATGTGCCGCACCGTGCTACGCTCACGCGAACGAGGCAGGGCAGCCCGGCACATGAGAAGAACGGCACTCCGGAAATACCAGCGGCTAGAGGCGGCGGGGCTGTGGCGGCCTGAGCCGGGCGCACAGCGGCTCGATGTCGTCGTGTCGCTCGGCGAGGCGACGCTCACCATCACCGATATGCGCGACCGCGTGCAGGCGCACTGGTCACTGGCGGCCATAGCCCGTGCAAATCCCGGTGCGTCCCCTGCGCTCTATCACCCCGATGCCGATCCCGGCGAGACGCTTGAGATCGCCGAGGGCGAGGACGAGATGATTGCCGCCATCGAGATCCTGCGCACCGCCATCGCGCGCCAACGGCCAAGACCTGGGCGCCTGCGCTTTGCCGGGATGGCGGTGAGCCTTCTGGCGGTGGTTCTGGTTGTCACGCTCTGGCTCCCGGGGGCCGCGCGCGATCACGCGTTGCGCGTCGTGCCGGAGGCCAAGCGCACCGAGATTGGGCAGGCGTTGCTCGATCACGTCTTCCGGGTGACAGGGCCGCCCTGCCGGACGCCGGGCGGCGCGGGTGCAGTCGCCGCTCTGGAACAACGGCTGCCGCCGGAAGATGGGCGCGCACGGCTCGTGGTGGTGCGCAGCGGTGTCCGTGACGCGCTGCGGCTGACCGGCGGCACAACGCTTGTCAACGCCGATCTTGTCGAGGATCACGACACGCCGGACGCGGTGGCCGGTCACATCATCGCGGCACATCTGCGCGCCGAAGCCCGCGACCCGCTCGACCGGCTTCTGGCCGACGCCGGGCTGTGGGAGGTGCTTCGGCTAATGGCCACCGGAAGCCTCAGCGACGAGACCTTGCGCGCCCATGCCGAAGCGTTGCTCAGGAACCCGCCTGAACCGCCGCCCAACGATGCGCTGATCGCTGGGTTTGCCCGCTGGCAGGTACGCGCCACGCCCTACGCCTATGCCCGCGACATCACCGGCGAGACGGTCCTCGGCCTGATCGAGGCCGATCCCTTCGCGCGTGACGCCGATCTGCCCCCCATCCTGAGCGACGGCAACTGGCTGCGTCTGCAGGGTATCTGCGGGGGGTGAAGCCTGGACGGCGACAAGGGGGAAGGGTGTCTTGTCCCGCTCGGTTATGGTATCCTGGCATCGGCCAAAGACCAGTTCGCCCCGCAGTTCCAGGCATTCACGCAAAGCCGGTGATGAGTTGCCGCAGGCCGAGCGCCGCCCCTGCGAAGATGGCAGCCAACGTGACCGGCGCGCTCAGCGCCAGCACCGAGAACGCCGACATGCCCTGCCCGATCGAGCAGCCCACAGCGATCACCCCGCCAAAGCCCATGCAAACCCCGCCGAGAATCTGGCGGCGCAGTTCGCGCGGGTCCTCGCACGCCTCCCAACGGAAATGGCCCTGGACAAAACTGCCCAGGAGCGCCCCCGCCAGCACGCCGAAAACCGAGGCAACGCCAAAGCTGATGCCGGTTCCGCTGCTGGCGGTCATCAGGTAGAGGATCGTATCTCCCAGCGGGGCCGAAAACGTGTGCGAGATCACCTCCTGCGGGGCGAAGCCGTGGGTAGCCACATGCGAGGTCACCGCCCAGCCCGAGGCAATGGCGAGTCCGACTGCCGAGCCCCAAAACACCGCGCGCCGATTGGCGAGGAACGGACCCGACGCCAGCGCCATCACCGCGATGCCGAACGACAGGCCAAGCCCTGCCCAGACCAGCGGTAGCCCGGTAAGCGTGGACACAACCTCGGCATAGCTGCGGGTCTGCCAACCAAGGCTGGTGGCGTCGGTCAGGGCCACGCGTAGCGCCGCCAGCGGACCCGACATCATGACATAGGCCGAGATGCCCATCACCAGTACGATGACGAAGGCCCGCAGATCGCCACCGCCCAGCCGCGCCAGCGCACCGTGGCCGCAATTCCCGGCGATCGACATGCCATAGCCGAAGAGCAGCCCGCCAACCACGCTGGCAAGCGGCGACCACGGCGTGCGCCAGTAGACATTCGCGCCGATGTCGAAGAGGCCCAGCGCTGCCATGCCGAACCCCGCCACCCCGGCAAAGCCGATGGCCAGCCCCCACATCCGCAGGCGCGTGTCACTACCTTGGTAGAGCAGGTCCTCGATCGCACCCAGCGTACAGAACCGCCCGATCCGGGCCGCAAGCCCCAGAAGGATACCGCCACCGAACGCCACCAGCGCGATGAGGATCGGATCGGGAATGTCGGTGGCCATTACGCTTCCTCCCTCCGCCCGGCGCCACGACCCCTGTCACGCAGTGTGGCAGAACAGGTCATACACCACCGAGAGCATTCTCCTGGTGCGCTCGTCTGTCAAACGATAATAGATCGTCTTGCCCTCACGTCTCGGAGTGACCAGCCCCTCCTGTCGCAGCCGCGAAAGCTGTTGCGACACCGCCGCCTGCCGCGCGGACAGCAGCGTTTCAAGCTCGGAGACGGATTTCTCGCCGGTGGCAAGGTAGCACAGGATCATCAGCCGCCCCTCGTGGCTGATCGCCTTGAGAAACTCCGCCGCGTTGCAGGCGTGGCGGTGAAAATCGTCAAGGCTTTGCGGGGTGATGTCCATCGGCTCAGGTCCGTCAATTGGGTGGGGTCACGGCAGGGACGTGGCCTTGGGATGCGCGTCAAGAAGCTGGCCGAGCAGGAACCAGAAGAACTCGTCGCCTGCGTAGCCCTCGATCCGGCCAAGCTCGCGCCCGTCGTCGATCAGCACGAAGGTGGGCGTGAACACTGGCCGCGAGGTGAACTCGACATTCTCCGGCAGGTCATTGATCTGCGCGCGGCGCAGCGGCGCGCGGGTGGCCTCGTCGGTCTTGGGATAGATCGGGCCGATCTCGGCGTTCCAGCGCTCGCACCAGTGACAGCCGTGCCGCTCAACCATCAGCAATTCCGCCGCGTGCGGCACGCCGGGCAGGGTGGCTAGGATCAGACCGAGAATGAGGACGGGCACGCGCATGGGCGCTCCGATTGACGGATGTTCAAAAACATATGATAGTTTGAATGTGAATCTGTTGCAACCTTCCCGGGGTCCCTGATGTTCGATGTCTCCTTGCTGAGTGCCTTTCTTGGTGGGCTCGTGGTGTTCTTTTCGCCCTGCGTGCTACCGATCGTGCCGTTCTACCTCAGCTACATGGCGGGGGCGTCTGTCTCTGCGGTAACGGCTGAAGGCGCCATTCCAGCGGGAGTGCGGGCGCGTGCCTTCGCCGCCTCGGTGATGTTCTCGGCGGGGATCATCACGGTTTTCGTCCTTCTGGGTGCTGCTGCCTTCGGGCTGAGCCAGGCGTTTCGCGCGCATCAGACAGAATTTCGCGCAGTGGCTGCGCTCATCGTACTGGTGATGGGGTTGCACTTCCTGGGCGTGCTGCGCATCGGCTTTCTCAATCGCGTGTTCCAGATCGAGGCGGGCGAGACCAAGGGCATGTCGGTGATGGGCGCATATCTCGTCGGCTTTGCCTTTGCCGCCGGCTGGACGCCCTGCGTGGGCGGCGTGCTGACTGCGGTGGTGTTCACCGCGAGCACCGAGGCCACGGCGATCAAGGGGCTGGGGCTGATGCTTGTCTTCGGGCTTGCCATGACAACGCCGTTCATGGTGGCGGCGCTGTTCATCGGGCCGTTCCTGCGCTTCGTTGCGCGATTTCGACAATACCTGCCGGTGGTGGAGAAGGCGATGGGCGCATTGCTAATCGTTTTTGCCGTTCTGATCGCCACCGACAGCGTCAACTACATCGCGCAATGGATGCTCGAGGCCTTTCCGGTCTTTCAGAAAATCTAGGGAGGAGATGACATGACACGATTCCTGAGCCTGATGGCGGCGCTCCTGCTAGCAGTGCCGGTCGCCGCGGCGGAGCTTGGCGATGACGGGCTGCACAAGACCGACTGGATGCGCGAGACGTTCAAGGACTTGCGTGAGGATCTTGCCGAGGCCAATGCCGAGGGCAAGCGCCTGATGCTGATCGTGGAGCAGCGCGGCTGCATCTACTGCACAAAGATGCACGAGGAGGTGTTTCCGCGCGCCGAGATCGCAGACTATATCCGCGAGAATTATTTCGTGGTGCAGATCAACCTGCACGGCGATATCGAGGTGACCGATTTCGACGGGGAATCACTGAGCGAAAAACAGGCCACGCGAAAGTGGGGCCTGCTGTTCACTCCGTCGATCCTGTTCCTGCCCGAGGAGGTGCCGGAGGGGCAAACCGCGGCCGAGGCAGCGGTGGCGATGATGCCCGGCGCATTCGGCCCACAGACTACGCTCGACCTGCTGACATGGGTGAGAGAAGAGCGATACGCGCTTGATACGGATGAGGATTTTCAGAGGTATCACGCACGGATGATCGAGCAGCGCGCTGCCGCTAAGTCGGAGTGAACACGGCCAAACATGAGCGCGCGAATACATCAAATTCAATAATCAGAATTTAATGTTGTGTGCTCACGCGTTTGTGTTCTATGATATACTGAATTCTGAATGTGTTAGGGAGGACGCATGAGACGCAATATTATTACCCTGGCCCTCGCCTGTGCGGCCTCGGGCGCCGCGGCGGCGGAGGTTGCGCCCGGCAACGTGGCCTTCGAGGTAGGCGCTGTGACGCAGTCGCTGACCGGACAACCTGGCGATCCGGTTCGGGGGCGCGAGGTGGTCGGGACGAAGTCACTCGGCAATTGCGTGGCGTGCCACGTCAATACCGAGATGAGCGACGTTCCGTTTCAGGGCGAAATCGGCCCGCCCCTCGACGGGGTCGGCGACCGCTGGAGCGAGGCGGAACTGCGCGGCATCGTCACCAACGCCAAGATGATGTTCCCCGGCTCGATGATGCCGTCCTTCTACAAGGTCGACGGGTTCATCCGCCCTGGCAACGCCTATACCGGCGACGCGGCAGACGACAGCTTTGGCCCGCTTCTGACCGCACAGCAGATCGAGGATGTGGTCGCCTACCTGCTGACCCTCAAGGAATGATACCGCGCCCGCGCGCCGGGCGGCCTGTAAAGGAGAAAGACGAGATGACACTGACAAGACGCAGCGTGATGGTGATGGGGGCGGGCGCGTTCGTGGCCTTCGGCCTGCCGATGCGGGCGACCGCCGCCGCCGAGGACCGGATCGCCGAGTTCACCGGCGGGGCGGAAATGGGCAGCGAAGGCATCACCCTGACCGCGCCCGAGATCGCCGAGAACGGCAATACCGTGCCGATCGAGGTGGATGCGCCCGGCGCCGAGGCGATTCTTGTGCTGGCAACGGGCAATCCGACGCCCGGCGTGGCCGAGTTCAAATTCGGCCCGCTGGCTGGATCGCAGAGCGCCTCGACCCGCATCCGGCTGGCCGGAACGCAGGACGTGGTGGCGATCGCCAAGATGAAGGACGGCTCGTTCGCCAAGGCATCGAGCAACGTCAAGGTCACCATCGGCGGCTGCGGCGGCTGAGGCAGAGACAGGAGACTAGGACAATGGCAGACAACGTCAGACCCCGCGTGAAAGCACCGCGCAAAGCCAAGGCCGGTGAGGTGGTTACCATCAAGACCCTCATCAGCCACCCGATGGAATCGGGCCAGCGCAAGGACAAGGATGGCAACACCATCCCGCGCTCGATCATCCACCGCTTCACCTGCGAGTACAACGGCGAGATGGTCGTCGACGTGGCGATGGAGCCCGCGATCTCGACCAACCCGTATTTCGAATTCGAGGCCGTGGTGCCCGATGCCGGTGACTTCAAGTTCACCTGGTACGACGACGACGGCTCCGTCTACGAAGAGACCAAGAGCGTCGCGCTGGCCTGATCGGCCTCATCGTCAGGGAGGGACGAACATGAAAAGAACCGCAGCCATAACGGCGCTACTGGGCGCGATCACGGCGGGGGCGGCCTGGGCCGAGCCCGCCGAGGATAAGCTGACCATCAATGGCGAGATCGAGATGACCACCTGGACCGAACCCTCTGCGGTGGTCGAGGGCGCCCTGCCCGAGGTGATCTCGGGCTGGCACTTCCGTGGCACCGAGACCCGGGCCATGCAGTCGGACGATTTCGACAATCCCGGCATGATCTTCGTCGAGGACGCGATGGCGGCCTGGGACGAGGTCGAGGGCGAGGCAGGCAAATCCTGTGCAAGCTGCCACGGTGACGTGGAGGACAGCATGAAGGGCGTGCGCGCGGTCTATCCCAAGTGGAACGAGACCGCGGGCGAGGTCCGCACGCTGGAGATGCAGGTGAATGCCTGCCGCACCGAGAACATGCAGGCCGAGCCGCTGAAATATACCGGCACCGACATGACGAGCATGGTGGCACTGATTTCCTCGGTCTCGCGCGGTCTGCCCGTCAACGTGGCCACTGATGGCCCGGTGGCCGAGACGTGGGAGCAGGGCAAGAAACTCTACTACACTCGTACCGGCCAACTGGAGCTGAGCTGTGCCAATTGTCACGAGGACAATTACGGCCGCATGATCCGCGCCGACCATCTTAGCCAGGGGCAGATCAACGGCTTCCCGGTCTATCGGCTGAAAAACACCAAGCTGAATTCGGTGCATGCCCGGTTCAAGGGCTGCGTGCGCGACACCCGCGCCGAGACCTACAAGCCCGGCAGCCCCGAATTCGTGGCGCTGGAACTCTACGTCGCGAGCCGCGGCAATGGCCTGTCGGTCGAGGGACCGTCGGTCCGCAACTGATTCGAGAACCCCGCCGGGCGCTGCCCGTGCGGGGTTTTCTTCAAGCTGAAACATTCAAAAAACCGCATGGGTTTCATGCGGAACGTGGAAAGGCCCGACATGATCTCGCGTCGCGATTTTCTTCAAACGAGCATGGCCGCGTCGGCCATCCTTGGGGCATCGTCCTTTGGCAACTGGGCCAAGCTGGCCGCGCAACAGGCGCTGACGCAGGACCAACTTTTGCAGTTCGACACATTCGGCAATGTGAGCCTCATCCACATCACCGACATTCACGGACAGCTTAAGCCGATCTACTTCCGTGAGCCGTCGATCAATATCGGCGTGGGCGACAACAAAGGTGCCGTTCCGCACGTCACCGGAGCCGACTTCCGCAAGCTCTACGGCATCGACGATGGCAGCCCGTCGCATTACGCCCTGTCCTCAGGTGATTTCAGCGCCCTCGCGCAGGCCTATGGCAAGGTGGGTGGACTGGACCGCATGGCCACAGTCATCAACGCAATCCGCGCCGATCGCCCTGACGCGATCCTGCTCGACGGCGGTGATACCTGGCACGGCTCCTACACCTGCTACCACACGCAGGGGCAGGACATGGTCAACGTGATGAACGCGCTCAAGCCGGATGCGATGACCTTTCACTGGGAATTCACCCTGGGCTCCGCCCGGATGCAGGAACTGGTCGAGGGCCTGCCTTTCGCCGCGCTCGGGCAGAACATCTTCGACGCCGAATGGGACGAGCCCGCCTCGGATCTCTACCCTCCTTACAAGTTCTTCGAGCGGGGCGGCGCCAAGATCGCCGTGATCGGTCAGGCCTTCCCCTACATGCCGATTGCCAACCCGGGCTGGATGTTCCCCGAATATTCTTTCGGTATCCGCGACGAGAACATGCAGGACATGGTCGACGAGGTGCGCGGGCAAGGGGCCGACCTGGTGGTCGTGCTCAGCCATAACGGCTTTGACGTGGACAAGAAGATGGCGGGCATCGTCAGCGGTATCGACGTGATCCTGTCGGGTCACACCCATGACGCCCTGCCCGAGCCGGTGCTGGTGGGTGAGACGATCATCGTGGCCTCCGGCTCCAACGGCAAATTCGTCAGCCGCGTCGATCTCGACGTGCGCGATGGCCGCATGATGGGCTTCCGCCACAAGCTGATCCCGATCTTCTCGGACGTGATCGCACCGGACAAGGAGGTGGCCGCGCTCATCGACGCCGAGCGCGCACCGTTCAAATCCGAGCTGGAAGAGGTGATCGGCCAGACCGAAAGCCTGCTCTACCGGCGCGGCAATTTCAACGGATCGTGGGACGATCTCATCTGCGAGGCGCTGATCGAGGAGCGCGAGGCGGATATCGCCATGTCGCCCGGCGTGCGCTGGGGTCCGAGCCTCATCCCCGGGCAGGACATCACCCGCGAGGACATCTTCAACGTCACCTCGATGACCTATGGCAAGGCGTATCGCTCGGAAATGACCGGCGAATTCATCAAGGTCATTCTCGAGGACGTGGCCGACAACATCTTCAACCCCGACCCCTATTACCAGCAGGGCGGCGACATGGTGCGCATCGGCGGTATGGGCTACCGGATCGACATCAACCAGCCGCAGGGCAGCCGGATCAGCGACATGACACTGCTCAAGACCGGCGAGGCCATCCACCCCGAGAAGAATTACGTGGTCGCCGGTTGGGCCAGCGTCAACGAGGGCACCGAGGGGCCGCAGATCTGGGACGTGGTCGAGAGCCATATCCGCAAGCAGGGCACCGTGCGTGTCGCACCGAACGAGAGCGTCAAGGTTATTGGCGCGTAAGAGCATGTTGAAAGGAGGCATTGGCAATGTCTGAATTCTTCAAGGGCAAATCGACCTCGCGCCGCGCTTTCCTGCGCGGCAGCGTCGCTGCGGCGGCGGGGGCGGTGACGGCGGGTGCGGCGAAGGCTGGTCCCGATCCCCTCATCACCGAGGTGCAGCCCTGGGCCACTGGGCTGGGTGACGGGGTGGATGCCACGCCCTATGGCCTGCCCATCGAGTACGAATCCGACGTGGTGCGCCGCAATGTCGAGTGGCTGACCGCCGACACGATCTCCTCGATCAACTTCACGCCGATTCACGCGCTCGACGGCACGATCACACCGCAGGGCTGCGCCTTCGAGCGGCACCATTCGGGTGCGATTGATCTGAAGAAAGAGGATTATCGCCTGATGATCAACGGGCTGGTGGATACGCCGCTCGTGTTCACCTATGCCGATCTCGAACGCTTCCCGCGCGAGAACCACGTCTATTTCTGCGAATGCGCCGCCAATACCGGCATGGAATGGGCGGGTGCGCAATTGAACGGCGCGCAGTTCACCCACGGCATGATCCACAACATGGAATATACCGGCGTGCCGCTGCGCACCCTGCTGGAAGAGGCCGGGCTCGACGTGGCGGGCGATCTGCAGGACAAGTGGGTCTATGTCGAGGGCGCGGATGCGTCCTCCAACGGCCGCTCGATCCCGATGGGCAAGGCCCTTGGCGATTGCCTCGTGGCGTTCAAGGCCAATGGCGAGGCCCTGCGCAAGGAGCATGGCTACCCCGTGCGCCTCGTCGTGCCGGGCTGGGAAGGCAACATGTGGGTCAAGTGGATCCGCCGGATCGAGGTGACCAATAGCCCGGTGGAAAGCCGCGAGGAAACCAGCAAGTACACCGATACGCTGGCCGACGGCACAAGCCGCAAATGGACCTGGGTGATGGACGCCAAATCGGTCGTCACGAGCCCCAGCCCGCAAGCGCCGATCACCCACGGCAAGGGCCCGCTCGTCATCACCGGCCTCGCATGGTCCGGTCACGGCGCCATCACCCGCGTGGATGTCTCGAAGGATGGCGGCAAGACGTGGGAAACCGCCCGGCTGGCCAAGGAAGGCGAGGCCAAGGCGCTGACCCGGTTCTACCTCGATACCGAGTGGAACGGCGAGGAGATGCTGCTGCAAAGCCGCGCGATGGACGAGGCCGGCTATATCCAGCCCACCAAGGCGCAGCTACGCGAGGTGCGCGGGCTCAACTCGATCTATCACAACAACTGTATCCAGACATGGTGGGTGCGACCGAACGGGGAGGCGGAAAATGTCGAGGTTTCTTAAGTTTACCCTGGTCGCGGGCCTGACCATCAGCGTCACCGCCACAGCCGTCTGGTCGGGCGAATACGGCCTTGGCCGCCCCGCGCTGCCCGAGGAGGTCGCCGCCTGGGATGTGAATGTCATGCCCGACGGGCGCGGCCTGCCCGAAGGGTCGGGCGACGTGTGGACCGGCGAGCAGGTGTTCATCGAGAACTGCGCGGTCTGCCACGGGGATTTCGCAGAAGGCGTGGGCAACTGGCCCAAGCTCGCCGGCGGCGAAGGCACGCTGGCCAACGAGGACCCGCTCAAGACCGTGGGCTCCTACTGGCCCCATCTCTCGACGGTCTGGGATTACGTGAACCGCTCGATGCCCTTCGGCAATGCGCAATCGCTCAGCCCCGACGATGTCTACGCGATCACCGCCTATATCCTCTATTCCAACTTCCTGGTTGAGGACGATTTCGTGCTCAGCCACGAGAACTTCGCCGAATTCGAGATGCCCAACGCGGACGGCTTCATCGTCGATGACCGCGCCGAAACGGAATACGCGACCTGGCATGGCGAGCCGTGCATGGAAAACTGCAAGGACAGCGTCGAGATCACGATGCGCGCCGCCGTCCTCGACGTGACGCCGGAGGAAGCGGGCGCCGAGGCGGAGGAGGCCGCCGCCCCCGCCGCCGAGGAACCGCCTGTCGAGGTGGCTGCCGCCGAGCCGGAGACCGCCGCCGCCCCCGATCCCGAACTGGTGGCCGCCGGTGAAAAGGTGTTTCGCCAATGCAAGGCCTGCCACATGGTGGGCGACGGCGCCAAGAACCGTGTCGGCCCGCAGCTCAACGGGGTGATGAACCGCGCCGCAGGGGCGGTGGACGGGTTCAAGTATTCCTCCGCGCTTCAGGACATGGCCGCCGACGGTCTGGTCTGGAACGAGGAGAATCTCGCCGCCTTCCTCGCCGATCCGCGCGGCTTCATGAATGGGACGCGCATGGGCTTTGGCGGCCTGCGCTCGGACGAGGATATCGCGGCCATCACTGCCTATCTCTCGACTTTCGGAGAATAGGCCGTTGCGCCCGCTGCTGCCCGCCTTGACACTCGCCGCACTGATCGTCGCGGGCGGCACTCGGGCAGACCTGATCGGCGATGCCGAAAAGGGCGCGCGGCACTTCAACGCGTGCACGGGCTGTCACGAGGTCGGCAATGGGGCCGAGGACCGCATCGGCCCCCATCTCAACAGCCTTTTCGGGCGGCGCGCAGCCGCGCACGAGGGCTATCGCTATTCCGCCTCGATGGAGCGGGCGGGCATCGATGGGCTGACATGGACGCTGGAGACGCTCGACGCCTATATCGCCAATCCGCGCGCGCTCGTCTCCAAGACGCGGATGAGCTATCGTGGCCTGAAGGACGACCAGGCGCGCGCTGATCTGCTAGCTTTTCTGCGCCAATTCTCGGACAACCCGGCAAACATCCCCGAGGCCGCGCCCACGGCTATCGGCACCGATCATTCGGTCGCCCCCGAGATCCTCGCGATCCAGGGTGACCCGGACTACGGCGAATATCTCAGCAGCGAATGCGTGAGTTGCCACCGCGCCGATGGCAGCGCCGAGGGCATCCCCTCGATCACCCGCTGGCCAGAGCAGGATTTCGTTGTGGCGATGCACGCCTACAAGGAAAAGCTGCGTCCCCATCCGGTGATGCAGATGATGGCCGGGCGCCTGTCGAACGAGGAGATCGCGGCGCTGGCGGCCTATTTCAAGGACCTCGAATAATCGGGGGCCATTCAAGGGAGGAGACATTGTGACTTTGAACCGACGCAAATTCATTGCCGTTGGAACCGCTGCGGCTGCCACCCTCTCGGCGCCTGCGTTGCTGGCTGACGGGCACGGCAAGCCACGCGTCGTCGTGATCGGCGGCGGCTCGGGCGGGGCCACGGCCGCGCGCTATATCGCCCGCGACAACAAGGGCGAAATCGACGTCACGCTGGTCGAGCCCACGCGCAGCTATTTCACCTGCTATTTCTCCAACCTCTATATCGGCGGCTTCACTGACCTCGAAGATATCAGCCACACCTATGGCACCCTGGCCGCGAAATACGGGATCAACGTGGTGCATGACTGGGCGGTGGACGTGGATCGCGATTCCAAGACAGTCAGCCTCGCCGGCGGCGCGGTTCTGCCCTATGACAAGCTGATCCTCAGCCCCGGCATCGACTTCGTCGAGGATGCCGTGCCGGGCTGGTCCGTGACCGAGCAGAACAAGATGCCCCATGCCTACAAGGCCGGATCCCAGAGCGAGCTTCTAAAGGCGCAGATCATGGCCATGCCAGAGGGCGGGCGCTTTGCCATGGTGGCCCCGCCCAACCCCTACCGCTGCCCGCCGGGCCCCTACGAGCGGATCTCGATGGTGGCGCATGTGCTGAGCCAGGTGAACCCCACCGCCAAGATCCTCGTGGCCGACCCCAAGCCCAAGTTCTCCAAGCAGGCGCTGTTCGAGGAGGGATGGCAGCGGCACTACAGCGGCATGATCGAGCGGATCGGCCCCGATTTCGGCGGCGAGAACGTGAGCGTTGACCCGGAGGCGATGACCATCGACATAGATGGCATGGTCGAACAGGTCGATGTCTGCAACGTGATCCCGGCGCAAAAGGCAGGGCGCATCGCCGACATGGCGGGCGTGACGGAGGGGAATTGGGCCCCGGTGAATGCCGCCGACATGTCCTCGAAGATGGACCCGGACGTGCACGTGCTCGGCGACGCCGCCGCGCAGGGCGACATGCCCAAGTCCGGCTTTGCCGCCAATTCACAGGCCAAGGTCTGTGCAATGGCGGTGCGCGGGGCGCTGACGGGCTCCAAGGTGTTCCCGGCCAAGTTCACAAACACCTGCTGGTCGCTCATCGCCGAGGATGACGGCGTCAAGGTAGGCGCGACCTACGAGGCCACGGAGGAAAAGATCGCCAAGGTGGACGGCTTCATCTCGCAGACCGGCGAAGACGCCGCGACGCGCAAGGCCACCTACGAAGAATCGGTGGGTTGGTATTCGGGGATCACCACGGACATGTTCAGTTGACCGGCGCGCGAACGCCCGTCTTATAAAGGAGTAAAGGAAATGAAACAGACAATTCTGGCCGGGGTTTTCGGCCTCATGGCGCTGCCCGCAATGGCGCAGGAGGCGGTGACCTATCCATTCAACGGCACATTCGGCGATGCGACATTCGCGGTCGAAAGCGCCATCCTCGACCGGGGGCTGGTGATCGACCTCACCAGCCATGTGGGCGACATGCTCAACCGCACCGGCACGGATGTGGGCAGCGACGTCAAGATCTTCGAAGCGGCGGACATCTTCCTGTTCTGCTCGGCCACCCTCTCTCGCGAGGTGATGGAGGCCGACCCGATGAACATCGCGCATTGCCCCTATGGCGTCTTTGTCGCGGAACGTGAGGGAGAGGTGATGGTGGGCTATCGCACCTACCCCGAGGGCGAGATGCAGAAGGTCCAGGCGTTTCTCGACGAGATCGTGCAAGACGCGCTGGAATAAGGCCTCCGACCGGGCCGCGCAGGCGGCCCGGTTGACCTGACTCAAGGCAGGCAGGCCGCGTGCAGGCCAGACCCGTGCAAGACCATGTGAAAGGCCCGCGATGCTGGAAACACTGATCGACACCTACGGGGATGGGGCCGTGCTGGCGATGGCCGGCGCGCTTGTCGGCGTGATCTTCGGGGTGGCGGCACAGCATTCGCGCTTTTGCCTGCGGGCAGCGACAATCGAGGTGGCCGAGCGCCATCTCGGCCCCCGCCTGTCGATCTGGCTCATCGCGTTCTCCGCCGGGGTGCTCTCCGTTCAGGGGGCCATCGCGATCGGGGTTCTCGATGTGAGCCAGTCGCGTCAGCTTGCCGCCACCGGTAGCATGTCCGGGGCAGTCATCGGCGGATTGATGTTCGGCGCGGGCA
Organism: Roseovarius nitratireducens; assembly: GCF_002925845.1. Classification (GTDB taxonomy): domain Bacteria; phylum Pseudomonadota; class Alphaproteobacteria; order Rhodobacterales; family Rhodobacteraceae; genus Roseovarius; species Roseovarius nitratireducens. Next base: position 91,516 of record NZ_PDNI01000074.1, on the reverse strand, counting down.
TGATCCTCGCGCGCGGCTGCGCGAGCCGCCTGCTGGTGCTCTCCGCCACGGGCAACCTGCGCGCATTGATCACCGGGCTGGTCCTGACCATTGTGGCACAATCGGCGCTGCGCGGGGTCCTCTCGCCCGCACGCGAGGGGCTGGCGCAGCTCTGGACGGTGCCGGGGGGCGAGGCGCGTGACCTGCTGGCGCATCTGGGCCTGACGCACGCCACGGCGGCGACGCTGGCCGCTCTGGCGCTGATGGCCGGTGTCATGCTGGCGCTGATGCGCCATGTACGGGTGAGCCATGTTCTGGCCGGGATGGGCGTCGGATTGGCCATCGGACTAGGCTGGCTCGCGACCTACGCGGTCTCGCAGACGTCTTTCGAGGTGATCGCGATCTCCTCGGTCACCTTCACCGGCCCCTCCACCGACACGCTGATGGGGCTGGTCAACAGCACCTCGCTTCCCCTCGGATTCGGCGTGGGGTTGGTGCCGGGTGTGTTCGTCGGTGCCGCCTCGATGGCGCTTGTCACCCGCGAGTGGAAGATCGAACGCTTCGGCCCCGACACACCGATGGAGCGCTATCTTCTGGGCGCGGTGCTCATGGGGTTCGGCTCGATGCTGGCGGGGGGCTGCGCCGTGGGCGCGGGCATGTCCGGTGGTGCGATCTTTGCGCTGACAGCTTGGATCGCAGTCACCGCGATGTGGCTGGGCGCGATGGCCACGCATCTGCTGATGCTGCGTCCCACCCGGCGGGCAGCGCCGGGTTAGACGGCGCACCGGGGGTATTGCTGCCAAGACGAAACCCGTTCCGGTTCACGCGATTGCCCGGCTTTTTCCTGGTTCAAATACTCTGCCCGAGCACCGCTCTCATTCCCATTCCATCTGCTCGTAGACGCGACCCGCGTTCTTGGTGGCCAGCTCCTCGAACGTGTCGAGATGCGCGTAGGGGGACTGGTCCACGTAATAGGCATCGGCGAGGTCACCGCCCGCATCGAGATGCTCGGCGATGCGCGCGCGCAGATACTCGAGATAACCCTTCGTGTAGCGACGCACCTGGTCCATGTTCGTGGGGTGGCCATGTCCGGGGATTACGTAGGTGGCGTTTAGCGCCTCGAACTCGGCATCCCAGGTATCCAGCCAGTCGCGCGTGATCGTCTCGGGAAAGATCGGCAGCATGCGCTCATGAAACGCCATGTCGCCGGAGATGACGAGGCTCTGTTCCGGCAGCCAGATCACGATATCGCCGGGGCTGTGCGCGGGGCCCAGGTGACGCGCCTCGATCCGATACGCGCCCATCTCCAGCAGGTAGTCGCCGGCAAAGGTTTCGGTGGGCATCACCACCTCGGTCCCCTCGGCGCGTTCCTTGGTGACGCGGCGCGCGGCCTCCAGCGACGAGCCGCCGTAGCGCTCGATCTCGTGCAGCGCATCCTCGTGGGCGATCACCGGTACGCCCTGTTCCACCCAGTAGGAATTGCCCAGCATCGCGTGGCCCTGCCCGTTCTCGTTGAAGACATGGGTCACGGGTTGATCGGTGATCACCTTGATTTCGTCGTGCAGGGCCTTGGCCAGCCCGTAGGAGGCACCGCCGTTGATGACCACGACGCCCTCGCCGGTGACGATGAAACTCAGGTTGTTGTTGTGGCCCGCGTTCTCGTAGGTGGGCGGCGCGGTGGCGCCTATGGCGGACCAGATACCGGGGATGAACTCCACCGGTTTGGAATAAAGCAGCGAGCCGGGATACTGGTCGGCGATATCCTCGCTGGCAAGCGCGGGGGTGGCGGCGAAAAGGGCGGCTATGAAGAGGCTGCGCATCGGATCACACCTCCGTCACGAAGCGATAGGCGCCATCCGCGCGCTCCACCCGGCCAAGCCCGCCGCCGGGCAGGTGAAAGCCCACCATCGCCATGCCGTCGGTGGCCAACTGATCGAGCAGACGCAGCCGCGTGGCGATGCCCTGTTCGGCATCCTGATCCGCGCCGCTGGCCCAGTCGGGATGCGCCAGCGCAAGGTGGCCGTTGCCGATGGCGTCCCCCACCACCATCACCGCCGTGCTGTCCTGTCGGACCTCGAAGCTGATATGGCCGGGCGTGTGGCCGGGCGTATCGTGGGCGAGGATTCCGGGCAGCACCTCCTGTCCGCCGGTGAAGGTCTCAAGCCGGTCCGCGATCGCCTCAAGCCGCCGTGCCGCGCCGACGGCAAAGCTGGCGCGCGCTGTACCGATGGTGTCGACGGTGGCAGGATCGGTCCAGTAGTCCAGCTCCGCCTGCCCGATCATGTGGGTGGCGTTGACGAAGACCGGATCATCAAAATCGTCGAGCACGCCCCAGAGGTGATCGGGATGGGCATGGGTGAGCAGCACGTGGGTTATCTCGTCGGCCGCGACCCCGGCAGCGTCAAGCGCATCGGCAAGACGGCCCGCGCTGGGCATGAAGGCATGGCCCGAGCCCGCGTCGAACAGCACCGTGTTTGTGCCGTCGCGGTAGAGGGTTACGTTGCAGGGCGGGGTGAGCGTGTCGCCGGTGATGCCGTGCTGCGCGAGCGCCTCGGTGGCCTGCCCCCGCGGCAGATCGCCGATGAGGAAATCGAGCGGCAGCACGAGATTGCCATCGCTGAGCGTGGTCAGGCGCGCGGTGCCGAGTTCCATGTCGGTGGCGGCAAAGGCGCGCAGCCCCGCGCCCGCCGTGAGCGCAGCCAGCCCCCCGACCATGAGCTCGCGTCTGGTAATCCGCATCTCTCCCCCCGTTCGTTAAATGCAAACATACGAATATGATTTCACGATGAGCGACAAATAGCAAGGAGGATGCGGCGGACACACACCGCCCGGCAGAGTCATGCCCGTCGGGGAGCAGGCCGTGACCGGGAAGGCCCGCATTCGTGCGAATGACGGCATAAGCGGCAAGCGAGGTTAGCAGATGCGTTGTTGCAGACCTCTGAGCATGGAGGGTTCGCAGCACGAATCCACGAAGTCAGTCGAGGCGTATCACGACGCACACGCTTGCCTGTCACCGCGCTATGGACCTGTTACATGCCTATTGGCATTTGCTGTGCCCGCAGCTTGCGCAGGTCATGCAGCCCTCGATCATGCGCATCTCGTAGCTGCCGCAGGCCGGACAGACCGGGCCCCTCGGGACATTTTCCAGCCCCACGACCTGCGCCGTCGGATCGGACTTGAGGCCCAGCCCCTCGCCCTCGAGAAATCCGATCTGCACCATGTGCCGCTCCAGAATGCCGCCGATCGCCGCGAGGATCGAGGGCACGTATTTGCCCTGCATCCACGCCCCGCCGCGCGGGTCGAACACGGCCTTGAGTTCCTCCACCACGAAGGACACGTCGCCACCGCGCCGGAACACCGCCGAGATCATCCGCGTCAACGCCACGGTCCAGGCGTAATGCTCCATGTTCTTGGAATTGATGAACACTTCAAAGGGGCGCCGGTGCCCGTTCAGCACGATATCGTTCACCGTCACATAGATCGCATGGTTGCTGTCGGGCCATTTGAGCTTGTAGGTCGCGCCCTCCAGCTCCGCGGGCCGGTCGAGCGGCTCGGACATGTAGACGACTTCACCGCCCTCGGCGGGAAAATCGCCCCGGGCCTGATCCGAGCCCTCCCCGGGCACCTTGTCCTCGGTTTCGCTCACGCTCAGCACGGACCCCGTCACCTCGTTGGGCCGGTAGGTTGTGCAACCCTTGCAGCCGGACTCCCAAGCCTGCATGTAGACATCCTTGAACGCCGCGAAGGAGATATCGGCGGGGCAGTTGATGGTTTTCGAGATGCTCGAATCCACCCATTTCTGCGCCGCCGCCTGCATCTTCACGTGATCCTCGGGTGCCAGCACCTGCGCGTTCACGAAATGCTCGGGCAGCGGGGCATCACCCATCTTCTCCCGCCACATCTGCACGGCGTAATCGACGACCTCTTCCTCGGTGCGGCTTCCATCCTTTTGCAGCACCTTGCGGGTATAACTGTAGGCGAATACCGGCTCGATGCCGCTGCTGACATTGCCTGCGTAGAGGCTGATCGTGCCCGTCGGCGCGACCGAGGTCAGAAGCGCGTTGCGGATGCCATGTTTCGCGATCGCATCGCGCACGCTCTCGTCCATGTCCCGCATGGTGCCGGACGCGAGGAACTTGTCGGCATCAAACAGCGGAAACGCCCCCTTCTCCCGGGCGAGGTCTACCGAGGCGAGATAGGCGGCGACGGCGATCTTGTGCATCCAGATTTCCGTCTGCCGCGCCGCCTTGTCAGAGCCATAGCGCTGCCCCAGCATCAAAAGCGCATCCGCCAGCCCCGTGACCCCAAGCCCGATGCGGCGCTTGGCGCGCGCCTCCTCGGCCTGCGCCTCAAGCGGGAATTGCGACACGTCCACCACGTTGTCCATCATCCGCACCGCCACCCGCACCAGATCCTTGAGCGCGGCCGCGTCAAGCCGCGCACGCGGCCCGAACGGGTCGATCACCAGCCGTGCGAGGTTGATCGAGCCCAGCAGGCAGGCGCCGTAGGGCGGAAGTGGCTGTTCGCCGCAGGGATTGGTCGCAGAGATATTCTCTACATAGCTCAGGTTATTCGCCTGATTGATCCGGTCGATAAAGATCACCCCCGGCTCGGCATAGTCATAGGTCGCCTGCATGATCCGGTTCCACAGGTCGCGCGCGGGCAGCGTGTGATAGACCTTGCCGCCGAATTGCAAATCCCACGGCCCGTCGGCCTTGACCGCGTCCATGAAGGCATCGGTCACCAGAACGCTCAGGTTGAACATGCGCAACCGCGCCGCGTCGGATTTGGCAGCGATGAATTCCTCGATATCGGGATGGTCGCAGCGCATCGTCGCCATCATCGCGCCCCGGCGGCTCCCCGCAGACATGATCGTGCGGCACATCGCGTCCCACACATCCATGAACGACAGCGGCCCGCTCGCATCCGCCGACACGCCCTTGACCACCGCCCCCCTGGGCCGGATCGTCGAGAAATCATAGCCGATCCCGCCGCCCTGCTGCATGGTCAGCGCCGCCTCGCGCAAGGCGTCGAAGATACCGCCCATGTCGTCGGGGATCGTGCCCATGACGAAACAGTTGAAGAGCGTCACCTTGCGCCCCGTACCCGCCCCGGCGGTGATCCGGCCCGCGGGCAGGAACTTGAAGTCCTCAAGCGCGGCATAGAACCGTTCCTCCCAGACATCCGGTTCGGCCTCGACCGCGGCCAGCGCCTGCGCAACACGCCGCCACGTGTCCTCGACGCTTGCATCGCCGCCCTCGTCGGCAACATAGCGGTACTTCATGGACCAGATCTGTTCGGCGATCGGGGCGGAAAAGCGGGTCATGAGGCGTGTCCCTTGCGCTGGAGCGGAGATTGACAATAGCCCGCGCGTCGCGCGATTTCCAGCCGTGCCGGTCGCTCCCGTCTCAGCCTCTGGACCTGCGTGCCTCGCGCGGGGCGTGGCCGAACCGGCGGCGATAGGCGCGCGAAAAGCTCGACCTGTCGGAGAACCCTGTGCGCAGGGCGATCTCCAGAAGCGGGTGATCGGTGTCGCTCATCATCCGCCGTGCCGCCTGTAGCCGCAAATCCAGATAGCAGGCCGCAGGTGCCATCCCGAGCCCGTCGCGGAAAATCTGTTCCAGCCGCCGCGTCCCGACCCCGAGCGCCGCGGCAATCCGGGGGACAGGCAAGGGCGCATCGACCGCCTGCCCCATTATCGTCAGCGCCTCCGACAGCCGCCGGTCGCGCGCGCCGGGGACCAGACCGGGGCGTTGCGGGCGCGTGGCATCGGAATACTGATCATAGAGAAACGAATCAGCTACCTGCCCCGCCACGCCGAGGCCGCAGCGCGCGCCGATGAGGTGCAACATCATGTCCGCCGCAGGCACCGCCCCGCCCGCCGTCAGCCGGTTGCCCGAGCGCACGTAGCGGTCCGCCACCACCTCGACCGCCGGAAAGGCGGCAGCGAAATCCTCCAGGTCCTCCCAGTGCACGGTGGCGCGGTGCCCGTCGAGCAGCCCGGCCCGCGCCATGATCCACGGCCCCGCGTCGATCCCGCCGATCGCGCCAAACCGCCCGGCCATCCGGCGCAGCGCGGCAATCAGGCTCCGGGTTGCCACCTCGGCCTGATCGTAACCGGAGATCACCATCAGAAGATCGGCCCCCGCAACGTCGGCAAAGGCCCCCGATGCGGGCAGTTCGATCCCGCAGGTCAGCGGCGCCGCCACCCCGTCGGGGGTCACCACCCGCCAGCGGAACGCCTCGCGCCGCATCTGCCGGTTGGCGTTGCGCATCGGGTCGAGCACCGAGGCCACCTCGAGGATCGAGGCGCGCGGCAGGACCAGCACCGCGATGTCGAGGGTGGCGCGCGAGGGCGCAAAGATCGTTTCGGAATTTGCCATCTTCCTTTCGTAAATCGTCAATCATCTCGCCGCAACTCTGCTAGGCTTTGCGACAGCCAAGGAGGAATCCATGCCACTCAACATGAATCGCGAGGTGTTCATCACCTGTGCCGTGACCGGATCGGGCGGCACGCAAGACCGCAGCCCCAACGTTCCCCGCTCGCCCGAGGCCATCGCCGAGAGCGCCATCGCCGCGGCAAAGGCCGGCGCGGCGGTGGTGCACTGCCATGTCCGCGACCCCGAGACCGGCGCGCCCTCGCGCGATCCCGCGCTCTTCCGCGAGGTGACAGAGCGCATCCGCGACAGCGCCACCGACGTGGTGCTCAACCTCACCGCCGGGATGGGCGGCGACCTGATGTTCGACGGCACCGAGGCGATGGACCGGATGTCGACCGCGTCGGACATGGCCGGCGCGACAGAGCGGGTGGCCCATGTCGTCGACTGCCGCCCGGAAATCTGCACGCTCGATTGCGGCACGATGAATTTCGCCGAGGCCGATTACGTCATGGTCAACACGCCGGGAATGCTGCGCGACATGGCCGCACGGATGGTGGCCGCCGGGACGCGGATCGAGATCGAGGCGTTCGATACCGGCCACCTGTGGTTCGCGAAACAGCTCGTGGACGAAGGGATCATCCCCGAGCCGGTGCTGGTGCAGCTTTGCATGGGGGTGCCGTGGGGCGCGCCCGACGATCTCAACACCTTCCTCGCGATGGTGAACAACGTGCCCGCAGGCTGGCACTGGTCGGCCTTCGGCCTCGGGCGCAACGAGATGCCCTATGTCGCGGCGGCGGTGCTGGCGGGGGGCAACGTGCGCGTCGGGCTCGAGGATAACCTGATGCTCGACCGCGGTGTGCTCGCCACCAACGCGCAACTGGTCGAGCGCGCGGTGGGCATCGTCGAGGCGATGGGCGCACGCGTGGTCGGCCCCGACGCGGTGCGCGAGCGGCTGAGCCTCGAAAAGAGGGCACCACTGTGAGCGGCGCACCCCGCAAGGCGGCCATCATCGGCGGCGGCGTCATCGGCGGCGGCTGGGCCGCGCGCTTCCTGCTCGCGGGCTGGGACGTGGCGGTGTTCGACCCCGACCCGCAGACCCCGCGCAAGATCGGCGAAGTGCTCGACAATGCCCGCGCCGCGCTCCCCGCGCTTTCCGACCTGCCGATGCCGGGTGAGGGCCGCCTCACCTTCGCCGACAGCATCGCCGACGCGGTGGCAGGCGCGGCCTATGTGCAGGAATCGGTGTCCGAGCGGATCGCGCTCAAGCACCGGGTCTATGCCGAGATACAAAAGACCGCGCCAGATGCGCCGCTCGGCTCCTCGACCTCGGGCTATCGCCCCTCGGTGTTGCAGGAAGAGGCGGCCAACCCGGCCTCGATCTTCGTCGCGCACCCGTTCAACCCGGTCTACCTTCTGCCCTTGGTCGAACTCGTGCCCTCTCCCGGCACCGCGCCGCAGGTCATCGAGACGGCCAAGGGGATATTGCAGGAAATCGGCATGTTCCCCCTCCATGTCCGCAAGGAAATCGACGCCCATATCGCCGACCGCCTGCTAGAGGCCGTCTGGCGCGAGGCGCTGTGGCTGGTGCGCGATGGCGTGGCCACAACCGAGGAAATCGACGACGCGATCCGCATGGGCTTTGGCCTGCGTTGGGCACAGATGGGCCTCTTCGAGACCTACCGTATCGCCGGGGGCGAGGCCGGGATGCGCCATTTCCTCGGTCAGTTCGGCCCCTGCCTGCAAGAGCCGTGGACGCGGCTTATGGACGTACCCGAGTATGACGATGCCCTTGTTGACCTGATCGCCGGACAATCGGATGCGCAATCTGGCCACCATTCCATCCGCGAGCTGGAGCGTATCCGCGACCGCAACCTCGTGGGCTTTTTGCGGGTGCTGAAGGAAAACGGCTGGGGCGCGGGGCGCGTGATCGCCGATCACGACGCGCGCCGCGCAGGCGCGGGGGAGTGACCGCAATGGATTTTGCCCTCAGCGACGAACAGCGCATGATCGTCGAGACCACCCGCGCCTTTGTCGAGGCCGAACTGTTCCCACACGAGGCCCAAATCGAGCGCACCGGCCACCTGCCGATGGACCTCGTGGCCGAGGTTCAGAAAAAGGCGATGGCCGCCGGGCTCTATGCCGCCAACATGCCCGAGGAGGTGGGCGGCGCCGGGCTCGATACGCTCACCTGGCTGCTCTACGAGCGAGAGCTTGGCCGCGCCAATTACGCGCTGCACTGGACCTGCGTGGCGCGCCCCTCCAACATCCTGCTCGCGGGCACGCCAGAGCAGCGCGAGCGCTATCTCATGCCCTGCATCCGCGGCGAGACATGGGATTGCCTCGCCATGACCGAGCCCGACGCCGGATCGGACCTGCGCGGGATGCGCGCCACCGCCCGGCGCGAGGGCGGCGACTGGGTGCTCGACGGCACCAAGCATTTCATCAGCCACGCCGATATCGCGGGTTTCACCATCGCCTTCATGGCCACCGGTGAGGAGGACACGCCAAGGGGCAAGCGCAAGCGCATCACCGCGTTCTTCGTGGACAAGGGCACCCCCGGCTTTACCGTCCGCCCCGGCTATCGCTCCGTCTCGCATCGCGGCTACACCAACGCGATCCTCGAATTCGACGGCTGCCGGGTGCCCGACGCCAACGTTCTGGGCGAGGTGCACAAGGGCTTCGACGTGGCCAACGAATGGTTGGGGGCCACCCGTCTCCAGGTCGCGGCTACCAGCCTCGGTCGGGCCGAGCGCGCGCTGGCCCTGTCCCTCGGCTGGGCCGCCGAGCGCCGCCAGTTCGGGCAGCGGATCGGCAAGTTCCAGGGCGTGTCCTTCAAGCTCGCCGACATGGCGACCGAGTTGAAAGCCGCCGAGCTGCTCACCCTCTGGGCGGGATGGAAGGCGGACCAGGGCACCGTCACCGATGCCGACATGGCGATGGCCAAGCTCAAGGCGACCGAGGTGCTGGCGATGATCGCCGACGAGGCGATCCAGATTCACGGCGGCATGGGGCTGATGGAAGAATTGCCGCTTGAGCGCATCTGGCGCGACGCGCGGATCGAGCGCATCTGGGAAGGCACCTCCGAGATCCAGCGCCACATCATCAGCCGCGCGCTGCTCCGCCCGCTGGGCGGCTGAGGGAGGGGAGATGGGTGATCTGACGCGCCTCCTGCGACCCCGGAGCATCGCCGTGATGGGCGCCGGCTGGGCGGCGAACGTGATCGCGCAATGCGATCGGATGGGGTTTTCGGGTGAGGTCTGGCCGGTGCACCCGGCGCGGGCCGAAATCGGCGGGCGACCCTGCTTCCCAAGCCTCGCCGACCTGCCCGCCGCGCCCGACGCCACCTTTCTCGGCATCAACCGCCACGCCACGGTCGAGACGGTGGCCGCGCTCGCAGGTCTGGACGCGGGCGGGGCGGTCTGTTTCGCCTCTGGCTGGCGCGAGGCGGGCGAGGACGGTCTGCAAGCCGCGCTCGTCGAGGCCGCCGGGCCGATGCCGGTGCTCGGCCCCAATTGCTACGGCTTCATCAACTACCTCGACGGCGCGCTCCTGTGGCCCGATCAGCATGGCGGGCAGCGGGTCGAGACGGGCGTGGCGATCCTCAGCCAATCGTCGAACATCGCGATCAACCTCACCATGCAGGCGCGCGGCCTGCCCATCGCCTATGTCGCCTGCCTCGGCAACGCCGCGCAGGTGGGGCTGAGCGACCTCGCCCTCGCCATGCTCGACGACCCGCGCGTGACCGCGCTCGGCCTCTATATCGAGGGGGTGGGCGACGCCCCGGGTTTTGCCGCGATGGCCGAACGGGCACGCGCGGCAGGCAAGCCCATCATCGCTCTGAAATCCGGCAAGACCCCATCCGCGCAGGACGCTGCCGCGAGCCACACCGCCGCGCTCGCCGGCGAAGGCGCCGCTTCGGGCGCATTCCTGCGCCAATGCGGCGTGGCCGAGGTGGCAAGCCTCGACGCACTGCTGGAAACGCTCAAGATCGTGCATGTTCATGGGGGGCTTTCCGGCACGCGGTTCTGCTCGGTATCGAGCTCGGGCGGCGAGGCAGGGCTCGTGGCCGATCTCGCGCCGCGCCACGGCCTGCGTTTCGAGCCACCCGCACCGGCGACAGCGGCGCGGCTCTCCGCCACGCTCGGGCCGCTGGTGCGCGTGGCAAACCCGCTCGACTACCACACCTTCATCTGGGGCGACGTGGCCCGCACCATCGATGTCTTCGCCACCATGCTCGGCGACTACGACGCCGGGCTTTTCATCATCGACCCGCCGCGCCCCGACCGTTGCGACCCCGCGAGCTTTCAGCCCGCGCTCGACGCCATCGAGGCGGCACAGGCGGCGACCGGCCTGCCCGCCTTCCCCGTGGCCTCGCTGCCCGAGAATTTCGACGAGCCGCGCGCCATCGCCATGCTGGGGCGTGGGGTGGTGCCGCTGATGGGGCTCGATACCGCACTCGCCGCGCTTTCGGCGGCGTGCCTCCCACCCGTGCGCCCGGGCTGGCGGCCTTGGCCGGTGCGCTCGGGGGCGGAGCCGCGCCTGCTCGACGAGGCGGCGGCCAAGGCGCGACTCTCGGCGGCAGGCGTGGCGGCGCCACGCGGCATCACCGCGCCCTCGCTCGCGGCACTCGATCCGGGCGGTGCAGGGCTCGCGCCGCCCTTCGCGCTCAAGGGCCTGGGCCTTGCCCACAAGACCGAGGTCGGGGCCGTGCGGCTCGGCGTGACCGATCCGGCGCGCGAGGCGGATATGCCGGGCGTCACCGGCTACCTGCTCGAAGAGATGGTGACCGGCGGCGTGGCCGAGATGCTGCTGGGCCTGCGCCGCGACCCGGTCTATGGCGCGACGCTGACGCTGGGCGTGGGCGGCGTGACGGCCGAGCTTCTGGCCGACACCGTGACGCTCGTCTGCCCGGTCACCGCCGAGGACATCGCCGCCGCGCTGCGTGGCCTGCGGCTCTGGCCACTGCTCGACGGCTGGCGCGGGGGGCCGCGTGCCGATACCGTCGCGGCGGGGGCCGTGGCGCTGGCGCTTCAGGACATGATGGAGAGCGACCCAAACATCGCCGAAATCGAAATCAACCCGCTGATCCTGTGCAGCAAAGGCGCGGTGGCGGCGGACGCATTCATCCGGGAGGAGACATGATGGACATGCTGACCGAAGGGCCGATCCGCACGCGGATCGAAGGGGCGGTGCTCGAGGTGACGCTCGACCGACCGAACGCCAACGCCATTGATCTGGCGACAAGCCGGATCATGGGCGAGGTATTCCGCGCCTTCCGGGACGATGACGCCCTGCGCGTGGCGATCCTGCGCGCGGCGGGCGAGAAATTCTTCTGCCCCGGCTGGGATCTCAAGGCCGCCGCCGGGGGCGACGCGGTGGACGGCGATTACGGCGTCGGCGGGTTCGGCGGATTGCAGGAATTGCCGCACCTGAACAAGCCGGTGATCTGCGCGGTGAACGGCATCTGTTGCGGCGGCGGGCTGGAACTGGCGCTGTCCTGCGATTTGATTCTCGCCGCCGACACCGCGCGCTTTGCCCTGCCCGAAATCCGCTCTGGCACGGTAGCCGATGCCGCCTCGATCAAGCTGCCCAAGCGCATCCCCTACCACGTCGCGATGGACCTGCTGCTGACCGGACGCTGGTTCGACGCTGAAGAGGCGCTACGCTGGGGGCTGCTGCGCGAGGTCTGCGCGCCCCACGACCTGCTGGAGCAGACATGGGAACTGGCGCGGCACCTCGAAAGTGGCCCGCCGCTCGTCTACGCCGCCATCAAGGAAATCGTGCGCGAGGCCGAGGCGATGCGCTTTCAGGATGCGCTCAACCGGGTAACGCGGCGCCAATTCGCCACCGTCGACACGCTATACGGTAGCGAGGATCTGCTGGAGGGCCAGAACGCCTTTGCCGAGAAGCGCAACCCGGTCTGGAAGGGGCGCTGAACCTCCCAGCTATTACGGTCGCATGTTCGAGGAGCTCAAGGCCGGTTCCCGCTCCTGAGCAACATGCTCAGCCCCCTTCGCCCTCCGAGACAAGGCTCGACAAATCCGCCGCTGCCTCGCGCATCGACGGCAGATACTCCAGCGCCCGCGCGATATCAAAGCGTTGCGTGGGCGCGTGAAAGGCCAGTGTCGCCATCAGCCGGTCGTTGACGTCCAGGATCGGCACGGCGAGCGCGATCATGTCGCGCATGAATTCCTCGCGGTCGAGCGAATAGCCCTGCGTCCGGACTTGGCTGATCTCAGCCATCAGCGCATCTGGATCGGTCAGGGTGTTGGGCGTGCGCGCCTCCAGATCGGTCGCCAAGAGGTATTTCATCAGGTGCGGTCGCGCCAGCGACGACAGGTACATCTTGCCGCTCGCCGTGCAGTAGAATGGCACGCGCGTGCCGATGGGCAACTGGATGCGCAACGGCCATTGCGTCTCGACCCGTTCGAGATAGATCATCGCGTCGCGGTCCGGCAGGGCGATGTTGCAGGTCTCGCCAATCTCGCTGCTCACCCGCTTCAGGATCGCCTGCCGCGCCGTGCGGATGCGCAGCGATGACAGGATACCGCCCGCCAACCGGCGCAGGCGCGGCCCCGGCGAATAGGTCCGCCCGTCCAAGTCACGTTGCAGGAATCCCTCCTCCTCCAGCGTGGCAAACAGGCGGTGGATGGTGGGCTTGGGCAGGCCGATGGCGGCGTTGACCTCGGTCGGTGTGACCGGCACGCCCGCCCGGGCGATCTCTTCGATCACCAGGAGCAGGCGCAGGTTGGTCGGGATCGTTCCCGTGCTGTCCCCGTCCATACAAACCCCACCGTCATCGGTTCGGCAAGAGCGCCGTCGAAAGCTGCGGCACCAGCGCGACGATGAACCAGACCGCCAGCAATGCCACAAGATACGGCACCGTGTAACGCAAAAGCCGGAAATAGGGAACGCCAGTCACACCGGATGCGACATAGAGATTGAGCCCGTAAGGCGGCGTGATAAAGCCGATGGAGGCCCCCACGAGGAAGATCACCGCGAATTGCACCGGCTCCACCCCCACCTCATGCGCGATCGGCGCAAGGATCGGGGCGAGGATGATCGTCACCGGCAGGCTTTCCAGCACCATGCCGCAGACGAAAACGATCGCCATCGAGGTGAACAGCACCGCGTAATAACCGCCCATCGACGTCACGAAACCGCCAATCACCTCCTGCGCGCCCAGCACCGACATGATCTGCTGCATCACCACCGACACGGCGATGAGCGGCGCGAGAATACCGGTGATCTGCGCGGAACGCATGGTGATCGACGGCAGCTCCAGCGGGCTGAACCCCTCGACCACCAGCATCTCCGAGACGCGCTTCTCGTTCACGTCACGCCCCTTGGCACCACCCATGATCCGGTAGAGCGGCAGGCTGACAAAGCCCACGATCACGCAGAACCCGACGGTCACCCCCGCCGCCTCGGTGGGCGAGAACTTGCCCGTGTAGATACCCCAGAGCACCAGCCCGATGGCAAAGAACCCGAGCCATGCGCCAATCGCTGTCTTGATCACCCGCATCGGGCTCAATGGGATCAGGAACCCCCACTTGTTGCTCCAGCAGATCAGGAACGCGGCAAACATCATCGCGCCCACCATCAACGCGCCGGGCAGGATTCCAGCGACAAACAGCTCTGAAATGGGCAGGTTGAGCAGGAAACCATAGACGATGAAGATGATCGAGGGCGGGATGATGATCCCCACCGTGCCGCCCGCCGCCGCTGTCGCCGCCGAGAACCGCTCGTCATAGCCGCCCTTGACCATCTCGGGATGCAGCATCGAGCCGATCGTCGCCGTCGTGGCCGAGTTGGAGCCCGAAATCGCCGCAAAGAGCCCGCAGGCGCCAAGCGACGCCATCGACAGCCCGCCGCGTATCCAGCCAAGGCAGGCATAGGCGAAATCACTGAGCCTGCGCGCGATCCCCGACCGGTTGATGAGGTCTCCCGTCAGGATGAACAGCGGCATCGCCAGCAAGGCAAAACCATCGGTGAACACATCCGCCAGCGCCCCGCCGATATTCTGCAACGGCATGCCAAGGACGAAGGACACGCCGATCACCCAGTAGCCGATCACCAGAAAGACCGGCACGCCCAGCATGAACAGAAGCGTCACCCCGATGGAAATGAGCGTGACAAGCGTCGATGGGTCGGTCATGTCAGTCGCCTCCAATCACGGCCTGGGTGATGAGCGTGTCACCCTTGCGGAAATTGACCATGTCAGCGAGCAGGTTCTCGATCACCCGTGCCACCAGCGTGGTGAACGCCAGCGGCACCGACAGCAGGAACCACCACTGCATCACGTTGTCCGTGCCCAGCATGATCTGGAAATTCGCGGCGGAATTGGCGGCCACCTTGGTCGAGGTGACAACCACGACCCAGGAAAACCCGATCCACAACAGCGCATCCAGCACCAGGCACGCCATCTGTCCGGCGCGCGGCATGGCCATGCGAAACTCGGCGAACGCCAGATGCGTGCGCAGCTTGACGTTATAGCTGCACCCGAACCACGTCATGATGAGAAACAGGAAGGGCGGCAGCGTGGTGGACCACGGCGCCTGCTGTGACAGCACGAAGCGGCGGAACACCTCGACAAAGATGATCCCGCCGATGGCAAGGTAGGAGACGACCATCAGCCACTGTTCGAGGTTGCGCTCGGTCCACGGCACGACGCGGTAAAGGACGAGAAACGCCAGCGCCAGCACCAGCATCGCCATCAGGCCCAGTGGCCAGGTCGCCGGGGCGCGCATCGCTTCGCTCAACATCCATGAATCGCCCGAGGCGAGGGCACTCAGGATATCACCCGTGCCCTGAAACCAGCCGGTCATGCCCACTCCTCCCCTTGGGTTGCCGTATGTCGTGGCCGCACGTATCGGCGGCTTGGGGTGCCGGGCCGCGTGCGGCCCGGTCCGATGCTAGGCGATCACGCCGCGCGCCACCAGCGGCGCGGCTCGACATTCTCGGGCAGCGTATCCCTGGGGATCTCGCGCGCCACGTTATAAATGTCCTGATAGGTGTCGATGCCACCCGCCCAGCCGTTGAGCCGCTCGCGCCACTGCGCCCACGGCTCGGGGTTGAACTCGGGCGAACACATCTCCTCGGCCATCCTGATCTGATCGTCGGCGAGAAAGGCGGGCCGCACGCCGTGCTCGGCAAAGATCGTACCCGGCAGCTGCGGGTCCGAGAAACCGACGGTCTTGACCAGCGCCGCCTCGTTCGCCGCCTGCACATGCACCTGCGCAAGGTAGGCCGATTCCATGATCGCCTCTTGCAGATGCGGCTCCATCGCGTCGAAGACGCGCGCCGACATCGACGTATGCTCGGTCCCGCAGAAGAACTTGAGATCGACCGACTGGCTCACCACCGTCGACATGTTGGCATAGGCCACCGCCGACGCCCACGTCTCGGCCCCGTCGATCAGGCCCTGCTTGAGCCCGTCAAGCGTCTCTTCCCAGGCCACCGGCACCGGGTTGAGGTTCAGAAGCTGCATGGCGATGCGGCCAAGCTGCGTACCGGTGACGCGGTTCTTGGTGCCAAACAGCTCTTCGAGCTTGGTCACCGTGGGCTTCTCGGCAAAGTTGTTGCCAAGCTGGATGCCGCGCAACTCGCAATGCGAGAACAGGAATTTCAGCCCGTGCCGCTTTTCCAGCGGCTCGCGCAGGATGCGCTGCGACTCCGGAGAATAGAGGAAATGATACTGCGCGGCCCGGCTCGGGAACATGTAGGCATAGTCGAGCACGTTGAGATACGGCGCGCCACCGGCCGAGTTCTGCGTCGAGGCGGCATACATGTCGATCACGCCGGTCTGCGTCTTCTCCACGCAGTTGAGCTGGCCGCAGATCTGGTTGTCGCCGATGAATTCCACCCGGATCTCGCCCTCGGTCCGCTCCTCCAGATCGCGGGCGAATTGCAGGACGCCTGCGCGCTCGATCAGCAGGTTGCGCGCGTTGAAGCCTGCGGCGCCCAGCTTTAGCGTATGCTTTGGCTCCTTGGCGAAACGCTTGTCATAGGTGCTCTCGGCGGCCCGCGCGAGCGAGGGCAGGCTGACCGCACCGGTCAGCGCGCCCGCGCCCATCACCACGGATGACAGGCCAAACTGGCCGGTCAGGCGAAACAGGTCCCGGCGGGAAATCCCGCTGAGCGCTTTCGATACTTTCATGACGTCCTCCCTGATTTTGCAATAATGATACTTGCAGTCTCAATATTGATAGACTTATGCTCGTTCTGGCAAGGAAAATCTTTTCCGCACATAATTTGTGCAAAGGTCGGTCGAAAATGTCGGAATTATCAGCGGATTACGTGATCGTCGGGGCAGGGTCTGCCGGGTGCGTGCTTGCGAATCGGCTTTCCGCCGACCCGAAGATCAAGGTCATCCTGATGGAGGCTGGCGGGCGCGACTGGAACCCGTGGATCCACATTCCGGTCGGCTACTTCAAGACCATGCACAACCCCTCGGTCGACTGGTGCTACCGGACCGAGCCCGACCCGGGGCTGAACGGGCGCGCCCTCGACTGGCCGCGCGGCAAGGTGCTTGGCGGCTCCTCCTCGCTCAACGGGTTGCTCTACGTGCGCGGCCAGCCGCAGGATTACGACCGCTGGGCGCAGATGGGAAATCCCGGATGGGGTTGGGACGACGTGCTGCCGCTGTTCAAGCGCTCAGAACGGCAGGAACGCGGCGCCGACGATTATCACGGCGACCAGGGGTCGCTCTCGGTGTCCAACATGCGCCTGCAACGGCCCATCTGCGACGCATGGGTGGCCGCCGCCCAGGAGGCGGGCTATCCCTTCAATCCCGATTACAACGGCGCTCGCCAAGAGGGCGTGGGATACTTCCAGCTCACCGCGCGCAAAGGGCGGCGCTGCTCCGCCGCTGTGGCGTTCCTCAACCCTGTGCGCAAACGCGAGAACCTGACCATCCTGACCCGCGCGCAGGCCAGCCGCATCACCTTCGACGGCACCCGCGCCACCGGCGTGGCCTACCGCGACCGCGCAGGGGTGGAACATGTGGTCAAGGCCAATGCGGAAGTCATCCTGTCCTCCGGCGCCATCGGCTCGCCACACCTGATGATGCTCTCGGGTCTGGGCGAGGCGGCGCACCTGCAAGAGCACGGCATCGAGGTGCTGCGCGATATGCCCGGCGTCGGCCGCAACATGCAGGACCACCTGCAGGCGCGGCTGGTGTTCAAGTGCAACGAACCCACCCTCAACGACGAGGTGCGCAGCCTGTGGAACCAGGCGCGGATCGCATTGAAATACGCGATGTTCCGCGCCGGACCGATGGCCATGGCCGCCAGCCTCGCCACCGGCTTCATGCGCACCGGCGACCATGTGGAAACACCCGACATCCAGTTCCACGTACAGCCCTGGTCCGCCGACAGCCCCGGCGAGGGGCCGCATCCCTTCTCCGCCTTCACCATGTCGGTCTGCCAGTTGCGCCCCGAGAGCCGGGGCGAGATTCGCCTCGCCTCAGCCGACCCGGCCACCTACCCGAAAATCCACCCCAACTACCTCTCGACCGAAACCGACTGCCGGACCATCGTCGAGGGCGTCAAGATCGCCCGCCGTATCGCCCGCCACGCGCCGCTCAACTCCAAGATATCCGAGGAGTTCCGCCCCGACGCCGCGCTCGATCTCGACGATTACGAGGGCACGCTCGATTGGGCACGCAACTATTCCACCACGATCTACCACCCCACCGGCACCTGCAAGATGGGGCCGGGTGGCGATGCCGTGGTCGATGCACGGCTGCGCGTGCACGGCATCACCGGGCTGCGCGTCGCCGATTGCTCGATCATGCCCGAGATCGTCTCGGGCAACACCAACGCCCCCGCCATCATGATCGGCGAAAAGGCCTCCGAAATGATCCTCGAGGACCGCACCGGCTGAGCGGGTTCAGGCCGCCGTCTTGCGCGGAGCCCCCTCCCACTCAAGCCCGGGCCGGTAACGCGCGGCCACCCTGCCCTCCTCCAGTGCCAACAGGTGCAGCCAGCCGTTGTCGAACAGCGCCCGCACCTCCGCGTGCCGCGTCAGCACATCCGTGATTGCCTCGCGCGGGGCCTCTATCATCACCGACAGGCGCAGCGGCTCGTGTACCGCGCGCTCGCCGTCATGGACGGCCTGCCACGGCAGGCCGGGGCGCAGGATGCCGCCATTTCCCTGCACCACACCGATCCCGCCCACCACGTTGTGGATGAGCTTGTTGCCACCGCCAAAGGCTGCGGGCGCCACGGTCGAGCCGTAATATTGCAGGCTGATCCAGCTTGCCACCACCATCGGCGCGGTGAGGATCAGCTCCAGCGTGCCAAAACCCGCATCCGCCCGCCAGTCATAGCTGTGGAGGAAGGCGCGCCCGCCCAGATCGGCCCCGGCGGTCACCCCGCGCGGCGCGGCGACAAAGGCGGCACACCCCGCTAGGCCCCATTCCGGGCGCAACTCGGCCCAGTCCAGCGCGCGCCGCGCCACCGTGTCGGCCCGCGCGCCGGGCAGACGGCCCGCCCGCTCCGCCCGCGCCACGCCCCCCGCCGCATTGAGCCACGCCCGCGCCTGCGCAATGTCGGCTTCATGGTCCGGGGCGGGGGCGTCCTCGTAGAGCGTGACCCTGTCGGTGGTGGTGTCGTGCAGCCCGGCCATGAACAGCGTGTCGTGGGGCAGGTCGATGCCGTGCTCGGGCAGGCCCGCCCGCGTCTCGGGATCGTTGAGCAACGCGGCCAGGAGCCGCGCCGAGACCTCGCCGGTCTGCCCCCCGCAGGCGCCGCAATGATAGGCGCTCTCGTGCGGGTTGTTGGTGACCTGCGCGCCGTGACCGAGGAGCAGCATCAGCCGCGCGTGCCCCGTGGTCAGGCTCATCGCCCGCAGCACCATTGCCGCCGTCCCGGCCTTCTGCGCCGCGCTCAGGCCGCCTTCGATCCGTGGGGCGGGGTCGGGTGCGGGGCGCTCGGCCCCCAAGCCCAGTGCATCGCGCACCAGCTTCCAGCCATAGGCCGGGCCTGCCGCCTCGACAAAGGCGAAGGACGATACTGCCGCCTGCCGGAACCGGCCCCAGGCCCGCACCGCGCGGGCCGCGATGCGCGCCGCCTGCTCGACCTCGTCGCCCTCGTGGCTGCACGAGGTCAGCGCCGGTTTGAGCAGCACCGGCAGATGCGCCTGCGCCATGTCGGTGCCTTGCGGCTTGTGCGCCACCGGCAGGCCGAAGAACCCGGCAAAGCCGATGGTCTCGATCCCGCCGCCCTGCGCCTCGAGCGCGCGGCGGAACACCTCCGAGCGCACGTCGATGCAAAACGCAGCCTGCAGCGCCGGGCGTGCATCCTGCACCGTGGCCCCGGTCAGGGCCGCCGACAGGTGGCGCTGATAGGCGCGCTCGGCGGCGTCCTGAAGGATCGCGTCAATCGCCTGATCGGGCGTCACGGTCACCGGTTCGGCATGGGTGGTCACCACGTCCTGCCAGTCGCCCTCGACCTGCGGCGCATGGTCGATGAGTGCCTCCTCCCAGATCATGCGGATCGCCAGCAAGTCGGTGATGGTGGTGTCGCTCTCGCCCGCCATCTCGGCCTGCCACAGCAGCCAGCGCGCGTGCTGCGCCCAGCCGCCCAAATCCATCAGCAGCCGATGAAAGGCCGTCCCGGCCGCCGCTTCCGTCAGGCCCAGCCGCTCGGCGGCGCGCAGGATCGCCCGCTCCGCCGTGTCCGGCGCGGCGGCGACATGCGCGCAGAAACCCACCAGCCCCGCGATCTCCGGTGTCAGGTCATGGGTCGCCCATTCGCGCCACGCGGCAAAGGCCCCGCGCCCCGGTGCGGGCGTCCACAGCGCCTGCCCCCGGTCGAAATGCCCCGCCGCCCACAGCCCGAAGCTGCGTGCGATCACGGCGGGCCAGTCGGTGCCGGTGGCCTGTGCCGCCAGCTCCGCCACCGTGGGCAGGGCCTGCGGCTCGGGGCTTTCGGTGGCAAGCTTCGCCTTCAACAGCGCCAGATCGGCGGGTTTAAGCGGTGACGAATTTGCAAAGAGCGCGGCGGCGAGGTCGCCATCGGTGATCTCGCCCGCCTCCACTTTCGCGGCATACTCGGCACGCGGGCGGGAGAGGCGCACCCCCGCCACCCGCGCCAGCCGTGCGGATGCGGTGGCAAGGTCTTCCTGCGCCTGCCCGAGGAACGGGTTGACCGCCACGGTCGCGTCCAGCGGAAATGCGGGCGGGATGGCCTTTGCTGCGGCCTCGGCGCTTGTCAGCAGGCCCGAGACCCGGTCGGCGGCGATCTGTGTATGCTTGAGGAACATCTGTCTCTACTCCTGCCCTGTCAGTTGGATTTCACGGTTTTCAGCCCGCCGATCAGGCGATCGAGAACGGCGTTTAGGTAAAGCCCGTTGGCCAGGTGCACCCGCAGCCCGGCGGTCGAGGGATGGTGCGCCCAGAGCGGGAACAGCGCCTGCGCCACCGCCACCAGCCCGAACGAGCCCAGCGCCAGCACGATGAGGCCCCACTCCAGCGGCCCCGGCGCGGGCGGCACGGGCAGATGCGTGCCCCAGAGCACCCCCGACAGGACGTGAAAGCCGAAATAGGCCACCGCCGCCGCCAGCGAGGCGCGCGCCGTGTGCCATGTCAGCGCGCGCGGCGCGGCATCGGCCAGGCCCTGCGCCACCAGATAGGCCACCCCGAAGATCAGGATCGCCCCCAGCGCCAGCGCCTGCGCCGATTTCGGCCCCGCGATCAAGCCGAACCCGGTGGCGACACCTGCGTAGAGCACCAGCGCCAGCGCGAAGGACCGTGCCACCGCCGACAGCCCCGGTACCGCCACCGGCCCCGGACGCCGCACCGACACCACCGCCCGCACCGCCCCGCCCGAGGCGAGGAACGCATGCGCCTTGTAGAGCGAATGCGCCACGATATGCAGCATCGCCAGCGCCCACAGACCAAGCCCGCATTGCAGCAGCATGAAGCCCATCTGCGCCACCGTGGACCACGCCAGCGCGGTCTTGACCGCCGATTGGGTCAGCATCACCGCCGCGCCAAAGATCGCGGTGAAGCCACCCAGCATCACCAGCGCGGCCATCGCGCCGGGGCTTGCCTGCACCACCTCGGCCAGCCGGATGAGCAGCAGCCCGCCGCCGTTGATGATGCCCGCGTGCAAGAGCGCCGAGACCGGAGTTGGGGCCTCCATCACCTCGGTGAGCCAGCCGTGCAGCGGAAAGGCCGCGGTCTTGAGCGCCGCCGCGATTACCAGCAGCGCCACCGCGAGCTTGGCGGCGAGCGGCAGGCCCGCGCCCGCCGCCTGCGCAATCTCCGCGATCCCGATGGTGCCAAAGGCGTGCCACAGGAGGGCTGCAGCGAGGATCAGCGCCGCGTCGCCCGCGCCCCACACGAGGGTGAACTTGGCCGCCGCGCGCCGCGCCTCGGCGCGCTCGGGGTAGAACAGCAAAAGCTGCCGGATGGCCAGGCCGGTGGCCATGAAACCGGCGGCCAGAACCGCGAGGTTCGCGGCCTGAACCTGCAGGTTCACTGCCGCCAACGCGGCCAGAAGCAGCCCGTGAAACGCCCCTTCGCGCGCCTCACCGTCGAGGTAGCTGCGCGTGTAGCGCACCACCACCCAGCCGACGAACGAGACCAGCACCACCATCGTCGCGCTCACCGCGTCGAGCCGTACAAGGCCCGCCAGCGTGACCGGACCGGCGATCACGAGTTGCGCCAGCCCCGCAACGCCAACGACCAACGCGGCCAGCGCGGCCCCCTCCGCCAGCCGCGGCAGGGCCCGCGGACGGCGACCGGGCCGGGCGATGGCAAGCGCCGAAACGGCCAGTAAAATAAGGGGTGTGAAGAGGCTCAGAGGGGGCAGGTCCATATCTTGCGTCTCCTGTTCCAGAGGTTTGCAGGAGGAGATACGGCTTGCGCGTCTTCCAGAAAATTACATATTATGGGCATTAATATTAGATAAAATAGAATAATGGCCCAACTGAACCTTCATCATCTCCGCCTGTTCCGCGCCGTCGCCCGCGACGGCACGCTGACCGGTGCCGCGCGCGGCCTCAACCTGTCGCAATCCGCGCTGTCCACGCAGTTGCGCACGCTCGAGGCGGCGCTCGGCCACGACCTGTTCGAGCGCCGCGGGCGCGGCCTCGTCCTGACCGAAGCGGGCCGCATCGCGCTCGATCACGCCGAGGCGATCTTTCGCACCGCCGACGACCTGACCGCTACGCTGGCGCAGGCCCCCGGCTCGCGCCGGGTGCTGCGGGTGGGGGCACTGTCGACCCTGTCGCGCAATTTCCAGATCGGCTTTGTCGGGCCGCTGATCGGGCGCGCCGATGTCGAGGTGGTGCTGCGCTCGGGCGCGCAGGGCGACCTTTTGCGCGGTCTGGAGGCGCTGACGCTGGACATCGTGCTCACCAACCTCGTGCCCGCGCGGGACGCGGGCAGCCCCTATCTCGTACATGCGATCTCGGAACAGCCCGTCAGCCTCGTCGGTACGCCCCCCGGTGCGGACGCGGCGCAGGATGTGGCCGGGATGCTGGCAAGCGAGCCGTTGATCCTGCCCACGCCCGAATCGGCGCTGCGGGCGGCGTTTGACGCGCTGTTGGACCGGCTGGGCGTGGTGCCCCGCATCGCCGCCGAGGCAGACGACATGGCGATGCTGCGCCTGCTGGCGCGCAGCGGTACCAGCCTTGCCGTGATCCCGCCCATCGTGGTGCGGGACGAGCTGGCCTCGGGGATGCTGGTGGAGCGCGCACGGCTTGAGGGGATCACCGAGCGGTTTCTCGCAGTGACGCTGCGCCGCCGATTCCCCAATCCGCTGGTGGCCGAGGTGCTGGACACGGCGTCGGTGTGATACGGCCCTCTTGTCGATTATGGGTCGCCAGCGCCCGGCACCAAGGCGCCGAGCACCGGCGGGAGCCCCTCACATCCCCTTGGCGATCTGGCGCAGCTCGAATTTCTGTATCTTGCCGGTCGAGGTCTTGGGCAGTTCCTGAAAGATCACCGCCTTGGGCGTCTTGAACCCGGCCAGCCGCTCGCGGGAGAAAACGATGAGGTCGGCCTCGCCAACTTCGGCCCCGTCCTTCAGCTCGACAAAGGCGCAGGGCACCTCGCCCCACTTGTCGTCGGGTTTCGCCACCACGGCACACAGCAGCACTGCCGGGTGCCGCATCAGCACGCCCTCCACCTCGACGGAGCTGATATTCTCGCCGCCCGAGATGATGATGTCCTTGGCACGATCGGCGATCTTGAGATAGCCGTCGGGATGCTGGAACGCGATGTCGCCGGAATGAAAATACCCGCCCGCAAACGCCTTCTCGGTGGCCTCGGGGTTCTTCAGGTACCCTTTCATCACGCTGTTGCCGCGAATCATGATCTCGCCGAGGCTCTCGCCGTCCATCGGGATCTGCTCCATCGTCTCGGGGTCCATCGCCGTGATGTCCTCCATCATCGGCATGAGGATGCCGGTGCGCGCCTTGATGGCATAGCGCTCGTCGTCGGACAGACCGTCCCAGCCGTGCTGCCACAGGCACTCGGTGACATGGCCATAGGTCTCGGTCAGGCCATAGACCTGCGTCACGGTAAAGCCCAGCGGCTCTATCGCCGCCAGCGTCGCGGCGGGCGGCGGGGCACCGGCGGTGAACACGTCCACCACGTGGTCGAAGTCGCGGCGTTCGTCGTCGCGGGCGTTGACGATCATGTTGAGCACGATGGGCGCGCCGCCGAAATGCGTCACCCCCTCGTCGGCGATGGCGTCATAGATGGCGCGGGCGTTGATGTCGCGGCAGCAAACCACGGTGCCGCCCAGCATCGGCATCAGCCAGACATGGTTCCAGTTGTTGCAGTGAAACAGCGGCACGATGGTCAGGTACTTGGGATAGCGCGGCAACTGCCAGCTCACCACCGTGCCCATCGTCATCAGATAGGCACCACGATGGTGACAGACCACGCCCTTGGGCCGCCCGGTGGTCCCCGAGGTATAGTTGAGCGCGAGGCTCTCCCACTCGTCCTCGGGCATGATCCAGGCAAACTCCGGGTCGCCGGTGGCGAGAAACTCCTCGTAGCTCATGTAATCGGAATGCGCGTGCACCCCCGCGCCGTCATCGGGCACCTCGATGATCGCGGGGGCGGGCCGTTCCATGATCTCCAGCGCCGCACTGAGGGTCGGCAGGAACTGCGTGTCGCACAGCACCACCCGCGCCTCGCCGTGATCGAGGATATAGGCGATGGTGTCGGCCTCGAGCCGCGTGTTGATCGCGTTGAGCACCGCCCCCGCCGCCGGCACGCCGAAATGCGCCTCGCAATGGGCGGGAATGTTGGGCAGGATGCTGGCGACCACGTCGCCCGGCTCGACCCCGATATTCACCAGCGCCGAGGCAAGCTGAGAGACGCGCGCGTGATACTCGGCATAGGTCTTGCGGTGGCCGTGATAGACCACCGCCTCGCGGTCGGGAAAGACATGAGCGGCCCGCTTCAGGTGCGACAACGGTGTGAGCGGCACGAAATTCGCCGCCGTCTTGCCGAGCCCGGTCTCGTCCTTCATCCAGCCCATCGCACGCCTCCCTTTCTTGCGTCACACGCCTTTAGGCGATTAGCAGGAAGCATCGCTCTGAGGTCAAGAGCGCGTTGGCCAAGCGGTCCCGGATTGTTCCCATTCAGCCTGAAAGCCCGGCCATGCCGCAGACGAGACGCCATTCCTCGGCCGTCACCGGCTGCACCGAGAGGCGCGAGTTGCGCACCAGAACCATCTCCGACAGGCGCGGATCGGCCTTGATCATATCGAGCGTCACCGGCTCTCGCGCACTCTCCAGCGCCTTGATGTCCACACACTCCCAGCGCGGATCGTCGGTGGTGCTGTCGGCATGCGCCTCGGCGATCACCTCTACGGTGCCGACAACCGCCTTTTCCTTTTGTGAATGGTAGAAAAAACCGCGATCGCCCACCGCCATCTCGCGCATGAAATTGCGCGCCTGGTAGTTGCGCACGCCGTCCCATTCCTCGCCCGCCTCGCCCTTGGCAAGCTGATCCTGCCATGACCAGGTGGACGGCTCGGACTTGAACAGCCAGTAGCGCATCAGATCACCTTCTTCCACGGGATCAGCTCGACGCCGGAAAACAGCTCGGCCTTGGCATAGGGGTCGTTGTTCGCCCAGTCCTGCGCCGCCTTCATGTCCTCGACATCGAGGATGATCAGCGAGCCCACCATTTCGCCCTCGTCATTCAGCAGCGGCCCGGCCTGCGACACCACGCCGGTCTCCTTGAGATAGGCGACATGGGCGTCGCGGTTGTCGAGACGGGTTTGCAGGGCGCCGGGCTTGTCGCGGGCGATAAGGGCAATCAGCATCATTCTTCCTTCAGTGGCCTGGACAGCAGCATATCCACCGCCTGCGCCACGCGCAATTCACCTGCGACCAGCGCGGCCACCGCCGCCGTCACCGGCATGTCTAGGCCCAGCGCACGGGCGCGGTGCAGCACGGCCCGCGCCGTCGCCGCCCCCTCCACGGTGATCGCCGGGTCAAAGGCATCGCCCCGCCCCAGGCTCTCGCCGTAGCGATAGTTGCGCGACTGCGCGCTCGTGCAGGTCAGCGCCAGGTCGCCGAACCCCGACAGCCCTGCCAGCGTCTCAGGGCCCGCGCCCAAGGCATGGGCCAGCCGGTTCATCTCGGCGAAACCGCGGGTCATCAGCGCGGCGCGCGCACTCTCGCCCAGCCCCGCGCCCATCACCGCGCCGCAGCCGATGGCGATCACGTTCTTGAGCGCACCGCCCAGTTCCGCGCCGATGGTATCGGTGGTGCGGTAGAGGCGCAGGGTGGGCGTGGTGAGCGTGGCTTGCAGCGCCTCTCCGGCCGCCGCATCGGCACAGGCCAGCGTTAGCGCCGTGGGCAGACCAAGGGCGATGTCGCGCGCGAAACTGGGGCCGGTGAGGATCGCCGGGGTGGCCTGCGCGCAGGTCTGCGCGATGAGGCCGGTGGGGCCGAGGCCGGTGGCGAGGTCCATCCCCTTGCAGCAGGCGACGAGGGGTCGCGACCCGAGCGCGTCGTGATGATCGCGGAGAAAACCCCCCAGCGTCTGCATCGGCATCGCCAGCAGGCAGGGGGTATCGCCGCCGGGCACCTCGCCCGAGACCATGGTGATGGCCTCGGGCAGGGCGATATCGGGCAGGCGGCGATCGTTGCGGCCCGTTGCGCGCATCTCGGCGGCATGGGCCACGTCGCGCGCCCAGAGCGTGACGGGGCCGTTTTGCGCCAGTGTCACCGCCAGGGCCGTGCCGAACGCCCCCGCGCCGCAAACCAGGATCATGCCTTGGCCCCCTTCTTGCCGCTGCCCAGCATCGCCGGGCTTGCCGCATCCAGCGGCCATCGCGGTCGCGCGGCAAGCGTCATGTCATCGCGATGGCCCAACCGGTAGAGCACGCCGCCGGCATAGGCGATCATCGCCGCGTTGTCGGTGCATAACTCAAGCGGTGGCGCAAGGAAGCGCGCGCCCGCCTGCGCCGCCACGTCTTTCAGGGCCGCACGAACGGGGCCGTTGGCCGCAACGCCCCCCGCCACCGCGATGAGCGGCGCGGGCGGCGCCTCCTCCATGTAGAGCGCCAGCGCGCGCCGGGTCTTTTCCGCCAGCACGTCGCAGACCGCTGCCTGAAACCCGGCGCAAAGATCGGCCCTGTCCTGCCGCGTCAGCCCGCCCTTTTCCGCCACGACCGAATCGCGCGCGCGCAGCACCGCCGTCTTGAGCCCGGAAAAGGACAGATCGCACCCCGCCCGGTCCAGAAGCGGGCGCGGAAACCGGAGCCGGCTCGCGTCGCCCACCGTGGAGGCGCGCTCCACCTCGGGGCCGCCCGGCTGCGGCAGGCCCAGAAGCCGCGCCACCTTGTCGAACGCCTCGCCCGGCGCGTCGTCGATGGTGCCGCCAAGGCGGCTGAAATCATCCGGCCCGCGCACGATGAGAAACTGGCAATGCCCGCCCGAGACGAGCAGCATGAGATAGGGAAAACCCGCTTTGTCGGTAAGCCGGGGTGTCAGCGCATGGCCCGCGAGGTGGTTGACCCCAACAAGCGGCAGGCCAGCGCCTGCGGCGATCCCCTTGGCGCACATCACCCCGGCGAGCACCCCGCCGATCAGCCCCGGCCCGGCGGTGACTGCCACCACGTCCACATTGGCAAGCGTAAGGCCAGCGCGCGCCATAGCCTCGCGCACCGCAAGATCGAGCTTTTCGGCATGGGCGCGGGCCGCGATCTCTGGCACCACGCCGCCGAAATCCGCATGCAACGCCGTCTGCCCGTGCACCACCGAGGACAACACTTGCGCAGAGTCGCCGTCGAGGCGCACCAACGCGGCGGCGGTATCGTCGCAACTGCTCTCGATCCCGAGTATGGTCAGCGGCGTGCTCATCCCGGCCCTGCTGCATTGCCCCGCGCGTCTGCGGCAGGTAACACCTTATCAGGAGGCTAACAACTGCGGAGCGATCATGCCCCTGCGCCTGCTCATCACCCGGCCCGAACCCGCCGCGACCCGCTTCGCCGGGGAATTGCGGGCAGAGTTTCCGGGGGCAGAGGTGCTCGTCTCGCCACTCATGCACATCACTTATGACGGCACTCTTCCCACGCTTGCCCGCGGCGAGGTGCTCATCTTCACCTCGCGGCACGGGGTCGAGGGATTCTGCCGCCTGTCGCCCCGGCGCGACCTGCCCGCCTGCGTCGTGGGCGAGGCCACGGCAGAGGAGGCGAGGCAGCGAGGCTTTTCAGTGATCGCGGTGGCCGAGGATGCCGAGGCCCTGCTCTACCTTCTCGCCGACGAAGGGGTGGCGGGGCCGTTCCTGCACGCGCGCGGCGCGCATGTAGCCGCCGATATCGCCAGCGCGCTGAGGCAGGCGGGCCACGCCGCGCGTGAGGCAATGGTCTATGACCAACAGGCGCTGCCGCTGAGCGACGCCGCCCGCACCATGCTGGAGGGCGACGCCCCCGTGATCCTTCCCCTGATGTCGCCGCGCAGCGCCGTGCTCTTCTTTGACGTGGCGGGCACCCCGCGCGCACCGCTCTTCGTCGCGGCGATCAGCCGCAACGTGGCCGCACGCATCCCCGACGGCGCGGCATCCCGCGTCTCCGTCGCCGCAACGCCAGATGCCCGCGCATTGCGCATCGTGCTGAACGATCTGGCGAAACACGCCAAGCGGGTTGAGAGCCACAAGGGGGCACAGTAAGGTCAGGTTGACAGTCGAGCGTGACAAGATTCGAGAAGGTGGCGTGCCGTGGCAAGAAAGAAGAAGTCCGAGACGGACAAACCCGAGGCGCCCGAAGGCGCAGCCGAGGATATGACCGCCCCCTCCGCCGCGGCGCAAGACACGCCCGAGACCACCGAAACGCAAGCGCCTGACACTGCATCGGATGCCGCCCTTTCCAAGGCGGGCGAGGACACGGTCGAGGATACCCCGGCCCCTGACGCGCCTGAGCAGGACTCCCCCGAAGCTGAAGAGGCACAGGAAACGGAAAGCGAGGTAGCGGAGGGTGCAGCCCCGCCTGACGCAGAGCCCGCAGACGACGCCGCGACGCCGGAGGGCGAGACCACCACGTCCCCATCGGACGAAACAGGTGAAACCCCGCAAGGCGAGGACGGAGAACACCCGGCAGAAGAGACCGGTCCACCGTCCCCTGAGCATAATGAAGAACCCACACCCGTGGTGCGTACCGAGCAGGTCACGGTGCGGCAGGGCGGGTTTTGGTCGATGTTGATCGGCGGGGTCGCGGCAGCGGGGATCGGCGTGGCGGCGGCCCCTTATATCTACCCTCACCTGCCGGTCGGGCAGGAGGCCGCACCCGCACCCACGCCCGTCGATGACGGGATCGAGACGCGGCTCGACGAGCAGGCGCAGCGGATTTCCGATCTCGGGGCACGGATCGACGGGTTGCCGGAGCCGGCAGATCCCTCCGACGAGCTGTCCGGGCTGAGCGAGACCGTGACATCCTTGGCCGAACGGGTCGCGAACCTGGAGGTTCAGCTCTCGAACCTCGAGATTCCGCAGGTGCCCGAGGCCCCGGATACCACCGCCACCGACGCGGCGCTCGACGAACTGCGTGACAGCCTCGCCGCGCAAAGCGCCGAGATCGAGGACTTGCGGGCGACGCTTCAAGCCGAGGAGCAGGTGGCCCGCGACAGTGCCCGCGCGACACTGCAGCGTGCGGCGCTCACTCGGGTGATGACCGCGCTTGACACCGGCGACGCCTTCGACACCGCGCTCACCGATCTGCGCGACACGGGGGCCACGGTGCCCGATGCACTCGCCGAGGTGGCCGAAACCGGCGTGCCGACCCGGGCGCAGCTTGTCGAGAGCTTCCCCGATGCTGCGCGCGCGGCGCTGGCGGCGGCGCGCACCTCGGATACCGGCGACGGCGCGTCGGTCGGCGACTTCCTGCGCGCGCAGCTCGGTATCCGGTCGCTCGAACCACGCGAGGGCGATGGACCGGACGCCATCCTGTCGCGCGCCGAAGCCGCGCTGGCAGAGGGGCGGACCGGCGATGCGCTGGCAGAGATCGAGACCTTGCCGAAGGACGCGCGCGCCGCCATGTCCGGCTGGGCGGCCAATGCCACCGCGCGACGCGACGCACTGGCCGCCGCCGAGGCACTGTCGGCGGAACTGAATTGAGTTTGAAAGGGCGGGTCTGATGCTTTGGTCCATCGTGAAGGTTGCAGTGTTCATCGCCCTTGTCGGGGCCATCACCTTCGGGGCGTCCTACCTGCTCGAACTCGAGGGCGGCGTGCGCATCGTCATGGCCGGGATCGAGGTCAACCTCACGCCCATCAAGGCGGTGATCGCGCTGGGCATCCTGGTGCTTGCGATCTGGCTGCTGATGAAGCTGGCAGGGATGCTGGTGGCGGTGCTGCGCTTCATCAACGGCGACGAGACAGCGCTGTCGCGCTATTTCGATCGCAACCGTCAGGAAAAGGGCTATCGCGCGTTGGGCGAGGGCGTGCTGGCGCTGGCCTCGGGCGAGGGTGACAAGGCCGTCCTGCAGGCAGCCAAGGCAGAGAAATTTCTGCACAAACCCGCGCTCACCGATCTCATCACCGCTCAGGGCGCGGAGATGGCGGGCGACAAGGCAAAGGCCGAAGCGGCGTTCAAACGCCTGCTCACCAACGAGAAAACCCGCTTCGTCGGGATACGCGGCATCCTGCGGCAAAAGCTGGAGGCAGGCGAGACCGACGCCGCGCTCAAGCTGGCCAAGACCGCGTTCGCGCTCAAGCCCCGGCAGGTCGAGATACAGGACACGCTGTTGCAGCTTCAGGCCGACAAGAGCGACTGGAAGGGCGCGCGCGCCACGCTGGGTGCCAAGCTCAAGTACGGCGCACTGCCGCGCGACGTGCACAAGCGGCGCGATGCCGTTCTGGCGCTGTCGGAGGCACGCGACGTGCTGGACGAAGGCAGGACAGTCGAGGCGCGCGAGGCGGCGATAGAGGCCAACCGGATGTCACCCGACCTCGTCCCGGCTGCCGTACTGGCCGCGCGCGGCTATGTCGAGGCCGGCAAGAAGCGCGCCGCCGTGCGCGTCATCAACAAGGCCTGGCTGATGCGGCCGCATCCCGACCTCGCCGCCGCCTTTGCGTCGATCGAGCCGGACGAGACGCCGCAGGCGCGGCTCAAGCGCTTCGCCAAGCTGCTCAAGGTGCATCCTGACGACCGCGAGACGCGGCTTCTGGAGGCGGAACTGTGCCTCGCGGCAGAGGATTTCCCGGCGGCGCGGCGCGCGCTCGGCGACCTCGCGGAGGTGGAGCCGGATGCCCGCGCGCTCACGATCATGGCGGCGATCGAGCGCGGCGAGGGTGCGTCGGATGCCGTGGTCAAGGGCTGGCTGGCGCGGGCGCTGGGCGCGCCGCGCGGCCCGCAGTGGTGCTGCGACAACTGCCAGCACATCCATGCCGAGTGGCAGCCCGTCTGCGAGAACTGTCATTCATTCGATACGCTGAGCTGGCGTGCGCCGCCCGATACGGCGGTGAGCACACCCACCGGGCTTGAGATGCTGCCGCTGCTGATCGGTCCGGTCGAAGAGCCGGCGGAAGAGGACACCGCCACCGAGGACACCGCCGGAGAGGACGAGACGGTGCCCGATGCCGAGATCGTCGAGGACGCCCCCGGGACGGATGAAGCGGAGCCGACCGGGGAGCGGCGGTGACGGCTTCGCGATGCGCCTGACACTCCGGGGTCTGGCCGTTCTGACGGCACTGGGCGTCATTCTTGGCGTGTTTCTGATCTCGCTCGGCTTCTTCCGCTCGGAAGAACAGGCCAAGGCGGAGGGCCGCCTGTCGCTCTATCGCAGCATGGTGATATCGGAGATCGAGCGGTTTTCGCACCTGACCTATGTGTTGGCGCGGGACCGGCACGTGATGGACACCGCCGCCGGGCGCGCAACGGATGTGCTTGACCGCAGGCTTGCGGCCTTTGCCGCGGAATCGGGGCTCGACGCGATCTATCTCATGCGCCCCGACGGCGTGACCATCGCCGCCTCTAATGCCGGGACACCGGAAAGCTTTGTGGGGCAAGATTACGGATTCCGGCCCTATTTCCAGACCGCGCTCGCCGGTGGACAGGGACGGTTCTACGGGATCGGCGCGACGACCGGCCTGCCGGGTTATTTCATTGCAGATCCGGTACGTGGAAACGGCGGAGAGACTCTGGGCGTGATCGCGATCAAGCTTGACCTCACCGATCTGGAGGAGACGTGGCGCGCGGCGGGAGAGCAGGTGTTGCTCGCCAACCGCGACGGCGTGGTTCTGTTGTCGTCCGATCCCGGCTGGCGGTATCGCGCGCTCGGCACGCTGGATACGAAACAGCGCGCGCGGATCGCGCGGGATCGGCAATTTCCGGGGCAGGAACTCGGGCCGCTCGACTGGCGGCCCGCCGAGGACCGGCGCGCCGTGATCGGCGGGGCCGAGCGGCTGCACCTTTCCGGCACGTTGACCCCGCATGGCTGGGTTCTGCACTACTTTGCCGATGACAGCGCGGCGGTGACGCGAAGCTGGCTTCTGGCCGGGATCGTGACGACGCTGGCCGGGGGCGGGCTGCTTGCGTCGCAGGTGCGGCGCACTAGGCGAATCGGGGCGGCGCTGCGCCGGTCCGAGGCGGAGGAGGCGCAGCTTCGCGAGGCCAACGAACGGCTGGCAGTCGAGATCGAGGAACGCCGGGCAGCCGAACGGCGGCTGGCACGGACACAGGACGAGCTTGAACGCGCAAGCCGTCTGGCAGCGCTGGGACAGTTGGCCGCCTCGGTTACGCATGAGCTTGGGCAGCCGATTGCCGCGATGCGCAATCACCTCACGGCGGCGGAGATCGGCGGGCAGGGCGAGGGGCGGCTCGCGCCGCGGATCGCCGCTATCGTTGACCGGATGGAAGGGATCACCCGTCAGCTCAAGTTCTTTGCCCGCAATGACCGCGAGGAATTCGGCCCGGTCGACCTGTTCGCCGCGGTGCAAGCAGCGCTGGCGCTGGTGGAGCCCAATATCGCACGGGTCGCGGCCACGGTATCGGTGACCGCCCCTGATAAACCGGTGACCGTGCGCGGTAATCAGCTTCGGATCGAGCAGGTGCTGACCAACGTGTTGCGTAACGCTATCGACGCGGTCGAAGATCGCGACGTGCGGCGGATCGAGGTACTGGTCGCGCTGCGCGACGGCGCGGGTCGGGTCGAGGTGCGCGATACCGGCCACGGGCTGGGACAGGCCCGGCTCGAGGACTTGCAGGAGCCGTTTGTCACGACCCGCGAAAGCGGGCGCGGCATGGGGCTCGGGCTTGCCATCTCGGCCAATATCGTTCGCGCGCATGAGGGGCGGATCAGCGCCCGCGACGCCGAAGGCGGCGGCGCGGTGTTCTGCATCGACATCCCGCAGGAACGCGACGACGCCGGAGCGAGCGCGGCGTGAGCGGTCCGGCGATCCCCCGCATCCTCGTTGTCGAGGATGACCGCGCAATGCGCCTGTCGCTGGTCGATCTGCTCGATGCGTCGGGCTGGCAGGTGGAGGCGCTGCCGCGCGCCGAGCGGCTGATCGAGCGGCTGGCGGAGTTTCAGCCGGATGTGATCCTGTCGGATGTGCGGATGCCGGGCATGTCGGGGCTCGAGCTTCTGGACAGTCTGGACCGCGATCTCGCGCCGCCGCTGGTGCTGATTTCGGCGCATGGCGATATCGCGATGGCCGTCGATGCAATGCAGCGCGGCGCCTACAGTTTCGTCGAAAAGCCCTATGAGCCGCGCCGCTTGCTCAACATCCTGCGCCATGCCGCCGATCAGCACGCAATGCGCCGCACCAATGCGCGGCTCAAGACGCGGCTGATGCAGCTATCAGGCCTGGACCGGGTACTGCTCGGGCAGACGCCCGAGACCGTTGCCCTGCGCGAGGACGTTCTGGACCTGTCGCAAAGCGGCGCGGCGGTGATGTTGCAGGGCGAGACCGGCACCGGCAAGGAACTGGTGGCACGCGCGCTGCATGACCTGGGCACGCAGGCCGAGGGGCCGTTCGTGGCGCTCAACTGCGCCGCGCTCGCGATCGAGGGCTTCGAGGCCGAGATGTTCGGCACCGGGGGCGGAGCCAAGGGACGCTTGCAGGGCGCGGATGGCGGCACGCTGTTCCTGGATGAAATCTGCACCTGCCCGATGCCGGTGCAGGCCAAGCTGTTGCGGGTGATCGAGGACAAGCAGGTTCTGCCGCTGGGGGCGGAGACGCCGGTGCCGCTGTCGTTCCGGGTGATCTCGGCCACCAACGAGGACGCAGAAGAGGCGGTGCGCGACGGGCGGCTGCGCGCCGATCTGCTCTATCGGCTCAATACCACGGTGATCACCCTGCCCACGCTGCGGCAGCGGCGGGATGACGTGATGCTTCTGGCAGCGCGGTTCCTCGACGAGTTCGCCCGCGTCTACGAGACCCGCGTGCCCGACCTGACGCCCGAGGACAGCGCCGCGCTGCTGGCCCATGACTGGCCGGGCAATGTGCGCGAACTGCGCAATGTCTGCGAGCGCCGGGTGCTCATGGCGCGGCGCGGCGGAGGTTCGGTCGCGCAGGCACTGCGGCGCGACCCGGTGAGCGACGATGTGCCTGACACGCTGCGCGCCGCCGTCGCGGCGTTTGAGCGCGAGCTGATCGCCAAGGCGATCACCGCACACGAGGGTCGTATGGACGCGGTGGCGGAAACGCTCGGCATCGGGCGACGCACCCTCAACGAGAAGATCGTCAAGCTGGGACTGGACAAGGAGGCGCTGCTGTAGTCACCTTGCGGATATCCGCAGGGCGGCTGCCGGGGCATGCGCGGTTTTCTTCATAGCCATCGGGACGGGCATGTCCCAAGGTAGCGGCCATCATGACGCATGAAATCTGGGAGGAAAACCATGCAGAAATATCTCAGCTATACCGCCGTGGCCGCAATCAGCCTTGCCTTTGCCGGTGAGGCGATGGCAACCGAGTGGAATGTTTCGCTCTGGGGCAAGCGCCGCGCATTCACCGAGCATGTCGAGAAGATGGCCGAGCTTGTGAGCGCCAAGACCGACGGCGATTTCACCCTCAACATCAGCTATGGCGGCCTCAGCAACAACCGCGAGAACCTCGACGGTATCTCCATCGGGGCGTTCGAGATGGCGCAGTTCTGTGCCGGCTATCACCGCGACAAGAACCCGTCGATCACCGTGCTGGAGCTGCCTTTCCTGGGCGTCGAGACGCTGGATCAGGAGCGCAAGCTGTCGATGGCGCTCTATGATCACCCGGCAGTCGAGGCCGATCTCGCGCGCTGGAACGCGACGCTGCTGATGCCTTCGCCGATGCCGCAATACAACCTCGTGGGCATGGGCGACGCCCCCCGCAGCCTCGGCGATTTCGAGGGGCTGAGCGTGCGCGCCACCGGCGGGATCGGTGCGGCGATGGAGGCCGTGGGCGCGGTGCCCACCTCGATGACCGCAACCGAGGTGCGGCAGGCGATGGACAGTGGCGTGGTCAAGGCCGTGGCCTTTGCCCCGCACGCGCACATGGCCTTCGGCACCATCGAGAACGGCGACTGGTGGACCGCGAACCTCAACCCCGGCACGGTTAATTGCCCGGTCGTGGCCAATACCGATGCGCTCGAAGGACTATCTGACGAACATCGCGAGGCGCTGTTGGGCTCGATCGACGAAGCGCTCGACCACTATGTCGACAACTACACGAACAACACGATGGAAGCCTGGGGCCCGGCGCTCGAAGAGCGCGGGATCGAGGTCATCAGCTTCGACGAGGCGTCACTCAAGGCGTTCGAAGAGGCCGTGGCCGGTCCCGCCGCGGCGGCGTGGATCGAGGACATGGGAAACCGCGGCCTGCCCGCGCAGGATCTCTATGACTTCGCCACCGACAAGCTCGCCGAGCTGAAGGGTGGCTCCTGAGCCTGACCGCTCTGGCCCGCTGCGCAAGAACCGCAGCGGGCCGATTCATTCAGGTATAGCGGGGGAGATGAGACATGGCGGGCGTGGCCTCTGTGCTGTCGGACGACAGCACGCTAAGCAGGCTTGATCTTGGGCTCTACCGGGTCGAGCGGCAACTCGCTCTGCTGAGCGGAATCGCGGTGTTCTCGCTCATGGTGCTGGCGGTCTTTTCCGTGGGCGGGCGCAATTTCTTCAATCAACCGCTGTCCGGCTATGTCGACTGGATCGAGCAGATCATGCCGCTCATCGCCTTTATGGGCGTGGCCTACACACAGCGCGACGGTGGCCATATCCGCATGGATATCTTCGTCGGTCTGTTTCAGGGCCGCGCGCTATGGCTGATCGAGTTGATCACGACGCTGGCGGTCCTGCTGCTGATGCTGCTGCTGGTCTGGGGAAGCTGGGCGCATTTCGAGCGCAGTTTCGACTGGGACGCACCGCTGTGGAGCCGCGACAGCACGATCGACATCGCGCTGCCGATCTGGCCCGCCAAGATTCTCGCGCCGATTGCCTTTGGCGTGCTGTCGCTGCGGCTGGCGCTTCAGGTCTGGGGGTTTGCGCGCGCGCTTGTCACCGGGGCGGAGCGCCCGGTCGCCGTGCCGCTGATCGAGGACGTGGCGACACAGGCCGCCCGCGAGGCCGCGCATGTCAGCGGCCATGACGAATAAGGAACCCACCTGATGGAACCGATCGATATCGGGCTTGTTGTGACCGGTCTGATGCTGGTCGTCGTGATCCTCGGGATGCGCGTGGCCTTTGCCGCAGCACTCGCCGGTGTGGTCGGGCTGATCTGGATTTTCTGGTCCAAGAAGGGCTATGCAGGGGATGAATTCATCTGGGCGCTGACCGTTGCCGTCAAGACCGCGGGTCAGGTGCCGCATTCCAAGGTCAGCTCGCAGGCGCTGAGCCTCATCCCCACCTTCATCATGATCGGCTATCTCGCCTATTACGCGGGGCTGACCAAGGCGCTCTTCGAGGCAGCGAAGCGCTGGATCGCCTGGGTGCCGGGGGGCCTCGCGGTCTCGACCGTCTTTGCCACCGCGGGGTTTGCCGCCGTGTCCGGCGCGAGCGTGGCGACGGCGGCAGTGTTTGCCCGCATCGCCATTCCCGAGATGCTCAAGATCGGCTATGACAAGCGGTTCGCGGCGGGCGTGGTGGCGGCGGGCGGAACCCTGGCGAGCCTCATACCGCCATCAGCGCTCCTGGTGATCTACGCGATCATCGTCGAGCAGGACGTGGGCAAGCTCTTGCTCGCGGGCTTCATTCCCGGCGTCTTTTCGGCCTTTGTCTATGCGTTTCTCATCATCGGGCTGGCGCTGACGATCAAGGGGTTCGGCCCCCCGGTGAGCGGCTTTACCTGGCGCGAGCGCTTTGCCTCGCTGCCACCTGCCCTGCCCATCGTCTTCGTCGTCGTGACGATCATCTTCTTCGTCTATAACCCGTTCGGCGGCGATGCCTGGGGCACGCCCACCGAGGGCGGTGCGATCGGGGCCTTCGTCGTGTTCCTCATGGCGGTTTATCGCGGGATGCGCTGGGCGGAGTTGAAGGATGCGCTGCTGGAGACAGCCAAGCTCTCGGTGATGATCTTCACCATCATCTGGGGGGTGCTGATCTATGTGCGCTTTCTCGGCTTCGCCGATCTGCCGTCGGCCTTCGCCGACTGGATCACCTCTCTCACCCTGTCGCCGATGCTGATCCTGATCTGCATCCTGCTCGCCTATGCGGTGCTGGGCATGTTCATGGATGCAATCGGCATGCTGCTGCTGACGCTGCCGGTGGTCTACCCGGCGGTGATGGCGCTCAACGGCGGGGCGATGGTCTCTGCCGCGGACAGCACCTTCGGCATGTCGGGGCCGATGTGCGCGGTCTGGTTCGGTATCCTCGTGGTGAAGATGGCCGAATTCTGCCTCATCACCCCGCCCATCGGCCTCAACTGTTTCGTGGTGGCCGGCGTGCGGCCCGACCTGAGCGTGCAGGACGTGTTTCGCGGCGTCACACCGTTCTTTGTCGCCGACGCTGTCACTATCGCGCTTCTGGTCGCGTTCCCGGCGATCGTGCTGTGGCTGCCAGGGCTGGCCTGAACCGGTAAAACTTGACGAATTAACAGCACGTTAAACGGTCATGTGCTACCCCTTGTTCCGGGTGTGAAACAGGTGGTGAGTTATGGACGCGCGCAGCAATGCGGCGCCGGTCATCATCAAACGGAAGAAGGTCGTCAGTGGCGGCGGGCATCATGGGGGTGCCTGGAAGGTGGCATATGCCGACTTCGTCACCGCGATGATGGCGTTCTTCCTGCTGATGTGGCTTCTTGGCGCGACAACCGAAAAACAACGCAAGGGCATCGCCGACTACTTTAGCCCGACCGTGCCGATAAATCGGGTATCCGGCGGCGGCAGCGGCGCGTTCGGTGGCGATACCATCTTCTCCGAACAGAGCCTGGCCAAGAGCGGAACCGGCGCGGAGAACCTGCATAGTACCGAAAGCCACCAGGCCCGCGGCGATACCGGCGTGATGAGCGACGGGGCGAGTGTCAGGTTAACCGAAGCGGACGCCGCCGCATTCTCCGAAATCGACGACCGGCTCCGGGGCCGCAGCGGCGAGAGCCTCGCCTCCGATGACGTGCTCCGCCACATCGTGACCCGGGTCACCGACGAGGGGCTCATCATCGAGATATTCGACGTGGGCGACGCGACGCTTTTCGTGTCTGATCAAAGTGAGCCGACCGACACCTTGCGCGAGATCGCGCGAGTCATCGCAATGGTTGCCACTCCGATTGTCAACGACATCGCCATCGCCGGACATACCCGCGCGCGGCCTGTCACCCTTGTCGAGAATCCGGTCTGGGACCTGTCGGCGGCACGCGCTAACCGGGCGCGGATTCTGATTGAGGATTCGGGAATCGCGCGCGCACGCATGCGTCGGCTCACCGGCCATGCCGACCGCTCTCCGGCAACGGCGGATCCCATGTCGCCGCGCAACAACCGTCTGGAGGTGACGTTCCTGCGATCTCTCTAACAACACTTGATTTTAGCGATTAGCGCGATGTTAAGGCAACGCGCCTATGACTGTGTCGAGACGATGCTCGATCCAGTTGAAAGGCGTGCCCATGACAATTTCCTCTTCCCTGAATGCCGGCGTCGCGGGGCTCAGTGCCAACGCATCCCGCCTGGCGGCGATCTCCGACAATATCGCCAATGCCTCGACCTTCGGCTATCGCCGCGTCGAGACGAGTTTTGACTCGCTTGTCGTCAGTGGCAACGGCGGGAATTACGCGGCGGGCGGCGTGCGCGCGACCACGGAACGGCTCATCGACCAGGGCGGCTCGCTCGTCACAACCGACAACCCCACCGATCTCGCGGTGCGCGGGCGCGGCTTCATACCCGTTGCGTCGAGCAGCGAAGTCGCGGTCTCGAACGGCACGCCGCAGATGCTCCTTACGACGACCGGATCGTTTCGCACCGATGCCGAGGGACGGCTCGTCACGGCGTCTGGCCTGACGCTCCTTGGTTGGCCCGCCAGTCCCGATGGCTCGATTCCCTCTTTCCCGCGGGACACCAGCGAAGGTCTGGTTCCGGTCCAGATCAATGCTAACCAACTGACCAGCGAACCGACAACGGCAATCACCCTCGGTGTCAATCTTCCGGCGACCGAAACCAACGCGGAGGCCGATGGTGCCCCGCAGCAACTGTCGATCGAGTATTTCGACAATCTTGGCCGGTCGGAAACTATCCAAGCGTCCTTCACACCGCAGATTCCGGCAAACGGCACGTCCAATATCTGGACCATGACCCTCAGAGATTCGGCGAGCGGCAATGCCGTCATCGGCGAGTACGAGCTCGAATTCGCCGATTCGCGAGCCGCGGGCGGCACCCTGCTCGAAGTGACCACTATCAGCGGCGGGGCTTACGATCCGGCCACGGGCAGCCTGATCGCAACCGTCGATGGTGGCCCGATCGAGATCAGTATCGGGCGCCCGGGCACGACCGAAGGACTCACACAGCTCTCCGACAGCTTCGCTCCGCTCTCCATTTCCAAGGACGGCTCACCCGTCGGGAACATGGTGTCCATCGAGGTCGATGGCAACGGGTTTGTCCACGCCACGTTCGACACCGGTGTGACACGAACGATCTTCCAGGTTCCGCTCGTCGACCTGCCCAATCCGAATGGGATGGTGGCCCTCGATCGCCAGACCTACCGGCCCTCCCTCGACAGCGGCAACTTCTTTCTCTGGGATGCCGGCGGCGGCCCGACCGGCGATCTCATTTCCTTCTCCCGGCAGGGATCGGCCACCGATGTCGCGCGCGAGCTGACCGACATGATCCAGACGCAGCGCTCCTATTCTTCCAATGCGCGCGTGATCCAGACCGTCGACGAGATGCTGCAGGAAACGACCAACATCATCCGCTGATTGCCGACCCTCGCGTAAAGGACCAGACCGATGTCCATATCCGCCGCCTTCAACAATGCCCTGAGCGGGCTGAACGCAAGCTCGCGGTTGACCGACGTGATCTCGGGCAATCTCGCGAATGCGCTCACGCCCGGTTATGCCCCGCGCGAGCTTGGCCTGCAGGCGCAGGGCACACGCGGCGGTGTGGAAGTGACTGGCGTGACGCGCCACGTCGATCCGGTGCTTCTCGGAGATCGGCGACTTGCCGACAGCGCACTGGCCGATGCACAAACGCGCGCTGGCTTTGCCGCCTCCGTCGAGCGTGCGCTGGGTCTGCCGGGCGAGGGCGGCAGCATTGCGGACCGGCTCGCCGCATTCGAGGCGGCCATCGTCTCGGCCTCGTCCAGGCCCGAGGACGATACACGGCTGGGTGCGGTGCTGAACGAGGCGACGGCGCTCGGCGCGGCGCTGAACGGTGCGGGACGGCAGGTCGAGACCCTGCGCAGCCGGGCCGATGCCGATATCTCCGATACCGTTGAACGGCTCAATACCGGCCTTGCACGGGTGGCCGAGATCAACACGCAAATCGTCGTCGCGCGATCCTCGGGCCACGACACGGCATCGCTCGAGGATCGACGGCAGCAGGCGATCGATTCGATCTCCGAACTGGTCCCCATCCGGCAACTTGAGCGGTCTCGGGGAGAGATCGCCCTGGTTTCTACCGGCGGTGCGCTGCTGCTCGACGGGCGCCCGGCGCGGATCGGCTTCGAGGCGACACCGCTGGTGGCGGCGCACATGACGGTGCAGAACGGGCTCCTCTCCGGGCTCGAGATCGGCGGGTACCCGGTGCCAACCGGCACGGGCGGCCCGCTCGCAGGCGGACGGCTTGCGGCACTCATCGACAACCGCGACGCGCTCGGGCTCGACGCGCAACGCGGGCTCGACGCGCTCGCTCGCGACCTCGTCGAGCGGGTCGAGAGCCTCACTCCGCCACCATCACCAGGGGTCTTCACCGATGCCGGAGCCCGCTTCGACCCCGCGACCGAGGCGGGGCTCGCCGGGCGGATCGCGATCAACCCCGCGGTCGATCCCGAGCGTGGCGGCGCGCTCTTCCGGCTACGCGTCGGACCGGATGCCGCGAGCCCCGGGACCCCGGCGGACGCCCCGTATCTCGCGGCGCTCGGCAATGTGCTGTCGGCGCGCCAGGCACCGGCACCGGGCGAGATGCAGCGTGATCTCTCCGGTCATGCCGCCCAGCTTTCGAGCCGGGTCGCGCAGGCACGGCTGACGGCCGAGAATACGACAAGCTTTGCCTCCGGACAGGCCGGAGAACTGCGCGAGCTGGAACTGCGCGGCGGCGTGGATAGCGATGCAGAGTTGCAGCGGCTGTTGCTCGTGGAGCAGGCCTTCTCGGCCAATGCCCGCATGATCCAGACGCTCGACGACATGATGCAAACCCTTCTGAGGATATGACATGGCCCTGCAATCAATCGGTGATCTCGCCCAAGGCTTCGTTTTGCGACAGCAGGGCGCACATCTTGCCCGCGAGACGACCCGCCTGACCCGCGAGGTGTCGACGGGCCGCACCACGGACACCGCGAGGCACCTGTCCGGCCATCTTGTTCCTCTGGCGGATGTCGAGCGGGCGCTCACCCTGGCGGATACGCATCGGGACGTGGCGCGAATCGCTTCGGTGGACGCGGAAATCATGCAGACGGCGCTCGGCCGCGTGGCGGAGAGCGGCGAGGCGCTTGCCCAAGCGGCACTCACAGCCGGTTCGGTCGGCGGAGCGATACAATCTACCGTCCTCGCACAGGGGGCGCGCGCCGCCCTGTCGACGATGATCGGGGCGCTCAACACCACCTCGGCGGGCCGCGCCCTGTTCGGCGGCGACCTGGCTGATCGCTCGCCACTCGCCGATACCGACACGCTATTGCAGGAACTGCGCACGGTGCTGACGGCAGCCCCAGACGCAACTACATTGCGGAGCGAGCTTGATGCCTTCTTCGATGCACCGGGCGGCGGGTTTTCCACGGTGGTTTATCGTGGTGGACAGGCGCCGGCGGCGGCTTTTGCGCTCGGTGCGGGAGAGACCGTCGCGCTGCGCATCCACGCAGACGATGCCGCATTGCGAGGCCAGATCAAGCAGGCGGCGATGCTATCACTTCTCGACGACCCGGCTCTCGCGCTCGGCCACGAAGACCGCGCCGCGCTTGTCCGCGACATGGGTACGGGGCTTCTCTCCGGGCAGGACGGGGTAACGCGGCTGCGCGCGCAGCTCGGTTTTGCCGAGGAGCGGATCGCGCAGGCCCGGAGCCGAATCGACGCCGAGATCACAAGCCTTGGGATAGCGCGCAACGATCTCGTCTCGGTAGATATCTTCGAGAGCGCGACGGCGCTCGAACAGGTGCAGTCTCAACTGGAGACACTCTATACCATCACCGCGCGCACCGCGCGCCTCAATCTCGCGAGTTTCCTGTCATGACGCCGCCGTTGCGCACGATCCTGGCCTTGTTGCTGATGTGCCTCACGACAGTCCATGCCGCCGGCGCCGGTACGGTCCGGATCAAGGACCTTGTGGAGTTCGACGGGGTGCGCGGCAACGATCTGCTTGGCTACGGGCTTGTCGTCGGGCTCAACGGAAGCGGCGACGGCCTGCGCAATTCGCCGTTCACCGAGGAGCTCATGTCCAACATTCTCGAGCGGCTCGGGATCAATGTCACAGGCGAGCAGTTCCGCCCCAAGAATGTCGCCGCCGTGCTCGTCACCGCGGCGCTGCCACCGTTTGCCCGCGCAGGTAGCCAGATCGACGTGACGGTCTCGGCCATCGGCGATGCCAAGAGCCTGCTGGGCGGCACGCTGGTAATGACGCCGCTCAACGCCGCGGACGGCCAGATCTATGCCGTGGCACAGGGCACGATCATCGCCGGTGGGGCGTCTGCCGAGGGCGAGGCGGGTAGCGTTGTGCAGGGCGTGCCGACATCGGGAACCATCCCTTCCGGGGCTCGGGTCGAGCGCGAGGTGGATTTCGATTTCGCAGGGTTGGAAAGCCTGCGGCTCGCGCTGCGCGAGCCGGATTTCACCACCGCGGCCCGAATCGAGCGCGCGATCAACGGTGTCATGGGCCGACCCGTGGCGCTGATGCTCGATTCTGGCACCGTGCGGCTCGATATCACGGAGATGCGCGCGCGCTCGCCCGCACACGCGCTCGGTCGGGTAGAGAATCTGATGGTCGAGCCGCAGCGCAAGGCACGTGTCGTGGTCGACCAGAGATCGGGCACCATCGTGATGGGACAAGATGTGCGCATCTCGCGCGTCGCGGTCTCGCAGGGCAACCTGACCCTGCGCATCCAGGAGACCCCGCTCGCCATCCAGCCCAACCCGTTCGCACGGGGCGAGACGGTGGTTGTGCCGCGCACCGAGGCCGAGATCGACGAAGAGCCGGGCATCGGCCTGGCGGAGGTGCCCGAGGGCACATCGCTCGCCGAGGTGATCGCCGGGCTGAACGCGCTCGGCGTCGCGCCGCGCGACATGATCGACATCCTCAAGAGCATAAAGGCCGCTGGCGCCCTGCACGCCGAGTTCGTCGTTCGCTGAGCGCGCTCAGACGACCACGTCGATCTCGGTCTGCGCGCCGACATCGAAGACCCGGCGATAGCGGGCAATCTCGTCCGGCGGTCCCATCGCCTTGCGGGGATTGTCCGATAGCTTCACGGTCGGGTGCCCCTCGGCAGAAACGGCCTTGCAGACAAGCGAGAAGGGCGCGAGCGCGTCGCCACGGGTGAGACCCCGAAAATCGTTGGTAAGCAGCGTGCCCCAGCCGAAAGATGTGCGCACCCGACCCGCGAAACGCTGGTGAAGTTCGGAAATGCGTGCCACGTCCAGCCCGTCGGAGAAGATGATCATCTTGTCGCGGGGGTCTTCGCCATGCGCTTTCCACCAGTCGATCGCGGCCTCTGCCGCCTCTTCGGGCTGGCCGGAATCGATACGGATACCCGTCCAGCCTGCGAGCCAATCAGGCGCGTGCCGCAGGAATCCCTCGGTGCCGAACGTGTCGGGCAGGATGATGCGAAGGTTGCCATCGTGCTCCTCGTGCCAGTCGGCGAGCACCTTGTAGGGTGCGCGGGCAAGCTCGGCGTCGGTCTCTGCAAGCGCGGCATAAACCATCGGCAATTCGTGCGCGTTGGTGCCGATCGCCTCAAGATCGCGATTCTTGGCGATCAAGCAGTTCGAGGTGCCGACGAAGCCGTCGCCAAGCCCCTCGCGCATGGCCTGCACGCACCAGTCCTGCCAGAGAAAGGAATGCCGCCGCCGCGTGCCAAAATCGGCGATGCGGAGGCCCTCGAGAGGGCGCAGGAGTTCGACCTTTTCCCACAGTTTGGTCATGGCGCGGGCATAGAGCACCTGAAGCTCGAATTTCTTCATGTCGCTGAGCACCGGACGAACGCGCAGCTCCATCAGCACGGCGAGCGCGGGGATTTCCCACAGCATGACCTCGGGCCACTTGCCCTCGAAGGTGAGTTCGTACTGACCGTCGCGCCGCTCGAGGTGATAGGGCGGCAGACGCAACCCCTCGAACCAGTCCATGAACTCGGGTGTGAACATCTGGCGTTTGCCATAGAAGGTATTGCCTCGCATCCACGTGCTCTCACCGCGCGAGAGCGACAGGGTGCGGATGTGATCCAGTTGTTCGCGCAATTCGCCCTCGTCCACGAGATCGGCAAGCCGGACCGAGGTGGTGCGGTTGATAAGCGAGAAGGTCACGTTCGTGTCGGGCCTGTTCC
Source organism: Roseovarius nitratireducens (assembly GCF_002925845.1). GTDB lineage: Bacteria > Pseudomonadota > Alphaproteobacteria > Rhodobacterales > Rhodobacteraceae > Roseovarius > Roseovarius nitratireducens. The sequence continues at coordinate 46,608 of NZ_PDNI01000074.1, read as the reverse complement.
GGCGCACCGTCTGGCACATCAGCAGCTTGTAGAAATCGGTATCGATGAGCGAGCGGACGATGGGATCCATCTTCCAGCGGTGGTTGTAGACACGGGTGGCGATATCGACCATCGGGCGGCCTCCGGGCTGGGCAACGCGACGCTTAAATCAAAGCGGTGCCGTGGGTGCAAGACTGAGCGTGTCGGCCAGCCTCTGCCAGTCGTCCTCCCAGCCGCTGCCCTCGATGCCGGGCAGGCGGATCATCCATATCTCCATGTCCAGCGCCGGAACGTCGCGACCGAGATGCACGAGCCGACCCGCCAACAGGTCTTCGCGTGCCATGGATTCGGGCAGCCACGCCACCCCGATCCCCCGCCGAGCATATTCGTGCGCGGCAAGCGTGAGCGCCGTCTCGGCGCAGCGGCGCAACCGTCGGTCCGGCCCTATCCGCGGCAGAAGCGCCCGGTCCATCACCTGCCCGAGAAAGACATCGCCGGGATAGCCGATATAGGGAAGGTCACTGCCGGTAAGCAGGCCGGGTGCAGCCACCGGGATGAGCCGCTCGGGGCCGAGCGACACGCGCTCGAACGCGCCGCCGAGGGCGAGCGGCGCGATCTGGGGCACGTCGTAGACCACGGCAAGATCGGCCTCGGCGGCGAGGAGCCGCAGCAGGCAATCCTCGCGGTTCTCCGAGCGCACGCGCACGGGCCGCGCCTGTCCCTCGGTCAGCGCGGCGACGATGGCCGGGGAATGGGTGGTGGTGATCGCGTGCTGGCAAGCCAGCGTCAGGCCCCGCGCGCCGCCGCTCTGTGCCAACCCGTCGCGCAACTGTCGCAGTTGCGCCGCGAGGCTGCGCATCGCAGGCAGGTGGGGCACGATCTCGGGCAGGAGCGTCAGCGGCTTGTGCCGGCGTTCGAACAACGGCACGCCGAGCGCAGCCTCTATTACACGCAGCCGTCGGGTGAGCGCCGGCTGGCTGACATGGCGCAACTCGGCGGCGCGCGCCAGTGATCCGGCATCGGCCACGGCGAGGATATCATCAAGCCACTCCAGACGCATATTGCATATCTCGCATAATCCTTGGCAGGATTGGCATTGGACGAGCAAAATGTCACGCCATAATATCCCTCAAACGCATATTACCTGGAGGCCGCCATGCATCTCGCCCGCTTTCCCCGCCACTTTCTCGCGCACCTGCCCACGCCGCTCGAACGGCTCGACCGGCTGAGCGCCGAGCTGAGCGGCCCGGAAATCTGGATCAAGCGCGACGATTGCACGGGTCTCAGCACCGGGGGCAACAAGACCCGCAAGCTCGAGTTCCTGATGGCCGAGGCCGAGGCGCAGGGCGCCGACATGGTGATGACCCAGGGTGCCACGCAATCCAACCATGCCCGCCAGACCGCCGCCTTCGCCGCCAAGATGGGAATGGATTGCCATATCCTGCTGGAGGACCGGACCGGCTCGAACAACGCCAACTACAATAACAACGGCAATGTCCTGCTCGATCATCTGCACGGTGCCACGACCGAGAAGCGACCCGGCGGCGGCGACATGAATGCCGAGATGGAGAAGGTGGCCGAGCGTTTCCGCGCCGAAGGGCGGACGGTTTATACTATCCCCGGCGGCGGGTCGAACCCCACCGGCGCGCTCGGCTATGTCAACTGCGCGTTCGAGATGCTGGGGCAGTTCAATGACCGGGGCCTCAGGGTCGATCACATCGTTCACGCCACCGGCAGCGCCGGTACGCAGGCGGGGCTGATTACGGGACTGAAGGCGATGAACGCGCAAATCCCGCTCCTTGGCATCGGGGTGCGCGCGCCCAAGCCCAAGCAGGAGGAGAACGTCTATAACCTCGCGTGTGCGACGGCGGAAAAGCTGGGCTGTCCGGGCGTGGTCAATCGCGAGGACGTGGTCGCCAATACCGATTACGTGGGCGAAGGCTATGGCATCCCCACCGAAAGCGGTATCGAGGCGATCCGCATGTTCGCGGAACTCGAGGCGATCCTGCTCGACCCGGTCTATTCGGCCAAGGGCGCGGCGGGCTTCATCGACCTGATCCGCAAAGGTCATTTCAAGAAGGGCGAGCGCGTGGTGTTCCTGCATACCGGGGGCGCGGTCGCGCTCTTCGGATACGACAACGCCTTTGACTTCTCGGGGCGCTGGACAAGCTGAACCCGCCCACCACCGACGCAAGAGGAAAGCCCCGCCGCGAAGCGGGGTTTTCCATGCCCGCCATATCCGCTAAAGCGCGGAGTAACCCGGCATTGCAGGCGGAAAGATCCATGAAATTCACACTGTCCTGGCTAAAAGATCACCTCGACACCACGGCGACCGTGGACGAGATCGTCGAGACGCTGACCGATCTCGGCCTCGAGGTGGAAAGCGTGAGCGACCCGGCAGCACGGCTGCGCGATTTCACCATCGGCAAGGTGATCAGCGCCGAGAAGCATCCCGATGCAGACAAGCTACGGGTCTGCCAGGTGGCGACCGCTGCAGGCGAGACGCAGATCATCTGTGGTGCGCCCAACGCGCGCGAGGGCATTACCGTGGTCATCGCCAGTCCCGGCGTCTACGTGCCGGGCATCGACACCACCATCGGCGTGGGCAAGATCCGCGGCATCGAGAGCCACGGCATGATGTGCTCGGAGCGCGAGATGGAGCTCTCGGACGAGCATGAAGGCATTATCGAACTGCCCTCGGGCGAGATAGGCGAGCGCTTTACCGACTGGCTGGCGGCAAACGACCCGGCCAAGGTGGACCCGGTGATCGAGATCGCCATCACGCCGAACCGGCCCGACGCGCTCGGCGTGCGGGGGATTGCGCGCGATCTGGCGGCGCGGGGTCTTGGCACGCTGCGGCCCGCCGCGACGGCGGATATCGAGGGGCAGTTCACCTGCCCCATCGGCATCACCATCGACGAGGACACGGCCGAGGGTGGCTGTCACGTCTTTGCCGGGCGTCTCATCCGAGGGGTGCAGAACCGGCCCTCGCCCGCCTGGCTTCAGGACCGTCTGCGCGCCATCGGGCTGCGGCCCATCTCGGCGCTGGTCGATATCACCAATTTCTTTACCTATGACCGCAACCGCCCGCTCCACGTCTTTGATGCGGACAAGATGGCGGGCAATCTGCGGGTGCATCGCACCAAGGGTGGCGAAACGCTGACCGGCCTCGACGAGAAGGAGTATACCTTTGGCCCTGGCCAGGTGGTGATCTCGGACGACACCGGCATCGAGAGCATCGGCGGTATCATGGGCGGGCTGGCGACCGGTTGCACGGGCGAGACGGTCAATGTGTTTCTCGAGGCAGCGGTTTGGGACCATATCCAGATCGCGATGACCGGCCGCGCGCTGCGGATCAATTCCGACGCGCGCTATCGCAACGAGCGCGGCATCGACCCGGCCTTCAACATGGAGGGACTGGATCTCGCAACCCAGATGATCCTCGATCTGTGCGGTGGCACCCCTTCCAACAGGGTGGTGGCTGGAAAGGTGCCAGACACGGCCCGCGCCTACCGGCTCGATCCCGCGCGGGTGCGCTCGCTCGTCGGCATGGAGATCCCCGAAAGTGATCAACGCCAAACCCTGACGGCGCTCGGCTTTCGGCTCGAAGGCAGCATGGCGCATGTGCCGAGCTGGCGGCCCGACATTATGGGCGAGGTGGACCTCGTCGAGGAGGTGGCACGGATCGCGTCGCTCACGCGGCTCGAGGGACGACCGATGGCCCGGGTGCAGCCGGGCGTGCCCAAGCCGATCCTCAGCCCGATGCAGAAGCGTACACAGATCGCGCGGCGCAGCGCGGCGGCGCTCGGTTACAACGAATGCGTTACCTACAGCTTCATCGACCGTGAGGCAGCGGCGCTCTTCGGCGGGGGTGATGACGCCAGCCGGCTCGCCAACCCGATCAGTTCCGAGATGAGCCATTTGCGCCCGGCATTGCTGCCCGGCCTGTTGCAGGCGGCGGCGCGCAACCAGGCGCGCGGGATCATGGACATGGCACTGTTCGAGGTGGGACACGTCTTTCATGGCGGCGAGCCGGACGAACAGGGCCTGCTGGTGAGCGGAATCCTCGTGGGCCAGACCAGTCCCAAGGACGTACATGGCGGCGCGCGCGCCGCCGACCTCTACGACGCCAAGGCCGATGCCGAAGCGATCCTCGCGGGCATGGGCGCACCGGCCAAGGTGCAGATCCTGCGCGGGGCGGGCGACTGGTGGCACCCGGGGCGGCACGGCATGATCTGCCTCGGGCCTAAAAAGGTGCTGGGCGTGTTCGGCGAGTTGCACCCGCGCGTTCTGCGCGCGCTAGACGTGAAGGGGCCAGTCGTCGCCTACACGCTCTACCCGCAAGAAATCCCGCTGCCGCGCAACACATCAGCCTCACGCGGTGCGCTTGGGGTCAGCGATCTTCAGGCCGTCGAACGCGACTTCGCCTTCGTGGTGGACGCCGGGATCGAGGCGGCGACGCTGGTCAATGCCGCAACAGGCGCAGACAAGGCGCTCATCGAGCGTGTGCGTGTTTTTGACGAATTCATCGGCGGCAGCCTGGGCGAAGGCAAGAAATCGCTCGCCGTGACGGTACGGATGCAGCCGCGTGAGAAGACGCTCACCGAGGCCGAGATCGAAGCGGTTTCGGCCCGGATCGTCGAGAAGGTGCAGAAAGCCACGGGCGGCGTGCTACGCGGCTGACAAGGGGAGGAACAGATGCTGAGAATCTATCTTTCGGGCGAGATCCACACCGACTGGCGCGACCGGATCATCGCCGGGGCCAAGGAGCTCGATGTCGAGTTTTCGAGCCCGGTGACAGATCATGCGGCGAGCGACGATTGCGGGGTCGCGATCCTCGGGGACGAGGCGGACAAGTACTGGCACGATCACAAGGGCGCGATGGTCAACGCCATCCGCACGCGCAAGGGGATCGCGGAGGCCGATATCGTGGTGGTCCGCTTCGGCGACAAGTACAAGCAGTGGAACGCCGCCTTTGACGCGGGCTATGCCGCGGCGCTTGGCAAGTCGCTGATCGTGCTGCAACCGCCCGAGCACGACCACGCGCTCAAGGAGGTGGACGCCGCCGCGCTCGCCGTGGCGCGGGAGCCAGAGCAGGTCGTCGATATCCTGAGATACGTTCTGGACGGCACGCTGCGCGGTTAGCTGCGCACCACGTAGACCGAGCATTCGGCATGCGTCACGACGTGGCTCGCCGTGGTCCCGAGCAGGTAGTCCTGCACCTTGGGGTTGGCGGATTCCATCACGATCAGATCGACCTTGCGCTCGTCGGCGAGTTTGACGATCTGGCGGTGCACCGCGCCCTTGCGCACGATCAATTCGACATCGACGCCTTCAGCGGGATGGGCAGCCACGAATTTCTTGAGCTCCTCACCCCAGTAAACGTCTGAATTATAGATGTTCATGTTGCGCTCGATCTCGGGCGCGACGGTGGCCACGATGAGCTTGGCCCCGCGCCGCTGCGCCATTTCCACGGCCTCGCTATAGGCGTTGTACTCAACCTTCACGTGACGCAGGTTGACGGGGCATAGAATAAGGCGGGTCTGGCGGGGCATGGGGCCTCCGGAATTTGCGCTGTGGCGGGACGCTATCAGATTCGTCCGTGTCCCGCGCCCCTGTTGCGACTCATCACGGGCAGTGGCGACCTGCAGCGGCGGATCAGCGGCAGTTTCCACTTTCCTTCCCCGGAATTTCGCGCGACGAAACCTCATGCCGATTCTCGCATTTCTCCGCGACAACGCGCCGTGGCTCACGGCGGGGGTGCTGCTCACCTTTCTGTCGAGCTTTGGTCAAACCTATTTCATCTCGGTTTTTGCCGGAGAAATCAGGGGCGTGTTCGATCTCAGCCACGGGCAGTGGGGCGGTATCTATAGCCTCGGCACTACCGCCTCGGCGCTGGCGATGGTCTGGGCCGGGGGGCTGACGGACCTGTTTCGCGTGCGCGTTCTTGCGCCCATAGTGCTTGTCGCGATGATGCTCGCCTGTCTCGCGATGGCACTTAACCCGGTGTGGTGGCTTTTGCCGGTGATCGTGTTCGCGCTGCGCTTTACCGGGCAGGGGATGATGAGCCACCTCGCCGTGGTGGCGATGGCGCGCTGGTTCGTGGCCAGCCGGGGCAAGGCGCTGTCGGTGGCGACGCTGGGCAACGCGCTCGGCGAGGCGATCCTGCCGCTGACATTCGCGTCGCTGCTCATCGCGCATGACTGGCGCAGCCTTTGGATCGTGGCGGCGGCGATCGCGATCCTTGGCGTCCCGTTCCTGCTGCTATTGCTGCGGCGCGAACGCACACCGCAAAGCTGGGCGCAGACCAGCCAGTCGCTCGGGATGGACGGGCGGCACTGGACGCGGGGGCAGGCGCTGGGGCACTTCCTGTTCTGGTTCATGGTCCCAGCGCTGCTTGGGCCCTCGGCCTTCAACACGGCGTTCTTCTTTCACCAGGTGCATATCGCCGAGGTCAAGCAGGTCTCGCATGTGGAACTGGTCGCGATGTTTCCTGTTTATACGGCGGTCGCGGTCGGTGCGATGATGCTGTCGGGCCTCGCCCTCGACCGGCTGGGCACGGCGCGGGTGCTGCCGTTCATCCAGATCCCGATGATCGCCGCGTTCCTGTTGTTCTCGGTTTCTGAGGGGCCGCTCGTGCTTCTGGCAGGGTTTGTCATGCTGGCGCTGACCACGGGGGCCAATAGCATCGTGCCCAACGCGTTCTGGGCGGAATTCTACGGCAGCGCCAATATGGGACGGATCAAGGCGATGGCAGCGGCGATTATGGTGTTCGGCACCGCGCTTGGACCGGGTATAACCGGGCTGGCGATCGACCTCGGGATCGGGATCGAAGCGCAGTTCGTCGTCATCGCCGGCTATTTCGCCTTTACCACGGTGATGATGATGATCGGCGTGGCCCGCGCGCGACCGGCGCTAGCGCCGACGCCGTAGATAGACGTAATAGGCCCCGCCCCCACCGTGGCGGATATGCGCCTCGGTCACCTGCAACACCAGCGGCCCGAGCGGCGGAAGGCGCAGCCATTGCGGCACGTTATGGCGCAGCACGCCGTGGCGCACCGGGATCGGCCCGCCACTATCGCGATCCTTGCCCTTGCCGGTAACGACGAGCACCAGCCGCTTGCCCGCGCCATGCGCGCGCAGCATGAAGCCGACGAGCGCGCCATGCGCCTGATCGAGGGTCATGCCGTGCAGGTCGAGCTTGGCCTCGGGGCTGAGCTTGCCCCGCTTGAGCCGTTGGAAAGACTTGCGATCCATCGCCACGGGCGCCGAGGCAATCCTCTCGGCGATACCCGGCAGAACATCGTGACGCGAGTCGTCGCCCTGCGCCGCCGCGCCCAGGCGGAATAGAGGGAGGGAGAGGCTCTCCTCGGGAGGCGGGTTAGCCGTCTTCGGCGAGTTGGCGGGCGTCATCGTCGTCTGCTTGCGCCTTCGGCCGAGCGGCTCGGTACGGCGCGCGACCTCTTGCCAGAGCGCCATCTCGTCGGGACGCAATTGACGCTTGCGGGTCATTGGAACGGGTCCGTGAGCATGGCATAGGCCCGCTGGATCGGCATGAGCACCAGCATCCGCCCGCCATCGCGCAGCTTTCCGGCCCGTCGGCCCGCCGCGTCGCCGGTACCGAAGAAGATGTCCGCGCGTTGCGGCCCGTTGATGGCCGAGCCCGTATCCTGCGCGATCATCAGGCGGTGCATTGGGTCGCGCCCATCCTTTTCGATCCAGACCGGCGCGCCCAGGGGCACATGGCCCGGATCGATCGCGATCGTGCGCCCCGGTGTCACCGAGCGATTCATCGCGCCCAAGGGGCCGCGCTCGGGCGGCACTTCGTCGATCCGGCGAAAGAACACGTAGGAGGGGTTGTGAAAAAGCAGCTCCTTGCCGGCGACGGAATTGCGCCGCACCCAGTTCTTGATGACTTGCGCCGATACCTGGTGGGCCTTGTAGATACCCCGCTGCACGAGCTCGACCCCGATGGAGCGGTAAGGATGGCCGTTCGACCCCGCATATCCCACCCGGATCACGCGTCCGTCGGGCAGGCGAATGCGTCCCGATCCCTGGATCTGGAGAAAGAACAGCTCCACCGGGTCATCCACCCAGGCGATCTCGAGGCCCCGCCCTGCCATCACGTTGCTGGAGAGAATCTCGCGGCGCGAGAGCCAGACGCTCGCGTCCCGCGCCTCTGGTGGCATCCGGTAGACGGGATGGCGATAGCGCGCGTCAGGACGAAGGGAGCCGGAGAGCTCGGGCTCGAAATAGCCGGTGAACAATGCCGACCTGCCATCGCTGATGAGGACGGGACGGAAGAACAGCTCGAAGAAGGTGCGCGGTTCTGGTCCCGTCTGCGCCAGCGCGCAGAGCGCCTGCCAATCCGCCCCCGTCATGTCGGGGCATGTCTCGAGAAACACCGACAGCGCGGCGGCGTGATCGTCATTGGGCCATCGCGGCAGGTCGGAAAAATCGGCGACCTCGTGGCGGATATCCGCCGCCGTGGCCGGACCGGCCGACGACAGCGCCAGCATGAGAAGTATCGCGCGAAGCGCCCCGGTCATTCGCCCGTTGCGACGAGCCGCCAGTTTGGATCACCCGCACCCATGATGCGCTCGTAGGTCCAACTGTCCTTCTGCCGCTTGCTACGCCCCGGCTCGCCCTCGACAATCTCGCCGTTGGCGTTGCGCACCACGGTGATGAGCTCACCGACATAGTGCACGTCGATTTCGGCGCGGCGGGCGTCGGTGTCAAAGCGGGCATCGGCGATGGATATATGTCGGGTGCCGATGAATTCCGCCTCAACCGTCAGCCCCTGTTGCTGGCGCGCGTCCACGACCTCGGCAAAGGCTTCGTAGACATCGGGCGACAGGAAGGGCGTTACCTCGTCGAGCGTGCCTCGCTCGAAGGCCATGAGAATCATCTCGTAGGCACCGCGCGCGCCTTGAAGAAAATCGGTCACGCCGAAATCAGGTTCGATGCGCTTCATCTCGGCCAGCGCGGCGGCGGCGTCGGAATCTTCGGGGACGTTGTCGGTGATGTCACGGTCAGGGCCACCTTCGATGACCTCGAACCCATGCCTCTCGGCGGCCTTTTCGACGGGTTTGGTGCGCGGGGAGCCCTCAAAGCCGTCCCGCGTGCCGAGAACGCTCTTCAGCCGAAGGATGAGAAAAATGGCGATGCCAGCGAGCACTAGCAATTGCAGGATCGGCGAATTCATGAGCACCTCTTGTCGTGCGGGGCATGGCAGGCTGTCTCTTGCGTCCTTATGTAGGTGACGCAAGGGGCCAAGTCCACCACAAGGCTCTTGAAAGGAAGGGGTGTGCCAATGTGGCTTCTGATTGCGTTCATCGCCGTGCCGCTGATCGAGATCGCGCTGTTCATCGAAGTTGGCGGGGCAATCGGTCTGTGGCCGACGCTGGCGGTCGTGGTGCTGACCGCCGTGATCGGCACCGCGCTCTTGCGCAGGCAAGGGTTGGCCGAGATGAACCGGCTGCGCGCCGCGCTTGACGGACATGGTGATCCGTCGGCGCCGCTGGTGCATGGCGCGATGATACTGTTTGCCGGGGCGCTGCTGCTGACGCCGGGGTTCTTTACCGATGCGGTCGGCTTTGCATTGCTGCTGCCGCCGGTGCGCAACTTCGTCTTTGCCCGGATACGCGAGCGGATCGTGGTTCACGGCACGCGCGGTGGCGATGGCGGCACCCCGGCCCGGCCCGACATCATCGAAGGCGACTACGAAACCATCGACCCGGCCGAGCGCGGTACCTCTCGCTGGACAAGGCATTGAGGCCGATACAACCGCCTGCTAAGCACTGCCGCAGCCAATTTTCACCAGGAGACACCGATGGCCGATCAGGATAACGGCGCCGACCAACAGACAGCCGACAGTGCAACGGCACCGCATATGCGGATGCAGATTCTCACGCAGTTCGTGCGCGATCTCTCGTTTGAGAACGTACTTGCACAGCGGGGCACCGGCGGCGAGGTCCAGCCCGATGTGCAGGTGTCGGTCAATCTCGATGCCAAGAAGCGATCCACCGAGCATCAGTACGAGGTGGCGTGCAAGCTTAACATCACCTCGCGGAACAAGGAAAGCGAGGAGGTGCTGTTCGTCATGGAGATGGAGTATGTCGGCGTGTTCCACATCGAGGGCGTGCCCGACGACCAAATCCATCCCTACCTGCTGATCGAGTGTCCGCGCCAGATGTTCCCGTTCATGCGCCGCATCGTCAGCGACGTGACCCGCGACGGCGGATTCCCGCCGCTCAACCTCGAAAGCATAGATTTCGTACAGCTTTACCGGCAGGAAATCGCGCGCAGGCAGGCTGCGCAATCCCAGACCTCCGACGCCTGAGCCGCGCACGCCGGGCCCCCGCGTCGCGGGGCCCGGCATTCAGCCCTCCAGCTTGGCGCGCAACTCACGCAGTACCGGCAGGCTCGAACGCACGCGATCCTCACCAAGATCGGCAATCAGGTCCGACACCATCGGGGTAATGGCCGATAGGGCGGCGTCACGCGCCATGCGCCCGGGGCGGCTGATCGAGACCATCTTGCGACGCGCATCCTCCCAGTCGGGGCGGATATGGACGTACCCCGCCCACTCTAGCTTGGACAACGTGTTGGTCATGGCGCCGCGAGTGACGTGAAAGCTCTTGGCCAGTTGCGCCGGGCTCCGCTCTTCGCCGGTGCGGGCAAGGTGGTTGAGCACCGCGAAATGCGAGATTTCCATTCCCTTGGGCAGAACACGGCTAAGCCGCGAGCGAATCAGTTGATCGTTCGTCAGGATCTCGCTGAAAAGCGCGACCGCGAGGGAATTGCTCTGCGTTTCTTCCATTCAGGGGCCATCGAAATCCCGGTCATGGCGCAGCGACGGCACGCGCCTGCGAGCTTGTGCCACCTCCGAGAGGTCGAGATCAACCGTGATGATCCCCGCCTCGGTGCCACCATCGGCGATCACCTCGCCCCACGGACCGATCACAAGACTGTGCCCGTGAGTGCGCCGCGCCTGCCCCCGGCTGGCCGTGTGGGTGCCGGTCTGCGCGGGCGCGAGCACGAAACACCCGGTCTCGATGGCACGCGCACGCAGCAGACTTTGCCAATGGGCGGCGCCGGTTACATGGGAAAACGCCGCCGGGACGGTCAGGATCTCGGCCCCCGCCTGCGCCAACCCGCGATAGAGGTGGGGAAACCGCACGTCGTAACAGATGCTCAACCCCATCTTGCCCCAGGGCGTGTCAGACAGCACCGCGCGGGTGCCGGGGCGAAAGCCGTCGGATTCGCGATACGTCTCCTCGGGGCTCACATCCACGTCGAACATATGAATCTTGTCATAACGTGCGCGGATCGCGCCATCGTCCCCGATGAGGAAAGACCGGTTGGCAAAGCGCCCGTCGGGATCATCGGTCTTGAGCGCGAGAGAGCCGATGAGCAGCCAGACCCCGAGCCGTTCCGCCTCTGCGCGCAGCGTGGCCAGCGTGGGGTCGTCCGATTCGTGGTTCAGGACCGCCCGTTGATGGGTGCGGCTGGTCGAGATGCAATTCGTCACCTCCGGCGTCAGAATGATCTCTGCCCCGTCCGCCGCCGCGTCCTCCATCCACGCACGCACCACGGCGAGGTTATCAACGGGATCATCGCTCGACGTGAGTTGTAGAAGCGCGGCGCGCATGGCTCACCCCTGCAAAAGCGTGTCGAGCTTGCCCGCACGATCGAGCGCATAAAGCTCATCGCAGCCGCCGACATGGGTCTCGCCAATAAAGATTTGCGGCACAGTGTGGCGACCGCTCGCGCGGCCCATCATCTCGGCCTTGCGCTTGGGTTGTGCAAGCACGTTGATTTCTGAGAAGGCGGCTCCCTTCTGTTTCAGGAGCCGCTTGGCAGCATGGCAGAAGCCACAAAGCGGTGAGGTGTATATCTCGATCTGGGGCATGTGTCGTCCTGTGTCGTCCTGTCCTGTTCTGACAGGAACTTAGGCATCCCTGACAGCGCGCGCCAGTGCGAGAATGCACACGTCATCCGCCCCGGCCGCGAAACACGCCTGTGCCGCCGCCGAGAAGGTTGCCCCCGATGTCATCACGTCATCCACCAGAAGCACGCGCGCGCCGCGCATCGCATCGGCATGGCGCGGGTTGGGGCGGATCGCGCCGTCGAGCGTCGCGTGGCGTGCGGCCCGGTCGAGCCCCTTGAGGCTCCGCGTCCGCCGCTGCCGGAACAAGAGATCGGGCACATTTGTCAGCCCGGTTTCCCGCGCAAGCGCATGCGACAGCAGCGCCGACTGGTTGAATCGCCGCGTGAGCAACCGTGTCCAATGCAGCGGCACCGGCGCGATCACCATGCCGGGCAAGAGCATCGGCTGCGCGCTCCGCGCGAGCCATTTGCCAGCGGGATGGGCCACGTCGTGCCGGTCGCCATGCTTGAGCGCCAGCGTCAGACGCCGCCCGTTCGCGTCATAGCGCAGCGCCGCCCGCCCGCGCGTCCAGGGCCGCGCGCTGACAAGGCAATCGTCGCAGTGCTCCGTATCCACGCCCGCATCGCCGGGCAGCGGCGCACCGCACAGGTCGCATACCAGCCCAGTGATGAACGGCGTGTCACGCCAGCACGCCCCGCACAGGCCAAACGCATCATCCACCGCCACGCCGCACAACGTGCAGCGCGGCGGATAGACGAGACGAACTGCCATTTGTAAAGCCGGGTGCGCCATTCTATTTTCCCCCCATGAGCCAAGCCAAGCTGACCGACCGCCCCGCCCTCTTGCGCCAGCGCGCCCGTGCGCTGCGTGCACCCGAGACATTCCTGCACGAGCTTGCCGCCGAGGAGATCGAGGATCGGCTGCGGATGGTTAACAGATCCTTTACGGCTCCGGCCCTCATCACCGGTTTTCCGGATTTCTGGCGGGCGCGGCATCCCGATGCGACCGTGGTCGCGGATGACGAGACGCTGACACTGCGGCCCGGGGCGCATGATCTGGTGATCCATGCGTTGTGCCTGCACTGGGCGGACGACCCGGTGGGTCAACTCGTGCAGGCGCGCCGCGCGCTCTGCCCGGACGGGCTCATGCTCGCGGTGCTGTTCGGCGGGGGCAGCCTGCAGGAATTGCGCGCCGCGCTTGCGCAGGCCGAGGCGGACGTGACCGGGGGGCTGTCGCCGCGCGTCCTGCCGATGGGGGATATCCGCGATCTCGGCGCGTTGTTGCAGCGCGCCGGGTTCGCGCTGCCGGTGGCCGACAGGCTGCCGCTCGACCTGCGCTATGCGGACGCGCTCGCGCTCATGCGCGAGCTGCGCGCCATGGGCGAGACCAACGCGATGGACGCGCGCCCGCGTGGCGCGCTGCGGCGCGACGTACTGGCACGGGCTCGCGACATCTACGCGCGGGACTTCGCCCATCCCGAGGGCGGGGTCCGCGCCAGCGCCGAGATGGTCTTTCTGACCGGCTGGGCCCCGGACCCGAGCCAGCCGCAGCCGCTGCGCCCCGGGTCGGCCGCCGCGCGGCTGGCGGATGCGCTGGAAACACGGGAAAATCCCCTCGAAGATTGACCTCGCTCGCGTAACCATTATGTCAGCGGTGATCCGTGCAAAGGAACCTCTGCGCCATGCTCGATGCCAACCGCGACGCGACGCGACCCAGCCACGCCCCCGCCGACCACCCCAAGGTGCCACGCGCCAAGACCGGCATTCTCCTGGCCAATCTCGGCACGCCGGATCACTACAGCTATTGGCCGATGCGCCGCTATCTCAACGAGTTTCTTTCGGATCGCCGTGTGATCGACTACGCGCCGTGGAAATGGCAGCCGCTGTTGCAGCTTGTCATCCTCAGCAAGCGACCCTTCACCTCGGGCGCCGCCTACAAGTCGATCTGGAACGAGGAGAAGGGCGAGAGCCCACTGATGACCATCACGCGCGATCAGACCGAGAAGCTCGCGCATGCAATGAAGACGCGGTATGGCGACGACGTGATGGTCGATTTCTGCATGCGCTATGGCAGCCCGTCCACGAAATCCAAGGTGCGCGCGCTGACCGAGGCGGGTTGCACCCGCATCCTGTTCTTCCCGCTCTATCCGCATTACGCGGGCGCCACCTCGGCCACGGCCAACGATCAATTCTTCCGCGCGCTGATGCGGGAAACATGGCAGCCGGTGGCGCGGGTGGTCGAGCCGTATTTCGAGCATCCCCTCTATATCGAGGCGCTCGCGCAGTCGGTGGAGCGCGCCTATGCAGTGGCGGAGACGCGGCCGGAGATTCTGGTTGTGTCCTATCACGGGATGCCCAAGCGATACCTGATGCAGGGAGACCCGTATCACTGCCAGTGCCAGAAGACGACGCGGCTCTTGCGCGAGCGTCTCGGCTGGGAGCAGACGGAAATCACGACCACGTTCCAGTCGGTCTTTGGCCCGGAGGAATGGCTCAAACCCTACACGGTGAACGAGGTTGCCCGCCTCGCGCGCGAGGACGGCAAGAAGCGCATCGCGGTAATGGCTCCTGCCTTTTCCGCCGATTGCATCGAGACGCTGGAAGAGATCAACGAGGAAATCCGCGAAAGCTTCGAGGAGGCGGGCGGCGAGGAATTCACCTATATCCCGTGCCTCAACGATGACGAGGCGCATATAACGGCCCTGTCGGCCATCGTGGAAAAGAATCTCGCCGGTTGGCTCGATTGAACGTCACTGGCGGAATGCGGACATGAAAAAAGGCAGCACCGAAGCGCTGCCTTTTCTCTTGTTACGAAAGACCGGATCAGTCGGCGATGACAACCGCGGCGACGATTGCCAGAAGCACCAGCGGCACCCAAACAGCGGCAGCAGACGAGCTGGCGTTGGTTTCTTCGACGATGACCGGAGCCTCGACCACAGGCTCTTCCAGGTTTCCAGCGAAACCTGTGGATGCAGCGGCGGAAAAGGCAGCAGCGAGAACGAGTTTTTTCATCATAATCCTCCAGATGCGGGCTTGGTCATCACAGAAACGACCAAGCGCCCAAGACTTACCTCGTAACTTTTTCTAATCAGCAAATCGTGAAGAATGCAAACTCAACTTGCCACTTGATGCACATTTGCCGCCGCGATTTTGTCAAATAAGCAACACCTGCGTGCCGACCTTGGTGAGCGCGAACAGCTCCTGGATGTGCTCGTTATAAAGCCCGATGCACCCGTTCGATGATCGCCGCCCAATCTTGCGCGTGTCATGCGTGCCGTGGATTCGGTAGTAGGTCCAGCTCAGATAGAGCGCGTGGGTACCCAGCGGGTTGTCGGGCCCCGGCGGAACGTAGGCGGGCCAGTCGGGGTTACGCTTGAGCATCGACGGCGTGGGCCGCCAACTCGGCCCTACGACCTTGCGCACAACTCGTGTGCGTCCTCGACGGGTCAACTCGTCCGTCAGCGGCACGGAGGACGGGTAAAGCTTGTAAGTCTCGCCGTCCTCGTCCCAGTAATGCACCGCCCGCGAATCGGTGTCGCACAAGATCGCGCCATTCCGGAGGTTAGAGAAATAAGGCTTCCAGTCGAGCATGCGGAACGCCGAGATGTTGCGCCGTACCGACTCTGTGACCTCGCTCTCAATTTCGACCGTACCATCACCATCGACATTCTGGGCCAGCGCGGGCGCGCCGATCATTGCCGCGCTGCCGGCGAGAAATGCGCGCCGCTTCATCTTTTCCGGGATGTATGACGACATCGTTTTCACTCCACCTGCCTTGTCACCTTGGCGCATAATATATGGCTTTCAGGACGCAGTCGCAAATCAAACAAGCGCGAAGATGCTATATCAGGCTCATGCCGGTTTGAAAAATCGTGCAGGGCGGGCTAAAGCAGGTTTTCGTAACAGGCTCGGGTGGCACAGCAACATGATACGCGTATTCGCTCTTCTTATGGTCTCCGTTCTGGCGCTGTCGGCCTGCGCTGCGCCGCCGTCGCCACCTCAGATGGGGCCCGACGGCAAGCCGCTGCCGCGGGTCTACCGGATATCGCTGGGCGATACCCGCGAGATCCGGTTCCGGATGCTGGATGCGGTCAATTCCCTGCGCGAGGCCGCCGGTGTCAGCCCGCTCGTTCTCGATGACAAGCTGACCGCCGCCGCCGCGACCCATTCCCGCGACATGTCGGTGCAGGAGCGCCCGTGGCATTTCGGCTCCGACGGCTCTTCACCGCTCGACCGGGTAAAGCGCGTCGGCTACCAGGGAGAATTCATCGGCGAGACGATCTCGGAGACCTACGAGAGCGAGCTCCAAACCCTCGCCGCCTGGATGGAGGACGATGTCACGCGCCGCGTCATACTTTCGCCCGAGGCACGCCGAATGGGCTTTGCCTGGCACCAGGATCGGGGCGGCAAGCTGTGGTGGACGCTGACACTAGGGGCCTGATCATCCATATAGGGTGATCGGCGTGCCGTTGCGGACCATGGCGTAGATATCCTCTATCTCGCGATTCTTGACCGAGATGCAGCCTGCGGTCCAATCCGACTTGAGAAATGCGAACGTCGTCGCCTCGCCGTGAATGAAGATGTCGCCCCCCGGGGACTTGCCGAGCTCACGGGCATAGGCGATGTCCGCCTCGTTGGGATAGGAGATGCCGAGCGAGAGGTGATAGGCGCTGTCGGGGTTGCGCCGGTCGATGAGATAATCGCCCTCCGGCGTCTTGCCGTCGCCCTCGAACTGCTTGTGACCGTCGGGCGCAAAGCCCAGGTCGATCTTGTAGCGTTTCAGCGTACTGCCTTGATGCAAAAGGAACATTTCGCGCGCGCCCTTGTCGACGATGACGCGGGTGACCTCGGGGCCGCGATAGGTGCGAAACTTCGATGGCCCGGCGCATCCTGCAAGCGCGGCGGCACCGGCGAGAAGGGTGAAACGTCTGGTGATATTCATGGGTTTGCCCACACTGCCGACCTCTGGATTTTTTTCTGAATATACCGGATTCGTCAAAAATTGCCTAGCTGTATCGTGTCGGTATCGTGTCGGTATCGCGTCAGTGCAGATGAAAGCCCGCGACCAACTCGACATGCGCCGACCAGCGGAACTGATCGACCACGCGCACCGGCCCCATTCGATACCCCGCCGCCAACAGCGCACCGGCATCGCGGGCAAACGTCATCGGGTTGCAGGAGACATGGGCAATGAGCGGCACGCCCGAACGCGCCAGTTCGGCGATCTGCGCCTCGGCCCCGGCGCGCGGAGGGTCGATCACCACGGCGTCAAACTGAGCCAAATCCTGCGCATCGAGCGGGCGGCGAAAGAGGTCGCGCACCTCGTGGGTGACGGGCCGCAGCCCCTGCGCGTGGCGCGCGGCGTGATCGAGCGCGGCGATCATCCCGGGCGCGCCCTCGACCGCGTGCACCGCCGCGCGCCGCGCCAGTGGAAAAGTGAAGGTGCCGCAGCCCGCAAAGAGATCGGCCACGCGGCGCGCCCCGTCGAGAAGCGCCAGCACCTCGGCCACCAGCGCCGATTCGCCCTCGGCTGTCGCCTGAAGAAAGGCGCCGGGCGGGGGCACAACCGGCACCCCGGCAAAATCGTGCACCGGCGCGCGGCGGGTGAGCACAGTTTCGTCCTCCCAGGCCAGCCGCGCCAGATCATGCCGCTCGGCCAGCGCGGCGAGCGACAGGCGCAAGGGCCCGTCGAGCGGCTTGCCGCCCGCGACCGCCAGATCGAGACCGGCACGCGACAGCGTCGCCGTGACCGCGATTTCGGCCTTGCGGCTCGTCCCGGTGAGCGCGAGATCGCGGGCAGCGGCAAGCGCGGGCATGAGATCGCGGTGAAGCAGGTGGCAGTCGGGCACCTCGACCACCTGATCGCTGGCCCGCGCGTGAAAGCCCGCCAGCGCGCCGGATTTCGTGCGCCGCGCCGCCAGAACCGCGCGGCGGCGCGAAGCGGGGGGCGAGGTCAGAACGGGAGCGATCTCGGCCTCGATACCGCGCCCGCGCAGGGCGGCGCGCACCTGCTCTGCCTTCCACTCCGCCACGAAGCCGTCAGAGGCGTGCTGAAGCTGGCAGCCGCCGCATTGCGCGAAATGGCGGCAAGGGGCACGGACGCGATCGGACGAGGGCGTGAGGATGCGGATATCGGTGAGGCGCTGGCCATCGGGCGTGCCGCTCACCTCCTCGCCCGGCAGGGTGCGCTCCGCGAAGAGCGGTCCGTCGGCCACGCCGTCGCCCCGCACGCCGAGCCGCAGGATGCGGTGCGTGCTCACAGCAGGTCCTCGCGGCGCAGGGTAAAGCCCGAGGCGATCCAGCGAGCCTCGATCTCGGACAGGCGGCGGCCGAGGTCGGCGCCGGAATGCTCTGGCATCAGGTCGGCGGCGCGGACCGGGCACACCGCCGCCGCGCCGCGCCTGATGTCGTCGAGTGCGTCCGGCGCAAGCGGGGAGCCAAGGAGCGCCGCACGCAGGAGCACGATATCGGCCCCCTCCCCGGCCCCGAAGCGATAGCCGATCTCGGCGGTGGACATGCCGCTCTCGATCCCGTCGCGCAGGCGGGACAGCCGTCGGCCTTCGGCGCGCGAGAGGCGCAGCCGTTCTGACGCATCCTCGCCGCCCAGCGCGGCAAGACGGCGGAGGGCGTCGGGGGCCGTCTCCGTTTCCGCCTCGAGGTGGACGAGCGGGGCAAGTGCCGCCGCGTCGGCCCCCGGCAGGATCGCCCCGAGCACGCCCGCGGCCTGCATCGCCGCAACCGAGGGCGCTGGATCGGGGGCGGCCAGCAGCTTGCGCATCTCGGCCCCGACCCGCTCTCGCGAGAGGGCGGCAAGGCTGTCGCGGGCGGCGGCGCAGGCAGCGAGCCCGTCAGGATCGAGGCCACCCTGCGGATCGCCGTAGCAGGCGTGAAAGCGGAAGAATCGCAGGATGCGCAAGGTATCCTCGCGAATGCGCTGTGCCGGGTCGTCGATGAACCGCACGCGGCGCGCGCGCAGGTCGGGCAGCCCGCCAAGCGGGTCGAGCACATGGCCATCGCACTCGGCATAGAGCGCGTTCATGGTGAAATCGCGGCGGCGTGCGTCAGCCTCGATGCTATGGCCAAAGGCGACCTGCGCGTGACGTCCATACGTCTCTATATCGGTGCGAAAGGTGGTGACCTCATGCGGCAGCCCGCCCGAGACCACGGTGATCGTGCCGTGGTCGATCCCGGTCGGAACCGGCTTGAGCCCCGCCTCGTGCGCCAGCGTCATCACCGTTTCGGGATGCGCGTCTGTGGCGATGTCGATATCGCCCACCGGCACACCGAGAAGCGCGTTGCGCACGCAGCCACCGACGAACAGCGCCCTGTGGCCGCCAGCGGACAGCGCGTCAAACACCGCGCGTGTCTCAGGGCGCACGATCCAGTCATCCTCGATCCTCATGGCCGTCCCGCCATGTCGGCCATCACCCGCAGGATGCGGGCGGTCGCGCCCCAGATGTAATACGGTCCGTAAGGCACCGTGTAATAGCGCCGCCACGTCCCTTTCCAGCGGCGCTGCTCGACGCGAAAACGCGCAGGGTCGAGAACATGCGCAAGCGGGACAGCGAACACCTCGGCCACCTCGCCCGGCTCGGCCACGGGGCTGAAAGGGGTGGAGACACGGGCAAGCACCGGCATGACATCGAAACCTGTGACGGTCTCGTGGCGAGGCAGGTCGGCGAGAATCTCGACGGCGTCCGGGGTGAGACCGATTTCCTCGCGCGCCTCGCGCAGGGCGGTGGCGTGCAGGTCAGCATCGCCCTCGTCCTGCTTGCCGCCGGGAAAAGCGATCTGGCCTGGATGGTGCCGTAGCGCCGAAGAGCGCGTGGTCAGGATCACACGCGGTGCATCGCCGCCCGTCTCGACAGCGACGAGCACGGCCGCGGGCCGCAGCTTTCGCCCCTCGGGGAGCGTGATTCCGCGGTTGAGGTCGTAATCGGACGACCCCGCTCGCGGCGTGTCCGCCGCGTTCAGAATGCGGGTGAGGGGATCACTCGGTGTCACCCGGGGCCTCCGGGGCATCAAAGCCGAGGGTTTCAGGAGCGAGCCGGTAATGCGCCCCGCAGAACTGGCAATCGGCGGTGACGATTCCCTCTGCGGTGGTCATGCTGGCGATGTCGCGAGCCGAGTATATCGACAGGCTGTTGCGCACCCGCTCCTCGGAGCAGGTGCAACCGAAACGCACGGGCTGCGTCTCGAACACGCGGGGGCCTTCCTCGTGGAAGAGCCGCACCAGCAGGTCGGCCGGCGAGACGGACGGACCGATCAGTTCCAGCGTCTCGACCGTATCGAGAAGGTGATTGGCGCGGCCCCAGTTCTCGGCATCGTCGCCGTGCACGATGTCGCGCGCGGCGAGGAGCCCGCCCTTGCCCGAGCCGCCGTCCTTGGCGAAGGGCGAGGCCTTGGGCATGTGTTGCAGCATCACGCCGCCCGCGCGCCAATGCTCGGCACCGCCTTGCTCGGTGGACCTGCCGAAGCTGAGTGCGAACCGCGTGGGCAATTGCTCTGATTGCGCGAAATAGGCCTCGGCGCAGTTGCGCAGCGCCTTTCCGGCGATCGGGGTGATGCCCTGGTAGGGCGTCGTGCCCTGGCCCTGATCGAGGAGCACGGCGAAATAACCCTCGTCCAGTTGCGCGAAGGCGTCGCCGTCGCCGATCCTGTCCGGGTCGAAGCTGGCATAGGCACGCATGCGGGCCGGTTCGCCCTCGCGGGTGGGGGCGAAATAATCGCTGGCGATGCGGCGGACCCCGCCCTTGCTCTGAAGCTGGAGCGAGAGCTTCCAGCGCAGCTTTATCGTCTGACCAATGAGCGCCGTCAGGAGCGCCATCTCGGCGATCAGGGCCTCGACGGGGGGCGGGTAGTCGTGCTGTTTCAGGATCGCGTCGAGAACACCGTCGAGCCGCGCGACCCGGCCCCGGATATCCGCGTGATCTAGCTGGAACGGCAGGACCGTGTCGTCCCACGCTAACCTCTGTCCAAGCGTCATGGGCTTTCCTTCGCTGCGCGGTTTGGGCATATCGCGACGGGCAGGGCAGGACAAGGCGGGCGTGAAGGAGACGGCATGACACGGCGATTCGGAGAGCCCCCGCAGCCCGGTATCCGCTATCGGCTCCGCCCCGGCGTCTATGCCGTGCTGCCGCGGGGCGGGCGGCTTCTGGTGACGCATCAGGCGATGCCGGTGCCCGAGCTGCAATTGCCCGGGGGTGGTATCGACCCGGGCGAATCACCCCTGCGGGCGCTCTATCGCGAGGTGTGGGAGGAAACCGGCTGGCTGATTGCACGACCGCGGCGGATCGGGGCGTTTCGCCGGTTCACCTACATGCCGGACTACGATCTCTGGGCGGAAAAGCTCTGCGTGATTTATCGCGCCTGCCCGGTGCGCCGGCTGGGTCCGCCATCGGAGCCGGGGCACCGGGCGCTGTGGATCACGCCCGCGCGCGCCGCGCGCGAGCTTGGCAACGCCGGGGATCGCCACTTTGTCAGCCGGACTGGGGCATGGGCCTGAATTCCAGCAGAACCGCCGAGATATCATCGGTAAAGCGCGCCTCGCCTGCGTGATCGGACAGCTTCCACATGAGCGATTCGAGAAAGGCCGGGCCATGTGTCTGGCGCAGGTGACGCATGATCGCGGCAAGGCCAGTGTCACCGAGCATGCACCCATCCGGGTCGGCACATTCAGTGATCCCGTCTGAATGAATGAGCAGCCGGTCGCCAGGTGCCAGCGTGAACTCTACCTGGTCGAAGCTCGCCCCCTCGATGAGCCCCACGGGCAGGCCACCCTCGCCCACGAACTCGACCGACCCGTCGGCGCGCTGCACGGCCGGGTGTGGATGCCCGGCCTGCGCAAGGATCACCCGGCCCGTCGCGAGATCGACATCGGCGAGCGCAATGGTGAAGTAATGCTCGGTCTCGAGATCAGAGAGAAAGACATGGTTGAGCCGCGACACCGTCTCGGCCGGGGGGCGCGCGGCGAAGCGCCCCGGCGCGATCTCGTGCAGCGCGAGGTTGTGCTCGGGCACGGTGGCCGAGAGATAGCCGGCGAGCCGCGCGGTCATCAGCGCCGAGCTGATCCCGTGGCCGGACACGTCGAGCCCGTAGAGACCAACACGGCTGTCGGATATCGGGAACATGCCCACGAGATCGCCCCCGACATGGCCCGAGGAATGTAGCGAGAGAGAGACCTCTGCCGGGCCGAGATCGCGGTAGCGTTCGCTGAGCAGCGACTGTTGCAGCTTGTTGGCCTCGACAAGGTCGTTGTCGAGCGAATCGTAGAGTGCCTGCAATTCGTCGAGCGTGGCCCTGACGAGCCGGTTCTTGGCAAGAAGCTCGTGCTCCATGTCAAGGATGCGCATCCCGGCGGCCATGCGCGCGCGCAGTTCTGCGGAATTGACCGGCTTGGTGAGGAAATCGTCGGCCCCGGCATCGAGGCCGAGCGCGATCTCTTCCTTGCCGCTCTTGGAGGTGAGGAGGATGAAGTAGACATAATTGTCGTTGTTCATCCCGCGAACGGCACGACAAAATTCCGGGCCGCTCATCCCCGGCATCATCCAGTCGCTGACCACGAGTTCGGGAAGATTGCGATGACAGATGTCGATCGCTTCGCCACCGCTTTCGGCCTCTTCGACGACATAGCCCCATTGCCGCAGGTAACTGCCGAGAATGCGCCGCTGCGCCCGGCTGTCATCCACGACAAGAACGCGCCGCGCATCGGTACTGGCGGCTGCCTCATCCTTGGTCATGCTTGCGCCGCGCACCGCTCTCACCATCACTCGTTTCGCGCACACGGTCGCCGCACGAGCGTTTACATCCCGTGAATGATAAAAGTTTCTGGTATTTTCCCATCGACGTTAACACGTTCTGAAGACCTCGTGCGGAGACTGGCAGAAATGCGGGAGAGGCTGACATGATAGACTGGATT
This sequence comes from Roseovarius nitratireducens, assembly GCF_002925845.1. Lineage (GTDB taxonomy): Bacteria > Pseudomonadota > Alphaproteobacteria > Rhodobacterales > Rhodobacteraceae > Roseovarius > Roseovarius nitratireducens. The sequence continues at coordinate 23,819 of NZ_PDNI01000074.1, read as the reverse complement.
CGCGTGCGGGAACTGCGGGAAGAGATCGGTGCCGACGCCTTCGAGGAGGTGCTCGACCTGTTTCTGGAGGAAGTGGAGACGGCGCTCGCGGTGCTAAGTACCGCCACGACAGAGGATGATCTCGAGGCACAGTTGCATTTTTTGAAGGGCAGCGCGCTCAATCTCGGCTTTAAGGCACTTGCCAACCTGTGTGCCGATGGCGAGGCGAAATCGCGCGCGGGCGCGCGTGACAGCGTCGATATCCCCAGGATCGTTTCGGGATATGAGGCATCGAAAGCCGCGTTTCTTGCCGGGATCGCGGAGGGAATCGCCGCCTAGATGAGGAACTCGGCAAGCACCTCGTCACGGGTGATGTCGCGATACGCAAACCCTGTTTGGTCGAGGCGCGCGATGAACGCATCGAAATTTTCGGGCCGCGTCGTTTCTATCCCGATGAGGACCGAGCCGAAATTGCGCGCGGATTTCTTGAGGTATTCGAAGCGCGCGATGTCATCATCCGGGCCAAGAACCTCGAGAAAATCGCGCAGCGCGCCGGGGCGTTGCGGCATGCGAAGGATGAAGTATTTCTTGAGCCCCGAGAAGCGTTGCGCGCGCTCCTTGACCTCGGGCAGGCGCTCGAAATCGAAATTGCCGCCGGAGGTGACGCAAACCACGGTCTTGCCCCGAATCTGGCCGCCCACGTCCTTGAGCGCATCGACCGACAGCGCCCCGGCGGGCTCGAGCACGATGCCCTCGACATTGAGCATTTCGAGCATGGTGGTGCACAGCCGGTCCTCGGCGACAGCGATCAGGCCAAAGCCGTCATGCGGGGCAAGGCGCGAGAAGGGACGCGCGCCGATCTGCGCCACGGCGGCCCCGTCGGCGAAGGTATTAACCTGATCCAGCCGCACCGGCACCCCCGCCGCAACCGCCGCGGCGAGACAGGCCCCGCCGGCGGGCTCTACCAGGGTGAGCGGTACGCGGTCACCGAAATAGCTATAGACGCCCGAGGACAGCCCGCCGCCGCCCACGGGCAGCACCATGTGATCGGGCAACCGCTCCATCTGCGTCTCTATCTCGACCGCGACGCTGGCCTGCCCGGCGATCACATCCTCGTCGTCGAACGGCGCAAGGAAATGCCCGCCCACCTGCGCGCAATAGTCCTGCGCGGCGGCGAGCGTGTCGTCGAAATAGTCGCCGGTGAGCCGGATGGTAACGGCATCGCCGCCAAATTTCTCTGTCTTTCCAATCTTTTGCTGCGGTGTCGTCACCGGCATGAAGATCACGCCACGAACCCCGAAATGGCGGCACATATAGGCCACGCCCTGCGCGTGATTACCGGCGCTCGCGCAGACGAACTGCGCGGTATCGGGCCGCGCCGAGAGCACGTGGCGCATGGCGTTGAAGGCACCGCGCAGCTTGTAGGAGCGCACCGGGCTGAGATCCTCGCGCTTGAGCCAGATGTCGGCCTCGTAACGCTCGGACAGGTGGTCGTTGCGCTGCAGGGGCGTCGGCGGAAAGACGGCGCGCATGGCGGCCTCGGCGGCGCGGGCGGTATCGCGGAAATCGGACATGGCCGTGTCAGTGACGCAATCGCGGGCGGCTGGCAAGGGGCTGGCTTGCCCCGCCCCGCAAAACCCGCTAATCGCGCGGGAAATCCGCGAAGGGGGAAGCATGATGTCCGCGCCGAAGAAAGTTGTTCTGGCCTATTCCGGGGGTCTCGATACCTCGATCATCCTGAAATGGCTGCAGACGGAATATGGCTGCGAGGTGGTCACCTTTACCGCCGACCTGGGCCAGGGCGAAGAGCTGGAGCCCGCGCGGGAAAAGGCGAAACTCCTTGGAATCAAAGAAGAAAACATCTTCATCGAGGATGTGCGCGAGGAGTTCGTCCGCGATTTCGTGTTTCCGATGTTCCGCGCCAACGCGCTCTACGAGGGGCAATACCTGCTTGGCACCTCGATCGCCAGACCCTTGATTTCAAAGCGTCTTGTCGAGATCGCGGACGAGATCGGGGCCGATGCCGTGGCGCACGGCGCGACCGGCAAGGGCAACGACCAGGTGCGGTTCGAATTGGCGGCCTATGCGCTCAACCCCGATATCAAGGTGATCGCGCCGTGGCGGGAATGGGACCTGACGAGCCGCACGCGACTGCTTGATTTCGCAGAGAAAAACCAGATCCCGATCGCCAGGGACAAGCGTGGCGAGGCGCCGTTTTCGGTGGATGCGAACTTGCTGCACACCTCGAGCGAGGGCAAGGTGCTCGAAGACCCGGCAGAGGCGGCGCCCGACTATGTCTATCAGCGCACGGTAAGCCCCGAGGACGCGCCGGACACCCCGGAGTTCATCGAGATCACGTTTGACAAGGGCGATGCGGTGGCCATCGACGGCACGCCGATGAGCCCGGCTAACATATTGACAAAGCTCAATGAATTGGGTGGAAAGCATGGTATTGGGCGGCTCGATTTCGTGGAGAACCGCTTTGTCGGGATGAAATCGCGCGGCATTTACGAGACGCCGGGCGGCACCGTGCTGCTCGAGGCGCATCGCGGGATCGAGCAGATCACGCTCGACAGCGGCGCCGGGCATCTCAAGGACTCGCTCATGCCGCGCTATGCGGAGCTGATCTATAACGGCTTCTGGTTCAGCCCTGAACGCGAAATGTTGCAGGCGGCGATTGATCACTCGCAACATCATGTGTGCGGCACGGTGCGGTTGAAGCTCTACAAGGGATCGGCCACGACCGTCGGGCGGTGGTCGGATCACAGCCTCTACTCGGAGGCGCATGTGACGTTCGAGGAGGATGCCGGGGCCTATGACCAGAAGGATGCCGCCGGGTTCATCCAGCTCAACGCGCTGCGGCTGAAACTGCTCGCGGCGCGGAACCGGCGGCTGAAGGGTTGAGTCGAACCGCAAGGTTCAAGGCGTGAACCGGGAGGTTCGCGGCGCGCCCGGCACGGTGGCGCAAGGATTTGTTTACCCGGGCGGGAGCGCCACGGCGCGCAGCCGCTCGTAGGCGGGCCTCGCCGCCTCGGCCAGTGCGGCGCGCGGCCCGTCGAGCGCGGGCGGCGGCCCCTCGGCGGGGGCGAAGCCGGTGCTGTCATGGACGGCCCCATACCAATGCGCGGCCCAGACCCCATCATCGGGGTGGCCGCCGCGCGGCCAGGTGAGCATCGCGGGCGTCCAGTCGAGGCCGATGGCGGCACAAAGCCGTTGCAACATGGTTGACGGATCGCGCCGGATATCAGCGGAATCGATCACCACCGGCGACTGCCCCTCTGCCACCAGTTGCTCGTAAAGTTCGACCTGCTGAACAAAGCCGATATCGGCGAGGGTGGGGTTGTCGTACTTGGCCGAGAAACTGGCAGCGACGCGTGCGGGGTGACGGATGAGAAACACGTTCACGACGTCAAGAACCCAGTCGCGGGGGATGCCCGGGATCATGTGCTGGGCCATGTGCTTTTGGTAGAAATGCGGCTTTTGGGCTGGAACAGGGCCTAAAAGCCGCTCGACCACCGCGGTCGGGTCCTGCGGCTGCGCCGCGAGAATCGCGTCACGCATCGGATGATCGAGGCCGGTTTTCGCGAGGTAGGCGGCATAGAACGGCTCGTCCACCACGGCGCAATCGCCGCGCGCGGCGAAGGCGTACATCATCGCGGTGGACAGATTGCGCGGCCCCGACCACATGGCGATGTGCATTCCCGGCCCTCCCCTTGCTCCCCGGCTTGTGAGCGACAAGCGCTTGGCTTTGCCCGCAACTCTGCTACCACATCGGGGCAGACGATACAGGGGGCACGGGCGATGGACGCGCAATTCTGGCATGACAGGTGGCAAGAGGGGCGGCTTGGCTTTCACGAGGGCCGCGTCAACCGGATGCTGGAGGCGCATATCGCGGCGCTCGGGCTCAAACCGGGGCAGCGCATCTTTCTGCCCCTCTGTGGCAAGGCCGTTGATATTCCATGGCTTTTGTCACAGGGCTATCGCGTGGCGGGGGCGGAGCTGAGCGAGATCGCGGTGCGCGACCTGTTCGCCGAAATGGGGGTGACGCCGGAGGTGACGGCGACGGGATCGCATCGCCGCTATTCCGCCGACGGGATCGACATTTTCGCGGGCGACATTTTCGAGATCACGGCGGACGTGCTCGGCCCGGTGGACGCGGTCTATGACCGGGCGGCGCTGGTGGCGCTGCCCGAGGGGATGCGCCGCCGCTATGCCGCGCACCTGGCCGGGATCACCGCCGTCGCGCCGCAACTGCTGGTAACGTTCGAGTACGACCAGGCGGAGATGGAGGGCCCGCCGTTTTCCATCACCGAGGAGGAGGTGGCGCGCTGTCACGGGGCGCGGTATGTGATCGAGGTGCTGGCCGATGCGGAGGTTCCGGGGGGTCTCAAGGGGATCGTCGCGGCGCGGGAGAAGGCGATGCTGCTGCGCCCTCTTTAAGCCGTTTCGCGCCGGATCAGTGCCTTGTAGAAGTCCTGGATACGGGTCGTGACAGGGCCCTGCACCCCGTCGCCGATCACGCGGCCGTCGATCTCGCCGACCGGGGTCTGCGCGCCGAAGGTGCCGGTGAGGAACGCCTCGTCAGCGCCGTAGGTCTCGACCAGTGAGAAATTCTTCTCATACACCGGGATGCCATCCGCGCGGCAGAGGTCGATCACCTTGGCCCGGGTGATGCCGTTCATGCAGTAATCGCCCGTCGAGGTCCAGACCTCGCCGCGGCGGACGATGAAGAAGTTGCAGGCATTGGTGGTGTTCACGAAGCCGTGGATATCGAGCATCAACGCCTCGTCGGCCCCGGCCTTTTCCGCAGCGATGCAAGCGAGGATGCAATTGAGCTTGGAATGCGAATTGAGCTTGGGGTCCTGCGTCATTGGCAGGCCACGGATATGCGGCACGGTGGCGAGCCGGATGGGGCGGGCGATGGCGGGGGTGGAATGCTCCATGATGATGGCGATGGTGGGGCCCTGGCGCGAGAGCGACGGATGCTGGAAGGGGCGCGTCTTGATCCCCCGCGTCACCATCAGGCGGGCATGGGCATCGGTGGTCATATCATTGGCTGCTTGTGTCTCTAACACGGCCTGAAACAGGTCTTGCCGCGTCATGCCGATGTCGAGGTCGATGGCGCGCGCCGCCTCGAACAGGCGATCCAGGTGTTCATCGGCAAAGGCCCAGGTGCCGTTGTAGAGGCGCAGCCCCTCCCACACCCCGTCGCCCAGCATGAAGCCGCTGTCATAGACGCTGACCAGCGCCTGCGCCCTCGGCACGATGCGGCCATCGAGCCAGATGCGGATATCGGCGTTGCGGGCATCCTCCTCGGCGGCGTGGGTGGTTTGCTGATCTGTCATGGCGCGCTCCTTTCCCGGCGAGGGTAGCGGGGGCGCGGGAGGGGGCCAAGGGTGAAACGACGCTCAACAAGGCGTGAGGTCACGGCCTTGTCGCTTGGTCATGACGGGGCGGCGCGGCATGCTTGGGCGCGGCAAGGAGGGTGTGGTCATGATCATCGGAATACGGGAACTCAAGGCGGGGATGCTGGCGTTGCTGATCGCGGCGGCGCTGTGCCTGCAGGGCAAGGGCGCCGAGGCGTCGGAGCGCGAGACGCTGGTGGTCGCGGGCGGCTGTTTCTGGTGCGTCGAGGCGGATTTCGAGAAGGTCGCCGGCGTGCTCGGGGCCGAGTCGGGCTTTGCCGGGGGAACGGTCGAGAACCCGACCTACCGCGAAGTGACGCGCGGCGGCACCGGGCATCTGGAGGCGGTGCGGATCGCGTTCGACCCGGCGCAGGTGACGCGGCAGGCGTTGGTGCACCTGTTCCTGCGCTCGATCGACCCGACCGATGCAGGCGGACAGTTCTGCGACCGGGGAGGGAGCTATACCACGGCGATTTTCGTCACTGATCCGGCGGAAAAAGCGCTTGCCGAGGCAGCAATCGAGGCGGCGGCCCACGACCTCGGGCGCGAGATCGTAACGCCGGTGCGCGACCTCGGCAGGTTCTGGCCGGCAGAGGCCTATCACCAGGATTACTACAAGAGCGGCGACATCATCCTCACCCGGTTCGGACCCCGGACCAAGGCGAGCGCCTACAAGCTCTACCGCCGGGCCTGCGGGCGCGATGCGCGGGTGCGGGCGCTGTGGGGCGAGGCGGCCCCGTTTGCCGGGGCGTCCTGACCGGGCTTCATCTTGCCCGAAATATCCATTCGCCAAGCATCGCGGCACGCGCTGCGTCAGCCCACCTTGCACGCCGCCAGCACCGCCATGTTGAGGATGTCGTTGGACGTGAAGTTGGACGAGCAGATCTGGATCGAGGCGCCGACGCCCGAAAGGATCGGGCCGATCACCGTGGCCCCGGCCATCTCTTGCATCAGCTTGACCGAGATCGAGGCCGAATGGCGCGCGGGCACCACGAGCACGTTGGCGGGCCCCGAGAGGCGCTGGAACGGGTAATTCTCTTGCGCGCGGGCATTGAGCGCCACATCGACGGTCATCTCGCCCTCGAATTCGAAATCGACGCCGCGCCGTTCCAGCACGCGCGGAGCGCGGTGCATTTTCTCGGCGCGCTCGGAATGCGGGTAGCCGAAGGTGGAGAAGCTGACAAAGGCCACGCGGGGATCGAGCCCGAGATGGCGCGCGACGTCGGCACCGCGGGTGGCGATGGTGGCGAGATCCTCCTCGTCGGGCCATTCGTGCACCAGGGTGTCGGCGATGAGCACGATCCGCCCCTTGTGCAAGAGCGCGGTCACGCCCACCGCGCCATGCTCGGCTTCGGCGTCGAAGACGTGGTTGATTCGTTCGAGGATATGCGCGGATTTTCGGGTGGCCCCGGTCACCAGCGCGTCGCCATGCCCGTGGGCGAGCATCAGCGAGGCGAACACGTGCCGGTCGCGCGCGGCGAGGCGGTGGACATCCTGCCGGTCGAAGCCCTTGCGTTGCAGGCGCGCGTAGAGGAACGCCTTGTACTCGTCGAGCCGGTCGGTCTTGGCGGCGTTCACGACCTCGAGCTCGCGCACCGCGTCGGCCATGCCGATGGCGTCGAGCTTGGCCTTGACGTCGTCGTCGCGGCCCACCACGAGCGCCTTGCCGAGGCCGGTGCGCTGATACTGCACGGCGGCGCGCAGAACGCGCGCATCGTCACCCTCGGCAAAGATCATCCGCGCCTGCGCGCGCCGGGCCCGGGCGTTGATGCCGCGCAGGATGTTGGCGGTCGGGTCCATGCGCGACTTGAGCGACAGCTCGTAGGCGTCCATGTCGACGATCGGGCGGCGGGCGGCCCCCGTCTCCATCCCGGCGCGGGCCACTGCGGGCGGGATGGTGTGGATGAGCCGCGGATCGAACGGTGTGGGGATGATGTAATCGCGCCCGAAGGCGAGCTTGCGCCCGTAGGCCATCGCCACCTCGTCGGGCACATCGAGCCGGGCGAGCCGGGCGAGCGCCTCGGCGCAGGCGATCTTCATCTCGTCGTTGATGGCGCGGGCATGGACATCGAGCGCGCCGCGGAAGAGATAGGGGAATCCCAGCACGTTGTTGACCTGGTTGGGATAATCCGACCGTCCGGTGGCCACGATCGCATCGGGACGCACGGCATGGGCGTCTTCGGGGGTGATCTCGGGATCGGGGTTGGCCATGGCGAAGATCACCGGGTTGTCGGCCATCGAGGCGACCATGTCCTGCGTCACCGCGCCCTTGGCCGACACGCCGAGGAACACGTCCGCGTCCTTCATCGCCTCTTCTAGGGTGCGCAGCCCGGTCTTGACCGCGTGGGCGGATTTCCACTGGTTCATGCCCTCTGTGCGGCCCTGGTAAATCACGCCCTTGGTGTCGCACATGATGCAGTTTTCGTGCCGCGCGCCCATTGATTTCAGCAATTCGAGGCAGGCGATGCCCGCCGCCCCCGCACCGTTGAGCACGATGCGCACATCCTCGATCTTTTTCGCCGACAAATGCAGCGCGTTGATGAGCCCGGCGGCGCAGATCACCGCGGTGCCGTGCTGATCGTCGTGGAACACCGGGATATCCATCACCGCCTTGAGCTGTTGCTCGATGATGAAACATTCGGGCGCCTTGATATCCTCGAGGTTGATACCGCCAAAGGTGGGCCCCATCAAGCGCACCGCGTTGATGAAGGCATCCGGGTCCTCGGTGTCGAGCTCGATGTCGATGGAATTGACGTCGGCGAAGCGCTTGAACAGCACCGCCTTGCCCTCCATCACCGGCTTGCTGCCCAACGCGCCGAGATTGCCAAGGCCGAGCACCGCGGTGCCGTTGGAGATGACGGCGACGAGGTTGCCCTTGTTGGTGTAGTCATAGGCAAGCTCGGGATTGGCGGCGATCTCTTCGCAGGGGACGGCCACACCGGGGGAATAGGCGAGGCTGAGGTCGCGCTGCGTGGTCATTGGCACGGTGGGCTGGATCTCGAACTTGCCGGGGGTCGGCTCGAGGTGAAAGGCGAGCGCCTCTTCGCGGGTATATTTGGGGTTGGTCATGGGACGGCCTTTTCGGAGATGTTCGATCTTCAATAGCGGGGGACGGGCCTTGCCTCAACCGAAAGGCGGAAGGGGCTTTCGCGTTCGGAGAAACCACCAGGTTCGCAGAACGGATGATGACTCTTTGTTACAAGGGATTCCAATGCGTTGGCGTTTGTGATTCTATATTGTTATGGAACAATCTCGTTCACTTAGTTCAGAAAAGATTGCTCATGCCGTTCGTGATGTCCTCGGGTCCTCGCGGGTGCGCGATGTTTCGTGCATTTTTAAGCCGAACGCTGATGGCGCTCCAGTGATTTGGATTCAAGTCACATATGACGCTCAAAAGGGTATCACGGTTGACGAGATGGCGCGCGTAACAGATGCGGTATGGCCAGTCGGACGCTCTGATGAGCTACCTGTTCCGGTGATCGACTTCATGGCAGACGACGACCTTGTCCCCACCGCGGCTGAGTGACCAACTCCTGCTCGTGGCTCGGGCACGGATCGCTGAAACAGACGCCAGGAACGAGGCGAACCTGCGGCGAGCGACGAGCGATCTTTACTACGCTATGTTTCATGCCGTTTGCGAGGCTCTTGTTGAACCGCTTGGTGCAATCCCGGACAGCGAGGCGTTTATCGAAACGTATACCAATCTCTATCGTCAGCTCGACCACGGGTATGCAGAAAAGCGTTGTCGTGCCGTAACCCAAGACAAGCATTTCTCTTTGGAGATCGTTCGTTTTTCGAAGCTTTTCATTACACTCAAGAATAAGAGAGAAAAGGCTGATTATCATCCTTTGGAGATGTTCAAGTTTTCTGTTGTCAAAAATGACCTGGAAACAACCGAAACCCAGCTACGCGCGTTCTGGGAGGCGGGTTCCTCAGAACGCGCCTCTTTTTCTTGCTTCGTGGGACTACGTTTCCGGCGTGAGTAGTGGTCAACTTTGCTGCTGAGAGCGAGGCTCTCGCTAGGCATGCCAGAACGATAGATATCCCCGGCCTCAACCGAAAGGCGGAAGGGGCTTTCGCGCGAACCGGGGGGTTTGTAAGGTCTGCGCCAACGACAGGGGGCAGCATTGAGCGGGACCGACGCGACAGTAACGCCGATGATGGCGCAATACCTGGAGATCAAGGCGCAGCATGCGGATGCGCTCTTGTTCTACCGGATGGGTGATTTCTACGAGTTGTTCTTTGACGACGCGGCGGCGGCGGCCGAGGCGCTGGATATCGCGCTGACCAAGCGGGGCAAGCACCTGGGCGAGGATATCGCCATGTGCGGGGTGCCGGTGCATTCCGCCGAAGGGTATCTTTTGTCGCTCATCCGCAAGGGGTTTCGCGTGGCCATCGCCGAGCAGATGGAAGACCCGGCGGAGGCCAAGAAGCGCGGCTCAAAATCGGTGGTGCGGCGCGAGGTGGTGCGGCTGGTCACGCCCGGCACGCTGACCGAGGAGAGCCTGCTTGACGCGCGGCGGCACAATTTTCTCGCGGCCTTTGCCGAGGTGCGGGGCGAAGGGGCGCTGGCGTGGGTGGATATCTCTACCGGCGCGTTTCACGTCATGGGGCTGGGACGTGCGCGGCTGGCGGCTGAACTGGCGCGGCTGGGGCCGCGCGAGCTTGTCGTGATGCAGGGGCAGGAGGCGGATTACGCCGAAATAGTGTCTGAATCAGGCGCGGCGCTTACCACGCTGGGGGCGGCGGCATTTGACAGCGCGGGAGCCGAGGCGCGGCTTTGTGCGCTCTACGGGGTGGGCACGCTCGACGCCTATGGCGCGTTCTCCCGGCCCGAGATCGCCGCGATGGGGGCAATCGTCGAATGGCTGGAGATCACGCAGCGGGGCAAGCTGCCGCTCTTGCGCCCACCGGTGCGCGAGGCGCAGGGGTCGGCGATGCAGATCGACGCGGCGACGCGGCGCAGCCTGGAGCTGACCCACGGGCCCGACGGGCGGCGCGCAGGATCGCTGCTTGCCACGATCGACCGGACGGTGACGGCGGGGGGCGGACGGCTGCTTGAGCGGCGGCTGTCGAGCCCGAGCCGGGGGCTTGACGAGGTACAGGCGCGGCTCGATTGCGTGGGATTCATGGTGGAACAGTCCCGATTACGGGACGATCTGCGCGGTGATCTGCGCAAGGTGCCCGATCTCGACCGGGCGCTGTCACGGCTCGGGATTGACCGGGGCGGGCCGCGCGACCTGACGGCGGTGCGCGATGCGCTGGCACAGGCCGGGGAGATCGCGGCGCGGCTGGACGGTCACGATCTGCCCGGGCGGCTGCAAGAGGCGGTGGCGGCTCTCACAGGTCACGATACGCTGCGCGACCTGCTCGACCGGGCGCTGGTGGCCGAGCCGCCGCTGCTGGCGCGCGATGGCGGGTTTATCGCTGCCGGGTTCGATGACGAGCTGGACGAGGTGCGGCAGCTGCGCGACGAGGGGCGCGGGGTGATCGCGCGTATGCAGGGAGAGTATGTCAGGGAGACGGGGATCGCCTCGCTCAAGATCAAGCACAACAACGTGCTGGGCTATTTCATCGAGGTGACGGCGACGCATGCCGAGAAGATGCTGGCCGGTCCGCTCAACGAGACGTTCAAGCATCGCCAGACCACGGCCAACCAGTTGCGCTTTACCACGCCGGAGCTGAGCGAGACCGAGAGCCGTATCCTGAACGCGGGAGGGCGGGCGATCGAGATCGAGAAGCGGCTCTATGATGGCCTGAAGGCGGAGATTCTGGCACAGGCCGGACCGCTGGGCGAGGCGGCGGCGGGGCTTGCGGAGATCGACCTTGCGGCCGCGCTGGCAGAGATCGCGGTGGCCGAGGACTGGTGCGCGCCACGGGTGGACGACAGCCGCGCGCTGCATATCGAGGGCGGGCGGCACCCGGTGGTGGAACGCGCCCTGCGCGGCGAGGGTGGCGCGCCGTTCATCGCCAATGATTGCGACCTCGGGGGCGAGAGCGATATCTGGCTGCTGACCGGGCCGAACATGGCCGGAAAATCCACTTTTCTGCGGCAGAACGCGCTGATCGCGCTCCTGGCGCAGATGGGCAGCTATGTGCCCGCGCGGGCGGCGCATATCGGGATCGTCAGCCAGCTATTCAGCCGGGTGGGGGCGTCGGACGACCTGGCGCGGGGGCGCTCGACCTTCATGGTGGAGATGGTCGAGACCGCGGCGATCCTCAACCAGGCGGACGCGCATGCGCTGGTGATCCTCGACGAGATCGGGCGCGGCACGGCGACATATGACGGGCTGTCGATTGCCTGGGCGGTGATGGAGCATCTGCACGAGGTGAATGGGTGTCGCGCGCTGTTTGCCACGCATTACCACGAGATGACGCGGCTGAGCGAGCGGCTGGACCGGGTGGCCAATGCCACGGTCAGCGTCAAGGAGCATGGCGGTGAGGTGATTTTCCTGCACGAGGTGCGGCGCGGCGCGGCGGATCGCAGCTATGGCGTGCAGGTGGCGCGGCTGGCGGGACTGCCAGAGACGGTGGTGGAGCGCGCGCGGGTGGTGCTCGACGCGCTGGAAAAGGGCGAGCGCGAGGGCGGCGCGGCGCGGCAGGCGCTGATCGACGACCTGCCGCTGTTTGCGGCGACACCGCCGAGCGCGGCCCCCGCGCCGCGTGCTTCGGAGGTAGAGGCGCGGCTGGCCGAGGTGCTGCCCGACACGCTCAGCCCGCGCGAGGCGCTGGATTTGATTTATGAATTGAAGGACTTGTCCGGGACGGCGGGGTAAACCCCGCCCTACGATCAGCCCTTGTTCGACGAGACGCCCACCTGCGCGGGGCGCAGGATGCGGTCGTGCAGCATGAAGCCCTGCGCCGAGACCTGGATGATCTCGCCGGCCCTGGTGCCGGGCAGGGGGGCCTCGAACATCGCCTCGTGGTGCTGCGGATCGAAGCGTTCGCCCACTTGCGGGTCGATCACGGTGATACCGTGCTTGGCGAACACGTTGAGCAATTCGCGCAGCGTCAGCTCGATCCCCTCGACAAGGGCGCCGGAAGCGGCGCGCTGATCCTCGGTGATGGTCTCAAGCGCGCGCTTGAGATTGTCATGCACCGGCAGCATGTCGCGGGCGAGCCGGGAGCCGCCGTAATTCTCGGCCTCGCGCCGGTCCTTTTCAGACCGCTTGCGCGAATTCTCGGCATCGGCGAGCGCGCGCATGAACTTGTCCTGAAGCGCGTCGCGCTCTGCGCGCAGGGCGTCGATTTCGGCCTCCTGCGGCGATACTTCCGTGTCCGCCGCATCCCGCTCTTCGGCGGCGGCCTCTTCGATATCGTCCAGGAAACCCTGTTCTTTCGGCTCTGCCATGTCTTACCTCTCGCTCCGGTCGGAGATCAGCCTGCCCACGAGCTGTGCCGTGTAGTCCACGATCGGCACAATGCGCCCGTAGTTAAGGCGCGTCGGGCCGATTACGCCCACCGCGCCAATGATCTTACGGTCAGCGTTCATATATGGAGAGACAACCAAAGAGGAACCCGAAAGTGAGAAAAGTTTGTTCTCTGAGCCGATAAAAATGCGCACGCCCTCGCCCTCGTCTGCGCGTTCGAGGAATTCGGCGATGTCGCGCTTGCGCTCGAGGTCGTCGAAGAGGACGCGGATACGCTCGAGATCGGCCTCGTCGACATCGGCGTCGATGAGATTGGCGCGGCCACGCACGATCAGACGCTCGTGGTGCTCGCCCTCGCTCGCCCACACGGCGAGGCCGCTCTCGACAAAGGCATGGGCGAGCGCGTCGATTTCCTGCCGCCGGGCGGCGATTTCCGTGGTGATGCGGCGCTGCATGTCCGAGAGCGTCCTGCCCTCGACCAGCGAATTGAGAAAATTGGCTGCCTCGCGCATCGAGCTCGGGGTCTGGCCTGGGGGCGGGGTAAAGACGCGGTTCTCGACCTGCCCATCGGAAAACACCAGCACCGCGAGCGCGCGGTCATGGGCGAGGCTGACGAACTCGATATGCTTGATCGGGGCCTCGTGCTTGGGCGCCAGCACCAGCGAGGCGCCGCGCGTGACACCCGAAAGCGCCGAGCCGATGCTGTCGAGCAGCCCGGTGACGTCGCGGGAATTGCTGGCGATGGTCGAATCGATCAGCGCGCGGTCGGTATCCTCGAGCCCGCCCACTTCGAGCAGGCCATCGACGAACATGCGCAGCCCTTCCTGCGTGGGGACGCGCCCGGCGCTGATATGGGGGCTGCCCAGAAGGCCCATGTATTCGAGATCCTGCATCACGTTGCGGATGGTCGCCGCGCTTACCTTCTCGGAGAAGTCGCGGGTGAGCGTGCGCGAGCCGACCGGGTCGCCGGAGGCGAGATAGCCCTCTACGACGCGGCGAAATACTTCGCGCGAGCGGTCATTGAGCTGGGCCAGATGGTTCGAATCCTCGGACATTTGATGCGCTTCCATGGTTAACAGGCATTAAAGGCGGCTTGGGGCAAAGGTCAATCGGGGTTGCCATCACGGACCGCTCCCTTATATGCCGAGGCCAACATCACAAGGGGACAGTAATGCGGCCTTCTGGCAGAGATTTAAGTGAAATGCGGCCCGTTTCAATCGAAACGGGCGTTCTGAAACATGCCGAAGGCTCTTGCCTTGTGAAGATGGGCGACACGCATGTTCTGTGCACCGCGACGATCGAGGACCGGGTGCCGCCCTTTGTCAAGGGCACGGGGCTTGGCTGGGTCACCGCCGAATACGGCATGTTGCCGCGCTCGACCGGGAGCCGGATGCGGCGCGAGGCCGCCGTCGGCAAGCAGGGCGGGCGCACGGTGGAAATCCAGCGGCTGATCGGGCGGGCGCTGCGCGCGGGCACCGACCGGGTGGCGCTGGGCGAGCGGCAGATCACGGTGGATTGCGACGTGATCCAGGCCGACGGCGGGACGCGCTGCGCCGCGATCACCGGCGGCTGGGTGGCGCTGCGGCTGGCGGTGGCCAAGTTGATGGTGGCGGGGGACGTCGTGAGCGACCCACTGCCCGACCCGGTGGCGGCGGTGTCCTGCGGCATCTATGCCGGGCAGCCGGTGCTGGATCTCGATTACCCCGAGGACAGCGCTGCGGGCGTTGACGGCAATTTCATCCTCACCGGGGCCGGGCGGCTGATCGAGGTGCAGATGAGCGCCGAGGGCGCAACGTTCACCCGCGACGAGATGAGTACGCTGCTCGACCTCGCCGGGAAGGGCGTGGGTGAGCTGGTGGAAAAACAGCGCGAGGCGACCGGTGCGTAAGTTTGACGGCGACACGCTTTTGGTGGCGACACACAATGCCGGCAAGCTGGAGGAGATTGCGCATCTGCTAGAGCCGTATGGTGTACGGGTGATCGGCGCGGGCGAGCGTGGGCTGCCGGAGCCCGAGGAGACCGAGACCACCTTTGTCGGCAACGCGCGGATCAAGGCGCACGCGGCGGCGAAGGCCACGGGGCTGCCGGCGCTGGCCGACGATTCGGGGATCGTGATCGACGCGCTGGACGGGTCGCCGGGCGTCTATACGGCGGATTGGGCCGAAACAGGCTCTGGTCGTGATTTCATCATGGCGATGGGCAAGGCGCATGACCGCCTGCGCGAAAGCGGTGTTTCGCAGCCGTGGACGGCGCGGTTTTGCTGCACGCTGGTGCTGGCCTGGCCCGACGGGCATGACGAGGTGTTCGAGGGCACAGTCGAGGGGTGGATCGTCTGGCCGATGCGCGGGGCGCAGGGGCATGGCTATGACCCGATCTTTCAACCCGAGGGGCATGACGTGACCTTTGCCGAGATGGATCGCTGGGAAAAGAACCGGATCAGCCACCGCGCCGACGCCTTTGCCAAGATGATCGACGGCGCCTTTGGCTGAGGACTGGCAATCAGGGGGCTTTGGCCTCTACGTGCACTGGCCGTTCTGCCAGGCGAAATGCCCCTATTGCGACTTTAACAGCCATGTCGCGCAGGAGATCGACCACGCGGGGTGGCGCGACGCCTACCTGCAAGAAATCGCGAGTTACGCCAAGTTAGTGCCTGATCGGGTGCTGGGCTCGATCTTCTTCGGAGGCGGCACGCCGAGCCTGATGGAGCCCGACACCGTGGCCGCGGTGATCGAGGCGACGCGGTCGGCGTGGCCGGTGGCCAATGACCTGGAAATCACGCTGGAGGCGAACCCCACCTCGGTCGAGGCCGGGCGGTTCGCGGCCTATGCCGCGGCAGGCGTGAGCCGCGTATCGTTGGGCGTGCAGGCGCTGAACGACGATGACCTGCGGCGGTTAGGGCGGTTGCACAGCGCGGCGGAGGCGATGCAAGCATATGAAATCGCGAGGAAATTCTTTGATCGGACGAGTTTTGACCTGATCTACGCGCGGCAGGATCAGACGCTTGACGCCTGGCAGGCAGAACTGCGCCGGGCGCTTGATCTGGCGGTGGATCACCTGTCGCTATATCAGCTCACCATCGAGGGCGGGACGGCATTTGGCGAGCGCTACGCCGCCGGACGGCTACGCGGGCTGCCCGAGGAGGATCTCGCCGCCGACATGTATCTGGCCACGCAGGAGATATGTGGGGCGGCGGGGCTGGAGAGCTACGAGGTGTCTAACCACGCCAAACCCGGCGCGGAATCGCGGCACAACATGGTGTATTGGCGCTATGGCGATTACGTCGGCATCGGCCCGGGCGCGCATGGGCGGCTGACCATCGGCGGGCAACGGCACGCCACCGAGGCCTGGCGTGCGCCGGGGACGTGGCGCGACGCGGTGACGAAAGGGACAGGCGAGAGCCTGCGCGCGCCCCTGAGCCGGAGCGAGCAGGCGGTCGAGCACCTGCTGATGGGGCTGCGGCTGACCGAGGGGATCGACATGGCGCGGCATGAAGCGCTGGCGGGCGCGCCGCTCGATGCCGGGCGGGTGCGCCACCTGGAGGATATCGGGATGGTGGAGGTTGCGGGCACGCGGCTGCGGGTCACCGGCGCGGGGCGCCCGGTGCTCAACGCGGTGCTGCGTGACTTGTTGACCTGAGCGGTCAGGCGCTGAGCAGGCCCATCAACCGATCGAGATCATCGAGCGAGGCGTAGCGAATGGTGAGCGCGCCGCCCTCTTGCCCCGGCGTATGGTCGATTCGCACGCTCATCGAGAGCGCCGCCGAAAGATCGGATTCGAGCGCCTTGGTGTCGGCATCCTTTTCCGGCTTGCCGCTGCTCTTGCCGCTCTTGCCGCCCTGGCCCGGCGCGGGATCGGCCTTGGCGAGTTTCTCGGTTTCGCGGACCGAAAGCCCCTTCTGGATGATCTTGCGGGCGAGGGCCGACGCGTCGGGCGCGGTGATGAGCGCACGCGCATGGCCCGCCGACAGACGGCCGTTACGCAGATGGTCCTGCACATCCTCGGACAGGTTGAGCAAACGCACGGCGTTGGCAATGTGGCTGCGGCTCTTGCCGAGGACATCGGCCAGCTTTTCCTGGGTGTGGCCGAACTTTGTCATCAACTGGCTGTAGCCTGACGCCTCTTCGACCGGATTGAGATCGGCGCGCTGGATATTCTCGATGATCGCGACCTCGAGCACCTCGATATCGGTGAAGTCGCGCAACAGGACCGGCACCTCGTGCAGCTTGGTCATTTGCGCGGCACGCCAGCGACGCTCGCCGGCGACGATCTCGTATTCACCGGGCTTGCCGGGGCTCTGGCGCACGATAAGGGGCTGGATGATGCCCTTTTCGGCGATCGAGCGCGCGAGATCGGCCAATGCGTCGGCATCGAAATGGCGGCGTGGCTGGTCGGGATTGGGATGGACCTTTTCCACCGGCACGCGCATGTCGGGCTGCGGCGGTTGGCTCTCGGGGCTCTCGGTGGTCTCGCGGACATCGGCCATTAGCGCCGAGAGGCCGCGCCCAAGGCCGCGTTGCTGGGATTTTTTCGTGCTCACCGCCTCGTCTCCTTTTTCTTATGCCGCGACGCGCGCGTGCCTGCGGACAATCTCGCCCGCGAGATCGCGGTAGGCCTGCGCACCCTTGGAGGTGCTATCGTAGGTCAGGACCGGCATGGCGTAGGACGGCGCCTCGCTCACCCGGACGTTGCGTGGGATGCGCGTGGCAAAGACGAGATCGCCGAGCGTGTCGCGGGCATCGGCCTCGACCTGTGCGGAGAGGTTGTTGCGCCCGTCCACCATCGTCAGCAGAACCCCCTCGATGCGCAGGTCGGGATTGGCGCTTTGCCGCACCTCGCGAATCGTCAGCATGAGCTGCGACAGGCCCTCGAGGGCGAAGAATTCGGCCTGGAGCGGGATCAACACCGAGTGCGCCGCGACCATCGCGTTGACCGTCAGCAGGTTGAGCGAGGGCGGGCAGTCGATCAGCACGTAATCGGGGGCGAGCGCCTCCATCCCCGGCTGGCGCAGCGCATCGTGCAGCAGGAAGCTGCGCTTTTCATTGGAGAAAAGCTCTATATCCGCCGAGGACAGGTCGACAGTGGCGGGGATGATCGACAGCCGGTCATGATTGGTGGGCTGCACGGCCTCGTCGAGCGTGGCCTCGTCGAGCAGGAAATCGTAGGTGGTGATATCGCGCGCGCTGGCCTCGATCCCGAGCCCGGTGGACGCGTTGCCCTGCGGGTCGAGATCGACGATCAGCACGCGCGCACCGGAATCCGCGAGCGCGGCGCCAAGATTGATGGTTGTCGTGGTCTTGCCCACGCCGCCCTTTTGATTGGCGACCGCGATGATGCGGGGGGCGGTAATCGGGCTGGAATCAGGCACGGGATACTCCTGTGACGCGCAGGATGACGGCTTCGGGGTCTGTCCTGCTTTTATCAACCCGGGAGGTAAAATGCCACTTGCTTTGCGCCTCTGTCAGCTCTTGCCGCCATGTTGCCCCCTTGGGAAAGAGCGCCGTGCCGCCGGGGGCGAGATGACGCGCGGCGTAGCCAAGAAGCGCAGAGAGGTCGGCGAGCGCGCGGGCGCTGAGCACATCGGCGGCGAGCGGGTCCATCTTCTCGATTCGCTCGGTGCGAACGGTGGCAGCGATCCCTGTCTCGCGAATCACGGTGCGCAGGAAGGCGGATTTGCGCGCGTCCGATTCGACGAGGGTGACGCGGGCGGGGGAGCCGGTCTCGTGCGCGAGGATGGCGATCACGAGCCCCGGAAAGCCGCCACCGGAGCCAAGATCGGCCCAATGGGCGACGGGAGTCGGGGCGAGGGCGTGAAGCTGCGCGGAATCCTCAAAATGGCGGGCTTGCAGATGGGGAAGGGAGGCGCGCGACACGAGGTTTATGCGCGGGTTCCACTTTTCAATGAGCGTGGCGTAGAGGTCTAACCGCTCCCTTGTTTCACGTGAAACATCCCGGAGGATCATGCGCTCTGTGCCTGCTCGCCCCGGCGCAGGCAGACGAGGATCAGCGCGAGCGCCGCAGGCGTCATGCCGTCGATGCGCGCCGCCTGGGCGAGCGTTTCGGGGCGCGCGGCGGAAAGCTTGGCCTTGAGCTCGTTGGAGAGGCCGTCGATTCCGCCGTAGTCGAGCCCGTCGGGGATGGCCACGCCCTCGTCCCGGCGCAGTATTTCCACGTCGCGGGCCTGTCGGGCGATGTAATTGGCGTAGGTCGCGTCCTTCTTGAGCTGGGCGGCGATGTCGGGGGCGATATCGGCGAGGGCCGGGGTGAGGGGCGCGAGGTCGGCCATCTCGGTACCGGGGAAGGCGAGAACCTGCATCCCGTTGCGGCGCGTGCCGTCCTGGTTGACCGCGATCCCGGCGGAAGAGAGGTCACGGGGGGTGTAGCTCTCGGCGTCGAGAAGGCTGCGCGCGGCGTCGAGACGGCTCATCTTGTCCTCGAATGCCCGGCGGCGATCCTCGCCCACGCACCCGGCGTCGATCCCGAGCGATGTCAGCCGCTGGTCGGCATTGTCGGCGCGCAGCGACAGGCGAAACTCGGCGCGCGAGGTGAACATGCGGTAGGGCTCGGTCACGCCGCGGGTGGTGAGATCGTCGATCATCACGCCGATATAGCTGTCGGTGCGGCTGAAGGTGACGGGCTCTTCCTCGCGCGCGAACCGCGCGGCGTTGAGCCCGGCAACGAGCCCTTGTGCCGCGGCCTCTTCGTAGCCGGTGGTGCCGTTGATCTGCCCGGCAAGAAAGAGCCCCGGCACGTCGCGCAGCGCGAGGCGGTGGTCGAGCGCCCGGGGGTCGACGTAGTCGTACTCGATGGCATAGCCGGGCTGAAGGATTTCAGCGTTTTCCAGCCCGGCGATGGAGCGCACATACGCCTCCTGCACCTCGACCGGTAACGAAGTGGAAATACCGTTCGGGTAGATTACCGAATCGGAAAGGCTCTCTGGTTCGAGGAAAATCTGGTGCGATGTCTTGTCAGCGAAACGTACGATCTTGTCCTCGATCGAGGGGCAATAGCGGGGGCCGATGCCGTCGATATGCCCGCCATACATGGCCGAGCGGTCGAGATTGTCGCGGATGATGTCGTGGGTGCGGGCATTGGTATGGGTGATGCCGCAGGAAACCTGCCGCGCCGTGGGCGCGTCGGAGAGGAAGGAGAACATCACCGGGTCGTCATCCGGGGGCTGCATGTCGAGGCCGTCCCAGTTGATGCTGCGCCCGTCGAGGCGTGGCGGGGTGCCGGTCTTGAGCCGCCCGAGGGGAAGGCCGAAGCTGTCCATGCGCTGGGCAAGGCGGAGGCTGGGCGGATCGCCCATGCGGCCGCCAGGGCGCGCGACATCGCCGATGTGGATGACGCCGCGCAGGAAGGTGCCCGTGGTGAGGATCACGGCACGCGCCGCGATCTCGCTGCCGTCGGCGAGGATCACGCCGGTGACGGTGTCGCCGTTCATTCGGAAATCCGCGGCCTCGCCCTCGATGATCTCGAGGTCGTTCCGGCTGGCGAGGGCGCGCTGCATCTCCTCGCGGTAGATGCGCCGGTCAGCTTGCGCGCGGGGGCCCTGGACGGCGGGGCCCTTGCGGCGGTTGAGCAGGCGAAACTGGATCCCGGCGCGATCCGCGACGCGGCCCATCACGCCATCAAGCGCGTCGATCTCGCGCACGAGGTGGCCCTTGCCGAGGCCGCCGATGGCCGGGTTGCAGGACATCACGCCGATCCCGTCGCGCGACAGGGTGACAAGGGCGGTGCGCGCGCCCATCCGGGCCGCGGCGTCGGCGGCATCCGCGCCGGCATGTCCGCCACCGATGACGAGCACATCGAATTGTTTCACGTGAAACACCTCTCACTTGCCAAGGCAGAAGCTCGCGAAAATCTCGCCGAGCACCGTCTCCACACCGATGCGTCCTACCAGAGAATCGAGCGCGCGGACAGCGGCGTGAACCTCTTCGGCAGCGATATCGGTCGCGGTCTCGCCCCCGTCAAGAGCAAGGAGCGCCGCGTCGAGCGCCGCGCTGCCGCTGCGCATGGCCGATTCGTGGCGCGCGCGGATGGCCATGCCGCCGCCTTGCGCCCTCGCCCCGAGGGTTTCGGCAACGCGGGCGACGAGGCGATCCACGCCCAGCCCGGTGAGGCCGGATACGCCCTCACCCTCTCCGGGGGCGAGATCGGCCTTGGCCCGCAAGGTAATGTCATCCGCCTGTCGCAAGTCATCGAAATCGTGGGTGCCGTCGTCGAGAAACACCCGCAGATCGGCGGCGGCGGCGCGGTCACGGGCGCGGGCGATGCCGATGGATTCCACCGCATCGGCGGTCTCGCGAAGACCGGCCGTGTCGAGAAGCGTAACAGGCAGGCCGCCGAGATCCATTCGCACCTCGATCACGTCACGGGTGGTGCCGGCATGCTCGGAGGTGATCGCCGCCTCGCGCCCGGCAAGCGTGTTGAGCAAGGTCGACTTGCCAGCATTCGGCGCGCCGAGGATTGCCACCTCGAAGCCGGAGCGGATACGCTCGGCCACGGCGAAGCCGGAAATTTCCGCGTCGAGGCCGGATTTGACCGAGGCGAGCAACGTCCGTATCTCGGGAAAGACATCGACGGGCACTTCCTCGTCGGCGAAGTCGATGGTCACCTCCAGAAGCGCCAGCGCCCGGACCAGGGCCGCGCGCCACTCGGCGCATTTCTTACCGAGGGAGCCGGAGAATACGCGCATCGCCTGGCGCCGCTGCGCCTCGGTTTCCGAGTCCAGAAGATCGGCCAACGCCTCGACCTGCGTCAGGTCGAGGCGACCGTTGGACAGCGCGCGGCGCGTGAACTCTCCGGGATCCGCGGCGCGCAGACCGGGCAGGGCGCCAAGATGGCGCAGCAAGGCAGAAATGACTGCGGCGCTGCCATGCGTCTGAAACTCGAGCACCGACTCGCCAGTGAAACTCGCGCCTTCGGGAAAGTAGAGCACAACCGCCTCGTCCAGCCGCGCCCCGTCCTGATCGCGCAGCACGCGCAAGCTCGCCTGCCGGGGGACGGGCAGCCCGCCGCAGACCGCGCGCGCGGCGGATGCGACCTCTGGGCCGGAGAGACGAATGACCGCGATACCCGACTTCCCGGGGGCCGTGGAGAGGGCAAAGATCGTCTCCATCGCGATGACGTGCCTATGCTCAGGTATTCATCGAATCGAAGAATTCGGCATTCGACTTGGTCTGCTTGAGCTTGCCGAGCAGGAACTCTACCGCGTCGGTGGTGCCCATCGGGTTGAGGATACGGCGCAGGACGAAGGTCTTTTGCAGCTCAAGCTTGTCGATAAGCAGCTCTTCCTTGCGCGTGCCGGACTTGAGGATGTCGATCGCCGGGAACACGCGCTTGTCGGCCACCTTGCGGTCGAGCACGATCTCGGAGTTGCCGGTGCCCTTGAATTCCTCGAAGATCACCTCGTCCATGCGGCTGCCGGTCTCGATCAGGGCGGTGGCAACGATGGTGAGCGATCCGCCCTCCTCGATATTGCGCGCCGCACCAAAGAACCGCTTGGGCCGTTGCAGGGCGTTGGCGTCGACACCACCGGTGAGCACCTTGCCCGAGGACGGCACGACCGTGTTGAAGGCGCGGCCGAGGCGCGTAATCGAATCGAGCAGGATGACCACATCGCGCTTGTGCTCGACAAGGCGCTTGGCCTTTTCGATGACCATGTCGGAGACAGCAACGTGGCGCGTGGCGGGTTCGTCGAAGGTCGAACTGATGACCTCACCCTTGACCGAGCGCTGCATGTCAGTGACCTCTTCGGGTCGTTCATCGATCAACAGCACGATGAGGTAGCACTCGGGATGGTTATGCGCGATGCTGTTGGCGATGTTCTGCAACAGCACCGTTTTACCCGTGCGCGGCGGCGCCACGATCAGCGAGCGCTGCCCCTTGCCGATGGGCGCGACAAGGTCGATGAGCCGCGCGGAACGGTCCTTGATCGTGGGATCCTCGATCTCCATCCGAAGCCGTTCATCGGGGTAGAGCGGCGTGAGGTTTTCAAACGCGATCTTGTGGCGCGCGCGATCCGGATCCTGGAAGTTGATCTGGGTGACGGAAGTAAGCGCGAAATACCGCTCTGTGTCGTCTGGCTGACGAATCTCGCCCTCGATCGTATCGCCGGTGCGCAACGAGAATTGCCGGATCATGTCGGGCGAGACGTAGATATCGTCGGGCCCGGGAAGGTAGTTGGCCTCGAGCGAGCGCAGGAAGCCAAAGCCGTCCTGAAGCACTTCGAGTACGCCGTCGCCGAAGATCACCCATCCTTCCTCGGCACGTTCCTTGAGGATCGAGAACATCATCTCGCCCTTGCGCATGGTCGAGGCGTTCTCGATCTCCAGCTCTTCGGCGATGTTGAGCAGGTCCTTGGCGGTCATCGCCTTGAGTTCGGCGAGATTCAAACGGTCTTCGGACATGACAGGCCTCGATTGGTGCCGGGACCCGTGAGGGCCAGGGACGGATCATATGGGGATTTCAGGACCACCGGACGGCGGCTTGTGCTGTCTTAGGCGTCACAGGCGGTAAGGTCAAGCGTCAGACGAGGCGACCGCGTTTAACTGAACGACTACCGGCTGGCGCCGGTAGGATCAGCGATGTGCTGTTCCAGGTACTGAAGTACGATGTCTTCGGTGATGGCACCGTTAGTGGTTGAAAAGTACCCTCGCCCCCAAAACCGGCAGCCCCAGTAGCGCTTTCGGATGGCTGGAAACTCCCGTTGCACCTTGTGGGACGAACGGCCCTTCATCTTGCGCACCAGATCCGCGATCGCGAGCTTCGGCGGCACCGAGACGAACATGTGGACGTGATCGCTCGACAGCACCCCGCGCAAGATGTCGACCTCGTTCTCGCGGCACACCTGCCGGCAGATGTCGCGCACCCGCAGTCGCAATGCCCCGGTCAGCACCTTGTAACGGTATTTGGTCGACCAGACGATGTGGTAGCGGTGATAGAAGACGCAGTGTTTGCCGGTGTCATATTGCATGATCGTACCCTCAGAAAAATGAGCCTTCGACCCGGCTGCGGCTCATTTTTCTGAGGGTACGATCATAACACGATTCTTTCACGCTGAAGC
>NZ_PDNI01000010.1 GCF_002925845.1 Roseovarius nitratireducens | reverse complement strand
ATGAGCAAACTCGGTTGGATGATCGCGGCTGTGCTGGTTGCGGGGGCAGGTGCGTTCGTTTGGCAGAGCACACGTACCGGGCCAGGCCCGAACGGGCATTCCATGACCCCGCCCGACACCTCGGACATCGCGGACGGTGCGGCCATCGTCGCGGTCAGCGTGCCGGACGACTTGTCGTCCCTGGCGCAAATGGGAGAGCGTGCCTTCAACGCGAAATGCGCAGCCTGTCACGGGGACGATGCCGCAGGTCGCGAAGGCAAAGGCCCGCCCCTGGTGCACAAGATTTACGAACCCAGCCATCACTCGGACATGGCCTTCGTGATGGCGGCTAAGAATGGTGTCCGGGCGCATCACTGGCGCTATGGAAACATGCCGCCGGTGGACGGCGTGACAGATGCCGACGTGAAGGCGATCACCGCCTATGTGCGCGCCCTTCAGAAGGAAAACGGGATTTTCTGATGGATTCGGCGCGACGCATGGGGGCGGCCCTTATCGCCTGGCTGGCCATACTTGCGACCTCCGTCGTCCTTCCAGGCGGAGCAGGGATGTATCTTGGGGCCACCGATGTCCAGCATGTGCAGCATGCATCGGAAACCAGCGCTTCTGTGCGTCACGAGCATGGCGAAGCTGACCGGTCAGAGGACTGTCATCCGGGCATGACCTGCTCATTATCCGCAATCGGCACCCAACGCAAAGATCCCCCCCAGACACAACGTGCTTCTGACCTGAAGCCGGTCACGGTCGCCTGCGTGGCGGACCGGTTCACGCCGGTATCCGATCCGCCGCCCCCACGACAGGCGGTCTGATTTCAACCACTCAACACTACACTCGACCGACACAAGGAACTGATATGCAACCTTATCGAACAGCCATGGCAAGCGTCGCGTTTGCTCTTGCGACCTCAACCGCTTTCGCAGGGGCAGGCCACGACGGCGGTCACGGAGGTGGACACGCAGCCATGATGGGGCAGTCCGGCAACCCGGCAAAGGCGGATCGCGTTATCGAGGTCAGCATGACCGAGATGGCGTTTGAGCCATCAAACATTCAGGCTATGGAAGGGGAGACCATCACGTTCGTGGTCAGCAACGATGGCGAATTCGTGCATGAGTTCAACCTCGGCACTGAGAGAATGTGGCAAGGCCACATCGACGAAATGAAGAAGATGATGGAGACCGGCATGATGACGGTCGACGAGGTCAATCACGACAAGATGATGCAGGCCGGCATGATGCATGATGATGCCAACAGCGTCCTGCTGGAGCCTGGTCAAACCGCAAAAGTGACCTGGACGTTCGGCAAAAAGACCGAGATGGGCTTTGCCTGCAACGTGCCCGGACACCGTGAATCCGGCATGGTCGGTGATATCACCTTCGTGAAGCGAGTACTTCCGTCCAGTTGATCATCGCATCCAGAGCAAAGACTCTCGGAGAAGGGCGCGGTCAGCGCCCTTCTCGGTTTTTTGGTGACAGCTATGAAATCCGCTTATTATGCTTCTCGACCGCACCAAATTTATTTCATATCGGCATGATGTGACCGGCGCGACGGCGGGTGCGCGTTGGGTTCGCGCGGGGCAGGCCCTGCGTGACCGTGCAATGCCGCCCCTCCCTCACTCTGCCGGGAACACCGGGCTGTCCTTGACGATGCCGTAGGCGAAGCTGGTGTCGATCGAGCCGATTCCGCCGATGCGCTGGAGCCGGGCGCGGATGAACGCCTCGTAGGCGTCGAGCGAGGCGACGACGACCCGAAGCTGGTAGTCGGTCTGGCCGGTCATGACGTGGCATTCGGTCACTTCTTGCATCCGGCCCACCTCGCGCTCGAAGGTCTGCACGGTGGTTTCGTCGTGGCGCTCCAGGCGGATGCGCACGAAGGCGGTGATCGCGAGGCCGCAGGCGCGCGCGTCCACCCGCGCGGCGTAGCCGCGGATCACGCCCGCCTTTTCGAGATTGCGCACCCGGCGCAGGCAGGGCGAGGGCGAGAGGCTGACCTGTGCGGCGAGGTCCTGGTTCGATATGCGCCCGTCGCGTTGCAGGGCGCGGATGATCTGACGGTCCTTGTCGTCCATTTTTGGCCTCACGTTGGCATAGTATGCCAAAATACTGCGATATATTGGGACACAAAGCAATCCGTGCCCCGACATGATGCGATATCCTGCCACAAACAGGAGATCAGACATGAGCAATTCCCAAGGCTTCGCCACCCGCGCCATCCATCTCGGGTACGACCCGCTTGACCACGAGGGCGCGCTGACGCCGCCGCTGCACCTGACCTCGACCTTTGCCTTCGAGTCGGCCGAGGTGGGGGGCGAGCTATTCGCCGGGGAGCGCGCGGGGCACGTCTATTCGCGCATCTCGAACCCCACCTGCGACCTGCTGGAGCGCCGCGCGGCCTCGCTCGAGGGGGCCGAGGCGGGGCTGGCGCTGGCCTCCGGGATGGGGGCGATCACGTCTGTCTTGTGGACGCTGCTGGCGCCCGGCGACGAGGTGATCGTGGACCAGACGCTCTATGGCTGCACGTTTGCGTTCATGCATCACGGGCTGCGCAAGTTCGGTATCACGGTGACCCATGTGGACATGACCGAGCCCGAGAACCTGCGCGCGGCGATCTCTGACCGCACCCGCGTGGTCTATTTCGAGACGCCCGCCAACCCCAACATGCGGCTGGTGGATATCGAGGCGGTGGCGGCCATCGCCCACGAGGGCGGCGCGCAGGTGGTGGTGGACAACACCTATGCCACCCCTTACCTGACGCGCCCGATCGCGCTGGGCGCCGACCTGGTGGTGCATTCGGCGACCAAGTACCTGGGCGGGCATGGCGACCTGGTGGCGGGGCTGGTCGTGGGCCGTGCCGAGGCGATTGGCGAGATCCGGCTGGTGGGCATGAAGGACATGACCGGCGCGGTGATGGCACCGTTCAACGCGATGCTGGTGATGCGCGGGCTCAAGACGCTGTCGTTGCGGATGGAGCGGCATTGCGCCAGCGCGCGCGTGGTGGCCGAGTGGCTGGAGGGGCACCCGGAGGTGGCGGCCGTGCATTACCCGGGACTGGAGAGCTTTGGCCAGCATGCGCTGGCCTGCCGGCAGATGGCGCTGCCCGGCGCGATGATCGCCTTCGAGCTGACAGGCGGGCTGGAGGCCGGGCGCCGGATGATGAACGGGCTGCGGATGATCGCGCGCGCCGTGTCGCTGGGCGATGCCGAGACGCTGATCCAGCATCCCGCCTCGATGACGCATTCGACCTACAGCGCCGAGGAGCGCGCCGCGCACGGAATCAGCGACGGGCTGATCCGGCTGTCGGTGGGGCTTGAGGATGTTGCCGATATCCTCGACGATCTGGACGGGGCGCTGAGCCGTACCGTGCTCCGCGATACCGCCTGATATGTCCATCTCCAGCACGAAAGCATCCTGATGCCATTCCAGATTTCCATCGGTCCGAACCTGCGCAAATCGCCGTTCTTCGACGCCACCGTTCGAAGCGGGGTGCGGGGCTTCTCGGTCTACAATCACATGCTGATCCCCGGGCATTTCGGCGATCCCGATGCCGAGTATGACCGGCTGATGACCGGGGTGGCGATGTGGGACGTGGCGGCGCAGCGGCAGGTCGAACTGACCGGGCCGGATGCCGGGCGGCTGGCGCAGTACCTGACGCCGCGCGACCTGACGAAGACGCGGATCGGGCAGGGCCGTTACGTGCCGCTATGCGATCACGAGGGGTGGCTCATCAACGACCCGGTGCTGCTGAAGCTGGCCGAGGACCGGTATTGGCTGTCGGTCGCCGACAGCGACATTCACCTGTGGGCCGCGGCCATCGGGCGCGAGCGGCGCTGGGACGTGGCGGTGGGTGAGCCGGACGTGTCGCCGCTGGCGATCCAGGGGCCGAAGGCGGTGCTGGTGGCCGAGGCGGTGTTTGGTCCGCGCGTGCGGGACATGCGGTATTTCGGCTTCGAGGAAGCCGAGCTGCACGGCATCCCGCTGCTCCTCGCGCGGTCGGGCTGGTCCAAGCAGGGCGGGTTCGAGCTGTATCTCAGGGATGGCGCGCGTGGTGGCGAGCTGTGGGACCTGGTGGCCGAGGCGGGCGCGCCCTGGGGGATCGGACCCGGGGCGCCCAACGATATCGAGCGGCTGGAAAGCGGGCTCGTTTCCTACGGGGCCGACATGCGCTGGCAGGGTGCGCGGGCGGACCCGTTCGAGATGGGGCTGGGTGCGCTGGTCGATCTCGGGGCGGGGCACGATTTCGTCGGTCGCGCGGCATTGGAGCGGATCGCGGCGCAGGGCCCGGCGCGCAGGCGCGTGGGGCTTGTGCTCGATAGCCGCCCGACGCCGCCGGGCCACCCGGTGCCGCTGATGTTGGGGGAGACGGATGTCGGGCGGGTTTGCGAGTTTGCGTTTTCCCGGCGCCTTGGGCAGACCATCGGTGTCGGGATTGTGCGGGCCGACCTAGCGGAGGATACGGCGGGACTGACGGTCGCGCTGGAGGGCGGAACGGTGCCTGCGCGGATCGCGCCGTTGCCGTTCGCGGACCAGTGAAAACAGGGGGATGGGGCGCGCCATGACCGAGACAGGGACCGACCACCTCAAGACAGTCGAGCAGCGGCTGTTGTGGCTGTCGCACTGGATGATCCATCACGCCAACCACGTCCGGCCCAAGGTGGACGGGATCAAGACGGGCGGGCATCAGGCGAGCTCGGCGTCGATGGTGTCGATCATGACGGCGCTCTATTTCTCGACGCTGCGTCCTGAGGACCGGGTGGCGGTCAAGCCGCACGCCTCGCCGGTGTTTCACGCGATGCAATACCTGATGGGCAACCTCGACCGCGCGCGGATGGAGGCGTTTCGCGGCCTGGGCGGCGTGCAGAGCTATCCAAGCCGCACCAAGGACGTGGATGACGTGGATTTCTCCACGGGGTCGGTGGGCCTTGGCGTGGCGATCACGAGTTTTGCCGCGCTGGTGCAGGATTACATTACCGCCAAGGCGTGGGGGGCCGATGTGCCGCTGGGTCGCATGGTGGCGCTGGTGGGCGATGCGGAGCTGGACGAGGGCAATGTCTACGAGGCGTTGCAGGAGGGCTGGAAGAACGACCTGCGCAATTGCTGGTGGATTATCGACTACAACCGCCAATCGCTGGACGGGATCGTGCGCGAGCGGCTGTTCGAGCGGATCGAGAAGATTTTCGACGCCTTCGGCTGGGACGTGGTGCGGGTGAAATACGGCGCGCTGCAACGGGCGGCCTTTGCCGAACCGGGGGGCGAGGCGCTGCGCGACTGGATCGACCAATGCCCCAACGCGGAATATTCGGCGCTGACCTATATGGGCGGCGCGGTCTGGCGGCAGCGGCTGATGGACGACCTGGGCGATCAGGGCGAGGTGACCGCGCTGATCGAGCGGCGGAGCGACCGCGAACTGGCGGACCTGATGGAAAACCTCGGCGGCAATTGCGTGGCGACCATGGCCGAGACATTCGCGAGCATCGACCACGACCGCCCGACCTGTTTCCTCGCCTACACGATCAAGGGCTGGGGCACGCCTATCGCGGGCCACAAGGACAACCATGGCGGGCTGATGACAAAGGCGCAGATGGCCGAGTGGCAGACGCATATGGGCATTCCCGAGGGGCAGGAATGGGACCGCTTTGCCGGGGTCGAAGATGTGGACAGCCTGCACGCCTTTCTTGACGGTGTGCCGTTCTTTGCCAAGGGTGCGCGGCGGTATGGAGACGCACGGCTGGCGGTGCCCGAAGTTGCGGCGGTGACGGACCGCGAAATCTCGACGCAGATGGCATTCGGCAAGATGCTCGACGGGCTGGCGCGGGGCGATAGTGCGCTCGCGGCGCGCATCCTGACCACCTCGCCGGACGTGACGGGCACCACCGGGCTGGGGCCGTGGGTCAACCGTCGCAAGCTGTTTTCGCGGACCGAGCAGCGCGATGCCTTTATCGAGCATCGCATCCCCTCGACCGCGAAATGGAATTTCTCGCCCGAGGGGCAGCACCTTGAGCTGGGCATCGCCGAGATGAACCTCTTTCTGCTTCTGGGGGCGGCGGGGCTGGCGCACAGCCTGTGGGGCCGACGGCTGATCCCCATCGGCACGGTCTATGATCCGTTCGTGCATCGCGGGCTCGATGCGCTCAATTACGCCTGTTACCAGGATGCGCGGTTCATCGTGGCGGGCACGCCATCGGGGGTGACGCTGGCGCCCGAGGGGGGCGCGCACCAATCGGTGGGCACGCCCCTGACGGGCATGGCGCAGGACGGGCTGGCGAGTTTCGAGCCCGCCTTTGCCGACGAGCTGGCGGTGATCCTGGAATGGGCCTTCGACTACTTGCAGCGCGATGGCGAGGGCGACAGGGGAGGGGGCGTGGACGAGCGGACGTGGCTGCGCGACGAGACCGGCGGCTCGGTCTACCTGCGGCTGAGTACCAAGCCGCTGGAACAGCCCGGCAAGCGCGCCGATGATGCGTTCCGGCAGGGGGCCATCGACGGTGCCTACTGGCTGCGCCCGCCGGGGCCAAATTGCGAGGTGGTGATCGCCTATCAGGGCGCGGTGGCCGACGAGGCAATCGCGGCGGCGGGGCTGGCGGGCGGCACGCGCCGCGACGTGGGTGTGCTGGCGGTGACGTCGGCGGACCGGCTCAACGCGGGCTGGACCGCGGCGCAGCGCGAGCGCGCGCGCGGCAACGCGGATGCAATGAGCCATGCCGAGCGGCTGCTCGCCCCGCTGCCGCGGCACTGCACGCTGGTGACGGTGATCGACGGGCACCCCGCGACGCTGGCCTGGCTGGGAGCGGTGGCCGGGCACCGGACGATTTCCCACGGGGTGGAGCATTTCGGGCAAACGGGCACGATCGGCGATCTCTACCGGCATTTCCGTATCGACCGCGACGCCGTTGCCGCGTCGGCCACCGGGGGCTGAGCGGGCCGAATAGGGGCTTGTAACCTGCCGGGATCGGCGCGCAGTCTGGCGGGCAGGACCAAGCGGCAAGGGAGAGCGGGATGGATCTGGGTTTGCGGCCCGAGTGGCAGGGGCGTCTCGAACAAGTGGCGGCGATGGTGCGCGACGAGATCGCGCCCTGCGAGGCGGAGTTCCACGCCGAGGTGGCGCGCGACGACCGCTGGGCGCTCAGCCCGCGGCAGGTGGAGATCCTCGACGGGCTGAAGGCGCAGGCGCGGGCCGAGGGCCTGTGGAACCTGTGGCTGACCGACGAGGGCGGGGCCGGGCTGCGCACCGTGGACTATGCCTATTTCGCCGAAGTCATGGGCCGCAGCCCGCTGGCGCCGGAGGTGTTCAACTGCAACGCGCCCGACACCGGCAACATGGAGGTGTTTCACCGCTATGGCAGTGCCGAGATGAAGGCGCGGTGGCTGAAACCGCTGATGGAGGGGGAAATCCGCTCGGCCTACCTGATGACCGAACCGGAGGTGGCAAGCTCTGACGCGACCAACATCGCCATGTCCTGCGTGCGCGAGGGGGACGAATACGTGCTCGACGGCGAGAAGTGGTGGGCCACGGGCGCGGGCGATCCGCGCTGTGCCGTCTATATCGTGATGGTGCGGACCGGCGGCGACGACCTGCCGAAGCATCAGCGTCACGCGATGATCGTGGTGCCCGCCGACAGCCCCGGCATCGAGGTGCTGCGCGCGATGGAGGTCTACGGTCATGACGACGCGCCGCACGGGCACATGCATATCCGGTTTACCGGGGTGCGGGTGCCGGCGGAGAACCTGCTGCTGGGCGAGGGCCGCGGCTTCGAGATCGCGCAAGGCAGGCTGGGGCCGGGGCGCATCCATCACTGCATGAGAGCCATCGGCATGGCCGAGGCGGCGCTGGAGATGATGTGCCGCCGTGGCCTCGAGCGGGAGGCGTTCGGCAAGCCGTTGGCGCAACTTGGGGCGAATCACGACATCATCGCCGAGTGCCGGATGGAGATCGAGCAGGCGCGGCTCTTGTGCCTTAAGGCCGCCTGGATGATGGATCAGGGCGACGCGCGCGCCGCCGCGCCGTGGATTCACCAGATCAAGGTGGTCGCGCCGCGCGTGGCGCTGAAGGTCGTGGACGAGGCGGTGCAGTTGTTCGGCGCGCAGGGCATCAGCCAGGATGTGCCGCTTTCGGCGATGTGGACGCATCTGCGCACGTTGCGCCTGGCTGACGGGCCGGACGCGGTCCACCGGCGGCAGGTGGCGCGGGCGGAACTGCGTCGGCACACGCAGGAGAAGGTGTGAGCGGGGCGCGGCCCGGGTGGGGGCACTGCCCCCACACCCCCGGGATATTTCCGGCAAGATGAAGCCAAGGCGCGCGCATTCGCGCACAGGCATGTCTGCGCCAGTGCACTGGCCTCACGATGTGGTGACCGGCGGGGCGGTTACATGGCGCGCGGCCCCAGATTAGCTATGGTGTGAGCGTAATCAAAGGAGGCTTACATGACTGCCGAATTCAAGATCACCACTGCCCCGGTGAGCGACGATGCCGCTAAAGGCGCGGCCAAGGAGATGCTGGACGGCGCGCGCGCCAAGCTCGGTTTCGTGCCGAACATGTATCGCGGCATGGCGATCAATCCGGGGCTGCTGAGTACCTATCTGCACGGCTATGCGCATTTCCGAGAGCAGGGCAATTTCACGCCGCCGGAGCAGGAGGTCGTGTTCCTGACCATCTCGCTCGCCAATGGCTGCGACTATTGCACCGCCGCGCACTCGATGCTGGCGGTGAATGTCTCGAAGCTGTCGGAGGCGCACACGCAGGCGCTGCGCGACGGCAAGCCGCTCGATGATGCCAAGCTGGAAGCGCTGCGCCGCTTTACCCATCACATGTGGGAGACGCGCGGCCTGCCGACGAAGGCCGAGGCCGAGGCGTTCAAGGCCGCGGGATACTCGGATATCCACGTGCTGGAGATCATCCTCGCGATGTCCGTGAAGACGATCAGCAACTATGCGAACCACGTGAATCACACGCAGGTGGACGACGCCTTCGCCGCCTTCGCGGTGGACAAGACGGTGGCGGCGGCCTGAGCCGCGCCTAGCTATTGCGCCCCTGCGCGTCGGGGGCGCAGAACATCTCGTACAGGACGCCGAGCAGGCGTTCGGCGCGCGCGTCGGCAAGGCTGTAGTAGATGGTCTTGCCGTCGCGGCGCGTGCGTACCAGGCCCTCGTGGCGCAGCCGCGCAAGCTGTTGCGAGACCGCCGCCTGCCGCGCGCCGAGGAGGGCCTCGAGCTCTGAGACGGATTTCTCGCCGGTGACGAGGTAGCACAGGATCATCAGCCGCCCCTCGTGGCCGAGCGCGCGCAGGAATTCAGCCGCGTCGGTGGCGTTCTGCTGCATTTGCGCCAGGTCGGCGCTGTCGGGGGCGGTCGTGAGCATGTGCCGTTGCTCCTTTTTCGCTCAATCTAGGGCGATTTCGCGCGCGCGGCAATTGCCAAACCCGTGATCGCGGGGGGGGGCGCCCGGAGCGGGCTCAGACTTTTGCGCAACACGGCGTCGAATCGCGCGCGCGCCCTTGCAGGGGGTGGGGCGCGTCACTAAGACTCCGTTAGCACGCCGTCGGTTACGATCGGCGAAACCTATTGGCGCGGACAGGACGGCCGGGCCGCAACAGCAGGCGGGACAGGATGAAAGACCCTTTCGAGACATACATGAACACGCTCGTGCCCATGGTGGTCGAGCAGACCAGCCGGGGCGAACGCGCCTACGACATCTTCTCGCGGCTTCTGAAGGAGCGGATCATCTTTCTCAGCGGGCCGGTGCATGATGGCATGTCGAGCCTGATCGTGGCGCAGCTTCTGCACCTCGAGGCGGAGAATCCGTCCAAGGAAATCAGCATGTACATCAACAGCCCCGGCGGCGTGGTGACGAGCGGGCTGTCGATCTACGACACCATCCAGTACATCAAGCCCAAGGTCAGCACGCTGGTCATCGGACAGGCGGCAAGCATGGGGTCGCTGCTGCTCACCGCGGGCGAGAAGGGCATGCGCTTTTCGCTGCCCAACAGCCGGATCATGGTGCACCAGCCCTCGGGCGGCTACCAGGGGCAGGCCACCGACATCATGATTCACGCCAAGGAAACGCAGAAGCTCAAGGACCGGCTCAACGAGATCTATGTCCGCCATACCGGGCAGGATATCGAAACCGTCGAGGCGGCGCTGGAGCGCGACAATTTCATGTCACCCGAAGAGGCGAAGGAATGGGGCCTCATCGACGAGATCGTGACCAACCGTAACAAGCCCGGCGACGGCGATGACGCCAAATGAGGCGATGAATGAACGGTGATCGCCCGTGCGCGGGCGGTCGAGAAAATCGCATTGTGGTGCTTTCCACCCTGACTTAAGCTGGTGGGACGAACGAGACGAGACGACGCGCATGCCGCCCAACCGGCGGCGCTGAAAGGAAAGCCATGGCGAACAATTCCGGCGACAGCAAGAACACGCTCTATTGCAGTTTTTGCGGAAAGAGCCAGCACGAGGTGCGCAAGCTGATCGCAGGGCCCACGGTATTCATCTGCGATGAATGCGTGGAACTGTGCATGGACATCATCCGCGAGGAGACCAAGAGCGCGGGGCTCAAGGCGACCGACGGCGTGCCCACGCCGCACGACATCGCCAAGGTGCTCGACGATTACGTGATCGGCCAGGCGATGGCCAAGCGCGTGCTCTCGGTGGCGGTGCACAACCACTACAAGCGGCTCAACAACTCCGGCAAGAGCGATATCGAGCTCAACAAGTCGAACATCCTGCTGATCGGCCCGACCGGCTGTGGCAAGACGCTGCTGGCGCAGACGCTGGCGCGCATTCTCGACGTGCCGTTCACGATGGCCGATGCCACCACGCTGACCGAAGCTGGCTATGTCGGCGAGGACGTGGAGAACATCATCCTCAAGCTGTTGCAGTCGAGCGAGTACAATGTCGAGCGCGCGCAGCGTGGCATCGTCTATATCGACGAGGTCGACAAGATCACCCGCAAGTCCGAGAACCCGTCGATCACCCGCGACGTCAGCGGCGAGGGCGTGCAGCAGGCGCTGCTGAAGCTGATGGAAGGCACCGTGGCGAGCGTGCCGCCGCAGGGCGGGCGCAAGCATCCGCAGCAGGAATTCCTGCAGGTGGACACCACTAACATCCTGTTCATCTGCGGCGGCGCCTTTGCCGGGCTCGACAAGATCATCTCGCAGCGCGGCAAGGGCAGCGCGATGGGCTTTGGCGCCGATGTGCGCGACGAGGACGAGCGCGGCATCGGCGAGGTCCTGACGTCGCTGGAGCCGGAGGATTTGCTCAAGTTCGGGCTGATCCCGGAATTCGTCGGCCGCCTGCCGGTGCTGGCGACGCTGGAGGATCTCGACGAGGAGGCGCTCGTCACCATCCTGACCGAGCCAAAGAACGCGCTGATCAAGCAGTATCAGCGCCTGTTCGAGCTGGAGAACGCGACGCTGACCTTTACCGACGATGCGCTCAAGGCCATCGCCAAGCGCGCCATCGCCCGCAAGACCGGGGCGCGGGGGCTGCGCTCGATCCTTGAGGATATCCTGCTCGACACGATGTTCGACCTGCCCAGCCTCGAGAATGTCGAGGAAGTGGTGGTCAACGAGGAGGCGGCGACATCGGACGCCGCGCCGCTGATCATCTATGCCGAGACCAAGGGCAAGAAGGGCGGCGCGAGCGCCGGCTGAGTAGTCGCGCCTATGGAAAGAGGCCCGCGCCGGAAGGTGGGGGCCTTTTTCGTTGAAGGCGCGTGGGTGAATGGCCTGTTCCCGCCATTCGCATCCTGCCCTCGGCGCGGGACAAGGTGCGTTTACGCGCCGCCGCGCAGCGCCCGACCGCCCCCTCGGGCGGGCGCTTCTGCAACGGCGCAAATAGCGGTGATTTCTGAAGTATCTTGCACCATAAATCGCAGAGCGTAATCGAGTTTGCACCCACCCGGCGGTCGGGCGCTGCGCGGCTCATCGCCAAATGCCCAACGCCCGCTTCACGCCATCCCCGCCGCGCTCACCCCCGCCCGCGATAGGGCGGCACGCCCTGGTCGGGCAGCCAGACGCCTTCGGGCGCGGGGCCGGTCTGCCAGAACACGTCGATGGGGATGCCGCCGCGCGGATACCAGTAGCCGCCGATGCGCAGCCATTGCGGGCTGAGGAACTCGACCAGCCGCCGGGCGATGGAAACCGTGCAATCCTCGTGGAACGCGCCGTGGTTGCGAAAACTGGTGAGGTAGAGCTTGAGCGACTTGCTCTCTACCAGCCACGCGCCCGGCACGTAGTCGATCACCAGATGCGCGAAATCCGGCTGGCCGGTCATCGGGCAGAGCGAGGTAAACTCCGGCGCGGTGAAGCGCACCGCGTAGGCGGTGTCGGCCTGCGGGTTGGCGACGCGTTCGAGTTCCGCCTCCTCGGGGCTTTGCGGCACGCGGGTCGCGCCGCCAAGCTGCGTCAGGTCCTTGTAGATGTCGTTGTCGCTCATCGTGGTCTCCTTTTACACCCCGCGCTTGTTGCCCCAGAGCGTCACGTGCAGTTGCGGCAGAACGGTCGCCGCGAACCAGCCATCGGCCACCACCCGATCCACCAGCCAGCGCATCCGCGCGTCGATGCCCGCCTGGTCCACCACCGCCGTGTCATCTCCGGGCGGGGGCGGGGTGTGGTTGCCCGGTTGCAGATAGACGGCCAAGGATGGATACCGCGCCGCCACCTCGCGTGCCCAGTGATAATCGGCCTCGTCGAACACGACGATCTTGAGCACCGTCGGCGCATCGCCCGCGGCGGCGCGGCAAGCGTCGAACGCTGCCCAGTCCACCGCCATGCCCGACGAGGGCGGCTTGGGCGAAAGCACCAGCATGTCGAGATCGGCGAACCAGTCGCGCGCGACAGAGCCTTGGGTCTCCATCGCGAATCGGTAGCCGCGCGCGTGCCCCATCCCGATCAGCGGGCCAAGCGGCTGGATCGCGGGATTGCCGCCCGAGAGCGTGACGAGGATCGGCCGGTCGCCCGAGAGGCGGGCCACCTCGGCCATCACGTCCGCGGGCTGCATCGGCGCCCATGTGTGGCGATACTCTGCATCCACCGCGTGCAGGCTGTCGCACCACGAACAGCGGTAATCGCAGCCGCCGGTGCGTACGAATACGGTGGGCTGCCCGATCAGCGCGCCCTCGCCCTGGATGGTGGGCCCGAAGATTTCCGAGACGCGGACGGGATCGGTCACGGCCGGTATTCCGCCCATGTCTTGGGCGTCTCGCTCACCCGCACCGCCGAGACCTCGGGCCAGCGGGCGCGGCACCAGTCGAAGAAATGCCGCGCCATGCGTTCGGCTGTCACGCAACCGTCGCCCAGAACGTCGTTGAGGTGGCGGTGGTCGAGATGGTCGTCGATATAGGATTTCAGCGCGGCAAGGTCGTGGTAGTCGCGCACGAATCCGGTCTCGTCGAGGTCCACGGCGGCCAGTTCCACCACCACGATATAGTTGTGCCCGTGCAGCCGCGCGCAGGGGTGTCCCTCGCGCAGACCGAAGAGCTGATGCGAGGCGGAGAAGTGGAATTCCTTGGTGATCCGGTACATCAGCGCCCCTCCACCGCGGCCTGCCAGTAATCGGGGTCGTCATAGGCGGTCGGGTCATCGATCCCGGCGAGGTGGAACGCCTCGCGCCGCTCGACGCAGGTGCCGCAACGCCCGCAATGGCGCAGCCCCCCCTTGTAGCACGACCATGTCTCGGCGAAGGGCACGCCGAGGCGTGCGCCGTCGGCCACGATATCGGCCTTGGAGCCGTGGACATAGGGCGTCCAGAGCTCCACCTCGGCCACGCCTTCGAGCGCGTGATCCTGCATCGCCTGGAAGGCGGCGATGAATCCGGGGCGGCAATCGGGGTAGATGAAGTGATCGCCGCCATGCACCGCCGCCGCGACCGCACCCGCCTTTTGCGCCGCCGCCATGCCGAAGGCCACGGCCAGCATGATGGCGTTGCGGTTCGGGACGATGGTGATCTTCATCGTGTCCTCGGCATAGTGGCCGTCGGGCACGTCGACGTCGTCGGTGAGCGCCGAGCCCGAGAGCGCCGCGCCCACGCCGCGCAGATCGACCACCCGGTGCGGCACGCCGAGCCGCGCCGCGCAGGCGCGCGCGCTCTCGACCTCCTTGACGTGGCGTTGCCCGTAGTCGAACGACAAGAGCGCCGCGAGACGGCGCTCGGCGGCGGTCTTGTGGGCAAGGGTCACGGAATCGAGCCCGCCCGAGCAGATGACGATTGTATCCATACCTTGTGTCCTTGTTTTTTAGAGCGGGTAGGCTGCGACCGCTTGGGCCCGCGCCTTACGCCTTTCGCGCGATCATGGCAAGACGTCCGCCCCGCGCAATTCGCTTGGAGCGCTGCCGCAGGCGCGGCATAACGGGGACATGGAGACCGAGAAACTCGCCTTCGATCATGCGCCGGTCGGGCTTGCCGTGTTGGAACACCGGATCATCCGCGCCTGCAACCGGCAATTCGCCGCGATCTTTGGCGGGGATCCGGGCGATTACGCGGGCGTGCCGTTGGCGCGATTCTACCCTTCGATCGAGGATTACCGCCGGATCGGCTCGGACGCGCTGGCCGTGATGCGCGAGACCGGGCGCTATGCCGACGAGCGGGTGATGCGGCGCGGCTCGGGCGCGCTGTTCTGGTGCCGGGTGCGGGGGCAGTCGCTGACGCCCGAGGCGCCGTTCGCGCGCGGCATCTGGTCATTTGCCGATCTTTCCGACGAGCGCCCGCTCGTCGCGCTCACACGGCGCGAGCGCGAGGTGGCGATCCTGACGTGCCGGGGGCTCACGTCCAAGGAAATCGGGTTGGAGCTGGGGTTGAGCCATCGCACCATCGAGGTCTACCGCGCCCGCCTGCTGGAGAAATTCGGCGCGCGCAAGCTTGCCGAACTGGTGGCGAAGCTGTCGGGAATGCCGCTCTGAGCCCGGGTGCCGTGGGGGAAATGGCCGCTTTTCTCATGCATCTGCATGCCCTATAAGCGTCGGAAACCATTGCGATGGGCGCGGCCTGCGCGCACCATCGCCGTTACCGAGGAAGCAAATGTCGAACGAAACGCATGAATCGGACGTGGCCTTTATCCGGGCGCTCGCGGAGTTGTTGAACGAGAACGATCTTACCGAGCTGTCGGTCAAGCGCGAATACGGGCAGGACGACACGCTCAACGTGCGGGTGAGCCGACGGGGCGAGACCGTCACCACGCAGGTGAGCAGCGCGCCGGCGGCGCCTGCCGTTGCGTCGGCTGCCGCGGCGTCGGCGCCCGCGGCCGCACCCGTCGAGCCCGTGGATGACCCCGCGAGCCACCCCGGCGCCGTCACCTCGCCGATGGTTGGCACCGTCTACATGCAGGCCGAGCCCGGCGCGCCCTCCTTTGTCAGCGTGGGCCAGCAGGTGAGCGAGGGCGACACGCTGCTGATCATCGAGGCGATGAAAACCATGAACCACATCCCCGCGCCGCGTGCGGGCACCGTCCGGCGCATCCTGATCGAGGATGGCGCGGCGGTCGAATACGGCGCACCGCTGATGATTATCGAGTGAGGCGGGCATGTTCGACAAGATCCTTGTGGCCAACCGCGGCGAGATCGCGCTCCGCGTGATCCGCGCGGCGCGCGAAATGGGCATCCGCTCGGTCGCCGTCCATTCCACGGCGGACGCCGACGCGATGCATGTGCGCATGGCCGACGAGACCGTGTGCATCGGCCCGCCAGCATCGTCGGAGAGCTACCTGTCGATCCCCGCGATCATCGCCGCCTGCGAGGTGACCGGTGCGCAGGCGGTCCATCCGGGCTATGGCTTCCTGTCGGAGAACGCCAATTTCGTGCAGATCGTCGAGGATCACGACCTCACCTTCATCGGTCCCTCGGCCGAGCATATCCGCATCATGGGCGACAAGATCACCGCCAAGGACACGATGAAGGCGCTGGGCGTGCCCTGCGTGCCCGGCTCGGAGGGGGGCATCGCCGACGTCGCAGAGGCCAAGGCGCTGTGCGCCGAGATCGGCTATCCGGTGATCGTCAAGGCGACGGCGGGCGGCGGCGGGCGCGGCATGAAGGTGGCGCGCGACGAGGGCGAGCTGGAGCGCGCCTTTCTCACCGCGCGGTCCGAGGCCAAGGCCGCGTTTGGCAATGACGAGGTCTATATCGAGAAATACCTGACCACGCCGCGCCATATCGAGGTGCAGGTGTTTGGTGACGGCAAGGGCCGCGCCGTGCATCTGGGCGAGCGGGACTGCTCGCTTCAGCGGCGTCACCAGAAGGTGCTGGAAGAGGCCCCCGGCCCCTGCATCACCGACGAGGAGCGCGCGCGTATCGGCGCGATCTGTGCCGATGCCTGCGCCAATATCGACTATCGCGGCGCTGGCACGATCGAGTTTCTCTACGAGAACGGCGAGTTCTTCTTCATCGAGATGAACACGCGGTTGCAGGTCGAGCACCCGGTGACCGAGGCGATCTTTGGCGTGGACCTCGTGCGCGAGCAGATCCGCGTGGCCGAGGGGCTGCCGATGTCCTTCACGCAGGATGAGCTGGTGATCAACGGCCACGCCATCGAGGTGCG
Source organism: Roseovarius nitratireducens (assembly GCF_002925845.1). Lineage (GTDB taxonomy): Bacteria > Pseudomonadota > Alphaproteobacteria > Rhodobacterales > Rhodobacteraceae > Roseovarius > Roseovarius nitratireducens. The sequence continues at coordinate 131,302 of NZ_PDNI01000010.1, read as the reverse complement.
CATTAATGCCGAGAAGCTGCCGGATTTCGCCCCGCGCCCGGGCACAATCACGCAGTTTCACGCGCCCGGCGGGCTTGGCGTGCGGATGGATTCGGCGCTCTATGACGGCTATCGCATCCCCCCCTATTACGACAGCCTGATCGCCAAGCTGATCGTTCACGGGGCCGACCGCGACACCGCGCTGCGCCGTCTTGCCCGCGCGCTGGGCGAGTTGATCGTGGACGGGGTGGACACCACGGTGCCGCTGTTTCACGCGCTGCTGCAGGAGGAAGACATCCGCAGCGGCAACTACAATATCCACTGGCTCGAACACTGGCTCGAAACCAACCTGCGGGAGTGATGCCCGCCTTCCTGCCCCCCGCGCTGCTGTTGCGCGCCTATGCTGCCGGCATTTTCCCGATGGCCGAGCATCGCGACGACGCCGAGGTGTTCTGGGTCGATCCGCCGCGCCGGGGCGTGCTGCCGCTGGACGGATTTCACCTCTCGCGCAGTCTTGCCCGCCGGATGCGGCGGGGGGGATATACGGTCACGCTCGATGCCGATTTCGCGGGCGTGGTGGATGCCTGCGCCGACCGGGACGATACCTGGATCAGTGCGCCAATCCGCGAGGCCTACCTGGAGCTGCACGCGCGCGGACACGCGCATTCGCTGGAGGTGTGGGAAGAGGGCACGCTGGCGGGCGGGGTCTATGGCGTCACGCTCGGGCGCGCGTTCTTTGGCGAGAGCATGTTCTCGCGCCGCACCGACGGCTCGAAACGGGCGCTGGCGCACTTGGTCGATCACCTGCGGCGCTGCGGCTTCGTCCTGTTTGACACGCAGTTCATCACGCCGCATCTGGCGCGGCTGGGGGCTGTCGAGATCGACCGCGCCGCGTATCGTGCGCGGCTTTCGGAGGCGCTGGAGACAGAGGCGGATATAACGGCGCTACCGCTGGAGGGCGACCCGGCTCAGGTGGTGCAGCGGATCACCCAGACATCGTAGCGCGGATGTTCCAGCGCGTTGAGCGCGGGCGAGGAGGCCAGTATCCAACCGTCGAACCACAGCTTGCCGCCTTGCGTCTCGCGGATAGCAACATGGGCATAGGCATCGCCCGCCGGGTTGCCCTCGGGGTAGCGGCATTCGGTCAGCTTTACCGTGAGCGAGCCGATCTCGGCGGCCTCGCCATTGGCGAGGTCGAGGTCGCGCAGCTCTGTGGTGATCTTGTCGAGCCCGCGCAGCACCGCGCCGCGCCCCGTGGCCGTGTCCTCCTGCGCGTTCGCGCCCGGTGCGCAGGCGATCAGCAGACAGGTCGCCGCTGCGCGGATCATTGCGCGGCTCCATCCTCGTTGCCGGATACGAATTTCATCAAGAGCGAGACGAGGCTGACCGATCCTTGGGTGAACTCGATCTCGTCGCCCGGCGTGAAGTAAAAGGGCGAGCCGCCGGGCAGGATTTCGACGTAATTGCCGCCCAGTAGCCCCTCGGACGAGATCGCCACGGCGCTGTCATCGGGGACGTCGATGCCTTCGCGCACGGTAAAGATCGCCTTGGCGCGATAGGTGTCGGGATCGAGGCGCAGCTCGGTCACGCGGCCTACCTTGACGCCAGCGAGGCGCACATCGGTGCCCGTGCTGACGCCGTCGGCGCTGCGGAAACTGGCGTTGAGGGTATATTCCTCGCCCGCTGTAGTGAAGCCGGTGGTCTTACCGGCATAGGCGACGAAGCCCAGCGCCACGGCCAGCACCAGTCCGCCCACAAGGACTTCGGTCTTGTTCTCGGACATCGCTTGGCCCCTATTCCGGCGTCCACGCCTCGTAGTCGCGCCGCTCGACCGGTTCGGGGCGGCGAATCGACCCGGCGGGCGCATAGGCCAGCGGCGTGCCGGTCAGGTTCTCCTGATGGGGCTTTTCCCATGCCTTGTGTGGCAGCGGCGCGTCGCTCGGCGGCTCGGCATAGGTGTAGTGCAGCCAGCCGTGCCAGTCGGGGCTTACCCGGCTGGCCTCGGCCTCGCCGTTGAAGATCACCCAGCGCTTCTTGCCGTCACGGGAGCGGTAGAAGATGTTGCCCTCCGTGTCCTCGCCCACCTTCACGCCGTTGCGCCAGGTGTAGAACTGGGTGTTGAGCGTCTGCCCGTTCCACCACGTCACGGCGCGCAATAGCGTGTTGAGAATACCCATCAGACCCTCCGGCTCATTCCCTGTCCGATATGGCGGATTTGATGGCAAAGGTCCAGTGCCGCGTGCTGCGCGCCCGTGTCCGGGCGCGCAGGGAAATCCGGCTCAGCAGGGCGCGGTGCGGTAGGTGCCGTCGCCATTCGCATAGGCGCATTGGTTGGTGCGGGTGTTACGCGCGATGAGCGTGCCCGCCGCCGCGCCCGCCAGTGTCGAGGCCACCGTCCAGCCGGCATTGGCGTCAAAGACGGTAGCCCCGATCAGGCCCGCGCCTGCGCCGATGGCCGCACCGGTGAGTTCGCGATTGTCGTTGGTGTCGACGCAGCCTGCGAGCGCAAGGCCCGCCAGCGCGCCGATGATCGTGTTGCGTGTCATGTTGTCTTCCTTTCCTGCCTGTGAGGATATGGCCAAACAAAGCACACTGCAGCATAACGCATCCTAACGCAGGATAGCGCCGGGGAAATAGCCGCATCGGCAAGGAATGGCCGGTCAGGGGATTGGCGGCGGGCGCTTGCGCCGCGCGCCCGAGAGTGCGTTGCCCGCGATGGCCGCCAGCAGGATCGCCCCGCCCACAAGCGTGGTGGGTTCGGCGCGCTCCCCCAGGAACAGCCAGACCCAGACCGGCCCGAGCACCACTTCGGACATCGACAGAAGCGTGAGTTCGGCGGCGGGGACACTGCGCGACCCGATCGTGTAGAGGATGAGACCGGCGCCGACCTGGAAGACGCCCATGGCGGTGGCAATCCCCGCGTCGCGAGGGGTGAGCGACAGCGACAGGCCAAGCGAGAGGGAGATCACCGCCATGACCACGGTGCCAATGAGCCCTGAGAGCAGCACGGCGGGCATCATCTCGACCGCGCGTCCGCGGCGCAGCGCCACGGTGAACACGGCAAACCCCAGCGCCGAGCCGAGCGCCGCGAGATTGCCCCTGAGCGCCGCGCCGGAGGTCTTGTCCCAGACCATCACGGCGATGCCGCAGGCAGCCACGGCGATGGCGATCCAGGTGGCGGGGCGCACGCTCTCGCCAAGGATGATGCGCCCCAGCACCGCCGCGATCAGCGGGGCGGCGGCAAAGAGCATCATCGCGTTGGCAACGGAGGTGGACTGGATCGCCGTGATCCCGCCGGTATAGGCCGCGACGAGCGCGGTGCCAGCGATCACGCCGGGCCAGCCCATCGCGGCGATGCGCGCCAGCGGCGCGCGCCCCGAGCGCAGCCGCACCACGACGTAGAGAAACACGCTCATGGCGAGCGATCGGTAGAAGAGGATCTGCCAGACCGCCGCGTCCTCGATCAGGCGGATACCCAGCCCCACGGTGGACCACAAAACGCCCGCCATGAAGACCAGCAGATAGCCCGAGAGATCGCGCTCTGAGGTGGCCGTCATGCTCACGGCGCGCGATCGTCTTCTGGTCCGGGCTGCGGCGGCAGGTGACCGGGCGTGAAGGTGCTCTCGGCGATCACGGGTGGTGCGTCGCCGCGCCGCGCCGCGCGCATCTCGCGCCAGCCGATATAGAGCCCCGAGGCGATGATGAGCGTCATGCCCGCGAGCGTGGCGGGGGGCGGCACCTCGGCCCAGACCACGTAGGCGAGCAGCGCGGCGAAGGGCAGGTAGGAATAGTCGAAGGGCGCGACGAGGCTCGCGTTGGCGACCTGGTAGGCGCGCGAGGCCAACATGTAGGCCACCATCCCCACGAGGCCCAGCGCGGCGAGGGGGGCGAGGTCGGTCAGCGTGCCCTCGGGCAGGCCCCAGCGCAGGTGCTGCGTGGCGGCGCTCTCTGGCACGAGCTGTGCCACTGCCCAGCCCGCGGGCACGATCAGCACCCCCGAGAAGGCCAGCGTATACAGCCCGACGGTAAGCGTGCTCTCGCGCTCGCCGATGCGGCGGGCGAGGATTTGCGAGCCGGCATAGGTGAGCGCGCAGAGCAGCGGCAGCACCGCCACCCAGTCGAGCCCGCCGCCCGGCTGCATGGCGATCACCACGCCCGCGAAGCCCACGGCAAGCGCCGCCGCGCGGTGCGCGCCGATGTGCTCACCCAGAAACGGCGCGGCCATCAACGCGGTAAAGAGCGGCGCGGCAAAGAAGATCGTGCTGACCTCTGCCAGCCCCATGAACGGGAACGCCGCGTAGAACATCGAGAAACCCGCGGCAAAGAGCGCCGCGCGCGCCAGGTGCAGCGGCCAGAGCGCCGAGCGCAGGCTGTGCGATCCCCCGAGCCAGGCGATGAGCGGCACCAGCACCATCACCGCGACCACCGAGCGCGCGAACAGAAGCGGCCAGACCGGGTAGCTCGCGAGCAGCGATTTCATCGCCGCGTCCTGCACCACGAAGAGCAGCATCGCCGCCTCTATGCACAGGATGCCCTGAACGGCGCGCGAGGGGGCCGGGAGGGGATGCGTGCTCATCATCGCCATTGGCGGTTTCCTGTCTTGCGTGGGCGCGGACAGACCGGGGGCGACGCTGCACCTCGGTGCGGGGCGCGGGCGCGGACGGTCGGGATGCGTCGAGGGCCGGTGAAATGACCGGTGCGCGCAGGCTCTCATGTCAGAACGCGACTGTCTTGTCTGATAGCGACACGGGCGGAGGCGGCGTCAGGCGCGGGTCGGGTGGAAGCGACCGGCGGGCGAGAGGGTGAATATCTCGGCGCCCTGCGCCGTGACACCGATGGAATGCTCGAACTGCGCCGAGAGCGATTTGTCGCGCGTCACCGCCGTCCACTCGTCGTCGAGCACGACGCTGTCGGGGCGGCCGAGATTGACCATCGGCTCGATGGTGAAGAACATCCCCTCCTCGAGCCGCGGCCCGCTGCCCGCGCGACCGTAGTGCAAAACGTTGGGCGGCGCGTGGAACACCCGGCCAAGCCCGTGGCCGCAGAAATCGCGGACCACCGACATGCGGTGCGCCTCGACATGGCTCTGGATGGCGTGGCCGATATCGCCAAAGGTGGCACCGGGGCGCACCGCCTCAATCCCCTTCATAAGCGCGTCATGGGTGACCTGGATCAGCCGCTCGGCCTTGCGCGAGGGTTTGCCCGCCACGTACATCCGGCTGGTGTCGCCGAACCAGCCATCGACGATCACGGTCACGTCGATGTTGAGGATGTCGCCGTCGCGCAGCGCGTCGTCGGCGCGCCGCTTCTCGTGGTCGCGCGAAATGGTCTCGCTGCCGCTCTTGGGGATGGGCGCGCCGGGGATGCCGTGGCAGACCACGTGGTTGACGCTGATGCAGCTTGCGTGGCGGTAGCCCTTGTAGCCGATGGTGGCGGATTTCGCCCCGGCGGCCTTGATCTTCTGCTCGATGAGCGCGTCGATGGCCTCGGTGGTCTGGCCCACGAAGATGTGTTCGGATATCTCGTCGAGGATTTGCGCGGCCAGCCGTCCGGCGGCGTGCATGCCTGCGAAATCCGCCGGCTCGTGGATGCGGATGCCGTCGCGCGTGGTGCGCCCTCGATGCGTCTGGTTCACGTCATGCCCCGTCGATTTCTCCATACTTTCCCCCAATTAGGCCGTTTTCGCCGCGAGGACCAGAGGCCAGCGGCAGCGCCGGGCCGATTGTGATGCCGTCGGGCGTGATCTCGGCACGGTGAGCCATTACCTCGACGCCCGCCGCGCGGCCCGCGTCAAACGCCGCGGCATAGGCCGGGTCGATATCGGCGGCGGTGGCGAGCGCGGTCGCGTCGCTGCGCTGCACGAGGTAGAACAGCACCGCGCGCCGCCCCTCGCGCGCGCAGGCGGCCAGATCGCGCAGGTGGCGTGCACCGCGCGCGGTCACGCTGTCGGGAAACTCCGCGCGCCCGGGCGCGCGCGCGAGCGTCACCGATTTCACCTCGACCACCGCCTCGGGCAGGCCCGGACCGCGCAGGATGAAATCGGCGCGGCTCGCTTCGCCGATGCGCTGTTCGGGGCGGACCTCGTCATAGGCGGCGAGCGCGGGCAGCGCGCGGGCGGTGAGCGCGGCGCGCAACACGCGGTTGGCCGCACCCGTATCCACGCAGACGAGCGCACCTCCGGCCGTTTCGGCCAGCCGCCAAGCGTAGCGCAGCTTGCGGCGGGGATCGTCGTTGCGCTCGACCCAGATCGTGGTGCCGGGGGTGGCGAGGCCGGTCATCGCACCGGGATTGGCGCAATGGGCTGTCGTCTCGGTGCCGTCCTCCAGCCGGATATCGGCGAGGAACCGCTTGTAGCGCCTGAGCAGGGTGGCGCGCAGGAGGGGGCTTTGAAACCGCATGGGCGGGGCCTATACCGGGGCCGGACCCACTGCAAGGAAGCCGCCATGCCCAACCCGACCGCCGCCATGCTCGTCATCGGGGACGAGATCCTCTCGGGGCGCACGCGCGATGCCAACATGCATCACCTCGCGCGCGAATTGACCCATGTCGGCATCGACCTGGGCGAAGTGCGCGTGGTGCATGACGACGAAGCGGCCATCATCGGCGCCGTGCGGGCGCTGAGCGACGGTTTCAACGTTGTGTTCACCTCGGGCGGGATCGGCCCCACCCACGACGATATCACCGCCGAGGCGGTGGCGCGCGCCTTCGATACGCCCATCGGTGTGCGCGACGATGCGCGCGCCATCCTCGCCGCGCATTACGAGGCGCGCGGGCAGGACCTGAACGAAGCGCGGCTGCGAATGGCGCGCATCCCCGATGGGGCCACGCTGATCGACAATCCGATCAGCGCCGCGCCGGGCTTTATCCTCGGGAACGTGCATGTGATGGCCGGGGTGCCGGCGATCTTCGAGGCGATGCTCGCCTCGGTGCTGCCCACGCTGACCGGCGGCGCGCCGGTCCTGTCGCAATCCTACGAGGTGCGGCGCGGAGAGGGCGATATCGCCGCCCCACTCTCCGATCTCGCGGCGCGCTATCCCGACCTGTCGGTCGGTTCCTACCCGTTCATCCGCGACGGCTGTCACGGGGCGCAGATCGTGATCCGCGGGCAGGATGGCGCGCGCCTCGACGCGGCGATGGCCGAACTGGCCGGGATGTTCCCGGCATGATGCCCGATGTCCAAGCGCTCTACGCCGTTACCGAGGCGACATGGCCGCCCGCCGCGACCCGTGCGCTGGGCCCGGTCACGATTCACGAGGGACGGGGCGGGGGCAAGCGTGTGTCGGCGGCAACTGTGACGGGCGCGGCGACAGGGGACGATCTCGACCGCGCCGAGGTGGCGATGCGGGCGCTGGGGCAGGGGCCGCTCTTTCAGGTGCGCGAGGGCGATGACGTGCTCGACGCGATGCTGGAGGTGCGCGGCTACCGCGTGGTTGATCCCGTCAACCTGCATGTCGCGCCGGTGGCCGCGCTGACCGGCGAGACGCCGCCGCGCGTCACCACCTTTACCGTGTGGGAGCCGCTGGAGATCATGCGCGACATCTGGGCCGAGGGCGGCATCGGCCCCGCGCGCGTGGCGGTGATGGAGCGGGTCGAGGGGCCGAAGACGGGGCTTTTCGGTCGGCTCGGGGATCAGCCCGCCGCCGCCGGGTTCGTGGCCATCCACGACGGCGTGGCGATGGTGCACGCGCTGGAGGTGCGCGCGCGCCACCGGCGCGCGGGGCTGGGGCGGCTGATGATGCTTCAGGCCGCGCATTGGGCCGCCGCGCAAGGGGCGCGACATCTCGCCGTGATCTGCACGCAGGCCAACGAAGGGGCGAACGGGCTTTATTCGGCGATGGGATTCTCCTGCGTCGGCACGTATCATTACCGTCAGAAGGAGCAGCCATGACCCGCAAAGACGACCAGCCCACCGCGCTCGACCTGCCGCCGGTCGATCCCTTGCCCGAGGCGACCGCGCGCTATTTCGAGATATGCGAGGACAAGCTGGGCCTCGTGCCCAACGTGCTGCGCGCGCACGCGTTCGATATCGACAAGCTCGATGCCTTTGCCGGGCTCTACAACGCGCTGATGCTGGCGCCCTCGGGGCTGTCGAAGCTCGAGCGCGAGATGATCGCCGTGGTGGTCAGCTCGATCAACCGGTGCTGGTACTGCCAGGTGGCGCATGGCGCGGCGGTGCGCGCGCTCTCGGGCGATCCCGCATTGGGCGAGGCGATGGTGATGAATTACCGCGTCGCCGATATCGAGCCGCGCCAGCGCGCGATGCTCGATTTCGCGGCCAAGGTGACAACGGCAAGCGCCACCGTCGAGGAGGCCGACCGGCAGGCGCTGCGCGATCACGGTTTTTCCGACCGCGATATATGGGACATCGCGAATGTGGCGGGGTTCTTCAACATGTCCAACCGCGTCGCCTCGGCCACCGGGATGGAGCCCAACCCCGACTACCATTCGCAGGCGCGCTGAGATGCGGGCGCGGCGGGCGGCGTGGCTCGTGGCGCTGCTGCTCCTTGCCGGGGCGGCGCAGGCGCAGGACCTGCCGCTGCCCGAGGGCGCGGAACGCACGGCAGAGGTGATCCGCGAGGCCGACACGGTGCACCTGCCGCAAGGCGCGCTGGAGGGCGGCGCGGTATCGCGGCTGCGGCTCGACGGGACGATTACCAGTCGGGCGTGGCGGCTGCCCGAGCGGGGGCTGGGCACGCTGGCACGGATGGTCCCGCTGCGCGCGGCGCTGGAAAAATCCGGGTGGGAGGTGGTATTCTCCTGCGCGGCGGATGGCTGCGGCGGGTTTGGCTTCCGCTTTGCCGTGCCGGTGCTGCCGGCGCCCGCGATGTTCGTGAACCTCTTCGATTACCGTTACCTGCTGGCGCGGCGCGGCACGGGCGAGGCGGTCGAGCATGTCATGCTGTTCGTCAGCCGCGTGGGCGAGCGGGGCTATGTGCAGCTCACCCATGTCGGGCCCGCCGGCACGGCAGAGGCGGCGCCCGCCCCTGCCGACCCTGCGCCACAGGCCGGGACGGGATCGCTCGAGGCCACGCTGCGCGAGGCCGGGCACGTGGTGCTGCGGGGGCTGGATTTAGCCTCGGGTGAGGCGGTGCTCGGGCCGGGGCCGCACGCGGACCTCGCGGCGCTGGCGGCATTCCTGGCCCAAGACCCCGAAGCGCGGATCGCGCTGGTGGGCCATACCGACAACGTCGGCGCGCTCGACGCCAACATCGCGCTGTCGCAGGCGCGCGCCGAGGCGGTGCGCGCGCGGCTCATCGCCGATCACGGGGTCGATGGCGCGCGCGTCGAGGCGCGCGGCGTGGGTTATCTCGCGCCGGTGGCGGCCAACGACACGCCCGAGGGCCGCGAGATCAATCGCCGGGTCGAGGTGGTGCTCTTGAAATAGGCGGGTTGGGCGATGGCGCGGGTTCGGGGATCGGCAGAGCAGCGTTCCAGGAAATTTCCGGCCCCTCACGGAGCGGCCATTTTCGTGACGCGCCGGGCAGTCAGCTGTTTTCCTGATGCTCCAGGAAATCGACGAAATGTTGTGTCGGCAGACGCAGGTTCTCGGACACCCACACCGCCTCGGTCACCATGACATCGGCAACGTCACGGATGGGAAGAGGCACCAGCCCGCCGGTTCCGAAATCGTAGATGCTCTCGGTCAGGATGGTGATGCCCATGCCGCAGGACACAAGCCCGAGAATACCCACGGAATTGAACGCCTCCTGCACGATGCGCGGCTGAAAGCCCGCCTTGCGGCACAGCGGAAACAGATAGTCGTAGAAATGCGCCCAGGCCTCTGCCGGTCCGTGCACGAAATCCTCGTCCGCCAGATCGGCGAGGGCGACCGACTTGCGCGATGCCAGGCGGTGCCCTTCGGGCACGATGCAGATCGGACGGTCGGTTTGCACGACACGGCTTTGAAATCCCGGCTGCCGCACCGGGCCGGTGACAAACCCGATGTCGAGCTTGTCGTCCTTCAACTCCTGAAGCTGCGTGGCCGTGACCCCGTGATGCGGGCGCACCGTGATGCCGGGATGTTCCTGGTGAAACCGCTTGAGCAGTTCGGGCAGCGCGTCGGCGATGGCGAAATCGGTATAGCCGACTCGCAGCGCCCCGGCCTCGCCGATACTGACGCGGCGGGTAAGGTCGATGGTCGCCTCCATCCCGTTCAGCACCCTTTGCCCGCCCTCGCGAAAGGCGCGTCCCGCATCGGTCAGGCGCACGAAGTTCTGCGACCGGTCGAACAGCGTGACCTGCAACTCGGCCTCAAGATGCTGGATCGTGCGGGTGAGCGCCGGTTGCGAGATGTGCAGGTGTTCCGAGGCACGTCTGAAATTCAGATCCTCGGCGAGGACCAGGAAATAGCGGATATGGCGGAGGCCGATTTTCATGATACCTATTATGCATCAGAAACTAATCAATTGATATTATACTTGCAGATCGCGCCCGGCTACCCTGCCTGGATAACAAGATCAATAAATCCAGCACGCAACAGGGAGCAATCATGTCACAGTCACCCATTCACCGTTTCGCCGGGCCCATCGCGGCGCTCACCCTCATGGCCGGTGCCGCCTCGGCGCAGGACGTCACCATCAACCTCGGCTATGCCGCCGCCGAGACCAGCACCTATGCCGTGCTTGCCGACAAGTTCGAGGAACTGGCCGAGCAATACACCGATGGCAGCATCGACGTGAAGGTGCGCTGCTGCGGTCAGCTGATGGGCGAGGACGAGGCCTTCAAGGCCATGCAGCTGGGTACGGTGGACATGTTCATCATCACCGGCAACAACATCTCTCCGCATTTTCCGCTGATGGATGCGTTCGTGCTGCCCTACATCTTCCAGAACAAGGATCACGCCTACCGCGTTCTGGAAGGCGAGGTCGGGCGCGACTTTGCCGAGCAGCTTCATGCCGCCACGGGGGTGCACCTGCTGACCTACGGCTTTGTCGGGGATCGCGATTTCTACAACTCGCGCAACCCGATCACCTCGGTCGAGGACATGGCGGGGCTCAAGGTTCGCGTCCCCAAGAACCAGGTGATGATCGACACCTACGAGGAATTCGGCGCGGCCCCCATCCCGCTGCCCTGGGCGGATACGCCCACCGCGCTTCAGACCGGCACGGTGGAAGGGGCCGATAACGGCACCTCGTTCATCAAGTCGCAGAAGTTCTACGAGATCATGCCCTATTTCACGGTGCTTGAGCATTTCACCTACTTCTCGCCGCTTTTCGCCAGCGAACGCGTGATGGGCAAGCTGGACCAGGCGCAGCGCGACGCGGTCATGCGGGCGGCAGAAGAGGCAGGCGTCTATCACCGCGAAGAGATGGCCGCGCGGATCGACGAGATTCGCGCCTTCCTGACCAGCGAGGGCGGCATGGAAACGGCCGAATTCGATCGCTCCGGTTTCATCGAGGCGGGGCTGCGGGTGCAGGACCGCTATGCCGCCGACAAGGGCGAGGCATTCATCGCCCTGGTCGATGCGATCCGCGCCGAAGCAGAGTAACACCTCCGAACCACCGCATGGGGGCAACTCGCCCCCATGCCTCTTGACACCTTCAGGGTGGAGGCCGGGGAATGTTGTCCAAAATCGACAGATATTTCGAAGAGGTGATCTGCACGATCTGCCTCGTGGTCGTGGTCGGATCGGTGCTGTTGCAGGTGATCCTGCGCTATTTCTTTTCCACCGCCGCCGCCTGGGCCGAGGAGACCGCCGTCTACGGCATGATCTTCGCGATCTATCTCGGGGCCACGATGGCGGTGCGCGAACGCGCGCATATCCGCATTACGCTGCTGGTCAACCGCCTGCCGCGCGCCTTGCAGGTGGGGGCGGTGGTGCTGGCCGACGGGCTGTGGGCCGGATTCGTGATCTTCATGATCGTGCAGACCACGATCTACACGCAGCTTCTGTTCAACGTCACCTACATGACCCCCGGCCTCGGGATCGAGCAGCGGTGGGTGCAGATGATCATCCCGATGGCCTTTGCCCTGATGCTCTTTCGCATCGGGCAGGTCTATTGGCGCTGGGGCCGCGATGGCTGGAAAGGTCTGCCGCTATGAATGGCCCTATTGTCATGGCCGCGGCCTTCGTCTTCGCGATGGCGATCGGCGTGCCGATTCCCTTTGCCGCCGGGCTGGCCACGGTTGCGGGCCTGCTGATCGCCGATATTCCCCTGACCCTGATTGCGCAGGCGGCGTGGACGGCGTTCGAGCCGTTCCCGCTGGTGACCATCCCGCTCTTCATCCTGGCCGGGCAGTTGATGGAGCAGGGCGGGATGTCCGACAAACTGGTCACCATCGCGAAACGCCTTGTCGGGGCCTACAAGGGCGGCATGGGGCTGGTGACTGTGGTGGCCTGCATGTTCTTTGCCGCGCTCTCGGGCTCGGGCCCCGCCACCACCGCCGCCATCGGCTCGATCACCATCCCCGCGATGCAGAAAGAGGGCTATCGCTCGCGCTTTGCCGGGGCCATCGCCGCATCCGCGGGCGCGCTCGGCAGCATGATCCCGCCGTCCAACCTCCTGATCATCTTCGCGCTGGTCACGGATGTCTCGATCCCGCGGCTGTTTCTGGCAGGTATCCTGCCGGGCGTCGTCCTGGGGCTGATGCTGATGGTCGCGGTCTTTGTGATCTCGTGGAGGAACGGCTACGGCGGCACCGAGGACCGGTTTCGCTGGGGGCCGTTGCTGTGGGCGCTGTGGGAAGGGAAATGGGCGGTGTTTGCGCCGATCCTGATCCTGGGCGGCATCTATGCCGGCATCTTTACCCCGTCCGAGGCGGCAGCGGTGGCGGTGGCCTACGGTCTCTTTGTCGGGCTGTTCATCTACAAGGGGCTGACCTGGGCCAAGCTGCTGCACGCGTTCAAGTTCACCGCCATCGTGATCGGCTCGGTCCTGTTCATCCTGGGGTCGACCAAGGCGTTCGGTCAGCTTGTGACGATCTTCGACATTCCCAGCGATATCCTGGCGCTCTTCCAGGGGCTGGTGGCCTATCCCTGGCTCATCATGCTGTTCATCGGGATTTTCTACATCCTCGTCGGCATGTGGCTGGAGAGCATCCCGCAGATCATCATCTTTACCGCCGTGTTCTTTCCGCTGGTGACCAGCCTCGGTGTCGATCCGGTGGTGTTCGGAATTTTCACCGTGATGACCTGCGAGATCGGGTTCCTGACACCGCCCATCGGCGTGAACCTGTTCGTCGCGGCAAGGATCAGCAAGATCACCATCGAGGACATTTCGGTCGGGGTGCTGCCGCTGCTCATCCCGTACATGCTGATGATCCTGCTTCTGGTGTTTTTCTCGGGCTGGGTGACTTGGCTGCCCGATCTCGTTTACGGCCCGCAACTGAGGTAATCACATGAAAGAAGTTCCCCTGACCGGCTATACCGACCGTCTCTCGGCGCGGCCGGGCGAAGAGATCGCCTTCAAGGTGTCCTCGACCGAGGGCGGCCGCTACCGCGCGCGGCTGGCCCGCTCGATCTGCGCCGATCCGAACCCGGCGGGCATGGGCATCACCGAAGAAGATGCAAGCGCATGGTTCGCGCCGCGCGACCTGCCCGCGCGGCATCAGCCTTTCTTTCCCGGCTCTTACGGCCACACGGAGGGCGCGGTCACGCTGCCCGCGCAAGGCGGCGTCAGCCTGAGCGCGACGGTCCAGCCCACGCATCTCAATGGCCGCGACCAGGCGGTTTTGTCCTGCGGGCCGCTGCGCATGGGGATCGACGCGGGGGGCTGTCTCTTCGTGGCGGCCGGGGACGGGCGGGTCACCGTCGGGGCGCCGCTGCCGCCGCATCGCTGGACGCGCATAGAGGCGCGCCTGCAAGATGGCCGGGCAACCCTTGTCCAGACGGTCCTGGGACACCATAGCCGCGAGACGCATGAACAAACGGGACCGCTGCAATGCGGGGCGATCACCGCCCCGATCGGCCTTGCGGCGTGTCTGGATGGCACGGGTGCGCGGCATTTCTTCAACGGCAAGATCGAGGCCCCCGCCATCGCGGGCGCGGACGGCAGGATCGCGGCCTGGGATCTGTCGGCCTCGATCCCGCACAGCGACGTCCCCGCCACCGCCGGGCCGCCGCTGCACCTCGTCAACTTTCCGACCCGCGCGATGACCGGGTCGGCGTGGGACGCCTCGGAGATGTGCTGGCGGCACAAGCCCGAGCATTATGGCGCCATCCATTTCCACGAGGACGACATCTATGATTTCGGCTGGCAGACCGATTTCACCCTGACCGTGCCCCAGGACATGCCGTCGGGTGTTTATGTCATGCATATCGAGGGCGATTGCGGCAGCGACGCCATCCCGTTCTACATCTGCCCGCCCAAGGGCACGCGCCGCGCCGATCTCTGCGTGCTCGTCCCGACCTTTACCTATGTCATCTACGGCAACCATGCCCGTCCCGATTACGATCCGGCATGGCAGGGGCGGATGCGCGATTGGGGGGCCTATCCCCACAACCCGGCGGAATATCCCGATTACGGCCTGTCGACCTACAACACCCATTCCGACGGGTCGGGCATCTGCCATGCCTCGCACCGGCGACCGCTGTTCAATTTCCGGCCCGGGTTCCTCACCTTCGGGGCGACCGCCTGTTCGGGGCTGCGGCATTTCCCGGCCGACAGCCACCTGATAAGCTGGCTGCACGCCAAGGGCATCGGCTATGACGTCATCACCGACCACGAGTTGCACGCCGAAGGGGCCGAGGTGCTGGCCGGTTACAAGGCCGTCACCACCACCACCCACCCGGAATACCACACTGCCGAGACGCTCGACGCGCTGCGCGACTACCGGGATGCGGGCGGCCACCTGCTCTATCTCGGGGGGAACGGATTCTACTGGCGCATCGCGCGGCATGCGGAGAATGACAGCCTGCTGGAAATCCGCCGCGCCGAGGACGGCATCCGCGCATGGGCGGCGGAGCCGGGCGAGTATTACAACGCCTTCGACGGCACCTATGGCGGGCTGTGGCGGCGCAGCGGGCGGGCACCGCAGGCGCTGGTCGGGATCGGCTTTGCCGCGCAGGGCGAGTTTCACGGCGCGCCTTATCAGCGGATGTGCCACGATCCGGCCTTCGACTGGCTTTTCGAGGGCGTGACAGAGGATCTGTTCGGCGGATACGGGTTCAGCGGCAACGGCGCGGCGGGGTTCGAGCTGGATCACGTCGATCAACGCATCGGCTCGCCGCAAAACCATGTTTTGCTGGCACGCTCCGCGGGTGACAACCGCGCGTTCATGCTGGTCCCCGAAGAGCAGCTCACCCACCTGACCAACCTGACCGGTGGACCGGAGGAAGAGGCGAAGCACGCCGACCTGATCTATTTCGAGCTGCCCGAGGGCGGCTCGGTCTTTGCGGTCGGCTCGATCACCTTTTGCGGCAGCCTGCCGTGGAACGATTTCGACAACGACGTCTCGCGCCTGTTGGAGAACTACCTGCGCCGCAAACTGACGGGCACGTAACCCGACGGCGCAGTTTGTCCTCGCTCTTGCCCAGCGCCTTATCCATGGCGAACGTCTCGGAATCGGTGTGCAGGCTGATCCCGAGCGTTTCGTGCGGTTCGGCGCACGCGATACCGGCGCGGAACGCAGCGCCGTAGATAGGAGAGACGGCCCCGTTTCGCGATGCTCATGGCAGAGAAATCCCGCATTTATGCGGAAGATCAAGCAGATCGAAATCCGCACCAAGCGCGAAAGCGCCGAAAATGCCCCTACTATCAGAGTATTATGGAGGAACGCCTTGAGCCAAAATGGCGGAGGGAATGAGCCTGACATCCAACCTCCTCCACCTTAAGGCACTGATATATAAGAAGCAAATTTCTGCGCCCATGGCCGCACAATGGCAGTTCGGCGATGGCGTCTTCACCTGATTGCAGACCCTAGCAACTCCTCACGCAACGCCGCGATCTCCTCCCGCAGGGCCGAGATTTCGCGGGAACCGGCGACATCGCTGTCCGGCGCCGCAGCTTCCTGACCGATGAAGAAGGTGGCCAGGCTGGCGGCGATATAGCCGAAGATTGCGAGGCCGTAGATCGACAGGAGCAGCGCGAGCACCCGACCCTCGGGTGTCAGCGGCCAGAAATCCGACCCGGTCGTCGTCACCAGCATCGCCGTCCACCACAGCGCGTCAGCGTAGTCAGAGAAGCCGCCGCTCACCTCACGTGCTGGCTCGAAGGCCAGCATCCCGCCCGCGCCAAGCAAGATGACCACGGCCGTCGTGGCCAGCACATAGCCCAGGCCACGGCGGTCGAAGCTTTTCTGCAGCGCACTGAAACCGCGATTGGCGGTGCCGACGATCCTGACGAGCCGCAGCCCGCGGCTCAGGCGCAGCAGGCGCAAGGCGCGCAGGAACCGAAAGGCGGGCGCGATGAGGGCGATGATGGTGATCGGGTTGCGTCGCAGGAACTTGATCTTGCGCGGCGCGAGGGCGAAGCGCAGCAGGAACTCGACGATGAAGATGATCCAGATGATCGTCCCGAGCAGTTCGAACACGCCCGAGGTCGTCCAGACGAGTTCGACGATGACGAGGCTGAGCCAGATGAAGGACAGGACCAGCATCGGTCGCTCCAACCAATCCTCAAGCTGCGTCAGCACCTCCCAGCGCTCGCGTTCTTCCTCCGGCGCATCAGTCTGCGGGTCGGGGGCCTCTTTCATGGGGTTCTCCTTTCCGAACGGCAAGAATTCTTGAAAGTCTGAACGCGTTCGCGATCGGACACCATCCGTTCAGAGTCGGGGGTCGCCTCAGGCCAGGTGCCATTCTACTTGCGGCAGCGTGATGCTGCATTGCGATTGCGCCGCCTAGGGCCGTGCGTCCCATGTCCAGCCGGCACATTCCGGCACATGCACCATTCGGCCGCCGTAGACCGAGGACACCGGCTTGTTTGCCGCGGTGCCCCACCAGAGATAGGTCGCCTCGAGACAGGCGCGCTGGAACGCGTCGTCGCGCCAGCCCCGCGAGAAGTGCGGTGTGAAGCTCTCCGACGACTTCGGGTCGAACAAGACGTTCGGCTGGTTGGTGCCACGGTCGATGGCGGGGCAGCCAAGCTCGGTGAAGCGGATCGGCTTGGGTTCCTGTCGGCACAGCCACCGAGGCGCCGACCAACGGCGTGACCCGTGCGACCGGACGGCGGTGGCGTGACACCGCATTCATGAATCGTTCTTGCGCAAACCGACGGGCCAAATCACCGCAGATTCCTGCGGCGGAGACCTCAGAGGCGTCCGGTAAGGACCAGAACAAGAAGGACAATGATCAAAACACCAATCACGCCGATCCCGCCATGTCCGAAGCCGTAACCGTAGCCACCGAAGCGACCACTGAAGCCCCCGAGAAGGAAGATGACGAGGATGATAAGAAGAATGGTACCAAGTGACATGACGTTACCTCCGTTGGCAGGACTCTGCTGGTTTGATTACTAGACCCGAAACCAATGCGGCTGGCCACCGTTCGGGATGTACACCTCCCAGTCGCCATTCAGAACCGGACCGGCTAGTTCCCCTCTATCGTGACGCCGTGCTCGCCGATGTCGATGTCGCTCTGGCTCTCCTGGTAATACAGGTAGCCGACGACGGCGACGCCTGCAGCGAGCAAGCCAATCACCAAGTAAAGAACATTGCGACTCATTGTGGCCGTCCTTTCACGCGCTCCGATGGCAAAACGCTCCATTCTGATAATTGCATGGCATGGTACCCGAATCGCGGCGCGGACACACGGGCCGCGCCGCCAGGCCCTGACCGCTATTCACCGCGCAACGCATCTTTTACGCCGCCAACGGCATTTTGAACCTTGCCCTCGATCTTATCGGCTTTCCCCTCAGTCTCAAGCTTGGCGTCACCAACTGCCTTGCCGACAGCTTCCTTGATCTTCCCCTTGACGACCTTCGCGGAACCTACCACCCGATCCTTACCCATGATGTGCTCCTTTCGAGCCACGCGGTATAAACTTAAAGGGTAGTGGGTTTCCTGAATTGCGCAATGATCAAGATCAAGCCGGGTTACTCTTCCATCCTCATGTGGAACGGATGGTTCGAGAAGAAATCCGCCGCGCTGACCTTGTTTTGACTGTTGGCGTATTTCGAGATGAACGGTCCGACTTCTTTGGATGCATCCGACGAAAACCGATGAAAAAAGCAGGTGGGACGCTGTCTTCCTCCCTTGTCTGCTGATCTTGCGAACGACCTGACCGCAACGTCGATTTATGCTCATATTTTGACCTCGCCACAACGGGCGAGGTTCGAACCCGGTCGCTTAAATGCGGTAGAGACCGAAGTCGAGGTGCTTAGCCGCAAGTCAGGAAAAATTCGATATCAAAGGCTTACAACCCGAACACCAAATCGACGCAGTCAACAGGTCCGCAGAGTATCGGCCGGGAGAGAACGCTTCCGGACCACCTGGCGCCAAGGCCGGTTAACAGCCCCTCCCGCATAACCCTCGAAAACAACGAGAAAATCCGGCCGCAGCCGGATCGGGAGAACGCGCATCAAAGGGGCAAGTGGCGGAGCGGACGGGACGGAGGTACAACGTTCTCTGGGTCGTAAGGTATTTATCCTAAACAATACTAATTTCCGAGGTGAGTTTCCGGGGTGTCTAGACCACGAGCGTCTGATCGAGTCTTTTTCACCAGAACCGCAAGGGATCACGCGTTCCGCAACAAGCGATCGGGAACTGCCGAGACCAGTGGTTTACAGGAACATTCCTTCAGTTTCATCGCGCCCTGACTGATCTGCATCAATTCGAGCGGAGTGCGAAGCCAGCAGTATGTGGCAATCACAATGTTGGAGGTTGATAGATGTCTGGTCCGTTACAGCTAATCGCGGTGGGTTTTGGTCCCGGCGCCGACTTCGCAGTCCAGGTTCTGAGCGAAGTCGATCGACTGCAAGGTCGAGGAATGTTGCACCTCATCGACATGCTCTTCGTTGCTAAGGACGAGGACGGCGCGATCCAGCGTCTGGTCATCGGCGACGACGAGGACTTCGGCGTTCTCCTGGAGAGCATCATCCCACTCGACGGTGCCCATCACGTGAAAACCGCGGTGGACGATGGCTCGTCGGGCTTCGAGGCGGCGGACGCATGGGCACTGACCGAGTCTCTGTCGCCGGGAACGGCACTCGCATTCCTGCTGATTGAGCACAGTTGGGCGCAGCCACTGTTCGACGTGATCGCCGAGACCGGTGGCACACTGTTGGGCGAAGGATTCCTCACGCCCGAAACCGGGCTGGTCGTCGGCGCTGAGGTCGCAGCGATGGAGCAGGCAGCGACGGAGATTGCGGCAGCGCAGGCCGCCGAAGCCCACGCATTGCTCTCGGCCTTGGCGGCACAGACCCATGCAGCTGAGTCGATCGCAGCCTCCGAAGCGATCGCTGGTGCCGCCGCCGCTCGTGCCATACAGGCGCTGATCACTGCAGGGCTTGTGGAGGAAGCAGCCGCCCACGAGGCCGTCGACGCCTTGATCGAGGACGGCCTCATCGTCGCCGCTTCCCACGAAGCAGCCGCCGAGGCTGTGGCAGAAGGTGCCGCCACCATCAAAGCAGCATCGATTACCATGGCTCAGGCACTGGTCCTGCGTTACCTGCCCACTCAGTTGACTTTCGCGGTCATCGCCGAGAAACTCGGCATCTCACGGGCAGCCGCGAAGCAACGAGCAGAGCGCGCCTACAAGAAGCTCGGGGTCCACAGCCGCTCCGAGGCAGTCGCCCGGGCCCGCGCGCTCGGCCTCATCGACTGACCGACAAGCCCGATTGCCGGCGCAACTTCCCGTTCGCGGCGTTGTCGCAGAACTTTGGTTGCGAAGGATTCATGTCACGAATCAATGCGGTTAGACGGGGCCGGTTAACAGTCCCTCTCGCACAACCCTCGAAAACAACAAGAAAATCCGGCCGAGGCCGGATCGGGAGAACGCGCATCAAAGGGGCAACTGGCGGAGAGACAGGGATTCGAACCCTGGGACCCCGTGAAGGGTCAACGGTTTTCGAGACCGCCCCGTTCGACCACTCCGGCACCTCTCCGCGGGGGTCTGGAGTGGCCGTGTAATGGCCTTTGGCGGGCGGGGCAAGGGGGATTGCGCTTGTTTCGCGCGCGAATTTCCATAGTGTCGCGCCTGACCGTCAGGGTGCGATGGGAGGACAGGATCATGGCATGGCCGGACAGCGCGGTGCGGCTGCGGGGGCTGTTCGCGGGGCTCGCCTGTCTCGTGCTCGCGGCGGTCGTCCTCGCGGGGCCCGCCCGCGCCACAGAGCGTGACCGCCTCCTGGCCTTTCTCGAGGTGACGGGGTTCGGCGTGGCGATCGACAGCATCGCGCTCAGCGCCTCCGATGCGCCCGCGATGATCGGCATGGTGCCAGACGATTTCGGTCTGGCCTGGCCCCGGATTACCGCCGGGGTGTTCGACAGCACCCTGATGCGGGGCTTGGCGCTCGACATGCTCGACGAGACGCTCGACAATGAAATGCTGGGCCATGCCGCCGCCTTTTATGCCTCCGATCTCGGGCAGCGGCTGGTCGAGGTGGAGAATGCCAGCCATGTGCAGCGCGCCGACGAGGCCGCGCGCAAAGAGGCCGAGGCGCGCGCCGCCGCGCTGTCACCGGCGCGCCGTGCCGTGCTCGAGCGGATGAACGCGGCGATTGACGGCTCGGGCATGGCCGAGCGTGCGTTCCGGGAAATACAGGTGCGATTCCTGCTGGCCGCCGCCGACGCGGGGCTGACCGACGATGATTTCGACGCCGACCTGCTGCGCCGCCTATTGGCGCAAGGGGCCGAAAGGGCGCGCGCCGAGATGAAGGAGGCCGCGCTCGCGAGCGCCGCGCAGACCTATCGCAGCCTGTCCACGGACGACCTGCGCGCCTATGCGGACGCCCTCGAAGACCCGGTGATGGGCCGCGTCTACGAACTGATGAACGCCGTGCAGTTCGAGATCATGGCCAACCGGTTCGAGGCGCTGGCGGCGCGGCTGGGAGAGGTGCCGCCAGCGCACGACCTCTGACGCGGTGCGCGCGCGGCTCTTGACACCGCGGCGTCACTGACGCATACGAGCGCGACCGGCGGCAGGATGCGCCGGTTTTGCATTTGTAATGACACCCCGAGAGGGGCGCCGTCCGAGGTGGCCGCGAGGCCCGCAACACCCGCCAAGCCGGGGACCACAGGACGCGGGATGAGAAGGAAAGAGCCATGTTTGCGGTCCTCAAGACCGGCGGCAAGCAATACAAGGTGCAGTCGGGCGACCTGCTGCGTGTTGAAAAGCTTGCGGCGGATGCCGGCGAGAAAGTGCAGTTCAACGAGATTCTCATGCTGGGCGGTGACAGCCCGGTAGTGGGCGCCCCCCTTGTCGAGGGGGCCGCGGTTCAGGCCGAGGTGATCGACCAGGTCAAGGGTGACAAGGTCATCAACTTCGTCAAGCGTCGCCGCAAGCACGGCTCGCAGCGCACCAAGGGCCATCGGCAGAAGCTGACGCTGCTGCGCGTCACCGAGATCCTCGAGAAGGGCGCCGACAAGTCCGGCGTCAAGGCCGCGATTGGCGCGGGGTCGGTGGCTGGCGTGACCGTGGCTGCCGCCGAGGCGAAGAAACCCGCCAAGGCCAAGCCCACGGCAAAGCCTGCCGCCAAGGCAAAGCCCGCCGCCAAGGCCAAGGCCGAAGCGCCCGCGGGCGGCGACGACCTCAAGAAGCTGTCGGGCGTCGGCCCCGCGCTGGAGAAGAAGCTCGTCGAGGCGGGTGTGACCACCTTCGCGCAGATCGCCGCGTGGACCGAGGCGGATGTCGCCGAGATGGATGAGAAACTGTCGTTCAAGGGCCGGATCGAGCGCGAAGGCTGGATCGAGCAGGCCAAAGAGCTGACCAAGGGCTAAGGAGAGACGAGATGGCACACAAGAAAGCAGGCGGGTCGTCCCGCAACGGTCGCGATTCGGCGGGCCGTCGTCTCGGCGTCAAGAAATACGGCGGCGAGGCCGTGATCCCCGGCAACATCATCGTGCGTCAGCGCGGCAACAAGTTCTGGCCGGGCAACGGCGTGGGGCAGGGCAAGGATCACACGATCTTCGCCGTGACCGAGGGTGCCGTGACCTTCCACAAGGGCCTCAAGGGCCGCACCTTCATTTCGGTGCTGCCAGTGGCAGAGGCCGCCGAGTAAGCCGGACCCGGGATATGTCAGGAACATGAGGGGGGACCGGCTCGCGCCGGTCCCTTCTTCGTTTCCGGGGCATCAACCGGTCAAATCGTCGTCACTTTCCGGTGTGGGTGAGGCCCGGCAGGCTTGCGGCAGAGGCGCGTGCCCCCAATTTGAAACGCGGGGGATGTGCCCATCATGCGAAAGGAGGAGCGCATGACTTTCGAGACGGTGATCGACCAGCCGGTGATCGCGGCGGAACGGTTCGACCTGAGACCGCTGCGCGCGTCCGATGCCGGGCTGATCGCGCTCAACGCGGGCGACGAGCGGGTGGCGCGGGCCACTGCCTCGATCCCGCATCCCTATCCGCCCGGTGCCGCCGAGGCGCTGATTGCGCGCGCGCAGGCAGAGGGCAGGGTCGAGGATATCTGGGCCATCGACGGCACCCGCGCGGGCGGGTCGGAGGTGATGGGCCTCATCGGGCTTACCCGGGTGGACGAGGGCCAGTCCGAGATCGCCTACTGGGTGGCGCCCGCGTGGTGGAACACCGGCATCGCCTCGGCGGCGGTCGAGGCCATCCTCGCGGCCAACCCGCACGCCGCGCGCACCATCTTTGCCAGCGTCTTTCAGGACAACGCCGCGTCGGCGCGGGTCTTGACGAATTGCGGCTTTCAGTATCTTGGGGACGCCGAGAGCTACTGCGTCGCGCGCGGGGCCAACGTGCCCACATGGACCTACAGCCGCCGGATGGGCTGAGAGCCGCGCGCGGACCGCGGCGCGGCGAAAGGATGGGCAATGAAATTCCTCGACCTCGCAAAGGTATATATCCGCTCGGGTAGCGGCGGCGCGGGCTGCATCAGCTTTCGGCGCGAGAAATACATCGAGTTCGGCGGCCCCGATGGCGGCGATGGCGGCGGCGGCGGCTCGGTCGTGGCCGAGGCGGTGGACGGGCTCAACACGCTCATAGATTTCCGCTACCAGCAGCATTTCTTCGCCGTTGACGGGCGGCCCGGGCAGGGGCGTCAGCGCACCGGCGCCAGCGGCGACGACATCGTGCTGCGCGTGCCCGTGGGCACCGAGATCCTCGAAGAGGACGAAGAGACGGTGATCGCCGACATGACCGAGCCGGGGCAGCGCGTCGAACTGGCCCGCGGCGGCAACGGCGGCTGGGGCAACCTGCGGTTCAAGACCTCCACCAACCAGGCCCCGCGCCGCGCCAATCCCGGCCAGCCCGGCGTCGAGCGCACGATCTGGCTGCGGCTCAAGCTCATCGCCGATGTCGGCCTTCTCGGCCTGCCCAACGCCGGCAAGTCCACCTTCCTCGCTGCCACCTCGAACGCGCGGCCCAAGGTGGCCGATTATCCCTTTACCACGCTGCACCCCAACCTCGGGGTGGTGGGCATCGACGGCGCGGAATTCGTGGTGGCCGACATCCCCGGCCTGATCGCGGGCGCGTCCGAGGGGCGGGGGCTGGGCGACCTGTTCCTCGGCCATGTCGAGCGCTGCGCCGCGCTTTTGCACCTCGTCGATGGCAGCTCCGGCGATCCGGTGGCCGACTACCACACCATCCTCGACGAAATCGAGGCTTATGGCGCGGGCCTCGCCGACAAGCCGCGCCTGACGGTGCTGAGCAAGATCGACACGCTGGACGACGAGGAACGCGCCTTCCTGCGGGACGAATTGCAGGCGGCCTCGGGCGGCGAGGTGATGCTCATGTCGGCGGTCTCGGGCGAGGGCGTGCCCGAGGTGCTGCGCACCCTGCGCGCACAGATCGGCAAGAACCGCGCCCGTGTCCGCCGCGAGGAGGCCAGCGACGAGGACGCCCCGTGGCAACCCTGAGCGACGCGGCCCGCGTGGTGGTCAAGATCGGCTCGGCGCTGCTGGTGGACCGCGCCACCGGCGACCTGCGCGCCGAATGGCTGGCCTCGCTTGCCGCCGACGTGGCCGGGCTGCGCGCGCGCGGTGCCGACGTGGTGCTGGTGTCGTCGGGCTCCATCGCGCTGGGCCGCGGGATGCTGGGCCTGCCTGCCACCACCCTCTCGCTGGAGCAGAGTCAGGCAGCGGCAGCGGTAGGGCAGATCCGCCTCGCCGGGGCCTACGAGGCGGCGCTGGCGGCCCACGGCATCAAGGCCGCGCAGGTGCTGGTCACGCTCGAGGACAGCGAGAACCGCCGCCGCTATCTCAACTCCCGCGCCACGCTCGATCAGCTTTTGCGCCTCGGCGTGGTGCCTATCGTGAATGAAAACGACACCGTCGCCACCGACGAGATCCGCTACGGCGACAACGACCGGCTGGCCGCGCAGGTGGCGGTAACGGCGGGGGCGGACCTGCTTGTGCTGCTGTCGGACGTGGACGGGCTCTATACCGCCAACCCGCAAACCGACCCGGACGCGCGCCACATCCCCCACGTGGATGCGATCACCCCCGAGATTGCGGCGATGGCGGGCGATGCGGGGTCGGGCCTCGCCAAGGGCGGCATGAAGACCAAGCTGATGGCGGCGCGCACCGCCACCGCCGGGGGTTGCGCGCTGGCGATCACGCGCGGCGACGTTGACCATCCGCTCGCGGCCCTCGGCGCGGGCGCGCGCGCCACATGGTTCGCCGCGCAGGGCGACCCGCAGCAGAAACGCAAGGCCTGGATCGCGGCGATGAAGCCGCGCGGCCGCATCACCGTCGACGCCGGTGCCGCGCAGGCGCTTGCCCGCGGCAGCAGCCTGCTGCCCGCCGGGGTGAGCGCGGTCTCCGGTGCCTTCGGGCGGGGCGACCCGGTGGAACTGGCCGACACGGATGGCCGCGTGCTGGGGCAGGGGCTCACCCGCTACGACAGCGGCGATGCCGACCGTATCAAGGGGCTGCGCCTCGATCAGATCGAGGCGGCGCTCGGCCACCCGCCGCGAGGGCCGCTCGTCCACCGCGACGACATGGCGGTCTGAACGGGGGAGGCTGGCCCGGAGCGGGCGATGGCGCGGCGGGCTTCGCCCTTGAATCCGCGCCGGGAGCAGACGGCGACCGTCCGCTCCAATCCATCACCCCTTCTTCCCGCCAAAGACCGGGGCGCGTCCGGCCATGTTGGCGGCGATCTGTTCCATCTGCTCGGGCCCGCCGATGAGCGCCGCCTGTTCGCGGCTCTCGGCCATCAGAACATCGGCCACCGCCGCGCCGCTCTCGGCCACGGCGATGAGCCGCTTGGCGGCGCGGATCGCGGACGGGCTGCGCCCGGCGATCTCGCGCGCGAGGTCTTGCGCGGCGGCGTGCGGGTCCTCGGTGACTTCGGTCACCAGCCCCCATGCCGCCGCCTGCGCCGCGTCCACCGGCGCGGCGGTGTAGGTCATGCGGCGGATCACGTCCGACCGTGTCAGCCGCGGCAAGAGCGCCATGCCACCCATGTCGGGGATGAGGCCCCATTTCATCTCCATGATGGCAAGTCGCGCGTCGGGCGCGGCGATGCGGATGTCGGCCCCGAGGGCCAACTGGAATCCCGCGCCATAGACCGCCCCGTGCAGCGCCGCGATCACCGGCACCGGCAGGCGGTGCCAGACCATCGCCACCTCCTGAAAGAGGTTGGTGTCGCCATGGCTGCGCGGCAGGACGAGCGCTTGCGGATCGCCCTGCGCCAGCGCGGCAAAGCTCATCACGTCGAGCCCCGCGCAGAACGCCTGCCCCGCGCCTGACAGCACCACCGCGCGGATATCCGCCTCCTGCAGGGCATGGCCCGCGCCGACGATGGCCTCGGCCATCTCGGGATCGACCGCGTTGCGCTTCTCCGGGCGGGTGAGGGTGACATGGGCGATGTGATCCACGATCTCGGTGCTGACGCGGGGCATGGGCGGTTCTCCTTTGGCGGCCAGTGAACCACGCCCGCCCCGCCCGGCACCAGCGGAACGTGGCGACAGGCGAGACTTGCAGGCGGCCCCGCCATCCCGTTAACTGCACGCCATGACCGGACCCCGCCTGACCCCGCTCGCCGCCTCGCTGCCCGCCACCGTGCCCTTCGTCGGCCCCGAGGAGCAGGAGCGCGCCCGTGGCGCGCCCTTCGCCGCGCGGCTGGGCGCGAACGAGAACCTCTTCGGCCCCTCTCCCGCCGCGCTGGACGCGATGCGCGCCGAGGCGGCGGAGGTGTGGAAATACGGCGACCCCAAGAGCCATGAGCTGCGCGAAGCGCTGGCGCGGCACATGGGCGTGGCCCCGGAAAACGTGCTGGTGGGCGAGGGGATCGACGGGCTGCTGGGCAATCTCGTGCGGCTGTTGGTGGCGCCGGGCGACGCGGTGGTGACATCGGATGGCGCCTATCCGACGTTCAACTACCACGTCACGGGCTTTGGCGGCGCGCTGCACAAGGTGCCTTATGCCGACGATGCCGAGGATCTGCCCGCCCTCATCGACAGGGCCCGCGAGGTGGACGCAAAGCTCGTCTACTTCGCCAATCCCGACAACCCGATGGGCACCTGGACAAGCGGCGCCAAGGTGGCGGCGGCGCTCGACACGCTGCCCGATGGCTGCGTTTTGTGCCTCGACGAGGCCTATGTCGAGTTCGCCCCGGCGGGCACGGCACCGCAGATTGCCGCCGATGATCCCCGCGTGATCCGTATGCGCACCTTTTCCAAGGCGTACGGCATGGCCGGTGCGCGCATCGGCTACGCGGTGGCAGACGCGGGGCTGATCGCCGCCTTCGACCGCGTGCGCAACCATTTTGGCATGAACCGGATGGCGCAGGCGGGGGCGCTGGCGGCCTTGCAGGACGGTGCGTGGCTTGCCCATGTGCAGACGCAAGTGGCCCGCTCGCGCGACGCGATCACGGCGGCTGCCGTGGAAAACGGCCTGACCGCCCTGCCGTCCGCGGCGAATTTCGTGGCGGTGGATTGCGGGCGCGACGGCGCGTTCGCCCGCGCGGCGCTGGCCGCTCTGGTAGACCGGGGCGTGTTCGTGCGGATGCCCTTCGTCGCGCCGCAAGACCGCTGTATCCGCGTCAGTTGCGGCCCCGAACGCGAAATGGCGGTGCTGGCGGACATGCTCCCGCGGGCTCTTGCCGAGGCCCGAGAAAACACCTGACAGCCGCGCGATTCGCGGTAAACTGTGCTTATGCGCAGAGGCCAGATGGACGCCGCACCGAACTACACCACCGCCGCACTGGTGATGGGGGGCGTCAACCTGTTCTGGATTCTGTTGCTGATCCGTGGGTTTCTGGGGTTCGGCGCGGTGTTCGCGGTGGGCTATGCGCTTGACCGGCTGATCGTGTGGGGCGCGCGGCGGCGGCGCCGGGCGCGCTGAGGCCGGGCGCGGCTCAGACCGGGACAGTGCGCACCGACCAGCCCCAGAACCGCCAGAGCATGAACACCCCCGCCAGCGCCAGTCCCAGCGCCAGCCCCAGCCAGATGCCCGGCCCCCCGAGCCCGAGGGTGAAGCCCAGGACATAGCTTGCCGGCACACCCACGGCCCAGTAGCTGAGCGCGGCGATGACCATCGGCACGCGGGTATCCTGCACCCCGCGCAACAGCCCCAGCGCCATGACCTGCGCCGCGTCCACCACCTGGAAAAGCGCCGCCGCCGCAAGCAGCATCACGCCGATGGCGACGACCGCCGGGCGGTCGGGATCGTCGGGGCTGAGGAACAGCCCGATCAGCACCTCCGGCGCCATCAGGAACACGACGACGGTGGCGAGCGCGACGAGGCCCGACACCACCAGCACCACCCGTGCCCCCTCTCGCAAGCTGCGCCCGTCGCCGCGGCCCTGCGCCTGTCCCGCGCGCACGGTGGCGACGTTGGACAGGCCGACATGCACCATGAAGATCACCGAGGTGACCTGCAGCGCGATGCCGTGCGCCGCCAGTTGCAGCGTGCCGAGCCAACCCATCATCACCGACGAGGCGGCGAACAGTCCCACCTCGGCGAGATTGGTCATGCCGATGGGCCAGCCGAGGCGGAACACCTGCGCCAGCGCCTCCCAGTCGGGCCGCCAGAGCCGGGCGAACATCGTGTGCTCGGGCATGCTGTGCTGCACGTAGACGGCCAGCACCAGCATCGAGGCGAGGTTGACCGAGACCGAGGCGATGGCCGCGCCGCGCACGCCCATCTCGGGCATACCGAGATTGCCGAAGATGAGCGCGTAGTTGACCAGGATATTGAGCGCCACCGCCGCCAGCGTCACCCACAGCACCACGCCGGTGCGCTCGAGCGCGGCGAGGCAGGACTTCAGCACCATCACCAGCAGCGCGGGCAGGATACCCCAACCGGCGATGACGAGGTAATCGCCCGCCAGCGCCGCGGTGCCCGGGTCCTGCCCCATCACGCGGAACAGCGTGGCCGAGCCCAGCGTCACGGGCAGGCACGCGAGCGCGAACATCGCCGAGGCCCAGAGCCCCATCCGCGTGACCCGGCGCACCTGCGCCTCCTCGCCCGAAGATGCGGCGCGCGCGACCATCGGCATCACCGCCCAGGCAAACCCCGATCCCATGATGAACAGCACGAAGAACAGGGTGCCACCCAGCACCTCGGCGGCCAGCGCCTCGACCGAGTACCAGCCCAGCATCACCGCATCGGTGAGCGTGATCGCGAACTGCGCCAGGTGGCTGCCGACGAGCGGCAGGCCGAGGCCAAGGACGGCGCGCAGGTGCTGGCGATATGTAAGGCGCTGCGACATGGATTTGCCCTATGCCGGGGCGCCTGCGGGTGCAAGAGGGGGGGAGGTGCAAGGGCTGGTCCTGGCCTCAACCTGCCATGCGCATCTTCGCCCTGTGCGGCTCATCGCCGGATGCCGAACGCCCGCAAAGGACCGGCCCCGCTCATCTTTCGTGGCCGGCTCTCCGGGCGCCCTCACGTTCCGATCAGAGCGGCACCGCCGCCACCTCGTCGCCACGCACGACAAGCCCGATCTCGCCCCGGCACAGGCGCAGCGCGTCCTCACCGAACACCTCGCGCCGCCAGCCCGATAGTGCCGGCACCTCGCGCCCGCCCGCGGCAAGGTGGTCGAGATCGGCGGCGCTCGCGATCAGGCGCGCGGCCACGTCACTCTGGTCGCTGCGCGCCTTCAGAAGCACGCGCAGCATGTCTGCAATCGCCGGGTTGGCCTGCGCCTTGCCATGAGGCTCCGAGTCGACGCGCGGCAGGTCGTCTTGTGGACAGTCCAGCCCGGCGCGCACCGCCGCGATGATCCCTTCGGCGATCTCGCCCTTGCGCGCCTCGCGCAGCAGCAAACGCGCGCGGCCCAGGTCCTGGTGCGATTGCGGCTTTGTCGCCGCCAGTTCCAGCAGCGCGTCATCCTTGAACACCCTTGAGCGCGGCACGTCGCGGGATTGCGCGTAGGTCTCGCGGAAACGGGCCAGTTCGCGCAGGATGGCGAGGAAACGCGGCGCGGTGTTGCGCGTCTTGATGCGCCGCCATGCCTCGTCCGGATCGGTGCGGTAGGTGTCGGGATCGGCGAGGGTCTTCAACTCCTCGGCCACCCAGGCGCTGCGCCCGGTCTCGTCCAGCTTGGCCGCGAGATACTCGTAGATCTGGCGCAGGTGGGTCACATCGGCCACGGCATAGTTTTTCTGTGCCTCCGACAGCGGGCGGCGCGACCAGTCGGTGAAACGCGAGCTCTTGTCCACCGAGGCGCGGGCGATGCGTTTCACCAGCGTCTCGTATCCCGCCTGATCGCCGAAGCCGCAGACCATCGCCGCCACCTGCGTGTCAAAGAGCGGTGTCGGGATCACCCCTGCCGCGACGGCGAAAATCTCGAGATCCTGCCGCGCGGCGTGGAACACCTTGACCACCGACGGGTCGCGGAACAGATCGTAGAGCGGCTCCAGCGAGAGCGCGTCGCCCCCCGCGATGGGATCGACCAGCACCGCGTTCTCGTCGTCGTTGCCGGGCATGGCAAGCTGCACCAGGCAGAGCCGGGAATAATAGGTGCGCTCGCGCAGGAACTCGGTATCGACGGTGACGTAATCATGCGTGCGTGCCGCCTCGCAGAATTCGGCGAGCGCCTCTGTGGTGGTGATTGTCTGCATGAAGGTTATGCTCTCCGGTGTCGCGGTCCTGCCCCTCGGCGGGGTATATCCCAGCCCCCCGGCAAATGAAATGCCCCGCTCAGGGCAGCATCACCGGGCGCCGGTCGCCAGCGGCAAAGCGCTTCAGCACCGCCGGGTAGAGGATATGCTCCTGTTCCAGCACCCGCGCGGCGAGGGTTCGCGCCGTGTCATCCGGCAGGATGGGCACCCGCGCCTGCCCGAGGATGGGGCCATCGTCGAGCGCGGGCGTGACCTCGTGGACGGTGCAGCCGGCTTCGGTATCGCCCGCCGCCAGCGCGCGGGCATGGGTGTCGAGCCCGCGATACTTCGGCAAGAGCGAGGGATGGATGTTGAGCATCCTGCCCTGCCAGGGTGCGACGAAGCCCGCAGTGAGCACCCGCATGAACCCCGCGAGGGCGATGATGTCGATGGCGTGCGGGGCGAGCCGTTCGGCGAGCGCGGCCTCGAACGCCGCGCGATCGCCCGCGAAGGGGCGGTGATCGACCACGTCGGTCGGGATACCCGCGTCCCGCGCCCACGCGATACCGCCCGCCTGCGGATCGTTCGACAGGACCAGCGCGGCGCGCGCGGGGTGATCGCCGGTCATGCTTTCGACCAGCGCGCGCATGTTCGAGCCGCCCCCCGAGATGAAGATCGCGACCCGCTTGCTCAAAGAATCTGCCCGGAGTAACGCACCCCCGCCCCGGCGGTGACATGGCCGATGCGGTGGGTGGTCTCGCCCGCTTCCCGCAGCGCGGTCTCGACCGCGTCTGCGCTGTCGGCAGCGGCGACCACCACCATGCCGATCCCGGCGTTGAAGGTCTTGAGCAGCTCCGCCCCGGCGAGCCCGCCGGCCTCGGAAAGCCAGCCAAAGACCGGCGGCAGCGCCCATGCGCCGAGGTCGATCTCGGCGCCCGTGCCCTCGGGCAGCACGCGTGGCAGGTTCTCGGTCAGCCCGCCGCCGGTGAT
The DNA here is from genome assembly GCF_002925845.1 of Roseovarius nitratireducens. Taxonomy (GTDB): domain Bacteria; phylum Pseudomonadota; class Alphaproteobacteria; order Rhodobacterales; family Rhodobacteraceae; genus Roseovarius; species Roseovarius nitratireducens. The sequence goes on along the minus strand of NZ_PDNI01000010.1, from coordinate 100,296 downwards.
ATGGGCAAGGCCATGCACGCCGCCCACCGCCAGCGCCGCGAGCGCCGGGCGCACATAGAGCCGCGTGGGCGCGAGCAACGCCGCGCCGAGGGTCTGCTCCGCGTCCCACGGACAGGCATCGTCCCAGCCAAGGCCAGAGCGTTCGACGATCCGGCGCACGAGGCTGTAGCCGTTGGAATGCACGCCATCCGAGGCAAGGCCAATGAGCACATCACCCTCGACCACGCCGCGCGGCAGGTCGGTGCCGCGCTCCATCGCGCCGATGGCAAACCCCGCGAGGTCGAAATCGCCCGCCGGGTACATGCCCGGCATCTCCGCCGTCTCGCCGCCGATGAGCGCGCAGCCCGCGCCCCCGCAGCCGCGCGCGATCCCCTCGATGATCCGCGCGGCATTGTCGAGTTCGAGCTTTCCGGTGGCGAAATAGTCGAGGAAAAACAGCGGCTCGGCCCCCTGACACACCAGGTCGTTGACGCACATGGCGACGAGGTCCACGCCGACGCCATCCACCAGCCCGGTGTCGATGGCGATGCGCAGCTTGGTGCCGACGCCATCGGTGGCGGCCACGAGGACCGGATCGGTGAAACCGGCGGCCTTGAGGTCAAAGAGACCGCCGAAGCCACCAAGACCCGCCATCACCCCGGGCCGTTTCGTGGCGGCGGCGGCGGGCTTGATCCGCTCAACCAGCGCGTTCCCGGCGTCGATATCGACGCCTGCCTCGGCATAGGTCAGCCCGCTCGTCTTGCCGGTCTCGGTCATGCTCAGGTGTCCTTTTCGTTGCTCGCGCAACGCAGTATTGCATCCACCTGCCCCGCGCAATCGCAAAGCCCGCCTGGCGCCGTTCCGACCTTGCTGTATCAGAGGGTATCTTGCATCGTCGCGTCGTCGCCCAGCATCGCGCGCAGCCGTTCCAGCCCGCGGTCGCGCAACTGCCGAACCCGCTCGCGCGAGACACCGTGGATATCGCCCAGCTCCTGTAGCGTGAGCGGTGGATCGGCCAGCACGTTGGACACCACGATATGCCGCTCGCGATCGGGCAGCGCGCGGAAATGGTCGACCATGATAGTGCGCAACCGCGCGCGGTCGTGACGATCCGCGACATCGGCCTCGACGTCCGTATCGAGGTCGGGCAGCAGGTCCATCGCTTCTGCCCCGTCCTCGCCGACGGGGCCGTGAAGTGAGCTGTCGGCCTGCCCGAATTGCCGCCGCATTTGGTCCAGCACGCGCGTATCGACCCCGAGCGCGGCGGCCAACCGCGCGTCGCGCGCCGCCGGGTCCTCGCCGGGTCGGCGGGGCAGATTGTTCTCGATCTGCCCCAGCCGATAGAACGCCTGCCGCGCCTTGGCCGACCGGCCCCGCCGCACCAGCGACCAGTTGAGCAGCCGGTAATCCTGCAACTCGGCGCGCACCCACCACGCCGCGTAGGTCGCGAAACGGATGCCGCGATCCGGGTCAAAGCCGTCGGCGGCGCGCATCAGCCCGATATAGGCCTGTTGCATCAGGTCGGGATCGTCCTGCGCCCGGCCCTTGGTAAAGCGTGCCACCATCGCCTGCACCAGCGGCGTGAAGGCCGTGACCAGCCGGTTGCGCGCCGCCACGTCGCCGCGCTCGCGCCACGCGCGGGCCAGCCGCGTCTCCTCCTCGGGGGACAGGAAGGCGCGGCCCGCGGCGCGCGCGCGCTGGGGCGGTCGGTTCGGGAAATAGGGCTTGTTCATGGTCTCGGGCCCGACTCTTGCAGCGGTGAAGTGGTTTCGAATCGAAACTATCCCTCCGCGCGCCTCTGGTCAAACCGGTTTCGACTCGCTATTACTCTCCCATGAGCCGATCCGAGGCCCCCCAAGCCGACCCTGCCGAGGCCGCGCCCGCCACGCTGGCCGAACTGCTCGTGCATGTCGGGCGCTCGGCGCGCGGCGAAGAGGGCGGCCTCGCGCGCCTCACCGCCGCGCAATGGACGGCGCTGCGTTTCTTCGCGCGCGCCAACCGCGCCTCGCGCACGCCCTCGGCCTTCGCCAGCTTCCAGGCGACGACACGGGGCACCGCCTCGCAAACGATCAAGACGCTGGAGACGCGCGGCCTGCTGGCGCGCCGCCGGTCAGAGAGCGACGGGCGCAGCGTGCACTTCGAGGTGACGGCAGAGGGGCAGGAGATGCTCGCCGCCGATCCGCTGCGGCACCTGATGGCAGCGATCGACCATTTGCCGCAGGCCGACCGCGCGGCGCTGGCGCGCATCCTGCCCGAACTGTCAGCACAGCTCGCGGGCGCGCGCGGCGGCACCTGCGTGGGCACCTGCGGCCGTTGCGACCACTACGAATCGCGCGGCGATGGCGGCTATTGCGCCTGCGTGGCGATGAGCCTCGCACCGTTCGAAATCGGCCAGCTCTGCACGCGGTTCAGCCCGCGCGAGGCGGCAGAGTAGGGCAGGGGGCTGTCTGCCCCCCGTCGCCCGGGACGGGCGCCTCCCCCCGAGAATATTTTGGGCAAGATGAAGCTCAGGCGAGCGTGCCCTCGGGCGTCAGCACGCGCTTGCCACCCAGATATGGCACCAGCGCCTCGGGCAGGCGCACCGAGCCGTCCGCCTGCTGCCCGTTCTCCAGTACCGCGATCAGGCAGCGCCCCACCGCGAGGCCAGAGCCGTTGAGCGTGTGGACGTAATCCGGCTTGCCGCCGCCCTCGGGGCGGAACCGCGCGTTCATCCGCCGCGCCTGGAAATCCCCGCAGACCGAGACCGAGGAAATCTCGCGATAATTGTCCTGTCCCGGCAGCCACACCTCGATATCATGCGTGCGCCGCGCGCCGAACCCCATGTCGCCGGTGCACAGCACCACGGTGCGATAGGCCAGCCCCAGCCGGTCGAGGATTCCTTCCGCGCAGGCCGTCATCCGGTCTAGCTCGGCGCGGCTCTCACCCGGGTGGGTGATCGAGACCATCTCGACCTTCTCGAACTGGTGCTGGCGCAGCATTCCGGCGGTATCGCGCCCCGCGCTGCCTGCCTCCGAGCGGAAACACTGGGTGTGGGCGACATAGCGGCGCGGCAGGGTGGCCGCCTCCACCGTCTCGCCATGCACGAGGTTGGTCAGCGGCACCTCGGCAGTGGGCACCAGCCACCAGCCATTGGTGGTCTGGTAGCTGTCCTCGCCGAATTTCGGCAACTGCCCGGTGCCGCGCATCATCTCGTCGCGCACCAGCACCGGCGTCCAGGTCTCTTGCAGCCCGTTCTCGGTGATGTGGGTGTCGAGCATGAATTGCGCCAGCGCCCGGTGAAGCCGCGCCACCGCCCCCCTGAGCACCACGAAGCGGCTGCCAGAGAGCTTGGCGGCGGTCTCGAAATCCATGCCCGGAATGACGCCCGCGATCTCGTAATGCTCCTTGGGGGCAAAGTCGAACGCGGGCGGCGTGCCACGGCGGTAAAGCTCGACATTGTCATCCTCGTCCGCGCCCTCGGGGACATCCTCGAGGGGCAGGTTGGGCAGGCCCATGAGCATTTCGGTCAGTTGCTGATCGAGGTCGCGCGCCTGCGTCTGCATGGCCGCCACCTCGGCCTTCTTCTCCGAGACCAGCGCGCGCAACCGCTCGAATTCGGCCTCGTCGCCGCGCCCCTTGGCGGCGCCGACCTCCTTGGAGGCCCGGTTCTGTTCCGCCTGCGCGGTCTCGGCGGCGTGGATGCGCGCCCGCCGCGCCTCGTCGAGCGCGAGAATCTCGCCTGCGACCCCCTCCAGCCCCCGCCGGGCCATCGCCGCGTCAAAGGCGTCGGGGTTGTCGCGGATGGCGCGGATGTCGTGCATGGAATGGTCCCTCGCGTGAATCGTCTCTCGCGCGCTTATGCACCAGATTTTTGGCGAGGTGTAGGGCGGGGTTTACCCCGCTGTATCCGGTGGGTCGGGCGGGGTATAGCCCTCGGGATCGGCCTGCCACTTGCGCCATTCTTCATTAAACTCTTCGGGTCCAAGCGCATGCCGTGGCCAGTGGTCCGGCCAGCTTCCATGCTCCGGTCCATGGCCGCCGGGCAGTGTGACGCTGGCATCACCGAACATTTCGCTAAAGTTATCACGACAATTCCACCGGTTTGGAAGGCAAGTATTGCGCAAACCAAGACCTGTGAGAGCGCCTTGATCAAACTGCCCCTCGAGACCAAAAAAGAAACCGTCTCCCTCCCACAATGCGTACATCAATTTGGGTTTACAAAATTCAAGACGATTGGCGTCAGTTCGTCTGCCGTCTTCTCGAACAAAAATTGCTCCGACAAGTTGGGAATTTTTGAACTTTGTCAATTCAAAGTGACAGTTGATGAATTTGGCCTCATCAAGGACCCCAGAACCGCCAAGTAACGTTTGGGTGGAGCGATTGTGTTCGAAACTTGCTTGCCGCAACTCGGCTTCAGTAAAATCGGTGCCAACTGCGTTCGTGTTCTCAAACCGACATCCATTAAGATTAGCCCTCATAAAATGAGCGCCGTTCAGAAATGCGTCGTCAAATGTAGAATTGAAAAAAACAGCATCGTCAAAATTGCGGTCAATCAGCTCTGCTCCATTCAAGCAGGTATGGCGGAGATCAAGACGAAATTCTCCCCGTCTCTCAGTTTCTCTTACTGATTGCTGCCGTTTTTTCTCTTTTCCGAACCGTCGCCCCAGGACCGTCAAAGCTGTTTGAATGTCAGCACTCACCTTTGGCTTTTGCTCTGTCACAGGCGCATTCTGCCTCACGTATGCGCAGAGGATTTCCATGATCTGCACATGATCGCGGTCGCTGTCCTGCGCGATCCGCTCCAGCGCGTAGATCGCCCCGATCCGCACTTCGAGGTTAGGTTGGGTTTCGGTGAAGACCTGCCACTTACCTTCGCTTTCTGGTGTCTCGTGATCATCCAGTGAACCGGTTTCTCCTGGCCTGCGAATAACGGTTCTCGAATACGCTTCGTTACCGTTAACCGCGCCGCCGGAGATGTTGACTGATTGACCGATCCAGTTCACCTCCTTCTCCGCCCCCAGCCCCTGAACCGCCGTGTTGATCCGATCCGTGATCTGCCCCTGTTCCTCAACGCTCACGGTCTTCTGCGCCACCACCGCGCGCCAGATCACGAAGGGCGCGCCGAGCAGGGCGACGATCACCGCCCCGGTGCCGAAGCCCGTGCGCGGCGTCCCCAGGCCGAGGTCGAAGATCGCGTGGAGCAGGATCGCCGCCGCTGCCGCGACCGCCAAGGCAAAGAGAAGCATCACCACCCCGGACAGGAGTGGGCCGAGCGGGCGCGCGACGGTCAGGACCCATGGACGGCGCAGGCCGAACCAGCCGGGGATATCGGGCTTCTCGGGCGCGCTCACGGGGTCTGCCTTTCGCGGGTCATGGCCGCAACCTACCCGCGAAACGCGCAAAGCCCAAGCCCGCGCGCGCACCGACGGAATACCGACGTAATACCGACGCTGTGCAGCCCCGGCTTTCGCGCCTTGCAAATGCGCGGCCCGAACCTTAGGTTCCGCGTCAATTCGCGGGGCCGGGCCCTGCCATCAGACAAGGAACGCACCCCATGGAAGCCTTCGCGCAATTCGTCCCGCTTATTCTGATCTTCGTCATCATGTACTTCCTGCTGATCCGTCCGCAGCAGAAAAAACTCAAGGAACACAAGGCGATGGTCGAGGCGCTGCGGCGTGGCGACCAAGTGGTGACCCAAGGCGGGCTGATCGGCAAGGTGGCCAAGGTCAAGGACGAGGGCGAGATCGAGGTGGAGCTTGCAGAGGGCGTCAAGGTGCGGGTCGTGCGCTCGACCATCGCGCAGGTGCTGTCCAAGACCGAGCCGGCCGAGGGCTAAAGGCCGCCACCTACCATGCAAGCCATTGAAAAGGCTCGACAATGCTGCAAATCGACCTGTGGAAACGCCTCCTGATCTGGGGCATCGTCGCGCTCGGGCTGCTGCTGGCCCTGCCCAATGGATTCTACGACCGGGTCGAGACCCATAACGACGCCGCCACCGCCATCGAGCGGGGCGCCAACCCCTCGGAATTGCAGGACGAATTGGCCCTCTGGCCCGAGTGGCTGCCCTCGGGCCTCGTCAATCTCGGGCTCGATCTGCGCGGCGGCGCGCATCTGCTGGCCGAGGTGCAGGTGGGCGATGTCTACAAGGCACGGCTGGAGGGCATGTGGCCCGAGGTCCGCGACCTGTTGCGAGAAGAGCGTGATCGGGTGGGCGCGATCCGCCTGCAAGACACTGAAAACGCAGAACTTCGTGTGCGAATGGTCGAGAAGCCGGAGATGGCCGAAGAGGCCGCGGCGCTGGTTCGCGGGCTCGCGCGCCCGGTCACCAGCCTGACCGGCGCCGGGGCCACCGACATCGCGGTGGCGAGCGAAGGCGCCGATATCATCGTGCGCCTGAGCGAGGCCGAGCAGCGCGCCACCGACGAGCGCACGGTGCGTCAGGCGCTCGAGATCATCCGCCGCCGCATCGACGAGACCGGTACCCGCGAGCCAACGATCATGCGCCAGGGGGCGGATCGCATCCTCATCCAGGTGCCGGGCATCGGCTCGGCGGGTGAGCTCAAGGCGCTCATCGGCACCACGGCGCAACTGACCTTTCAGCCGGTGGTGAGCCGCACCTCCAACCCTGACGAGACCCCAGGCCCGGGCAACGAGATCCTGCCGGCGATTGACGAGGAGGGGGTCCACTACATCCTCGAGCGCGCGCCGGTCGTCACCGGTGAGGAGCTGGTCGATGCTCAGCCCGATTTCGACCAGAACGGGCGGCCGGCTGTCTCTTTCCGTTTCAACCCCACCGGCGCGCGCAAATTCGGCGAGTACACCGCCGAGAATGTTGGTAATCCCTTTGCCATCGTGCTCGATGGCGAGGTGATCTCGGCTCCCGTGATCCAGAGCCACATCCCCGGCGGCTCTGGCATCATCACCGGCAATTTCACCGTCGAGGACAGCACGCAGCTTGCCGTGCTGTTGCGCGCAGGCGCGCTGCCTGCGGGCCTCGAATTCCTCGAAGAGCGCACCGTCGGGCCGGAACTGGGCGCCGACAGCATCGAGGCAGGCAAGATCGCCTGTATCGTGGCCTTCGCGCTGGTGCTGGCCTACATGCTGGCCTCCTACCGGATTTTCGGGCTGTTTGCCAATATCGCGCTCATCGTCAACGTCGGCCTGATCTTCGGTCTGCTGAGTCTCATCGGGGCCACGCTGACGCTGCCGGGGATCGCGGGCATCGTGCTGACCATCGGCATGGCGGTGGATGCCAACGTGCTGGTCTTTGAGCGCATCAAGGAGGAGATGAAGACCGCCAAGGGCGCCGCCCGGGCGATTGAGCTGGGCTACGAAAAGGCGATGAGCGCCATCGTGGACGCCAACATCACCACCTTCATCACCGCCGTGATCCTCTACGCGATGGGCTCGGGCCCGGTACGGGGCTTTGCCATCACGTTGGGGTTGGGAATCATCACCTCGATCTTCACCGCGATTTTCGTGACCCGACTGATTGCCATCATGTGGTTCGAGCGCAAGCGCCCCAAGACCGTCCTGCAAGGTCGCGCGCTGCGTCTCGTGCCGCAGGAGACCGCGATCGACTTCTTTGGCCGGTGGAAGCTGTGGCTGGGTATTTCGGGCATGATGATCCTCGTGGCACTCGGCTCCTTTGCGATACAGGGGTTGAATTTCGGTATTGATTTCAAGGGCGGCACGACGATCCGCACGCAGAGCGCCGAGCTGGTGGACGTCGGTCAGTACCGCGATGCGGTGGGCGATCTGGGACTGGGGGATGTGAGTATCACGCAGGTGTTCGACCCGACCTTCGGCCCCGACGAGAACGTGGCGATGATCCGTATCCAGGCGCAGGACGAAACCGAGAGCGTCTCGCCGGAGGTGATCTCGGCGGTGGAGCAGGCCTTGCGGGCGCAGGTGCCCGATATCCAGTTCACCTCCGTCGAGAGCGTCGGGCCCAAGGTCTCGGGCGAACTGATCCAGGCGGCGGTGATCGCCGTGGCGCTCGCCATCGCGGCGGTGCTGTTCTACATCTGGCTGCGCTTCGAGTGGCAATTCGCCGTTGGTGCGGTGCTGGCGCTGGTGCACGACGTGGCGCTTACCGTGGGCGTGTTCTCGGAGTTGCAGATCCAGTTTGATCTGGCGATCATCGCGGCGCTATTGACCATTGTCGGCTACTCGCTCAACGACACTGTGGTGGTGTTCGACCGCGTGCGCGAGAACCTGCGCAAATACAAGCAAAAGCCGCTCCGCGAGGTGCTCAACATCTCGATCAACGAGACGCTGAGCCGCACGATGATGACCTCGGTTACCACGCTGCTGGCGCTCTTCGCGCTGTATTTTCTCGGCGGTGACGTGATCCGGGGCTTTGTCTTCGCGATGATCTGGGGCGTGGTCGTGGGCACCTATTCGTCCATCTTCGTCGCCTCGACGATCCTGATGTGGCTGGGGGTCAAGCGCGACTGGTCGAAACCGGATGCCACCGCCGGCACGCAATTCGCCAATGTGGATGCCTGATCCCCTCGTAGCGGCCCTTGCGACTCCGGGGTTGCCCTGGCTGATGCTGGCGATCGGGGTTGCCGGTATCGTGCGCGGCTTCTCGGGGTTCGGCACGGCGCTGATCTTTGTCCCTGTCGCCGGGATATTCCTTGCACCGCAGGTGATCGTGGGCGTGATGATGCTGACCGGCATCGTCAGTTCATCGGCGCTCCTGCCGCGTGCGTGGGGGCAGGCGGATCGGCGCGAGGTGGGGCTGCTGGCCTTCGCTGCGCTGCTGACGGTACCCTTGGGCCTGTGGCTGATGGCCCGGATTGACCCGGAACTGATCCGCTGGTGCGTGGCCGTGATCGCCACGGTGACGCTGGCGGCGCTGGTCTCGGGCTGGCGCTTTTCGGGGCGGGTGAGTCGCTCGCAACTGGCGGGTATCGGCGCGGCGGCGGGGGGTATCGGCGGGCTGACGGGGCTGACCGGGCCGGCGGTGATCCTGTTTTACCTCGCCGGGCAATCGGTGGCGCAGGCGGTGCGCGCCAACACCATCCTGTTCCTCGCCGCGCTCGACGTGGTGATCGTGGCCAACCTGCTGGCGAAGGGCGTGGTGGACTGGGCGCTTGTGGCGCTGGCACTGGTACTGGCAATTCCTTATGTCACCACCTCGCTCATCGGGCAGGCGCTGTTTGACCCGCGCCACGAGCGGCTCTACCGTTGGGTGGCCTACGCCGTGATCGCGCTCGCGGTGCTGAGCGGTCTGCCGATCTGGAGCAACGGAGCCTGAGCCATGCGCATGACCGAGATCACCTTTGCAGAGGCCACGCCGGTGGACGGCTACGGTCCCGGCTTTTTCCGTGTGGCCGGGCAGGTGATCGAAGGCGCGGTGCTGGTGACCGCGGCGTCGGCGCGCGGGTGGCGGGGCTTTGACGATCCCGCACCGCTCCTCGCGCTGGCGGGTGAGGTGGACGTGGTGTTCATCGGCACCGGGGCCGAGACGGCGCACGCCCCCGCCGACCTGCGCGACCGGCTGCACGAGGCCGGGCTGGGGGTCGAGGCGATGAATTCGCCCGCCGCCTGCCGCACCTACAACGTGCTCCTGTCCGAGGGTCGCCGGGTGGCGCTTGCGGCGCTGCCGGTGTGACATCGCGCGCAGGCTTTGGCGCTTTCCGCGCCTGCGGCTTTCGGCTAGGCAGAGCGCATGGTGTTACGTGTCACGGATATGGGCGTCGCCCGCGGCGGAGTGCCGGTGCTGGAAGGGGTGAGCCTCGCGCTCGGCCCCGGTGAGGCGCTGGTCCTGCGCGGACCCAACGGCATCGGCAAGACCACCCTCTTGCGCACGGTGGCGGGGCTTCAGCCCGCCCTTGGCGGCGAGGTCGAGGCCGCGCCCGAGAGCCTCGTCTATGCCGGGCACGCCGACGGGATCAAGGCGGCGCTCACCGTGGTGGAGAACCTGCACTTCTGGGCGCAGGTCTTTGGCACCAAGGACATTTCCCGGGCGCTGGAGACGTTTCGCCTTGGTCCACTGACGAACCGGCAGGCCGGCGCGCTGTCGGCCGGGCAAAAGCGGCGGTTGGGCCTCGCGCGGCTCCTAGTCACCGGGCGGTCTGTCTGGCTGCTGGACGAGCCGACCGTGTCACTCGACACGGACGCGGTGGCGATGTTCGCGGGCGCGGTGCGTGCCCATCTTGCCGCGGGCGGCGCGGCGCTCATCGCCACGCATATCGACCTGCGGCTGTCGGAGGCGCGCATCCTCGATCTCGCACCCTATCGCGCCGCGCCGCTGGCGGTGGAGGATTTCGACGGGGTGTTCCTGTGATCGCGCTTCTCACTCGCGACATGCGGCTCGCGGTGCGCGCTGGCGGCGGCTTTGGCCTCGGGCTGGCGTTCTTTCTGATCGTCGTGGTGCTGGTGCCCTTCGGCGTCGGACCACAGAGCGCCCTTCTGTCGCGGATCGCGCCGGGAATGCTGTGGCTGGGCGCGCTGCTTGCCTGCCTGCTGTCGCTCGACCGCATCTTCGCCCTCGATCACGAGGATGGCAGCCTTGATCTGCTGGCCACCTCGCCCTTGCCGATGGAGGGGATCGTGGTGGTCAAGGCTTTCGCGCACTGGCTCACCACCGGCCTGCCTCTGGTGCTGGCCGCGCCCGTGCTGGGCGTGCTGCTCAATCTGCCGGGGCCGGGCTTTGGCTGGCTGGTCCTGTCGCTGGTGCTGGGCACCCCCGCGCTCAGCGTGATCGGCACCTTTGGCGCGGCGCTCACTGTGGGGCTGAAACGCGGCGGATTGCTCCTCAGCCTGCTTGTGTTGCCGCTCTACGTGCCCACATTGATATTCGGTGCCGAGGTGGCGCGGCGTGGGGCCGAGGGGCTCGCCGTGACCACGCCGCTGGCGCTTCTGGCGGGGATCACCTGCGGCACGATCGCGCTTTTGCCTTTCGCCTCCGCTGCGGTATTGAAGGTCAACCTGCGATGACGGACGGATACAGCCCATGAATCTGAATGCCCTTTGGGAATACGCCAATCCGAAGAAGTTCATCGAGACCACCGACCGCGTCCTGCCTTTCGTGGCGTGGTCGGCGGCGCTCCTGCTGGCGGCGGGGTTGGTCTGGGGCTTCTTCTTCACACCCGAGGATTACCGGCAGGGCTCGACGGTCAAGATCATCTACCTGCATGTTCCCGCTGCGCTGATGGCGATCAACGCGTGGCTGATGATGCTGGTCACGTCGCTGGTCTGGATCGTGCGCCGCCACCATGTAAGCGCGCTCGCCGCGCGCGCCGCCGCCCCGGTGGGCATGGTGATGACGCTCATCGCGCTCGCGACCGGCGCGCTCTGGGGACAGCCGATGTGGGGCACGTGGTGGGCATGGGACCCGCGGCTCACGAGTTTTTTGATCCTGTTCCTGTTCTATCTGGGGTATATCGCGCTGTGGGAGGCGATCGAGAACGACGACACCGCCGCGGACCTCACCTCGATCCTGTGCCTTGTTGGCTCTGTCTTCGCGCTCTTGAGTCGCTATGCGGTGAATTTCTGGAATCAGGGTCTGCACCAAGGTGCGTCGCTCAGCCTCGACAAGGAGGAGAACGTGGCCGACGTGTTCTGGTATCCGCTGCTGGTAACGATGGCGGGCTTTGTGCTTCTGTTTGTCGCGCTTGTGCTGGTGCGCACGCGCACCGAGATCAGGGCAAGGCGGACGCGCGCGCTCGAGGCACGTGAAAGGATGCAGGCATGATCCCCGAACTGGGCAAATACGCGGGCGCAGTGTTGTCGTCCTACGGGGTGTCGCTGGCACTTCTGGCCGTGATCGTCTGGACCAGCCTGCGGCGCTCGGCACGCGTCAAGCGGGCTTTGGAAGAAATAGAGAAGCGGAGAAGATCCGATGGCTAGGCTTTCGCCCCTCATGGTTGCGCCGCTGGTTGTGTTTGCTGCCTTCGCGGGGCTGGCGTTCATCGGACTTTATCGCGAGAATCCAGATGCGCTCCCTTCGGCGCTGGCGGGCCGGCAGGCCCCGGCGGTTGAGACCACTCCGCTCGGCGACAAGCCGGGCTTTGGGGACGCCGACCTGCGCGCGGGCGAGGTCAGCCTCGTCAACTACTGGGCAAGCTGGTGCGCGCCCTGCCGGGTGGAGCACCCAAACCTGATGCAGCTCGCCGCCGATGGTATCCCCGTCTACGGCGTCAACTACAAGGACAAGCCCGGCAACGCGCTGGGCTTCCTCGAAGAGCTGGGCGATCCCTATACCGGTATCGGCGCGGACGCGTCCGGTCGCATGGCGCTCGAGTGGGGAGTCTACGGCGTGCCCGAGACCTACGTGATCGACGGGCAGGGCGAGATCGTGCAGCGCTTTGCCGGGCCGATCACCGACCGGGTTCTGGAAAACACCATCCGCCCGGCGATCGAGGCGGCGCGCGAGCGCTAGCGCCGCCTCAGCGTCTTTCGTGAAGTTTTGGTGACAGCAAGCCGTGGGCCTTGCCGCACCTCCAATATTTTGCATATTCGCGAAATATGGAAAAAGAAATCGCCACCCGCCTTTCCACGCTCGGACATCCGCAACGGCTCGGTCTTTTCCGGCTGCTCATGCGGCGCTATCCTGATCGCGTGTCGGCGGGCGAGTTGGCCGACGCACTCACGCTCAAGCCCTCGACCCTCTCGGCCTACCTGAATGCGCTGCTGCGCGCCGGGCTGGTCACCCAAGAGCGTCACGCCACGTCGCTCAGATATTCCATCAACTTGACTAAGGTGCGTGGCACCTTCGATTACCTGCTCAACGACTGCTGCCGCGGGCGGTCCGATATCTGCGTCCCCGCCCCAACCCTGACAGGAGGCTTGGACATGGCCGACAGGAAATACAACGTGCTCTTCATCTGCGTGGGCAACTCTGCCCGTTCGATCTTTGCCGAGACCATCCTGCGCGAGATCGCGGGAGACCGGTTCAACGCCTATTCCGCCGGAACGCGGCCCTTTTCCGAACTCAATCCCTTCGCGCTGGAAGTGCTGAAATCCAAGGGGCACGATGTTGCGGACCTGCGCGCCAAGAATGTCAGCGAGTTCACCGCCCCCGACGCCCCGGTGATGGATTTCGTCTTTACCGTTTGTGACCGGGCCGCGAACGAGGAGTGCCCGGCCTGGGACGGGCAGCCCGTCACCGCCCATTGGGGCACCCCCGACCCGGTCAGGGCCGAGGGAACCGAGGCGGAAAAGGCGCTCGCCTTCCAGCACGCCTATGGCGCGCTGCGCAACCGGATCATGATCTTCGCGGCGCTGCCTTTCGACTCGCTGGACAAGGTGAGCCTTCAGGCCCGGGTGGACGACATCGGGCGCAAGGCGGACGAGGCCGAGGCATGACCGTCTATGCCGTCAATGGGCTGGGCCGGATTGGCAAGCTGATCCTCAAGCCGCTGCTGGCGCGTGGCGCGCAGGTTGCGTGGATCAACGACGCGGTGGGCGATGCGGAGATGCACGCGCATCTTCTGGAGTTCGACACGGTGCACGGGCGGTGGGACGCGGCGTTTTCGCATGATGAGAGCGGCGTCACCATCGACGGGACGCGCCTGCCGTTCATCGGCACGCGCGACCTTGGCGACCTGCCACTCGACGGTGTCGACGTGGTGATCGACTGCACCGGCGTCTACAAGACCGAGGCGAAACTGGCCCCGTATTTCGACGCCGGGGTAAAAAAACTCGTCGTCTCCGCCCCGGTCAAGGACGGGGACGCCGCCAATATCGTCTACGGCGTCAATCACGAGGTCTACGATCCCGCCCGCCACCGCATCGTCACGGCGGCAAGCTGCACCACCAATTGCCTCGCCCCCGTCGTCAAGGTGCTGCACGAGGCCATCGGCATCAAGCACGGCTCGATAACCACGATCCATGACGTGACCAACACGCAAGTGATCGTGGACCGACCCGCCAAGGACCTGCGCCGCGCGCGCTCTGCGCTCAATTCACTGATCCCCACCACCACGGGCAGCGCCACGGCGATCACGCTGATCTACCCGGAACTCAAGGGCCGTCTCAACGGCCACGCCGTGCGCGTGCCGCTACTCAACGCCTCGATCACCGATTGCGTGTTCGAGATGGAGCGGGAGACCTCTGCGGAGGAGGTGAACGCCCTGTTCAAATCCGCAGCCGAGGGGCCGCTCGCGGGCATCCTGGGCTACGAGACGCGACCCTTGGTCAGTGCCGATTACACCAACGACACGCGCTCCGGCATCGTCGATGCGCCCTCCACCATGGTGGTGAACGGCACGCAGGTGAAGGTGTATGTCTGGTATGACAACGAGATGGGCTATGCGCATCGGCTGGTCGATGTGGCGTGCATGGTGGGAGCATCATTGTGAGCCCAGGCCCCGAGGACCTCAGCGCCTATATCGCCGTCACGGCGGCCTATTGGGCCTTTATGCTGACCGATGGCGCGCTGCGGATGCTGGTGCTTCTGCACTTTCACACGCTCGGGTTCAGTCCGGTGCAGCTCGCCTATCTGTTTGTCCTCTACGAGGTCGCGGGCATGGTGACGAACCTGTCGGCAGGCTGGATCGCGGCGCGGTTCGGCCTCACCGCGACGCTCTACGCGGGGCTGGGATTGCAGGTGCTGGCACTCATTGCGCTGGCGCAGCTCGATCCGGGCTGGACCGCCGCGCTTTCGGTGGCCTACGTGATGGTGGTGCAAGGAGCGAGCGGAGTGGCCAAGGATCTGGCCAAGATGTCCTCGAAATCCGCCGTCAAGCTGCTCGCACCAGCGCAAGACGGCGGGCTCTTCCGCTGGGTCGCGACGCTGACGGGATCGAAAAACGCGGTCAAGGGGCTGGGCTTCCTGCTGGGTGCGGCGCTGTTGGCCGGGATCGGTTTCAACGGCGCGATCTGGGCGATGGCGGGGGTGCTGGCGGTAATCCTCGTGGCCGTGGCGCTCGCCATGCCGCCGGGCCTCCCGACGGGGCGCAAGGGCGCGAAATTCTCCGAGGTGTTCTCGAAATCCGCCAACGTCAACTGGCTCAGCGTAGCGCGCGTGTTCCTCTTCGGTGCGCGCGACGTGTGGTTCGTGGTGGGCATCCCCGTCTATTTCTACGGCGTGCTGTCGGACGGCTCCGAGGTCGGGAACCGCGCGGCGTTCTTCATGATCGGCAGCTTCATGGCGGGGTGGATCATCCTCTACGGCGCGGTGCAGGCGGGCGCACCAAGCCTGATGCGCGCGCAGTCGCGGCCCGAGGACGATCTGATTCGGGCGGCGCGGGGCTGGGCGCTGGCGCTCCTTTCCGTGCCGGTGCTACTGATCGGCGCCGTGCTGCTGGCCGATGGGCCGCAGACATGGCTCACGATCACGCTGGTCGCGGGGCTTCTGGCCTTCGGCGCGGTCTTTGCCGTGAATTCCGCGCTCCATTCCTACCTGATCCTCGCCTTCAGCCGGGCGGAACGGGTGACGATGGATGTGGGCTTCTACTACATGGCCAACGCCGGCGGGCGTCTCTTGGGCACGGTACTCTCGGGGCTGACCTACCAGGCGGGCGGGTTGCCGCTGATGCTGGGCACGGCCAGCGCGATGATCGCTGCCTCGGCGTTCGCGGCGGGGCGGTTGCGCGCCGGGTGAGGCCCCGGCGCGCGTAGGCTCAGGCCACCATCTTCGCTACCACCTCACCGAAGGACGAGGGCGTAGGTACAATGGTCACACCGGCATCGCCGAGGATCTCCACCTTTTCCTGCGCCGATTCGCCAAACGCCGACACGATGGCGCCGGCATGGCCCATGCGCCGCCCCTTGGGCGCCGAGAGACCGGCAATGTAGGCCGCGACCGGCTTGGTCATGTGGTCGCGGATATAGGCGGCGGCCTCGGCCTCCTGCGGGCCACCGATCTCGCCTACCATCACCACGGCGTCGGTCTCGGGGTCGTTCTCGAACAGCTCCAGGATATCGCGGAAGCTTGATCCGTTGATCGGGTCACCGCCGATGCCGACCGAGGTCGAGACGCCGATACCGTGCTCCTTCATCTGGCTCGCGGCCTCGTAGCCGAGCGTCCCCGACCGCCCGACGATGCCCACGCGCCCCGGCATGTAGATATGCGGCGGCATGAGCCCGGCAAAGGCCTGCCCGGGCGTGATGATCCCGGCGCAGTTGGGGCCGATCAGGCGCATCCGGCGCTCGGCCTTGTAGCGGCGCATGTAGCGTTTCACGCGGATCATGTCGCGCGCCGGGATGCCGTCGGCGATGCAGACGCAGGTTCTGATCCCCGCATCCGCGGCCTCCATGATCGCGTCGGCGGCGAACGGGGGCGGCACGAAGCAGATCACCAGATCGGCCCCCGTCTCGGCCACGGCGCCCTTGACTGTGTTGAAGACCGGCAGGCCGTCATGCTTGGTGCCGCCCTTGCCCGGGGTCACGCCGCCCACAATGTTGGTGCCGTGCTTGATCATGTCGGCGGCGTGAAAGCTGCCGATGCGGCCGGTCAGGCCGGTGACGAGCACGCGGCTGGATGTGTCGATGAGAATGGCCATCAGGCGGCTCCCTTTTCCGATTTGTGGGCAGCAGACCACGCCGCCACTACCTTTTCCGCGGCGTCGGCGAGGCTCTCGGCGGTCTGGATGGGCAGGCCGCTCTCGGCGATGAGGCGGCGGCCCTCCTCGACATTTGTCCCCGACAGCCGCACCACCAGCGGCATGGTCAGCTCCAGCTCGCGCACTGCGCGGATCACCCCCTCGGCGATCCAGTCGCAGCGGTTGATACCGGCGAAGATGTTGACGAGGATCGCCTCGACATTGGGATCGTTCAGCACCGCCTGGAACGACATGAGCACGCGCTCGGGGCTTGCCCCACCGCCCACGTCGAGAAAGTTGGCGGGCTCTCCCCCGGCCATCTTGATCATGTCGAGTGTCGCCATGGCGAGACCCGCGCCGTTGACGATGCAGCCGATCTCGCCGTCGAGTCCGATGTAGTTCAGCCCGCGATCCGAGGCGAAGGTTTCGCGCGAATCCTCCTGGCTCTTGTCGCGCAGCTCCGAGATTTCGGGGCGGCGGAAAAGGGCGTTGTCGTCAAAGCTCACCTTGGCGTCCAGCGCCACGATCTCGCCCGCGCCGGTGACGACCAGCGGGTTGATCTCGACCATGTTGGCGTCGGTTTCTTCCATCATGCGGTAACAGCCGATGATGGTCTTGACCGCCTGCGGGATGAGCGGCGGGTCGAGGTCGAGCGAAAACGCGATCTCGCGCGCCTGGAACGCCTGCATTCCCACCGCCGGATCGACCACCGAGCGGATGATCGACTCGGGCTCCTCAGCCGAGATTTCCTCGATCTCCATGCCGCCCTGCGCCGAGGCCACGACGACCACGCGCTCTTCCTTGCGGTCCATCACGAAGGCGAGATAGATTTCCTGCGCGATATCGGTGGCTTCCTCGACATAGAGGCGGCTCACCAGCTTGCCTTGCGGGCCGGTCTGGTGCGTGACCAGCATCCGGCCCAGCATCCAGCTTGCCGCTTCGCTGATCTCTTTCTCCGACTCGCAGATGCGCACACCGCCCGCCTTGCCGCGGGCACCGGAATGGATTTGCGCCTTGACCACCCACTTGTCGCCCGACAACTCCGAGGCGCGGTAGACGGCCTGTTCGGGGCTGTAGGCGATGCCGCCGCGCGGCACCTGCACGCCGAAACGCCTCAGCAGGTCCTTGGCCTGGAATTCGTGGATATCCATTTGATTTCCTCCCTTATCCCTTGGCGGCGATGGCGTCGGCCACGCTCAGCACGTTGTTGGCCATCCGCTCTGATGCCGCGTCGATCATCTTGCCGTCGAGGCTCGCGGCGCCGCGGCCCTCGGCCTCGGCCTTGCGCAACTCCTCGATGATGCGCCGCGCGCGCGTCACCTCGGCCTCGGGGGGCGAGAACACCTCGTTAGCCAGCGCGATCTGGCTGGGGTGGATGGCCCATTTGCCCTCGATCCCCAGCGCGGCGGCGCGTTTTGCCGACAGGATATAGCCATCCGGGTCAGAGAAATCGCCGAACGGCCCGTCGATGGCGCGCAGCCCGTAGGCGCGGCAGGCCACGGTCATGCGGCTCAGCGCGAAATGCCACTGGTCGCCCGGGTAATCGGGGTTGAGCCCGCCGATCACCACGGTGCGCGCGCGGTTCGAGGCGGCATAGTCGGCGACGCCGAAATGCAGCGCCTCAAGCCGTCCGGGGGCCGCGGCGATGGCCTCGACATTGGCCATGCCGAGGGCGGTCTCGATCAGTGCCTCGAGGCCGATCTGGTGGGTAAGGCCCATGGCCTCCTCGATCTGGCTCACCATCGTCTCGACCGTGTAGAGATCGGCGGGCACGCCCACCTTGGGCACCAGGATCGTGTCGAGATGCTGACCCGCCTGTTCCACGATCTCGACCACGTCGCGATACATGTAATGGGTGTCGAGCCCGTTGATGCGGATCGAGACGGTCTTGCCCTTGGCTTTCCAGTCGATGTCGTTGAGCGCCTGGATGATGTTGGCGCGGGCCTGCACCTTGTCGGGGGGCGCGACTGCATCCTCGAGATCGAAGAAGATGTAATCGACCTCCGAGTCCGCTGCCTTCTCGATCATCGAGGGGTTGGAGCCGGGCACGGCCAGTTCCGAGCGTTGCAGGCGCTGCTTCTTGAGTGGGTGAAGGGTGTAGCTCATGTCATCTGTCCTTTCAGGCGGCGCGCGCGGCGCTGCGGGTCTGTACTGGCGGGGCCGTCATGCGAAACGCCTCTTGCGCGGCGGCGACGCCCTGGCCCGGGCTGATGGCCGCCCCCGCGTCGCGCAGCGCCATTTCCGCTGCCGACAGCGCGCCGCACAGCATCACCGGGTTGAGTGAGCCGAGATGGCCGATGCGGAAGGCACGACCGGCAAGCTTGGCAAGGCCCGAGCCGAGCGAGGTCTGATACTTGTGATAGGCGGTCTCGATCACCTGGCGTGCGTCGATACCCTCGGGGGCGTAGATCGCGGACACGGTGTCGGAATGCCATTCTGGCGCGTCGGCCACGAGGCGGCAGCCTTGCCATTCGGCTACGGCGGCGCGCACGCCCGAGGCGAGGCGATGATGCCGCTCCCAGACCGATTCGAGCCCGGCCCCGAGCAGCATGTCGAGCGACACGCGCAGGCCGCGCAGGAGCTGCGTCGGGGGCGTGTACGGGAAATAGCCGGTGTCATTCAGCCGGATCATGTCCGAAAAGCTGAAATAGCAGCGCGGCATTTTGGCGCGCTCATGGGCGGCGAGGGCCTTTTCGCTGACGGCGAGCAGGCCGAGACCGGCGGGTAGCATAAAGCCCTTCTGCGAGCCCGCGACGGCAAGATCGACGCCCCAGGCCTCCATCTCGAACTCGATGGAACCGATGGAACTCACCCCGTCCACGAACAAAAGCGCCGGGTGCCCGGCGGCGTCGAGCGCGGTGCGGATGGCGGCGATGTTGGACGTCACGCCGGTGGCTGTCTCGTTATGGGTGGCAAAGACGGCCTTGATCTCATGCGCCTTGTCGGCGGCGAGGCGCGCGGCGTAATCCTCCACGGGCACGCCTTTGCCCCACTCCACGTCGATCACCTCGACATCGAGGCCGAGCCGCTCGGCCATATCCACCCAAAGCATTGAAAACTGGCCGAAACGCGACATCAGCACGCGGTCGCCACTGTTCAGCGTGTTGGTGATTGCGGCCTCCCACGCGCCCGTGCCCGAGCCGGGAAAGACGAAGACGCGACCGGTCTCGGTGCGAAACACCTTCTTCAGATCGGCCAGCAGCGGCAGGATGAAATCGCCGAAATCGGGCGCGCGCATGTCCTCCATGGGCAGGTTCATCGCGCGGCGCACCTCCTCGGGGACGTTGGTGGGGCCGGGGATGAATAGATGGGTGTTGCCGTTCATTTGGTCCTCCTCTCAGGTTGACCCCTTGTCGCCGACCGCGTGCCGCCCGGGAACGCCCGCGCGCATGGAAAGCGCGGCCAAGAGGGAGGCGTTTCGCCCCGCCGGGTAGGACGCCCCTACCCGGCGCCGCAGGGGCGGCATACGTCTGTATGCAAAAAAATCGTTTGATTTCATGCATTTCCTTTGTCTTTGATGGCGGATCAGGAGGAGGAGGCCATGCGCGACATGGTGGATGCGACCGCTCAGGACGCGGAACATGGTTTGCCCGAGGTAATCGTGGCGGACAGGCACCTTATTGTCTGTCAGGGGCTGGGTTCGCTCGTGGCGCAGATGGCGCAGGTGCGGCTCGGGCCGTTCGCCACCGATCAGGCGAGCCTGCGCAAGGCACTGGCGGCGCGACGCGGTCCCTGCATCGTGATTCTCGGCGTGCGGCTCGCCGATGCCGATCTCGGCCGTGTGCTCGAGATGCTGCGGCGCGATCACGCCTCGGTGCTCGTGGTGGTGGTGGTCGAGGAGAGCGAATTCGCCTTCATCCGCACGGCGGTCAAGGCGGGTGCCAACTCGGTCTGCCTGATGGGGCAGGTCCTGACCTCCCTGTCCAAGGTACTCGGGCGGCTGGTGGAGGGGCATTGCATCCTGCCGGTGGACGTGATGCGCCGCCTGACCGGCGAACGGGCCGAGACCCTGTCGCGCCGCGAGCACGAGATCCTCGGCTTGCTCACCGACGGGCTCACGAATTTCCAGATAAGCGCGCGGCTCGGTCTGTCCGAGAACACGGTGAAATATTACCTCAAGGCGATCTACCAGAAGCTCGAGGTCAATTCCCGTGGCGGCGCCATCGCGAAATACGTGGCCGGGCATTACTGAAGTGGCAGCGTGCGTCCGGGCAGGTCATGGCCTGGAGGGGACGTTGCCGTCTGGTCCCGGCGCGGAATCAAGGGCGAAGCCCGCCGCGCCATCGCATGTCCGCCCCCCGGACAGGCGATTTGGCTAAGCCAATGCGCCGATTGCATGTTTTTCGGGAACGCAGAAATAAAGTGCCCTGAAAAACCGTTGGATCGCCTGCCCGCGGACATACGATGACACGGCTCACTGCAACGACCGCTCAAGGCCATCCGCCCCCTTAACGCACTGCCTCTATCGGTCCCTCCGCCCGGCCATGGATGAACTGGTCAAGATAGGGATCGCCCGACGTGTCCATTTCTCCTACCGGCCCGGTCCATTGGATCACCCCGTCATGCAGCATTGCCACGTTGTCGGCGATGGCGCGCACGCTCGTCATGTCGTGGGTGATGGTCATGGCCGTCGCGCCCATTTCCACCACGATCTCGCGGATCAACTCGTTGATCACGCCCGACATGATCGGGTCGAGACCCGTTGTCGGCTCGTCGAAGAAGATGATTTCCGGTTCCGCGGCGATGGCCCGCGCGAGGCCCACGCGTTTCTGCATGCCGCCCGATAATTCTGCCGGGAAGTTATCTGCCACATCCGGTTTCAGCCCCACGCGGCGCAGCTTCTCGATGGCGATCTCGCGCGCTTCGGCCTTCGGCCGCTTGAGCGAGCCACGCAGCAGGCGAAAGGCCACGTTCTGCCACACCGGCAGCGAATCGAACAGCGCCCCGCCCTGGAACAGCATCCCGAACCGCGCGAGAAAGGCATCACGGTCACCCTTGGTCACGTCGCGCCCGTCGAGCGTGATCTCGCCGCTGTCGGGCCGGATCAGCCCGAGGATGCACTTGAGCGCCACCGACTTGCCGGTGCCCGAGCCGCCGATGACGACCATCGACGTGCCGGACTCGATCGTCAGGTTCACCCCGCGCAGCACGCGGTTCTCGCCAAAGGCCTTGTGAACGTCCGTAAGCTCGATCATGCGGAAAAGAATACCTCGGTCAGCACGTAATTGGCGGCGAGGATCAGCACCGACGACGCCACCACCGCCGATTTCGTGGCGCGGCCCACGCCCTGCGCGCCGCGGCCCGAATTCATCCCGTGATAGCAGCCCATCAGCGCCACGATGAAGCCGAATACCGCCCCCTTGATGAGGCCCGAGACCACGTCCCATGTCTCGAGAAAGTCGATGGTGGTCTTGAGATAGGTACCCGGCCCGAAATCGAGTCGCCCGACGCCCACCATGAACCCGCCCATGATGCCGATGGCGTCGCCCACTGCCACCAGCAGCGGCAGCGCCAGCGTGGCGGCCAGCACGCGGGGCAGGGTGAGGTATTTCATCGGGTTGGTGGACAGCGTGGTCAGCGCGTCGATCTGCTCGGTCACCTTCATCGTGCCGATTTCGGCGGCGATGCTTGAGGCCACCCGCGCGGCCACCATCAGCCCGCCCAGCACCGGGCCAAGCTCGCGCGTGAGGCCGATGGCCACGATCGAGGGCACCACCGTCTCGGCGTTGAAGCGCGCGCCGCCGGCGTAAATCTGCAAGGCCAGCGCGCCCCCGGTAAAGAGCGCCGTCATGCCCACCACGGGCAGCGACAGCCAGCCGATCTGCACCAGCGCATGGCCGAACTCGCGCCAGTAGAAGGGCGGACGCGCGAGGTGGCTCACCGCGTCGGTGGCATAGAGCGTCACCCGCCCGACCCCGGCCAGCGCGGTGATCACCGCCCGCCCGATGGCGGCGAGGAGGCGTGCGAGCGCGCTCACGCGCCGACAAGGCGCCGCGTGTAGCGCCCCCCCAGCGAGGTGAGGATTTCATAGCCGATGGTGTCCGCGTTGTCGGCCAGCACGTCGATGCCCTGCTCGGGACCGAGCAGCCGCAGGCTCGACGGATCGTGGCCCAGGTCGGTGATGTCCACCCCAATCAGGTCCATCGAGATGCGGCCTGCAATGGGGCAGGGCGTCTCCTCGGCATAAAGGGACGTGCGCGGTCCCATGCCGCGCAGGATGCCGTCGGCATATCCTGCCGATACGGTGGCGATACGGGTGGGGTGGGCGGCCACGAAATCGTTGCCATAGCCCACCGTCTCGCCCGCCTCCAGATCGCGGCACTGGATGACGGGGAGGTCAAGCGTGACCACCGGCTTCGCGTCCGTGAAAGGCGCGCCGCCATAAAGCCCGATCCCGGGACGCGCGAGGTCGAAATGGTAATCGGGGTGCATCAGGATGCCGCCGGTATTGGCGAGGCTGCGCGGGATATCCAACCCCTCGGTCATCTCGCGGAAGGCGCGCAGCTGCTGCGCGTTCATCGCGTGATCCGCCTCGTCGGCACAGGCAAGGTGGCTCATGATGAGCTGTAGCCCCTGCGTCTGCGCGATCTCGCGCACCGCCTGCCACTCGGCGGGCTCCATCCCCAGCCGGTTCATGCCACTGTCGAGCTGGATGCCAAAGGCGCGGCCGGGAAGCGCCTCGGCGTGGCGGATCATCTGGTCGACCGAGTTGATCATCGGCACGAGGCCGCAGTCCGCGATCATGTCGGCATCGCCGGGCATGTGGCCCGAGAATACGTGGATCGCCGCCTCCGGCCCCACCACGTCACGCAGCGCGGCCCCCTCCTCGGCGATGGCCACGAAGAAGCTGCGCACGCCCTCGCGCACCAGCCTGCGGGCGACGCGGGCCGCCCCGAGCCCATATCCATCGGCCTTGACGACTGCTGCCGTCTCACCCGTGTTGGCGGCGTCGAGCGCGCGCCAGTTGGCGGCGATGGCGTCGAGGTCGATCGTGAGGGTGGCGGTGCTCATGACATGGGTTTTGACAGTCAGGACGGGGGCGTCAAGGGGAAAGCAGGCCCCGCGCTTACCGGCGCGGGCCATGAGCGCCGCGCCGCCCGCGACCGCGTCAGAACCAGCTCTGGACGCCGCGCGCGGCGCCGGAGATGTCGCGCCCGATGCCATCGACGGTGGCACACCCGGCCAGCCCGGCGATGAGGGCGAGGGCAATCAGTTTGCGCATGTGTCTGCCTGTGCTTGGTTGCTCTGCTCGTGTGACGGCGTAGCCTTAAGGCTATTCGCTCTTCTTGTCCCACCAGACCGTCGGCAGGAAATGAATTCCGTCACCGTAGATCGGCAGGTTATCCACAGGATAGGTCAAATCCGCCCTGTGGGCAATACGGCCCACCGCATAGCGGTGGATGGGGATGACATAGCGCCCGGTCGTCAGCACCCGGTCGAGCGCGCGGGTGGCGGCGACAAAGCCTTCGCGGTCGGGTGCGGCGAGCATGGCGTCGATCATCGCCTCGGCCGCCTTCGAGCGCATGCCCATCAGGTTGCGGCTGCCGGGCTCGTCGGCATGATCGCCCCCCCAGTAGAATCGCTGCTCGTTACCCGGGCTCAGTGACAGTGACCGGCGCATCATCGTCAGGTCGAAATCGAACTGCGCCGCGCGCTCGGAATATTGCGCCTTGTCCACCGTCTCGATGGTGAGCGCGATGCCCAACCGCGCCAGCGCGCGGGTGTATATGTCCATCATCGCGCCCGCCTGCGCGATCAGCCCGTCCTGTTGCAGCAGGACGGTCAGTTCCAGCGGGCGGCCCACGTCGTTCACCAGCCGGCCCTCTTGCACCTGCCAGCCCGCCTCTTCGAGTAGGGCTCGCGCCCGCCGCAGGCCGCCGCGATTGCGCGCCGTGCCGTCGCTCGCCGACAGGTCGTAGCCCTCGATCGCGCCGGGCAGCAGCGTGTCCTCGAAGGGCAGGAGCAACTCTCGCACGCGGCCTTCGGCAGGGCCGGGCCGCATGGCCAGTTCGGAGCCCGAGAAATACGAGGTGATGCGCGGCTGCCGCCCGCCGGTGAGCGTGTCGTTGATATGCTCGAAGTTGAACGCAGTGATGAGTGCCTCGCGCACCCGCCAGTCATCAAGCGGTGCGCGCCGGGTGTTCATCACGAAGCCGGTCATCCCCGAGGGCTGCTCGTGGGGGATTTCCGACAGAACGATCTCGCCCCGCTCCACGGCGGGAAAGTCATACTGATTGGCCCAGGCCTCGGCGTTGAACTCGCGCACATAGCTCAGCAGCCCGCCCTTGAACGCCTCCTTGAGCACGGTGTCGTCGCCGTAGAACTCGATCCTGATCTCGTCGAAATTATGCGTGCCGCGGCGATAGGGCAGGTCGCGGCCCCAGTAATCCGGGTCGCGCCGGAGCGACACAAAGCGGCCCGGCTCGTAGTCGGCGACGACATAGGGTCCGCTGCCGAGGGGCACGTCGTCGAGCCCGCCCTCGGCGATGTCGCGTCCCTCCCATTGTGCCTTTTGCAGGATCGGGCGCATCCCGGCCAGCAGCGCCAGCTCGCGATCGGCCTCGTTGAAGGTGATGCGTACCTTGCGCGCGCCGGTCGCCTCGATGGAGGCGACCTTCTGCCAGAAGCTGCGATAGCGGGCGTGACCGCGTGTGCCCAGCGCCTCGAAGGACCAGATCACGTCCTCGACCGTCACCGGCGAGCCGTCGGAGAATCGGGCCCCGGGCCGCAGGGTGAATTCCACCCAGGAACGGGCTGCATCGGTCTCCACCGATTCGGCCAGCAGGCCGTACAGCGTGAACGGCTCGTCGTAGGAGCGGCCCATCAGCGTCTCGTGCGTGAGATGCGCGATCTGCCACGGCGCGGTGCCGCGAATGATAAAGGGATTGAGCGAATCGAAGCCGCCGACATTGCCGGTGACGATGCGCCCGCCCTTGGGCGCATCCGGGTTGGCATAGGGTAGCGACACAAAATCAGGTGGCAGGGCGGGGGTGCCATACATAGCTATGCCATGCGCGGGCTCAGCACTTGTCGGCGGGGCCGCCAGCGCGACCACGAGCGCCGCCAGCGCGCCGCGCAATATGGAGAAAAAATCCGGTGTCATTTTGGCGACAATTCCTGCTCTGCCTTGTTTTCTTGACGCCAAGCCTAAGACCGGATTCACGTCTTTTCAAACTTTTAGCTTGGACTGAACCGCAGGATTGCTTATAAAGGAGTCACTGCTCGATAGGTTTCTTGCCTGTATGAAACCTGCCTCAATGACTATACCCCGGCCTTGTGCCGGGGTTTTTTTTGTCCGCGTTCCGGCGGCTCACGGTGACGTGACCGCAGAGCCCGCGTGCAATTCCGCGACGCGGCATCTATGCTGCGTGCGCAGTACACATTGGGAGACAGAGCATGAGTGTGAAGGGCAAGACCGCCGTCATCACCGGGTCGAATTCCGGTATCGGCCTCGGCATCGCCGAGGAACTGGCCCGCGCCGGGGTAAACGTGGTGCTGAACTCGTTCACCGATTCGGACGAGGACCACGCGCTGGCCCGCCGAATCGCCGAAGAGACCGGCAGCCAAGTGCGCTACATCAAGGCCGACATGTCGAAACCCGAGGAATGCCGCGCGCTGATCGGACAGGCGGGTGCCTGTGATATCCTCATCAATAACGCGGGGATCCAGCATGTCGCGCCGATTGACGAGTTTCCACAGGACAAGTGGGACGCGATCATCGCGATCAACATGAACTCGGCCTTTCACACCACCGCCGCCGCGTTGCCGCTGATGCGCGAGGCGGGCTGGGGCCGGATCGTCAACATTGCCTCCGCTCACGGGCTGCGTGCCTCGCCCTACAAGGCTGCCTATGTCACCGCCAAGCACGGTGTCGTCGGCATGACAAAGACGGTAGGGCTCGAGACCGCGAAAGAGCCGATCACCTGCAACGCGGTCTGTCCGGGCTATGTGCTCACCCCGCTGGTGGAGGCGCAAATTCCCGACACGGCCAAGCAATACGGCATTTCCGAGGATGCCGCGATCGAGGAGGTGATCCTCGCCAAGCAGCCGTCCAAGGAATTCGTCACGGTCGAGCAGCTTGCCGGGACCGTGCTTTATCTCTGCTCGGACGCGGCGGCGCAAGTCACCGGCACGACGATCAGCGTCGATGGCGGCTGGAGCGCGCAGTAAGTAGGGGCATTGGCGCGGGCGCGCGGGCGGTCTATATCGGAAAGCATGTTTGGAGATTTGCTCAGCCGGCTTCTGGCCACCGCCCCCGAGATCCTGCCCGACGAGGACGCGCGGCTTGCGCTGTCGGCGCTGATGGTGCGCCTCGCGCGCGCCGATGGCCATTACGATGCCGATGAGCGCGCGCGCATCACCGGCATCCTGTCGGGGCGCTACGGGCTCGACGAGGCCGGAGCCGAAGCGCTGCGCGGCGACGCCGAGGCGCTGGAGGCGGAGGCACCTGACACCGTCCGTTTCACCCGCGCGATCAAGGATGCCGTGCCGCACGAGGCCCGCGCCGAGGTGATAGAGGCACTGTGGCAAGTGGCGCTGGCCGACGGTGCGCGCGAGGCGCACGAGGATTCGCTTATCCGGCTGGTGACAAGCCTGCTGGGCCTGACCGACCAGGAAAGCGCCCGTGCCCGCCAGCGGATAACGCGCGGATGATCGCCAGCCTGCCGATGTATGACCGGCCCGAGACGGCGGCGGCCAATGACCGGCTGTGGCAGGCGGTGCGGGCGCGGCTGGGCGAGGGGCCGGAGGCGTTGACGCGGGATGGCGACCTCTGGGCGCAGTGGCAAAGCCCCGACCTGCTGTTGTCGCAGACCTGTGGTTTGCCTTACCGGTCAAGGCTTTACGACACGGTGAACCTTGTCGGCACGCCTGTCTGCGACCTGCCGGATTGCCCGCCGGGGCAGTACTACAGCGTCTTCGTTGCGCGTCGCGACGATCCGCGCGATGATCCGCAGGCCTATGCCCAGGCGGTGCTGGCGTATAACGAGCCGCTGTCGCAATCTGGCTGGGCCGCGCCGCAGGCCTGGGCGGCGGAGCGGGGTTTTGCCTTCACCGAAACGCTGCGCACGGGCGCGCACGCGGCCTCGGCGCAGGCGGTGGCCGACGGGCGTGCGGATATCGCCGCGCTGGACGCGCTAAGCTGGAGGTTCATGGCGCGAACCGATAGGTTCGCGGATGCGCTGCGGGTGATCGGGCGCACCGATCCCACCCCGGCGTTGCCCTGGATCACCGCCGCCACGCGCGACCCCGCCCCGATCCGCGCCGCGCTGTCGGCGGCGCTGCTCGCGATGCCGCCGGAGGATCGCGACACGCTGGGGATTTCCGGACTGGTGGAAATCGCGGCGGAGGCCTATCTCGCGCTGCCGATACCGGCACCGCCTGCCTCCGAGTTGACCTGACCAGGCGTCAATTCGGCGGGCAAGCGGCCCGTTCCGCCGCATTGCAAGTTGCATCGCGCAGAATTTTCGGCCCTATTGTCACGAAGACGTCGCAATGCCAGAGTCCGACAGGGGGACGCGCGTGACCGAAACGCCGGTGATCGAAATCCGAAACCTGCACAAGGCCTATGGCGCACTTGAGGTCATCAAGGGCGTCGATATCACCGCCCCCAGGGGCCATGTCATCTCGCTCATCGGGTCGTCGGGATCGGGCAAGTCCACCATCCTGCGCTGTGCCAACCTGCTGGAGGACAGCCAGCAGGGCGACATCCTGTTCAATGGCGAGCCGGTGAAGTGGAAGGGCGAGGGATTGGGTCGTCATCCCGCTGACGCCAAACAGGTTTTGCGCATCCGCACGAATCTCAGCATGGTGTTCCAGCAGTTCAACCTGTGGGCGCACATGACCATCCTGCAAAACGTGATGGAGGCACCGGTGACGGTGCTGGGGCGCGACCGGGCGGAGGCGGAGCACGCGGCGCGCGGCTATCTCGACAAGGTGGGTATCGGCGACAAGTGCGATGCATACCCTGCGCAGCTCTCGGGCGGGCAGCAGCAACGCGCGGCGATCGCGCGGGCGCTGTGCATGGAACCCGAGGCGTTGCTGTTTGACGAGCCCACCTCGGCGCTCGATCCCGAGCTGGAACAGGAGGTGATCCGCGTCATCAAGGACCTCGCGAACGAGGGGCGCACGATGATGCTCGTTACCCACGACATGAGCATGGCCCGCGATGTGAGCGATCACGTGGTGTTCTTGCACCAGGGTCTGATCGAGGAAGAAGGCGCGTCCGACGAATTGTTCGGCGCACCGAAATCAGAGCGGTTGCGGGGCTTTCTCAGCTCCACGATGGCCGCTTGACCGTTACCAACCAGGAGGGAGAAGACCATGAAGAAACTACTCGTTTCCACCGCCGCCGTGGCCATGATGGCCAGCATGGCGATGGCGCAGGACGTCGTGCGGCTGGGCACCGAGGGTGCCTATCCGCCGTGGAACTTCATCAATGATGCCGGCGAGGTGGACGGCTTCGAGCGCGATCTGGGCGACGAGCTGTGCAAGCGCGCCGAGCTTAACTGTGAATGGGTGACGAACGATTGGGACAGCATCATTCCCAACCTCGTTTCGGGCAATTACGACGCCATCATCGCTGGCATGTCGATCACCGACGAGCGCGACCAGGTGATTGATTTCACCCAGAATTATACGCCGCCGGACCCGTCCGCCTATCTGGCCATGTCCGACGACGTTGACCTCTCGGGCGGCGTGATCGCCGCGCAAACCGGCACGATCCAGTCGGGCTACGTGGCCGAATCGGGCGCGACCCTGCTGGAATTCGCCACACCCGAGGAAACCATCGCCGCCGTGCGTAACGGCGAGGCCGACGCGGTGCTTGCCGACAAGTCCTATCTCGCGCCGATCGCGCAAGAGGACCCGGGCCTGATGTTCGTGGGCGACGATGTGCCCCTGGGCGGCGGCGTCGGCATGGGCGTGCGCGAATCCGACGGCGAACTGCGCGAGACCTTCGACGCGGCGATCCAGTCGATGAAGGATGACGGCACGCTCAACACGATGATCGAGAAGTGGGAAGTGTCCTCCACCTTCGAGTGACCGCTTTCATCCCCGCGCGCCATGCGGCGCGCGGGCCGATCTTTCGGGGGCGGCCCTGATGTTTTCATTTTGCTCCGATCCCGCGACACTCGACGGTGCGCGGTGGCTGGCGTGCTACCTCACCACGGTAAAGCATGCCAATCTCTACGTCGCGGTGGGCACGGTGCTGCTGCTTCTGGCGATCACCGCGCCCGCGGCGCTTGCCTTCGGCTTCGGTGGGGCGATGGCGGCGCGGTCGCGCATCTGGCCGCTGTCGTGGTTCGGCAAGGGCTATATCGCCATCGTGCGGGGCGTGCCGGATATTGCCTTTTTCCTGTTCTTCGTGATCGCGCTCGACCAGATTTTCGAGGTGATCCGCCACAAGATCAAATGCCCCGACTGGCCCGACGAGATATGGCAGGGCAGCGATTTCGTGGTGTGCCAGGCGGCCAAGCTGCCGTTGGGCAATTCGCCGCAATGGGTGCATGACACCTATGGATTCTTCGTCGCTGTTCTGACCTTTGCCATCGTGTTTGGCGCGTTCGCGGCCAACGTGCTCTATGGCGCGATGCGCGCGGTGCCGCGCGCGCAGCTTGAAACCGCGGAGGCCTACGGCATGTCGCGGCGCCAGAGTTTCTGGCGCATCCTCGTGCCGCAGATGTGGGTCTATGCGCTGCCCGGCCTCAGCAACCTGTGGATGGTGCTGACCAAGGCCACGCCGTTGCTGTTCCTGCTGGGGATCGAGGATATCGTCTACTGGGCGCGCGAGATGGGCGGCACGGCGCTGCCGCGCTTTACCGAGTATCCGCACGGTGACTGGCGGATGTGGTATTTCCTCGCGCTGCTGGTGTTTTACCTGGGGCTGACCAAGGTGTCGGAGGTGGCGCTGGAGCGGGTGATGGTGCGGCTGAGCCACGGGCAGGCCACCACGGGCGGCGAAGCGCAGCGGAGGGCAGCATGAGCTGCTGGCAGACGGTTCAGGATTACGCGCTGCGCAGTCTCGGCCATGGCGAGCGGCTCTTGCCGCGCGAGGGCTATACGCTGTGTGAGCATTTCACGCTGATCGGCTCGGGGATGATCTGGAACGTGTATTTCGGGGCGCTGGCGCTTTTCGCGGGGTTCTTCCTGGCCACGGTCGTGGCACTGGGAAAGGGCGCGCGCAATCCGCTCATCAGAAAGCCGTCGGAGTGGTTCATATTCATCTTTCGCGGCTCGCCGCTCTTCATCCAGTTCTTTTTCGCCTATTTCCTGTTTCTGTCGCTGAAATCGGTCAGCCCGATCTTTGACGCCTTCACCTCGGCGTGGCTGGGGGCGCTGATCGTGCTGTTTCTGAACACTGCCGCCTATTCAGGCGAGATATTCTACGGTGCGCTGCGCTCGATCCCCAAGGGCGACGTGGAGGCGGCGGATGCCTACGGGTTCTCGGGGCTGCGGCGGTTTCGCAAGATCGTGTGGCCGACGATGCTGCGGCTGGCATGGCCGGCCTATACCAACGAGGCGATCTTTCTGTTCCATTCGACGACGCTGGTGTTCTTCTCGGGCTTTCCGGCGTGGCAACAGCGGGGCGATGCGCTCTATTACGCCAATTACTTCGCCGACAAGACCTTCAACCCTTTCGTGCCCTACCCGATCCTTGCCGGGTATTTCATCCTGTTGACGCTGGTCATCATCGGGATTTTCGGCGCGGTGAACCGGCACCTCAACCGGCACCTGCCGCAGGAGGCGCGGCGTGGGCTGCGGCTGCGGCTCAACGTCATCCGGTGACGGGGGCAGTGGCGATCCTGGTGCCGGCGGCGGGGGCGTCGCGGCGGATGCGGGGGCGCGACAAGCTGCTGGAAGAGGTGCGGGGGCGGCCGTTGCTGGCCGACCGTGTGGCGATGGCGCTGGCCCTTGATGCCGATGTGCTGGTGACGGTGCCGCCCGGGGGGGCGGCGCGCGCGCGGGCGCTGGCCCCGCTGACGGGGCCGAGGCTGTGGGTCGAGGAGGTGCCGGAGGCGGGCGAGGGGATGGCGGCGTCGCTGCGCCGGGGGGCGGAATGGGCCGAGGCGCGCGGGGCAGGGGCGCTGATGGTGCTACTGCCGGATCTGCCGGACCTGACCGGGGCCGATCTGCGCGCGGTGTGGGACGCCTTTGACGGGCAGCGCATCCTGCGCGCGACCGCCGAGGATGGAAGGCCGGGGC
The DNA here is from genome assembly GCF_002925845.1 of Roseovarius nitratireducens. Classification (GTDB taxonomy): domain Bacteria; phylum Pseudomonadota; class Alphaproteobacteria; order Rhodobacterales; family Rhodobacteraceae; genus Roseovarius; species Roseovarius nitratireducens. The sequence goes on along the minus strand of NZ_PDNI01000010.1, from coordinate 68,638 downwards.
ATCCGGTGGTGTTTCCGGCGCGGCTATTGCCCGAGATGGCGGCGCTGCGGGGGGACGAGGGTGCGCGGGCGATCCTTGTGGCGCATGATGTAGCGCGCGTCGCGCTGCCGGGGTGCCGCGCGGTGACCGATCTCGACACGCCCGAGGACTGGGCTGCGTGGCGTGCGGGCGGGGCACCAAAACCTTAAGAAAATGTAAATATAACGGATGGTTGGCGTGCGTGTGGATTTGACTCACCGCGCGTTTTCTCGTATAGGTTGTGCCATGCTGAGCGAGATGGGCAGGCGGCCCCGGGACACCCCCGGAGGCCGCCTTTTCATGTCGGCGCGGGCGGGGGGCATCGCGAGAAGGGAAACGGCATGAGGCAGCGACACGCATGGTTCTGATCACCCCGGAGGAGGGGCCTTCGGGCCTGACCAGTGCGATCAATTCGCTTGAAGAGCAGCTTGCGGACATGCGCGGGGAGCTCGAGACGCTTTATCGGCGGATACGGGCCGGGGAACTCGACGAATTGAAAAACGCGACGCGGGCCACGACGGAAATCCGTCAGTGGCTCAAGATCGCCATTGAAATGGAGGCACAGCTTGAAAAACGCAGACAACACGAGCGTGGCATCGTCCACGGCTACGCCATCGACTTCGACGCCGCCCGGGTTGAGATCCGGTGCCGCATGGATCGTCTCGCAAGGGCACGATGCGCGGCACGAGTTCCTCGATGCCCTGAGCGAGGGTGAGTTGCTGGCGCTGCCCTATATCTTTGAGTTCTGGGCGATGGAACATCAGTTGCCGCCCGAGGGGGATTGGCGCACATGGGTGATCCTGGGCGGGCGCGGCGCGGGCAAGACGCGCGCCGGGGCCGAATGGGTGCGCGCTCAAGTAGAGGGTGCGCTGCCGCTCGGTGAAGGGGCGTGCAAGCGGCTGGCACTGATCGGCGAGACGGTGGAGCAGGTGCGCGAGGTGATGATCTTTGGCGAGAGCGGGATCATGGCGTGCAGCCCGCCCGACCGGCGGCCCGAATGGCAGGCCACGCGCAAGCGGTTGGTCTGGCCCAACGGGGCGGTGGCGCAAGTGTTCTCGGCGCACGAGCCCGAGGGGCTGCGCGGGCCGCAATTCGATGGCGCGTGGGTGGACGAGCTGGCCAAGTGGAAGAAGGCGCGCGAGACGTGGGACATGCTGCAATTCGGGCTGCGGCTGGGTGAGGCACCGCAGGTTTGCGTGACCACGACGCCGCGCAACGTCGGCGTGGTCAAGGACATCCTCGCGAGCGACAGCACCGTGGTGACGAGCGCGCCCACAGAGGCCAATGCCGCCAATCTGGCGCAGGGTTTCCTGGAGGAGGTGCGCGCGCGCTACGCCGGTACGCGGTTGGGGCGGCAGGAGCTGGAGGGGGTGCTGGTGGACGCCACCGAGGACGCGCTCTGGACGCCGGCGATGCTGGAGGCAGGGCGGGTGGAGGTCGTGCCCGACCTCGACCGGATCGTGGTGGCGATCGACCCGCCGGTGACGGGCCATGCCGGCTCGGACGCATGCGGTATCGTTGTGGTGGGTGTGGTTACGCAAGGCCCGGTGCAGGACTGGCGGGCCTGGGTGCTGGCCGACGCAAGCGTGAACGCGGCGAGCCCGGCGGCCTGGGCGCGGGCCGCGATCCGCGCCATGGAACGCTGGGGGGCGGACCGGCTGGTGGCCGAGGTCAACCAGGGCGGCGACCTGGTGGAGCAGGTGATCCGACAGGTCGATCCGCTGGTACCGTTCCGCAAGGTCCACGCCAGCCGCGGCAAGGCGGCGCGCGCCGAGCCGGTGGCGGCGCTATACGAGCAGGGGCGGGTGCATCACGTGCGGGGGCTGGCGGCGCTGGAGGACCAGATGTGCGCGATGACCAATCGTGGCTACGAGGGGCGCGGCAGCCCGGACCGGGTGGATGCGCTCGTCTGGGCGCTGACCGATCTGATCGTGGAGCCGGGGGCAAAGTGGCGCCGCCCGAGCGTGCGCGCGGTGTGAGCGGCGGGCCGGGGGCATGACAGATGCGGCCCAAGGGTGATCGGGGTGGTCCCGATGCTGCGGCAGGCCGATGGGGTGGGCGTGGAGATTGGCCTGAAGCGGGCGTTCAGCACAACGCTTGAGGAGCCGCGCAGCGCCCGACCGCCGGGTGGGCGCAACCCCGGTTACGCTCTGCGATTTATGGTGCAAGATACCTCTTATATTTCCGCTGCTTGCGCCGTTATAGAAGCGCCCGCCCGAGGGGGCGGTCGGGCGCTGCGCGGCGGCGCGTAAACGCGCCTTGATTCCGCGCGGGGGCAGGAGGCGAACGTCTGCTCAAGGCCGTTCCCGTTACCGCAACCCGCCGGGCAGCGCTTGCCCGCCCGGCGGCGTGCAACGGGCTTCTTTCCGGGTTGATGCGATGGTTTTCGAGGGGGCGCACGCATCGCTTAACTTTCCTTAAACCTTTGACCGTCTGATGCCCCTCGAGCGCCGAGGTGAAGGAGCGAGCGATGATACTGGATTTCTTCCGGCAAGGAGGGGCAGAGGTGGCAGAGAGTCCGGAGCAGAAGGCGAGCGCTGCGGGCCGCGTCATCGCCTGGGGCGGGTCGGGGCGCGTGGCGTGGAGCCCGCGGGACACCGTGAGCCTCACGCGGAGCGGTTTTGCGGGCAACCCGGTGGGCTTTCGCGCCGTCAAGATGATCGCCGAGGCGGCGGCGGCGCTGCCGCTGGTGTTGCAGGATGCCGAGCAGCGGTTTGCCGTGCATCCGGTGCTCAACCTCGTGGCCGCGCCCAATCCGGCGCAGGGCCGGGCAGAGCTGTTCGAGGCGCTTTACGGCCAGCTTCTGCTGAGCGGCAATGCGTATCTTGAGGCGGTGGGCGCGGGCGCGGGCCTGCCGCTCGAGTTGCACGTGTTGCGGTCGGACCGGATGAGCGTGGTGCCGGGTGCCGATGGTTGGCCGGTGGCCTATGAATACAGCGTTTCGGGGCGCAAGCACCGGTTTCACATCGGCGAGGGTGCGCCCTGCATCTGCCATATCAAGAGCTTTCACCCGCAGGATGACCATTACGGGCTGAGCCCGATGCAGGCCGCCGCGCAGGCGGTGGATGTGCACAACGCGGCAAGCCGGTGGTCCAAGGCGCTGCTCGATAATGCGGCGCGGCCCTCGGGCGCGATTGTCTACAAGGGAGCCGAGGGGCAGGGCGCGCTGAGCACGGATCAGTATGACCGGCTGGTCGCTGAGATGGAGGCGCATCATCAGGGTGCGCGCAACGCGGGCCGTCCGATGCTGCTGGAAGGTGGGCTCGACTGGAAGCCGATGGGGTTTTCGCCCTCGGACATGGAATTCCAGCAGACCAAGGAGGCGGCGGCGCGCGAGATCGCGCTCGCCTTTGGCGTGCCGCCGATGCTGCTCGGCATTCCCGGTGACGCGACCTATGCCAATTACCAGGAGGCCAATCGCGCCTTTTACCGGCTGACGGTGCTGCCACTGGTGGCGCGCGTGAGCGCCAAGGTGGCAACGTGGCTCGACGCTTTCACGGGCGAGGCGCTGGAGATTCAACCCGATCTTGACCGGGTGCCGGCGCTTGCGGCCGAGCGCGATGCGCAATGGGCCCGCGTGGCGGGCGCGGATTTCCTGACGGCGGCGGAGAAGCGGGCGCTTCTGGGTCTGCCCGCGCTGCCGGGCGGGGCGGCGGATGACTGAGGGCGCGCCGCCGCCGCGCTACGGCTTCGAGGCGTTCGACTGTGCGCCCGCGCTTCGGCTGGAGGCGCATGAGCGGGTCTCTGACTTGCAGCAGCGGGCGATGCGCGAGCGGCTGGAGCGGTTGGAGGCGACGGTCGAGCGGCTGGAGCGCCGCCTGTGGCTGGCGGTCTATGGCGTGGTGGCGGCGGTGCTGGTGCAGGCGTTTCAGCCGATCCTGGCGGCGTTGCCGGGTTGAGGCGAAAGGAAGAGGTGGATGGAGATGGAGACGGATTTGGAACGCAAATTCATGCAAGGCGGGGCCGAGGGGCTATCCGTGACCGAAGCGGGCGGGATCGAGGGCTATGCGAGCCTGTTCGATGCGCCCGATCAGGGCGGGGATATCGTCGCGCGCGGGGCCTATGCCGCGAGCCTCAAGCGGATGGGCGCAGACGGGCGCCGCGTGCGGATGCTGTGGCAGCACGATCCGCGTGAGCCCATCGGCATCTGGGACGAGGTGCGCGAGGACGGGCGCGGCCTGTGGGTCAAGGGCCGGCTACTTGACGGTGTCGCGCGCGCCCGCGAGGCGGCGGCGCTGATCGCCGCGGGGGCGCTCGACGGGCTGAGCATCGGCTATCGCACCGTGCGCGCGGGCCGGAACGAGAAGGGCCAGAGGCTCTTGCAGGAACTGGAGCTTTGGGAGGTGTCGCTGGTGACATTCCCGATGCTGCCCAGTGCGCGGGTGGCGGCCAAGGGCGAGAGCCCCGGGGACGAAACCTTGCGCGAGATGGCGGCCGTGCTGAGGGCGGCGCGCCGGGAGATGGCGCGCGACTGAGCCGCCGACCCGCAACCGAGAGGAGTTGACGATGACGACCGAGACGAAGGCTCGGACCGGGGAAGACGTGTCTCCGGCAGCCGAGATGGGGGAGGCCCTGTGCGGGTTCCTCGACGAGTTCAAGGGCTTTCGGGCCGAGATCACCACGCGGTTTCAACAGCAGGAAGACAAGATGACCATGATTGAACGCAAGAGCCTGACGCAGGCGCGCCCGCAACTGGCAGGCCAAACCGACATGCATGCACCGCATCGCAAGGCGTTCGACGCCTATCTGCGCTCGGGTGACGATGACGGGCTGCGCGGCCTCGACCTTGAGGGTAAGGCGCTCAACACCTCGGTGACGGCGGAGGGCGGCTATCTGGTCGATCCGCAGACCTCCGAGACGATCCGCTCGGTGCTCAACTCCACCGCGTCGATCCGGGCGATCGCCAATGTGGTCGCGGTCGAGGCGACGTCGTTTGACGTGCTGGTGGACCATACCGAGCTGGGCCACGGCTGGGCCAGCGAGACCGGTAGCGTGGCCGAGACCGACACGCCGCAGATCGACCGCATCGCGATCCCGCTGCACGAGTTGAGCGCGCTGCCGAAGGCAAGCCAGCGACTGCTCGATGACAGCGCCTTCGACGTGGAGGGGTGGCTGGCCGCGCGCATCGCCGACCGGTTCTCGCGCGCCGAGGCCGCGGCCTTCGTGTCGGGCGACGGGGTGGACAAGCCGCGCGGGTTCCTCAGCCGTCCGGCGGTGGACAACGACGTCTGGACCTGGGGCAACCTGGGCTATGTGCCCACGGGCATCGATGCTGATCTGGGCGGCCCCGATCCGATTGTCGACCTAGTTTATGCGTTGGGTGCCGAATACCGCGCCAACGCCACGTTCGTGATGAATTCGCGCACTGCCGGTGTCGTGCGCAAGCTCAAGGATGTGGATGGCCGGTTCCTGTGGTCCGACGGGCTGGCCGCCGGAGAGCCTGCGCGGCTGATGGGCTACCCGGTGCTGATCGCCGAGGACATGCCCGAGATCGCGAGCGGGGCGGATGCCATCGCCTTTGGCGATTTTCGCGCGGGCTACACGGTGGCCGAGCGGCCGGATCTGCGCATCCTGCGCGATCCGTTCAGCGCCAAGCCGCATGTCCTGTTTTACGCGACCAAGCGCGTGGGCGGCGATGTGAGCGATTTCAAGGCGATCAAGCTGTTGCGGTTCGCCGTCGCCTGAGGCGGGCGGTGAAGGCGGGCGGGGGCCGATGGCTCCCGTCCGGGGCGCGTGCCGCGCGACGCGGCGTTGTTCAGCTTCCCCTCCGTCCGTGCAACGCCGGGCGGCACGCGCCGCAAGAGCCGGAGGGGTCCGGGATGATGGAGATGGTCCATGTTGCTGATGGAAGAGACCGCGGTGCCCGATGCCGCATTGCCGCTGGCGGAGTTCAAGGCGCATCTGCGGCTGGGCACCGGATTCGCGGATGACGATATTCAGGATCCCGTGCTGGAGGGATTTCTGCGCGCGGCGCTGGCCGCGATCGAGGGTCGCACCGGCAAGGCCCTGATCGAGAGGGATTTTTCCTGGGTTTTGCATGATTGGCAGGATCCGGCCGGGCAGCCGCTGCCGGTGGCGCCGGTGAGCGCGGTCCTTAGCCTCACGCTGCGCGATCGCGTTGACGAGGAAGAGGTAATTGCCCCCGCGCTCTATCGGTTGGAGCGCGACGCGCACCGCCCGGTTCTGCGGCCCGTGGGGCATGGATTGCCAATTGTGCCGACGGGCGGCGTGGCCGAGATCGTGTTTCGCGCGGGCCATGGTGCGGGCTGGGGTGAGCTGCCTGCGGATCTTGGGCAGGCGGTGCTGCTGCTTGCGGCGCATTACTACGAGCACCGGTCCGAGACCGCGCTGCGCGAGGGCTGCATGCCCTTTGGCGTGGCGAGCCTGATCGAGCGCTACCGCACGGTGCGCCTGCTGGGCGGGGGGGCACGGTGATGGCGCGGCCCATGCTCGACCGCCCGCTGGTGCTGGAGGCGCCTGATCGCGTGCCTGACGGCGCGGGTGGGTTCACGCAGGTCTGGGCGGTGCGCGGCACGCTCTGGGCGGCGCTCGACGTGCGCACGGGGCGCGAGGTGGCGGGCGAGGGGCTGCGGCTGGGGCGCGCGGGTTATCGCATCACCGTGCGCGCGGCCCCGCAGGGCGCCCCCTCTCGACCAATCCCCGGGCAGCGGCTGCGCGACGGCGCGCGGCTCTTTCACATCCTTTCCGTGACGGAGAGCGACGCGGGGCGCGGGTATCTGATGCTCTGGGCCGAAGAGGAGGTGGTGGCATGAGCTATGGCATGGCCGCAGCACTTCAGGCGGCGATCTGGCAGCGGCTCTCGGCCGACCCGGCGCTGGTGTCGCTGGTGGGCGGCGCGATCTACGACGCGGCCCCTCAGGGCACGGTGCCCGATCTCTACGTGATCCTTGGCCCCGAGGATGTGCGCGAGCGCGGTGATGGCACGGCGGCAGGGGCCGAACACCGCGTCACCGTCACGGTGGTGAGCGCGGCGGCGGGATTTCTCATCGCCAAGCAGACGGCGGGTGCGGTGAGCGATGTCCTGGTCGGCGCGGCGCTGACGCTCGATCGCGGGTGGCTGGTGTCACTCAATTTTCTGCGCGCCCGAGCGCGGCGCAGCCGCGACGGGCAGTTGCGCCGGATCGACCTGACCTTTCGGGCGCGCGTGGATGACGGCGCCTGATCCAAGACAGAACGGAGACGAGACATGGCAGTTCAGAACGGCAAGGACCTTCTTATCAAGGTCGATCTCAATGGCGGCGGCAATTTCCAGACGGTGGCGGGGCTGCGCGCAACGCGGGTGAGCTTCAACGCCGAGAGCGTGGATGTCACCAGCCTCGATTCGGCGGGCGGCTGGCGTGAGTTGCTGGCCGGTGCGGGCGTCAAATCCGCCAGTATCAGTGGATCGGGCGTCTTTCGCGACGCGGCGAGCGATGCGCGGATGCGGCAAATATTCTTCGACGGAGAAACGCCGAATTTCCAGGTGGTTATCCCCGATTTCGGCACCATCGAGGGGCCATTCCAGGTGACCGGAATCGAGTATGGCGGCACCCATGATGGCGAGGCGACCTACGAGATGTCGCTGGCCTCGGCGGGGCGGCTCGATTTCGTGGCGCTGTGAGTTCGGCGATGGTCAATCCCTACGCGGGCGAGGTGGCGCTGGTGCTGGGCGGCGAGAGCTGCGTGATGCGGCTCACGCTCGGGGCGCTGGCGGAAATGGAAGCGGCGCTTGGGGCGGATTCGCTCGTCGCGTTGGTGACGCGGTTCGAGGAAGGGCGGTTTTCTTCGCGTGACGTGCTGGCGGTGATCGTGGCGGGCCTGCGCGGCGGCGGCTGGGAGGGGCAGCCCTCGGACCTGCTGACCGTTGAGATCGAGGGTGGGCCGGTGGCCGCGGCGCGGGCGGCGGCGCAGCTCTTGGCGCGAGCCTTTGCCATGCCGGGAGAGGCGGGGTGAGCGAGACGCGTTTCGACTGGCCCGCGCTTTTACGCGCGGGCGTGCAGGGGCTGGGCCTGCGCCCGGGTGAGTTCTGGGCGCTGACGCCAGCGGAATTGCGTCTGATGCTGGGCGAACGGCAGGGCGCGCGCCCGATGGCGCGCGACGGGCTGGAGGCGCTGTTGGTGGCCTTTCCCGATCACGAAGAGGAGTGACGAGCGATGGATGAACTGGACCGCGCCGAGGATATGGAGGCGCAGATCACGGCACTGGACGACGCGATGGGGCAGGCGGGCGCGATGGCCGCTGCATTTGCCGGGGAGCTTGCACAGGTGCGCGGTGGGTTTGCCGCCGCGGGACAGGACGTGCAGAGCCTCGAACGGGGGCTGAGCCGCGGGTTGCGCGGGGCGCTGAGGGGCGCGGTGGTGCAGGGCGACAGCCTGTCCGAGAGCCTGCGGCGGCTGGCCACGACGATGGTCAACACTGCATTCAGCGACGCGGTGCGGCCCGTGACCGACCAGGTCGGTGGGTTGCTCGCGCAGGGTGTCGGCGCGCTGGTGGGCGGAATCCTGCCCTTTGCCAAGGGGGGCAGCTTCGCGCAGGGACGGGTGATGCCTTTTGCCAGCGGCGGTGTGGTGAGCGGACCGGTGAGCTTTGCCATGCGTGGCGGGCGAACCGGGTTGATGGGCGAGGCCGGACCCGAGGCGATCCTGCCGCTCAGCCGCGGCACCGACGGGCGGCTCGGTGTGCGCGCGCAGGGCGGCGGCACCGTGAACGTCGTGATGAACGTGAGCACCCCGGATATCGAGGGGTTCCGCCGCAGCCAGGGACAGATCGCCGCGCAGATCGGTCGTGTGATCGGTCGCGGCGCGCGCAATCGCTGAGAGGGAGGCAGGCATGGGATTTCACGAAATACGGTTTCCGGCCAATCTGAGCTTTGGCTCGATAGGTGGGCCGGAGCGGCTCACCGAGATTGTCACGCTGGCAAGCGGGCACGAGGAGCGTAACACGCCATGGGCGCAGGCGCGCAGGCGGTATGACGCGGGCGTGTCGCTGCGCAGCCTCGAGGATGTCGAGGCACTCATCGCGTTCTTCGAGGCGCGGCAGGGGCAGCTCTACGGCTTTCGCTGGAAGGACTGGAGCGATTACAAATCGTCGCGCGCGGGCGCGGCGCCCGTCTTTGACGATCAGCGGATCGGGGTGGGCGACGACGCCACCACGGCGTTCCAGCTTTACAAGACCTATCGCTCGGGCGCGCAGGAGGCGGTGCGCCCCGTGGTCAAGCCGGTGGCGGGCAGCGTGCGCATGGGCCTTGGCGGCGTGGAGATGCGCGAGGGGGTGCATTACGAGGTGGACGATTCCACCGGTATCGTCACCTTTGCCGAACCGCCCAACCGGGACGTGGCGGTGACCGCCGGGTATGAATTCGACGTGCCGGTGCGGTTCGATACCGACCGCATCCAGGTCAGCCTCGCGTCGTTCCAGGCGGGCGAGGTGCCCAGCGTGCCGGTGGTGGAGATCCGGGTATGACCGGGGCAGAGGCGCTGGCCGCGCATCTCGGGTCGGGGGTGAGCACCACTTGCCGGGCCTGGGCGCTGACGCGGCGTGACGGGGTGGTGATGGGGTTCACCGATCACGACCGTGCGCTGCATTTCGAGGGGATCGCGTTTCGCCCCGAGACGGGCCTGAGCGCGCGCGCCGTGGCGGCGAGCACCGGGCTTTCCGTCAACAATACGGAGGCGTTGGGTGCGCTGTCGGATTCTGCCATCAGCGAGGCGGATATAGAGGCGGGGCGCTATGACGGCGCAGGCGTGCGGGCGTGGATCGTCAACTGGCAGGACGTGACGCAGCGGGTGGCGATTTTTGCCGGGACCATCGGCGACATCCGCCGCGCCGGCGGCGCGCTCGAGGCGGAACTGCGCGGGCTGACCGATGCGCTCAACGTGCCGCTGGGCCGGGTATTTCAGAAATCGTGCAGCGCCGTGCTGGGGGATCGCGATTGCACCTTTGATCTCGATACGCCGGGGTATGTATCCGAGCGCGCGGCCGAGGAGGTCGCGGATAATCGCGTGTTCCGCTTTGCCGATATGGCCGGGTTTGCCGAGGATTGGTTCCGGCATGGCGTGCTGAAGGTGCAAAGCGGCGCTGCGCGGGGCCTGCAGGGGATGATCAAGCGGGACCGTATGGACGGTGTCGCGCGGGTCATCGAGCTGTGGCATCCCTTGGGGGCAACGGTCGCGCCGAGCGACGCGCTGCGGATCGAGGCGGGCTGTGACAAGCGCCGCGAGACGTGCCAGTTCAAATTCGACAACATACTGAATTTTCAGGGCTTTCCAGATATTCCGGGGGATGACTGGGTGATCACCGATCCCACCAAGTCGCCGCGCCTTGACGGTGGGAGCCGCCGTCGATGAGCGCCCGGCAGGACGCGATCGTGGGCGCCGCGCGCGGCTGGATCGGCACGCCCTACCGGCATCAGGCGGCGTGCCGGGGCGCGGGATGTGACTGCCTCGGACTGGTGCGCGGAGTCTGGCGCGAGGTGATGGGCGAAGAGCCCGAGCGCCCGCCTGCCTATTCGATGGACTGGTCCGAGCCTGCACGGGAGGAGGCGCTGTGGCACGCGGCGCTGCGTCACCTGCAGGCGCGTCCCGTGACCGGGGAGCAACCGGGCGACGTGATCCTGTTCCGGATGCGCGACGGCGCGGTGGCCAAGCATCTGGGTATCTGTACGCGTGCCGGGCGGGACGCGCGATTTGTCCATGCTTATTCGGGGCATGGCGTGGTGGAAAGCGTGCTGAGCCTGCCGTGGCGGCGGCGGGTCGTGGCGCGTTTCGCCTTTCCTGAGGAGGGATAAGCATGGCAACGATTCTTCTGTCCGCCGCCGGGGCGGCCATCGGTGGCGCGGTCGGCGGCTCCGTCCTCGGCATCTCGTCGGTGGCGCTGGGGCGCTTCGCGGGCGCGGTGATCGGGCGGTCGATCGACCAGCGGCTGCTGGGGCAGGGCTCGGAGGTGATCGAGACCGGACGCGTCAACCGGTTGCGGCTGACCGGGTCGGGCGAGGGCGACGCCATCGCGCAGGTCTATGGCCGGATGCGCGTGGGCGGGCAGGTGATCTGGGCCACCGAGTTCCGCGAAACGGTGACTGTCACGCCGGGGCAAAGCGGAGGCGGCAAGGGCAGTCCACGTCCCGCCACCCCCACTGTGCGGGAGTTTCGCTATTCGGTGAGCCTGGCCATCGCGCTTTGCGAGGGCGAGATCACGAATGTCGCGCGTATCTGGGCCGATGGCACCGAGATCGCGCCCGACAGCCTGAATATGCGGGTGTATCCGGGTAGTCGCGATCAGCTTCCCGATCCGTTGATCGAGGCCGTTGAGGGGGCAGGCAGCGTGCCCGCCTATCGTGGCACTGCCTACGTGGTGATCGAGGAGCTTGACCTCACACCGTTCGGTACCCGTGTGCCGCAATTCAGCTTCGAGGTTTGCCGGCCTGCGCAGATTGAAAACCCCGGTGCCGATCTCGATCCGGTCCATAGCCTGAGCGGGGTGGCCATGTTGCCGGGCACCGGCGAATACGCCCTCGCCACGACCCCGGTGACGCTTGATTTCGGGTTCGGCTCCAAGCAGGTGGCCAATATCAGCACGCCCGGCGCGCGCACCGATTTCACCGTGTCGCTTGAGGCGCTGACCGCCGAATTGCCCCGCGTGCAGGCGACCTCGCTGATCGTGAGCTGGTTCGGCGACGATCTGCGCTGCGGCTCTTGCCAAATCCGTCCGCTGGTGGAGACACGCGATTTCGATGCCGCCAACATGCCGTGGACGGTATCGAGCCTGACGCGCGACGCGGCGGACGAGGTTCCCAAGGACGCCGGAGGCCGCGTTGTCTATGGAGGCACGCCCTCGGACCAGGCGGTGATCGAGGCGATCCTCGCGCTGCGGCAGGCGGGGCAGGAGGTGCTTTACTATCCGTTCATCCTGATGACGCAGATGCCGGGCAACACCCTGCCTGACCCGTGGAGCGATGCGGAGACGCAGCCGTTATTGCCGTGGCGGGGGCGGATCACCACCTCGAAGGCACCGGGGCAGCCGAACAGCCCGGACGGGACGGCGATGGCGGCGGAAGAGGTGGCGGCGTTTTTCGGCACGGCGACGGCCGCGGATTTCTCGGTCACGTCGATTGAGGCGGTGCCGGTAGAGGCGCCGGGCACGGGCGCGCTCGACCTGCTGAGTTTCGGCGGAGAGGTCAAGGCGAGCCCGATCGCCTATCACGGCCCCGACGAATGGTCCTTTCGCCGCTTCATCCTGCACCAGGCGGCGCTCTGCGCGGCGGCGGGGGGTGTGGAGAGCTTCTGCATCGGGTCGGAGATGCGCGGCCTGACGCAGATCAGGGGCGCGGGAAACAGCTTTCCGGCTGTGGCGCAACTGGTTGATCTGGCGGCGGAGGTGCGCGCACTGCTGGGGCCGGAGGTGAAGATCAGCTATGCCGCCGACTGGTCCGAATATTTCGGGTATCAGCCGGGGAACGGCGACCGGTTCTTTCATCTCGATCCGCTCTGGGCCGATGACAATATCGACTTCATCGGGATCGACAATTACATGCCGCTGTCGGACTGGCGGGAGGGGTATGAGCACCTTGACGCCGAGGCGTGGCCGTCGATCTACGACCTTGGCTACCTGCAATCCAATATCGAGGGCGGCGAGGGGTATGACTGGTTTTATCCGTCGCCCGAGGCACGCGCGGCACAAAGGCGGGTGCCGATCACCGACGATGCCCATGACGAGCCTTGGATCTGGCGGTTCAAGGACCTGCGCAACTGGTGGGCCAACCGGCATTTCGACCGTGTGGATGGCATGCGCGCCCCCGAGCCGAGCGCCTGGGTGCCGGAGTCGAAGCCGATCCGCTTTACCGAGTATGGCTGCGCGGCGGTGGACAAGGGCACAAACCAGCCCAACAAGTTTCTCGATCCGAAATCTTCGGAATCGCGCTTGCCCCGCCATTCGACGGGGCAGCGGGATGAGTTGATACAGATGCAGTATCTGCGCGCGATGGCGGGCTATTGGCGCGATCCGGCGCATAACCCGGTCTCGCAGGAATACGGGGGGCCGATGCTCGACATGGATCGGGCCTATGTCTGGGCTTGGGACGCCCGGCCATATCCGTGGTTTCCGGCCAATGGTACGCTGTGGTCCGATGGCGACAATTACGCCCGTGGGCACTGGATCACGGGCCGGGTAAGCGGGCGCCGGTTGGCCGAGGTGATCGACGAGATCACGGGCCGCGCGGGGCTTGCGCCGCCCGACAGCGCACCGGCCACCGGCTTCGTGCGGGGCTATACCGTGGACGAGGTGGGCCCGGCGCGTGCATCGCTTCAGCCGCTCTTGCTGGCCTATGGCGCGGACGCGGTGGAGCGTGATGGCAGTCTGGGTTTTCGTGTGCGCAACGGGCGGGCGGATTTTGCCGCCGTCCATGACCGGCTGGTGCGCGACCCCGAGCTTGGCGGCGTGATCGAGGAAACGCGCGGTAGTGACCTGGAACTGGCGGGCCGCGTGCGGCTTCGTTTCGTCGAGGCAGACGGCGATTATGAAGCGGTGGCCGAGGAGGCGATCCTGCCAGACGAGGCAACGCACGCGGTCGCGATGTCGGAGTTGTCGCTGTCGCTGACCCGCGCCGAGGGGCGTCAGGTGGTGGAGCGGTGGCTGTCGGAGGCGCGGCTGTCGGTCGACACGCTGCGCCTGTCGTTGCCGCCCTCGGAAATCGCGGTCGGGGCGGGGGACGTGATCGCGCTGCCCGACGCGGAGGGCGGTGGGCGGTTTCGCATCGACCGGGCCGAGCAGATGGGCGGGATGCAGCGCATCGAGGCCACGCGCACCGATCCCGAGAGCTTTCGGCCCATCCTATTGAGCGAGATATCCGCGCGGATCACGCCGTTCGTGGCGCCTGCGCCGGTGACGCCGCTGTTCCTCGATCTGCCGCTCATGACTGGCGAGGAGGTGCCGCACGCGCCGCACCTCGCGGTGATCGCCGATCCGTGGCCGGGGACGGTGGCGCTCTATTCCTCGGACGAGGATGCCAATTACACGCTCGACACGCTCGTCGCCGCGCAGGCGACGGTGGGGGTGACCGAGGCAACGCTTCTCCCCGCCGCGCCGGGGCGGATCGACCGGGGCGCGGGTCTCTTCGTTCGGATGCGCCACGGCGCGTTGGAAAGCGTGAGCAACCTGGCGTTCCTGAACGGCGGCAATCTGTGTGCCATCGGTGACGGCACGCCCGACGGTTGGGAGCTTTTCCAGTTTCGCGATGCCGAGCTGGTGGCCCCGGAGACCTATATCCTGCGCCACCGGTTGCGCGGGCAGCTGGGAACCGAGGGGGCGGGGACGTGGCCGGTAGGATCCATCGTGGTGCGGATGGATGGTATTCCGCGCCAGATCGGGCTCAAGGAGGCGCAGCGCGGACAGGCGCGGCATTACCGGATCGGGCCGGGGGGGCGTCCGGTGGACGATCCCAGTTTCGGCCACGCGGTGCTGGCCTTTGACGGGCTGGGTTTGCGCCCTTTCGCGCCCGTGCACTTGCGTGTGGCCGAGGCGGCGGGCGACCTGCGCGTCACATGGGTGCGGCGAACGCGGATCGGCGGCGACAGGTGGGAGACGCCCGAGGTGCCGCTGGGCGAGGAGAGCGAGAATTACGTGGTGCGCGTGCGACGCGGGGCGCAGGTGTTGCGCGAGGTGACAGTGTCCGAGCCGGAATGGACCTATCCCGCCGACGCACGCGTCGAGGACGGGCCGCAGGCTGGAAAGCGGATCGAGGTGGCGCAGGTCTCGGCAAGTTTCGGGCCGGGGCGGTTCGCGGTGCGCGCGTTGTGAGCGGCCCCGGGGGCCTCAGCGCCCCCGGATGCGCGGGTCGAGCGCATCGCGCAGCCCGTCGCCCATGTAGTTGATCGCCAGCACCGTGAGCGAGATCGCGAGGCCGGGCCAGAACACCCGCTCGGGATAGTCCTGCAGGTATTGCGTCGCGTCGTTCAACAGCCGTCCCCATGTCGGGAAGTCGGGCGGAAACCCGAGGCCGAGGAACGACAGCGCGCTCTCGGTGATGATCGCGTTGGCGATGCCCAGCGTCGCCGAGACCATGATCGGCGACATCACGTTGGGCAGGATGTGCCGGGTAATCAGGTTGAAATTCGTGGTTCCGATGGAGCGCGCGGCGAGGATGAACTCGCGCTCTTTCAATGCCAGCACGTCGCCGCGCACGATCCGCGCCGTGGGCATCCAGCTTGTCACGCCGATGGCCACCACGATCAGGATAAAGATGCCCTGCTCGGGGCCGAACGTACTGTTGAGCGCCTCGCGAAACAGCAGCACCATCACCAGCAGCAGCGGCAAGAGGGGCAGCGACAGGAACAGGTCGGTGAAGCGCATCAGCGGCCCGTCGAGACGGCGGAAAAACCCCGCCAGAACCCCGATCAGCGAGCCCAGAACCAGCGCCAGAAGCATTGCCGTCAACCCCACCGAGATCGACGTCTGCCCGCCTGCCATCATCCGCGCCAGCGTGTCGCGGCCAAGCTGGTCGGTGCCGAACGGATGCGCGAGGCTGGGCCCCTGGTTGCGCGCGCGGATGTCGATGAAGGTGGCATCGTAGGGCCAGAGATATGGCCCGATGAATACCGCCAGGATGATGAACAACAGCACGATGCCACCCGCGAGCGCGCCGCGATGGGTCTTGAACTGGTCCCAGACATCGCGCCAATGGCTGCGCGGCGGCGCGGTGGGGCCCTCGTCGGCCAGCGCCGCGATCGGCTTGGGGTCGGGGGTATCAGTCATAGCGGATCCTTGGGTCGAGCACGCCATAGAGCACGTCTGCGACGATGTTGAACATGACGATCAGCACCGCGATCATGAAGGTCACGGTCTGCACCATCGGCAGGTCATTGGCCTGGATGGCGGTGATGAGAAGCTGGCCGAGCCCGTTCACCTTGAAAATCTGCTCGGTGATGATGGCGCCGCCGAAGATGTAGGGAACCCCGAGCGCGATCACCGTGACGACCGGGATCATCGAGTTGCGCAGCACGTGGACCATCACCACGGTCCATTCCGACAGCCCCTTGGCGCGGGCGGTGCGCACGTAATCCTGGTTGAGATTGTCGAGCATCGAGGCGCGCATGAAGCGGCTGATCTGCGCTGTGGTCTGGAGCGCCAGAACCATCACCGGCATGACCATCTGCATCAGTTGCAGCTTGAACGTCTCCCAGTCGATCACCACCAGCGTGGTGTCATAGATCGAGGGCAGCCAGCCAAGCTCGACCGAGAATATCACGATCACCAGCACGCCCGAGAAAAACGGCGGCACCGAATAGCCCACCATGGTGACGAAGGTGCCTGCCTGGTCGAAAAGCGAGTACTGCCGGTAGGCCGAATAGATGCCGATGGGCAGGGCAATCAGGATGCCGACCACGTAGGACATCGCCACCACCCACAGCGTCTGCGGCATGCGCTGCACGATCACGTCCATCACCGGCGAGCGGAACTGCCAGCTCAGCACGCGTTGCTGGCCCTCGGCCAATGTGGTCCCCAAGAGGTGATCGGTGAAGACCAGCGGCTCGACCACGAAGAACTGCCACATCCACTTGCCAAAGCGGATATGAGTCGGCTCGCCGAGGCCCAAGGCTTCACGCATCCGTTCCTTGACCTCGGGCGGCACGGTGAGCGGCACCTGCGCCATCGGGTCGCCGGGGGCAAGCTCCAGCAGCAGGAAGATCACGAGGCTGATGAACAGCAGCGTCGGGATCGAGAGTACGAGCCGTCGGATCGTATAGGTCAGCATGCGCGGCGCCTCAACGGGGTATCTTGGGACAAGAGGGGCCGGGCAAATGCCCGGCCCCTATCCGGCGCGAACCGGATCACTCCTTGATGCGGTACCAGTCAGCCGCGTTCCACAGCTCGGTATCCCAGGTGTTCATCACCACACCGCCGAGCGTGTTGGATTTGGCCGAAACGCGGCCACGATGGACCAGCGGGATGATCACATTGCTGTCCTTGGTGACCATGTTGTTGAGCTTGATGGCGATCTCCCCTCGCTTCGACAGTTCTGCGGTGCCGCCCAGCTCCTTGATCAGCGCATCATATTCCGGGTCGCAATACCGGTTGATGTTCTCGCCCTGCCATTGCGTCGCGGGGCGCGGAATTTTCTCGCAGGTGCGCGACGCCAGATAGCTCTGCGGGTCGGTGCCGTCGAAGTTGTTGGCATACATCTCGACATCGGCGTAGAACTTGACGAAGGTGTCGGGGCTGCCCGGATCACCGCCGAAAAACACGCTCGCATTGATATTGCGCAGCTCGGTCTCGACGCCGATCTCTCCCCACCACTGCTTGATGAGCGCCTGGAAATCCTGGCGCACGGCGTTGGTCGAAGTCTGGTAGAGGACGGACAGCTTCATGCCATCCTTCTCGCGCACACCGTCGCCGTCACTGTCGGTCCAGCCCGCTTCTTCCAGAAGCGCCTTGGCCCCCTCGATGTCCTGCTCGAGGCAATGGGTGTTATTTGCGGCGTAGATCTCGGGGGCGGGCACCCAGTCACAGGTCGGCTTGCCTGCCTTGCCGTATCCGACCTCGGTGAGCAACACGCGGTCGATGGCCATGGACAGCGCCTTGCGCACTGCCGGGTCGGTCAGGAACGGGTGCGGATGCTTTGTGGTGGCGCGTTCGCCATCGGGCAGGTCGGTCGAGGGATCGGTGAGGTTCATTTCGAGCCTCTCGACCAGAGTGCCGAAGGCTGCGATCGCCTCGCCCTGGCCTGCCTCTTCCATGTTGGCGATCACGTCGGGGGCAAGCTGCAGGTTCCAGGCGTAGTCGAATTCGCCGGTCTCCAGCACTGCACGGCCCGCCGAGGTGGCATCGCCGCCGCCCTTGAAGGTCATGGTGGCAAAGGCGGGCTTGTCGGGATCGCGATAGTTCTCGTTGGCCGACAGAGAGATCACGTCATTGGGGCGGAACTCATCGACCACGAAGGGCCCGGTGCCGACGGGGTGGAAATTTTCATCGGCGCATTCCGAGGCACGCGCGCCGGTGCACTCGGCATATTGTGCGGCCTGGATGATTGGCGATGTCCCGCCGGTGAAAGGACCATACGGGTTGGGCTGCGGTCCGTCGAAATGCACGGTCACGGTCAGGTCATCGACCACCTCGACCTCGGACACGCCTTCGAACTTGGCGAGCTGCGCGCAGCCGCCCTCGGGGTTCATGCAGTACTCGGCAGTGAATTTCACGTCCTTCGCGGTGAAGGGCGTGCCGTCCGACCATTTCATTCCCGGCTTGATCTTCCAGGTGATCGACTTGAGGTCCTCGGCCACGCCGCCGTTCCCGACGGTGGGAATACCGTCGGACAGGTAGGGTACCAACTCGCCCTTTTCGTTATAGCGTGCGAGCGGCTCGATCACGAGGCTCGCGGCCTCGCGCTCCTTGGTGCCGCCGGTCAGATAGGGGTTCATGATCGACGGCGCCTGCCAGTAGATCAGGTTCACGTGGCCGTCCGAGCCGCGTTCGGCCATCGCCATCGAGGCGAGACCGACGAGTGCGGTCGCGCCCAAGAGAATCGGTTTGAGGGTCATAACGGTGCGTTTCCTCCGCTGTTGCGATGGCTCTGCGGCCATCTGTGGTTCCGTTTTGTCGGGGTAGCCGGGAGAGCGTTGCCCGCCCCGGCCCCAACCGGTGCGGCCATCACAGACTGGATTGCGTCAAAAAGCAAGAGCGCGCGCGCCAATGGAACGCACGTGCGGTTCGCTTTCGTTCGGCGTTTGACAGTCTGCCGCGCTTGTGCGTAGCGTTTGGGCTTGGGTGACAGGCAAAGCGAGGCGCGTCATGCTCGACAAACCGCTGGCGAGGATCGAGAATCTCCGCGTCGAATTCGAGACCCGCGATGGTCGCGTCGTGGGCGTCGAGGACGTGTCCTTTTCCGTCGATCCGGGCGAGACGGTCTGCATCGTGGGCGAATCGGGATCGGGCAAGTCGGTCTCGTCGCTGTCGCTGATGCGACTCATCGAATATGATGGCGGCACCATCGCGGGTGGCCGGATGCTGTTCGACCGCAAGGAAGGTGGCGAGATCGACCTCGCGAAAACCGACCAGGGCCTGATGCGCACCATCCGCGGCAACGAGATCGGCATGATCTTTCAGGAGCCGATGACCGCGCTCAACCCGGTCTTTACCGTGGGCCGGCAGCTATCCGAGGGGCTGCGCGTGCATCGCGGCATGGACAAGGCGCAGGCGCGTGCCCGCGCGCTGGAATTGCTGCGCGAAGTTCGCATCCCCGAGCCGGAACGGCGGCTCAACCAGTATCCGCACGAGCTGTCGGGGGGCATGCGCCAGCGGGTTGTGATTGCCATGGCGCTGGCCTGCAAGCCGCGGCTCTTGATCGCGGACGAGCCCACCACCGCGCTCGATGTCACCATCCAGGCCGAAATCCTGGCCCTCATGGACCGCTTGAAGCGCGAGACGGGCACCGCCGTCATCTTCATCACCCACGACATGTCCGTGGTCGCACAGATGGCCGATCGCGTGGTCGTGATGTTCCGCGGCAACAAGGTCGAGGAGGGCCCGGTCGAGGAGATTTTCGAGGCACCCCAGCACGAGTACACCCGCGCGCTGCTGGCCGCTGTCCCGAAGCTCGGCGAGATGCGCGGCAAGGCCTGGCCCGAGCCGATGAAGCTTTTGGGCACCGAGGGGCAGGAGATCAAGCCGATCAAGGGCAGCGACGAGACGCTGCTCACGGTCAAGGGGCTGACCACGCGCTTTCCCGTCACTGGCGGCTTCTTTCGCCGCACGGTGGCCAATGTCCACGCGGTCGAGGACCTGTCGTTCACGCTCAAGAAGGGGCGCACGCTCAGCCTCGTGGGCGAGTCGGGCTGCGGAAAGTCCACCGCCGGGCGCTCGATCCTGCGGCTGGTCGAGCCGATGGCGGGCGAGGTGGTTTTGGATGGCACCGACATCATGTCGCTCCATTCCCGCGACCTGCGCCGCGCGCGGGTCGACATGCAGATGATTTTCCAGGACCCGTTCGCCAGCCTCAACCCGCAGATGAAGCTCGCCGCGCAAGTGGCTGAGCCGATGAAGAATTATGGCCTCGTCAGCCAGTCGGAGATGGAGGATCGGGTGGCGATGCTGTTCGACCGGGTGGAACTGCCGCGCTCGTTCCTGCGCCGCTTCCCCCACGAGCTTTCGGGCGGACAGCGGCAGCGCGTGGCCATCGCCCGGGCGCTGGCGCTCAATCCCAAGCTGATAGTTTCCGACGAGGCGGTGAGTGCGCTCGACGTGAGCGTGCAGGCGCAGGTGATCAACCTGATGATGGAATTGCAGGCCGATCTCGGCCTCGGTTACCTGTTCATCAGCCACGACATGGCGGTGGTCGAGCGCGTCAGCCACGATGTGGGCGTGATGTACCTGGGCCGCATCGTCGAGCTGGGGCCCCGCGCGGCGGTGTTCGAGAACCCGCAGCACCCTTATACGCAGGCGCTGATGAAGGCCGTGCCGATCGCCGACCCGCGCAAGCGCAAGTCGGAAAAAGACCTCAATTTCAAGCCGATCCCGTCGCCGATCCACCCCGTCGGATACGAGCCCGGGCCATCGGTCTACAAAGAGGTCGATCCGGGTCATTTCGTGCTGACCTCCGACAGCGGGTACTGAGCATGGAACACCTTTCGCCCGAGGCGATCATGGCCCGGCTGGTGGGTTTTCCCACGGTCAGCCGCGACAGCAACCTCGAACTCGTGGACTGGGTCGAGGACTACCTCGCCGGGCATGGCATCACGGCGCATCGCCACCCCGACGAGACCGGGCAGAAGGCCGCGCTCTTTGCCCATGCCGGGCCGCCGGTCGAAGGCGGCGTGGTGCTGTCGGGGCACACCGACGTGGTGCCGGTGGACGGGCAGGCGTGGAGCACCGACCCCTTCACCGTGACCGAGCGCGAGGGCAAGTATTTCGGGCGCGGCTGCGCCGACATGAAGGGGTTTGACGCGCTCGCCATCTGGGCGCTGGTCGAGGCGCACCGTCGCGGCGTCAACCGCCCGTTGCAACTGGCACTCAGCTATGACGAGGAGGTGGGCTGCATCGGCGCGCCACCGATGATCGCGGCGATGCAGGGCGTGGTGCCGCGCGCCGATCTGGCCATCATCGGCGAGCCCACCACGATGCAGGCGGTGACTGGCCACAAGGGGGGCCTGGGCTATGACGTGCACGTGCAGGGCTACGAGGTGCATTCCTCGCTTATGCACAGGGGCGTCAACGCGATCATGGCCGCCGCCCCGCTGATCGACTGGGCCAACCGCATGAATGCCGAGAATCGCGCCAAGGAGCCTTCGGACCTCGCCGCCATGTTCGAGCCCCCCTGGACAACACTGCACGTGGGGCAGATCGAGGGTGGCACCGCACATAACATCACCGCCAAGGACTGTCGTTTCGGCATGGATTTCCGCGTGGTACCGGGCGAGGACCCCGAGGAATGGGGCGCGCGGTTCATTGAGGAGGTGCGCGCCGCCGAGGCGGCGATGCAGGCGGTTCGCCCCGAGACCCGGATCGACGCGCGGCGAAAATTCACCGTACCGGGGCTGCGCCCCGAGGAGGGCGGTGTCGCCGAGGCGCTGATCCGGCAGGTCACCGGCGACAATGCCTCACACGTGGTCAGCTATGGCACCGAGGCGGGACAGTTCCAGGCGGCAGGCTATTCGGCGGCGATCTGCGGGCCGGGTGACATCGCGCAGGCGCACCAGCCGGACGAGTTCATCACGCGCGCGCAGTTCGAGGCCGGACATGGCTTCATGCGCAGCCTCGTGGACCGGCTCGCGTCGAGGTGAGGTCGCGGCCCCTTGCCGCCGCCCGCGCTTTGGTCCAACCTCCGCGCATTCCCGAACCCGCGAACAGGAGAGGCACATGCCCATCAGGAACCGCTTTGCCGAGATGCACGACGAAATCACCGCCTGGCGACGCGACATCCACCAGCACCCCGAGATTCTCTACGAAACCCATCGCACCAGCGCGCTGGTGGCCGACAAGCTGAAGGAGTTCGGCTGCGACGAGGTGGTGACCGGCATCGGCCGCACCGGCGTGGTCGGCGTGATTCGCGGCAAATCCACCGGATCGGGCAAGGTGATCGGCCTGCGCGCCGACATGGACGCGCTGCCTATCCACGAGGCCACCGGGGTGGAATATGCCAGCAAAACCCCCGGTGCGATGCATGCCTGCGGCCATGACGGGCACACCGCGATGCTGCTCGGTGCGGCGCGCTACCTTGCCGAGACGCGCAATTTCGACGGCACCGCCGTGGTGATCTTCCAGCCTGCCGAAGAGGGCGGCGGCGGCGGCAAGGAAATGTGCGACGACGGGATGATGGAACGCTTCGGCATCCAGGAGGTCTACGGGATGCACAACTGGCCGGGCAAACCGGTGGGCAGCTTCGCGATACGTCCCGGTGCCTTCTTTGCCGCCACCGATCAGTTCGACATCGAGGTGACGGGCCGCGGCGGTCACGCCGCCAAGCCGCACGAGACGATCGATCCCACGGTGATGACCGCGCATCTGGTCACGATGCTGCAGACCATCGCCAGCCGCAACGCCGACCCGGTGGACCAGGTGGTGGTGTCGGTCACCTCGTTCCAGACCTCTTCGAACGCGTTCAACGTGATCCCCGCCTCGGTGCATCTCAGGGGCACGGTGCGCACCATGAGCACCGCCATGCGCGATCTGGCCGAGACGCGCATCCGCGCGCTGTGCGAGCATGTGACGGCGGGCTTTGGCGGCAGCGCCGAGGTGACCTATCACCGCGGCTACCCGGTTATGGTCAACCACGAGGACCAGACCGATTTCGCCGCCTCTGTGGCGGCGAGGGTCGCGGGCAATTGCGACGAGGCCCCGCTGGTGATGGGCGGCGAGGATTTCGCCTTCATGCTAGAGGAACGCCCCGGTGCCTATATCCTCGTGGGCAACGGCGATACGGCGATGGTTCACAACCCCGAGTACAATTTCAACGACGAGGCCATTCCCGCTGGCTGTAGCTGGTGGGCGGGCATCGTTGAGGAGCGGATGCCGGCCTGAGCGGGCGGAACCGGAACCGAGCATTTATGGAAAGATGAAGCCGGGGCGGGGGATACTCCCGCCCCGGTCGCGTTCAGTCGCCGAACACGCGGGCAAAGATCGTGTCCACGTGCTTGGTGTGATAGCCCAAGTCAAACTTTTCTTCGATCTGCGCCGGGCTGAGCGCCGCCGTGACCTCCGGATCGCCAAGCAGCTCGGTCTTGAAATCAACGCCCGTCTCCCAGACCTTGAGCGCGTTGCGCTGCACGAGGCGGTAGGCGTCTTCGCGGCTGACGCCCGCCTGCGTGAGCGCCAGTAGAACGCGCTGGCTCATCACCAGGCCGGGGAAGCGGTTCATGTTGCGGATCATGTTCTCGGGATAGACGATCAGCTTGTCGATGACATTGGTCAGTCGGGCGAGGGCGAAATCGAGGGTCACGGTGGCATCCGGCCCGATCATCCGTTCGACCGAGGAATGCGAAATGTCGCGCTCGTGCCACAGCGCCACGTTCTCCATCGCCGGGATGACCATCGAGCGCACCATGCGCGCAAGCCCCGTCAGGTTCTCGGTCAGCACCGGGTTCTTCTTGTGCGGCATGGCCGAAGAGCCCTTCTGCCCCATCGAGAAGAACTCGGCCGCCTCCAGCACCTCGGTGCGCTGCATGTGGCGGATTTCCACGGCCACGTTCTCAACCGAGGAGGCCACCACGCCGAGGGCGGCAAAGAACGCCGCGTGCCGGTCGCGCGGGATCACCTGCGTGCTGATCGGCTCAGGGCTCAGGCCAAGCTGCGCGCAGACATGCTCCTCGACCGCCGGGTCGATATTGGCGAAGGTGCCGACCGCGCCGGATATCGCGCCGGTGGCGATCTCGTCGCGCGCGGTACGCAGGCGGGCGAGGTTGCGGTCCATCTCGGCGTAGAAGCGGGCAAAGGTCAGGCCCATCGTCGTCGGCTCGGCATGGATGCCGTGGCTGCGCCCGATGCGAATCGTGTCCTTGTGCTCAAAAGCGCGGCGCTTGAGTGCGGCGAGGAGCCCCTCCATATCCGCGATCAGGATGTCGGCGGCGCGGGTGAGCTGGATGTTGAAGCAGGTGTCGAGCACGTCCGAGCTTGTCATGCCCTGGTGTACGAAGCGCGCCTCGTCGCTGCCCACATGTTCCGCGAGGTGGGTGAGAAACGCGATCACGTCGTGGCGCGTCTCGGCCTCGATCTCGTCGATGCGGGCGACGTCGAATTCCACGTCCTTCGCCTTCCACACGGCCTCGGCATTCTCGCGCGGGATCACGCCGAGGTTGGCCATTGCGTCGCAGGCATGGGCCTCGATCTCGTACCAGATGCGGAATTTGGTGGCGGGCTCCCAGATGGCGGTCATTTCGGGGCGGGAATATCGCGGGATCATCTTGTCGTCCTCAATCGGATGGGGTGGTATCGGTCTCGGCGCGCTTGTAGAGCCAAGGGCAGGGCGCGGCAAGGCGGGGCGCGATGACGGTACGGCGATTGCAGGATTTCGAGGGCGAATGGCGGCTCTCGCGCGAGGTGGTCGAGGCGGATGGCCGCCGCGCGACCGTGACGGGCCGCGCGGTCTGGTCGCGTGCGGGCACCGGGCTGGCCAACGAGCTGGCCTATGTCGAGACGGGCGAGATGCGTCTTCCCGGCACACCACCGATGCAGGTTGAGCGGCGCTATCACTGGGCCCAGGATCTGAGCGTGTTCTTCGCCGATGGCCGGTTCTTTCACCGCGTTCCCCCCGAGGGGGGGGAAACCGCTCATTGGTGTGACCCCGATCAGTATGACGGGGCCTATGATTTCAGTCGCTGGCCGGAATTCACCGTCACCTGGGCGGTGCGCGGCCCGCGCAAGGACTATCGCATGATGACGATCTACACCCCGGAGGACAGATGACCGCGATCCTGCAACAGAGCCTGCCTCGTGAAATGGCGGAGCGCCGCCCGCTGCCCGGAATCGCGCCGCTCGACCCGGCGACATGGCTTCGCGTGGACGAGGCATTCGCCGCGCAGATGGCCGAGCGTGCGCGGCTTCTGGCCGGGCAGCGCGACGATGTGATCGCCGTCACCGAGGGCGCCGGTCCGGCGATGGACGAGCTTTTGCAGTTCGTGCTGGATTGGTTGGCCGAGCACGGCGATGGCTACGACATTTCCGCAAGCGAGGTCCGGCGGCCCGATGGCGTCACCGTGCCCCTCGATCATGCCGACCCGATGGGCACGCTGGGCCACCTGGTGCAGGAGGACCTGTGCCTGATGGAAAAGCGCGGGGAGGAGCATGTGCTCACCGCCGCGGTGCTGTGCTTTCCGGCAAGCTGGCGGCTGGCGGAAAAGATCGGCCGCCCGCTGACCGCGATCCACGTGCCGGTGCCGGAGTATGACGTCGGCCTCGCGCGGCGCGTGCAGCGGCTCTTTGACGGGGTGCAGTCGGGGCGGCCCCTGTGGCGGTTCAACGCGCTCAACTATGCCGATCCGGTGCTGCACCAGCCGCGCTCGCGCGTGCAGCCGTGCGAGACCGCGGACCTGCCCTACCTGCGCTCCGAGCGGCAATGCGTACTGCGCCTGCCGCGCACGCGCGCCTGCGTGTTCTCGATCCACACCTACGTCTTGGCGCGGTAGGGGGCGCGACCGATCACGCCCCCCTTCATGAGTCAGGCTGCGTCGAGCACCACGTGGGGCTGCCCGTCGGACGTCCTGGCCAGTGTGCGTCCAGCGTCATTCACGATGCAGTTGATTTGCCGCCGGTACGAACTGAACCAGTCGGAGCGCACCACATCGACGGGCCGGTCGAAGACGATGGTCAGATGCTGATGGCCACCGATGGCCTCCCGCGCCGCCTTGATCCGCCCGGTAAAGCCCTGGCCCAGATAGCGGCCCGAGACGGCCTGTCCCACCTGCCAGCGCGGCGCTGGCGCATTGCCGAGCGCTGCCGAGAGCGTATTCCAGTCGCGAAAGCCCCATTGCCGCGAGATCGTTTCAAGCGCTGCGCTGTGACTGAGGGCGGTGCCCTGATCGGCCAGAGTGGCACGCAGGCGCCTGGCGTGATCCTTGAGTGCGGTTCGATTCGGAAGTGTCGTGTTGGTCATGGTTTCTGTCCTGCGGGTCGCGTCGACGGGACGATGTTCGCATTGTCATCCGGTTCGTGACCCAAGGTCAGAAAACGGGAAAATATCTCACAGGACTTCACCAAGGGCGCGTGGCCTCGCGAACGGCGGGGGCCTGCGCCCCATGATGGTGCGAAGTAGGGACCGGCGCCCGCGCTGTCAACGGGGTGCAACAGCTTCGTATCGGGGAGCCGGGGCTCAGCCGCTGATAAGCGGCTGCGCCTCGCGCAGGGCGGTGTAGGCGAGCAGGGCGGCCCCCACGGGCGGCGCGTGCAGAAACAGCGTCATCCCCAGCGTGACCACCGTCAGGCGCAGCGGCTGCGACGGGATCGCGGGCAGGGCCTCGGGCTCGACCGCGTCGCGCTGCCACCCGCCCTCGCGCGCCTCGACACGCTTGCGGCGGCCGGTCTCGATGTCCTCGGGCCGCAACCGAGGCGCGGTCGCGCCCAGCAGGTCAAATGTCCGGTCCAGCAGCGCCGTGCCGACCGCCTGCGCGGACGGGCCGCGCAAAAGCGCATCATAGGGCAGATAGCTGCCCACCCGCTCCAGCGCGCGCTCCAGCAGCACGCCGTAGGCGCCCGGGTCGAAACCGGTGCCGAGGCGCTTTTTCCGCGGCGGCGGGCCGATGGCGATGACCAGGTAATGCGGTCGATCCTTGCGCTCCGGCGGCAGCCAGCCAAGCGCGATGCGCACGCATTCACGGTCGATGAGCGCGATGTCTTCGCCGTCCCATGTCAGGCGGCGCACCTGCGTGGCCAACCCGTGCGAGGCGATGTCAAACTCCTCGACGATGTCGGGAAATTCCATCCCCGGCGGGCCGTGATATTCCAGTGCGGCGATTTCGCCGTATGTCTGCCTGCTCATGATTTGCCTCTCGGCTTGCTCCTGTCTTGAAGCGGATGGAAACCACATGCACCGTTTACACCTATCTCTCCGTCTCTTCGCACACATCCCGCCCGTCACGCTCGGCCCCGTTCCGGGCCGCGGGCCGTCTCAGCCCTGGTCGATCTGTGCCGCCATGATGGCGATCGCCTTCTGATACACACCGGCGGCGTTCCATTCCTGGATCACCGCGAAATTCGGCTCGCCCTCCTGATAGCCCTTGCCCGGCTGCCAGCCCTTGGCGCGCAGGTAATTGGCGGTCGAGGCCATGGCGTCGGCGAGGTCATAGAAATCCACCCGCCCGTCACCATCGCCATCCACGCCATAACGCAGCGCGTTGCCGGGCAGGAACTGGGTATGACCCAGTTCGCCATGCCGGGCCCCCCGCGTCTCGGGGGTGATCGCGCCCCGGTCCACCAGTTTCAGGGCACCGATGGCATGGGGACGGAAGAAATCCGACCGGCGGCAATCATAGGTTAGCGTGACGATGGCCGAGACCACCGAACTGTCGCCCATGAAGTGGCCGAATCCCGTCTCCATCCCGTGGATCGCGATCAGCACGCCGGCGGGCACGCCATAATGCCGCTCGAGCGATTCGTAGAAGGCCGCGTTGCGTGCCAGCCGCTTGCGGCCCTGCGCCACGATGACCGACGCGCCGCGGATTTCCATGAACTTGTCGAAGCTGTAGCGAAAGCTCTTTTGATTGCGGTCGGCGGCGATGGTGGAGCGGGCATAGGTGGCCGCGCGCAGCGCCTCTATCCCGCGCTGACCGACACCCGCGTCGGCGGCTTGTCGTGCGAAATCGCGTTTCCACGCCTCGAAACCCTGCGCGTTGTCACCGCACCCGGCGGCCCATGCCGCCCCGGTGCCGACCAGCAGCGTGGCAGTCCAAAGGCCCAGGGCCGCGAGGCGCGGCGCGGCGATTGTCGGCTTGGCTTGCATCGTCACTCTCCCCCTCGGTGCACACACGGTGCCACCATACCGCGCCACTGCGGTGGGGCAAGGCCCCTCGCGAGTGCGGCTGCGAGGCGCGCGCGTGTCATCCGCCCAGGGCCACGATCAGGTTGGCCGCCTGTGCGATCTGCCCATGCGTGGCCAGCACCATGAACGTGCCGGTCAGCGCTGCCGTCTGCGAGGCGAGGCGCATATTCTCGCCACGCAGCAGGTTGACGACCGTGAGCGCCGCGGCGACCGGCAGGGCGAAGAGCCCGATGGCAAAGGTCAACATCCAGACGCTGAGCCGCAACGGCGCGGTCGGTTCGCGGATATCGTCGGGCTGCGACATGGCCTCGACCTCTGCCGGGTCGGGGTCGCGAAACGCGGCGCGCAGCGCATCGAGTCGCTCTTCTTCGCTCCGGTCGCGGCCAAAGCCGGGCATCTGTGCGCGCAATTGTGCATAGGCTGTCTCGACATCGGGCAGCCGCTTGCGGCGGCGGTCGGTCGCTGCGGGCGCGGGGCGCACCGGCGCGGGCATCGCGGCGGTGTTGGCCACGGCTGCGCGGAACTCGGCCCGCGTCAGCACCGCGCGTGGGTCGGTCCATTGCACGTAATCGGGCACCAGCGTCGCCTGAAGCCCGGCGAGCAGATGCGCGATCAGCGTCTCGGAGGACGTCTGCGCGCGCGCCTCTTCATCCGCCCCGCGCCCAAGGCTCAGCTCGAGGATATGCGCCGGGTTGGTGTCGATTCGCGGCAGTGGCCGACCCTCGGTGATCCGCACCCGGCAGACAAGCCCACGCGCGCGCACCGTTGCCTGCGTGTCGCTTTCGCAGCGCCGTTCCTCCACCCGCTCGCCCAGACGGTCGAGCGCGTCGGCAATGCCGCAGGTGATCGCGGCAATATCAAACGACTTCTTACCCAAGAACACTAGTCCTGCCTGAACCTTTTGCATTGTATCGGTCATGGTGGCACCCGTCGGTTGCTGTTCAGCCATCTAACTGGCAGGAAATATGGCAACCAGTTTGTTTCAAATGCGGATACATTTAGGCAAATTGTCCGGAACGGGCATATTGGCGCGCTACACGAAACGGCCCGCACGCAAAGAGAAAGGCGCCCCGCAAGCGGGACGCCTCATGGTGGCAAGTCTGGCGGGATTGTGCCGCCGCCGCCTCAGCAGCTGTAATACATCAGGAATTCAACCGGATGCGGCGTGTGCTCGTAGAGCTCGATCTCGTCCATCTTGAGCTCGATATAGCCATCGATCTGGTCCTTGGTGAACACGTCACCCGCGAGCAGGAATTCGTGATCGGCCGCGAGCGCGTCCACTGCCTCGCGCAGGCTGCCGCAGACCGTGGGGATGCCTTCGAGCTCCTCGGCCGGCAGGTCGTAGAGGTTCTTGTCCATCGCCTCGCCCGGGTCGATGCGCGACTTGATCCCGTCGAGCCCTGCCATCAGCAGTGCGGCAAAGCACAGGTAGGGGTTGGCCGACGGGTCGGGGAAACGGGCCTCGACGCGCTTGGCCTTGGGGCTCTCGGTCCACGGGATGCGGATACAACCCGAGCGGTTGCGCGCCGAATAAGCCCGCAGCACCGGTGCCTCGAAGCCGGGAATCAGCCGCTTGTAGCTGTT
Source organism: Roseovarius nitratireducens (assembly GCF_002925845.1). Lineage (GTDB taxonomy): Bacteria > Pseudomonadota > Alphaproteobacteria > Rhodobacterales > Rhodobacteraceae > Roseovarius > Roseovarius nitratireducens. The sequence goes on along the minus strand of NZ_PDNI01000010.1, from coordinate 39,087 downwards.
GGTCGAGGGGTTGGTGAAAGCGTTGAGCGTCTTGGCATGCTTGAGCAGACCGCCGATGAACCACAGCGCTTCCTGGCTCAGATCGGCATACTTGTCGCCCGCGAAAAGCGGTTTGCCGTCCTTCCAGATCGACATGTTGACATGCATGCCGGTGCCGTTGTCGCCATAGATCGGCTTGGGCATGAAGGTGGCCGACTTGCCATAGGCCTGCGCGACGTTGTGGATGACATACTTGTATTTCTGAAGCTCGTCGGCCTGCTTGGTCAGGCTGTCGAAGATCAGGCCCAGCTCGTGCTGACACGACGCCACCTCGTGGTGGTGCTTGTCCACCTTCATCCCGAGGCGTTTCATGGTGCTGAGCATCTCGCTGCGCAGATCCTGCCCGTCGTCGATCGGGTTGACCGGGAAGTAGCCGCCCTTGACGCCGGGGCGGTGGCCGGTGTTGCCCATCTCGTATTCGGTGTCGGTGTTCCAGGAGGCGTCGATTGCATCGACCTCGTAGGACACCTTGTTGATCTTGTTGCTGATGCGGACATCGTCGAAGATGAAGAACTCCGCCTCCGGCCCGAAGAAGGCCGTGTCGCCGATGCCGCTCGATTTCAGGTAGGCCTCGGCCTTTTCCGCGGTGCCGCGCGGATCGCGATTATAGGGCTCGCCAGTGTCCGGCTCGACCACCGAGCAGTGCACGCAAAGCGTCTTCTCGGCGTAGAACGGATCGACATAGGCGCTTTCGGTGTCGGGCATGAGCTTCATGTCCGAGGCCTCGATGGATTTCCAGCCCTGGATCGACGAGCCGTCGAACATGAACCCTTCCTCGAGGAAATCCTCATCGACCTGATCGGCCATCACGGTCACGTGCTGCAGCTTGCCGCGCGGGTCGGTGAAGCGGATATCGACATACTCGATATCCTCGTCCTTGATCTGCTTGAGAAGCGCGTCTGTGCTCATGCGCTGGTCCCTTTCGTTGATGTGTTCGTTGCTGTGGAGAAATGTGGGTGACGAGGGCGGGTCAGAGCGCGTCCGGCCCGGTCTCGCCGGTGCGGATTCGGATGGCGTGTTCGATGGGGCTGACGAAGATCTTGCCGTCCCCGATCTTGTCGGTGCGCGCCGCGTCCACGATGGCCTCGATCGCGCCCTCGACCTGATCGTCATCGACGACCACGTCGATCTTGACCTTGGGCAGGAAGTCCACGACGTATTCCGCCCCGCGATACAGTTCGGTATGCCCTTTCTGGCGGCCAAATCCCTTGACCTCGATCACCGAGAGACCCTGGATACCGGCCTCCTGCAAGGCTTCTTTCACCTCGTCCAGCTTGAATGGCTTGATGATCGCCTCGATCTTTTTCATGGCAAAAGAGCTCCCTGACCGTGTTCGACCCCGCTCAGACCACTTCCCGCAGGCACCGACAATCGGATAGGCTGGATTTTGGGCGTTCGCGCCGCCGGTTTTGATGCTGATGCCTAAAAAATATGCAAAATGCCACAAAACCGGGCGAAATTGAATCGCGCCGGGGACAGGAGGGCCGATGCCGATGACCAACCTGCTCAGCGCCGCGCAGATGCGGGCCGAGGAAACCGCCGCCATCGAGTCGGGCGCGGTGACGGGGCTGGAGCTGATGGAGCGCGCGGGGCGCGGTGTGGTAGAGGCCGCGTTCGCGCACTGGCCCGATCTCGCGCGCGCGCCGCAGCGCGCATTGGTGCTGTGCGGACCGGGCAACAACGGCGGCGACGGCTTTGTCGTGGCGCGGCTCCTGAAGGAGTGGGGCTGGGACGTGCAGGCGTTCCTCCTGGGCGATCCCGAGCGGCTGCCGCCCGATGCGCGGTCCAACCACCGGCGGTGGTCCGCGCTTGGCGCCACCCGCCCGATCGACGATGCGCGCGCGGCTGCGGCGGCCGGGGATGCGGCGCTGGTGGTCGATGCGCTGTTCGGCACCGGGCTCACGCGCCCGCTGGAGGGGGTTCTGGCCGATCTGGTCGCGCGTCCCGCGTCGCGCTGCGTGGCCGTCGATATTCCCTCGGGGCTCTGCGCCGATAGCGGGCGCGTGCTCGGCGCGGCGATGCGCGCCGATCTCACCGTGACCTTTCACTCTGCCAAGCCGGGTCATTACCTGGCGGACGGCCCCGGCCATTGCGGCGCTCTCGCGGTGGCGGATATCGGCCTGCGCGATGGCGACGTGGCGGGTGCGATCACGCTGTGCCCCGCCCCCGGCGCGGCGCGACTTGCCAAGGGGGCAGGGGCGCACAAATTCGGCCACGGTCATGCGCTGGTGCTGACCGGCGGGGCCGGGCGCACGGGGGCCGCGCGGCTCGCCGCGCGGGCGGCGCTCCGGGTCGGGGCGGGGCTGGTGACGCTGGGCGTGCCGGGGTCGGCACAGATGGAGGTCGCCGCGCAGATCACTGCCCTGATGCTGACCCGCGTGAACGGGGCCGAGGGGCTGGCCGCCGCGCTGGAGGACCGGCGCCTCACCGCGCTCTGCCTCGGGCCGGGGCTGGGGGTCGCGCGGGCGCGGGCGCTGGTGCCGGTGGCGCTAAGGGCTGCGCACGCGCCCGGCGTGGTGCTCGATGCCGATGCGTTGACGGCCTTTGAAGACGCGCCAGAGACCCTCTTCGAGATGCTGCACGCCGGCTGCATCCTGACACCGCACGCGGGCGAATTCGCGCGGCTGTTCCCGGATATTGCAGAGACGCTGAACGCGCCCGCAACCAAGGGCCCCGCCTGTTCCAGAGTGGATGCCACGCGCGCGGCGGCGGAACGGGCAGGCTGCGTGGTGCTGCTCAAGGGGCCGGACACCGTGATTGCCGCGCCCGGCGGGCGGTGCTGCATCCACGCCGCGCACTACGACCGCGCGGCCCCGTGGCTCGCCACAGCCGGATCGGGTGACGTGCTGGCGGGGCTTGTGACCGGAATGATGGCGCGGGGCCTCGGCCCGGCACAGGCAGCAGAGGCCGCCGCCTGGCTCCATGTCGAGGCCGCCCGCAGGTTCGGTCCCGCCCTCATCGCCGAGGATCTGCCCGAGACCCTGCCGCAGGTGCTGCGCGCGCTGGGGGTCTGAGCCCGGTTCAGGCGCGGCGGCGGCGCGTGCGGCGGGGTTGTGCCGCATCCTCGCCGGTCCCGTCGGAGGGCGAGGAAAATGGCCCGATCTTGTCGGTAATCTGCTCGGGCGTGGGGCGCGGCCCCATGGGGCGCTCTTCCAGCGCCGCGCGCATCAGGCGCAGGTGATCGCCCATCGTGCCGCAGCAGCCGCCGATGATGCGCGCACCCGCGTCGCGCGCCAGCACCGCGTATTCGGCCATCAGTTCCGGCGTGCCATCGTAATGGATGTGCCCGTCATGGTATTTGGGGATGCCGGCGTTGCCCTTGGCGATGATCGGCCGTTCCGATCCCTGCGCCACGAATCCCAGCACCGTGCGCAACAGGTCCGATGCCCCCACGCCGCAATTCGCACCATAGGCGATGGGCGGGTTGGGCAGCTTTTCCACCATCTTCGCCATGTCTTCCGAGGTCAGCCCCATCATGGTGCGCCCCGCCGTGTCAAAGCTCATCGTGCCGCACCACGGCATCCCGGCGAGCGCGAATGCCTCCGCCGCGGCCTTGTATTCCTCGGGCGCACTGATCGTCTCGAGCCAGAGTACGTCGGCCCCGCCTTCCTTGAGACCCTCGGCCTGCTCGTGGAATACCTCCACCGCGAGCGAATGCGTCAACGCCCCCATCGGCGCCATGATCTCGCCCGTCGGCCCGACCGAGCCCGCCACCACCAGCGGGCGGTCGCAGCGGTCGGCCACGTCGCGCCCGATCTCTGCGGCGATCCGCGAGAGCTGTTGAGCGCGCTTCTCGGCGCCGTGCAGCTTGAGCCGCGCGGCGTTGCCGCCGAAGGAATTGGTCAGGAAGAGGTCGCTGCCCGCGTCCACCGCGCTTTGATAGAGTGCGCGGATACGGTCCGGGTGATCCTCGTTCCACAATTCCGGCGCGTCGCCGGATTGCAGGCCCATGTTGAACAGGTTCGTGCCCGTGGCACCGTCTGCGAGAATCCACTCGCGCCCGGCGAGCATCTTGGTGAGGGCGTCGGTCATATCGCGCTTCCCGCAATCTCTAAGACCGGAAGCGATGCCACTGCCCGCCCCGGAATGCAAACCAGAAATCCTCATCAAGAACGTGAGGCGCGCTTGAATCGCGCCCGCTCAGTGTTCCTTGACGAGCTGATCCTTGGCCACCTTGAGCAGTTCGCCCATCTTCGCGCGGATCGTGTCGGCATCGGCGATGTCGCCCAGGTCGGCGGCCACCTTGCGCACCACGTCCTCGTGCCCGGCCTCCTCGAAATCGGCCTTGACCACCGTGATGGCATACTCGTTGGCCGCCTCGCCGGTCTTGCCCAGCAACTCGGCGGCCCACAGACCCAGGAGCTTGTTGCGCCGCGCTTCGGCACGGAACTTCATTTCCTCGTCATGGGCGAACTTGTTCTCGAAGGCGCTCTCGCGTTCATCGAAGGTGGTCATCGGGCCGGTCCCCTTGCGCTGATTGCATTCGTGTCCGATATGCCCTTTGCGCCCCGCAAGGGCAAGAGGCTCTGCCCCGATGCGACACCTTGCGACCGCGCGGGGCTTGCACTATGAGAACGCATCGGCGTGACTTCCCCACGCCCCCCAGCCCAGCGACGGAGACTGCATGGCACGGCGCAAGAAAATCTACGAAGGCAAGGCCAAGATTCTCTACGAAGGGCCCGAGCCGGGCACCATCATCCAGTATTTCAAGGATGACGCCACCGCCTTCAACGCCGAGAAGAAGGCGGTGATCGAGGGCAAGGGCGTGCTGAACAACATGCTGTCGGAATACTTCATGGCCGGGCTCAACGCCGTCGGCGTGCCTACGCATTTCATCCGCCGGGTGAACATGCGCGAACAACTCGTGCGCGCCTGCGAGATCGTCCCGCTCGAAGTGATCGTGCGCAACTATGCCGCCGGCACCATGGCCAAACGGCTGGGCATGGACGAGGGCACGCAGCTTCCGCGCCCGATCGTCGAATACTGCCTCAAGGACGATGCGCTCGGCGATCCGCTGGTGACCGAGGAACATATCGCCGCCTTTGGCTGGGCCACGCAGCAGGACATGGACGACATCCTCAGCCTCGCGCTGCGGGTCAACGATTTCATGTCCGGCGTGATGTATGGCGTGGGCATCCGTCTGGTGGATTTCAAGATCGAGGTGGGCCGCGTCTACGAGGGCGATTTCCAGCGCCTGATCGTCGCCGACGAGATCAGCCCCGATAGCTGCCGGTTGTGGGACATCAAGACCGGGCAGAAGCTTGACAAGGACGTGTTCCGCCGCGATCTGGGCTCGCTTACCGACGCCTATACCGAGGTGGCCAACCGCCTCGGCGTCATGCCCAAGGGCGCGACGCCCATGACGCGCCCCACGCTCATCAACTGAAGGAGTGCGAGGATGAAGGCCCGCGTTCACGTGATGCTGAAAACCGGCGTGCTCGACCCGCAGGGCGAGGCGGTGCGCCACGCCCTCGGGTCGCTCGGATTCGACGGTGTCGAAGGCGTGCGGCAGGGCAAGGTGATCGAGCTCGACCTCGCCGAGACCGACGCCGACAAGGCCCGCGAGACGGTGACGCAGATGTGCGAGAAGCTGCTCGCCAACACCGTGATCGAAAGCTACGCGGTCGAACTGGTCTGAGCGAGGGTCCGGCCGCCCTTTAGCCTCCGCCCTGGATCATTCGCCTTTTCTCAGCCCGTCGCCGCGATGCGCGGGGCACCGACGCGGGCAAGGTGCGCATCGGTGAGCGCGCGCTCGGCATCGCTCAGCCCCCGGTGGCGCGGATAGCGTGGCGCGGCGCGGTCGTCGAGCACCGGCGCGTCCCAGCCCCCTGTCGTGTCAAAGAACCGCGCCACCCCATCTTCGCCGAACTCGCGCAGATAGCCCTGCACCACCACGTCGATATAGCTCAGCAGGATCGGGTGCGCCGCCGTCGGCGCCCCGTGATGGCCCTCGGGGATGGTGTAGACGGCGATTTCGGGGGTGTGGGGCAGGTCATGGCGCACCTGATCGGCGGCGGGTGCGCGCACATACGCGGCCTCGCGCGCGTCGAGCGCGGGCCAGTCCGCACCCGGCACCGGCGCGATCAGCCCGTCGATCTCGGCATCGTCGTCAGGGACCACCGTCAGATAGGCCACCGGGCGCAGTGTGGTGTGCCGCCACACCCGACGCCACCCCGACAGGCGCGCGGGGCGCGCCCCCCCAAAGCCGTGGGTCGTGCGGTTCACGAGGCTGCCATAGCCAAAGAAATATGCATGTCGAATCAAGGTTTTTTTGCCTCCGCTTGATTTGCATCAAGGTCCGCGCTCACAGTCTGGCGAAACTCGTGCAATTGCAACCGAAGGCAGGCTCATGCGGATCACGAAACGCACCAATATCGCTATCAGGCTCCTGATGTTCTGCGCATTCAATCCCGACCGGCTGGTGACCAAGACCGAGATCGCGGAACGGTGCAACATCTCCGAGAGCCACCTGGCGCAGATCGTCAACCGGCTGGGACAACTGGGCTTTCTGCACACGCAGCGTGGGCGCACCGGCGGGGTGGCGCTGGGCCGCCCGATGGCCGAGATATCGGTGGGCGAGGTGTTTCGCAAGCTCGAGGAGAACGTGCCGGTCGCGGAATGCTTTGCCGATGTCGACAATACCTGCCCGCTCAAGGCCGGGTGCCGCCTGCGCGCGGCGCTGACCGACGCGGTCGAGGCGTTCTACCGGCGGCTCGACGACGTGACGCTCGACGCGCTGGTCTGCGACAACGACACGCTGCTCGCGATCTTTTCAGCGCCGCCTTGCGCCAAACGGGCTTGATCGCGCCTGCGCGGTATACTAGCGTCCACCACGTCGCGGCAGGGAGAACTGGCCACGCCAGTGCCGAAGGAGCAACCGCCCCGGAAACTCTCAGGCTCAAGGACCTGCGCGACCGACACAACTCTGGAGAGACCCCGCACGCGGGGCGCCGAAGGGATAGCGATCTCAGGCGAAAGGACAGAGGGGGCATCGTGGCACGACCCGGTCCGGGCGCGTGCATCACTGGTGCCGGGACGTATCGAAGCCTCCGGCCCGTCGTCATGAGGAGGGTCCGGTGTCTGATCTGAACGTCACGCCGCTCAACGCGCTGCACCACGAGCTTGGCGCCCGGATGGTGCCCTTCGCGGGCTACGAGATGCCGGTGCAGTACCCGCTCGGCGTCATGAAGGAACATCTGCATTGCCGCGCCCGCGCCGGGCTCTTCGACGTGAGCCACATGGGACAGGTGATCCTGCGCGCGCCGGGTGGCTACCCGCAGGTGGCGCGCGCGATGGAGGGGCTGGTGCCCGTGGATCTGCTGGATCTTGGCACGATGCGCCAGCGCTATGGCTTTTTCACCGACGACGATGGCGGCATCCTCGATGACCTGATGCTGGCCAATCGCGGCGATCACATGTTCGCCGTGGTCAACGCCGCCTGCAAGGCGGATGACATCGCGCATATGCGCGCGCATCTTTCCGGCGTCGAGATCGAGGAAATCACCGACCGCGCGCTGCTGGCGCTGCAAGGTCCCGCCGCCGAGGGCGTGCTGGCGACGATGCTGCCGGGCGTGGCGCAGATGCGGTTCATGGATGTGGCCGTCCTGCCATCGGATCATGGCGAGCTGTGGATTTCGCGCTCGGGCTATACCGGCGAGGACGGCTACGAGATTTCCGTGCCCGCGGATCAGGCAGAACCGCTCGCCCGCGCGCTGCTCGCGCACGCGGACGTGGAGCCCATCGGCCTCGGCGCGCGCGACAGCCTGCGGCTGGAGGCGGGACTGTGCCTCTACGGCCACGATATCGACACCACGACAAGCCCGGTGGAGGCGCGCCTCGCCTGGGCCATTCAGAAGGTGCGCCGCGCGGGTGGCGCGCGGGCGGGCGGCTTTCCCGGCGCCGCGCGCATCCTGCGAGAACTGACAGACGGCGCACCCCGCGCCCGCGTCGGCCTGCGCCCCGAGGGGCGCGCGCCAATGCGCGAGGGCACGCCGGTTTTTGCCGCGCTCGAGGGCGGCGAGGCCGTGGGCCACGTCACCTCCGGCGCCTTCGGGCCGACGATCCAGGGGCCGGTGTCGATGGGCTACGTGCCGCGTGACCTCGCCACCAAGGGCACCACGGTTTACGGCGAGGTGCGCGGCAGGCGGATGGCGGCCACGGTCGTCGCGCTGCCCTTCACCCCGGCCAATTTCAAACGCTGAACAACAGGGAGAGACCCACCATGAAATTCACCGAAGAACACGAATGGCTCCGCGCCGAGGGCGATGTCGTCACCGTTGGCATCACCGGCCACGCCGCCGAGCAACTGGGCGACGTGGTGTTCGTCGAACTGCCCGAAGTGGGCACGATGGTCACCCGCGACGACGAGGTCGTGGTGATCGAGAGCGTCAAGGCCGCGTCCGACATCCGCGCGCCGCTCGACGGCGAGATTGTCGAGGTCAACGAGGCGCTGGTGGACGAGCCCGGCAAGGTCAACGAGGACCCCCTGGGCGATGCGTGGTTCTTCAAGATGAAACCCTCGGAGCCCGGCCAGATGGACGAGTACATGGACGAGGGGGCCTATAACGACTTCATCGGCTGAGCCGCTCGCCCGTCGGGGACGCCTCCGGCGGGAGTATTTTTGCCAAGAAGAAACCGGGCCCGCGCGCGCCGCAGCCCGGTATAGCGAGGACCAAGCGATGCCCTTCACGCCGACAGACTACCTGCCCTACGATTTCGCCAATCGCCGCCATATCGGCCCCTCGCCCTCGGAAATGGAGGGCATGTTCGAGGTGCTGGGCGTGGCCGATCTCGACGCATTGATCGACGAGACGGTGCCGAAATCCATCCGGCAGGAGGCCCCGCTCGATTTCGGCAAGCCCAAGTCCGAGCGCGAATTGCTGCATCACATGCGGGTCGTGGCGTCTAAGAACAAGGTGCTGACCTCGCTCATAGGGCAGGGCTATCACGGCACGGTCACGCCGCCCGCGATCCAGCGCAACATCCTCGAAAACCCCGCCTGGTACACCGCCTATACCCCCTACCAGCCGGAAATCAGCCAGGGGCGGCTCGAGGCGCTGTTGAATTTCCAGACCATGGTGAGCGACCTGACCGGCCTCGAGATCGCCAATGCCTCGCTGCTCGACGAGGCGACGGCGGCAGCCGAGGCGATGACCATGGCGCAGCGCGTGTCGAAATCGAAGGCAACCAGCTTCTTCGTGGACGAAAGCTGCCACCCGCAGAACATCGCGGTGATGCGCACGCGCGCCGCGCCGTTGGGCATCGAGGTGATCGTCGGCGCCCCCGACGAGATGGAGGCCGACAAGGTCTTTGGCGCGATCTTCCAGTATCCCGGCACGCATGGGCACCTGCGCGATTTCTCGGACGAGATCGCGGCGCTGCACGAACACAAGGCCATCGGCATCGTGATCGCCGATCCGCTGGCGCTGACCCTGCTCAAGGAGCCGGGCGCGATGGGCGCCGATATTGCCGTGGGCACGACGCAGCGCTTTGGCGTGCCGGTGGGCTATGGCGGTCCGCACGCCGCCTACATGGCCTGCCGCGACGCCTATAAACGCGCCATGCCGGGGCGCATTGTTGGGGTGAGTGTCGACAGCCACGGCAACCGTGCCTACCGCCTCAGCCTGCAGACCCGCGAGCAGCATATCCGCCGCGAAAAGGCCACGTCGAACGTCTGCACCGCGCAGGCGCTCTTGGCGGTAATGGCGTCGATGTACGCGGTGTTTCACGGGCCAAAGGGTCTCAAGGCAATCGCCCAGCGCATCCACCGCAAGACGGTGCGGCTGGCCCGCGGGCTAGAGGCCGCCGGATTCCACGTCGAGCCCGGCGAGTTCTTCGACACGATCACCGTGGACGTGGGCCTGTTGCAGCGCGGCGTGCTGCAATCGGCGGTGCGCGAGGGGGTGAACCTGCGCCGTGTCGGTGACACGAAGATCGGCATCACGCTCGATGAACGCACGCGCCGGGCGACGGTCGAGGCGGTCTGGCGCGCCTTTGGCATCGTCATGCAGGACAGCGATCTGTCGCCCGAGTATCGCCTTCCCGAGGCACTTGCGCGGCAGAGCGCGTATCTCACCCACCCGATCTTTCACATGAACCGCGCCGAGACCGAGATGATGCGCTACATGCGACGGTTGGCAGACCGCGATCTGGCATTGGATCGGGCGATGATCCCGCTGGGAAGCTGCACGATGAAGCTCAACTCGGCGGCCGAGATGATGCCGGTAAGCTGGCGCGAGTTCTCGCTCCTGCACCCCTTCGCCCCCGCCGATCAGGCCGAGGGGTACGCCGAGATGATCGGTGATCTCAACGCCAAGCTATGCGAGATCACCGGCTATGCCGCCATTTCCATGCAGCCCAATTCCGGTGCGCAGGGCGAGTATGCGGGGCTCTTGACCATCGCTGCATGGCACCGCGCGCAAGGGCAGGGGCACCGCCGCGTCTGTCTCATCCCGACAAGCGCGCATGGCACCAACCCGGCGAGCGCGCATATGGTCGGCTGGGACGTGGTAGTCGTGAAATCGGCGGAGAACGGCGATATCGACCTCGACGATTTCCGCGCCAAGGCCGAGAAACATTCGGAAAACCTCGCCGGGTGCATGATCACCTATCCCTCGACGCATGGCGTGTTCGAGGAAACGGTGCGCGAGGTCTGCGAGATTACCCACTCCCACGGCGGGCAGGTCTATATCGACGGGGCCAACCTCAACGCGATGGTGGGCCTCTCGCGGCCCGGCGATCTGGGCGGCGACGTCAGCCACCTCAACCTGCACAAGACTTTCTGCATCCCGCATGGCGGCGGCGGGCCCGGCATGGGGCCGATCGGCGTGAAGGAACACCTCGTGCCGCACCTGCCCGGTCACCCGGCGACCGGCGGCACCGAGGGACCGGTGAGCGCCGCGCCCTATGGTTCGCCCTCGCTTCTACCGATCTCGTGGGCCTATTGCCTGATGATGGGCGGCGCTGGGCTCACGCAGGCGACACGGGTTGCGATCCTCAACGCCAACTACATCGCGCGACGGCTTCAAGGGGCCTATGACGTGCTCTACAAGGGCCGCAACAATCGCGTGGCGCATGAATGCATCCTCGACGTGCGCCCCTTCGCCGATAGCGCGGGCGTCACCGTGGACGACATCGCCAAGCGGCTGATGGATTGCGGCTTTCACGCGCCGACGATGAGCTGGCCGGTGGCCGGCACGCTGATGGTCGAGCCCACCGAGAGCGAGACCAAGGCCGAGCTTGACCGGTTCTGCGACGCGATGCTCGCCATCCGCGAGGAAATCCGTGCCATCGAGGAGGGGCGGATGGACCGCGAGAACAACCCGCTCAAGAATGCCCCGCACACGATGGAAGACCTCGTGCGCGACTGGGACCGCCCCTATAGCCGCGAGCAGGGCTGCTTCCCGCCCGGCGCGTTCCGGGTGGACAAGTACTGGCCGCCGGTGAACCGGGTGGACAACGCCTATGGCGACCGTCACCTCGTCTGCACCTGCCCGCCGCTCGAGGACTACGCCGACGCGGCGGAATAAGGCGGGCCGAAAAGAATTGGGACGGCCATCCTGGCCGCCCCTCCCGTGATGGAAATTACCTTGTTTTTATTGACCGGACCCCGGAAGGGCCGCGGCCGCGTCGGAAGAGGCTGCACCATCACTCACTATGATCACCGTCCCCTCACGCAAGATCACGCTAGCGCGAAAAGGTGAGTCTGTCATACCCTGATTGGGCTATTTCGCGTCCGCCTCCGCGACAAGCGGCGCCAGCCGGTCGAGCGCGGCACGCCAGTGCCGGAAGAACACGAGCTGCCCGGCATCCTCGAACAGGTGATACTCGATCCACGGGTGATCGCGGCGGAATTCCTCGTATGTTGCGCGCGGCACCTGAGGGTCCTGCGCGCCGTTCATCAGGATCACCGGCAGCGCCCCCTTCAGCGCTACCAGATCGCCGCTCCAGTCCTCGAGCTGCCCGCCGACAAGCTGGCGTGCGAACGCCTCGTGCGCCGAATGCGTGGCCGACAGCGCCACCTCCGAGCCATCCAAAATCGCCTCGGACACCTCCGGGTTCTCGAAGGTGGCGATATCGGCCCCGGACTCGCCGTAGATCGCGCGGGTGAACCCGCTCTTGCCGATCCGGCGCGCGAGGAGGAACCCTGCCTTGACCATGAACGGCAACAGGTGTGGCGTGTATTTCGCCCCGGCGAGGATGAAGCGGTGCCACTTGTCCATCCGTTCGAACTGTGCCCGCCGGGTGAGCGGCAGCATCCCGGCGCAGGCGAGGATGCCGGTGATCCGCGCTGGGTCGCGCCGGGCGAGCTGCACCGCATAATAGAGATCGTCCCCGAGGCTCAGCACCGGGCAGCGCCGCACGCCCTCGGCACGCAGCACCCTCTCGGTATCTTCGAGCAGGGCGGCGTCGTAATCCGCCCCGTGCGCCACCATGTCCGATGACCCGTAGCCCGGCCTCAGCGGCACGATCACCCGTAATCCCCGTGCCCGCGCCTCGGCCTCGGCGCTCGCGGGCCAGCGCACCAGCCCGAAATCCATCGGCAGGTAGAGCAGCGGTCGCCCCGCCATGTCCCCCAACACCATCCACGCGACCCGCCGCCCGTCCGGCGCGACAAGCGTCCTGTCGGCGGATACCTCGTGGTCAGGATGCGCGCAGGTCACGCCCTGCCGCGCGGGGGGTGATGTCACCGTGGCCGTCGTCATGTCGATCATCGACAGCGCCAGCCGCACCAGTTCCAGCTGCGAATGGGTCTCGGTCTTGGCGAGGATCGACTTGATCTGTGCGCGGATCGTGTCGGGAGAGCGCCCGCGTCCCGCCGCGATCTCGGCGATCGAACGGCAATCGACGAGGTGGCACAGGATGTCGCCCTCCGCCCGCGTGAGATCGAAGGCCTGCCGCAGGATATCGCAGAACCCTTCGGGCAGGTGCAGCCCGTTGGACGCGGCGAGCACCAGATCGGTGCCGTCCGACGCGGTGCAGCGTTGTAGCCGCAGCACCATCAGGTGCCCGGGCCCGTTGCCGCGCAGACGCAGCATCGCCGTGTCCTTGCCCAAGTCGGCGAACAGCATGGAGAGCGCGGCGGCAAGGGCAGGGCGGTCGTCGCCATGCAGCGGCAGATCGCGGATCGTTGCCCGCTCGGCGATGCCCATCAACCGCCGCGCCGCCGGGTTCGCGGCGCGCACCGCGCCACCACGGTCGAGCACCAGGGCTGCCACCCGCTCGAACGGGGCGAGCATGGCGTCGAGCCCGTCCTTGCCGGTGCCTGCCTCGCCGATCGCGGCGCGGTCGAGAAACGCGGTGGCCCGTCGGAAATGCGCGGCAATCTGCGGATCGTCGAGCAGGCGCGGCGCGCTGAGGTCGACATGCGCGCGCAACGGGGCGACGGTGCTCTCCCAATGATCGAGAAGCGCCTCGAACCGCTCGGGATCGAGCGCCACGTCGTAGAGACGGTCGATGGTCTCGGCACGGTCCGCATCGGACAGCGTTACTGTCGTGCCGCCGCCCGTCCCCGCCGCGTCCGGGCCGTCGTTGTGCCGTGATGTCATCGAGGGCCTTGAATCCTGAGAGCCAATTGCACGCAGTATTGACACCGCGGGTGTCAATTTCAAGGCAAGTGGGGCCCCGCGTCAGGCAAGATCGGCAAAGTGATCGCGCAGCGCCGTCCATGTTGTCTCGCTGCCCGCGCAGAGCAGCAGGCCCTCGCCGAGCGAGGTGTCATAGTCGTGCCCGTCGAGCATCCGCGCCACCCCGCCCGCGCGCTGACAGATCAGCACGCCCGCCGCGTGATCCCACGGGTTGAGCCGGTCCGACAGGACGAAATCCACCGCACCCTGCGCCAGCAGGCGGTATTCGTGGCACGAACAGCGCAACGCCGTGGCCTGCCCCAGCGCGGCGAGGCGCGGATAGAACGCCTCCTGCCGTGCCTGCCCCATCAGCGACACATGCACATACCCATGCAGATCGCCCAGCGCACCGCCAGCCGCCGTGGTGGCCGCGCGCTCAACCCCGCTGGCCGCGACGAGCCGTGCGGAGGTGGTCTCGTCGGCGAGGATCCAGTCGTCGCCCACGGGATCGTAGAGCAGCCCCAGCACCGGGCGGCCAAACCGCGTGACAGCTATGATCACGCCGAAGAGCGGCAGGCCGTGAACGAAATTCCACGTCCCGTCCACCGGGTCGATGATGATCGCGAACTCCGCCTCGCTGACCTCGTCGCGCAGCTCTGGCCGGTCGGCGACGGCCTCCTCACCGACGATCAGCGCATGGGGAAACAGCCTTTGCAGCCCTCGCGCGATCATCGCCTCGGCCGCGCGGTCGGCCTCGGTCACCAGATCGCGGGGGCCGGTCTTGGCCGTGGCCTCCGCGCGCGTGATCGAGCGAAAGCGCGGCAGGATCTCGGTGCGCGCGGCGCGCCGCACGAGGTTGACCAACGCGGTCTGCTGCGCGGGGCTGAGGGGCGCGGAGAGGGCGATGGGCAACGAATCGGTCATGGTCTCTCCCTGTGGGTGCCGGGGTTGATTGCCAGCCGGACGTGACGAATTCAACGCGGCGCTTTGGTCGTCGGGTGCGGATCGAATATTTGGGGCAAGATGAAGCGGGGCGGTGTCATTCGCGGGCGCGCAGCACCCTTGCGGGGCGGGCGCGCAGCGGGCCGAGGGCAAAGACCAGCCCGGCCAGCAGCGTGATCGCCGTGCCGCCCGCGACGATGGCAAGCGCGGAGGGCCAGATCACGGTGAATGGCGTTTCCATCACGAATCGACTCACCGCCCAGCCACCGCCGATGCCTGCGCCCAGCGCCACGATGCCCGCGGCGGCCCCGAGGATCAGCGACCTCAGGGCCAGCCCCGCCAGGATACGCGCGCGCGTGGCACCCAGAACCTTGAGGATCGCCGCCTCGACGCTGCGCGCGCGGGCATCCGCCGCCGCCGCGCCGATCAGCACCAGGAACCCGGTCAGAAGCGTCACCGACGCCCCCCACGAGGTGGCCGACGCGAGGCTGGCCAGCAGGTCCGTCACCCGCATCAGTGCGTCGCGCACGTTGATCGCGGTGACGTTGGGGTGGCGGTCGGTCACGTCGCGCAGGATCGCCTCCTCGGTCGCCTCGCTGTCAGCATAGACCG
Organism: Roseovarius nitratireducens; assembly: GCF_002925845.1. GTDB lineage: Bacteria > Pseudomonadota > Alphaproteobacteria > Rhodobacterales > Rhodobacteraceae > Roseovarius > Roseovarius nitratireducens. Next base: position 23,929 of record NZ_PDNI01000010.1, on the reverse strand, counting down.
TGGCGATGAAGCTGTGCGGCGCGCCCGCCAGTGCCGAAGGGTTCATCAGCATGACGAAGCCCATGCCAACGCTGGAGAAATCCACTTCGCGCAGCGAGGTGATCGGCGCGGTGACGTCGCGCCCGAGGATGTTGACGGTGATCTCGTCTCCGATGCCGATCCCCATCTCGGCGGCCTCCTCGGCGGCAAAGCTGAGCTGCGGCGGCCCGGTATAGCCCTCGCCCCACCAGTCCCCGGCAGTGAGCGTGGTGCGCGCGGGCAAGCTATCAGCGTAGCTCACCGCGCGGTCGCCCTCGACCACCCAGTGGCCGGGGGCCACCTCGCGCGCGGGGCGGTCGTTGATGCGGGATATGATTCCGCGCAGCATCGGTGCGTGATCGACGCGGGCGACGCCCGGGTCGTCCTTCAGCCGGTCGAGGAACCACTCCATCTGGTCCTCTTGCAGATCGACGAAGAAGAAGGACGGCGCGCGCTCGGGCAGGTCGGCGGCGATGGCGCGGCGCAGGTTGCCATCGATCTGCCCCACGGCGGCCAGCACCGACAGCCCCAGCCCCAGCGCCAGCATCACCGGCCCCGCCGTATTGCCCGGCCCGCCGATCGCGCCCAGCGCCCAGCCCAGCGCGGGCCGTCCCCGCAGGCGCGGGCGCAGGGCGCGCGCCGCGCGGGTGGTTGCCGCTGCCGCCAGCCACAACAGTGCCAGCGCCCCGATGATACCACCCGCCGTCCAGAGCGTCAGCGGGGCATTGCCGGAAAACAATGCCGCCGCGATCACCAGGAGCGCGAAGAGCACGGCGGTGATCAGCACCCACGGCCAGCCCGGCCAGCGCGCCCCGCCGATCCCCGCGTCGCGGTAGAGCGCGGCGGCGCGCACCTCGCGCGCCCGTGCCAGCGGCCACAGCGTAAAGATGAGCACGCTCAGCACCGAATAGAGCGTGGCCTCGATCATCGGCGCGGGGTAGGGCGCAAAGACCGCCGGCACCGGCAATTGCGCCGCGATCACCGGGCCCAGCGCCACCGGCAGCCCCACGCCGAGGATGAGCCCGCCCGCGATCCCGAGCAGTGCCAGCACCGCGACCTGAAGGAAATATATCAGAAAAACAGTTCTTTGGTCGGCGCCCAACGTGCGTAGTGTGGCGATCACCTGCACCTTGCCCGCAAGATAAGCCCGCAGCGCCGCCGAGATACCGACGCCGCCCACCGCGAGGCCCGATAGCCCCACCAACACGAGGAACGCGCCCAGCCGGGTGACGAATTCGGCCACCTGCGGGCTGGCGTTGCGGGCGTCGGTCCAGCGCGCGCCGCTGGTGGAAAGCTCTTCTTCGGCGCGGGCGGCGAGGGCGTCGAGATCGGCGTCCGGCGGCAGGTCGAGCCGGTAGCGAGAGGTGAAAAGCGAGCCGGGCGCCAGAAGCCCCGAGCCATCGAGCGCCGTCCGCGCCACGATGGTGCGCGGCCCGAGGCCAAAGCCCGCGCGCGACGGGTCGGGCTCGCGCACGATTTCAGCCGTTAATGTAAACCGTTGTTCTCCAAGCCGAAAGACGTCACCGACCCCGATGCCCAGCCGGGTGGCCAGCACCGGCTCCATCACCGCGCCGGGCAGGCCATCGCTACCCGCGAGAGCCGCCTCCAGCGGCATGTCGGGGTCGAGGGCCACGCGACCGACCAGCGGATAGGCCGCATCGACCGCCTTGACCTGCGTGAGTTCGCGTGCCTCGCCGGCCACCGCCATCGACCGGAAATCGGCGATTTCCGAGACGCGGGCGGCGGCATCTTCCATCCACAACCTCTCGGTTCGCGACGCGAACCTATAGGTTAGCTCGATCTCGGCATCGCCGCCCAATAGCTCTGCGCCCTGCGTGGCGAGCCCGGCCTGCACGCTCTCGCGCAGGGTGCCGACGGCGGCGATGGCCGCCACCCCGAGGATCACGCAGCCGAGAAAGATGCGAAAGCCCCGCAGCCCCCCGCGCAACTCCCGCCCAGCCAGCCGGGCCGCGACCCTCAGGCTCATGCTGCGGCTGCCGGGGCAATGCGCCCGTCACCCAGCGAAATCACCCGGTCGCAGCGCGCCGCCAGCGCCGGGTCGTGGGTGACCAGAACCAGCGTCGCCCCGTCGCGGTCGCGCAACCCGAAGAGCAGGTCGATGATCGCCGTACCGGTGGTGCTGTCGAGGTTGCCGGTGGGTTCGTCGGCGAGGATCAAAGCGGGGCGCGGCGCGGCGGCGCGGGCGAGCGCCACGCGCTGCTGCTCGCCGCCCGAGAGCTGCGAGGGATAGTGGCCCGCCCGCGCCTCGAGCCCAACGGCGGCAAGCTCTTCCATCGCGCGCGCACGCGCGTCCCTGCGCCCGGCAAGTTCGAGCGGGGTTGCCACGTTTTCCAGCGCGGTCATCGTGGGGATGAGGTGGAATGACTGGAACACCACGCCCATATGCGCGCGCCTCAGCCGCGCCAGCGCGTCCTCGTTCATGGCACCGAGGTCGTGGCCGAAGGCGCGCACGGTGCCCCCGGTCGCGCGCTCCAACCCGCCCATCAGCATCAACAGCGAGGATTTGCCCGATCCCGACGGGCCGACAAGCCCGATCGTCTCGCCGCTGTGGACATCGAGCGTAATCCCGTGAAGTATCTCGACAGGGCCGGCATTGCCTTCGAGCACGAGCTCGACATCGGCCAGGGAAAGAAGGGGAGAGCTCATGGGGTTGCGCCTGTTTTGCCAGTGTTTTCTGTCATATGGGGTGGCCCGGCACCTGGGCAAGGCGCTCGTGCTGTTTCTGTGGATGGCCGTGCCCGCGCAGGCGGGCGAGGAGGCGGCGGCGGACGCGCCCGTCACCGTGCTGGCGCTGGGCGACAGCCTTACCCAAGGCTATGGCCTGCCGCAGCAGGACGGTCTGGTGCCGCAATTGCGGCGGTGGCTGGCGGAACGTGACATCAACGCGGAGGTGATCAATGGCGGTGTGTCGGGCGACACCACGGCGGGCGGTGCCGCGCGCGTGGGCTGGAGCCTGACGCCAGAGGTGGACGCGATGATCGTGGCGCTGGGCGGCAACGACCTGTTGCGCGGGATCGACCCGGCGGTGAGCCGCGCCAATCTCGATACCATTCTGGCCGAGGCGGCGGAACGCGACGTGGACGTGCTGCTGGTGGGGATGCGCGCGCCGGGCAATTACGGCGCTGACTACAAGGCCGGTTTCGACGCGATCTACCCCGATCTCGCGGAAAAGCACGGCACGCTGCTCGCCCCCGATTTCTTTGCCGGGCTGGGCGAGGGCGACCCTGCGGCGCTGCAACGTTTCTTTCAGGGCGACGGCATTCATCCCAACGCGACAGGCGTGGCGCGCATCGTCGATGGGCTGGGGCCGCACGTGGCCGCGCTGATCAAGGCCGTTAAATGAGAACGGGCCCCACAAGGGGGCCCGGTTCAACCGTCTCGCCAAGGGCGGAAGCGCCGTTCAGGCGAGGGCGATGTCGCTGGCGGACTGACGCCCGTCGCGGCCCGATTCGATTTCGAAGGTCACCTTCTGGTTGTCTGCGAGGCCGGTGAGGCCCGCGCGCTCGACTGCGGAGATGTGGACGAAAACGTCCTTGCCGCCGCCGTCAGGTGCGATAAAGCCGAAACCCTTGGTGGTGTTGAACCATTTTACTGTGCCAGTAGCCATGTGCCCTGAACTCCTAATTGTGTGCTGCCCGCGGAAGTGCGGCAGCTTGGCTCGTCGTCGTGCAAGATCGAGTGACTGAGCCGATAGAAGGACAGGTGGTCGATAGCCGTAACGTTAGCAGGTGCAATATGGGCCCCGGCGACGAGAAACGCAAGGGGTATCGTGCGGTCCGGGCAATATCACAGCACCGTCACCACGGTGCCTGTCGGGACGCGCTGGTAGAGATCCTGCACATGGGCGTTGATCATGCGAATGCAGCCATTGGATACCGAGCGCCCGATGGACGAGGGCTGGTTGGTGCCGTGGATGCGGTAATAGGTGTCGCGCCCGTTCTGAAACAGGTAGAGCGCGCGCGAGCCAAGCGGATTTTCGGGCCCGCCGGGCTGGACGTAGTCGTTGCCACGAAAGCGCGCGTAGGTTTTCGGCTCACGCTCGATCATCTCGTCAGTGGGCCGCCATGTGGGCCATTTCTTTTTCACGTCGATGGTGGCGGTGCCGGTGAATTCGAGCCCCGCCCGCCCGACGCCCACGCCGTAGCGGCGTGCCTCGCCGGGTGCGGTGACGAAGTACAGAAAATGCGCGCGCGGCAGCACGACCAGATGCCCTGGCGCGTAGGCGTCGCTGAACGTCACCTGCTGCGGTGTGAATATCGGGTCGAGTTCGAATGCGCGGGCGCGGCCCGGCACAAGGGCAGGAGCGGCCAGCGCGGCGAGGCCCGAAACGACGAGAGAACGGCGGTCGATCATGTCACTTCCTCCACGGATCCTTTCAACATCCTATATATGGCCTTGCGTGCCGCGGGTTTAAGTCAAAACGCGGTGACCGCGGCGAAAATCGCGGCACTGTGGCCTTTGCGCTCAGATTGCGGCCCAATCGTCGAAGCGGTAAGGCAGGGGCCGCCGGTGCCACGGCGGACGGGGATGGCGCGGATCGGTCTTGCGGCGGGTCATGGCGGGTCTCCTTTTGCCGGGTCCGTGCCGCCAAGGTGGGGCTGGCCGTGCGCGCAAGCCAGAGGCGGTGGGGCGAACGTGAGCGGGTGTGATCGGAGAGGATCGGCCCGGGGCAGGCGCGGCGGATGGCGCCCGCCCCACGGGAACCGCATGTACGACACGGCAGTTTCGTATGATCGAGGATCGGAGTCGGGAAACAGACCTGATATGAAGCAGACCGAGTCCCGAATGTTCAGACGCGGGCACGCGCATGTGCCCCCCGTGTCAGCCCGTGACTTGTCGGCTCGGGAGGCGCGGGGTCAAGTTTTTCTGCCTAGACGTATTCAGTCTGGTATCAGAGGGATGCGACAAGCGTCGTGTCGTGCCGGGCGCAAGGCATGGGGCGGCGCGACGATTTTGGAGCATGAAGAGAACGGCATGACAGCGATAACCCGGCGCGCGGCGATCATGATGGGCGGCCTCGCATGTGCGGCGATTCCGATGCGCAGCCTGGCACAGACACGTTTCAGGTTGGGTCTCACGCCGGTTTTCCTAGACAATGACGCGGTGATCATCGACCGGCTGCGCCACGTGCTGTCGGCGGCCATGGGGCGCGAGATAGAGCTTGTGCAGAAACGCACCTACGAGGAAGTGACGGGCCTGTTGCTGGAGCGCTCGCTCGACGCGGCGTGGCTGTGTGGGTATCCATACCTGCAGCACCGGGAGGCGCTCGCACTGGTGGCGGTGCCGGTCTGGCGGGGCAGGCCGCTCTATCAATCCTACCTGATCGCCGGCCAGGGCGTCGCGGCCGATAACCTCTCTGATCTGCGCGGGGCGACGCATGCGTTCTCCGATCCCGACAGCAATTCCGGCTACCTGGTCACGGCAAGCGATCTGATCGCCATGGGCACGCGGCCCGAGCAGTGGTTTTCGCGGGCGATCTTTACCTACGGGCACCGCAACGTGGTGCGCGCGGTGGCCGACGGGTTGGTGCAGTCGGGCAGCGTGGACGGCTATGTCTGGGAGGCGCTGGCCACGGTGGAGCCGGACCTGACACGGCGAACCCGCGTCATCGGCAAGTCGGAATGGTTGGGCTTTCCGCCCGTCTGCGCGCGCAAGGACACCGAGAACGCGGAACCGGTGCGTGCGCTGCGCGAGGCGCTTCTGGGACTGTCGCGATCAGACGCCGGACGCGCGGCGTTGGCGGCCCTGCAACTGGACGGGTTTCAGACAGCCCCCGAGGGCTTGTTTGGCGGCATAGCCACCCGAATGCGCCTGCTGGAAACCTGAATGGCCCGGGTCCTGCGTCCTCTGCCGCTATCGCTCAGGCTGCCCCTGCTCGGGGCGGCGCTGATGGTGCTGGTGGGGGTTGTCGCGTCGCAACAGGTGCTGTCGGCGCTGGGCCGCGTGCAGGACGCCCGGCTGCGCGAACTGGCGGCGATGCATGTCGAGGGGCTGTCGGTGGCGTTGGGGCCGCTGGTCCTGCGCCGTGACATCTGGGAAGTTTATGACACGCTTGATCGCGCCGGGCGCGAGAGCGAGGGTCGGCGCATGGTCCTGACGGCCGTGGCCGATGAGGCGGGCCGGGTTCTGGCCGCGACCGACCCGCGGCGCGTACCGGTAGATAGCGCGATCGAGCGGGTTGCCCAAGGGGCGGTGCCGCTCGACCAACTGTCGGTGGGCGCGTCCGAGAGCACGGTCCGCCTGATTGCGCCGCTCGATTACCAGGGCCGGTCGGTGGGTCGCATCGTCACGGAACTGGATGTGTCCGATCTGCAGAGCGAGCGCCGGCGCGCCCTTTGGTTCCTGCTGGCGGGCAACGCGCTTGCGACCGCCTTTCTCGCGGGGCTGGGATATCTCGCGATGCGGCAGATGCTGCGGCCCGTCTCGACCCTGGCGCAGCAGATGGCCGGGGCAGAGGGCGAGCCGCAGCCCATCGCCGAGACGGACGTGCCGCGCGGCGATGGCGAGCTTGCCCGACTGGCGCGCACCTATAACAGCATGGTGCATGACGTCGCCGCGAAATCACAATTCGAACGTCGGCTTGCCGAACGTGAACGCTTCGTGGCCCTTGGGCGGCTGTCGTCGTCGCTGGCGCACGAGATCAACAACCCGCTGGGCGGGCTGTTGAACGCGACGGATACCATCCGGAAATTTTCCAACCGGCCCGAGGTCGTGACGGCATCCGCCGAGTTGCTGGAACGGGGCCTGCGGCACCTGCGGGACGTGGCGCGTGTCACGCTGGACCAGAACCGCCTGGAACAAGAGGGAACCCCGCTTTCACCCGATGATTTCGAGGATGTCCGGCTGCTGATCCTGCCCGAGCTCAAGCGGATGGAACAGCGCATCGACTGGTCTGCGCCAGAGGATCTGACGGGCTGTGCGGCCTTGCCCGCCGCGCCCGTTCGACAGATCATGCTCAACCTGTTGCTCAATGCCTCGGCGGCGACCGGACCCGAGGGCGGCGTCGCGCTTCACGCCCTGCTGGACGATGCCGGCCTGGAAATCGACATTTCCAACAGCGGCCCGCCCATGTCCGAGGCGGCGCGGGCACGGCTGCTGAGCGATGAGGCGCTGGCACCGGGCGGTGGCGTCGGCCTGCGGCTGGTGCGCGATCTCGTGAAGGATCTGGGCGGCAGGATCGAACTTGCGCGCGCAGACGGGCAGACGACGGTGCGGGTATTCCTGCCGGCTCGGGAAGGTGCGACCGATGCTTGACGGCCGCCGCATCGTTCTGGTCGAGGATGACGAGATCATGGGCGGCTCGCTCTTGCAGCGGCTGGAGCTGGAGGGCGCGCAGGTGCTGTGGCTGAAGCAGATGCACCGTGCGCTGGGTGCGATCCGCACGCCTCAGCGCGGCATCGACGCGGTGATCTGCGATATCGCCCTGCCGGACGGTACCGGCGAAGACCTGTTCATCACGCTCTGCCGCACCACCACGCCGCCGCCGTTCCTGTTCATCACCGGGCAGGGCGGCATCGAGCAGGCGGTGCGCCTGATCAAGTCGGGAGCGGCGGATTACATCACCAAGCCGTTTGACATGTCGGTGTTCCTGGACCGCCTCGCGCAGCTTCTGGCCCCGGGAGAGACGCAGGAATTTCCCCCGATTCTCGGGGTTTCCGGGGCCGCGCAGCGGGTCGAGGCGTTGATCGTGCGCGCGGCTGAGAACGCCGGGCCGGTCCTGATCCGGGGCGGGCCCGGGTTGGGCAAGGACCTTGTCGCGCGCCGTATCCACGAGTTGTCAGAGCGCCGGGCCGCGCCCTTCATCTCGGTGAACCTCGCGCGCGAGGGCGATCCCGAGGCGGCGCTCTTCGGGCAGGATGGCGCGTTCCGGAGGCTGGGCGAGGGCACGCTGTTCGTCAACGCGATCAGCCGCCTGCCGCTGCCGCTTCAGCGGCGGTTGGGCGAGGAGATCGAGCAGGGGATCGAGGGGCGCCTCGTCACCGCCTGCGGCACCGATCTGGAGGCGCTGGTGCAACAGGGCGCGTTCGACACCGAACTGCATTACGGCATGGCGCGGATGGAGATACCGATACCACCCCTCGGCACCCGCCCCGAGGACGCGGTATGGTTGCTGGAGCAACTGTTTCAACGGCTCGCGCCCGCCAAGGCCCCCGATGTCACCGGGATCGGCGCGCTGTGCCTGGAGGCGGCGCGCGACCACGACTGGCCCGGCGGCGGGCGCGAGGTGCGGGCGCGGCTGGTGCGCGGGTTGTCGCTGGCGCGCGGCACGCTGTTGCAGCCCGCCGACCTGTTTCCCGAGCGTCAGGCGGGGGAGGACGGCATCAAGAGCCTCGCCGAGGTGCGCGAAGCCGCCGAGCGCGCGCAGATCATCGCCGCGCTGGAGCGCAGCGGCGGACAGGTGGGCGCGGCGGCGCGGATGCTGGGCATCGCGCGAACAACGCTGTGGGAGAAGATGCAGCGCTACGGGCTATCGTGACGCGCCCGCGCCGCGCGGCCTGTTCGGATTTCCGAACATCTGAAATTCCTCATATTTTTCAAGGTTTAGCCGCGTCGCAGAATAGGCGCCAAGGCTGTCGTGGCTTGCGCGTGGAGGCCCTATCCTTGTTGCCATAGCAAGGGAGGAGCCAAGCCAATGAAATGTAATCGACTGGTCGATGCGGGCCGTCGTCAGTTCCTGCGCGGGGGCCTTGGGGCCACGGCGGGCGCTGCGGCGAGCGTTGTCATGGGAACGAGCGACGCCAAGGCGCAGACGGCGCTCGCGCGGGTGGACTATCCCGCAAACCGGCTGGCCAACGTGGCCGACCTGGCCGTGAACGAGCCGGTGGACGTGGCCTATCCGGATGCCGACAGCCCCGGTGTCCTGCTCAAGCTGGGGCAGGCGGTCGACGGTGGCGTGGGCCCCGATGGCGATATCGTCGCCTTCTCGGTCCTGTGCCCGCACAAGGGCTGGTATCTGAGCTACAACGGCGAGGATCGCACCTTCAATTGCCCCGGCCACCATTCGCGCTTCGATGCCGAGGCGGGCGGACAGCAGGTCTGGGGCCATGCCACCAACAACCTGCCGCAATTCGTGCTGCGCGTCGACGGCGCCGGCGACATTTATGCCGAGGGCGTGGACGAGCTGATCTACGGTCGCCTGTCCAACACGCTCTGAGGGAGGAAATTCAATGGCTTACAAGAGACAAGTGGACCGTCTGCCGATCATTCCCGCGGACGCCAAGGAACATAACGTCACCTGCCATTACTGCATCGTCGGATGCGGCTACAAGGCCTACACCTGGCCGATGAACAAGCAGGGCGGCACCGCGCCGAACCAGAACAAGTTCGGCGTCGATCTGTCCGAACAGCAGTTCCAGGACACAGAGGCGTGGTATGCGCCCTCGATGTACAACATCGTCAAGCAGGACGGGAAGGACGTGCAACTCGTCGTCAAGCCGGATGCGAATTGCGTCGTCAATTCCGGGCTCGGCTCGATCCGTGGCGCGCGCATGGCCGAGAACCGGCCCTCCGATGTCTCCGGCACGCAGCTTCAACGCCTGAGCGATCCGCTCGTGTGGCGCAACGGGACATGGCAGCCGACATCGTGGGACGACGCGCTCGACCTCGTCGCGCGGGTCACGGCGCGGGTGGTGACCGAAGGCTCGGAGGACGATCTCGTCGTGTCGATGTTCGACCATGGCGGCAGCGCCGGCGGATATGAAAACACCTGGGCCACCGGCAAGCTCTATTTCGAGAGCATGAAGGTCAAGAACTGCCGTATCCACAACCGCCCGGCCTATAATTCCGAGGTGCATTCGACCCGCGACATGGGGGTGGGCGAGCTCAACAACAGCTATTCCGATTACGAGATCACCGACACGATCTTCATGATCGGGGCCAATTCGATGGAGACGCAGACCAATCTCTATCTCAACCACATGGTGCCCGGCCTTCAGAACGGCGCCAAGTTCATCATGGTCGATCCGCGCCGCACCGTCACCGTGCATTCCTCCGAGCAATGGGCGGGCAAGGAGAACGTGCTGCACCTCGCGATCAACGAGGGCAGCGACATGGTGCTGTTCAACGCCATCCTGACACATATCGTCGATCAGGGCTGGACGGATGACGACTTCATCGCCGCCTCGACCTTTCAGGGCAGCGAGGCGGTGGCGCAGGACAGTGCCCATCCCGCAAGCCTGGGCAGTCTCGATCATGCGATGCAGGACTGCCGGACGTCGCTGGATGAGGCGGCGGAGATCTGCGGTGTGGCCGCGGCCGACATCCAAAAGGCCGCCGAATGGATCGCCAAGCCGCATGACGATGGCAGCCGCCGCAAATGCGCGACGGCCTACGAGAAAGGCATCATCTGGGGCAATGACAACTATCGCACCATCGGCGCGCTGGTGAACATCGCGCTGGCCACCGGCAATGTGGGCCGCGAAGGCGGCGGCGTGTGCCGTCTGGGCGGGCACCAGGAGGGCTACTATCGCCCCGCCGATGGCCATGTGGGCCGTCCGGCGGAATATGTCGACCAGTTCCTGATCCGGGGTCTGGGCGGGGTGCACCATATCTGGGCCTGCGACCACCACAAGACCACGCTCAACGCCGCCGAGTTCAAGCGCGCGCACAAGCGCCGCGCGGACATGGTCAAGGACGCGATCGACGGTGCTGCGGGCGGCACGCGCGAGCAGGTGGTCGATGCGATCGTCTCGGCGATCAGTGCGGGCGGCCTCTTCGTGGTGGATGTGGACATCATCCACAGCCAGATCGGTCAGAACGCGCATGTCATCCTGCCCGCCTGCGAATCGAACGAGATGAACCTCACCTCGATGAACGGCGAGCGGCGGTTGCGTCTCAGCGAGCGCTACATGGACCCTTACGGCAATTCGCGTCCCGACTGCCTGATCGCCGCCGGGATCGCGCAGCACATGGAGCGCGTCCTGCGCGAGATGGGCGAAGAAGCCTATGCCGACCAGTTCCAGGGCTATGACTGGCAGACCGAGGAAGACGCCTTCATGGACGGGTACAATGCGGGCAATCCCGAAGTGACCTATGAGCGGCTCCGCGCGGCGGGCAACAACGGCGTGCAGGAGCCGGTCAGCGGCTACGAGAACGGTGCGCTTGTCGGCACCGAGCGGCTCTATGCGGATGGCACGTTCGACCGGCACGGGCGCGACGACGGCAAGGCGCTGTTCTGTGCCGCCGGGTGGCGCGGCTGGCAGGCGCCGGGCAAGGCCCGCGAGAAGGCCGCGCACAAGTACTGGATCAACAACGTCCGTGCCAATATCTTCTGGCAGAACCAGTTCCTCGACCAGAAGAACCAGTTCATCCAGGACCGCTTCCCGTATCCGTTCATCGAGATGAACCCCGATGACATGGTCGAGGAAGGGCTCAACCCCGGAGACCTGATCGAGATCATCAACGACAATGGTGTGACGCAGGGCATGGCCTATCCCACGGCCACCGCCAGGCGCGGACAGGTCGCGATGGTCTTCGGCTCACCCGCGGGCAGCCAGGGCAACGTCGTCAACCCCGGCACCAACGAACTGGTGCTGCCCAACTACAAGCATTGCTGGGGCGACATCCGCAAGATATCGAACGCCACGCATGAAACGGCAGGCATCACGTTCAAGTCGAAGGAAGTCACGCTCTGACCGGCTGAAACAAGAAACGCCCGCCCCGCGTCACGGGGCGGGCGCTCGATCGTCGGGGCGACAGCGGGCCGGGTCTTGACGCCCGGGAACGCGACATTCGGATCCTCCTCGAAAGTTGCAGGCAAGCGCCGTTCGAGGTTCTGGGGACGTTCACTGACATCGAAACAGGGCGAAGGCGGACCGCCCTCAACTTCGTGCGGCGATGGAGTTACCCCGCCGCGAGGGCGCCGCCCTGCCGGTGGCCAGGCTTGACCGGATCAGCCGTTCGGTGGCGTTCACCGCTGGGGTGTTGAAGGATAATTGTGCCAGCTACATCTTCCGAGGCGCGTGCGCCGATTTTTCTTACATCAAGGCAGCCCCAACCGGTTTGCCGACCGAGGTGCGGCAGGGGGCAATTGCGCGCAAGCTGAATGATTTGCTTGGATAGTGCCTACATGAACCCGGAGGTCTACGCGATGCATCCGCTAAGATATTGATTTTAAATGGAGGCGAGTACCGGAATCGAACCGGTGTACACGGATTTGCAATCCGCTGCGTAACCACTCCGCCAACTCGCCCCGATGTGGTGGCGTTTCGGTTATCCCATCCACTTCTTCGGTGCAAGAGGGACCGAGGTGTTTTGCCGGTAGGGGGCGCAGGGAGATTGCCGCCATGCGGCAGATGTGTCAGAACCCCCTCATGGATTCATCAAGACGAGAGTTCCGCCGATGACCGATTTCACCGCGCGCCGCACCATGATGGTGGATACGCAGGTCCGCCCCTCGGACGTGACCAAGTTCCCGATTATCGACGCCATGCTGCGCGTCCCGCGCGAGGCCTTCGTTCCGGCACGGATGCGCGAGGTGGCCTACCTGGGCGAGAATCTCGATCTCGGGGCCTCGCGGGTCGTGCTGGCGCCGCGGACGCTGGCCAAGATGCTCGACGCGCTCGATATCGAGGGGGACGACCTGGTACTCGATATCGGCCCGGCGCATGGCTATTCGGCGGCGGTCATCGCGCGGCTGGCCGAGGCCGTCGTCGGGGTCGAGGACGATCCCGCGCTGGTCGAAGAGGCGCAGCGCGCGCTGGGCGATGCCGGCGCCGACAACGTGGTGATGGTCGAGGGCGCATTGTCCGCCGGGGCACCGGATCATGGTCCCTACGACGTAATCCTCGTCGAGGGCGCGGTCGAGCACCTGCCCGAGGCGATCACCGGGCAGCTCAAGGAGGGCGGGCGCATCGCGTGCCTGTTTTCCGAGGATGCGCTGGGCGTGATACGCATCGGCTACAAGATCGACGGCCGGATGAACTGGCGCGACGCGTTCAACGCCGGCGCGCCGGTGCTGCCCGGGTTCGAGCGTCACGCGGCATTCACGTTGTGAGCGGAAAGGGGCAGGAGGCACCGGGAATGACGATGAGGCAGCTGTTGCGGTGGAGTTTTGTCGCGGTCCTGGGGGTGGCTTGCCTGGGCGCGCAGCCAGGCGCCGCGCGGGCCGAGACGCTGGCGGATGCGCTCGTCTCCGCCTACGTCAATAGCGGGCTTCTGGAGCAGAATCGCGCGCTCTTGCGCGCGGCGGACGAAGATGTTGCGCAATCGGTTGCCAACCTGCGTCCCATCATCGAATGGACCGCGGATGTCACGCGCGATTTCTCGCAGGCGGGTTCCAGTCTGCTGACGCGCAATTCCGGCGAGACGACCGCCAATCTCGGCATCGTCGGCTCGCTGCTGCTCTATGATTTCGGGCGCAGGGATTTTCTGACCGAGGCGGGGAAGGAAACCGTGCTGGCCACGCGCGAGGTGTTGCGCAGCGTCGAGCAGGACGTGCTGCTGACCGCTGTGCAGGCCTACATGAATGTGATCCGCAACCGTGAATTCGTCCTGTTGCGGCGCAACAACCTGAGGCTTCTGGAGGAAGAGTTGCGCGCCGCGAGCGACCGGTTCGAGGTCGGCGAGGTCACGCGCACCGATGTGGCGCAGGCCGAGGCGGCGGTGGCACTGGCGCAAAGCGGCCTGGCGGCCGCTGAGGGTGATTTCGAGCGCGCCGTCGAAGAATTCCGCGAGGCCATCGGGCGCGGCCCCGGCGATCTGCGCACGCCGGGCGATCTGCCGCAACTGCGCAGTAACGTTGCTGCGGGCAAGGCGGCGGCGATGCGTCGCCATCCCGACGTCCTGGAGGCGCAGCGCAACGTTACGGTGTCCGAGCTCAACATGCAGGCCGCCGCGGCGGCCAAGCGGCCCACGCTCAACCTGACCGGGCGGCTGGGCACCACCAACGACCTTGCCGATTCCGAGTTTACACGTTCGGGCAGCGTGGGGCTGGAACTGCGCGGACCCATCTACGAGGGCGGGCGGCTCACATCGCGCGAGCGGCAGGCGCGGGCGCAGCGCGATCAGCGGCTGGCACAGCTTCATCTCGCCGGGCTTCAGGTCAAGCAGGACGTGGGCAACGCCTTTGCCAACCTGCGTGCTGCCCGGGCAAGGCGCGAGGCCAACCGCGAGGCGGTGCGCGCCGCGCGGGTCGCCTTCGAGGGGACGCGCGAGGAGGTGAAGCTCGGCGCGCGTACCACGCTCGACGTGCTCGACGCCGAGCAGGATCTGCTCGATGCCGAGGCCAGTCTCATCTCGGCCAACGCCGACGTCGTGATCGCGGCCTATGCGGTGCTCGCTTCAATGGGGGATCTAACGGCGCGCGACCTCAACCTCGGGGTCCGGACCTACGATCCGGCGGCGTATTATGACCTGGTCAAGACCGCCCCGGTACCCTTGAGCCCACAGGGCAAGAAGCTCGACCGGGTGTTGCGGGCGCTCGGGAAAAACTGAAAAATTTCCGAATAGGTTGTGCGAATACACCTGCGCGGGTAAACTGCTCGCGAGGCAAGAATGGTAACAGGCATGTCGGACCCGGTCGCAAATGTGGATATCGAGGATGTCCTGTCGTCGATTCGCCGACTCGTGTCGAACGGGCCGGAGAAGGGTGGCAAGGCGTCGAAGCAGGCGCGCGAGGAAGAGCGGCTCGTGCTGACGCCGTCGCAGCGCATTGATGACTCAGAGCCATCGGAGACAGGGGATCGGTCGGATCGCGCGACCTCTGCATTGGCAGGGCTGACCGATGCCCATCCGCCTGAACCCGGGCTGTCGCTTGAGCCCGAGCCCGAGCCCGAGTCCGAGGAACGCGGCGTGGAAGATGACGTTGCCGATGTTCTGTCAGGGGCCGATGCCGCGACCGATACCGATACCGTAGCCGAGGACGATATTGCCGCGTTGTCGCTGACACTGTCTGACCAGGGCGGGGATGCGCAGGCCGACGCTATGCCCGGCGCGGGCGAGACCGATGGCGGCAAACCCGAAGACGGGATCGGGACCGACACCCACACCGAGGACGAGAACGATGACGAGGACGCCGCGCTTGAGGGGATAGCCGCGATGTTCGCCCGGCATGAATCGACCACGCCGAGCGCGTGGGAGCCCGATGGCGACGATGAGGATGCCTTTGCCGATCATGCGGCGGCCCCGTCGCTTGAATGGCGCGATGTCGATGATACCGACGAGGACGATGGATACGACAAGATCCTCGCCGGTCCGGATCATCCCGAAGAGACAGAGCCGCGCGAGGAGGGTCGCGCGTTTGCCCGCGACCGGGATGCCGAGGTGCGCGAGGCGGAAGACAACGCCTTTGCCATCGACGACGAGGCCCTGCTCGACGAGGAGGCGCTGCGCGACCTCGTGGCAGAGATCGTGCGCGAGGAACTCATGGGCACGCTGGGTGAGCGGATCACCCGCAACGTGCGAAAGCTGGTGCGCCGCGAGATCCACCGCGCCCTCAACTCTCAGGATTTCGACTGATCCTCCGGCGGGATCACCGGCTCTGCCGCGAGCGACAGCAGCCAATCCACGTCGAGATGCGTCTCCAGGTGTCGGGCGAGCGCGTCGAGCGTGGCATCGACCGCTTCCTCATATAGCAAATCCGATACCGCGCCGAGATCGGCCAGGTATGCGGCGCGAAACGCGTCCTCGGCGAAAAGCCCGTGCAGGTAGGTGCCCTGAACCCGACCATCGGGCGATTGCGCGCCTTCGCGCCGGTCGCCCACGCACAGCCAGCCGCGTTCGCAATCGGGGCCGAGGGTTTCGCCCAGATGTATCTCGTAGCCCCGCACCGGCGTGCCCGAGGGCTCGTGCCGCGCCTCGGTGAGGCCCAGCCGCTTGTGCGGTTGCAGCACCGTCTCGACATCGAGATGGCCCAGCCCTTCGACCGCGCCGGGCGGGCCTTCGATCCCGTCGGGGTCGGCGACGCGGCGGCCCAGCATCTGGTAGCCGCCGCAAACGCCCAGCACCCGGCCCCTGCGCCGGACATGGGCGGCAAGGTCGATATCCCAGCCATTGGCGCGGAAATCCTCCAGGTCGGCGATGGTGGATTTGCTGCCCGCGACAAGGATCAGGTCGGCATCGGCGGGCAGGGGACGGCCCGGCGGGATGATATCCAGCGTGACGCCCGGCTCGCCCGCAAGCGGCGTCAGATCGTCGAAATTGGCGATCCGGCCTAGCTGCGGCACGGCGATGCGGCAGGCCCCGCCCCGCGACGAGGCAAGGTCCTGCACGTCCTCGGGCGGCAGGCGCCAGGCGTGCTCGAACCACGGCACCACGCCCAGCGAGGGCCAGCCGGTGCGCCCGGCGATGGCGCGTTCGCCGTCCGCAAAAAGCGAGATGTCGCCTCGGAACTTGTTGACCGCGAAGCCCCGGATCATCGCCGCATCGTCGGGATCGAGCACCGCCTGCGTGCCGACGATCTGCGCGATCACCCCGCCGCGGTCGATATCGCCAACGAGGATCACCGGAACCCCGGCGGCGCGGGCAAATCCCATGTTTGCGATGTCACCGGCGCGCAGGTTGATCTCGGCGGGGCTGCCCGCGCCCTCCACGATGATCAGATCGGCGCTACGGCCAAGCCGGGCAAAGCTGTCGAGCACCGCACCCATCAGGCGCGGCTTTTCCCGCGTGTAGCCCCACGCGCCGAGGCGTCCCACCGGGTGGCCCTGCACGATGACCTGCGCGCCGTGCGCGCCCTCGGGCTTGAGCAGCACGGGGTTCATGTCGGTCAGGGGGGTGCGTCCCGCCGCGCGGGCCTGTAGTGCCTGCGCGCGCCCGATCTCGCCGCCATCCCCGGTCACGGCGGCGTTGTTGGACATGTTCTGCGGCTTGAACGGCGCGACGCTGATCCCGCGCCGCAGGCAGGCCCGCGCCAGCCCCGCCACCAAGAGCGACTTGCCGACATTCGAGCCGGCCCCCTGGATCATGATCGCGCGCGTCATGCGGCCATCCCCGCCTGCGGCAAAGCAAAGGCCCCGCCGCGTGCGACGGGGCCGGATCGGCGATCTTGCGCCGTGACGCTCAGGCGGCTTCGGCCTGCGCTGCGGCGTGGCGGCGCTCGCTTTCCTCGCGCGACAGCGCGACCGAGGTGCGCACCCCCTTGCCGACGAATTCCATCAGCCCGGAGACCACGCGCTCGTTGGGGTCGATCCCGGCACAGGACAGCACCTCGCGCCCATCGCGCGAGCGCGCCCAGCGGGCGATCTGCTCGGGGCCATTGCCGTATTTCTTGTCATCGGCGATGGCGTCATCGAGCGCGGCCAGAACCACGGCCGCAAAAAGTTTACGCGCACGGTTTCCCTGTTCGGCGTTGAAAGCCGTGCCATCAACGAAATCCTTCATGCTTCGTCCTGTTCTTATTGCTCTTGCGTTTCGGGCGTGACGGCGGTTATGACGCGTTTTGATCGATTCGGATAGAGCGTAGATGCATAGCATCTATGCAAAATGCGCATGGCTTGCGCGGCCCCGAAACGAAATATGGGTGTCTTGCCCCCGTGCATCACGCGAGATATAGGAGCGCGAGACACGATATCAACCTTTTGACACGGTTCGGACCATGCCCAAGATCAACGGAAACGAGATTCGCCCCGGCAACGTGCTGGAGCATAACGGCGGCCTCTGGGCCGCGGTCAAGGTGGACCACGTCAAGCCCGGCAAGGGCGGCGCCTTCGCGCAGGTCGAGATGCGCAACCTGCGCAACGGGTCCAAGCTCAACGAGCGGTTCCGCAGCGCCGACAAGGTCGAGCGCGTGCGCCTCGAACAGAAGGATCAGCAGTTCCTCTACCAGGAGGGCGAGAACCTGATCTTCATGGATACCGAGACCTACGAACAGATCCAGCTTCCCGCCGAAATCCTCGGTGAGCGCCGCCCCTTCCTGCAGGACGGCATGACCATCACGGTAGAGTTCCACGAGAGCGAGGCGCTCAACGCGTCGCTGCCGCAAAAGGTCACCTGCCGCGTGGTCGAGACAGAGCCGGTGGTCAAGGGCCAGACCGCCGCCAACAGCTTCAAGCCTGCCGTGCTCGACAACGGGGTAAAGGTGATGGTGCCGCCCTTCGTCGGCCAGGACGAGGACATCGTCGTCAACACCGAGACGATGGAATATGCCGAGCGCGCCTGAGCGCGACCTGCCCTAACGCCCCTAACGCCCCAACTCGGCCAGCGTCAGCGGGCAGGGAATGCCGTCGTAAAACACGTCGAGGATCGCGCGAAACTCCGGCCCGCCGCCGGCGGCGTCGAATAGGGTGGTCGAGGACCGCAGCTTGAGCGCATCCGTCCTCCCGAGGATCGCCTCCGGGCTTTCGCCCTCATGAGAGAGCATGGCGCGCGCGGCCTCGATCAGGCGCGGCCCGAGCACTGGATGCGCGAGATAGTCCCGCGCCTCCTCCAGCCCCGCGATCCCGTAATACTTTGCCGTGGCCGACCGGCCGAGCGCGGAGAGTTGCGGAAAGATGAACCACATCCAATGCGTCATCTTCGCCCCCGCGCGAAGCTCGGCCAGCGCGGCGGGCCAACTGCCCTCCTGCGCCTTGACAAAGCGAGAGAGCTCGGAATCGGGCGTCATTGCCTCAGCATAACGCGGGGCAGGGCGGTTCGTCCAGATGGCTGGCCCAGCCGGGCCGCGCCTATGGGCAACAAGAGGCACCGCCGGGCGGGGCGTGGGGCGAGAGGAATGCGCTACGCTATGGCGAAGTTGCTGGCGGAGTACGCGATAGTGGGATGGCACCACCAATACCGTCCGGTCGAGCACATCGCCCGGATCCTGATCCTGACCGAATGGAGCAAACAGCGCGCGGTGGGAATCAGCGCCGCAGGCGCGCCGTGGCGCGGCGTTCCACCCCGCCTGTCGGGATGGCAATGCAATCGCCGTCCAGCGGTCGACCATCCACCTCAAGCTCAACGCGACCGGAGCCGATCCGGTCGGGATCTTCGATGGTAATGATCAATATCCCGTCCGGGCCCTTTACCCTGACCTCTGCACCGCCCCAGTTCCTGGGGAGCCGCGGGGCGATCCTGACAGCACCGCGCTGGAGGCTCAGGCCGAGAATTCCCTCGACGGCGAGTTGCCATGTCCAGCCTGCGGCGCCTGTGTACCATGTCCAGCCGGCCTGACCGATCCCGGGTTCGGCACCGCGCACGTCGGCCGGCACGACATAGGGTTCCGCCCGGTAGAGGTCGGCCCTGATGAGGTCGTCGGTGCGGCGGATGGGGTTGATGAAATCGAAAATGCGATGGGCCTCATCGCCATTGGCCAGCCGTGAATGGGCCAGACCCAGCCAGGCCGCCGCATGCGTATACTGGCCGCCATTTTCCCGCACACCCGGCGGATAGGCGCGGATATAGCCCGGATCGCGCGGTGTCCGGTCGAAAGGCGGCGTCAACAGACGCACCAGCCGCGCATCATCATCGACGAGGCGCCCGGTTGCGGCAGCGACGGCCATGGCGGTTCGATCCGAA
Source organism: Roseovarius nitratireducens (assembly GCF_002925845.1). Lineage (GTDB taxonomy): Bacteria > Pseudomonadota > Alphaproteobacteria > Rhodobacterales > Rhodobacteraceae > Roseovarius > Roseovarius nitratireducens. The sequence goes on along the minus strand of NZ_PDNI01000010.1, from coordinate 4,456 downwards.
GAGGGGCCGCCGGCGAGTGCTGCCCAGGACTGCGATATGCTGTCGATCTGGCATTCGTCCGACGTCTTCGAGCCCCATGGCAGGCCGTCATCGGCAAACGCCCGCGCGTACCATTCGCCATCCCAACCCGCCGCGTCGGCAGTCCGGCGCAGATCATCGGCGCGTACCTTCCAGATGTCATGGAGGTCGTTGCGTCCGGTTTCCGAGGCAAGGCCAGCGAAGGTGTCGGCGCAGACAGCCGCGAACCATCCGAGCCACACGCTTTCGCCACGCCCTTCGCTGCCTACCCTGTCCATGCCATCGTTCCAGTCCCCGGTGCCGATCAGTGGCAGTCCATGAGCGCCCTTCGTGACGCCGCGATCCATTGCCCGCCGGCAATGCTCGAAGAGCGAGGCGCGCTCCGCGCCCGCCTCGAACAGGGCGTAGCGGTCTTCCTCGTCAGCCCCCAGCGGCGGGGCGGACAGAAACGGGATTTCCGCGTCGAGGATAGAGGTGTCCCCGGTGGCCGTTACATATCGGCCGGTTGCATAGACCAGCCACAGCAGATCGTCCGAGCAGCGTGTTCGCACACCTCGGCCCAGAGGGGGATGCCACCAATGCAGCACATCGCCCTCCTCGAACTGCCGCGCCGCACAATCCAGAATGTGCGCCCGCACGCGTTGCGGCTCGGAAAACAGCAGCGCCATCATGTCCTGAAGTTGGTCACGGAAACCGAAGGCGCCCCCGGCCTGCTGGAACCCGGCGCGCGCGAAGATGCGCGATGCAAAGGTCTGGTTGAGGAGCCAGCGATTGACCATGAGGTCGAAAGCCGAGTCGGGGGTGGTAACCCTGACGGCGCCGAGCCGACGCTGCCAGACGGCATCGTTTTCGACAAGTGCCTGTTTGGCCGTCTCGACGTCACCCCAATGTACCGCGAGGCGCGCCGCTTCGGCGGGATCGCTTCCGTCACCAAGCACGAAGACGACCTCCTCTGTCGCACCGGCGGCCAGGTCGATATGGACTTGGAATGCTGCGCAGGGGTCGGCGACATCGCTGAGCACGCCGTCGAGTCCCCAGGCCGTGAGGCCGGTCGGTCGGGCCGGATCACCCTGCCGACCGAGGAACGCCCCGCGGTCACAGGTCAGGCTGTGCGGTGGCCGACTGGCGGCGAGAAACGCCGTGCGGTTGCCGAACTCGGGATTCCAGCCATTGCGTGCGATCAGCGCCCGACTTTCGAAATCGAAACCGCAAACCACATGTGGCCGCGCGGTACTGGACATCGACCCAAGCAACCATTGGGCATAGTAGGTGACCGTAAGCCGCCGGTCACGATTGCCGGGATTGGTTAGGGTCAGCAGCGCCAGCTTCACAGGAGCATCGGGCGGGACGAAGACAGTGAGGCGCTGTTCGAGACCTTCTTCGTGGCGCTGCCAGGTCGTCGCGCCCGCGCGGTGGCGGATCTGGCAGGTCGCATCGCCCCCGGCAGGCAGCGGGGTCGGTGTCCAGATATGCGCTGTTTCCTCATCGCGCAGATAGAGCGCCTCGGACTGCGGATCGGCAACCGGGTCGTTCGAACATGGCGTAAGGCGATGCTCGCCGCTGTTGATGCACCAGCTGAAGCCTAGCCCCGCTTCCGAGACGATGGTGCCGAAGCTCTCATTACCCAGCACGTTGCACCACGGTGCTGGCGTCACCTGTCCACCCTCCAGGTGGATTTCATAGTCGCCCTCTGTCGGGGTGAACCCACCGAGAGAATTGTCGAAGGCGAGGTTTTCCGGGCGCATGAGGGGCGGCGCGGGTACAGGATCAGACGGTGGTGCGCCGACCGGCTGGAAACGTGGCGGCGCGGTGCGTCCCGATCGCGGCGGTGTCACCGCCTGGATCAGTGATGTGGCCGCTCCGTCAAGAGACACCCGGGCCGTGGCCTCGAGCGTCCGGCGCTCGGCTGCATCGAACCGGTCCGCCGCCAGAAGATGAATGCCCCCCGGCCCGCCCAGACCCTGGGGTGCGTTCGCGTCGCGAAGAGCGGCAAACAGCAGGTCGCGGATTGGCTCCTGATAGCCTGAAGCGCCTTCGCGCAGGATCACCAGGTCCGCACGAAGGCCATGCCTCAGCCACCATTGATGCGCCCGGATGATGATCGGCAGAAGCTGTGCATGCGCGTCGTCGACAGCCCGCACAAGGATGATCGGCAGATCGCCGGACAGCCCCATGCTCCAGAGCAGCGGCTGGGCCGGAAGATCCGTCTCCGACGCCGCCGCCAATGCGAGCGGGGGCGGTCGTGGGAAGACGAGATCGTGGCACAGGGCCTGCGCCTCGGCCAGCGCGCGGGAATCGAGCCCGAGGCGTTGCGCTTCGAGCGCGGCTGATCGCTGCGCGTCTTCCATGACCCAGTCGAGTGCCGGCGGGGATGCGTAGCGTTCGGCGATCTCGAGCGCCGTCTCGCGTGAGCCGGCCGCGATCGTCACGAAATCAACCCGTGCGCGTGCCCCGGGCGCCAGGACAACGCGCGCCCGCAGGGCCATGACCGGATCGAGCGTCCATCCGGTGGCACCATCCAGCGGGTCGATCGCGCCCGGTGGCCGTTCGGGGTCGCCGTGCCTGGCGAGAAACCTTCTGCGGTCTGTCTCGAAACCTGCTGGTGTCACCGCGGAATCGCTCGGCAGAAGGCTATGAATGAGGACCGGCGGCTGATCGGCGGGTCGTCTCGGGCGCCGCTTGAAGATTAGCGTGTTCTGGCCATCGAGGCGCTCGCTGTGGACGAAGAGCTTGCTGAAGGCAGGGTGCCGCTCATGAGCGTGCGCAGGCGCAAGCACGACCTCCGCATAGCTTGTCACATCGACCTCGCGTGTCCTGTCACTTTCGTTGGAGAGTGTAACGCGACGGATTTCCACGTCGTCGCCCGGCGCAATCGCGATCTCGAGGTTCATCGACAAACCTTCCGCGCGCTCGTGGAACTCGATCTTGTGGGCATGGAACGTCGTCTCCGACGGTCCGCCCACGCTGCGACCGCCGAGCGAGCGGACCGTCCCTTTTTCGCGCTCGCTGACATAGATGCGCGAGTCTCCGCCACGGTTGACATCGTCGCCCGTCCATCGTGTGAGCGATTGGCCGCGCCACCAGAGCGCCCCGCCTCCGGCGTCGGTTATCCAGGATGCGAGGCTTCCGTTGCCGATGGCATGGAGTTGAGGGCCCGGCTGGTTGCGTGCCGTCCAACCCTGCAGCGCCGGTGTCGGCGTACGTGAAAGGTCGGGCGTCGCGGTCTCAGCATCGGTCGCCTGCTCGGGCGGAAACTCCCACGGAACACGCTCCTGCAGCAGCAGCTCGGTGGCGCGCATGCGCGGCTCGCGACCGAAACGCCTGATCAGTATGTTATCGTTCAGCGCGTTGCCAATGGCGGCGGAAATCATACCTTGGTGGTGGGGGCGTTGTTGCAGAACTATCCCGGTGAAGGATTCACTTCGTGAATCCATGCGGTTACAGAGGCTGCATGAGCAAGCCCCCTCCTGCCCGCTATCGCACGACGAACTGGTCCAGCTACAACGCGTCGCTGCGCAAGCGGGGGGCTCTGCTGATCTGGGTCGACAAGGATATGACCTGGCGCGCGCCGCGTGACGGGCGACCCGGACGGCCAGCGGTGTTTTCCGATGCGGCAATCCAGTTCTGCCTGTCGATCAAAGTGCTGTTCAGGCTTCCCTTGCGCCAGACCGCAGGCATGGTGGCCAGCCTTCTGAAGCTGGCGGGGCTGGACTGGCCGGTGCCGGACTTCTCCACGCTGTGTCGGAGGCAGAAAACCTTGGCCGTTCAGGTTCCGTATCGCCGTGCAGACGAGCCGCTGAACCTGCTCGTGGACAGCACCGGGATCAAGTTCCTCGGCGATGGTGAATGGCAGGCGCGCAAGCACGGCCCGCAGGGCCGTCGCCAATGGCGCAAGGTGCACCTTGCCATGGACCCGGCCACATCCGACATCCGAGCGGTGGAATTCACCCCCAGCCGCGACGGCGACAGCCCCGTGCTGCCAGACCTGCTCGGCCAGGTCCCGGCAGACGAGCCGATCGGCACGGTGACGGCGGATGGCGCCTATGACACGCGCCGTTGCCACAAGGCCATCATCGAACGGGATGCCGTTCCAATCATCCCGATCCGGAAAAACGGCCGCCTGTGGAAGGACGACTGCCCGGCGGCCCGCGCCAGAAACGAGACCCTGCGCGCCACCCGATACTATGGCCGGGCCTTCTGGAAGCGCTGGACGGGCTATCACACCCGAAGTCGGGTCGAAGCGAAAATGCGCTGCCTGAAAGCCTTCGGCGAGCGCATCGCCGCAAGAGACCCCGACCGCCAGACCGCCGAAATCCACATCCGCATCGCCCTCATGAACCGCTTCAACGCCCTCGGCACCGCCGAGATCGTCCGCGTGGCATGACGTCAGCGGGGAAAGGGGCACTCACACCTCAGGCCTGAGTTCTGCAACAATGCC
>NZ_PDNI01000077.1 GCF_002925845.1 Roseovarius nitratireducens | reverse complement strand
GATTGTCATTGGTGTCCAGTCTTGTGACGGCGTACCTTTTGTATAATGGGTCATCGACTTGGTCTATCCAGCAAGCTTAAGCCGTTAGGTGTAGGCGCAGCGAAAGCGAGTCTTAATAGGGCGAATGAGTTGGATGGATCAGACCCGAAACCGAGTGATCTAGGCATGACCAGGATGAAGGTTGGGTAACACCAACTGGAGGTCCGAACCCACACCTGTTGAAAAAGGTCGGGATGAGTTGTGCCTAGGGGTGAAAGGCCAATCAAACTCGGAGATAGCTGGTTCTCTGCGAAATCTATTTAGGTAGAGCGTCATCCGAATACCCCCGGGGGTAGAGCACTGGATGGGTAATGGGGCCCCACAGGCTTACTGATCCTAACCAAACTCCGAATACCGGGGAGTACTAGATGGCAGACAGACGGCGGATGCTAACGTCCGTCGTCGAGAGGGAAACAACCCTGACCTACAGCTAAGGCCCCCAATTCATGGCTAAGTGGGAAAGCAGGTGGGACGACCAAAACAACCAGGAGGTTGGCTTAGAAGCAGCCATCCTTTAAAGATAGCGTAACAGCTCACTGGTCTAAACAAGTTGTCCTGCGGCGAAGATGTAACGGGGCTCAAGCCATGAGCCGAAGCTTAGGATGCCGTAAGGCATGGTAGCAGAGCGTAGTGTGATACAGTCTCATTCCTCTTTTGCGGGCTCGCCCGCATGGGAGGGACGAGATTTTCGATGAAGCCGGGGCGTGAGCCATCCGGTGGAGAGATCACTAGTGAGAATGATGACATGAGTAGCGACAAGGAGGGTGAGAGACCCTCCCGCCGAAAGTCCAAGGGTTCCTGCTTAAAGCTAATCTGAGCAGGGTAAGCCGACCCCTAAGGCGAGGCCGAAAGGCGTAGTCGATGGGAACCAGGTTAATATTCCTGGGCCAGATGGAAGTGACGGATCGCGGAGGTTGTTCGCCCTTATCGGATTGGGCGGGCCGCTGAGCGGTTCCTGGAAATAGCTCCATCATGAGATCGTACCCTAAACCGACACAGGTGGACTGGTAGAGCATACCAAGGCGCTTGAGAGAACGATGTTGAAGGAACTCGGCAAAATACCTCCGTAAGTTCGCGAGAAGGAGGCCCGGGTTCAAGGCAACTTGGATCCGGGGGCACAAACCAGGGGGTGGCGACTGTTTACTAAAAACACAGGGCTCTGCGAAGTCGCAAGACGACGTATAGGGTCTGACGCCTGCCCGGTGCCTGAAGGTTAAAAGGAGAGGTGAGAGCCTTGAATTGAAGCCCAGGTAAACGGCGGCCGTAACTATAACGGTCCTAAGGTAGCGAAATTCCTTGTCGGGTAAGTTCCGACCTGCACGAATGGCGTAACGACTTCCCCGCTGTCTCCAACATCGACTCAGCGAAATTGAATTGCCTGTCAAGATGCAGGCTTCCCGCGGTCAGACGGAAAGACCCCGTGCACCTTTACTACAGCTTCGCACTGGCATCAGGATTGTGATGTGCAGGATAGGTGGTAGGCTTTGAACCCGTGACGCCAGTCGCGGTGGAGCCTCCCTTGAGATACCACCCTTCGCACTCTTGATGTCTAACCGCGGCCCGTTATCCGGGTCCGGGACCCTGCGTGGCGGGTAGTTTGACTGGGGCGGTCGCCTCCTAAAGCGTAACGGAGGCGCGCGAAGGTTGGCTCAGAGCGGTCGGAAATCGCTCGTTGAGTGCAATGGCATAAGCCAGCCTGACTGCGAGACTGACAAGTCGAGCAGAGACGAAAGTCGGCCATAGTGATCCGGTGGTCCCGAGTGGAAGGGCCATCGCTCAACGGATAAAAGGTACGCCGGGGATAACAGGCTGATACTGCCCAAGAGTCCATATCGACGGCAGTGTTTGGCACCTCGATGTCGGCTCATCTCATCCTGGGGCTGGAGCAGGTCCCAAGGGTATGGCTGTTCGCCATTTAAAGAGGTACGTGAGCTGGGTTTAGAACGTCGTGAGACAGTTCGGTCCCTATCTGCCGTGGGTGTAGGATACTTGAGAGGAGTTGCCCCTAGTACGAGAGGACCGGGGTGAACGGACCACTGGTGGACCTGTTGTGGCGCCAGCCGCAGTGCAGGGTAGCTATGTCCGGACAGGATAACCGCTGAAGGCATCTAAGCGGGAAGCCCCCCTCAAAACAAGGTATCCCCGAGGGCCGTGGTAGACCACCACGTCGATAGGCCGGAGATGTAAGCGCAGCAATGCGCTCAGTTGACCGGTACTAATCGCCCGATAGGCTTGATTTGATCCAGTAACAGAAAGACTGGGCCAAAAAGCATACACCAAAACGTGTCAACGCGACTTGCGACAGCCCGCAAAAAGGGCCGATTGTATCAATCAGGGGATTCCCCGGTTTGGTGGCCATAGCACGAGCAAAACACCCGGTCCCATCCCGAACCCGGCCGTTAAGTGCCGTCGCGCCAATGGTACTGCGTCTCAAGACGTGGGAGAGTAGGTCGCCGCCAAACCTGGAAATCCCCCGATAAATCTCTCAACGATAACAAACAAACACCGCGGGATGGAGCAGCCAGGTAGCTCGTCAGGCTCATAACCTGAAGGTCGTAGGTTCAAATCCTACTCCCGCAACCAAAAATACCTACAAAATATCAATGCGCTAAAAGCCACCCTCGGGTGGCTTCCTGCGTTCAGGACACCCCCGCATGACCGCAACGAAAAGCCGGGTGAACACCCTGGCGCCAGCGTAACACTAACGCCAGCGACGGCACAGGCCTTCACCGATCATTACACTTGCGATGTCCTGCCCACTCGCCAGCCGACAGCTGCCAATCCAGCGATCATAGCTGCGTTCCCCGGTCAGGCTGCAAGTGACGCGCTCGCTAGAGACCAGCGCCTTCATCCGCCGTGTCGCAATGTGTCCTGCGATGGTGCCGGACTCGCCGCAGTCCAAAGTGGCAATGCGGATTGGACGTCCGTCAACTTCGATTGTGTCACCGTCCCTGACGTAGGTCACGCGTCCGTAGGAAGCGGCGCCATTGCCCGCGCTACGTCGGCTGATGGCGAGGCCGCCACGTCTTTGCATCGCATCCCCACCGTGCAGTGCACGCGGCCGCATGGAGGTAGGCGCGCCTTCGAAAGGGGCGCCGACGTTAGACACCCACCAGCTTTGTTCCAGAGCGGTGTGCTTTAGATAATTGCCAAAAGCCACCACAGCGGCAAACAGGCTTAAGATCAGCAGGCGGGTGGGTAGGAAGCGGCGGACGCCTCGCCGCTTTCTAAAGGGAGTGACGGTTCCCCTGTCTTTGAGCCTTGATGCCATGAGCCGACATTAATCAAGAATTTGGCCAATTTTTGACCGGCGTCGAAGATGCCCGGCTGCTTCGATCCGTGGACGCACCATGCCCGTCAGCAAAAAGATCGCGATTCCGATAGGAGAGGGTAGTCGAGCGCAGCCCGGCTGACTCGGGAGACCGTGACTCATGATCCGAAAGTCGCAGGTTCCAATCCGTTTCCCGCAACCAAGGACATGGAAAACATCAAGACCTCACCAGAATAAGGCGGGCGGAACGCGGATCAGATTTGGTTCCATCTCAATGGCGTCCGGGAGAATGGTGCGGCAAGACGCATGTTCAGCCTGGTTTCAGCCGGTTGCACAACGGGCTCGGTATTCCGGCCCGACCGGACTGGCAACGAAAAGGCCCGGCGAGGCATCCCTTGCCGGGCCATCGGTGCGAGGCGCAGGCTTCAGTTTACCTTCTCGGCGTCGATCACGTCCTGTTCGCGGGCCGCGTCGGCGCTTGCGATGGCGATGCGCCGCGGCTTGAGCGCCTCGGGCACCTCGCGCACCAGATCGACATGCAGCATGCCGTCGGCGTGGCTCGCACCGGTGACGCGCACGTGATCGGCAAGCTGGAAGCGCCGCTCGAACGCGCGCGTGGCGATGCCGCGATGCAGGTAGGTGCGTTCGCTCTCGTCATCCTCGCTCTTGCGGGCCGAGACCACGAGCGCCCCGTCCTTGACCTCGACCGTCAGGTCGTCGGCCGAAAATCCCGCGACGGCGATCGAGATGCGATAGGCGTCGTCGTCGGTCTTCTCGATGTTGTAGGGCGGATAGCTCGGCTGGCTCATGTCGCTCGCCATCACGCGATCCAGAAGATCGGCGATTTGGTCGAAACCGACAGTGGCCCGGTAGAGCGGTGCAAGATCGAAATTGCGCATGGGTCATCCTCCTTTGAGCGATACCAATGTTGGCGGCCTTCCCGTTGGAGACAGGCCGGTTGCGCCCCGGCCCGTCATCCGGCCCCGGGGCATCATGGATTTGGGAAACGCCCGCGCGCCTGTCAAGAGGGGTGCGGCGCGGCTCAGGGTCGGGCGAAGCGCGCGCCGGTACCGCGCCGGCCCTCGCCCGCCTGTACCCGCTTGAAGCCGGGATTGGCGGTCGCCATGCCGACGGTGGCGGCGCGCAGGTCGCGCTTGAGACCGGCAACGAGATCGGGCAGGTCCATGCCATAGGACAGGCGTTTGTCCTCGACGCGGCTACCGCCGCTCACCAGCGACAGGATACGCGGGCGGCCGCCATGTGGGGCCAAGACCGGCGCGCCGGAGGAGCCGAAGATCACGTCGCAGTCAAAGGCCATGATTCCCTCGGCGCGCCACAGCATGTTGCACCGGCGTTGCCATGACGGGGCGCTGTCGCGGTCGCGACCGTAGGAGACGACGCTAATCTGCGCGCCGTCGCGGGGCTGGTCATGGATGGCGAAAGGGGCGGCCACGGCACTGTTGATCGGGGTCGCGAGCCGCAGGAGGGCGGCGTCGTTGCGGATGTTGGCGGCGCTCATGCCGCCGCGCGGATCGTAGCCTTCTGCGGCCACGTAGCCCATCACCCCGGACTCGGCGATCACCTTGCCGTTGCGCAGCCCGGCGCGGAACCGGATCGTATCGGCGGCCACGGGTCGCCCGGAGCGGTCAAAGACGCAATGCGCCGCCGTCAGCACCTGATCGGGCGCGATGAGCACCCCGGTGCAATAGCCCGAGCGCCCGATATCGACCCGGCCTACGGCCTCCCAGCCAAAGAGGTCGTCGCGGTCGGTGAGGCGGGTGAGCCCGCTCGACTGCGCCACAGCCGCGCCCGCCCACAGGCAGAGCGCCGCCAGAAGTGCAAGAACCCGCTGCTCGCCGCTCATGGCCGCGCGAATTTTGCGCCGGTGTCGCGCCGGGTGCCGGAGGTGAAGGTCTTGGGGGCGGCATCCTGAAACACCCCCTGTCCGGCCTCGAGCGCCGTGCGCAACGTGTCGAGCGGCGCCAGGAGCTGCGTGCCCAGCGACACCTTGCGGCCCTCGACCTCGGCCATCGCCGAGACCACCGAGACGATCCGTGCGCGCCCGCCCTCGAAGCTGAAGACCGGCGCGCCGGAGGCACCGAAATCCACGTCGCAGGACATGATGAGCACACCCTGCTGCCGCGCCATCACGTTGCACTCTTGCTGAAGCGACGGGGCCTCGGCGCGGCCCTTGGCGTAGCTCACCACGCCGATGCGCTGCCCCTTGCGGGGGCGGCGGTCGGTCTCGAACGGGGTAACGCGGGTGTTGCGGATCGGGTGATGAAGCTCGAGCAGCGCCACGTCATTGCGCACGCGCTCCGCAGTCACGTCCGCGTCAAAGCGATAGTCGGGATGCAGCACCGCGCGGCGCACCGTGCGATAGGCGGCCGCGCGCCCGTTGCGCCAGCCGGCCTTGAACTCGATTCGTGCAGGGTCGATCCGTTTGCCTGTGGCGCGGTCATGAAGGCAATGCGCTGCCGTCAGGACAAGATCGGGGGCCACCAGCGCGCCGGTGCAGAAGCCGCGCCCGGCCAGTTCGAGACGCCCGACCGCCTCCCACGCGCGGGCGGTGTCGCCTGCGTCGAGCCGCTCGAGGCGGCTGTCCTGCGCGGCGAGCGGTGTGGCGAGCAGGGCGAGCAGGGCGAGCGGTGCAATGGTGCGCAGCATGGTCTCTCCGGCGATCCGATCCTCCTCCGGCTAGCAGGCATTTCGGGCCAGATTATGACCGGCTTGCGCGCAGGATCGGCACGCCTGCCATACCGTTTTCCGCCTGCGCCAGCGCGGGCGGCTGCGGCCCGCCGGTGGCCCAGTCCAGCAGTTCCACCGTGTGCACGACCGGCACCTCGGTGCCACCGCCGATCTGCATCATGCAGCCGATATTGCCCGCGGCGATGACGTCCGGGCGCTTGGCCTCCAGCGTGCGGACCTTGCGGTCCTTGAGCTGCTTGGAAATCTCCGGCTGCATCAGGTTGTAGGTGCCCGCCGAGCCGCAGCACAGGTGGCTGTCGGCGGGCTCGACTACCTTGAACCCGGCGCGCTTCAGCAAGTCCTTGGGGAAGGTCTTGATCTGTTGGCCGTGTTGCAGCGAACAGGCGGCGTGATAGGCGATTGTAAGGCCCTTTTCCTCGCCCTCGGGAAGGTCGATTTGCATCAGCAATTCGCTCACGTCCACTGCGATCTCGCTCACCCGCGCGGCATCGTCGGCCAATGCTTCGTGGCGGAACATGTGGCCGTAATCCTTGACGGTGGTGCCGCAGCCCGAGGTGTTGATGACGATGGCGTCCAGCCCCTCGCCATTCATCTCGCGCGCCCAGGCTCGGATGTTCTTCGCGGCCGTCGCGTGGCTCTCTTCGGTCTTGCCCATGTGATGCGTCAGTGCCCCGCAACAGCCCGCGCCCTCGGCCACCACCACCTCGCAGCCCAGCCGGGTGAGCAGCCGGATGGTGGCGTCGTTGATATCGGTGTTGAGCGCGCGCTGCGCGCAGCCCGTCATCAGCGCCACGCGCTTCTTGCGTGCGCCTTGCGCGGGGAAGGTTTGCGGATCGTCGTTGCGGCTGACGGGCGGCACCTGTTTGGGTGCCATTTCCAGCATCGCGCGCAGCCGCGCATCGGGCATCAGTCGGGCAAAGGGCCGCCCGATCCTGGCCCCGAGAAGCGCCACGCGAAACCGCATCGGATAGGGGAGGATGCGCGCCAGGATCCAGCGCAGCATCCGGTCGCCCAGGGGGCGCTGATAGCGTTCCTCGATATATTCGCGCGCCTGATCGACCAGGTGCATGTAATGCACGCCCGAGGGGCAGGTCGTCATGCAGGCGAGGCACGACAGGCAGCGGTCGATATGCCTGACCGTCTTCTCATCGGGAACGCGGTCGTTCTCGAGCATGTCCTTGATGAGGTAGATGCGGCCCCGCGGGCTGTCGAGTTCGTCGCCGAGCACCTGATAGGTCGGGCAGGTGGCGGTGCAGAAGCCGCAATGGACGCAGGATCGCAGGATCTCGTTGGCGCGGGCGATTTTCGGGTCGGCCAGTTGCTGTTCGGTGAACTCGGTCTTCATCGCCCTCTCCTACGCCTCGGCCATCAGGCCGGGATTGAGGATGCCGCGCGGATCGAAACGCCGCCGCAGCCCGGCCTGAAGCGCGGCCACCGGCGCGGGCAGCGGCGGAAACGCGTCCGTCCCCGCACCGCGCACCCGTGTGGCATGGCCGCCGCGCTGCGCCACGGCCTGCCGTATCGCCGTCTTGCCCGTGTCTTCAGGCACCAGCAGCCAGACAAGCCCGCCGCCCCAGTCATAGACCGCCTCGGCGCCCGGCAGGGCGGCGACGATCCCCGGCGCGTCGGTGGGCTTGACCGAGAGCCGCCAGACGTCACCCGCGCGCCCGTGGAACGGCTCGACATCGCGGATATGCCGCCAGTCGGCGGCGGTGCGGTCCGGGTCGGTCTCGAGCGTGAAGGTGCCGGAATCGGCCAGCAGCTTTTGCATCTCACCGGCCCGATAGGCGACCGAGTCCGCGAACCCTTCGAGCCGGATCATCGTCATGGGCGCGCCATCAAGACCGTGTTGCAGATGCGCGGCACCGCTCACCTCGTAGGGCGAGCCCAGAGCGCGGCACAGCACCTGAATGGCGGTGGCGTCGTCCAGCCCCTCGCAGAGCAGCACGCCGGTGGCGCGCGGGCGGGGCAGCACCTTGAGTGCTACCTCGGTCAGAATGCCCAATGTGCCGTAGCTGCCCGCCATCAGCTTGACCATGTCGTAGCCGGTCACGTTCTTCATCACCCGGCCGCCATTGCGGACGATGCGCCCCTGCCCGTCAACGAACCGCACCCCCAGCAGGAAATCGCGGCAGGCCCCGGCCTGAACGCGGCGCGGTCCGCTGACATTGGCGGCCACCACGCCGCCGATGGTGGGGGTTCCGTTGGTGTCCAGAAGTCCGCGATGGTCCATCGGTTCGAAGGCGAGCCGCTGCCCCTCGGCCTCGAGCGTGGCCTCGATCTCGGCAAGCGGCGTGCCCGTCCGCACCACGAGGGTGAGCGCGCCGGGTTCGTAAAGCTCGATCCCCGTCATCGCCGATGTCGAGAGCCGCGCACCGTTCGATGCGCCGCCGATGGGCCGCGTGCCGCCGCCCTCGATGCGCAGCGGGCCATCGGCCTCCTTGATGATCGTGGCAAGCTCTGCCTCTGTCTCGGGTGTCATGCGGTTTCTTCTTGGTAAAAGTACTCTGGAGGTCCGGGGGGGAGGCCCCCGGGGGGCGAAGGTCAGGCCGCGCGCCGCGTGCCCGAGACGTCGAGTGGAAACACCTTGGCCGGGTTCAGGAGCCACCTGGGATCGAACACGTCCTTTACGTCCATTTGCGCGGAAAGGTCGTCGGCCCCGTACTGATGCGCCATCAGGTCGCGCTTTTCGATCCCCACGCCATGCTCGCCGGTGAGGCAGCCGCCGACTTCGACGCAGAGCTTGAGGATTTCCGCCCCGAAGGCCTCGCAGGTTTCCAGGTCTCCTGGCTTGTTGGCATCGTACAGGATCAGCGGGTGCATGTTGCCGTCGCCCGCGTGGAACACATTGGCCACGTCGAGGCCGAACTCTTGGCTCATCTCGCCAATCCGGCCCAGTACGTGGGGCAGGGCGCTCACCGGGATGGTGCCGTCGAGGCACATGTAATCGCCAAGTTGCCCCATCGCGCCGAAGGCGGATTTGCGCCCCTTCCAGATCGCCGCGCTCTCCTCGGCCGAACGGCTCTGGCGCAATTCCACCGGGTCGTGGCGGCGCGCGATCGCCTCGATGAGGTCCAATTGCTCGTCGATTTCGGGGTCCGAGCCTTCGACCTCCACGATCAGAAGCGCTTCGCAATCGGGGTATCCGGCATGGGCGAAATCCTCTGTCGCGCGGATGCAGGGGCGGTCCATGAACTCGATCGCCACGGGCAGCACGCCCGCCTTGATGATGTCGCTCACGCAGGCGCCCGCGACCTCGCTCGAATCGAAACCGATCAGCACCGGGCGCGCGCCCTCGGGCTTGCGCAGGATGCGCAGCGTCGCCTCGGTCACCACGCCAAGCTGACCCTCCGAGCCACAGACGAGACCCAGCAGATCATAGCCGCCAGCGTCGAGATGTGCGCCGCCGAGCTCCACCACCGTGCCGTCCATCAGCACCATGGTCACGCCCATAAGGTTGTTGGTGGTCACCCCGTATTTGAGGCAATGCGCGCCGCCTGAATTCATCGCGATATTGCCCGCGATGGCGCAGGCAAGCTGTGAGGACGGGTCGGGCGCGTAGAAAAACCCCTCTTCCTCCACCGCGCCGGTGACGCTGAGATTGGTGCGCCCGGTCTGTACCCGGATGAAGCGATTGTCGTAGTCGGTTTCCAGAACCTCGTTCATCCGCGCCACGCCGACGATGACACTGTCGGCGGTGGGCAGTGCGCCGCCGGCAAGCGAGGTGCCCGCACCGCGCGGCACCACCGGCACGCCCATTTCGTGGCAGATGGCCAGTGCGTCGGAGACCTCTCGCGTCGAGGCAGGCAGGAGCACGGCGAGAGGCGGGCATTTGTAGGCGGTCAGCGCGTCGCATTCATAGGCGCGTGTTTCCACCGGATCCTCGATCACGGCATCGCGCGGCAGAACCTTGCGCAGGCGCGCCACCAGTTCCGCCTTGCGGGCGAGAATGTCGGGGTTCGGCTCGGGCATTTGCATGGGATGCTCCTAAAATTGGTAAAACTATATAACCAATTTGGCCTGTCCGCGAGTCCTTTTTTGCCGCGGGCCGCGCGGCAGACCTTGCGCAGGCACACCACCTCGGGCAGTCATCGCACATGGAGTGGGTCAAGATCATCCATATTCTTTGTGTCATGGGGTGGATGACTTCCATCTTTGCCGTGCCGCGCGCGCTCATCTACTGGCGTCGCGAGTGGGACCGGCTGGGCGAATTCGGGCCGCTGGGCGATCTGACCATCCGGCTCTACCGGTTCTCGCTGGGCCTTGGCGTGATCGCCATCGCCACGGGCCTCTATCTCGCGCACTGGCTGGGCTGGCCGGTCTGGACGCATCTCAAGCTGGCGCTGGTACTGGCGCTGGCGGCGCATTACGGCTGGACCGGGCGGCTGGTGCTGCGCGCGCGCAAGGGCACGTTTACCGAGAGCGACCGCTTCCTGCGTATCTTCAACGAAATCAGCGTCTTGGGCGCAATCGCGGTTCTCTGGGCCGTGGTCGTGCGACCGTTTTGAGCGCCATGACGGATATCCTCAACGACGCGCTCGGGCATTTCGCACCGCTCGATCTTGCCGCCTTCGTGATGCTCGTAATTGCATGGTCGGGGGTGACGCTGCTGATCGAGCACCCGCCACGCCGGCTTCCCTCGACCTCGAACCTCATGGCGCAGTATCGCCGCGAATGGATGGTGCAATTCGTCGCCCGAGACCCGCGCATCTTCGATTCGCAGATCATCGGGCAACTGCGTCAGGGCACCTCGTTCTTTGCCTCGGCCACGCTCATCGCCATCGGTGGCACGCTGGCGCTGCTGGGCGAGGTGGAGCGGCTGATCGGGTTGGCCGACGACCTGTTGACCGGTACGGCGCCAGTGATCGTGTGGGAGGTCAAGATCCTCGTGATCGTCGCCTTTCTCGCCAACGCCTTTCTCAAGTTCGTCTGGGCCAATCGACTGTTCGGCTATTGCGCCGTGATGATGGCGGCGGTGCCGAACGATCCCGCCGACCCCGCGGCGCAGCCGCGCGCGCAGAAGGCGGCCGAGATCAATATCACCGCCGCGCGCGGCTTCAACCGCGGGCTACGCGCGCTCTATTTCGCGCTGGCCGCAGCGGCGTGGCTGTTCGGGGCGGTGGCGTTGTTGGCCGCGGTGGCGATCACGCTCATGGTGTTGTTGCGGCGCGAATTCGCCTCGCACTCGCGCGCTGTGCTGATGCGCCCCGAGGGCGACGGGAAAGACACGCGGACGTGAGTGCATTCGCGGCACGGACCGGGTATGGTGCCGCGTATGAGACAGATCGCGTTCCCCCTCGCCGCGGCGCTGGCCGTTTCCCTTGCCGTCCCCGCGCTCGCGCACGAGCCCGAAATCCGCACGGCGGTGGCCACCAAGTCGGGCATGTCGTGGCGCGTCGATGTCACGCTGGAGCATCCCGATACCGGCTGGGATCACTATGCCGACGGGTGGGAGGTGCTTGATGCCGATGGCAAGCGGATCGGTTACCGGCTGCTGCATCATCCGCACGTGAACGAGCAGCCGTTCACTCGCTCGCTCACCAATCTCGACCTGCCCGACGGCACGCGCAGGATCCAGATCCGTGCGCATTGCTCGGTCGATGGGTGGGGCGACAAGACCGTTCGCGTCGATATCGACCCGTAATCCCCATGGGTGCACTCTTGTTCAGGGTCGCGCGGCCTCGATCAGGACGGTCCGGTGATCCTCGGCCAAGAGCCGCAGCCGTCCGCGTGTGTCCACATCGAACGCCATGACCTGTTCAAGCGCGTCGAGCATCCGCCGTTCCTGTTCCATCAGCGGCTCGGGGCAGGCCATCATGGTGCTGGCCATCGGCCCGAAATGCAGTCCCTCGCCCGACAGGCTGAACCCACCGGCGATGCGGTTGCAGCCACCGCTGCCCGCCACGCGCCCGGCGTCGAGAAAGTTCAGAGACAGGCGCTCCGGCTCTATCAGAGTGGCATCGCCGAGGGCGGTGATCTGCCATGCGCCGCCGGTAAGCAGATCGGCAGGATCGCCACCGCAGCCGCGCAGTTCCCGGTCGCCGAGCGCAAGGTACGCGGTATCGGGATAGGGCATGCCGGTGGCGTCGTCGTGACACAGATGCTCTTCGACGCGCAGGCGGGCATCGGCCCCGGACAGGTCGAATTCATAACCGCCGGGCATGGCACGCGCCTCGGGGCGGGGTGCCTCTCGCGTGATTTCGCCGTAGTCAGCCACGATCTCGGCTGTCTGCCCGTCAAGCGAGACGTACCAGCCCGGTTCGTTTCCGCGCGCGCGGTACGGGCGTTCGGCGGGCGGCCGCACCTTGTGGCACTCGGGCAGGTCGCGACCGTTGAGCCGGACCATTGCCGCGTCACCCTTGCTCCAGAAGCTTGTGCCGGGCTCGTCCACGGCGTCATAGCGCCCCCCTGAGGCTGTCTCGACCTGAACCAAGGGAATGTCGCGGCCCTCGGCGCGCAGCGCCGCCTCGTCGCCCAGCATGCCCACCGACACGCTTACGTCACCGCAGATGAAATCCGTGGCGAAGGCGAGAGGGCTCACGGGATTGAGGAACAACTCGCCCAGCGCCACCGGCTCCGCGCCTGCGGCGAAGGGCACACCCTTGATGATCCACCTCGGCGCGCCGTTCACCTCGATCAGCGCCCGCGCCGTCCCCGAGAGCCCGGGTGGCACTTCGACAGTGAAGCGGCGCGGCATTTCTAGCCCGTCGCCCGCAAACTCGGTCTCGCCCAGCGATACGCCAAACCGGCCCTCAGCGCGCACCATCGCCCGCGCGCCGGGTGGCAGGGCGATCTTTTGCTGGTACGTGAGCGCGCCGGTCACGACGCGTGATTCCGCCTCCTCTTCCGCAGACGACGCGGCCACGCCGATCGTCAGGCCAAGGGCAAGGGAAAGGAACCGAATCATGACCGCTTCTTTCGAGATGACGCCACGCGCACAGCGTAGCGTCACTCCGGGTCCGGCCAAAGCGACGATTTTTCTACACGCTCATACAGACATATTTCATTTCGAGGAATTCATCGATGCCGTGGTGGCTGCCTTCGCGGCCCAGGCCCGACTGCTTGACCCCGCCGAACGGGGCTACCTCGGTCGAGATGATGCCGGTATTGACGCCAACGATCCCGTATTCCAGTGCCTCTGCCACCTTGGTGACGCGGCCCAGATCCTTGGCGTAGAAATACGAGGCGAGGCCGAAGATCGTGTCATTGGCCATGGCGATCACGTCATCCTCGTCCTCGAAGCGGAAGAGCGGTGCGAGGGGGCCGAAGGTCTCGTCGGTGGCAATCAGCATGTCCTGCGTCACATCCGCGAGGATCGTGGGCGGCAGGAAATGACCCGGCCCCTGCGCGGGCGTGCCGCCGCCCATCACCACCTTTGCGCCCTTGGCGGTGGCGTCTGCGACGTGCTCCTGCACTTTCTCGATGGCGTCGGCATTGATGAGCGGCCCCAGCGTGGTGCCCTCCTCGAACCCATCGCCCATCTTGAGCTTTTCCACCGCCGCCTGGAGCTTGGCGGCGAACGCGTCGTAGACGCCCGATTGCACGTAGATGCGGTTGGCGCAGACGCAGGTCTGGCCGTTGTTGCGGAACTTGCACAGGATCGCGCCCTCGACCGCCGCATCGAGATCGGCATCGTCGAAGACGATGAAGGGCGCGTTGCCGCCCAACTCCATCGAGCATTTCATCACCTGGTCGGCGGCCTGCCGCAGCAGGATGCGCCCCACCTCGGTGCTGCCGGTGAACGTGAGCTTGCGCACGCCCGGGTTCTCGCAGAACTCCTTGCCCACGTCGCTTGCGCTCGACGACGGCACGATGTTGAACACGCCCGCCGGGATGCCCGCGCGCTCGGCCAGAACGCCCATCGCCGTGGCCGAAAGCGGCGTTTCCGCCGCGGGCCGCCCGATGAAGGCACAGCCAGCAGCAAGCGCGGGGGCGGCCTTGCGGGTGATCATCGCGTTGGGGAAATTCCAAGGCGTGATCGAGGCGGCGACGCCGATAGGCTGCTTGATGACGGTGATGCGCTTGTCGCGCTGGTGGCCGGGGATGGTCTCGCCATAGATGCGCTTGGCCTCTTCGCCAAAGAACTCGATGAACGAGGCGCCATAGGCGATCTCGCCCTTGGCCTCGGCCAGCGGCTTGCCCTGCTCGGCGGTCAGGATCACGCCGAGATCGTGCTGGTTCTCCATCATCAGGTCAAAGAACTTGCGCAGTACCGTCGCGCGTTCCTTGCCGGTCCATTTGGCCCATTCCTTCTGCGCGGCCTCGGCGGTGGCGATGGCATGGGCCACTTGCGCGCGGCTCAGATCGGCGACGTTGGCGATCACGTCGCCACGGGCAGGGTTGGTGACTTGAAACGTGCCGTTGTCGCCATCCACCCACTGCCCCCCGATATAGGCCTTCTCCGCCAGCAGGGCGGGATCGTTCAGCATGGATTTCAGGTCGGTCGTGGTCATGGCGCGGTCCTCTTGCGATGTCGAATGCTCTCGCAAAGCCAAAGCAGCTTGGGCTAGGAATGTCTAGGGCCAGAAGAGGGGCAAAGGGATGAGCGAACTGGACAACGCCTATGCGAACGTGCCGAACATCCCGGGTGGCGCGCAGTATCCCGCGCGCTGGACCGTGGCGGCAGAGGCGTTTCGCGTGCGGCAGGCGGGGCAGGCAGAACTTGGCTTGCCTTATGGCAAGAGCGCGCGGCAGGCGCTCGACCTCTTCCACCCCCGGGGCACGGCGCGGGGCCTGTGCGTCTTTGTGCATGGCGGCTACTGGTTGCGCTTCGACCGTTCGTTCTGGTCGCATCTCGCGGCTGGGCCGCTCGCGCGCGGCTGGGCGGTGGCGATGCCCTCCTACGATCTCTGCCCCGAGGTGCACATCGCCGATATCACCCGCCAGATCGCGCAGGCGGTGACGATGGCAGCAGACCGCGTGGCAGGGTCGGTCGCGCTGGCGGGGCATTCGGCGGGCGGACACCTCGTGGCGCGCATGGCGGTGCCCGGCGTGCTGCCAGCCGAGGTTGCGGCGCGGCTTCGCCACGTCGCGCCGATCTCGCCGGTCTCGGACCTGCGCCCGCTCTTGCGCACCTCGATGAACGAACAGTTCCGCCTCGATGAGCCCGCGGCAGAGGCCGAGAGCCCGGTGCTCATGCGCCCCCTTCCGGTGCCGGTCTCGGTCTGGGTCGGTGGCGACGAGTTGCCCGCCTTCCTCGACCAGGCGCGCTGGCTGTCCGAGGCGTGGGGCGCGCCGCTCGAGATCGCGAGAGGCAAGCACCATTTCGACGTGATCGAGGCGCTGGCGGATCCGGCGAGCGCGATGGTGGCGCGGCTCACGGGCTGAGCACCGCGCGCGGCGTTCACGGACTGGCAAGACATCGCTCCAAGATTGGGCGCGTCCCGAGCGATGCCCCAAAACCCGGAGTGCCCCAATGCAAGATACCTCACCGCGCCTGTCGCTGCCCTTCATCCTGCCCTCGCAGGCCCAGAAACACGTCACCCATAACGAGGCGCTGACCCGGCTCGATATCGCGGTGCAACTGGCGGTCGAAGGGATCGGGGCGGCCACGCCCCCGGCCCTGCCGCAGGCGGGGCAGGTCTGGGCGCTGGGGCCCGCGCCCACCGGGGCATGGGCCGGGCAGGCGGAGATGCTCGCCGCCTTCGTCAACGAAAGCTGGCTGTTTGTTGCGCCAGGCGAGGGCTGGCTCGCCATCGACAAGAGCGACGGGCGGCTCTTTCGCCATGCGGGCACCGATTGGGTGCCGCTGTCTTCGCCGGTTCTGGAGAATCTCGACGGGGTGGGCATCAATGCCGGCTTTGACACCACCAACCGGCTCACCGTCTCGGCCCCGGCCACGCTTTTCAACCACGAGGGGGCGGGGCATCAACTCAAGATCAACAAGGCCAGCGCTGCCGACACCGCAAGCCTCTTGTTCCAGACGGGATTTGGCGGGCGCGCCGAGATGGGGACCAGCGGCAACGACGATTTTGCCATCAAGGTGAGCGCGGACGGAGCGGCCTGGGTGACGGCGCTGAGCTTTGAGGCCACCACCGGCCTCGCCACCGGTGCGGCGGTGCAGGCGGACGCGGGCGACGCCGCGCCCGGGCGGCTTCTGACCACCGGTGCCTTTGGCTGGGGGCAGGACGGGGCAGGGGCGGTGCCGGTGATGGCCGATCTCGACGACCCGGCGCAGCCCGCAGGCAGCTTTGCCGTGGATGGCACCACCCTTGGCCCGCGCCCCGCGGGGGCGACAGCAGGGCTGTGCCTGTCGATGCGGCTCGGTGCGGACGACCTCGCGCAGATATTCATCGGCGCGGATGGCGCGGCGCTGGCGTTTCGCACCCGTTCGGGCGGGGCGTGGGGTGCGTGGCAGGCGGTGCAGGGTGACCACAACGTCACCCGCAGCACCGGACCTGACGGCGAGGCGCTGCGCTATCCTGACGGCACGCAGGTCTGTCGCCACACGCTCACCCTTGACGCCCCCGACACCGCGCACGGCGCGCTCTTTGCCGGGGTGGCGGAAACGGCATGGAGCTATCCCGCCCCCTTCGCGCCGGCCACGCGGCCCACGGTTTCGGCCAGTGCCACCACCGCATCCGGCGTCTGGATCGCCACGCGGGCGGGCGACGAGACGGCGGGGCATTTGCGCGCGATGGCGGCGCTAAGCCAGCCGGGCGCGCCAGAGGTCACCGTGACGGCGATCGGGCGCTGGGCCTGATTACCCCTTGGCCCCTTGCCCGCGGGCATAGACATCCTCGTATCGGATGATGTCGTCCTCGCCCAGATAAGTGCCGGTCTGCACCTCGATCAGCACCATCGGCACCTTGCCGGGGTTTTCCATCCGGTGGACCGCGCCCAGCGGGATGTAGACTGACTGGTTCTCGCTCAAGAGCGTTACCGTGTCGTCGATGGTCACGCGGGCGGTGCCCTCGACGACGATCCAGTGCTCGGACCGGTGGTGATGGCTTTGCAAGCTAAGCGCCGCACCGGGATTGACGTGGATGCGCTTGACCTGGAACCGTCCGCCCACGGAAAGGCTCTCGAACCAGCCCCAGGGGCGGTAGTCGCGCGGCAGGGTCTCGGCCTGCTTGGCCCCTTGCGCCTTCAACGCGGCGACGGCCTGTTTCACGTCCTGCGCGCGGTCCTTGTGGGCCACCAGCACCGCGTCGGGCATGGCCACGGCGATCACGTCGCTCAGGCCGATACCTACCAGTGCCTGTTGTTCATCCTCGGCGCGCAACAGCGTATCGGTGCAGTCGATGGCGGTGGCCGGGCCCGAGGTCACCACGCCGCCCGAATCCGGCCCGCTCTCGCGCCACACGGCGTCCCAGCCGCCGAGGTCCGACCACGCGCCGCCGAAGGGGACAACGGTAAGGTTCTCGGCCTTCTCCATCACCGCGTAATCCACGGAGATGTCATCGCATTCCGACCAGGGTGCAGGCGCGAGCCGCAGGAAATGCAGGTCGCGTTCGGCCTCCTCGAAGGCGCGCGTCACGGCGGCGAGCAGCCCGGGCTGATGGCTCTCGAAGGCAGACAGGATCGTGCCGGTGGCAAACAGGAAGATGCCCGCATTCCACAGGTGCATCCCGCCCGATAGCAGCGCCTCGGCGGTTGCCGCGTCGGGTTTCTCGGCAAAGCCCTTGAGCGGCTGCGGCACCGGGGCAAAGCCGTTTTCTGGCGCTTCGCTCAGTGCGAGCCACCCATAGCCCGTCTCTGCCCTGTCGGGGCGGATACCGAAGGTCACGATCTGTCCCGCCTCGGCCGACGGGACCGCCGCCATGACAGAGGCGCGAAACGCCTCCGCGTCCGGGATCACGTGATCCGAGGGTGCGACCAGCATCAGTGCGCCCGGCGCGCGCGCATGCAGCTCCATTGCCGCGGCCAGAATCGCGGGGGCGGTGTTGCGTCCCTCGGGCTCGATCAGCGTGGCGGCGGCGGCGACCTCGACGGCGGCCAACTGTTCGGTCACGACAAAGCGGTAATCCGACCCGGTGACGATCGCGGGTGCGGCAAAGCCGGGGCCCGACAGACGCCGCGCCGAGGCCTGAAACAGGCTTTCCTCGCCCGTGAGCCGGGTGAACTGCTTCGGATAGCTCTTGCGCGATAGCGGCCAGAGCCGCGTGCCCGATCCGCCGCAGAGCAGAAGCGGGTGAATATCCTGTGTCATCCTTGCGTCCTCCCTGCCGCGTCTCAGCCGCGAAACCTGTCGAGGTTTTCCAGAAACCACCGATACGTGTCCGCGACGCCCTGTTCCAGCCCGATCCTTGCGCGCCAGCCCATATCCGCCAACCGGCTTACGTCCATCAGCTTGCGCATGGTGCCGTCGGGTTTCGTGGGGTCGGTGGTGATCCGCCCGTCGAAGCCCGTCACACGCGCCACCATCTTCGCGAGGTCGAGGATGGCGATATCCTCGCCGGTGCCCACGTTGATGTGGCTCAGCATCGGCTGCGTGTTGGCGTCATAGCGGTCCCAGTCTAGGTCCAGCACGAAGAGCGAGGCCTCTGCCATGTCATCCACGTGCAGGAATTCGCGGCGTGGCCGCCCGGTGCCCCAGATCGTGACCTCCTCGCGGCCCGTCTCCGCCGCCTCGTGAAAGCGACGGATGAGGGCGGGCAGGACGTGCGAATTCTCGGGGTGGAAATTGTCGCCGGGGCCGTAAAGGTTGGTGGGCATGACCGAGCGGAAATCGGTGCCGTGCTGACGGTTGTAGCTCTCGCACAGCTTGATGCCCGCGATCTTGGCGATGGCGTAGGGCTCGTTGGTGGGCTCCAGCGGGCCGGTGAGCAGCGCGTCCTCGCGCATCGGCTGCGGGGCCTCGCGCGGGTAGATGCAGGACGACCCAAGCTGCAACAGTCGACGCACACCTGCCGCGTATGCCTGATGGATCACGTTGCATTCGATCATCAGGTTTTCGTAGATGAAATCGGCGGGGTAGGTGTTGTTGGCATGGATGCCACCCACCTTCGCGGCGGCGAGGATCACCACGTCGGGGCGCTGATCGGCCATGAACGCCGCGACCTGCGCCTGATCGGTGAGGTCAAGCTCGGCATGGGTGGCGGTGATCAGGTCGATCTCCTCGCCCGCCGCGCGCCGCGCCTCCAGCCGCCGCAGGATCGCGCCGCCCACCATTCCCCTGTGCCCTGCCACGTAGACGCGCGTTAGCTTCATATTGCTGTTGCCCCTGTCAAATTTGGCCATTCACCAAATTGAACTTCTTCGCGCTTGATAGGCGCTGTTTCACTTCTTCAATGTCTCTGAGAAATATTGTGTTATTCGGAGTTTCACCAGGCACGAGCCTACGTTCAAATGGATCATACGAGTAAGGCGAGAAGCCATTTTCTGCCATTATTCGAAAAACACTACATTCGCTGCTCTCCTCATATCTGAGTGAAGCTGCGTTCGTCTCTGCAATGATTGCTTTCAGTTTAGACCGGGTAAGCGTTTTGGACATACCGGCTAGCACTTGAGCTTCCCAGCCTTCGACATCGATCTTGATTAACGATGGAACCTCATCGTTCAAAACGTCATCCAAACGGCGTACAAGCACCTCGGCCACATCACCATTCGACTTCTCAGATTCGGTTGCAACGTGATTCGTCGTATCGTTCTGAACCGTGAAATACAGAACGCCATTTTCTCCACCCAATCCGATATTGTGGCAGTCTGCGAGCCTTTCCAGTCTGTTAACAGCGACATTCCTTTGCATCTTGGCAAATGTTTGTTTGATCGGCTCAAAACTGATGCTGCGTGCCCCCACGGCACCCGATGCCAGTATGGTATAGCTCCCGACGTTCGCGCCGACATCAACAAACAGGTCATCAGCGCGCAAGAAATGCAATGCAAATGCCATATCAGGCCCTTCATGCAGCCCTGAATACCAGTTTCCAGTTGCACCGGTCATACCTTTTTCCATGACGAGCACTGTTTGATCAACGAATGGCATGATGTGCGGAACCGCCAGCAACCGGCAAGATACCTGCCATCGCAGAAATCTCATTACCGCCGCACCTCGATGCTGACGGTTAAAAGGATGCTTCAGGAGTCTACTGATAATCTTAAACATTGACCCAGACGCTCAATTCAAAATTCTACCGATACCGGCATCGCCATGCCATGCTCGCGCAACAGCGCATGCCGCCGCGCGGTGCGCAGGTCCTCGGCGACCATTTCGGCGCACATCTCCTGAGCCGTGATCTCGGGTATCCAGCCGAGTCTTTCCTTGGCCTTTGTGGGATCGCCCAGCAACGTCTCCACCTCGGCGGGACGGAAATAGCGCGGGTCTATGCGCAGGATCACGTCGCCGGGCTTGACCGCCGGGGCCTTGTCACCCGCGATGTCCGTGACGGTGGCGATCTCGTCCACCCCCTCGCCCGAGAAGCTGAGCGAAATGCCCAGCTCCTCCGCCGTCCAGCGGATGAACTCGCGCACCGAATACTGCTTGCCGGTGGCGATCACGAAATCCTCCGGTGCGTCCTGTTGCAGCATCATCCACTGCATCCGCACGTAATCTTGTGCATGGCCCCAGTCGCGCAGCGCGTCGATATTGCCCATGTAGAGACAGTCCTCCAGCCCCTGCGCGATATTGGCCAGGCCGCGCGTGATCTTGCGGGTGACGAAGGTCTCGCCGCGGCGCGGGCTCTCGTGGTTGAAGAGGATGCCGTTGCAGGCATACATCCCGTAAGCCTCGCGATAGTTGACGCAGATCCAGTAGGCGTAGAGCTTGGCCACCGCGTAGGGCGAGCGCGGGTGGAACGGCGTTGTCTCGCGCTGCGGGGTCTCCTGCACAAGCCCGTAAAGCTCGGATGTCGAGGCCTGGTAGAAGCGCGTCGTCTTCTCCATGCCGAGGAAGCGGATCGCCTCGAGCAGGCGCAGCGTGCCGATGGCGTCCACGTCGGCGGTGTATTCCGGCGACTCGAAGCTCACTGCCACGTGGCTTTGCGCCCCGAGGTTATACACCTCGTCGGGCTGCACCTCGCTCAGGATGCGGGTGAGGTTGGAGCTGTCGGTGAGATCGCCGTAATGCAACCTCAGCCGTTGATGGTTGGAATGCGGATCCTGGTAGATGTGGTCGATCCGCGCGGTGTTGAACAGCGAGGCGCGGCGCTTGATGCCGTGCACCTCGTAGCCCTTTTCCAGCAGAAACTCTGCCAGATAGGAACCGTCCTGTCCGGTGATGCCGGTGATGAGTGCCTTTTTCATGGGATTATCTTACCTTGCCTGAACATCTTTACCACGGTCGCGCCGCATGAATTGTGATACCTTGCCGACGTTCTTGGCCGCCAACACCCCTATACCCCCGATCCCGTGCCGACGGATGGCGCACAGGTCCTCGCGGCTCTTGCGAAGGATGCGGCCCAGCGAACGATTGCTCTCGCCGCCGACGCGCATCCGCACCAGGACATCCGGTATGTAAGCCAAATCCAGTTCGGCCCTGACCAGCCAGCGCAGGATGGCTTCGTAATCGGCGGCGATACGAAATCCGGTGTCATAGGCATCGTGCTTGTCGAAGACCTCACGACGCAGAAACAAGGTCGGATGCGGCGGCATCCACCCCTTCCTCAACAGGGCCGGCCGGTAGGCACCCGAACGCCAATAGCGGATCACGCGATCGGGATTGGTGCGGGCGACATATTCCAGATCGCCGTATACACCATCCATGCCGCCACTGTCGAAGATACGTGCCACCCGCGACAGCACGTCGTGCCGCGCAAACAGGTCGTCCGTGTGCAACAACCCGACGACAGCACCCTCTGCCCGCGCGATCCCCTTGTTCAGTGCGTCATAGATGCCCTCGTCGCGTTCGCTGAACACTTTGATCGCCGGGCTGTCAAAGCCTTTGGCGATGGCGCAGGTATCGTCGTGCGAGGCGCCGTCGATGACGACAAGTTCCTTGTCGGGATGGTCCTGCGCGAGGAAGGACCCGATGGCCCGACCGATGGTGGCCTGCGAGTTGTAAGCGGCCATGATGATGGAAATTTTCACGCCCGCCCCTTTCCTGTTTCACTGCGTCGTTTGAAACAGCACATACCGCCCCGAAGCGAGCACGTCCATGTCCCTGGGGTCGAAACCGGCGGCCTCCCGGCCGATATCATCCACAACGTAACGAACATCCGTCCGAGCCCTCACGATCTATTTCCACCAGTTGCGGATGCGCCATTCTCTTTTACACGCTGGTAAATCCCAAGCGTCAGCCCGGCAATCTCCTGCGGTTGGAATGCCATTGCCGTCTCGCGCGCGGCCGCGCCCATCCGGGCCCGCCGGTCCGGGTCGTCGAGCAGCCGCGCAATGTGTTCGGCCATCGCCGCATCGTCGCCCACGGGCACGATGAACCCGGCCTCGCCATCGCGGACATGGCGGGCCACGTCGCCGACATCGGTGCTGACCACGGGGCGGGCCATCGCCATCGCCTCCCAAAGCGCCATGCCCCAGCTTTCGGACAGCGAAGGGCAGACATAGACATCGGCGCGTCTCAGGAACGGGCGCACATCGGAGCGGCCGCCGACGAAATGGATGCTGTCGAGGCCAAGGTCCCGGGCCAGCGCCATCAGCCTGCGGTGATACGCGCGCTGGCGCTCGAAGATCGGACCGACGATCACCGTTTGGACCCCATGCCCGAGGCTGCGCAATCGCGCCGCGGCACGGATAAATGTCTCAAACCCCTTGATCGGGTTGACGTTGCCGACCGTCGCGATGACCGGGCCGTTACCGAACCGGGCAATCGCTTGCTCATCTCCGGGGCAGGGTGCGTCGGGGTGAAACTCATGAACGTCAACCGGCGGCGGAACAAAGGCAAATGGCCTGTCCGCGCCCACGTATCGGCCATAATACGCCCTGACCCTTCGGGATGTGTAGATGAATCCCCCCGCCAAGGGAGCGACCCTCCGGAACAGCGCATGCACCCAGCCGGGCATCGAGGTGTCGTTGAGGTGCCAGACCGAGGGGATGCCAGCCAGCCGCGCCGCGATCACCGCCTTCACCTGCCAGCTTCCGCCCGACGCGTGCACGAGATCGACCCTCTCGCGGCGGAAAAGGCGCGCGAGGACCAACACCTCCCAAGGCGAGAACAGGACATAAGCCAGCGCCGCGCGCCATTCCCTGGTGATCCGGGTGAGCGGGAGGACACGATAAGGCACACCATGGCGCGCGCACATCGCGCGAAACGGGGTGGAATTGGCCCGTGGCATGACGATCAGCGTCTCGGCCCGGTCGTTGAGCGCCGCCGCCACCCGCACCATCCGCACCTGCGGCCCACCAAGCTTGCCTTCCTCAATGACGTTGGCGATGCGCAGCTTCATTCAACGAACGCCTGACATTAACCGGAACCTCGTTGAAAAACGTATGGCTTCATACACAAGTATTGCCGGATAAAGTGCGAGCATCGCTGTGCTCAGGTCCCCCCGAAAAAACATCGGGGTCATTCCGGTGAACAAGACGCCATACATGAAGCGACGATTCCGGAAGGATGCCAACTCGGATGCAGGATTTAGATTCTTGGCGAGAATTCCAAAAAGCATACTAAATAAGAAAAGCCCGAAGAATCCATAATCAGCATAAGAATTGAAGAATGAATTCAAACCTACATTATTGTATACATATCCGGATCGTTCTGCCGTATAAATACCGATGGATTCAGCCTTCCCAGGCCAAATAGCGCGCGGCACTACGATGAAAAGATGTGAGAACAGGTAATTTCCCTGGGAAAAACTGTCCAGCTTGAGTGCGTCCAGGAATATAGAGTAGGAAGAAAACTCAAGTGACTGAAGGCTCTGGAATGCTCTTGTCAGGTCGATCTTTTGAATACCAGAGCGCATGGCTGACGTGATCCCAAGCAGAGATATTGCATACGCCGGTGCAAATGCAAGTAACCATGCAAGAACATTCAGTCTTGAGGATTTTATCGAATACGTGAGGATGACCACGAAAAGGCCGAACAGAGAAAGAAAGCGACTCGTATTCACAGGGTTTGACACGATCAGGAGGCACGATGCGAGGAGGATAAAGATTGCAAATCTTGCATTCTTCTTCAGCTCGTTGTCTGCTTCCAATATGAAGTAGGCAACAAGAAATGCAGGTAGAATCTTTGCAATATTCCTCAGCAGAATGACGTAATTTTGCGCCTCTCCTGCTTCTTGTTCCACCCTTGGCAAAATAATTGTATCGAACCCAACGAAAGCCATTAGAGCCACAAGCAGCGCCAAGATGAAGGCAACGCCCACGAAGGAAAATCCAAGCTCTGGAATCTCTTTGTGTGACAAGGATATCCTCTTGAACTGGAAGCCGGCAAGAATACCCAAGAAATGCGTCATGACGAACAACAATGCCATCGGTTCGAAATCCGGCACGTCCCCGCGCCATGTATAATACCCAACACCTATTCTATCCTGAAGAAACGGCACAACGATCCAGTAGAGCAGGATCATGGAGAAGTAGACAATAAGCGGAAGGATATAACGCGAATAACTTGCGTACAGCCCCATTGAGAGTGCACCAAAGAAGATCAAGTGCGAGATTGTAAGGCCACCAAATGGCCACAGCCCAATAATGCACAGGATTACAACAATCCAGTAGGTACGCAGGAGTCTGAGACGTGGCACACTCGGTGACCTGTCGATTCTCAAGCGGCTCATTTGATGCCTCCCGAACCACGAGGTGCAATTGGCCCGGACAAAAGGATTGCCCCCCCGATCAGCCCCAGCCGCGTGATAATGATCGCCGCATAGGCCAGGGCGAACCCGAACGCGCCATGGGTCAGTGACAAGCCCGGGACAAGCACGGCGGCCACTGCCAGCGTGGCGAGATTGGCCCACATCGACACACGTTCGCGCCCGGTCATGTGCAGTATCATCGCCAGCGGCCCCAAGAGCGCGGCTGCGAACTGTGCGAGCGCCATGATCCGCAAATACCCGGTTGCCGTGCCGAACTCCGCCCCCAGCAGCGCCAGCGCCCGTTCGGGCCAGCTCAGCAGTGGCAGCAGCACGCAGGCCGCGATCCCGGCGCTGACAAGCATTGCCTGAAAGGTCAGCCGACGCAGCGTGTTCGCGTCTCCGCCACGTGACAGCCGCACGATCCCGGGCGCGATCATCGGGTTGATGACAAGCGTGCAAAAACTGACCAAAAGCGCCAACCTCTCGGCGCCCCGCAACAGGCCGATTTCGACCTCGTTCAGGAACGGCGCAGCCAGCAGGAACGACCCGGACTGGATAAGGAAACCGGCCAGGGCGATCAGCGTGAACGGAACCTGACCGCGGCTCAATTCCTCTCTCAGGCGCGCCTCGGGAAAGAGCATCTCGCGTTTCACGGGGTGATTTGCCCGCGTGATCGCACCCGCTATCAATACCAGGACGAGCATCGACAGCAGGAAACCGGACATCACGCCCGTTGACGTCAGGTTGCTGCCCCGAACAAGCGATGGCATGAGCAGCAGCACTGTCAGACACGAAATCCCGCCAAGCTCGAACAGCGGGGCAAGCCACGGACGCGCACTGCCGCGCGCGTATGCCGCGAACAATGCGAGAGAAGTGACCAGGAACAGCATGACGGGGAGGGCGTGAACAGCCCCGGGAAACGGTGCCCCCAGGATGCCGCTCGACAGGATCGCAGAGCCAGTCAGGCCAAGCACAATGCTGGACAGGACGATCCGGCGAACAGCCAGCAAAAGCAGGGAAACGGACGCGCGCGCTCCTTTTTCATGAACTGCCCACGCCACCGACCGCGTCAGCAGGCTGCCCTGACCGCGCCGCGCGATCATGCCCAGCACTCCGAGCAGGCTGAGCATGATGGTGAACATGCCCAGCCGTTCCGGTCCGCCGGTGCGCGCGATGACGACGGCAAGCAGCAGACCGCCCGCGGCCGCGAGAACCTGTGCCGCACCGGTTGCGCAAAACTGGGCCAGCCCTCCGAATTGGCTGTCATCGCGATGTGATCTGGAACAAGACGAGGCTTTCATTCGCGCCCCCTCCAGCCGGTCGAAATGTCCGCGACGAGGTCTTCGGAAACGTGCTCGGGATAGTAGGTTGAGACACTATCGAGAGCGGTGGCCCCCATCTTTTCCAGGTCGAGGTCACCGCGCATCACCCCGAGGAGAATAGCCTTCAAAGGCTCACTCTGACCCGGAGGCAACAAGAAACCGTTCTCGCCAGATCGGACAAGATCCCTGCCTGCCATGACACCGTCTGTTGTAATCACCGGCAAGCCGGCAGCCATCGCTTCGGGAACGACCATGCCCCAGCCGTCATGCATGGACGGGAGCACGAATAGGTCTGACCCGGCATAGATTTCAGATTGCTTCTCGGGCCCGGCGTATCCGTGGAACGTGATCCTGTCGCGCAAGCTCTCCTTGATGCCATTTTCCAGTTCCGGCCGCATCGCACCATCGCCGATGATGTCCAGGCGCCAGTCGGGGTAGTCATCGGAAATGTCGGAAAAAACCCGGACAAGCTGGTCGATCTTCTTTGATGGCACGAGACGTGCCGTTGTCACGATAACCTTGTTGTCATGCGTGGTTTCCGGCGACTGGTAGACCGAGAAATCCTTGGTATACGGCAGGCTTCGCAACAGCCTTTCCGGCACCCCGTGCTCGGCATAGCTTTTGACGCCGGCTTGGCCAACGGCGTAAACACGGCGCGACCTCGAGATCGCAGAGATGACCGCGCGCTTTACCAGGAACCGTATCGGGTGTGACTTCGGGGATTTCTTTATGCGCTCTCCCCAGAATGCCCAATCCGCGCCTGGCCGCAGGAAAGACATTGCCAGGATCAACAGGAAATTCGTCGGGTTGCTGTAGCCTTGTATGATGATCCTGGCCCGACGTTCCTTGAATAGCAGCCGAAGCAACAGCCCTGGACAGAATGCCGTATTAACCCGAGACGGGAATGGACTCAGGTTGCGACTTTCCAGAATGTCGTGATCCGTTGGAAATGAGGGATTCTGCCATTTCGCATTTCGCCTGGAGAGATAGGCGACCGAAACCTCTGTATCGTGACGACGATGCAGCGCGTTGTAGAGCTCAACGGTATTCGGACTCGGAGAGTTGGCAACGAAAATCAGGCGCATTCTACTCACTCACCCCAACACCCCCTTCTCGGCGAAATAACCGGCCAACGCCTCGCGGCTCAGGGCCGCTTCATGAGCCGAGTTGTAGGGCCGGTCGGTCCGCGGGGCGCCGCGCAGATGGGCATAGCCGGGGGCCGTGGCATCGGCAAAGGCCGAGAGCGACACGAAGAAATCGCCGTATTCCCAGGTCCGGCGTACCTCTTCGTCGTTCATCAACTCCTCGTACATCTTCTCGCCGGGCTTTGGGCCGATCTCGGTGATCTCGATGCCGCCTCCGGGGGCGAGCGTGTCGCGCATGACATGGGCGATGTCCTTGATCCGGGCGACCGGCATCTTGGTGACCATCACCTCGCCGCCACAGGCCAGCCAGACCGAGTCGAGCACCAGCCGCACGGCCTCTTCCAGCGTCATGATAAAGCGTGTCATGTCGCGATGGGTCAGCGTGATCGGCCCGCCCGCCGCGATCTGGCGGCGAAACAGCGGCACCACCGACCCGCGCGATCCCAGCACGTTGCCGAACCGCGTCGAGGCAAAGACCGTGCCCGCGTTGCGCGCACGGATGTGGTGCCCGTTGGCCGTGGTCTCGGCCGCCGCGGTCATCAGCCGCTCGCCCATCAGCTTGGAGGTGCCCATCACGTTGGTGGGGTTCACCGCCTTGTCGGACGAGGTGAAGATCACGCGCTCGACACCGTTCTCCTGAGCTGCGTCGATGACGTTCTGCGTGCCCTGGATGTTGGTGGCGATCGCTTGTGCGGGGCTGTCCTCGCACAGGCCCACATGCTTGAGCGCGGCGGCGTGCAGCACGATATCGACGCCACGCATCCGCAGCTTCAGCGCCTCGCGGTCGCGTATGTCGGCGAGGTGGCCCGAAACCTTGCCGGTCGCGCGGTAGTGCTCGATCTGGAAGAAGAGTTCGGTCTCGTTGTTGTCGATGCACACGATATGGGCGGCGGCGCTTGACGCAAGCTGGCGAACGAGCTCGGCGCCGACGGTGCCGCAGGCGCCGGTGACGAGGATCGTCTTGTCCCTGAATCTGTCCATGCCCGTCAGCTCCAGCGCACGCGCGGCATGATGCGATCGGTGACGATACGGTCGCGGTTCTCGATGATGCGTTCCAGCATCGCGCCCAGCACGGCCTCTGACATGTAATGCGGTTTCAGCCCCAGCTCGGCCAGCCCGCTATGCGCGGGGTTGTAATAGTGTTCCTCTTTTTCCTTGCGGGGATTGGGGATCGACCTGATCTCGACGTCGAGGCCCATCTGGCTTCCGGCCTGCCGGACCCGCTCGGCCAGGTCGTTAACGGTGAAGGTTTCGGTCAACTGGTTGAAAATGCGCAACTCGCCGGGCTCAGCGGGGTGTTCGGCGGCGAGGCGCACGCATTGCAGCGTGTCGCGCAGGTTGAGATAGCCGCGCGTCTGCCCGCCGCCGCCATAGACGGTGAGCGGCACCCCCGCGACGGCCTGAACGAGGAACCGGTTCACCACGGTGCCAAAGATGTCGTCATAGTGGAAATTGGGGCACAGGCGCGGGTCGAGATCGGCCTCGTCGGTTGAAATTCCGTAAACCGGCCCCTGCATCAGGTCGGTCACCCGTAGCCCGCAGGCGCGCACATAGAACCAGAGCAGGTCGGTATCGAGCACCTTGGTGGTGTGATAGAGCGAGCCGGCCGCGCGGGGATAGAGGAACGTGTCCTTGCGGCCCTTGTGCTCGATCTCGATCCAGCCTTCCTCGATGTCGATATCAGGCGTGCCGTATTCACCCATCGTGCCGAGCTTGACGATATGCGCCTCGGGGGCGTGCTCCTTGACCGCCCAGATGCAGTTGAACGTGACATCGAGATTGTTGCGGAAGGTCTCGCGCGCCTCGCGAAACCCCCGCATGGAATAGGGGGCAGAGGGCTGTTCGGCATAGTGCACGACGGTGTCGGGCTGCGTCTCGCGCACCAGGCCGAACATCACCTCGGGGTCCGACAGATCGCCGATGCGCACCTTGATCGGCTTGCCGCCGACCGCCTCGAAGATGGCCGCGCGCTCACTGAGGCAGGGGGCGCCGATCAGCGCGTCACTGTCCGTCGCCTCGGCAATATTCCGCCGCATGTAGTTGTCCGCGACCATCACCTCGTGGCCGGCGGCCGCGAAATCCATTGCCGTGGGCCAGCCGAGATAGCCATCGCCCCCCAGAATGAGTACACGCATGTTTTCCTCCAGAACCCGGACACGGGACGTGATGCCGTCATGGTTGA
The DNA here is from genome assembly GCF_002925845.1 of Roseovarius nitratireducens. Lineage (GTDB taxonomy): Bacteria > Pseudomonadota > Alphaproteobacteria > Rhodobacterales > Rhodobacteraceae > Roseovarius > Roseovarius nitratireducens. The sequence goes on along the minus strand of NZ_PDNI01000077.1, from coordinate 85,528 downwards.
ATTGAAATGCCTTGCCGCGCTCCACTACTCGCCATCCGGCCAGGCGCTCGTCTGAAAGTGGCCGACATCGAGGCGAAACTCAACTCATTAGATAGTTACATACGGGGCACTCTCCTGAAAAGTGTAATTTGATACTTGATATGACAGCGATCGTTCGCCGCGCGCTCTTTGATCCAGCGCCGCCGCTGTTGGCTGCAAGAGCGGGCCACGCACCCGTGGCGACCACGCTGACAGCCGCCGGATACCAGGCGGCAATTCGGTTTCTGCGGGCAAGGCGATCGTTTCAGTGGCACGGCATCGCAGCCGAAAACCCCCGTCAGTGTTGGTTCAAACCGCTTGAATTCGCGCGCCCGAGGGAGGATGCTACCGATATGGCATCCCGGAAACATCCGCCCCGTTTGCGCATCCGTATCGTCTTTGGCGATGACGAGATGATTGGGCCCGGCAAGGCGGATTTACTGGAACGGATCGAGCGCTGCGGGTCAATCGCCGCCGCGGGCCGCGAGATGCGCATGAGCTACAAGCGCGCCTGGGAGTTGATCGGTACGCTGAACGCAATGTTTCGTGGTCCGTTGGTCGAGAGCACACGCGGCGGCCCCGGCGGTGGCGGCGCGGTGCTGACCGATCTCGGGAGAGAGGTGCTGTTGCTCTACCGTGCTTTCGAAACCGACGCGGCCGAGGGTGGGGCCGCGCGTCTTGCCGCGTTGCAATCGCTTCTCGGCGATATTCCCGGAGAAAAATAACGATTGACAGTTCAGAAATACGCTTGCGATATGTTTTGTTGAATATATCCAATCGGAGCCACCGCACGATGCCACGGATCCTGTCTCGCCGCGCGATGCTCGCCGTGCTCGTTTTCGCCACATCGCTGGCGGGTCCGCTTGCCGCGCGTGCCGACAGCGCGCTGGCAGCCGTCGCCGCCAACTTTGCCGAGACGGCAGAGGCGCTCCTGCCCGCGTTTCGCGAGACTACGGGACACGACGTGCAACTGACCATCGGCTCGACTGGCAAGCTTTATGCCCAGATCGGTGCCGGCGCGCCGTTCGATCTGCTGCTGTCCGCCGACGCGGCCACCCCCGCACGCCTGCTTGAGGACGGCAAAGCGGTCGCGGGAACGGATTTCACCTATGCCGTGGGGCGACTGACGCTGTGGAGTACCGATCCCGACCGCATCGGCGCGGATGGGCGCGCGGCACTCAAAGACCCCGACCTGCGCTTTGTGGCCATCGCCAACCCGGATCTTGCCCCCTATGGCGTCGCCGCGCGCGAGACCTTGCAATCCCTCGGGCTCTGGGAGGTGCTTCAACCCAGGATCGTCATGGGGCAGAATATTGGTCAGACCAACTCGATGGTCGCCACCGGCGCCGCCGAACTGGGCTTCGTCGCGCTTTCCGCCGTGCTGAGCCCGCGCGCCGGGACCAAGGGCAGCCGCTGGGACGTGCCGCAGGAGCTGTTCGCGCCGATCCGGCAGGACGCCGTGTTGCTGCGCCACGGCGCGGACAACGCGGCGGCGCAGGCGTTTCTGGATTACCTGCGCACGCCCGGGGCCGCGGCGGTGATCGAGCGCTTCGGCTACGGCACGGACGGCTGATATGGATGTGCCCGATCTCGGCCCCCTCTGGCTTACGTTCCGGCTTGCGGCGATTACCACGCTGCTGCTGCTGCTTGTCGGCACGCCGGTCGCATGGTGGCTGGCCCATACCCGGTCCCGTCTGAAATCCGTTGTCGAAGCGGTCACTGCGCTTCCGCTCGTGCTGCCACCCACGGTGCTGGGCTTCTACCTGCTGGTGTTTCTCAGCCCGGAGTCCGTCCTTGGCGGCCTGTGGCTGTCGGCGACGGGGTCTACGCTGACCTTTTCGTTCACGGGCCTGATCGTTGCCTCGGCGCTCTATTCGCTGCCTTTCATGGTGCAGCCCTTGCAGGGCGCGTTCGAAGCGGTCGGGCACGCGCCGCTCGAGGCCGCGGCCTCGCTGCGGGCGTCTCCGCGCGACGCATTCTTCAGCGTGGCGGCGCCGATGGCGGTACGCGGCTACCTGACAGCGACGGTGCTGACCTTTGCGCACACGATCGGCGAATTCGGCGTGGTTCTGATGGTCGGTGGCAACATCCCCGGCAGGACCAAGGTCGTCTCGATCCAGATCTACGAAGAAGTCGAAACGATCAACTACGCCGCCGCCCACAGCCTCGCGGCAATCCTGCTGGTGTTCTCGTTCTCCGTCCTGCTCGCGGTCTATAGCCTGAACCGCCGCTTTCCTGTCCATGTCGGGTGAGGCCATGACCGATCTGTCAACCGATGTGCGCGTCCGCTACCCCGCGTTCACGCTGGAGGTTGCGCATGTTTTCCCCGGGCACGGGATCACGGCGCTGTTCGGTCCCTCGGGCTGTGGCAAATCCACCCTCTTGCGCGTCATCGCGGGGTTCGAGCGCGGCGCGAAGGGGCGGATTGCCTACGGCGACGAGGTCTGGCTGGGCGAGCGCGCCTATCTGCCACCCTATCGCCGTGGCGTGGGCTATGTCTTTCAGGATGCGCGGTTATTTCCGCACCTGACCGCGCGCGGCAACCTGGATTACGCGCACAGGCGCGCCGCGGACGTCGCTGCCCGGTATTCCTTTGATGACGTCGTCGATGTCCTCGATCTCGCACCCTTGTTCGAGCGCCGCGTAAACCAGCTCTCCGGAGGAGAAAAACAGCGCGTGGCCATCGGCCGGACGCTTCTGGCGCGGCCGCGGCTCTTGCTCATGGATGAGCCTCTCGCCGCGCTCGACACGCGCCGCAAGGGCGAGATCATGCCCTATATCGGGCGTCTGCCGAACGCCTTCGGCCTCCCCGTCATCTATGTCACCCACGCGCTGGAAGAGGTGACACAGCTTTGCGATCGCATCGTGGCACTCGCCGAGGGGCGCATCGCGGCGACCGGAGGTGTGGCCGAGACGCTCGAGCGGCTCGATCTTTCGAGTGTTCAGGGCCGATTCGAGGCGGGTGTGATGCTGACCGGACGGATCGCCGCGCAGGACATGGCCCTGCATCTGAGCCGCGTCGATATCGGCTCCGCCCGGCTCGAGGTTCCGCAGATCGCGCTTGCTCCGGGACAAGAGGTCCGGCTCCGGGTGCGGGCGCGCGACGTTTCCCTGGCGCTGACCCGCCCCGAGGGCCTGAGCATCCGCAACGCGCTTGACGCGCGCGTCCTGAGCATCGAGCCGGAGGCGGCAACCGCATTTGCCGAGGTCCTTCTGGATGTGGGCGGCCAACACCTGCGCGCGCGGGTCACCCGCGCGGCCGTCGCGGATCTCGGGCTGGGCGAGGGGCAGCCAGTTGTCGCGTTGATCAAGGCTGTCTCCTTCGATCGTCAGGCACTGCCCCGCGATAACCGGGCCGAAGCATGACCCGGTGTCAAAGCGCGACTCCCGCCTTGGTCGCGAGGTAAGCCAGCACATGCCGCCGGTCTCCGCTCGTCAGAATCCGCTCCCGCACAAGGGCACCATAAAGGCGCATCTCGGCATAGAAGGGGGCCTGGCCACCGATCTGGAAGTTTCGCGCGCCGGTGCTGTCGCCGTGACCGGCCAGATCGGCCCGCGCCGCCGACAGCACCCCGTTGCGATAGCTCCGCGCCTCGGTCCCGAACTCGATTTCCGCAATGTGAACGGCACGATCCGCAAGGCCCGCGGCATCCCCTATGGATGCGACAACCAGCGATACGCCGTCATCGTATTCGATCTGAAGCCGCTGTTGGGCTGACCGCACCCCCCAGCCCGGGGCGCTCGCGCCGAACCCCCTCTTGCTCAGAAAGGCCGTCGTGCCGGTGTCCGGCACCTGCACGCCGAACGCGGCGGTGCGGTCACTGGCGCCAAGATCGAGCACGTCGCCAGCGCTGAGGAAATCGTCCACCCCGTCGAAATCGAGATAATACCGCCCCCCCGCGTCCTGTTGCAGGACGGGCCGCGCGGCGGCGGTTGCCTGCGTGGCATGGTATCCGTTGCCCGACTTGTCGCCCATATAGCCCACCGGATCGCCCGGTGCCGTGACCGGCACGGTTCCCACCGCGTCCTGGAAAAGCGAGCCGAGGTCGCCCGGATCATACCACGCGCCGTCCTCGGAGCTTGCGAAGAGCTGCGCCGGGCTGAAGGCCCGATACACCCGGCGGGCGCTGGTCACGCTGATATCGGTGACGGTCTTCATGCAACGACCAGGGCGTGGATACCGCTGGCGGTGGTGCCGCTGGCGTTCACCCGGCGCACGCCCACGGGCAGGATAGAGAAATCGGCGACCGTGACGGTGCGCGTCTCGCCGCTCACGGTCACGATACTGATCGCGCCGCCGGTTTCGGTATAGAGACCGACCGCCACGTGCGGCAGGTCGACGGTATCGTCCGGCACCACCGGCAGGGCGTCGGTGGCCGGGCCTGACAGCGACAGGGAACGGTTGGCAAACGGGTTCATGGCAGCTCCTGCGTTCTTGGCATGCGCGGTAACGCGACACCGGTTGAAACGCGGCCCGTTTTCGGGAACCCGGGTTGAAATTCGCTGTCGCGACCGCGCGTGGCGGAAAGCTATTGTTAAGGACGCGCGGGTTCCCATCGAACCGCCGGCGTATTCACACGGGCCGGGGCCACATGCGACCGCGGGCCGCTTCTGATCCCAAACGGGGACAAGATCCCGTCGCGGTTCAATCCTTCAATGCGCCTCGGCCCAGTTTCCGCCTTGTCCCGCGTCCACCACCACCGGCACGTCGAGATGCACCGCCGGGTCGGCGGCGCCCTGCATGACCTCGCGCGCCACCCCGATCAGGCGGTCAACGTCATCCTCCGCCACTTCGAAGATCAATTCGTCGTGCACCTGCAAGAGCATCTTGCAGGGCAGATCACGGATCGCGTCGGGCATCCGGATCATCGCTCGGCGGATGATGTCCGCCGCCGTGCCCTGTATCGGCGCGTTGATCGCGGCGCGGCGGGCAAATCCCGCGCGCGGGCCGCGCGCCCCGATCTCGGGCGTGTGAATCTTGCGCCCGAACAGCGTCTGAACAAACCCGTGTTCCTTGGCAAAGGATACGGTTTCATCCATGTAATCCCTGATGCCCGGGAAGCGCTCGAAGTAGCGGTCGATAAAGCCCTGCGCCTCGGAGCGCGGAATACGCAGGTTGCGCGCGAGGCCAAAGCCGGAAATGCCGTAGATCACCCCGAAATTGATCGCCTTGGCCTGCCGCCGCACCTCGGGCGTCATCTCGTCCATCGGCACGCCGAACATCTCGCTTGCCGTCATGGCGTGGATGTCGTGCCCCTCGCGGAACGCCTGTTTCAGCGTGTCGATCCCGGCCACATGGGCAAGGATGCGCAGCTCGATCTGGGAATAATCCAGGCTGACCAGCAGGTTGCCCTCTTCTGCAACAAACGCCTCGCGGATGCGGCGGCCTTCCTCGCTGCGCACCGGGATGTTCTGCAGGTTCGGATCGGTCGAGGCGAGCCGCCCCGTGTTGGCCCCGGTCTGCACATAGGAGGTGTGCACGCGCCCCGTCTGCGGGTCGATATGATCCTGAAGCGCATCGGTGTAGGTCGATTTGAGCTTCGATAGCTGCCGCCAGTCGAGCACGCGCGCCGGCAGCTCGTGCTCGGTCGCCAAATCCTCCAGCACGTCCGCGCCGGTGGCATAGGCCCCGGTCTTGCCCTTTTTCCCGCCCTCCAGCCCCATCTCGTCGAACAGGATCTCACCCAGTTGCTTGGGGCTTCCGACGTTGAAGGATCGCCCCGCAAGCGCGTGTATCTCCGCTTCCAGTTCCCCCATCTTCTGCGCGAACTTGCCCGACATGGCGCGCAGCGTGTCGCGGTCCACCTTGACGCCGTGCCGCTCCATCTCTGCCAGCACCGGCACCAGCGGCCGCTCCAGCGTCTCGTACACGGTGGTGACGCGCGCGCGGTGCAATTGCGGTTTGAAGGTCAGCCACAGCCGCAGCGTGATATCGGCATCCTCGGCGGCGTATTTCACCGCCTCCTCGACCGGAACCCGGTCAAAGGTGATCGCGGATTTGCCCGAGCCCAGCAGCGCCTTGATCGGGATCGGCTCGTGGCTCAGGTAGCGTTCGCTGAGCGTGTCCATCCCGTGCCCGTGCTCGCCCGCGTGCAGCGCGTAGGACATCAGCATCGTGTCGTCGATGGGGGCCACCGTGATGCCGTGACCCGCGAGGATCTTGGCATCGTACTTCATGTTCTGCCCGATCTTGAGGATCGCGTCGTCCTCCAGCACCGGCTTCAGCGCGGCGAGCGCGTCGGCCATCGGCACCTGCCCCTCGGCCAGGTCCTCCGAGCCGAACAGATCGTCCGCCGCCCCCCCCTTGTGCGCCAGCGGGATGTAACAGGCGCGCCCCGGCGCGGTGGCCAGCGATACGCCCACCAGATCGGCCTGCATCTCGTTGAGCGACGTGGTCTCGGTATCCAGCGCCACGTAGCCCTGTGCCCGGATCGCCTCGATCCACCGCCCGAGCGCGTCCATGTCGCTGATATGCTCGTAGGCATCGGGCTCTATTGCGGGCCATTCGGGCGCCCTTGTCGCATCCTCTGCCGTCTTTGGCGCAGCAGGCTCTGGAATCACCGGCGCCTCCCGGCCCAGCGCCTCGGCGATGCGCTTCGACAGGGTGCGAAACTCCATCTCCGCCAGAAACGCCAGCAGCGTCTCGGGATCGGGGTCGCGCACCTCCAGGTCGTCGAGCGTGAACTCCAGCGGCGTGTCGCAGTCGAGCTGCACCAGCTGCTTCGACATCTCGATCTGCTCGCGCTTGTCGATCAGCGTCTCGCGCCGCTTGGGCTGCTTGATCTCACCGGCGCGCTCCAGCAATTCCTCCAGCGAGCCGAACTCGTTGATCAGCAGCGCGGCGGTCTTGATGCCGATGCCGGGCGCGCCGGGGATGTTGTCCACGCTGTCACCCGCCAGCGCCTGCACATCGACCACGCGCTCCGGGTCCACCCCGAATTTCTCGCGCACGCCGTCCACGTCGATGCGCCGGTTCTTCATGGCATCCAGCATTTCCACGCCGCCGCCGACAAGCTGCATCAGGTCCTTGTCGGAACTGATGATCGTCACCCGCCCGCCCAAGTCGCGCGCCTTGCAGGCCAGCGTCGCGATGATGTCGTCGGCCTCAAATCCCTCGATCTCCTCGCAGGCGATGTTGAACGCGCGCGTTGCATCGCGCGTCAGCGGGATCTGCGGGCGCAGGTCCTCGGGCATCTCCTCGCGGTTGGCCTTGTACGCATCATAGAGATCGTTGCGAAAGGTGTGGCTGCCCTTGTCGAAGATCACCGCCACATGGGTGGGCGCGTCTGGGCCGTGATTGCCCTCCACATAGCGTTGCAGCATGTTGCAAAACCCCGCCACTGCCCCGATCGGCAGCCCGTCGGACTTGCGCGTCAGCGGCGGCAGCGCGTGATACGCGCGAAAGATAAAGGACGACCCGTCGATCAGGTGCAGGTGACAGCCTTTGCCAAAACTCATTTTCTTGTCCCTTTTCTCGCCGAATACGGCACGAGACGCGGCATCGCCCGCAGCATGAACCGGTCAAAGAGAGGAACCGTGAACGCAGTCTCCCCATGCCTTTGGGAATATATCATCCCTGCCTTGATAAGCTTGCTACGCGTCGCGGCAACCTGGCTGCTTGTCGTGCCGAGCGCATTTGCGATATCTCCCGTTCGGTGCGGGCCCTGACCGAGTTCGGCCATCGCTCGCAGATATTGCTGTTCCAGTTCCGAACATCTGTCAAAGCGCACGCGGAAGAAATTCATGTCAAGGTGGGTAAGAATTGCGGGGGCTGCGTCGGTCAGGTCCGATTCCGTTATCCTGTCGTCATTCGCTTCATCCCAGGCGAACTTTCCCCAAGTCTGGAGAAAATAGGCATAGCCTTGTGTCTCTTGAATGATCATTTGAAGCGCGTTGTCGTCTATTCTCGCCCCGGAGCGTTCTATCGGCTCGCGCAGCGCCCGACGTGCGGCGTCTTCGTTCAGCGGGCCGACCTCGGGAAACAGTAACAGCCGCTCGGCATAGGATTTCGCGTCGCCCACAAGCGCTGCGATCTGCGGCAGACCAGCACCGATCACGATCAGCCGGAAGCCCGATTGCGCCGCCTCGTGCAAGGCACGTGCAAGCGCGGACAGTTCGGCTTTCGAAAGATACTGGATTTCGTCGATGAAAATTCCGATGGCGCTGTTGCGGGCCGCCGCCGCCTCGGCCACCAGCCGCAGCAACTCGGGGAGGTCGGCTTCCAGATCGCCGCTGCCTGCGTCCGGTGTCGCAGGCGTCGCGCCGATGCCGAATCCTTCGTACTCGATCCTGAAAATCGCCGCGAAATTTCGCAGGGCTGCGGTCGCAAGGCCCAGTTTTTGTTCCATGTTCGCGATGCGGTCCAGGCGGCGCAGGATGACCGACAGGCCCGGCACGAGGCCCTTCACCAGATGTCCGCCCGAGTCGTCCGGAACTTCCAGCTTGATGGTCTCGAATCCCTTGGCCCTCGCATCCTCGTGAAGCGCGTTGAGCAGCACCGTCTTGCCAACGCCGCGCAGTCCGAGCAGAAACATCGAGTTCGCGTGAAGCCCTGTCTTGATGCGGTCGAAGGCTATCGAGGTCTGCTCTACGAGGTGCTCGCGTCCCGCGAATTCAGGCGGGCGAACGCCAGCACTGGGGACGAATGGATTGCGTCTCGGGTCCATGTCTTATCCATGTTATCAAGGATTAGCGGATTCAGATAATATTGGCTAATCTGGATAAGACAAGCCGGACCGCTCAGACCTTGCCCTCGAAATCGCGATGGACGAGCTTGGCGTCGCAATAGGGGCATTCCACATAGCCCGTCTCGCGCGGAATCTGGAGCCACACGCGGGGATGGCCCAGCGCCCCCTCGCCGCCGTCGCAGGCCACGCGATAATTGTCGACGATACGGGTTTCCGGGGCCTGCGTTACCATCGGGGCGTTTCCTTTTGCGGTGCATTGGACTAGGTCGGACTATGCTGGAACAAGAGGCGGGGGGCAAGAGCGGCATGGCGGCAAGTGCCATCGAAATCCGGGGTCTGGTCAAGACCTACGCGGGCGGGCGCCACGGCCCGGAAAAGCTCGCGCTCAAGGGCATTGACCTCGACATTCCGCAGGGCTCGGTCTTCGGTCTCCTCGGCCCCAACGGCGCGGGCAAATCGACGCTCATCAACATCCTCGCCGGTTTGGTGGTGAAAACCGCCGGGCAGGTCACGATCTGGGGCTTCGACCAGGACCGCAACCCGAGGCAAAGCCGCGCCTCCATCGGGGTGATGCCGCAGGAATTGAACCTCGACCCGTTCTTCACCCCGCGCGAGGCGCTCGAAGTGCAGGCCGGGCTCTACGGCGTGCCGCGTCGCGAGCGGCGCAGCGATGCGATATTGCGGCTCGTCGGGCTCGAGGACAAGGCCGAGGCCTACGCGCGCACGCTCTCGGGCGGCATGCGGCGCAGGCTCCTGCTGGCCAAGGCGCTTGTCCACCACCCCCACATCCTCGTGCTCGACGAGCCGACTGCGGGCGTCGATATCGAGTTGCGCGCGATGCTCTGGGAAAACATCCGTCGCCTCAACCGCGAGGGGATGACGATCATCCTCACCACCCATTACCTCGAAGAGGCCGAAGAGATGTGCGACGAGATCGCCATCATCAACGAGGGCGCGGTGGTGGCGCGCGACAGCACCGCGCGGCTTCTGGACCGGCTCGACGGGCGGCGCATGATCCTTACCCCCGACGCGCCCGTTACCGCGTTGCCGGAGGGGCGCGGGATCGAGGCCGCTCACCACGCCGATGGCACAATCGAGATCACCTACCGCGCCCGCGAGACCCCGGCCGACTTGGTACTCGAAGCGGTGCGCGCCGCCGGGATCAAGATCCGCGACCTGCGCATCGAACAGGCGGATTTGCAGGACGTCTTCCTCGACCTCACGCGCAGCCGGGCGGGATAACAGCGACCTGCGGAATCAGGCCCCGCGGATCTCGTCGAGGATCGCGCTCACGGCAGTGCGGGGATCACTGGATGCCCAGACCGGGCGCCCCACCACGATGTGATCCGCGCCGTCCGCGATCGCCTGCGCGGGCGTGGCCACGCGCTTCTGATCGCCAAGGGCGCTGCCCGCCGGGCGCACGCCCGGGGTGACGATGAGGCGGCCCGCCGCCTCGGGCAGCGCACGGATCATCGCCGCCTCCCGCGGGCTGGCGATCACCCCGTCGGCCCCGGCATCGAACGCGCGGCCCGCGCGCTCGGCCACGAGGTCCGGCACCGCGCCCGGCTTCATCATCCCGGCATCGAGATCGCCCCGGTCGAGCGAGGTGAGGATGGTGACGGCGAGGATGCGCAAGGGCGTGCCGCCCGCACCCTCCCGCGCCGCGCGCACCACGTGCGGATCGCCATGCACCGTCAGGAAATCGAGATCGAACCGCGCCAGTCCCCGCACCGCCGCCTCGACCGTGGCCCCGATGTCGAAAAGCTTCATGTCGAGGAACACGCGCTTGCCGTGCTCGTGCTTGAGTTCGTTTGCCAGCGCCAGCCCGCCGCCCGTCAGCATCCCCAGCCCGATCTTGTAGAAGCTCACGGCGTCACCCAGCGTCTCGGCCATCTCCAGCCCCGCATGGGCGTCGGGCAGGTCAAGGGCGACGATCAGGCGGTCATCTGCGGCGGTCATGGGCGCGTCTCCGGGGGCGGTCGTGGCTCTTGTCGCGGCGGGCAGGGTGCACGTCAAGCCCCGGGAGAAGTCGGAGGCAGGATTTCCGCCCGTCCTGACTTGAACCGCCCTCCCGGCTTCCCCATCTCACTAACCGAGGTTCCGGCTGGTGCATGCCGCTTGAGGGTGCGCCACGAGGGAATGCTTATGAAAGGAGAAAAGACTCATGGACTTCAACAAGTTCACCGAGCGGTCGCGCGGTTTCATCCAGGCCGCGCAGACGATCGCGATGCGCGAAAGCCATCAGAAACTCGCCCCTGAACACCTGCTCAAGGCGCTTCTGGACGACCCCGAGGGCCTTGCCGCCAATCTCATCAAGCGCGCGGGCGGCGATGCCGCGCGGGTGACGCAGGCCAACGACCTCGCACTGGCAAAAATCCCGCAGGTCTCTGGCGATGCCGGGCAGACCTACATGGACCAGCAGACCGGCAAGGTGCTGGCCGAGGCCGAGAAGCTCGCGCAGAAGGCTGGCGACAGTTTCGTGCCGGTGGAGCGGATGCTCACCGCCCTGGCCGTTGTGAAGAGCCCCGCCAAGCAGGCGCTCGACGCCGGTGGCGTGAGCGCGCAGCAGATCAACGAGGCGATCAACGACCTGCGCAAGGGCCGCACCGCCGACACGGCAAGCGCCGAGGACACCTACGAGGCGCTGGATAAATACGCACAGGATCTCACCAAGCGGGCCCGCGAGGGCAAGATCGACCCGATCATCGGCCGCGACGACGAGATCCGCCGCGCCATGCAAATCCTGAGCCGCCGGACCAAGAACAACCCCGTCCTGATCGGTGAGCCGGGCGTCGGCAAGACCGCTATCGCCGAGGGCCTCGCTCTGCGCATCATCAATGGCGACGTGCCCGAATCCTTGCGCAACAAGCGCCTGCTCGCGCTCGACATGGGCGCGCTGATCGCGGGTGCGAAGTATCGCGGTGATTTCGAGGAGCGGCTCAAGGGCGTGCTCAACGAGGTGACGCAGGCCGCCGGTGAAATCATCCTCTTCATCGACGAGATGCACACGCTGGTAGGCGCGGGCAAGACCGATGGCGCGATGGACGCCGCCAACCTCATCAAGCCTGCGCTGGCGCGCGGCGAATTGCACTGCATCGGCGCCACCACGCTCGATGAATACCGCAAGCACGTGGAGAAGGACGCGGCCCTTGCCCGCCGGTTCCAGCCGCTCACGGTAGAGGAGCCGACGGTCGAGGACACCATCTCGATCCTGCGCGGCATCAAGGAGAAATACGAGCTGCACCACGGCGTGCGCATCTCCGACTCGGCGCTTGTTGCGGCGGCGACCCTCTCGCACCGCTACATCACCGACAGGTTTTTGCCCGACAAGGCCATCGACCTGATGGACGAGGCGGCAAGCCGCCTGCGCATGGAAGTGGACAGCAAACCCGAGGAGCTTGACGCGCTCGACCGCGATATCCTGCAAAAGCAGATCGAATGCGAAGCCCTGCGCAAGGAAGACGATGCCGCCTCCAGGGACCGGCTCGCCAAGCTGGAACGCGAACTGGCCGAGTTGCAGGAGAAATCCTCCGAGATGACCGCGCAATGGCAGGCCGAGCGTGACAAGCTGGCCAGCGCCCGCGACCTCAAGGAGCAACTTGACCGCGCCCGCGCCGAACTCGACATCGCCAAGCGCGAGGGCAATCTCGCCAAGGCGGGCGAGCTCAGCTACGGCGTGATCCCGCAGCTTGAAAAGCGACTGGTCGAGGCCGAGCAACAAGGCGATGACGATATCATGGTCGAAGAGGCCGTGCGCCCCGAACAGATCGCGCAGGTGGTCGAACGCTGGACCGGCATCCCGACCGCCAAGATGCTCGAGGGCGAGCGCGAGAAGCTGCTGGGCATGGAGGAGAACCTCCACCGCCGCGTGATCGGGCAGGACACCGCCGTCAAGGCCGTGGCCAACGCCGTGCGCCGCGCCCGCGCGGGCCTCAACGACGAGAACCGGCCGCTTGGCAGCTTCCTGTTCCTCGGTCCCACCGGCGTGGGCAAGACCGAGCTGACCAAGGCCGTGGCAGAGTTCCTCTTCGACGACGATTCGGCGATGGTCCGCATCGACATGTCCGAGTTCATGGAGAAACACTCGGTCGCCCGCCTGATCGGCGCGCCGCCGGGATATGTCGGCTACGAGGAAGGCGGCGTGCTGACCGAGGCCGTCCGCCGCCGCCCCTACCAGGTGGTGCTGTTCGACGAGGTCGAAAAGGCGCACCCGGAGGTGTTCAACGTGCTGTTGCAGGTGCTCGACGATGGCGTGCTGACCGACGGGCATGGCCGGACGGTGGACTTCAAGCAGACGACCATCGTGCTCACGTCCAACCTTGGCAGCCAGGCGCTCAGCCAGTTGCCAGAGGGGTCCGATGCCGAGGCCGCCAAGCGCGACGTGATGGAGGCGGTGCGCTCGCATTTCCGGCCCGAGTTCCTCAACCGGCTGGACGAGATCGTGGTCTTCGACCGGATCACCCGCGAGCAGATGACCAGCATCGTGGACATCCAGATGCGCCGCCTGCTCAAGCGGCTGGCCACCCGCAATATCCGGCTCGAGCTGGACGACAGCGCGCGGCAGTGGCTCGCCGACGAGGGCTATGACCCGGTCTATGGCGCGCGCCCATTGAAGCGCGTGATCCAGAAGGCGTTGCAGGATCCGCTGGCCGAGGCGCTGCTGTCGGGCGACATCCTCGACGGCAGCACCGTGCCGGTGACCGCCGGCCCCGACGGGCTCATCATCGGCGAGCGCGTGGGCACCGCGACACAGGAGCCGCCCGCCGACGCCGTGGTGCACTAGGCCCGCGTTTCGGCCTCGACTTTTCGTCATCCCCGCGTGACAACACGACAGGATGACGGGAGCGGCAAAGATGGCTGACACAACGACCCCGATGGCCCGGCCCGCTACGCGCGTGCCGGGCCATTTCGGTGAATGGATACAGGGGCGGCTCGGCCCCGATGGACCGGTCGCGCTGGTGACGCTGGCCTGCCCGGCGCTGGCGGTGGCGGCACCGGGGCAGGGGCCGGGCATCGACCGTCTGTTCCCGCCCCGCGCCGTGGCCGGTTTCGCACGGGCGCTGGGCCTTGGCCCCGTCGCATGGCCGGGGCTCGACCCCGACATGCCGATGGGCGCGGGCGCCGGGGCCTCGACCGCCTGCCTCGTGGCGAGCGCGCGGGCGGCGGGATGGCAGGGCGACCCGCAGGCGCTGGCCCGCGCCTGCCTCGACGTCGAGGGCGCGACCGATCCGCTGATGCATCCCGCCCCGGACCGGATGCTCTGGGCCTCGCGCGAGGCGCGCAACCTCGAGGATCTCGCCCCGCCGCCTCGTTGCGAGATCGTGGGCGGCTATCTGGGCACGCCCCAACGCACCGACCCCGAAGATCATGACTTCCCCGATATCTCGGACCTCGTGTCGTTCTGGCGCGGGGCCGTGGCGCGCGATGATCTTGCGGCCGTGGCCGGGATCGCCACAGAATCCGCGCGGCGCTGCACCGCCCTGCGCGGCCCCGACGATCCGATCGACGCGCTGGCGCGCGACCTGGGCGCGCTGGGCCATGCGCGGGCGCATACCGGCACCGCGCGGGCGCTGATCTTCGCTCCGGGCAAGGTGCCGGACGCGGTGGCGGCGGCCCTGCGCGAGGCGGGGCTGTCGGGTGTATTCGGGTTTGCAACCGGCGGTGCGGAATGAGCTTTGCCGGAATGATGCTGGTCGGGCTGGCGCTCGACCTCGCATTTGGCTGGCCCGGTTGGCTCCATGCCCGGATCGAGCATCCGGTGACGTGGCTCGGCGCGGCGGTCGCGGCGCTCGAGGCGCGCTGGAATACCGGGGCACGCGACCGGCGGCTGATCGCCGGGGCGATCACCGCGCTGGCCGTGGTGGCGCTCGCCGCGCTCCCCGCGCTGGCGGTGCAGTGGTTGCTGCCCGCCGGACCCCTGGGCGCCGTTCTGGGTGGCGTGCTGGCCTGGCCGCTGATCGCGCTTCGGTCGATGCACGATCACGTCGCCGCCGTCGCCGCGCCGCTGGCGGCGGGCGACCTGCCCGGCGCGCGTGCGGCGGTGGCGATGATCGTGGGCCGCGACCCGGCCATGCTCGACGCGGCGGGCGTGGCCCGCGCCGGGATAGAGAGCCTTGCCGAGAATACCGGCGACGGGATCGTGGCCCCGGTTTTCTGGGGCGCTGTGGCGGGCTTGCCCGGCATCGCCGCCTACAAGGCCATCAACACGCTTGATTCGATGATTGGCCACCGCAACGACCGCTTTGATGCCTTTGGCAAGCTGGCCGCCCGCCTCGATGACGTTGCCAATTTCATCCCCGCACGGCTGACCGGGCTGCTTTTCGCGCTGGCCGCGCCGCGCCACGCCGCCCGCGCCCTGCGGGTGATGCTGCGCGATGCCCGCAACCACCGCTCGCCCAACGCGGGCTGGCCCGAGGCGGCGATGGCGGGCGCGCTGGGCGTGCGGCTCTCTGGGCCGCGTCGCTACGACACGCATGTCAGCGAAGAGCCGTGGCTCAACCCCGGCGCGCCCGATCCCGGGGCGGCGCGGATGCGCCGCGCGCTGACGCTCTATGCCCGCGCGATGACGCTTCTCGCGCTTGCACTTTTGGCCCTCTGGCTGGTCTAAGACGGCATGGACAACGCCCCCCGCGATCACGGCGGCGATCTCGACGCCGCGCAGCGCCGCTTCGGCGGCGACGCCGCCGATTGGCTCGACCTGTCGACGGGCATCAACCCGGTGCCCTACCCGCTGCCCGCGCTTCCGCCACGTGCCTTTGCCGTGCTGCCCACCCGTGCCGACATGGCCCGCCTGCGCGCGGCGGCGGCAGAGGCCTACGGCACCCGCGCCCACATCACCCCGCTGGCCGGCGCGCAGGCGGCGATCCAGGCGGTGCCACAACTCGTCGCGCCGGGCCGCGCCCGGGTGCTCGTGCCCACCTATAACGAGCACGCCGCCGCCCTGCGCGCCGGGGGCTGGACGGTGGACGAGGCGTTGAGCCTCGACGCCCTCGCCGGGGCCGATTGTGCCGTGGTGGTGAACCCCAACAACCCCGACGGCACCCGCCACGATCCCGACCGCCTGATGGCGCTTGCCGACCGGGTCAGGCTCCTGGTCGT
Source organism: Roseovarius nitratireducens (assembly GCF_002925845.1). Lineage (GTDB taxonomy): Bacteria > Pseudomonadota > Alphaproteobacteria > Rhodobacterales > Rhodobacteraceae > Roseovarius > Roseovarius nitratireducens. The sequence goes on along the minus strand of NZ_PDNI01000077.1, from coordinate 69,725 downwards.
GGACGAGAGCTTCGCCGATCCCGAACCGCGCCTGTCGCTCGCCCCGCGCCTGCACGACGGGCCGGAAAACATCCTCGTCCTGCGGTCCTTCGGCAAGTTCTACGGGTTGGCCGGTCTGCGTCTCGGCTTCGCCCTCTCGTCCCCGGAAATCGCCCGCCATCTCGCCGGGATGGCGGGGCCCTGGCCCGTTTCCGGCCCGGCAATCACGGTGGGGGCGCAGGCCCTCCGCGACACCGCGTGGCAGGCCGAAACCGCCGCCCGCCTCACCGGCGATGCCGCGCGGCTCGATGCACTTAGCCTCCGTGCGGGCTGGTCGCTCGTTGGCGGCACGCCGCTCTTTCGCACCTATGCCACCCCCGATGCGGTGGCGGCGCAAGAGCATCTCGCGCGCCATCGCATCTGGTCGCGCATCTTCCCCTATTCGCGGCACTGGCTGCGCCTCGGCCTCGCCGGGACAGCAGCGGAGTGGCAGCGCCTCGACACCGCCCTGTGAGGGGCGCGATTGGCCTGGAGCGGTCTTTCAGGTCTTGGTGCCAATGCGCGGATTCGAGGCGTGCTTGCACGCCGCCGCGCATCGCCGGGCCGCCCCCCGGCACGGCGATATGGCTGCAACCTGCGCACCGCTCAGGCCCTTTTAGGATTCGGCAGCCATAAAGCACGGCAGAACCACCGTCGGATCGCCGCGCCGCGGCCCGTCGATGCGCGGCTCACTGCAACATCCCTTCCAGCCCTTATGCCGACTGCCCCGATCCGGTGGAATGCACAAGCTCAGGTCCAGGCCGTCATCTGGCCGTTTCGCACCCAGAACCTGAACCCGCGTCCATCGCATCCCTTCGGCCGGTCACGGCGAGTCCAACCCGCAGGCCCCGACCACCGCCCGCACCCGTTCGGCATTGTCACGCGCCACCCGGCCATCTTCGTGCCACAGGCTGTTCTCGAACCCCACGCGCATCTTCCCCCCCGCCGCGTGCGCGGCGCGCAGGCACGCGGTCTCGGCCCGGCCAAAGGCGCAGGCGGCCCAGTCGACGGGCCCCTCCCGCGCCGCCAGCCGGTCGAGGAACGGGCCCAGGTCGCGCGCATCGCTCTCCTGCCCGGCGCTGTAGCGCCCCAGCACGAAGATCAGTTGCAATTCTGCGATATCGCGCAACCCCTCCGGCACCAGCCGCGTCAGCAGATCGAAATCCCCCGCGTCATAAAGGATATGCTGCACCGCGATGCCCCGCTCGGCGCAGGTGGCATAAAACCCCGGCGCCGCCCGCGCCTCCGCCGCCATCTCGCGCAACGCGACCGAAACCAGATCGGCCCCCGCCGCCAGCGCCACCGCCCGCTGATGGGGTGGCGCATAGGCGCCCGCCGCCTCGGTCGTGACCTGCACCGCCATCTCGGGCACCGCGTCGCGCAATTCGGCCAGCGCCTCGCGATAGGCCCCGGCGTCCAGCAGGTGCCGCCCCTCGGCGTCGCGCAGGTGCAGGTGTAGCCCGTCCGCCCCCGCCTCGTGGCACGTGCGCGCGGTTTCCACGATCTCGGGCAGGGTAACGGGCAGGGCCGGGTGGTCGGCCTTGCCGCGCCGCGCCCCGGTGGGCGCGACCATCAGCCGGGGCAGCACCCTCACGCCAGCGCCACCTCGAGCGCGGTGGCCAGCTTGTCGGTCAGCTCGCCCACCTGATCCTCGGTCAGGATAAAGGGCGGCGCGAGCAGCACGTGATCGCCACGCCGCCCATCAATCGTGCCGCCCATCGGGTAACAGATCAGCCCCGCCTCGAACGCCGCCGCCTTGATCCGCTTGTTGATCCCGCGCGCCGGGTCAAAGGGCGTCTTGCTCTCCCGGTCCTCGACCAGTTCCAGCCCGCGAAACATGCCGCGCCCGCGAATGTCGCCAATATGCGGATGCTGCCCGAACCGCTCGCGCAACGCCGCGCCCAGCACCTCGCCCATCCGCGCCGCGCGGTCGGTCATCCCGCCCGCCGTCAGCTTGCCGACCACGACATCGGCGGCGGCACAGGCGACGGGATGGCCGATATAGGTGTGGCCATGCTGGAAAAACCCCGATCCGCCCTCGATGGCGGCGTATATCTCGCCCGAACACAGCATCGCGCCGATCGGCTGATAGCCCGCGCCCAGCCCCTTGGCGATGGTCACGATATCGGGGCGCACGTCGTCCTGCTCGCAGGCAAACAGCGTGCCGGTCCGCCCCATCCCGCACATCACCTCGTCGAGGATCAGCAGGATGCCGTGCCGGTCGCAGATCTCGCGGATGCGCCGGAAATATCCCGGCACGGATGGCACCGCGCCCAGCGTCGCCCCCACCACCGGTTCGGCGACGAAGCCGATCACGTTCTCCGGCCCGACGCGGCGCAGTTCCGCCTCAAGCTCATCGGCTACGCGCAATCCATAGTCCTCGGGCGTCTCGCCATCCTCGCGCCCGCGATATTCATAGCAGGGCGCGATGTGCGAGGTCTCGACCATCAGCGGCGCAAACGGCTCGCGCCGCCACATGTTGCCGCCGGTGCCCAGCGCGCCCAGCGTGTTGCCGTGATAGCTCTGCCTGCGCGCGATGAACCGGGTGCGCGATGGCTCGCCCTTCTCCAGGAAATACTGCCGTGCGAGTTTCAGCGCCGCCTCCACCGCCTCGGACCCGCCCGAGACGAAATAGACCCGCTCGATCCCCTCCGGCGCGTGGGCGATCAAGCGGTCGGCCAGCCGCTCGGCAGGCTCGGACGTGAAGAACCCGGTATGGGCAAAGGCGATTCGGTCGGCCTGATCCTTGATCGCCTGTGTCACGTCCGGGTCGGAATGCCCGAGGCACGAGACCGCCGCGCCGCCCGATCCGTCGAGGTATCTCTTCCCCGATTCGTCGATGATATAAGCACCGTCGCCGCGTGCGGCGCGGGGCGGGCGGGCCTTGGTGTGGCGGGGAAAGACGTGGGTCATGGCGCGAGTCCTTGCTGGTTCGCACGAATGAAACAAATGAATCACATATTGACAAGGGGTGAAACAGATGGAACGAATAATCTAAAATTCAGGGAGGGACCGTTTGAACGCTTCGTTCGAACAGAGACTGTCGCGCAATTTCGACGGCCTCAGCGACAAGCTGCGGCAGGCGGGCGAATACGTGGCGGCCCATCCCGTCGATACCGCCACGCGGTCCCTGCGCACCGTCGCCAGTGACAGCGGCCTGGCCCCCGCCACGTTCTCGCGCTTCGCCCGCGCAATCGGCTACCAGAGCTTCGAGGACCTGCGCGAGGCGATGCGCGAAAAGATCGGCGCGCGCGTCAACAGCTTCGCCGAGCGCGCCGAGCGGTTGCAGGCGGCGCACGAGGCGGGAGAGACCGGCTTCTTCGAGGCGCATGTCAGCGCCTGCCAGAGCAATCTCGAATCGCTCCGGCGCGATATCGACCGCGCGCTTCTGGAACAGGCGGTGGACCGGCTTCACGGCGCGCGCAACGTGCTGGTGTTCGGCGCGCTGGGCTCCACGGGAATCGTCGAATATCTCGCCTACATGGCGCATTTCTGCACCGGTAAATGGACCATCGGTGGCCGGATGGGGGCCTCGCTCGGGGCCGCGCTCGCGGGGCTCGACGCGCGCGACGCGCTGCTCGTCATCACCAAGCCGCCATTCTCAACCCGCTCGATCGAGGCCGCTCATCTCGCGGCGGCGCAGGGCGCCTATGTCGTGGTCATCACTGACAGCCACGCCTGTCCAGCCCTGCGCCACGCCTCGGCGGGCTTTGTCGTGCCCTCCGACAGCCCGCATTTCTATTCCTCCTATGTGGCCACCCTCGTCCTCGCCGAAGCAATGGTCGGGATGCTGGTGAGCCGCGCAGGCCCGGCGGCGCGCGCGCGCATCGCCCGGGTCGAAGAGAGCAGCCGCCGCCTTGGCGAAACCTGGGACGGCTGATACGAAAACCCAACAACATCAGCAACAAAGGGAGATAATGATGTTTGCCAAGTTCAAATTCACCGTTGCGGGGGCCGCGCTCGCCGCGATGATGGCCCCGGCGGCAATGGCCGAGGAATTCATCACCATCGGCACCGGTGGCGTCACCGGCGTCTACTATCCCACGGGCGGCGCGATCTGCCGCCTCGTGAACAAGGGCCGCAAGGATCACGGCATCCGCTGCTCGGTCGAATCCACCGGCGGCTCGATCTACAACATCAAGACCATCCGCGCGGGTGAGCTTGAGTTCGGCGTGGCGCAGTCCGACTGGCAGTATCACGCCTTTCACGGCACCTCGCGCTTCGAGGAGGACGGCGCGTTCGAGGGTCTGCGCGCGGTGTTCTCGGTCCACCCCGAGCCGTTCACCGTGGTGGCCCGCGCCGATAGCGGCATCACCACCTTCGACGATCTCAAGGGCAAGCGCGTCAATATCGGCAACCCCGGCTCCGGTCAGCGTGGCACGATGGAAGTGCTGATGGACGCCAAGGGCTGGACCACCGACGATTTCGCGCTCGCGACCGAGCTCAAGGCCGCCGAGCAGTCTGCTGCTCTGTGCGACAACCAGATCGACGCGATGGTCTACACCGTCGGCCACCCCTCGGGCTCGATCCAGGAGGCAACCACGGCCTGCGACAGCGTGCTGGTCGAGGTCTCGGGTGACGCCGTCGACGGGCTCGTCAACGACAACCCCTACTACCGCACCGCCACCATCCCCGGCGGCATGTATCGCGGCAATGACGCCGACACGCAGACCTTCGGCGTCGGTGCCACCTTCGTCAGCTCCGATGCGGTCAGCGAGGACGCGGTCTACACGGTCGTGAAATCGGTGTTCGAGAACTTCGACGATTTCCGCGGCCTGCACCCCGCCTTCGCCAATCTCGACCCGCAGGAAATGGCGACCGCCGGTCTTTCCGCTCCGCTGCACGCGGGCGCGGCCAAGTATTACAAGGAACAGGGCTGGATCGAATAACGACTCCACCCACACGGCAAGGGCGGCACGCTGCCCTTGCCTTTTTCGTTCGTGTCATTCCACTATCAAGCGATAATCAACGACCGCGCCCCGATCGCGGCGTGTCAGGGAGACGGGACATATGGCCGAGGACAGGCAGGGCAAGGGCCCGCTCAGCGAGGGCGAACTCCAGGAAATGGTCGCCTCCAGCGATGGCGGCGCGCGCAACCCCACGGGCGCGGTGGCGATGCTCATCGCGGTGGTGGCCGTGGTCTGGTCGCTCTACCAGGTGCTGCTGGCCTCGCCGCTGGCCAATTACGTCCTGCCCGGCGACCTGATCAACAACTCGCGCCAGATCCACCTCGCCTTCGCGATTTTCCTGGCGTTCATGGCCTACCCGATGCTGAATTCCAGCCCGCGCCGCTACGTGCCTATCTATGACTGGGTGCTGGGCCTCGCAGGGACATTCTTCGCGCTCTACGGCTATTTCTTCTACGAAAAGATCGTCAACAACGGCGGGCTGGCCGACCACACAGATAAATGGGCCGCGCTCGCCGGTCTCATCATCCTGTTCGAGGGCGCGCGCCGCGCGCTCGGCCCGGCGATGGCGATCATCGCCACGATTTTCCTTGGCTATGTCTTCTTCGGGGCCTCCGACTGGATACCCGAGGTCATCCGCTGGAAGGGCGCCAGCCTGCAAAAGGCGATGAGCCACATGTGGATCACGTCAGAGGGCGTGTTCGGTATCGCATTGGGCGTCTCGGCCAAGTTCGTCTTTCTCTTCGTCCTGTTCGGTGCGCTCTTGGACAAGGCGGGCGCCGGCAACTACTTCATCAAGATGGCCTTCGGTGCGCTCGGCCACCTGCGCGGCGGCCCGGCCAAGGCCGCCGTGGTGGGCTCTGCCGCCACCGGCCTCATCTCCGGCTCCTCCATCGCCAACGTGGTCACCACCGGCACCTTCACCATTCCGCTGATGAAACGCGTGGGCTTCACCTCCGAAAAGGCGGGCGCGGTCGAGGTGGCAAGCTCGGTCAACGGCCAGATCATGCCCCCGGTTATGGGCGCGGCGGCCTTCCTCATGGTTGAATACGTGGGCATTTCCTATGTCGAGGTGATCACCCACGCCTTCCTGCCCGCCACGATCAGCTATATCGCGCTCGTCTACATCGTCCATCTCGAGGCGGTGAAACAGAACATGCCCACTTTGGGCGACCGCGTGGTCAGCCTCGGGCGCACGATCGGCGGCATGTTCGTCTTTTTCGCGGGCTTCGCGGGGCTGTGCTACGGGGTGCAATACCCGGTTGGCTGGATCGTGGCGATGGTGCCCGAGGGCTCGGGCCTGGTCCTGTCGGGTCTGCTGATCCTCGCCTATCTGGCCCTTCTGTGGCTGGCGTCGGGCGTGCCGGATCTGGAACCGGACGATCCCAATTCAGAAGACGTGCGCCTGCCCGTGGTGGGCGAGATCTACAAGGCCGGGCTCTACTTCCTGCTGCCCATCGTGGTGCTGGTCTACTTCCTGATGATCGAACAGAAATCGCCCGGCCTCTCGGCGTTCTGGGCGACGTCGCTGCTGTTCGTGATCCTGCTGACGCAGCGCCCGTTAAAGGCGATCTTTCGCGGCCAAAGCGATACCGCCAACGCCATGCGCGCCGGGCTTCAGGATCTGCTCGACGGGCTGATCGCGGGCGCGCGCAACATGATCGGCATCGGTCTTGCCACCGCCACGGCGGGGGTGATCGTGGGCACCGTGACGCTGACCGGGGTGGGGCAGGTGATGGCCGACCTGGTCGAGTTCGTCTCGGGCGGCAACCTCGTGCTGATGTTGATCTTCGTGGGGCTTCTCAGCCTGATCCTCGGGATGGGCTTGCCGACCACGGCCAACTACATCGTGGTGTCGTCGCTGATGGCCGGGGTCGTGGTCGAGCTTGGCGCGCAATCTGGGCTGATCGTGCCGCTGATCGCGGTGCACCTCTTCGTGTTCTATTTCGGCATCATGGCCGACGTGACGCCGCCGGTGGGGCTGGCCAGCTTTGCCGCCGCCGCCGTCTCGGGCGGCGACGCGATCCGCACCGGCTTCACCGCCTTCTTCTACAGCTTGCGTACCGTGGCGCTGCCCTTCGTGTTCATCTTCAACACCAACCTCCTGCTGATCGACGTGACGCTGACGCAAGGCATCATCACCTTCATCGTGGCCTCGATCGCGATCCTCGTCTTTACCGCCGGCACGATGGGCTGGTTCCTCACCAAGAGCCGCATTTACGAGAGCGTGGCGCTGGTTCTGGTTGCCTTCGCGCTGTTCCGGCCCGACTATTTCATGAACCGCATCCAGCCCCCCTTCGAGATGGTCGAGCCCGCCAATCTCGAACAGGCGCTCGGGCGGGCCACGCCGGGGCAGGATCTCCGCTTGGTCGTCTCCGGCCCCGATTTCATCAGCGGCGAGCCCAAGGAGACGACCCTCGTGCTGTCGGTGACCGAGGACAAGGACGGCGCGGCGCTGTTGCAGGAGTATGGCCTTACCCTCATCCCCGAGGGTGACCGCGTTCTGCTCGAAGAGCCGATGTTCGGCACGCCCTTCTCCGAGACGATGCAGGGCTATGATTTCTACGGCGACGAACCGGTGACCGTCACCAGCGCCAAGGCACCGGTAGATCAATGGCCGCAGGAACTTCTGTTCATCCCCGCCTTCCTTCTGCTGGGGCTGATCGTGCTGCTGCAGCGCGCCCGCATGGAGCGCGAGCCGAACACCAAGGAAGGAGTCACCGCATGACCGGTCCCGTTCTCTGCGCCGTCGATGTCAGCAACCCGCATCGCGACGATCACGTGCTGCGCATGGCGGCGCGGCTTGCCGCCCTCGACGACGCGCAGCTCGACGTGATCACCGTGGTCCCCGACTACGGGATGAGCGTGGTCGGCACCTATTTCGACAAGGGTCACCATCCACGTATCGAGGAAGATGCGCTGCAGCGGCTCCACGACCTCGTGGCAGAGGTTCTCGGACCCGAGGCCAACGAAAAGGTCCGTCACGTCGTGGTGACCGGCAACGCCTACGAGGAAATCCTGCGCGTGGCGCGGGCGGATGGCGCGGCCCTGATTGTGATCGGCGCGCACAAACCAGATTTCCGCGACTTCCTGCTCGGCCCCAACGCCGCGCGCGTGGTGCGCCACGCCGATTGCTCGGTGATGGTGGTGCGGTAGGGGGCTTGCCGCAGGACCGTTTGTGGCCTGGAGCGGACGTTTGGGATTTGGTCCCGGCGCGGATTCAAGGGCGAAGCCCGCCGCGCCATCGCATGTCCGCCCCCCGGACAGGCGATATGGTTAAGCCAGCGCGCCGATTAAATCTTTTGCGGGAAAGCAGAAATAAAGCGCACTGAAAAACTGTCGGATCGCCTGCCCGCGGACATGCGATGGCGCGGCTCAGCGCTTGAGGCTCAACGTCCCCTCCAAGCCAAACTCGCCCCCCCACCAAGGTTCATTCCTTGGTGATGGTCGTGCGATAAGGAGAGAGGGGCCGGTCGCCCGGCCCCCTAAGCCCTCAGCCCGGCAGTTTCACCCGCCGCAGATAGGGCAGATCGGCATCGAAATCGCCGAATTTCTCCCGCGCCGCCGCGTCATCGACCGAGGGTGGCACGATCACGTCCTGCCCGACGGTCCAGTCGGCAGGCGTGGCCACACCATGCTTCACCGTGGTCTGAAGCGCGTCCAGCGCGCGCAGCACCTCGGCGAAATTGCGGCCCACGGTCATCGGGTAGGTCATCATCAGCTTTACCTGCTTGTCCGGTGCGATGATGAACACGCTGCGCACCGTGGCGCTGTCGGCGGGGGTGCGCCCCTCGGGCAGATAGGCCTCGGCGGGCAGCATCCCGAACGCCTTGGATACCTCCAGCCCGGCATCGGCGATGATCGGGAATTCCGGTGCTGCGCGTCCGACCTTCTCGATATCGGCCTTCCACTTGCGATGGTCCTCGGCGCTGTCCACCGAGACGCCGATCACCTTGCAGCCGCGTTTCTCCCACTCGTCGGCAAGCTGCGCGACAGCGCCGAACTCGGTGGTGCAAACGGGCGTAAAGTCCTTGGGATGCGAGAACAGGATCGCCCAGTCATCGCCGATCCAGTCATGCAGTGAAAAGCGGCCGAGATCGGTCTCGACGGTGAGGTCGGGGATGGTATCGTTGATGCGCAAACTCATGGTGATCTCCTTTCGTGATCTTCGCGGCGGCGTATGGCGGGGTCTGATCAAACGCCGCCCAACCCGGTCGATACGGGCTTGTAGCCCGCCGGTGGCCCTGACAGAGTGTCGTTAAATTCACGGAGGTCAACCATGATCGAGAAACGCCAGTTCTATATCGACGGGGCATGGGTGGAGGCGCGCGAGGGCCGCGATCACCCGGTAATCGACCCCTCGACCGAAGAACCCTGCGCGGTGATCGCGCTTGGCGGACAGGCCGATACAGACGCTGCCGTCGCCGCTGCGCGCGCCGCCTTTCCGGCATGGATGGCCACCCCGCCCGCCGAGCGCATCGCCCATGTCGAGAAGATCCTCGAGATCTACGAGACCCGCGCCGAGGACCTTGCACAGGCGATCAGCATGGAAATGGGCGCGCCCATCGACATGGCCCGCTCCAGCCAGGTGCCTGCCGGAAGCTGGCACACCGCCAATTTCCTCAAGGCCGCGCGCGAATTCGCCTTTGACGCGCCCTTGGGCGACCACGCCCCGAACGACCGCATCATCCACGAGCCGGTGGGCGTCGTGGGCATGATCACGCCCTGGAACTGGCCGATGAACCAGATCACGCTCAAGGTGATCGCCGCGTTGGTGGCGGGCTGCACGATGGTGCTCAAACCTTCCGAAGAGTCCCCGCTCGACGCCCTGATCTTCGCCGAGATCATCGACGCGGCGGGCCTGCCCAGGGGCGTGTTCAACCTCGTCAACGGCGACGGCGCGGGGGTGGGCAGCCAGCTCTCGGCGCACGCGGACGTCGATATGATCTCCTTCACCGGCTCGGCGCGCGCCGGGCGGCTCATCTCCAGATCCGCCGCCGACACGCTCAAGCGTGTCAGCCTGGAACTGGGCGGCAAGGGCGCCAACCTGATCTTCGACGATGCCGATGAAAAGGCGGTCAAGCGCGGCGTGCTGCACTGCATGAACAACACCGGCCAGTCCTGCAACGCCCCCACGCGCATGCTGGTACAGCGCGACCGCTACGACCGCACCGTGCAAGAGGCCGCAGCCATCGCCGGGTCGCTAAAGGTCGGCCCCGCGTCCGAGCCGGGCCGCCACATCGGACCGGTGGTCAACGCCACGCAGTTCCAGAAGGTGCAGGATCTGATTCAGACCGGCATCGACGAGGGCGCGCGGCTGGTGGCGGGCGGCACCGGGCGGCCCGAGGGCTTCAACAAGGGGTTCTACGTGCGCCCCACCGTCTTTGCCGACGTGACCAACGACATGACCATCGCGCAGGAGGAAATCTTTGGCCCGGTCCTGTCGATCATCCCCTTCGACACCGAGGAAGAGGGCATCGCGATCGCCAATGACACGCCCTATGGCCTGACCAACTATGTCCAGACCGGCGATCCGGCGCGCGCCAACCGGCTTGCGCGTGCCTTGCGCTCCGGCATGGTCGAGATGAATGGCAAGTCGCGCGGTGCCGGCGCACCTTTCGGAGGAATGAAGCAGTCGGGCCACGGGCGCGAAGGCGGCAAATGGGGCATCGAGGATTTCCTCGAGGTCAAGGCCGTGTCGGGCTGGACGCCCGGCGTCTGAGACGGTGAGCGAGCACGCCTTTGTCCTCCATCTCGTGCGCGCCTCGGCGCGTCGCGAGAACGCGCAGGCGCTGCTCGCGGGCTGCGGAATGACGGGTGAGGTCTGGGCCGCCGTGGACGGGCGCGCCATGTCCTCGACCGACCTCGCGGCCTGTGTCGGCGCGCGGCTCTTCGCACCCGTCTACCCGTTCGGGCTCAAGACCGGAGAGATCGGCTGCTTTCTCAGCCACCGGCAGATATGGGCCGAGATCGTGCGCCGTGATCTCGATCACGCGTTCATCATCGAGGACGACGCCGAGATCGCACCCGAGCCCTATGCCGCCGCGCTGGCGCTGGCGCGCGATCATGTGGCCGAACTGGGCTATATACAATTCCAGACGCGCCCGTCGCATGGCCCGGCCACCGTGGTGGACACCAATGGCCCGGCGACGCTTTCGGTGCCACGCATGGCCGGGCTGCGCACCACCGCGCAGATGGTGAGCCGGGCGGCCGCCGAGCGGCTCCTGCATCTCTCCGAGGCGTTCGACCGGCCCGTGGATACCTTTGTTCAGAGCCATTGGCACACCAGGATACGTCCTGCCGCGATCTACCCTTCGGGCATCACCGATATCGCCGACCGGCTCGATGGCTCGACCATACAGGGTGGCGTGCGCACGCCGTTCGAACAGGTCGGACGGGAATGGGCGCGGCTGCGCTATCGCTGGGCGGTGATGCAGGCGTCGCGGCACAGCCCCGCCCCGGCGCAGGGCGGCCTTGCATGATCGTGGCGCGGTTGTTCGGGGGCTTGGGCAACCAGCTTTTCCAGTATGCCGCCGGGCGCGCGCTCGCCGACCATCTTGGCTGCGGGCTGGCGCTAGATCCCCGTTATCTCGGCAACGCCAGGGCCTGCGGAATGGGTCATTTCGCGCAGGCCCGTTACCTCTCCGACGTCCCCTTGCCACCTGCCAAATCCGACGGGCTGCTGCGCTACGGGTTCTGGCGGCTCTTCGGGCGCGATCCGCGCTTTCACCGCGAGCGCGGGCTCGGCTTTGATCCGGATTTCTTCGACCTGCCCGACGGCACCTACCTGCACGGTTACTGGCAGTCCGAACGCTTTTTCGCCGCCATCGCCGACCGGCTGCGCGACGACCTTGCCTTCACCACCCCGCTCGACCCCGCCAATGCCGACATGGCGGCGCGGATCGACGCCGCACCCTGTGCCGTCTCGATGCACGTCCGGCGCGGCGATTACCTCGCCTCGGGCAGCTACGCCGCCTGCCCGCCGGATTATTACCGGCAGGCCATCGACCGGCTGACCGGCGATCTCGGAACCCCGCTCACCTGCTTCGTCTTTTCCAACGATCCCGACTGGGCGCGCGACAACCTCGACCTCGGGGCCGAACAGGTGGTGGTGGACATCAACGACGAGACGCGCGGCGCGTTCGACATGCACCTGATGTCGCGCTGCGCGCATCACGTCATCGCCAATTCCACCTTTTCGTGGTGGGGGGCGTGGCTCGATCCGGGGCCGGACAAGCGGGTGATCGCACCGGCCACCTGGTTCGGCACGACCAAGCTGTCGAATCCGGACCTGATCCCCGATTGCTGGGCACGGCTCTGATGCGTGCGGGGCTTTCCCCGGCGCGCGAAACCAACTAGACCCGGCGCCATGACGCCTTCGCCAGACCTCTCCGCCGCGCGCTTCCTGCCAGAGACCGTGCACAAGCGCGATGTTTTCTCCGAGACGGTGTCGGGCCATCTCGACGGGGTGGCGGATTTCCCGGTCGTGCTGCGCAAGCTCGACGGCGTGCCGTTTTGGGCGCGCCCCGTCGCATGGTGGCTGGCGCGCAAGGAGGCGAGCGCGCTCCGCGCGGTGGCAGGGATCGAAGGCTGCCCGCTGCTCATCCGCGCCGATCGTACCGGGCTGCTCAGAAGCTGGACACGCGGCACGCCGCTGCACCTCGCCCGGCCCGCCGACGCCGCGTGGTATCGCGACGCCCGCCGCCTCCTGCGCGAGATGCGGCGCCGGGGTGTCACCCATAACGACATCGCCAAGCCGCAGAACTGGCTGATGACACCCGAGGGCCGCGCGGCGGTGATCGACTTTCAGCTTGCCTCGCTCCACCCCCGGCACGGGCCGCTCTTTCGCCTCATGGCGCGCGAGGACCTGCGCCACCTGCTCAAGCAAAAGCGCGCCTACGCCCCCGGCCTGCTCACGCCGTCCGAATACCGGATGCTCGCGCAAAAGGCATGGCCTTCACGGGTCTGGATGGCGACCGGCAAACGGGCCTACAATCTTGTCACAAGGCGGCTGATGCACTGGTCCGACGGCGAGGGCACCGAGGACCGGGTGGACCGTGACGGCCCCGGCTTGCGCGCGGCGCTCATGGCCGACGCGGACGTGCGCGAGGTGGCGCTGTGCACCTATGCGCTGCCCGCGCACGGGGTGGGGCTCTACGCCTTTGTCGAGACCGGGCTTGACGCCGCCGCCCTCCGCCGCCTCGCCCCCGCGCCACAACCCGAACTGGTTCAGCCGGTGACCGCGCTGCCCCGGCACGCCGACGGCACCCCGCGCCTCGACGCGCTCAACCTGATCGCCACCAATCGGCTGGACGAGTTGGCCGAGATGATGGCGCGCGAGCCCGACCTCGCAGAGACCCTGCGCCCGATCATCGCGGGGCGGCTGAACCTCACGGACCGTGTGCTGAAGCGATAGCTTGCGGCGGGCGAGTGCCTCGGCGGTCTTTCCCCGGCGGCACCGACGCAATACCGACGAAATACCGACAGGGTACAGCCCCCGGTTTCACGGCCTCAGAACGGCGCCTTTGCGCGGAACTTTACCCCCGCCCCGCCATCCGGATGGCGCAGCCGCAACTCCTCGGAATGCAGCATCAGCCGCGGATAATCCCGCGCCTTTCCCGTGGCATAGAGCGGATCGCCCAGGATCGGGTGCCCCAGGCTCAGCATGTGCACGCGCAACTGATGGCTGCGCCCCGTCCGCGGCATCAGCCGCACCCGGCTCTCGCCGTCCCCCTGCCGCAGCACCCGCCACTCCGTCACCGCCCCCCGCCCCGTCTCGTGGCACACCTTCTGGCGGGGGCGGTTGGGCCAGTCCACGGCGATGGGCAGATCGACCGTGCCCGTCTTGGGCGACAATTGCCCAAGTACCCGTGCCACATAGGTTTTCTTCACCTGACGCTTCTCGAATTGCAGCCCCAGGTGCCGCTGCGCATGGGGGCTCAGGCCAAAGACCATCACGCCCGATGTGTCCCGGTCCAGCCGGTGCACCAAGAGCGCGGTGGGAAACACCTCCTGCACCCGTGAGAGCAGGCAATCGGCGAGATCCGCGCCCTTGCCCGGCACGCTGAGCAGGCCCGCGGGCTTGTTGACGACGAGCAATTCGTGGTCGTCGTGCAGGATGTCGAGTGGCGTGTCGGGCGGGTGATAATCGGACATGGGGCGCGGCATATACCAACGCGCGCCCGGGCACCACCGCCCGTCACTCCATGATCACGGCCAGCACCCGGTCGGTATGAGTATAGGTCAGCCCGTGCCCCGCACCCTCGATAACATACTGATATGCATCTGGATTTATCTCCACCAGCCGTGCCTTTCGCGACAGCGGGATCACCCGATCCTCGGCCCCCCAGACCGCCCGCACCGGCACGCCACTGCGCGCGATCGCGGCGTGGGTCGCGTCCTGCGCCTCGGCCAGTATCCCCGCGACCGACCGCGCCACCGCCGGAATGAACCCACGCCAGCGCAGTTCCGCCTGTTGCCGGTCCACGATCCCCGGCACCGTTGTGGGCAGCCCTCGCTCGGCCTCGCAGCCCCGGCGAAAGCTCATCGGAAAGACCGCGAGCATCAGCCACCGCCCCACCACGCCGCCCCGCGCCACCAGCCGCGCCACCGGCCCCAGATCATGTCCCAGCCCGGCGGGTGCGATCAGCACCAGCTCGCGTAGCCGGTCAGGATGTCGCGCGGAAAAAGCGGCGGCGATGGCCCCGCCCATCGAATAGCCGACGAGCGTCACCGGCCCTTCAACCCCTTGATCGGCCAGCAATTCCTCCAGTTGCGCCACGAAGAAATCCCGATCCTGCGCGCCGCCGGGCCGGTCGGAATAGCCGCGCCCATAGAGATCGTAGGTCAGCACCCGTTGCCCCGCATCGACAAGCCCCGGCACCAGCCCCTCCCAGACGAACGAGGGCGTGGTCAGCCCGTGCACGCAGACCGTCACCGGCCCGCCCTCCGGCCCGTGCCAGCGGTAATGCGTCCGCCCGCGCGACAGCGTGGCGAACGCCCCCGGCGCGTTGTCCCGCACCCTGTCGATCCGGGGTCGGGCCACCTCGCGCAGAACCGGCGCGACCCCCGCCAGCGCCCCGAGCGCCAGCGTGACCCAGATCACCGCGCCGATTGCCATGCGTCGAGGATGTAGCGGCTGGTCATCAGGTCCAGATGCGCGCCGCCGCCGTTCTTGAACAGCGTGATCTCGTCATTGGAGAGGCGCTGAAACGCGCGCGGATCGTAGAAATCGGCAACGATGTCATCGCGGCTGATGGTCCCCGCCGAGAGCGGGATTTCGATCTCTCCGATATGGCCCACGGTGGTGTCGATGCTGTCCACGAACAGGCGCGCACGGCACAGCGCTTCGTCGTCGGCCTCGCGCATGTCGGGGCGGTAGGCACCGATGAGGTCGATATGCTGGCCCGGTTGCAGCCACTCGCCCTTGAGGACCGGCTCGGTGCTCATGGTGGCCGAGGTGACAATATCGGCGGCGCGCACGGCCTGTTCCAGATCGTCCGCCACCGCGATGCCGCCGCATGTTTCGGCCATCTCCTCGGCGCGCGCGCGGGTGCGGTTCCACACGGTGAACTCCGCGTCGGGAAAGGCGGCGCGATAGGCCTGCCACAGCGAATGCGCGACCGTGCCCGCGCCGACGATCAGGATGCGCCGGCTGTCGGACCGCGCCAGCCGTGTGGCGGCATAGAGGCTGTCACCAGCGGTCTTCCACTTGGTGACGAGGTGGAAATCCACGATCGCGGCAAGCGTGCCGGTGGCGTCGTCATAGAGGTTGACGCCGCCATTGATCGTGGGCAGGTCGCGCGCCGCATTGCCCGGAAAGATGGTGGCCGACTTGACGGCAAGGCCCAGTCCGTCGATCCATGCGGCCCGGTTCAGCAGCGTGTCGTCGCCGCGATAGAGAAAGCTGTCGGCGATCTCGGCGCGGGGGCGGTCGTGGCCTGCCTGAAACGCGGCGCACAGGCTCAGCCAGTCGAGCGCGCGCTCGCCCTCTTCGAAGGGAATGATGGTGGGGGGCATGGCGTGTCTCCTTTGCTCAGCGGCGATAGGTCGGGGCGCGGCGGGCCACCTGCGCGTCGCGCACCGTCTCGCGCCACAGCAGGTAGAGACCCGATCCGACGATGAGCGCGATGCCGATCCACGCGGTCGCGTCCGGCCATGTGCCAAAGACCGTCACGCCCCAGAATATCGCCATCGGCATGGCGACATATTCGAACGGTGCGGCAAAGGCGGCCTCCGACAGGCGATAGGCCTGGCTGATGAACAGCCCGCCGAAAAGCCCCGAGACCCCCAGCACCGCGAGGATGGGGTAATCGCCCGTGGCAGGCCACTCCCACCCGCGAAACAGGAATTCCAGCGACGGGTGGCCTGACCCGGCGAACCGCCCGTCGCCGATGGCGAGGCCAATGAGCGTGCTGGCGACGAGGAAGGTGATCTGGATATAGGCGGCCATGGTCGCGGCGCTTTCCGTGCCGCCGATCCGGCGGGTAAGCATGTGCAGCGTGGCATAGAGAAACGCCGCTGCGATGGGCAGCAGCGAGGCCGCCTGAAACGCCGCGGTGCCAGGCTTGACGATGATCAGTACGCCGACGAATCCCACCGCGATCGCAGCCCAGCGGCGCGGCCCCACGGTCTCGTGCAGGAAGACCACGGAGAATACCGTGATGACCAGCGGCGAGACGAAGAAGATCGCCGTGGCGTCCGCGATGGGCAGCGCCGCGAGGCCGAGGAACAGGCACATGTTGGCCGCCACCACGCACAGCCCGCGCACGAGGTGGATCACCGGGCGGCGCGTGCGCAGCACCGTGAGCCCGCCCGCGAATGGCATGACGAGGCAGGTGAACACCACGAGCGCCACCAGCGCCCGGATGAACACCACCTGGTGCAGCGCGTAACCGCCCGAGAGGAACTTGATCCCCACATCGTTGACCGAAAAGCACGTAACCGCCGCCAAGGCATAGGCGGCGCCGGTCAGGTTCGCGCGCTGAACGGTCGCGGTGGTCATGAATATCCAAGGCTTGCCGACTGTCCCCGATACATGAGCGGACCGCCCGCGCATTGTAAACCCCCGGGCCGTCCACATCGTTACCCGGTGGGGCAAGAGATGCGCGCCCGGACATCCTGCCGGCGCGGCAACGCGATCCATCCGGTAGTCGTGCACCGGCGATTGCCCCGAGGCGGCGTCAAACCCTTGTTAAGCGGGCAGGATCAGGCCATGGTGCGACAGTTTGGTGAGCAAGATGGAGCATGTTGGCGGCAGAGGGAGGTGATCATGTTCGGGGAGGGCGGCTGGTTTTCTGGCGAGCAATTGGTGCTGCTCGGTGCGGTCGTCCAGACGATGGCCATGCTGTTTCGCCACCAGATCATCCTTCGCGTCACCTTCATCACGGGTTCCGCGATCTATATCGCTTTCTATCTTCTGGTTTTGCCCACCCCCCTCTGGGAGGCCGCGTTCGCAAGCCTCGCCATGGCCACAGCCACATTCTACGGGCTCGTGGTCCTTCTGGTCAGCCGGTCGAAGCTCATCATTCCCGGCAGCCTGATGGACCTGTACCACACGATGGGTGGCATGGAGCCGGGCGAGTTCCGGTCGCTGATGCGCTCATCCACGCGGCGGGTGGTCGAGACGACAGAGACGTTGACGCAAGAAGGCGAGGTGCCGGACAGGCTCTACTTCATTGAATCGGGCAGCATGTGGGCGGAGAAGAATTCGCAAGAGTTCACCCTTCCCCCGGAGGTGTTCATCGGCGAGGTCGCCTTCCTGACCGGCAAGCCGGCCTCTGCAACGGTGCGGGTGGCCCCGGGCGCGCGTCTTGTGGAATGGGACGCAGCCACCCTGAAACGCCGTGTCCAGCGCAATTCGCGGGTGCGTCTCGCACTCGAAGCCCGGATCGCCGAGGACCTGGCGGGCAAGGTCACCCGAGCGGTCAATTCAGAGACGTAACCCCGATTTCCGCGTCCGTGCCACCAACCCTCACTCCCCGGCGCGTCCGGCGCTGCGCACCGCCCGCTCCAGCGCGTCGAGGAACCGCGACCGGTCCGCCTTGGTGAATCCCTTGCCGCCGCCCTGCCGGAACGGATCGGCGGCGCGCAGGTCGGCCATCAGGTCGCGCGTCGCCAGCACGTTGCCGATATTGGCCCGCGTCAGCGCCTCGCCATTGTGCTTGAGGACAATCGCCCCCGCCTCCACGCATTTCGCCGCCAGCGGGATGTCTCCGGTCACCACGACGTCGCCCGGCCCGGAGCGCTCGGCGATCCACATGTCGGCCACGTCCGGGCCATCCGGCACGATCACCGTCTCCACCAGCGGGTTGCGTGACGGCCGCAGCCCGCCATTGGACACGAGAAACATCCGCAGCCCGTGCCGCGTGGCCACCCGCTCCGCCTCGTCCTTGACCGGGCAGGCGTCTGCGTCGATGTAGATGGGCATGGACAGTCTCCTCGTCTCGGGCCGATGGATCACATCCGCGCCAGCTATCGGTCGAGCCATACAAATTCCCCGCGGCGCGGTCTATGACTGCGGTCAGACATGACGCAAGGAGACCCCATGCCCTTCCTCCCCAGCCTCCCCGATCCCGCGCATCTGAGCGATCTCTACGCGCGGTTCCCCGACAACGTGCAGCCGCTCATGGTCTATACCGATGGCCTCCTGCGCGGCGAGGGCGAGCTGAGCATCGGCGAGCGCGAACTCATCGCCACCTATGTCTCGGCGCTCAACGCCTGCACGTTCTGCGCGGGCGCGCACCGGGCCTATGCCGAGGTGTTCGGCATCGACGCGGGCCTTATCGACGCGCTGATCGCCGATCCCGCCACCGCGCCGGTGGACGAGAAGTTGCGCCCCGTGCTTGCCTACGTGGCCAAGCTCAATACCCTGCCGAGCAGGCTGGTCGCGCGCGACGCGCAAGCCGTCTATGACGCTGGCTGGTCCGAGACCGCGCTCTACGAGGCGGTGCAGGTCTGCGCGCTCTTCAACATGATGAACCGGATCATCGAGGGCACCGGCATCAATTTCGACTATGCGAAGACCCCCGAGGGCCACCACGCCACCGGCACCACCCCCGAGGAACAGGCCGACAGCTACAGCCGCTTCGGCGAGATGGTCGCGGCGATGGCGAAAGGCTGAGGCATGCTGGTGGTCGTCGGCCTGATCGTCGCCTTCATCCTGGTGATGATCTATTCCAACCGCGCGACGCGCGGCTGCCGTTGGCGCGAATACCGGGTGAGCGGCTGCGACCTGCGTCGGCGCTGGCGCTGCGCGGCGTGTGGGGCCGAGGTCTTTACATCTGATGGCGACGCACCGAAGGTCTGTCACGATCCCGGTCGCCAGAGGAAATAGCCGATGACCCACCCCCCCGCCGATGCTGCCACGCGCCGCGCCGTGGCCCCCGTGATCTGCTACCCCAACGACACGCTGCCCGCGCCGGATCTAGGGCTCTACCGTGCCGCGCGCGAGGGGGCCGCGAAAGTGGCCGAGGTGGTGGTGCCCCCGCGCGAGGCCGCCTGCTTTCGCGTGGGCGCGGGGCAATTCTTCCGCATCAGCAGTGTCGAGGGGCCGCAGGTGGGCGATCTCAACCTGTGGAACGCCGATGACCTGTCCGAGCGGTTCTATTCCGGCAAGACCCGCGCGCTGCACGGCACCCATGTCACCACCGGCGAGCGACTCTGGTCGTCCTTCCCGCACCTGCGCCCGATGGCCACGATCATCGCGGATACGCTCGACTGGTACGGGATCGACGAATATGGCGGGTCGGTGCATGACGTGATCGGCACGCGCTGCGATCCTTACACAGGCAACCTCTTGTCGGGGGTTCAGTATCACCATTGCTGCCATTCCAACCTGACGCGCGCGCTGGCCGACGAGCTGGGCGTGTCGCTGGCCGAGGCCGAGCCCCATGTCCATGATGTGCTCAACGTCTTCATGTGCACCGGCTTCACCCGCGACACGGGTCAGTATTTCATGAAGGCCAGCCCCGTGCGCCCGGGTGACTATCTGGAGTTCTTCGCCGAGATCGACCTTCTGGGCGCCCTTAGCGCCTGCCCCGGCGGCGATTGCTCGGCCGAGCACACAAGCGACACGGCGGCGTGTTTCCCGCTTCTGGTCGAGGTGTTCGCACCCGCGCCGGGTGCGCTGGAGGGCTGGCAGAGCCCCCCGCGCAACGGCTATGACCGCAGCCACGGGCGGTAGCATACGGCACGGGGCAGGGGGGTTAGTCTGGAGCGGACGCTCGTAGCCAAGTACCCCCGCGCGGAGTCGAGGCGTGCTTGCACGCCGCCGCGCGAGCACCCGACCGCCCGGACGGGCGGGTGCTTTTGCGACGTTGCACACCTGCACGATCGCTCGACGTTCATGGTGCCATAAAGCGACGACCAAAGCCGTCGGAGCACCCGCCCTCGGTCGGGCACTCGCGCGGCTCATCGCATCCTGCCCAACAACCGCTTTACGCCACGCACCCCCCGCTCTGCCCCCTAGAACGGCTTGCGCCATGCCAGCGCGAGGGTCCAGTCCGTCTTGGACTGCACCCCGTTAAGGTCCTGGTAGAGCGGCACGCCCAGCTCCACCCCGATTCGGTGACCCTTGAACAGTCCCTTTTTCGGCGCGAGGTCGGCCCCGGCATGGAGCGTCACGTAACGCCCGCCGTAATTGCGCGGATCGGCCCCGAGCGACGGCCCCATGATGCGCGGATCGCGCCCGTGAATGCGCCCGGCGTGGCGGTATTCCAGTCGGCCCGAATAGCTGATCCACGGTGCCGCGCGATAGCTGAGCCAGCCCGAGACCGCCGCCTCGTGGCCGTGCCGATAGCCCTCGTCATTCTCGCCCAGCCGGATGATCCCGCGCGCCTGCGCCCCCCAGTTGAGCGCGCCGCGCCCGGCCTCCCATGTCAGGGCGGGGTGCAGGTCATAGGTGCCAGAGCCGAGCTGCATCGAGTAGGCCAGCCGCATGGTGGGCGTGGTGCCCATCGGGCTGAGCATCTGCCCCGTCTCGGTGATCGAGCCGGTGGGCAGGCTCAGGCCGAGGCCGAACGCGGTGCGGCTGCGCCCCGCCTCGTGCAGGGACCACAGCGCGCCGAGGCGGATATCGCCCAGGCCGTCACTTCGCGTGGTGCTCTGCCCCAGGACGGCGGTTCCGGTGGGGCCGGCATAGGTCCGCATGGTCATGGATTTCTTCACATAGGGCAGCATGCCCATCACCGTGAGCCGCGCGCCCGCGCCATACATCGCGCCCAGCATGTGCATCTCGCCGGTCATCTCCACCGGGGCCATGCGGATGGTGGGCGGCTGGCCCGGCATGCCGGCAAAGGCGTTGGGCACGGTCGTCACCAACGTGGCCGCATCTAGATCGTCGGTGCCCGCGCGGATGCCCGACATGGCCATCGCCCCCGCCCGGTAGACCAGCACCAGCCGCCCCTCGGGGATCTGGTGGCGGCCCGGCAGGCCGACGGGCCCGTGGCGGTGCATGTGGTGGCGGGCGTGGTCGTGGGGCATCGCGCCCCCCGCCTGCATGGCCGTCGGGGTCATGGTCTGGGCCGTGGCCATGCCGGCCAGCAGCCCGGCGCAGGCCAGCGCCGCGCCAAGGGATCGTTTCAGCATCGTGTCGTCCTTCGCAATCGGGCGCGCCTCGGGGCGGCCCGGTGATCTGTCTTGATGGATTCAGGGTCAGATCAGGCGAGGGGCGGGGCGCGGGGCCGGTGCGCTGGGGCAGGGCGCGCTGCGACGCGTGCCGCTTGGCCGGGCACAGGGGTGAGCGAAACCAGCCGTCCGGCGGGAACGGTCACGCCAATGTCGGGCAGGGCGAGCGCGGCGGTGATGCCGAAGGCGGGGCAGGGGTCGTGGGCGGCGTCGGGCGCGGGCTCGGCCGGGCCGCCGCCGATGGGGACATAGATGATCTCGGCCCCGGTGCAGATCGCCATCATGCCGGGGCCGGGCGCACCGCCCGCCATCACCACCGGCAGCGCCGCGACGCGCAGCGCGAGGATCAGCGCCAGCAGCACCGCCGCGCCGCCGCGCGCCCACCCTCTGCCCATGCCCCGCCTGCCCGTCATGTCCCCTGCCTTTCCGGTATCCGGTTATATGCGCGGTCACGAATTTGTGAACCCGCAAGACGGCCCGCGCCGGTTTTGTCGCAGGGTGGGCAGGCGACTCCACAAAAGAACAAAACATGAATATCCTGACCGGAACGCTGCCTGATCGAATCGCCCATGATGTTCGCCGAACTGTCCGCTACCTCGAATTTCACCTTCCTCACCGGGGCCGCCCACCCCGAGGAATACATCGAGCGTGCCGCCGCGCTGGGCCTCGCGGGCGTGGCGGTGGCCGATGTGAATTCCGTGGCGGGGATCGTGCGCGCCCATGCCCGCACGCGAGAGATCGCGCGGCAGGTGCGCGAGCGGCAGGCGCTGGAGGCGCGCGAGGGGCTGCACGGCCCGCCCGCACCGCACCCCGCGCCGCCCGCATGGGCCAACGCTCCCCGCCTCATCCCCGCCACCCGGCTGGTGCTGCGCGATGGCCTCACGCTCACCGCGCTGCCCGGCGACCGGCAGGGCTGGGCGCGGCTCTGTCGGCTCCTGACGCTGGGGCGGCGGCGCGCGGCCAAGGGGGGCTGCGATCTGACCCTTGCCGACGTGCTGGAGGGGGCAGGGGGTTTGCACCTCCTTCTGCACCCCGAAACCGCGCCCGGCTGGCAGGATCAGGCGCGGCGGCTGAGGGGCTGCCTCGGCGACCGGCTGCACCTGCTCCTGCACCCGCATTACGACGGGCGCGATCCTGCACGCTTTGACCGGCTGGCGGGGATCGCGGCGCGGCTCGGCCTGCCCACCGTCGCCGCCGCCTGCCCGATCCTGCACCGCGCCCATCGCCGTCGCCTCGCCGATGTGCTGAGCGCGATCCGGCTCGGGCTGACGGTGGACCGGCTGGGCCGCCACGCCCTGCCCAATGCCGAAGGGCGGCTGCGCTCGGAGGCCGAGATGCGCCGCCTGTTCACGGGGCACGAGGACGCGGTGGACCGCGCCACGGCGCTGGCCGCGCGACTGACCTTCTCGCTCGACGAGCTGCGCCACGACTATCCCAGCGAGGCGGAGGGCGGCGAGACCCCGACCGCGCGGCTGCGGCGGTTGGCCGAGGCGGGCCTGAACTGGCGCTATCCGCAGGGCGCGCCTGACCGCGTGCGCGCGATGATGGAGCACGAGTTGGCCCTCATCGCGCGGATGCGCTACGAGCCCTATTTCCTGACCGTGCATGACGTGGTGGCCTTTGCCCGCTCACGCGGCATCCTGTGCCAGGGGCGTGGCTCGGCGGCCAATTCGGTGGTCTGCTACTGCCTCGGCGTCACCTCGGTCAGCCCCGAGATCGGCACCATGGTGTTCGAGCGCTTCGTGTCAGAGGCCCGCGACGAGCCGCCCGATATCGACGTGGATTTCGAGCATGAGCGCCGCGAGGAGGTGATCCAGTGGATTTATGAACGCTACGGGCGTCACCGCGCCGGGCTGTGCGCCACGGTGATTCACTACCGCGCCAAGCGCGCCATCCGCGAGGTGGGCCGCGCGATGGGCCTGTCGGAGGATATGCTGTCGGCGATCTCGTCACAGATATGGGGCGCGGGCAGCGCGCGTCGCCCCGACGCGGCGCGCCTCGCCGGGATCGGCCTCGACCCGCGCGACCGCCGCCTTGCCCTGACGCTCGATCTGGTGGACGAGATCATCGGCTTTCCCCGCCACCTGAGCCAGCATGTCGGCGGTTTCGTCATCGCCGCCGACCGGCTGGACGAGCTTGTGCCCATCGAGAACGCGGCGATGGAGGAGCGCACGGTGATCTGCTGGGACAAGGACGACATCGACACCCTCGGCATCCTCAAGGTGGACGTGCTGGCGCTGGGCATGCTGAGCTGCCTGCGCCGCGCGTTCGACCTCTTGGCCGATCACCATGGCACGCGCTACGGCCTCGCCACGCTGCCGCCCGAGGACGGGCGCGTCTACGAGATGCTGGGCCGCGCCGACAGCCTCGGCGTGTTCCAGGTGGAAAGCCGCGCGCAGATGAATTTCCTGCCCCGGATGCGCCCGCGATGCTTCTATGACCTGGTGATCCAGGTGGCGATCATCCGCCCCGGGCCGATCCAGGGCGATATGGTGCATCCCTTCATCCGCCGCCGCAATGGCGAAGAGGCGGTGCGCTTTCCCTCGGACGAGCTGGGCCGCGTGCTGGGCAAGACGCTGGGCGTGCCGCTCTTTCAGGAACAGGCGATGCAGATCGCCATCATCGGCGCGGGCTTCTCGCCGGAAGAGGCCGACCGCCTGCGCCGGTCGCTGGCGACGTTCAAGAAGCATGGCAATGTCAGCGAGTTTCGCAACCGCTTCCTGCGGGGGATGCGCGAGAACGGCTATGACATGGACTTTGCCGAGCGGTGTTTCAGCCAGATCGAGGGTTTCGGCAGCTACGGCTTCCCCGAGAGTCACGCGGCAAGCTTTGCCCTGCTGGTCTATGCCAGCGCCTGGATCAAGTGCCACCACCCGGCGGTCTTTGCCTGCGCGCTGCTCAATTCCCAGCCGATGGGCTTTTACGCCCCCGCGCAGATCGTGCGCGACGCGCGCGAACATGGCGTGACGGTGCGCCCCGTCTGCATCAACGCGTCCTGCTGGGACAATACGCTGGAACCGGACGGGCGCGGCGGGCTGGCGCTGCGGCTGGGCTTCCGGCAGGTGCGGGGCGTGGCCCGCGAAGAGGCCGACTGGATCGCGGCGGCGCGCGGCAACGGCTACCAGGGCCCCGAGGACGTGTGGCGACGCGCGGGCACCGCGCCTGCGCTCATCGCGCGGCTGGCCGAGGCCGATGCCTTTGCCGCGCTGGGGATGTCGCGCCGCGACGCGCTCTGGCAGGCGCGCGCGATTCGCAGCGCAGCGCCGCTGCCGCTCTTTGCCCGCGACCTCGACGGCGAGCGGATCGACGAGCCCGCGGCAACCCTGCCCGCGATGAGCCTTGGCGAGGAAATGGTCGAGGATTACGCCTCCCTGCGTCTGTCCCTGCGCGCGCATCCGCTGGCGCTTCTGCGGCCCATCCTCACCCCGGCCCGAGGTCATGGACAATCGCGCGCGTAGCGGAAATACTCGCGGAGAAATCACCACAGCGGGAGAGCCAAAATGCGCTGCGTCTTCATCAACATCCGCTGCAAGCCCGGCCACTCCTACCGCGTGGCCGAGGACATCGCCCTGCGCGAGATACACTCGGAACTGCACTCCACCTCGGGCCCTTTTGACCTCTTGATGAAGCTCTATGTCCCAGAGGACGCGGATATCGGCAAATACATCAACGACAACCTGCTCGATATCGAGGGGATCGAGCGCACCGAGACGACGCTGACCTTCAAGGCATTCTGAGGGGCGCAATCGGGGGGGCTTGCGCTCGTGTGTCGTCGCGAATGACCCGGAGCGGACGTTCAGGTCTTGGTGCCCATGCGCGGAATCGAGGCGCGTTTACGCGCCGCCGCGCAGCGCCCGACCGCCCCCTCGGGCGGGCGCTCCTCGACGGTGCAAGTAACGGTAATTCCAGAAGTATCTTGCACCATAAATCGCGCTGCGTAACCGGTTTTGCGCCCACCCGGCGGTCGGGCGCTGCGCGGCTCATCGCCAGACGGTTCAATGTCCCCTCCAGGCCAGCCCCGCCCCGCTCTTTCACCCGATCAACTCGAACCGCGTCACGTCCACCAGCCCCCGGTCGGTGATCTTGAGCGCCGGAATCACCGGCAGCGCGAGAAACGCCAGTTGCAGGAACGGCTCGTGCAGCGCCACGCCGAGCGATTTCGCCGCCGCGCGCAACTCCACCAGCCGCGCGCGCACCTCCTCGAACGGTGCAAGACTCATCAGCCCGGCCACCGGCAGCGGCAATTCGGCCAGCACCCGGCCGCCTTCCACCACCACGAAACCGCCTTCGATCTCGGCCATCCGGTTCACCGCCACGGCCATGTCGCCGTAATCCATGCCGACGCAGGCGATGTTGTGGTGGTCGTGGCACACGGTCGAGGCAATGGCCCCCGCCCGCAGGCCAAAGCCGCGCACGAAGCCGGTGGCGATGTTGCCGTTCTTCCCGTGCCGCTCCACCACCGCGATCCGCACCAGGTCGCGGCCCGCGTCGGGGCGCTTGTCGCCGTCCTCGGGCGCGATCTCCTCGCGCAGGTGCTCTGTCAGGATGCGTCCCTCCAGGATACCGATCACATCCGTTTCCGCCCGGTTTCCGCCGTGGCGGAAATCCTCGGCGCGCACGCGCGGGGCCATGACCGAGCGCCGCCCCACCGGGGCCACCCCGCTGCGCGTGCCAAACGCGGCCTCATCGGCCACCCGGCCCGCGCACAGCACCAGCCGCGCGTCGCAATCCTCCAGCGATCCCACAGCCACGATATCCGCCCGTCGCCCCGGCGCGATCAACCCCCGGTCGCGCAGCCCGAACGCCTCGGCCCCCGACAGCGACGCTGCGCGATAGGCCGCGAGCGGCGAGGCTCCGCGCGCGATGAGCCGCCGGATCATGTGGTCGAGATGGCCTTCCTCGGCAATATCGAGCGGGTTGCGGTCATCGGTGCACAGGCACATGTAGGGCGCGGTGATGTCCGACAGCAGCGGCGCCAGCGCCTCGAGATCCTTGCTGACCGAGCCTTCACGGATCAGCACCCGCATCCCCCTTTGCAGCTTCTCGCGCGCCTCCTCGACGGTGGTCGCCTCGTGCTCGGTGCGGATACCGGCGGCGCAATAGGCGTTGAGATCGCGACCTGAAAGCTGCGGGCAATGCCCGTCCATGTGGCCCCCCTCGAAGAGCCGCAGCTTGGCCATCATGCCGGGGTCGCGGTGGATCACGCCGGGATAGTTCATCACCTCGGCCAGCCCGATGCCCGAGGGGTGGCCCATCACCTGCCGCAAATCCTCGGCCCCGATCTCGGCGCCCGCCGTTTCCATGTCCGTGGACGGCACGCAGGAGCTGAGTTGCACCCTGATATCCATCAGCGTATGCGCACTCGCCTCCTGGAAATAGCGGATGCCATCCAGCCCCATCACGTTGGCAATCTCGTGCGGATCGCAAATCGCGGTGGTCACGCCCCGGGGCGTCACGCAGCGGTCGAACTCCAGCGGCGTGACCAGCGAGCTTTCGATATGCAGATGCGTGTCGATGAAGCCGGGCACGAGGATGAGACCCGCCACGTCGATCACCTGCCGCCCCTCGTACTCGGCGCCGACGCCGACGATGGTATCGCCGCAGATCGCCACGTCGCCGGGGATCATCGCCCCCGTGACCAGGTCGAACACCGCACCGCCCCGCAGCACGAGGTCTGCCGGTTCGTCCCCCCGCCCCTGCGCGATCCGGTCCTCAAGCTTCGCCATTTTCCGCCCTCCGGTTGCTTTGCCTCACTGTCGCGCGGGAGGGGGCGGGGGGCAAGAGCGGTCGGGCGGTGATGACCCGCCCCGAACGACGCTTCACGCCGCTGCGAAATGGCCTGAAGCGGGCGTTCAGCACAACGCTTGAGGAGCCGCGCAGCGCCCGCCCGGGGGGCGGTCGGGCGCTGCGCGGCGGCGCGTAAACGCGCCTTGACTCCGCGCGGGGACCAGACGGCAACGTCCCCTCCAGGCCAGCCGCGTCAGCGCCTCAAACCACCCCTCACGCCGCCGCCTTCATCAGCCCCTCGTCGCGGACCTGCCGCTCCGCCTCGTCAAGCGAGCGCCACGCCCGGTCGATCAGCGTGTCGATTTCCGACTTCGAGATCACCAGCGGCGGCGAAATGATCATGCGGTCGCCCACGTGGCGCATCACCAGGTTGTTGGCGAAACACCGCTCGCGGCAGATATAGCCCACCGTCCCCGGCTCCGAGGCGAACTTCGCGCGCGCGCCCTTGTCCGGTGTCAGCGCGATGGACCCCATCATGCCCACGATCCGCGCCTCGCCCACCATCGGGTGCGCGGCGAGGCTCTCCCATTTTTCCTTCAGGTAAGGGCCGGTTTCTTCGGCCACGCGGGTGACGATCCCCTCCTCGTCGAGGATGCGCAGGTTCTCCAGCGCCACGGCGCAGGACACCGGGTGCCCCGAATAGGTATAGCCGTGGTTGAACTCGCAGCCATTCAGCACGCGCGCCACCTCGTCCGACACGATCGACCCGCCGATGGGCGCATAGCCCGACGACAGACCTTTGGCGATGGTCATGATGTCGGGGCGAATGCCGAGCGTCTGGCTGCCGAACCAGTTGCCCGTGCGGCCGAACCCGCAGATCACCTCGTCGGCGATCAACAGGATGCCGTACTTGTCGCAAATCCGCTGGATCTCCGGCCAATAGCTGTCGGGCGGAATGATCACGCCACCCGCGCCCTGTACCGGCTCGCCGATGAAGGCGGCGATGCGGTGCGGCCCCAGTTCCTCGATCTTCTCCTCCAGTTGCCGCGCGCGGGCGAGGCCGAATGCCTCCGGGTCCGTATCACCGCCCTCGGCATACCAGTGGGGCTGGTCGATATGGTGGATGTCGGGAATGGGCATACCGCCCTGCGCGTGCATGCCCCCCATGCCGCCAAGGCTCGCGCTGCCCATCGACGAGCCGTGATAGCCGTTGTGCCGCGCGATGATGATGTTGCGCTCCGGCTCGCCCTTTTCCGCCCAGTAGGTGCGCACCATGCGGATATTGGTGTCATTGGCCTCCGAGCCCGAACAGGCATAAAACACGTGGTTGAGATCGCCCGGCGCCAGTTCCGCCAACCGCTTGGCCAGCGCGATGGCGGGCACATGGCTGGTCTGGAAGAAGGTGTTGTAATAGGGTAGCTCGCGCATCTGCCGCGCTGCCACCTCGGCCAGCTCCTCGCGCCCGTAGCCGATATTGACGCACCACAACCCCGCCATCGCGTCGAGAATCTCGTTGCCGTCGCTGTCGGTCAGCGTCACGCCGCGCGCGCGGGTGACGATGCGCGCGCCCTTGGCGTTGATCGCGTCACCATGGGTAAAGGGATGCATGTGATGCGCGGCATCGAGCGCCTGAAGCTCGGCGGTGGGCAGGTGATTGGTGATCGTGGTCATGGCGGACCCTTTCGTCTCGGGGAATCGGGGGTGCGGCCCGGTCAGCCGCCTTCCACCAAGAATATGATCAAATTTATCGCTGTCAATCGAATCAGTCGTCCCGCGGCTGGCGCGACAGCGATTGGCGTACCTGCTCCATCCCCTGCACCACGTCGGCACGGATTGCCTCGGCGGCGGCCTCGGTATCGCCCGCGCGCATCGCCGCAAGCAGGTCCTTGTGCCGATCAGGCAGGCCCTCGGTGCCCACCCGTCCGCACACCACCCGCAGCGACGGACCAAAGCGCAGCCATAGCCCGTCTGCCACGTCCGTCAGGATCGGGGCCGCGGCAATTTCATAGAGCGCACGGTGAAAGCGGTGGTTGAGTTCGAGATAGGCGCGCATGTCCCCGCGCAGGATGGCGCGGTCGAGATCGTCGTCGACCTCGGTCAGGTGGTCAAGGTCCGCAGGCGTTGCGCGCTCTGTCGCGCGCCGCGCGAGGTGAGGGTCAAGCCATTGACGCGCAAAGATCAATTCCCCGATATTCCCGGCATCCAGCAGCGGCACCGAGACCCGCCTGTTGCCCTGGAACTCCAGCGCGCCCTCGGCGATCAGCCGCCGCAGCGCCTCGCGCACCGGCGTCATGCCCGCACCGAGCCGGTCGCACAGCCCCTGGATCGTCACCGCCTGTCCGGGGGCCAGATCGCCAAAGAGCACCAGCGCGCGCAACTCGCGATAGATCGTCTCATGCGCCGGAAGGCGCGGGGCGAGGGCGGTCTCGCTGCCCGTTTTGCGTGCGGTTCTCGATGTCACTCCGGCATCCCCGATGTCTGTGCAAACTCATCGCTTGCGAGTTTAACGGCTGCGTGAAAACATTACCATATTGCCATCCGCGGCAGTTTTTGATCAAATGCCACCAAGGCAGACAACGTGCCGAACCAACGGGAGACCACCATGAAATACCTTATACTGACCACCACCGCCACGCTCGCGCTCGGTACCGCCGCCGCCTCGGCAGAGGAAGTGCGCGTCTACAACTGGTCCGACTATATCGACGAATCGCTGCTCACCAAGTTCGAGGAAGAGACCGGCCTCGATCTCGTCTACGACGTGTTCGACAGCAACGAGGTGCTGGAAACCAAGATGCTCGCCGGCGGCTCGGGCTATGACGTGGTGGTGCCCTCGGGCACCTTCCTGCAACGTCAGATCCAGGCGGGCGCGTTCCAGAAGCTCGACAAGTCCAAGCTGCCCAATCTGGATAACATGTGGGACGTGGTCACCAAGCGTACCGAGCAATACGACCCGGAAAACGCCTACTCGATCAACTACATGTGGGGCACCACCGGCATCGGCGCCAATGTCGGCAAGGTACAGGAGGCACTGGGCGAGGATGCGCCGCTCGACAGCCTCGAACTGGTGCTCAACCCCGACAACATGGAGAAACTCGGCGACTGCGGCGTGCATTTCCTTGACGCCCCCGCCGAGATGATC
The DNA here is from genome assembly GCF_002925845.1 of Roseovarius nitratireducens. Taxonomy (GTDB): domain Bacteria; phylum Pseudomonadota; class Alphaproteobacteria; order Rhodobacterales; family Rhodobacteraceae; genus Roseovarius; species Roseovarius nitratireducens. The sequence goes on along the minus strand of NZ_PDNI01000077.1, from coordinate 39,308 downwards.
CCGATGGCGCTCAACTATATCGGCGAAGATCCGAACAGCCATGACCCGGACGTGATCGCCAAGGTCGAGCCGATCCTGATGGCGGTGCGCCCCTACATCCAGAAGTTCCACAGCTCCGAATACATCAACGCGCTGGCCAACGGCGATATCTGCGTCGCGGTGGGCTGGTCCGGCGACATCCTTCAGGCGCGCGACCGTGCCGACGAGGCCGATAACGGTGTCGAGATCGTCTACAACGCCCCCAAGGAAGGCGCGCAGATGTGGTTCGACCAGATGGCCATTCCGGTCGATGCCCCGAACCCCGACGGCGCCCACACGTTCCTGAACTTCATCATGGACGCACAGAACATGGCGACGGCGTCGAACTACGTCTACTACGCCAACGGCAACAAGGCGTCGCAGGAACACCTGGTCGAGGACGTGATCGGTGATCCGGCGATCTATCCCTCGCAGGAGGCGCTCGACAACCTCTTCACCACCACGCCCTACCCGGCGAAGGTGCAGCGGGTGGTCACCCGTCTGTGGACCAAGATCAAGTCCGGCACCTGATCGCGATGACCGGCCCGCGCCCTCCCGGCGCGGGCCTTTTCATATCCGTAAATGCCGGGGGCAGCATGGGGCAGACCGTCTTCGAGCCGTGGAACGATCCGGACGAAAAACCGCTCATCCAGTTCAAGAATGTCACCAAGCGGTTCGGCGATTTCACCGCCATCGACAACCAGACATTCGACATCTACGAGAAAGAGTTCTTCGCCCTTCTCGGGCCCTCGGGCTGCGGCAAGACCACGATGATGCGGATGCTCGCCGGCTTCGAGGCCCCGACCGAGGGTACCATCCTTCTGGGCGGGCAGGACATCGCCCCCATCCCGCCCAACAAGCGCGCGGTGAACATGATGTTCCAGTCCTACGCGCTCTTTCCGCATCTCTCCGTGTGGGACAACATCGCCTTCGGCCTCAAGCGCGATCGCATGTCGAAGGACGCGATCGCCGCGCGGGTCGAGGAAATGCTCACGCTCACGCGGCTCACGCAATTCGCCCGCCGCAAACCGCACCAGATTTCCGGCGGCCAGCGGCAGCGCGTGGCGCTCGCGCGCAGCCTCGCCAAGGCGCCCAAGCTCTTGCTGCTCGACGAGCCAATGGGCGCGCTCGACGCCAAGCTGCGGCAGGCCACGCAGTTCGAGCTGATGGACATCCAGGAAAAGACCGGCACCACCTTCGTCATCGTCACCCACGACCAGGAAGAGGCGATGACCGTGGCCAGCCGCGTCGCGGTGATGGACGAGGGCCGCATCGTGCAGGCCGACACGCCCGCGCGCATCTATGAAAACCCGAGCACCACCTATGTCGCGGATTTCATTGGCGATGTGACGATCATCACCGGTCGTGCCAGCCCGGCGGGCGAGGGCTACGAGGTGCACTATGCCGAAGCGGCCGCACCGATCTACTCGGCCTTCGATATCGACCTCGCCGAGGGCGAGACCTGCCACCTCGCGCTGCGCCCCGAAAAGGTTTCGATCACCGCCGAGCGTCCGGCGGACCGCCGCAATGCCGTGCAGGGCACGATCATCGACATCGCCTATCTCGGCAATCTCTCGACCTACCATGTCGAGATCGAAGGCGGGCAGATGGTCAAGGCGCAGGCCGCCAACACCCGCCGCCTCTCGCGTCGCGATTTCACTTGGGAAGACACGGTGTGGCTGTCGTGGACCGATACCGCCGCCGTGCTCTTGAGGGAGTGACGGGATGCGCCGCTTCGCCCTCATCGCGCTACCCTATGCCTGGCTTCTGGCGCTGTTCCTCGTTCCTTTCGGAATCGTGCTCAAGATTTCGCTGTCGGATATCGCGCTCGCGATCCCGCCCTACACGCCCACGCTCGACCTGTCCGAGGGATGGGCAGGGTTCAAGGATTTCCTCGCCGCGCTCGATTTCGAGAACTTCACCTTCCTGACCACCGATGATCTCTACTGGAAGGCCTACCTGTCGTCGCTCCAGATCGCGGCGCTGGCCACGTTCATCACGCTGATCGTGGGCTATCCCATCGCCTATGGCATGGCCAACGCGCCCGATCACTGGCGCCCGACGCTGATGATGCTGGTGATCCTGCCGTTCTGGACGTCGTTTCTCATCCGGGTCTATTCGTGGATGGGGATTCTCTCGACCGAGGGCTATCTCAACCAGCTTCTGCTCTGGGCAGGGCTGATTTCCGAGCCGCTGGTTATCCTCAACACCCCCACGGCCGTCTATATCGGCATCGTCTATACGTACCTTCCGTTCATGATCCTGCCGATCTACTCGACGCTCGAGCGAATGGACGGCTCGCTTCTCGAAGCGGCCGAGGACCTGGGCTGCTCGCGGCTCACGGCCTTCTGGCTGGTGACGGTGCCCCTGTCGAAGAACGGGATCGTGGCGGGCTGTTTCCTCGTCTTCATCCCCACCATCGGTGAATTCGTCATCCCCTCGCTGCTGGGCGGATCGCGCACGCTGATGATCGGCAAGGTGCTGTGGGAGGAATTCTTCAACAACCGCGACTGGCCGGTGGCAAGCGCGGTGGCGGTGGTGCTGCTGCTGATCCTCATCATCCCGATCATCCTGTTCCAGCGCAACGAGCAGAAGAGCCGGGAGGCAGAGGGATGACGAACGCGACGCATCCGAAATCTTCAAAAGATTTCGCCCCGATTTCTTTCGAAGAAATCGGCGACCGGAGGGCGCGCGCATGAGACGCCTGACATGGTTCAACGCCACCTCTCTCACACTGGGCTTCGCCTTTCTCTACCTGCCGATGCTGATTCTCATCGTCTACAGCTTCAACGAGTCGAAGCTGGTAACCGTCTGGGCCGGGTTCTCGACCAAATGGTATGGCACGCTCGTCCAGAACGAGGCGTTCCTCGACGCCGCCGTCGTTACGCTCAAGGTGGCAGTGACGTCCTCGACCATCGCCACGGTGCTGGGCACGATGGCCGCGCTGGTGCTGGTGCGCGCCGGGCGGTTCCCGGGGCGGACGTTGTTTTCCGGCATGATCTACGCGCCGCTGGTGATGCCAGAGGTGATCACCGGCCTGTCGCTCCTGCTTCTCTTCATCGGCATCGGGCTCGATCGCGGCATCCTCACCATCATCCTTGCGCACACCACCTTCTCGATGGCCTTTGTTGCGGTGGTGGTATCCTCGCGGCTGATGAGCTTCGATCGCTCGCTGGAAGAGGCGGCGCTCGATCTCGGCTGTTCGGCCTTCGACGCGTTCCGCCTCGTCACCCTGCCGATTATCGCGCCCGCCGTGATCTCGGGATGGCTGCTGGCCTTTACGCTCTCGCTCGATGATCTGGTGATCGCGTCCTTTACCGCCGGGCCCTCGGCCACCACCCTGCCGATCAAGATCTGGTCCTCGATCCGGCTGGGTGTCAGCCCCGAGATCAACGCGCTTTCGACCATCATGATCGGCATCGTGGCCGTCGGGGTCATCACCGCCTCGCTCGTCACCAAGCGCGCCAGCCTGCGCCAACAGGCCGAGGAGCGCGCCGCGGCGCAACAGGTATGAGGCGCGTCTTCCCCGCGCACGCCTACGGGCCCGGTCCGCGCGCCACCTGCTTCTGGGCCGGGACCGCCGATATCCCCGACTACCCCGCCGCCGAGGGCGAAATCGCCTGCGACGTGGCGGTGATCGGCGCGGGCTTCACCGGGCTGTCGGCGGCGCTGCGCCTCGCAGAGGCGGGCGAGGACGTGTGCGTCTTCGAGGCAGAGCACGTAGGCTGGGGCGCATCGGGGCGCAACGGCGGGTTCTGCTGTCTCGGCGGGGCCAAGGCGTCGGACGCGATGCTGCGCCGGTTTCACGGCGAGGATGCCCGCCGTGACTGGCGGCGCACCGAGATGGCCGCGGTCGAGACGGTGCGCGCCCTGATCGACCGCCACGGCATCATTGCTGATACCCATTCCGAGGGCGAGACGGCGATGGCCCACACACCCCGCGCCGCCGCCGGGTTCACGGCCCGCGCCGCGCAGATCGAGGCGGATTACGGCGTAACACCCACGCTCATTCCGGGCGCCGAACTGGCACGAGAGGGGATGCGCGGCCCGTTCTTCGCGGCCCTCACAACGCCTATCGGCTTTGCCCTCAACCCGTTGAAATATGCGCTCGGCCTTGCCCGGGCCGCCACCGGGGCAGGGGCACGCATCCACGCCAATTCGCCGGTCACCGCGATTCGCTCCGATGGCCGCTTTCACCTCACCACGCCCGACGCCCGGATCACCGCGCGCCGCCTGATCGTGGCCACCAACGGCTATTCGTCGGACGATCTGCCCGGCTGGCTGCGGGGCCGCTACCTGCCGACACAGTCCAACGTGATCGTCACCCGCCCGCTTACCGAAGAAGAACTGACCGCCCAAGGCTGGACCACGCACCAGATGTGCTACGATGATCGGTTCTTCCTGCATTATTTCCGGCTGATGCCCGACCGGCGGATGCTCTTCGGGATGCGCGGCGGGCTATTCTCCTCGCCGCGTCACGACGAGCGGATGCACCGCACCATCCGGCGGCATTTCGACGCGATGTTCCCGGCATGGCGGCATGTCGAGACGCCGCATGGCTGGAATGGCCTTTTGTCGCTCGCCCCCGATCTCACGCCCTTCGCCGGGCCGATCCCCGAGATGCCGGGCGCCTTCGCGGCGCTCAACTATCACGGCAACGGTGTCGCGATGGCCAGCCACGCGGGCGCGATCCTCGCCGATCTGGCAACCGGGCGCACGCCTCGGGCACGCTACCCCGAAATCATGCAGACCCCGCCCAGGCGCTGGCCTTTGGGACGGTTGCGGCGGGCGATGATGTGGCCGCCCTATGCATGGGCCACACTGCGCGGCGACTGACGCGCCTCAGCCCGGCCCGATCATGAAGCAGGTGACCTGGCGCGCCTGCAGCCGACGGCAGGCGAGATCGGCGGACTCGCGGGTCATACCCATGAAATTCGCGTCGAACCCGGTGGGATGGCGCACCACCTTGCGCAGACTGCCGTCGAGCGTGGAAATCTCGCTCAGCGCTGTGCGCAGCAGCACCTGCCGCGCCTTGAACTCGTTGGGATAACGCCCGACGTTCACGCCCCAATGGCGACCATCGGAGGTAGAGACGCGGGTGACGACCTCCCGTTCCGGCTCCGCCGACCCGGCTGCCACCCTGGTTTCCGCGGCAGGTTCCGCGTCAGGTATCGTTTCGGGGCGCGGTTCGGGGCGCAATGCCGGGATGTCTTCGACCGCGGCGATCTCTGTCGTGCTGGCCTCGGCGGCCTCGGCGGCGTCGCGCACCGCGCGCTCTATGCCGTCGGCATCGGCCAGCATCACAGGGGCCGCCGGCGCCACCGGCTCGGCGCCGGGGCGGGGCCGTGGCCGCAGGCTCTTGCGCACCGCGGCGGCGGTGGCAAGCCGCACCGTCCGCGCGGCATAGGCCGGGCGTACCGCTCCGGCGGCAATCGTTACCGGCGCATGGTCCAGCTTGCCCAGGTAGGGCGGGCGACCCGGCGGTGCCAGGGCGACGCGGTGCGCGGCCTTACGAAATCCGAGGTCGAGCAGCTTGGCCACCTGCGCGTTGCGCGACGCGGTGGATTTGCCGCCGAACACGGTGGCGATGATGCGCTCGCCTCCCCGCTCGGCACTTGCCACGAGGTTGAACCCGGCGGCGCGTGTATAGCCGGTCTTGATCCCGTCCGCGCCGTGGTAGCTGCGCAGCATGCGGCGGTTGGTGTGGCTTACACGTTTGACGCCGGCATCGGCGGTGATCCGCGAGAACAGGTTGTAATAATCGGGATAGTCATAAAGCACGTGCCGCCCGAGGATCGTCATGTCGCGGGCCGTGGACAGGTGCCCGCTCTCGGTCAGGCCATGCGCGTTCTTGAACGTGGTCCGCGTCATCCCCATCGCCTTGGCCGTGCGATTCATGCGGCGGGCAAAGCGCGCCTCCGATCCTTCGATCGCCTCGGCCAGCGCGGTGGCGGCATCGTTGGCCGAACGCACTGCGGCGGCCCGGACGAGATAGCGCAGCTTGATTCGCTGACCGGTGCGCAGGCCCAGCTTGCTGGGCGGCTCGGAGGCGGCGTGGCGCGAGATGGTCACAAGATCGTCGAGGCCGATCTCACCGTTTTCCACCGCCTCGAACACGATGTAGAGCGTCATCATCTTGGTCAGAGAGGCGGGGTGAAGTCGCGTGTTGGCGTTCTCGGAATAGAGCACCTTGCCGTTGCGCCCGTCGATCACGTAGCCCGCGTAGGGAGCTGCCGTCGCGCTCAGCGGCACGACCACGAGCATCCAGACCGTCGCCAGCGCGACCAGGCCCCACAGCAGAGGCCGACTGCCCCATATTTTCATGGTTCTGCTCTTTTTTGTCTTGTTTCTGCCTCGTGGCGACGATTGTTGCCGCGCTTATTTTCTTTGAGGGTATCACATGAACTGCGGTGCTCAAAGCACCAATTTTCTTGAATAAATTCGGGTTCGCGCGCTGCGCAATGCGCAATGCAAGATGTGGTGGCGCATTTGCCAGCGACCACCAGATGGGCGATGCGCCCGCCCCGGATTGCGATGCACGCGCCAGACCACGCCATCCTAACGCGATTGCTCGTGCTCGAACCGCTGTCGCGCGATGGCTTCGTTGTGATCGGCCTTCTGCTGGTCCGAGAGCGCCTTTTCCACGTAGGCGAGGTGTGCATCGACCGCCTCGCGTGCCCCCTTGGAATCGCGCGCCTGAATCGCGGCGTTGATCCGGCGATGCTGGTCGAGCAGGGCCCCCCGCGTGGTGCGCTGCCGGAACATCACCTGGCGATTGTAGAACACGCCCTCGCGCAGAAGCTGGAACATCGAGCGCATCATGTGCAGCATGATGACATTGTGGCTCGCCTCGATGATCGCCATGTGGAATTCCGCGTCGAGCCGCGCCTCGTCCGCCGGGTTGGTCTTCTTGTGGGCGGCTTCCATCTTGTCCATCACGGTCTGGATCACCCGCAGATCGGTGTCCGATGCCAGCCGCGCCGCCCGGCACGCGGCCAGCCCTTCCAGGTCGCGGCGGAACGCGATGTAGTCGAACACCGCCTCGGCATGCTCGGCAAAGAGCCGGATCAGCGCGGGCGAGAACGCGCTGCCCAGAACGTCGGCCACGTAGATCCCGGCCCCGGCGCGCGCCGTGAGCAGCCCCTTGTCCTGCAAATTGGCCACCGCCTCGCGCAGCGACGGTCGCGACACGCCCAGTTTCTCGGCCAGCTCGCGCTCGGCGGGCAGGCGCTCGCCCGGGCGCAGGATGCCGCGCAGGATCAGCTTTTCGATCTGCCGCGTCACCGCGGTCGATAGCTTTTCGGGGGTCACTTTTTCAAATGGCATGGCGCTGGCCCGTGGTAAAACTGGTCAGATCATATGACCACACCCCATTTGCGGCAAGTGCCGTGACCCGGCTCTTTGTCTTTTTGCGTTTTCACCCCATCTTGAAGGAACCAGGAACATGGAGCGTAGCATGGCCCCCTACCACAAGGATCCCGAGCGCATCAGCGCGCTCAGCCCCGAGCAGTACCGCGTCACCCAGCAGAACGGGACCGAGCGTCCCGGCACCGGCGCGTATCTCAACAACAAGGAGCCGGGGATCTACGTCGATATCGTCTCGGGCGAACCGCTCTTTGCCAGTTCCGACAAGTTCGAATCGGGCTGTGGCTGGCCCAGCTTTACCAAGCCGATCACGCCTGCGCATGTCACGGAACTGCGCGACGCCACGCTCGGCATGATCCGCACCGAGGTGCGCAGCCGCGACGGCGACAGCCATCTCGGCCACGTCTTTCCCGACGGGCCCCGCGACCGTGGCGGGCTGCGCTATTGCATCAACTCGGCGAGCCTGCGATTCATTCACAGAGACGACATGGCGGCCGAAGGCTACGGCGATTATCTCGATCAGGTGGAGGACGTGACATGACCGAACGCGCGGTTCTGGCGGGGGGCTGTTTCTGGGGGATGCAGGATCTCATCCGCAAGCTCGACGGGGTGATCTCGACGCGGGTGGGCTACACGGGCGGTGACGTGCCCAACGCCACCTACCGCAACCACGGCACCCATGCCGAGGGCATCGAGATCATCTTCGATCCCTCGCGGATCAGCTATCGGCGGCTGTTGGAAATCTTCTTCCAGATCCACGACCCCACCACGCTCAACCGTCAGGGAAACGATGTCGGCATGAGCTATCGCTCGGCCATCTACTACTGCTCCGATGCGCAGCGTGAAGAGGCGCTGCGCACCATCGCCGATGTCGAGGCCAGCGGCCTCTGGCCCGGCAAGGTCGTGACAGAGGTGGAACCGGTCGGCGATTTCTGGGAGGCCGAGCCCGAACACCAGGATTACCTCGCCCGCTTTCCGCAGGGCTATACCTGCCATTTCCCACGCCCCGACTGGGTGCTGCCGCGCAAGACCGCCGAGACCGACGGCTAGAGCGTGTCGCTCAAAAGTGGGAACCGGTTTTGAGCTTCTCGGACACGCGAAATCAATCGGTCAGAGCGGGTTGCGTGAATGCGAATGAACGCGAGCCGCTCTGACGCGCCGCTTCACCGCGTCGCCGCGCGATACCACGCGACGATGCGGCGGCGCTCCTCCTCTTCCATGAAGCTCACGTTCGCGGGCGGCATCGCGTCCGTCACGCCCGCGTGCAGATAGATCGCCCGCGCCGCGCGGGCGATATCGCCCTCGGTCTCCAGCAGCACGTTCCTGGGCGCGCGGCGGATACCCTCTTGGAACGGCTCGCGCGCGTGGCACATGGCACAGCGCCCGGGCACGATCGACGCCACCTCCTCGAATCCCTCGGTCTCGGCGAATTGGCGCTCGGCGGCGCTCAGCGGGCGCGTCTCGGCGGCCCCGTATTCATCGTGCTGCAACGGCGCGGTCGACAGCCACATGATGCCGACGAAAAGGATCGCGGTCACCGCCCACGTCCACCACAGCATCCCGCCGCCCGCGTGCATGGTGTTAAAGAAGTGGCGGATCGTCACCCCCATCAGGAACACCAGCGACGCGATGAGCCAGTTCCATTCGGTGGCAAAGGCCAGCGGGTAGTGGTTTGACAGCATCAGGAACACCACCGGCAACGTCAGGTAGTTGTTGTGGGTCGAGCGTAGCTTGGCGATGCGCCCGTATTTCGCATCCGGCACCCGGCCCTCGCGCAGGTCGGCCACCACGATGCGCTGGTTGGGCATGATGATGAAAAACACGTTCGCGGTCATGATCGTGGCGGTGAACGCACCGAGATGCAGCAGCGCCGCGCGCCCGGTAAACACCTGGTCATAGCCCCAGCCCATCGCCACCAGCAGCACGAACAGCAGCGCCATAAGCAACGTGGGCCGTTCCCCAAGGCCGGATTTGCACAGCCGGTCATAGACCAGCCAGCCGACCGAGAGCGACAGCGCCGAGATCGCGATCCCCTGCCACAGCGCCAGATCGGCCTTGTTCGGGTCGATCAGGTATAGCTCGCCCCCGACCCAGTAGACGATCATCAAAAGCGCCGCACCCGACAGCCACGTGGCATAGCTCTCCCATTTGAACCATGTCAGATGCGCGGGCATGTTTTCGGGCGCCACCAGGTATTTGCGGACGTGGTAGAACCCGCCACCATGCACCTGCCATTCCTCGCCATGCGCACCGGGCGGCAGGTCGTCGGCCCGCCGCAGGCCCAGGTCAAGCGCCACGAAATAGAATGACGAGCCGATCCACGCGATCGCCGTGACGACATGAAGCCACCGCACCGCGAAACCCGCCCAGTCCCAGATGATCGCCAGATCGTGCATTCTCCGCCTCCCTGCGCATGATTGCGCGCCCCTTGTGCCACATGCCGCGATTGTCATGAATTGAGAAAGGAAACCTAGCTCTTTCAAGAAAAGACGAATAATCTCGGCGCATGGCCTACCTCGAGAATATCAGGACCTTCGTCCGGGTCTATGAACTCGGCAGTATGTCCGCCGCGGCCCGCGATCAGCGCATCTCCGCGGCGGTGGCCTCGGCGCGGATCGCGGCACTCGAGGATCATCTCGGCGTCCGCCTCTTTCAGCGCACCACCCGACAGCTCAACCCGACCGAGCAGGGCACGCTGTTCTATCGCGGCGCGTGCAAGATACTCGAGTCCGTGGACGAGGCCGAGGCCGATGTCTCCGACGTCACCCAGGCCCCGCGCGGCAGCCTGCACATCGCTGCCCCTCTTGGCCTTGGGCAACGGATCATCGCCGGGGCGATGTCAGAGTTTCACGCCCGCTATCCGCTGATCCACATCCGCCTGCGGCTGTCGGATCGCAAGCTCGATCTCGCCGCCGAGGGGCTCGACGCGGCGTTCTTTCTCGGGGTGCCAGAGGATTCCTCGCTGCGCATTCGCAAGATCGCCGATTGCGAACGTGTGCTCTGCGCCGCGCCGGAATACATCGAACGCAAGGGACAGCCACGGACGAGCGCGAGCCTGCGCAGCGAGCATGATTGCATCAACCTGCGCTATGCCGGGGCGCCGGAATTCCAATGGCCCCTGCAAACCCCCCAGGGCGTGCGCCGGATCACCGTCTCGGGGCCGTTCGAATCCGATCACGGCGACGTGCTCACCCAATGGGCGCTAGAGGGGCACGGCATCGTGCTCAAGCCGCTCTTCGAGGTTCAGGACCACCTCGCCGCCGGTCGGCTCTGCCGCGTGCTCGACTCCGAGCCGCCGGTGCCCATCCAGCTCGCCTGCCTCTATGCCCACCGTCGTCGGCAGGACCCCAAGGCAAGGCTGTTCATCGACTTCATGACCCGCCGGATACGCGAGTCGCTGCCCGCGGCGTCCTGACGGTGGGGCGCGTGGGCATGTCTGGCCTGTTGCTGCCATTCACCTCCTGCCCCGCGCGGAATCAAGGCGCGCTTGCGCGCCGCCGCGCAGCGCCCGACCGCCCCCTCGGGCGGGCGCTTTTGCAACGCTGCAAGTCGCTGAAATAAAAGAGGTATCTTGCACCATAAATCGCATATCATAAACCGACCTGCGCCCACCCGGCGGTCGGGCGCTGCGCGGCTCATCGCTCAAGACCCGAACGTCCCCTCCAGGCCAAACCCGCCCTCTGCCGTCAACTTCCCCGATAGGTCGAATACCCGAACGGCGACAGCAGCAGTGGCACATGGTAATGCGCCGCCTCGGACATGCCAAAGCGTAGCGGCACGAGATCGAGAAAACGCGGGCTTTCCGGCGGCACGCCAACGGCATCAAGATAGGCTCCGGCGTGAAACACCAATTCATAGGTGCCCGGGCGAAACTCCGCTTGTGGCAGGATCGGCGCATCGGTGCGCCCGTCCTCATTGGTGACGACGTTGCACAGGTGGGTGCGGGTCTCGCCGTCGATCCGATAAAGGTCGATCGCCAGCCCCGCCGCCGGCATGCCGCGCGCGGTATCGAGAACATGGGTGGTCAGGTAGCCAGTCATTTTCCGTGTCCTTTGCGCGTATACCCCGCCGTTTCTGCCCGGTTTAGGCGGCGGGGACCAGCACGGGATGCGAAGATGGTCTTTCTTCGAAAATCGTAAAGTCTTCCGTATTCTTCTGCTTTATAAATGAATGGCAACCCGAACACGCGACCGATCACCGGAGAGGACAGACATGACCCGTTATCCCCGCGACCTGCGCGGCTATGGCGCGCACCCGCCCGATCCGAAATGGCCCGGCGGGGCGCGGATCGCGGTGCAATTCGTGCTCAACTACGAGGAGGGCGGCGAGAATTGCCTGCTGCACGGCGATCCCGCCTCCGAGGCATTCCTGTCGGACATTCCCGGTGCCGCCCCGTGGGAGGGGCAGCGCCACTGGAACATGGAATCGGTTTATGAATACGGCGCGCGCGCCGGGTTCTGGCGGTTGCACCGGCTGTTCACCGGGGCGGGCATCCCGGTGACGGTCTACGGCGTCGCCACCGCGCTCGCCCGCTCGCCCGAGCAGGTCGCGGCGATGAAATCGGCGGAATGGGAAATCGCCTGCCACGGGCTGAAATGGATCGAGCATCGCGACATGCCCGAGGAGGAAGAGGCCCGCCAGATCGCCGAGGCCATCGCCCTTCACGAGGAGGTGACGGGGGAGTTGCCAAGAGGTTGGTACACCGGACGGTGCAGCATGCGAACCGTGCGGTTGGCGGCGCGAACCGGGAGGTTCGCCTACCTGTCGGACTGCTACGACGACGATCTGCCCTACTGGCGGCGGATGGAAGGACGCGACCAGTTGATGATTCCCTACACGCTCGAAGCCAACGACATGCGCTTCGCCGCCACCCCCGGCTGGGTCACGGGCCGCGACTTTGGCGACTACCTGATCGACGCCTTCGACACGCTCTATGCCGAGGGGCAGGACGGCGCGCCCAAGATGATGAGCGTGGGGCTGCATTGCCGCCTGATCGGACGGCCCGGCAAGATCGCCGGGCTGCGGCGATTCATCGAGCATGTTCAAGGGCATGAAGGGGTGTGGTGCGCCCGCCGCATCGACATCGCCGAGCATTGGGCGCGGGTTCACCCGCCTGTCGATCGCGAGCGCCCCAGCGAGATGGACCGCGACAGTTTCGTGGCGCGCTTCGGCGCTGTGTTCGAGCATTCGCCCTGGGTGGCCGAACGCGCCCACGCGCTCGAGCTTGGCCCCGCGCATGATAGCGCGGCGGGGGTGCACAATGCGCTCTGCCGCGCCTTCCGCCGCGCCACCCCCGACGAGCGCCGCGATGTGCTGACCGCCCACCCTGACCTCGCCGGCAAGCTCGCCGCCGCCGGCCGCCTCACCGCCCAGAGCACTGCCGAGCAGGCCGGGGCAGGGCTCGATCACCTGACCGACGAGGCGCGCGCCGAATTCCAGAGGCTCAACGCCAAGTATATGGAAAAACACGGATTTCCCTTCATCATCGCGGTGCGGGATCACGACACGGCACAGGTCCGCGCCGCGATGGAGCGGCGTATCGACAACGACAACGAGACCGAGTTTTCCGAGGCGTGCCGTCAGGTGGAGCGTATCGCCGAGCTGCGGTTGCGGGACATGCTGCCATGATTCCGCTGGACGTGGCTCCGCTCACCGCCGAGGCGTTCGCGCCCTGGGGCGACGTGATCGAGGCGCGCGGCGCGCCGGACAGGCTCATCAACCAGGGAATGTGTGGCCGCCACCACGATCTCGCGCGGCTCGATTTCGGCGACGGGCACGCGGGGCTGAGCCTGTTCGACGCCAGCGCGCGGCACCTGCCCCACCTCGTTGACATGGTCGAGCGCCACCCCGCGGGCAGCCAGGCATTCATGCCGGTGAGCGGCGCGCGCTTTCTCGTGGTCGTGGCCGATGACGACGGCGGCGTGCCGGTGCACCCGCGCGCCTTCGTCACCGCGCCCGGGCAGTCGGTCAACCTGTTACGCGGGGTCTGGCACGGGGTGTTGGCGCCTCTGGGCGCGGCGGGGCAGTTCGTGGTGCTGGACCGGATCGGGGAGGGGCCCAACCTCGAAGAACACTGGTTCGACACACCCTATGTTGTTGAAACGGTGCCGGATTTCTGGGGCGCGCCCGCCACGTAGGTCTGCGCCACGGCGCGGTCATCGCCCATGATCTGAAGGATGAACAGCTCTTCCGAAAGGGTCTCGGCCCGCTCCATCCGCAAGGCCATCGCCGGAGTGGCGCGCGCGTCGAGCACCACGATATCGGCCTCGCTCCCCGCCTCCAGCGTGCCGATGCGATCCTCTAGCCCCAGTGCGGCGGCGTTGCCCCGCGTGATCCAGTGAAAGGCGCGCAGCGGGTGCAGCTTCTGTCCCTGAAGCTGCAGCACCTTGTAGCCTTCGTTGAGCGTCTGCAGCATCGAATAACTGGTGCCGCCGCCCACGTCGGTGGCGATGGCGTTGACAAGGCCCTGCTCCCGCAGCCCGGCATCGTCAAAGAGCCCGCTGCCGAGAAACAGGTTCGAGGTGGGGCAGAAGACAGGCCGCGCGCCGGTCTCCTGCATCACCGCGATCTCGCGCGGCGAGAGGTGCAGGCAATGCCCCATCAGGGCCTTTGGCGAGAGCAGGCCATAGCGCTCGTAGACGCCGAGGTAATCCGGCGCGTCCGGGTAGAGGCTGGCGGTATAGGCGATCTCGTCGTGGTTCTCGGACAGGTGCGTTTGCAGATAGCAACCGGGATGGTCGGCCACCAAAGAACCAGCCATTTCAAGCTGTTCCGGCGTCGAGGTGATGGCGAAACGCGGCGTGATGGCATAATGCGCGCGGCCACGCCCATGCCAACGGTCGATCAATGCCTTGCTGTCGTCATAGCCCGCTTGCGCCGTGTCGCGCAGCCCCTCGGGTGCGTTGCGGTCCATCATCACCTTGCCCGCGATGATGCGCATGTCGCGCCGCTCCGCCTCGGAAAGCAGCGCCTCTGCCGAGGCCCGGTGGACCGAGGCATAGGCGACGGCGGTGGTGGTGCCATGCGCGGTCAGTTGATCGAGAAACAGCGCCGCCATGCGCGCGGCATGGTCCGGGTCGGCAAAGCGGGTTTCCTCGGGGAAGGTATACGTGTTGAGCCAGTCAAGAAGCTGCGCGCCCCATGAGGCGATCACCTGGACCTGCGGGAAATGGATATGCGGGTCGATGAATCCCGCCATCATCAGGTGTGGCCGGTGGTCGGTCACGGGCAGGCCGGGTGCCTGCGCGGCGATGTCCGCGTATGTCCCCGCTGCGCCGATGCGTCCCTCCGCAACCAGAAGCGCGCCGTCCTCGATATAGCTGTAGGCGTCAGTATCTTCCGGCCCCTGCGGCTCGGCATGGAAGGTCAGAAGGCGACCGCGCAATAGTCTGTCTGTCATGGGTGTTCCGATATTTATGGGCCGGTGGCCAAGGCACCCTGTGCGCCCCGGCCACCGGCGCAGGTTTTCAGTCTCTGGCCAGCGGCTGCGGGTCGTCAAGCGGCAGGTCGATGTTCGAGCCCACGCCATCGCGGTGCAGCGCCGGGTAGATCAGAAGAAAGGCCGCGGCGATGAGATAGCCCATGCTGACGCCGCTCGGCTCGGGCCAATGCAGGGTGGCCGAATGGATGATCCCGACGAGCGACATGGCGCAGGCCGCGAGCGCGAAACCGCCCGCGTTGCGGAACCGCCCGTCGATCACGCTCGCGACGATCGCCCCCCAGATCAGCCCGGTGAGGATCGCCCCCTGGCTGAGCGCGAGATGGCCCTCGAAATGCGCGCCCTGCTGGAGCAGGGCGGCGGTCAGCGCCTCGTCCCCCAGCTCTGGAAGCCCCTCGACGCCGCTCGCCCCGAGCGCGCCCATGAGCGAGCCCCATTTCACCACAAGGAAGGCCGAGACATGCGGCATTATCGCGATGGTGACGGCGGCCATGTGTCCGGGCTTTATCGCGTGGGCGGTGTTGGTGATGAGGCTCAGGGCGACGAAGACCAGCACCGGTGCGGCGGCGGCCACCGGGATCAGGTTGTTGAGAAAGGCAAGCAGCCCGAAGAAGGCCGCCACGGGGATCACGACGCCCACCCCGATCACGTAACCCGCATGCGCCCCCATCCGCTTGTAGGCCGGGTGGCCGATATAGGCGGTGGTGGGAAACGGCGAGCCGAACACAGCGCCGATCATGGTGCCCGCGCCATCGGTCACCTGGCAGAGCGCGACGGGGTAGGAATCGCCCGCCGCCTCGGCGCTCTCGACGTTGTTCATGGTCTCGATGAAGTTGTATATCTGCACCGGCACAAGCACGAGGAACAGCTCGGGATTGGCGAACAGGTGCTGGATGCCCAGCACGAGGTCGCCGAAATAGGGCAGCGGCGGGTAGACGCCGACACCCTCGAAGCTGACCGACGCCTTGCCCATGCCGAAGGCCACCACCGTCCCGACGACGAGCGCCAGAAGACCGGCGGGGATGTTGAAGGGCAACCGGAACCGACCGACCAGCCCCCAAAGGATGATGATCATCGAGGCAAAGCCCACGAACGGATCCTCGAACACCGTGGCCAGCGGCACCGTGCCGATGAACACAAGCGCGATGCCGCACAGCGTGCCCAGCATGCCCGCGCGCGGCGTCACCCGTTTCAGAAACGGGCCGATGATTGCGCCGAGCCCTGCGACGATGCCGCCCATGAAGCCTGCGCCGATCCCCACCTGCCAGGCCAGCACGGCGTCCTGCGTTGACCAATAGATCGGGCCGATCACCCCGAAGAGATAGACGAACATCACCGGTGTCGAAATGCCGTAGGGCAGGGCGGTCACGTCGCGGCCCTCGCGCGCGGCGACGCGCGCCGCGAGCCATGTATAGACGCCCACGCCCGCCAGGATCGCCACCGCCGCGCCCGGCACGATGCGGCCGAATACGATCTCGGCGGGCATCTGAAACACGAACTGGCAAATCCCCGACAGCACGATCAGGTTGATGAGGTTGTCGGTGAAAAGCGCCCAGAACGCACTGAAATCCTGGCGCGCGAACAGTTTGTAGCTATAGCTCCCTCCCTGCATGTGCAGGTCTCCTTTCGCTGATGGGCCGCCCCGGCGGTGCTCTCCTCCGTGACCGGTCCGGGCGGGGTTGTGCGCTAGCCTGACACGTGCAGGGCGCGGGATTGCATTGCGGCGTGACGGGCAAGCGCGGCCATCACCTCGGCCAGAACGCCCGCCGCGATCGCCTCGGGGCGCTTGTCACCGCCGGTGGCGGCCCCGATCGGGCAGGTCAGCGCGTCGATACGCAGGCCGTCGCAGTGATCCCGGCACCATGTGGCCAGGCGCGCACGCTTGGTGGCCGATCCGATCATGCCGGTATAGGCCGCGTCGCCGCGTCTAAGCGCCTGTGCGGCCAGCAGGAAATCGAGCGCATGGTCGTGGGTGAGGATGACGAAGGCGCAGCCGGGGGGCGCGCGGTCGACCTCGGCCTCGGGCAGGGCGCTTTCGCGGCGGTCTGCCTCCTCGGGGCAGAGCGCAAGCTCGGCGCGGCGGCTGTCCACCACCACCGTGCGGACCGGCATCTGCACCAGCAGCTGCGCCAGCGCCCGGCCCACATGGCCCGCGCCCATGACGTAGACATGGGGCCGCGCCTGTGCCTCTGCCTCGGCCCCGGCGCGGGCGGCGCGGCGGGCGGGGGCGTCCATAAGGCGCAGCGTCACCTCCACCCGTCCACCGCAGCACTGCCCGATCTCGGGACCGAGCGGTATATCGAGATCACGCCGTATCTGCCCTTGTGCCAGCATTGCGCGCGCCGCGTCGATCATCATGTATTCAAGCTGTCCGCCGCCGATGGTGCCGTGGCAGGCGGTGGTGCTCACGATCATTCCCGCGCCTTCCTCGCGCGGGGCCGAGCCGCGCACGCGAGCGAGACGCACCTCCACCGCATCGGGGTGACGGTCGAGAAACTCCGAGAGGCTCATGCCGCGCCCTCCTTCAGCCGCTCCACCGCCATCAGCACGCGCTCGGGCGTGGCGGGCGTGTCGAGCCGGGGGCATTCGCGATAGTCTGCCACGCTCGCCACCGCCATCGAGATTGCCTCAAAGACGGAAATGCCCAGCATGAAGGGCGGCTCGCCGACGGCCTTGGAGCGCTTGATCGTGCGCTCGCGGTTCTGCGACCACTCGGCGAGCGCGACGTTGAACACGCGCGGCCGGTCCGACGCGAGCGGGATCTTGTAGGTCGAGGGCGCGTGGGTGCGCAGGCGGCCCGCCTCGTCCCACCAGAGCTCTTCGGTGGTGAGCCAGCCGACGCCCTGCACGAAGGCGCCCTCGACCTGTCCGCGGTCGAGAGCGGGGTTGATCGAGCGGCCCACGTCGTGCAGCACGTCGGCACGCAAGATGCGGTATTCGCCGGTCAGCGTGTCGATCTCGACCTCGGAACAGGCGGCGCCATAGGCGTAGTAGTAGAACGGGCGGCCCTTGCCGGTGGCGCGGTCCCAGTGGATGTCGGGCGTCTTGTAGAACCCGGCGGCCGAGAGCTGCACCCGCGCCATGTACGCCGCGCGCACCAGATCGGCGAAGGGGATCATCTCGGCCCCCACCTGCACGCCGCCAGCGACGAAGCGCACAGCCTCGGGTGTGGTCTGCCAGCGTCCGGCGGCGAAAGCCGCCAGCCGCGCCTTGATCTGATCGGCGGCGTCGAGGGCGGCCATGCCGTTGAGGTCCGACCCGGATGAGGCGGCGGTGGCCGAGGTATTGGGCACCTTCTCGGTGGTGGTCTGGGTGATCTTGATGCGGGCGATATCCACGCCGAACGCATCGGCCACCACCTGCGCCACCTTGGTGTTCAATCCCTGCCCCATCTCGGTGCCGCCGTGATTGAGGTGGATCGAGCCGTCATTGTAGACGTGGATCAGTGCGCCGGCCTGGTTGAAATGCGTGGCGGTGAAGGAGATGCCAAACTTCACCGGGGTGAGCGTGATCCCGCGCCGGATGATGCCGCCCTGCGCGTTGTGGTCGAGCACGGCGCGGCGGCGCGCCCGGTACTCGGCGCTGGCCTCCAGTTCCTCGACCACGCGAAGGATGATGTTGTCCGCGACCGTCTGGTGATAGGGGGTCACGTCGCGCCCCTCATCCTCGTAGAAATTCGCCTTGCGGATATCCAGCGTGTCGCGCCCCAACGCATAGGCGATTTCCTCGATCATGCGCTCGGCGACGATCACCCCCTGCGGCCCGCCAAAGCCGCGAAACGCGGTGTTGGAGACGGTGTTGGTCTTCATCGGCCGGCTTTGCAGCCGCACATGCGGGTAGAAATAGGCGTTGTCGGCGTGAAACAGCGCGCGGTCGGTGACCGGCCCCGAGAGGTCCGAGGAAAACCCGCAGCGCGCGGCGAAGGTGCCATCGACGCCTGTGATGCGCCCCTCGTCGTCAAAGCCCACGTCGTAATCGACGACGAAATCGTGCCGCTTGCCGGTGGCGGTCATGTCCTGGTCGCGGTCGGGGCGAATCTTGACCGGGCGGTTCCATTTTTTCGCGGCCAGCGCGGCAACGGCGCAAAACAGGTTCATCTGGCTTTCCTTGCCGCCAAAACCGCCGCCCATGCGCCGGACATTGACGGTGACGGCGTTGGACGCCACGCCAAGGACATGCGCCACCATGTGCTGCGCCTCGCTGGGATGCTGGGTCGAGCAATGCAGGCTCACATCCTCGTCCTCACCGGGAACGGCAAAGGCGATCTGCCCCTCGAGATACATGTGATCCTGTCCGCCGATCGCCATGCGGCCCTCGATGCGGTGCGGCGCGGTGGCGAGCGCGGCACGGGCATCGCCGCGCGCCAGCGTCAGCGGATCGGTGACATGGGGATATCCCGCTTCTTGTGCCGCCACCGGGTCGAGCGCATGGGGCAGCACCTCGTAGTCGATGTGCGCGTGCGTCGCCGCGCGGCGGGCGGCGTCGCGCGTCTCGGCCACCACGGCAAAGAGCGGCTGGCCGTGGTATTCCACAAGGTCGGTGGGAAAGACCGGCTCGTCATGGTGGCCCGTGGGGCTGATGTCGTTGTGACCCGGAATGTCGGCGGCGGTCAGCACGCCGATCACGCCGGGGGCGGCCCGTACCTCGTCAAGGTCCATCGCGCGGATATGCGCGTGGGTCTCGGTGGCGCAGCCGAGATACGCGTGCAGCGTGCCCGCGGGCTCGGGGATGTCGTCGGTATAGGTGGCCCGGCCCGTGACATGCTTGGCGGCGCTGTCATGGGCGAGCGGCTGGTGCACCGGGCTTTGACTTGCGGTCTGATCTTTCATCGCTCGTCTCCCTCAGGCGCTCAGCCGCATCGCTGCGCCGTGCTCGTGTTCGAGATAGAAGCGCAGCAACAGGTTCTGCGCCGCGCGCATCCGGTAGACGGCAGAGGCGCGCATGTCGGCAAGCGGGGTGAAGTCATCGGGCAGCGCGGCTATCGCCGCCCGGATTGCCGGCTCGCCCCAGGGCTGCCCGGTGAGCGCCGCCTCGGCTTGGGAGGCGCGTTTCGGCGTGGCGGCCATGCCGCCATAGGCGAGGCGACAGGCGGCGATCCGGCCTTCTTGCAGCGTGACCGAGAACCCGGCGGCAACGGAGGAAATATCCTCGTCGCGCCGCTTCGACACCTTGTAGGCCGCCACGACCTGTCCGGGTGCGATACGGGGGATGCGGATTTCCTCGACGAATTCGCCCGGCGCGCGGTCCTGCTTGCCGTAATCGACAAAGAACGCCTCGAGCGGCAGGGTGCGGCGCACGCCGCGGTGGCGCAGGGTGACCCCGGCCCCGAGCGCGATCAGCGCGGGGGGGGTGTCGCCGATGGGCGAGCCGTTGGCGATATTGCCGCCGATGGTGCCCATGTTGCGCACCTGCCACCCGGCGATGCGGCTCCAGTAGTCTGCAAGGCAGGGGAAATGCGCGTCGATGACCGGGGCGAAATCGCTATAGCTCACCCCGGCACCGATGCGGATATCACTGTCGCTCACCTCGATCCGCCGCAGCCCGTCGAGATGCCCGATGAAGATGGCGGGGCCGATGGGGCGCAGGAATTTCGTGACCCACAGCCCCACATCCGTGGCCCCGGCGATAACGGTCGCCTCCGGCGTATCGGCGTAGACCTCGGCGAAATCGTCCACGTCCGCGGGCAGGATGGCGCGGTCCTCCTCGGGGCCGGTCACCACCCTCGCGCCATCGCGCAGCGCCGCCAGCCGGGCCGCGACGCGGTCGCGCTCCTGCACAAGCCGGTCGCCGGCGGGGGTGCCGTAGCGGGCGGCGGACTGCGCCGCGCGGATGATCGGCGCATACCCGGTGCAGCGGCAAAGGTTGCCCTGAAGGGCGGTTTCGATCTGAGCCTCGTCCGGCTCGGGCGTCTTCATCCAGAGCGCGTAGAGCGCCATCACGATCCCCGGCGTGCAAAAGCCGCATTGGCTGCCATGTTCGGCAACCATTGCCTGCTGCACCGGGTGTAGCGCGCCGCCCTCGCCACGCAGATGCTCGACCGTCACCACGTGGCAGCCATCCACCGACGCGAGGAAGCGGATGCAGGCATTGACCGGCTCGTAGCGCAGCGCGCCCGACTCCAAGCGGCCCACCAGAACGGTGCAGGCCCCGCAATCGCCCTCGGCGCAGCCCTCCTTGGTGCCGGTGAGCCGCCGGTCGAGCCGCAGGAAATCCAGCAGCGTGCGCGTGGCAGCAACATCGGCCAACGCGACCTCGCGGTCGTTGAGCAGGAACCTGATCTCGTCTCGCTGCGGCATTCGAACCCCTCCGGATTTCATGACAGCCCACAGGATAACGCAATCGACTTTCGATGAATACGGCGGCATTCGGCAAATACTTTCAACAAATCATTGAAAATAAGGGCGTACTGGTGTTCACTCCCTGCATGCCCCGGGCGGTAAGGAGCGGAGCCATGCCCTATATCGACAGCCTGCGCGTCTTCGTCCGCGTCGTCGAGCTTGGCAGCATCACCTCGGGCGGGCGCGACCTGCGGATGACACCCGCGGTAGCGAGCAAGCGCATCAAGGAGCTCGAGGCGCGTCTCGGGGTGCGGCTGTTCAACCGTACGACCCGCACGCTCTCGCCCACCGAGGTGGGGCGCGTGTTCTACGACGAGGCGCGCAAGGTGCTCGACACCCTCGAGAGCGCCGAGGCGGCGGTGGCGAGCTATTCCTCGACCCCGCGCGGAGTGGTCCGCATCGCTGCGCCGCTTGGCGTCGGGCGACGGATCATCGCGCCGCTGGTGCCCTCCTTCGTCGAGCGGTTTCCCGACATACAGGTGCAGATGCGGCTCTCGGACCGGGTGGTGGACATCCTCGCCGAGCGGCTTGACGTGGCCTTCTTCGTCGGGCAGCCGCAGGAGTCGAACCTCAAGCTGCGGCGGATCGAGAACTGCCGCCGCGCGCTCTGCGCCGCGCCGTCCTATCTCGACCGGCACGGCACCCCGCGGCGGCCCGCCGACCTGCTCGATGGCGGGCACAACTGCCTGCTGCTGCGCTATCCCCGCTCACCGGAATACTTCTGGACGCTCGAAACCGGCGACGGGCCGCGCAAGCTCGCCGTGTCGGGGAAATTTGATGCCGACGATTCGGACGTGCTAACCGACTGGATGCTCGCCGGTCACGGCATCGCCAACAGGCCGCTCTTCGACGTGGCACACCATATCGCGACCGGTCGCCTCGTCGAGGTGCTGCCGCAGACACCGCCACAGCCTTCGCTCTTCGGCTGTCTCTACCCGCACCGGCGCTGGCAGGATCCCAAGGTGCGCCACCTTGTCGACTTCATGGTAGACCACAGCCGCAAACGCATCCGCGCGGCGCAATGACACCGGCAAGAAACCCTGCACCGCGCCCCCTTGCCAACCCCGCGCACCTGCGGCTAGAAGGCCGCAACGGAGAGGTGGCCGAGTGGTCGAAGGCGCACGCCTGGAAAGCGTGTAGGCGGGAAACCGTCTCCAGGGTTCGAATCCCTGTCTCTCCGCCATCCACATTCGAAATTTGTCTCTGACCGTTGCGCGACCACGCAAGTGGCCGTAACAGGGACTTTTTCCGGTGCATTTCCCAATCCCCTCGCCCTTTCAAACCGACCCTTGGCCGCATTTGTGGGCCTTTGGGCGGCGCGGTCTCTGCTCGCACGGATTGAGGGTGAGTTTGCCGATAACAGGGAATTTTCCCCGAATCCTTGCCAAAAACAGGCGCCCGCGAGCGGAGACTCGGGTGCGTCTCGTTGAAGATCGTGCGATTCCAGTAACTTGGGGTCCGAGATTCCACTTTCCTGTTCTGGTCGCAAACAGGCGATCCGGGCGCAGGAACAGGGGCTTTGCAACGCTGATATCAGGTGGTTTTCCGTCAATAACAGGGACGCCGGATCATGTGCGACGGGCCTTAGGCGGTGAGTTGCGCGCCGAACCTGCGCCGCTGCTCGGACCAGGAAAGCGGCAAGTCCGCATCCATCAGCGCGGCGAGGGCCATCTCGCACGGTTGACGGCCGCCCAGGATGGCGTCCTGCAGATCGGGGGCGAGGAAGGCCAGGCGGATGAGCCGGCGGCGGTAGGGAGAGGCCGGGGCTGCCGCGAGGGTGGGCGGGCGCACCATCGGCCGCGACCTCGAGCATCTGATGCGCATTGCGCAGCGCCCGGATCAGGACCGGATCGGGCTCGGCGGTCTCCCCGACACCGAGGTGCCGGCGGATCGTGCGGAGCAGCCGGATGGGCAGGGTCAGGTCGAGATGGGCCCGGTGCACCTCGATCCGGCTGACGAGCGGCAGCGCATCGGAGGACTGGTCGGGGAGCAGCCGGTTCAGCGTCTTCTCCAGCAGCGTTTCCAGCACGTCCGCGGAGATCCGTCGCGGTGCCGGCGCGCGCCCGTCCTGCGCCGCGCGTGGCCCGCCTTGCTGGAGATCCGCCGAGACGCAGTAGCGGTAGAGCTTGCGATTGCGGCCGTAGGCGAAGGTCGGCGACATCGGTCGGCCGTCGGTGTCGAATATGCGCCCCGTGAGGGGCGATGCCACCGCTCGGTCCCTGCTCCTCCGGCGCCGCCGGGTGTTTGTCTCGACCCTGGCCTGAACCGCCTCGAACAGGTCACGATCCACGATGGCGGCATGCTGTCCGGGATAGGTGGTGTCGCGATGCGGCATCTCGCCGAGGTAGAGGCGGTTGCGCAACAGGTGGAAGAGGGCGCCGCGACTGAAGGGCTTGCCGCCCAGCTGGCGGCTGGCGGCGGTGGTGCGTGCCTTCGAGACGATGCCGGACTGCCGCAGGTGCTGTTCCAGCGCATGCACGGATCCGAGGTCGAGATAGGCCGAGAATATCCGCCGGACGAAGTCGGCCTCGCCTGGATTGACCACGAGGACACGACTGCTCTCGGCCGGCAGATCATAACCGAGCGGAAGGGTGCCGCCCATCCAAAGGCCCTTCTTCTTGGAGGCGGCGATCTTGTCGCGGGTGCGCTCGCCGGTGATCTCGCGCTCGAACTGCGCGAAGGAGAGCAGCATGTTGAGGGTGAGCTGCCCCATGCTGGAGGTGGTGTTGAAGGACTGGGTGACGGAGACGAAGCTGACCTCGTGGCGCTCGAATATCTCGACGATGCGCGCGAAGTCGGCGAGCGAGCGGGTGAGCCGGTCGATCTTGTAGACGACGACGATGTAGATGCGGCCTGCCATGGTGTCGCCGAGGAGGCGCTGGAGGGCCGGGCGCTCCATCGTGCCGCCGGAATACCCGCCGTCATCGTAGAGGGCGGGAAGCGCCGTCCAGCCCTCGCTGGACTGGCTCGTCACGTAGGCGGCGCATGCCTCGCGCTGCGCATCGAGAGAGTTGAAGTCCTGATCGAGACCCTCCTCGGAACTCTTTCGGGTGTAGAGCGCGCAGCGGCGCGTCGGGGGCCGGCTCGCAGCCCGGCTCATGGGAGACCATCCCGCAAGCCGAAGAAGCGCGGGCCGTTCCAGCGGGTGTCGGTGGCGGCGCGGGCGATGGCCGAGAGGCTGGGCCAGAGGGTGCCATCCCAGCGGAAGCCGTCGGGCTCGATCACCACCTCGATGCGCTGGCCGTGCCAGTCCCGGCGGAGGATGGCGCCGGTGCCGAGGCGGCGATCCGAAAGCGCCGAATTGCAGGAATGAAGTCCAGCCGATGGCGGTGGCATCTGGACGAGATGTTCGTGAAGATCAACGGTGAGCGGCACTATCTTTGGCGGGCCGTGGATCATGAAGGCGAAGTCCTGGAAAGCTTCGTCACGAAGACCCGTGATAAGAAGGCTGCGTTGAAATTCTTAAAGAAAGCAATGCGTAAGCACGGTCGGCCCGAGGTGATCGTCACGGACCTGCTGCGCTCACATGGTGCTGCGCTGAAAGAGATCGGCGCCGCAGACAGGCGGGAAACGGGCCGCTGGCTGAACAACAGGGCGGAGAATTCACACTTGCCGTTTCGACGACGGGAGAAGGCGATGCTTCGTTTCAGGCGCATGCGAAGTTTGCAGAAATTCGCCTCCGTCCACGCCTCAATTTACAACCTGTTCAATTCGGAAAGAAGTCTCAACTCACGACCAAATTTTAAGCTCAACCGCACCGCTGCTCTGATCGAGTGGCGCGGTCTCGGCGCGGTATAAGGGGCAGCCTCACTGTCCATTCAGAGACTGGTTCGAATTCGTCTGACACCACCCACAAGGCCGCTGGCGATCCGGATTTTTTTCTCCACAGTCATCCTTGTCCCGCTCCCCGGTCTTCATCTCCTGCCTGCCTCCCGCCCTCAATCCGCGTAATCGGTATGGCCCGTCAGGCTGCGCCTTATCCCCATCTTCCCGAAATCGGCCCTCAGCGCCGCAGCCGCGTCAGACTCCGCCGGTATCGCGCCGTTCTCGGCGAGCAGGCGGATCTCGCGCAGAGCGAGATCGACGAGCGGCAGCGGTTCCTTATTGGTGAACCGCTCCAGCGCATGGGCATACGTCGTGGCGCGGTCGGCCTCGCCGCGGGCGATCATGATGGCACAGGCATCGGGATAGAAATGCAGATGGTTGTGACCGACGCACCCCTTCGCAATGATCTCGGCCCCATGGGCGAGAAGCCTGTCCTGCTCGTCAGGGTCGTCCAGCGCCAGCGCGAGCGCCGACAGCGCCTTCGGCCCGACGAAGGTCGGGCCATGCGCCAGGGCGATCTCGACAGCCTCATGTCCGGTCTCGCGCGCCTCGGCGCGCTGTCCGGCATAGACCTGCGTGCGCGCCAGATGCTCGAGCGCTTGCGCCTCAAGCCGCTTGGCCCCGACACGCCGCCCGACTTCGGCAGAGCTTGCGAAGGCGTCCAGCGCTGCGTCGATCTCGTCCAGAAGGGTCAGCGCGACGCCAAGGCAGGTCTGCGCAACGCATTCGGGCACGAGCGCGAAGTAGGTCTGCGATATTTCCACCGCCTCCATGCCCTCCACCCTGCCTTGCTGCACATCGCCGCTGTAGCTTCGCGCGACGCTGAGATTGTGCAGGTTCGCGGCGACGTCGCGGACCAGGCCGTCGGGCCGCGCCCGCTCGACCGCTTGGCTGTAATATCCGACGGCCGTGCGCATCGATCCCTTCATGAAATAGGCGTCTCCGAAACCGCTGAGCGCTCCCACCTCGAGTCGGACGGATCCGAGCGCCCGCGCCAGCCCGAGCGCCTCTCCGTTGCTGGCAAGCGCCTCTTCGAAACGGCCAAGCGGAAAGTAGATGTTGCCGCGGATGTAGAAGACCTGCGCGAGGCTGGCATCGGCGCCGCAGCGCCGCGCCGCAGCTTCGGCGATGTCGAGGCTGTCCAGCGCCAGCTGGTACTGGCTCGTCTGACGCGCCGACTGCGCCCACTCGAGGTGGATGCGGCAGAGCTGCGCGTCGGTCTCGGCGACCTCGGCGGCGGCCTCGCACTGTGCGAGCGCCTCGGTCGGCCGCCCCTGCAGGCGCATCACCTCGCCCAGCATACCGAGCAGGTCGACCCGAAGCGCCGGGGCCACGTCCAGCGCAAGCGCCCGCTCGAGCAGGGGTTCCGCCTCTTCGAACTTGTAGGCGCGGATCAGACTTTCGGCTGCGTCCAGGTAGGCGCGCGGCGCGTCGCGGGACTCGGCGCGGTCGAGGTGCTTCGCGTGAAGCGGTGCATCGCGCCCGGCGAACCATTTGGCCGCCCGGGTATGCAGCATGTTGCGTTCCGTCCTGAACAAGCTGTTGTAAGATCCGTCTCGGATGAGGGCATGCGCGAACGCCAGATCGGCGCCGCTTTCGCGCATGAGACCCGCGCGGATCAGGGCGGACAGATCGGGAGTGTCGTCCTCGACGAGGTAGGCCAGCGCCTCGGGCGAGAGGCGTTGTCCGAGCACCGAGGCCGCCTGGATCGTGCGGCGGGCTTCGGGATTGATCGCGTCGAGGCGCGACTGCACGATGCCTTGGATGGAGCCCGGAAGCTCGCCGGACGCGGTGACGCCACGACTGCGCAGCAATTGTTCGAGAAACAGCGGATTGCCGCCCGCGCGTTGGATGAACGGATCGACGTCGTCGCCCCCCGAAGTGATGATCGCCCGGCTCAGTTGGCGGCAATGATCCTCGGACAGGCCGGCCAGTTCGATCTTGGCGAGATACGTGCCGCCGGTCTGCGCCTGCCAATCGAGGTCGAGCGGATCGCCGTCGATGCGGCTTGTCATAGTCAGCAGGCACGGGACGTCGCGGATCGTCGCTGCGACATGCGCCAGGGCCGACAGGATATCGGGGGTGGCCCAATGAACATCCTCGATCTGCAAGAGCAGCGGCGCCAAGGCACTGCGCGCACGCACCAGGTTCGCCATGACCGTGCGACGCCCGCGTTGCCGCGCGGCATTGTCCATGTTGGCGTAGACCTCGGCGACGCCCGCATCCTGTTCAAGTTCGAGAAGCGCGTTCAGGTGTACACGGTCGACCGGCGCGATCCAGCCAGCCTCGACGGCCCGGTCGGCGGCCTGCCGCACCGTGACGTTCTCCCCCAGGGCGCCGGACCCGAGCAGGCTTCGCACAAGGTCCTGCAACGCCGACCGCCCCTCGAGCGCGCCGAAATCGAGGACCCCGGCGCGATGGACGCTATAGCCCATATCGTGCGCGATGGCGGCGATCTCTTCGAACAGGTGCGTCTTGCCGATTCCCGGCTCGCCCAGCACGACATGGATCTCGCCAGAACCGTGTTCGCTGCAGCGCTCGCAGGCGGTGCGGAACAGCGAAACCTCGCGCTCGCGTCCGACGAAGGCGAGTTTCGGCGTTTTCTGACGCGAGGCGACATCCGACAGGCACCACAACCGTTGTGGCATAGCGATCCCAGGAAGCGCGACCTCGCCCCGGTCCTCGGCCGAAAAACGCGACCGAAGAGCAAGATGTATATCCGCCGAGATCAGCGTTTCGTCCGCCTGCGCGTGGTCCGTGATCCGCGCCGCGAGGTTCACCCCGTCGCCGAGAACCGTATTCTCGGTGTGCAGGTCGCTGCCAGTCGCACTGGCGATGACCTGGCCCGACGCGATCCCAATATGGCAGCGCATCGGCGGGTCGAGCGTCGGCATCGCCGCGTGAATCTCGAGCGCGGCGCGCGCCGCCTTCTCGGTGTCGCTCGTGCTCGCGACCTGGCCACCAAAAACGGCCATGACCGCGTCGCCGATATGCTTGTCGATCGTGCCGCCGAATTTCTCGACGATGCTGTCGACCACCGCAAAGAACTGCCCGAGCACGGCATGCGTGTCCTCGACATCGAGGCCGGCGGTGAGGCGTGTGAACCCGGACAGGTCGATGAACATGACCGTGACATGCCGCTTTGCCGCGATCCGCTGCGGTGCAAGGGCAGACTTAGGTTGCGGCGTTGACGGCTCGGCGCATGCGTCGAGTGCCGCGATAGCGCGCATGATGCGCCTGCGATCGCCGACGGCGGTGATGCCCATGTCCTTGAGGTCTTCAACCGAAAGATGCGGAAGGATCTCAAGATCTATCTTGTTATCGTGAAAGATCGCCGCGTACTCATCGAGGTCATGGTCCGCCAGCCACCTCGTTACGCTATCCGACATTTTGCCCATTTCACCAAATTCGGCCTGCAGAGATGCACTTTAACGAACATAGACGGTGGCTCGTCGAAAGCACAAGGATAACGACTGGGTCCGTTTACACATCCTTGATGGCGTCGAGCCCTCTCGTACGCCTAATTAATGTCAAGCCGTTTTCTCAAATCTGGCTTCGGCTGCCGCTTCGCCCATTTAAGTCTCAGTTGCTGTTGCTTGTTGAAGTCAGCTGAACGCAATTGCGGCTACTCGAAATGCCCGCTTTAAGCGCGAAGCAGAAATTCCTCGCGACGATGGTCTACGGCAGCTCTGGGCCGAGGCTGTGTGGAAACTCCAACATGTTGTATGCTTCCTGAGGGATGGGAGTGCATGTATGTCAGGTTTCATCGAAGGTGTTGGTCGCGATCAGGTGACGCTGTTTCCGGAACGTCTTGAGGATTGGATTGGCGAGGATCGGCTGGTTCGAATGAGCCGTCTCTCTGCGTTCGCGACCGAGAACGAAACTGTGGCTCACAGGACGTAGTCATCCGCGACGGCACTATCGTATAGCGCCTTGACGGAAGTCGCACTCTCGACGGCGGCTCGCACCGCCTCTTTCTTAAGATCGAGAACGCGAAAGCTTTCGCCCACCTTCGCGACCGCATCTATCCGGCGGAAGGTCTCTCCGTAGGTCGTCGCGTACTTCGCAAGTCCCTTCGGCGTCGCGCGAGTCACGCAGCTTCTCCGATCCCGCCGGCCATAATCCCGCGTGCGAGGCCGCCGAGGCCATCGACACGGAGCCGGACGTTGAGCCCGCCTTCGCCAATATCTGCTCGCTCGACCAGCAGCGCCACGATGCGCGCCTGCTCGGCCGGAAAGAGTTCGTCCCACATCCGCGCGGGTCTTGCCCATGTCCAGTTCGAGACCATCCACCCGTTTCTCGACGGAAACGGACGGCTGAGTGCGGGCTCCGCACGATACAATCGAGGTCACGTCGGCTGTGATTAATCTTTAAGTCTTGGAAATTGTATGGGTTCCTCCCTGCGTTGGGTGTATTCGGGGGGCGAGGCGCGACGCTTTCCCAGTGACAGCCCCGAAAACACCC
The DNA here is from genome assembly GCF_002925845.1 of Roseovarius nitratireducens. Classification (GTDB taxonomy): domain Bacteria; phylum Pseudomonadota; class Alphaproteobacteria; order Rhodobacterales; family Rhodobacteraceae; genus Roseovarius; species Roseovarius nitratireducens. The sequence goes on along the minus strand of NZ_PDNI01000077.1, from coordinate 9,860 downwards.
ATTTCATTTCGCATTGAGCGCAAACCCCATTGAACACAGGGCCTGACGGCCCGCCGCAAACCGCCTGAACCGATACGCCGGTACGGGGGCATTTCGTTTTGGCCGTCACCCCGTTTCGTTTCGGGGCCCACTTCAGGAACCACCGATGGACGTGACCGAGCTGCCCCTCGGGCAGATCAGTCCCTACCGCAATCGGCGCGCGTCGCGATGGCCTGTCAATCGTGGAAGATGATGGCGATGAAATTGACCGCCTCGGACAGGACGTCCTCGGGCCCATGCAGGACCTCGCCTGAAAAGGTAAAGGCATCCCCGGGCTCGAGCAGATACGAATTGTCACCGAATTTGTACTTCATCCTGCCTTCGAGAATGTAGATAAACTCGGTTCCGGGATGCTGGAAACGTGGAAATTCTTCGCTTTCGCGATCCAAATGGATCACGAATGGCTCAAACAAGCGATTTGCGCCGCGTTGGTAGGATAGAAGCCGGTAATTGTGTCCGTAGCGCGATCCGGTGCGGATGACTTCGGGTTGTTCGCCGGCCTTGAGTAGCTGAGCCATCCCCTGTGGCTTGTCGATCTCGCTCATCAGAAAGGACAATTTGACACCAAGCGCGCCGGAGATCCGCTCCAGCACTTCCAGGCTGGCGGCGTTCTGTCCGTTCTCGATGCGGCTCAGCATGGCAGAGGACAGACCACAGCCAGCCGACAACTCAGCCAAGGTCAACCCCAGCTGCTGCCGCTTGCGCCGCACAACCGAACCAATGCGCATGTCGATGGGAATGGAGGTCATGTCGACGGGATCAAACGCGTCGCTTCCCATGTTCTTGGATTTGGTTTCGGTGCGCCGCTGGTCGCCCTTTTTCGCTTTCAAATTCGGCTCCTTGCAACTGCCCGCTTTCGGTTTACGTGTGCGCGGCGCCATGGAATGCAGGACGGCAGGGACGCGGTCAAGGTCCCGACGGCTGCTGCCCGGATCAGCACTGGACACCGGGGCGAAGATACGTCGCTCTGTCGGGGCACTTTTCGGAAAGCCGCGCTGGCCCAGCGCCGATAACAACGTCGCCCGCGCCAGTCTATTCCCCGGCGCGGGCCCGCGTCCAGTCCAAACGTGGTCGGCAGCCCCGCCCCCCCCGCGGAAGGGGCGGCGCATTTGGATCACATGGCACTCTTTCCCGGGATCCAACCGGTGCCGGCCAGCGGCACCTGAGCCATTGCGGCGGCCTCAACGGTCAACGCGACCAGATCCTCGGGTTCGAGGTTGTGAACATGGTTGTGGCCGCAGGCCCGCGCGATGGTCTGAGTTTCGAGCGTCAGGACCGACAGGTAATTGGCCAGCCTGCGACCGCCCTGAACCGGGTCGAGGCGCTTCATTAGATCGGGGTCCTGGGTCGAGATGCCCGCGGGATCGCGGCCGTCTTGCCAGTCATCGTAGGCACCCGCGGTCGTGCCGAGCTTCTGATACTCATCTTCCCACTTGGGGTCGTTATCCCCGAGCGCAACCATTGCTGCGGTGCCGATCGCGACGGCATCCGCGCCGAGTGCCAGCGCCTTGGCCACGTCGGCGCCGTTGCGGATCCCGCCCGAGACGATCAGCTGCACCTTGCGATGCATCCCAAGGTCCTGAAGGGCCTGAACGGCAGGGCGGATGGCCGCCAAGGTCGGAATGCCGATATGCTCGATGAACACATCCTGCGTTGCGGCAGTGCCGCCCTGCATCCCGTCGAGCACCACGACATCGGCGCCGGATTTCACAGCCAGCGCCACGTCGTAGTAGGGCCGCGACGCGCCAACCTTCAGATAGATCGGCTTTTCCCAGTCGGTGATCTCGCGCAGTTCCTGGATCTTCAGTTCCAGGTCGTCTGCGCCGGTCCAGTCGGGATGGCGGCAGGCGGAACGCTGGTCGATTCCCTTGGGCAGGGTGCGCATCTGCGCCACGCGGTCGGTGATTTTTTGCCCCAGGAGCATGCCGCCGCCGCCGGGCTTCGCGCCTTGCCCCACGACGATCTCGATGGCATCGGCCTTCTTCAGATCGTGCAGATTCATGCCATAGCGCGACGGAAGGTACTGGTAGACGAGCGTCGTCGACTGACCGCGCTCTTCGGGGGTCATGCCCCCGTCACCCGTGGTGGTCGAGGTGCCCATGGCACTGGCCCCGCGGCCGAGCGCCTCTTTCGCGGTCGCCGACAGCGCGCCGAAGCTCATGCCGGCGATGGTGATCGGGATCTTCAGTTCGATGGGGTTCTTCGCGAAGCGCGTGCCCAGAACGACGCTGGTGTCGCATTTCTCGCGATAGCCTTCGAGCGGGTAGCGCGACATCGACGCTCCCAGGAACAGAAGATCGTCGAAACTGGGCACCTTGCGCTTGGCGCCGCCGCCGCGGATATCATAGATACCGGAGGTTGCAGCCCGGCGGATCTCCGCAAGGGAATAGTCGTCAAAGGTCGCCGACATCCGCGGAGGCGTGTGGGGAAGAATGGTTTCCGACATGTTAGTAGGCTCCGATATTGTCGACTTTGAAGTTGTAGAGCTGCCGTGCCGAGCCGTAGCGGGTGAAGTCGTTCACATCGACCTTGCCCGCCTCGCCCGCGGCTTCCAGCAGTTCGGCCAGTTCCTTGCGATGCTCATCGCGCATTTTCTTGGCGATGCAGTCGGCGCCGAGGCTGGCCACCGAGCCGCGCACATAGATATGCGCCTCGTAAAGGGAGTCGCCGAGGGAGTCGCCGGCATCGCCGAAGACCACCAAGCGCCCGCTCTGAGCCATGAACGCGGAGAGGTGGCCAATATTGCCCTTCACGATGATATCGGTGCCCTTGAGCGAGATACCGCAGCGCGCAGAGGCGTTGCCGTCGATGACGAGGCGCCCGCCGCGGCCGGTGGCGCCAGCGGACTGGCTGGCATCGCCACGCACGTGGATCTGGCCGGATTCGATGTTCGATCCGACGCCCTGACCGGCGTTTCCGTTGATGGTCAGCCGGGCTTGGCGCAGCATGCCGCCGCAGAAATAGCCCACATGGCCATCGACCTGAATATCCAGATCCGCGTCCAGCCCCGCGACGACCGAATGGTCCCCGGTCAGGTGGGTGACACGCACCGGGTCGCAGGGGCGATTAGCAGGCAGTTCGTGAAGATAGGCGTTCAGGTCGCGGACGGAAGATCGGGACAGGTCGAAGACCGTCTCATTGCCCGCCTTTTGAAGGGTGTTGGTCGTCATCTCAATGCTCCCAGAAGTAGCTGTGGGCCGGGGTCGGTTCCCAGACGCGGGCATTTTCAATGCCTGGCAGGCCGGTCAGCGATTTGTATTCGGAGGCGAAAGCGACGTAGTCGTTGGTCTCGGCCATGACCGCCGGTTTGCAGGCGATGGGGTCGCGCAGGACGCCGAAGCCATTCTCGGTGCCGACCACGAAGGTGAAGAATCCGTCCAGAACGTCGAGCGATGAGTCGAGCGCGTCGCCAAGCGACTTGCCTTGGTGCATCTGCTGGCTGAGGTAGCCTGCGGCTACTTCGCTGTCGTTCTCGGTCCGGACCTTGATGCCGTCCTTGCGCAGGGCGCGGCGCATCGAGGCGTGGTTCGAAATCGAGCCATTGTGCACCAGGCACTGGTCGTTGGCGGTCGAGAACGGGTGCGCCCCTTCCGGCGTTACTGCGGATTCCGTCGCCATCCGGGTATGGGCGATACCGTGCGTGCCACGCATCTGGGCGATGCCAAAACGCTCGGCCACGTCGTCGGGATAGCCTACGTCCTTGTACATCTCCAGACGCTTGCCCTGACCGATTAGCGCCAGTTCGGCGGGGCGGGCATCGATCCATTCGATGGCCTGTCCCGCCTTGGCGTCGGGCACCCGGAAGACGACATTGCTGCCGGTCGCCGATTTCTGGATCTCCGGGGCGACCTCCCGGCACATCTGCTCATGGAGACTATCGAGATCGGCATCGCCCTGCGCGATGACCGACAGCTTGGTAAAGCCCGGATCGTCGGTCGTATAGATGGCGAACCCGGCTGAGTCCGGGCCACGACCGCAGAGCGTCGAGGTCATCTGCGCCAACATGACGCCCATTTGAGACTCTAGCGCCTTGTTCTTGATAAACAAACCTGCAATTCCGCACATGTTTTTCTTCCTTCCTAGTTAGTAAAACCGCAAATACCGGTTGATCTCCCATTGCGAGACCGACCGGTGGTATTCCGTCCATTCCTCTTGCTTGATCTCGAGGAACTCCGAGATGAGCTCCTCGCCCAACGTGTCGGCGAACAAACTGTCGCTGCGCAGGGCCGCGAGCGCTTCGTTCAGGTTCTGCGGCAGCACATCGACAGCCATTTCCGCGATCTGTTTCAGCGACAGGTCGTAGAAGTTGATGTTATGGGGCTCGCCCGGGTCGAGCTCGCGGTCGACCCCGTCGAGACCCGCCGCCAGCATCGCGGCCGTCGCGAGATATGGGTTCATCGCGGAGTCGCCGACACGCAGCTCCAGGCGCCCGTAAGGCACGCGCACCATGGCCGTGCGGTTGTTGTCGCCATAGGCGACGTAAACCGGCGCCCAGGTGGTGCCGGACAGGTTGTTCCCGACAACCAGCCGCTTGTAGGAGTTGACCGTGGGCGCCAAGAGAGCGGTAAGCGCCGGCGCATGCGCCAGGAGTCCTCCAAGGAAATGGTAGGCCAGCTTGCTCAGCCCCATGCCCCGGGGGTCGCTATCGTCGCCGAATGCGTTCTTGCCGCTCTCATCCTCCAGCGATAGGTGGATGTGCATCCCGTTGCCGGTGGATTCGGCCTTAGGTTTGGGCATGAAGGTACAGATCGCCCCGATATCATGAGCAATCTCGGCGGCCGCCATCTTGAAGTACGTGATCTGATCTGCGGTGCGAAGCGCTTCGTTGTACCTGAAATTGATCTCATACTGGCCGTTGGCGTCCTCGTGGTCGATCTGGTAGACGTCGATGCCAACCGCCTCGAGCGTCTCGACGAGCGGATGCAGGAATTCCCGGGCGCGCGACAGCCCGCGATAATCGTAGGCGGCCTTGGCCAGCTTGTCGGTTTCGTCGAAGGGGACGAACTCGCCGTTCTGTTCCCGGAGCAGGATGAACTCAGGTTCCATGCCCGTATTCAGCTTCAGCCCGCGTTTGGCCAGCCGGTCAAGTTGGCGGCGCAGTACGTTGCGGGTGTCGATCGGATGCTCTTCGCCATCGACCAAGCCGACGCCGAACATCGAGGCGTATTCGGGGCGCCAGGGCTTCAGGCGCAGCGTGTCGAGTTCGCAGCGCACCATATATTCCGATTCGTGAGGTTTTATGCCGAGACCCCAGGCGCCGGCCCCGGCAAAGCCTGCGCCGTCAGTCAGCAGATCCCCCAGATGGTGCCGCGGAACGGCTTTGCTCTTGGCGACACCGTGAATGTCGACGAATTGCGCCAACACAAAGTGAACACCATTTTTCTTGAGGAATTCCAGGGCTGAATCCCCGGTCAGTCCCAGTGGTGTCGCTAAGGCGCCGAAGGAGTGCCGTCCGGACTTTGTCTTCTCTGCATTCATGGTATTCCAACCTCCCGTGGTTTGTCCTGTTCAGTTTTTGTCTATGTCTCGAGGTGTAAAGAAAAGTTGCAGGAAGCGCAATCTTTTTGTATTAGATGCATATCACTTCCCACACCTGCGGCTTCTGGATGCGCGGGAAAACGCGCTTGGACCTGTAAGAAAGCAACGAGATGACAAAGCCCTCCGCCGACCGTCAACCAACGCTTGCCGAGCTTGCTGGAAAGGCAGCCCCGCCCCAAGGCGGAGTTCCCGCCGCACTGTGTTGCGAACCCTATTGGAGACAGATTCCAGATGCCTCCGGGGGCGAGCGTCTGCCGCAGCCGGAAAAGGTCGATGTGGCGGTGATCGGATCCGGTTTTACTGGACTTTCGGCCGCGTTGACGCTGGTCCGTGCGGGTCGTTCAGTGGCGGTGCTGGAGAAGGATCAACTGGGCGCGGGCGCCAGCACCCGAAACGGCAGCCAGCTGGGCAGCGGAAACCAGAAGTTCCATGTGAAAACGCTGATCGAGATGTTCGGCGAACTGAAAGCGAAAGCGCTGCTGCTCGAGGGCGTCGCGATGCTGGACTACATTGAAGAGCTGATTCGGGTGGAGAAGCTGGACTGCCATTTCGGCCGCTGCGGGCGGTTCCGCGGCGCGGTTCGCCCTGCTCACTATGACGCCATGGCCCGCGACATGGAGGATTTGCGTAAACACGCTGGCGTCGAGTCATTCATGGTGCCCAAGGAAGATCAGCACAAAGAGATTTACACCGATTTCTTTCACGGCGGCTCTGTGCTACCTGACGATGCAAGTCTGCATCCCGGCCTCTATCACCATGCGCTGGTGACGCGGCTGCGCGACTCCGGTGCCGTGCTGCTGGAAGAGACACCCGCTCTGGGAATCGAGGCGGACGGACGTGAATTCGTCGTCTCCACTCCTGCCGGGCCAATTCGCGCCGCCAACGTCATTGCGGCCACCAATGGCTACACAAGGGGCTTCGACCGCTACCTGAGCCGGCGGATCGTCCAAGTGCCGTCCTCGGTGATCGTCACCGAAACCGTGCCGCAACAGACGATTGACGCGCTGATGCCTGCCAAGCGCATGTATGGCAACTCGGCACGGGTCTTTTTCTATTTCCGCGCTGCGCCGTCCGAGCCACGGCTGATTTGGGGCGGGCGCGTGGGCCGGATGGTCCGCGCCAATACGCCGCATGCCTTCGGGCATCTGGCGGCGGACATGCTGCGGGTATTCCCCGATCTGGGCGCGGTCAAGGCGACCCATGGCTGGACGGGCCAGATTGGCTACACGTTCGATGAGCTGCCGCATCTGGGCAAGACGCCCAAGGGCATACACTTTGCGATGGGTTATTGCGGGACCGGCGTCACCCGCTCCACCTATTTCGGTCACAAGATTGCTTTGAAGGTGCTGGGCGACCCCAAGGGGCGCACAGAATTCGACGACATCACCTTCCCGACACATCCATTCCACTTCGTCGCCGACCGCGCCGTGCCCGTCGTCGAGAGCTGGTACCGGGTCAAGGATTCCTACACCTGAACAATTTCAAATCCACCGGCAAATAAATGGGAGGTACCATGCCGAAAGACAGCACTCAGCAAGACATCACCCCCGTGCAGGGCGGCACGACACGCCGCAGCGCCAAGGCTCGCAAGAACGTGTCCTCTGGCGGCGCGTTCGAGGACGTGTTCGGGTATTCCCGCGCCGTGTCCTACGGCGACCATGTCCACGTTTCGGGCACATGCGCCCCGGCAAGCTGCGAAAAGCAGACCGCCTATCTTCAGGCCCGAGCGATCTTCAAGACCATTGAGACCGCATTGGCCGAGGCCGGCAGCTCATTCGACGAGGTCGTGCGCACGACCGTGTTCCTGCGCGACATCTACGATGCCGAAGAAGTGGCTCGTGCCCATTGCGAGGTGTTCGGGGATATCCGGCCGGCAAGCACACTGGTTCAGGTCGTTTCGATGATGCGGCCTTGGCAGAAGGTCGAGATCGAGGCCTATGCACAGCGGACCTCTGCGAGGAAAGGGATCTCGTCGGGCGGCGCGTTCGAAGGCGTGTATGGCTATTCCCGCGCCTTCGCGACATCCGACCATGTGCATGTCTCAGGCACCTGCGCCCCGGCCGGTTACGAGAAGAGCGGCCCTTACATCCAGGCCAAGGCGATCTTCGAAACCATCGAAAAGGCGTTGGCCGAGGGTGGCGCCAGCTTCTCGGACGTGGTGCGCACGGTGGTCTATCTGCGCGACATCAACGATGCCGAGGAAGTGGCCCGGGCCCATTGCGAAGTATTCGGTGACGTTCGTCCGGCCTCCACGCTGGTCCAAGTGGTTTCCATGATGCGTCCCTGGCAGAAGGTCGAAATCGAGGCCTACGCCCAGCTTGGGTGACAGGTTGGAGACTGACAGATCGTGTTCGGCGGGGCCCGGTTCCCGCCGAACACCATATTCTGCGCGGTCGGTTGACGATTGAAGAAGCCTTGGCCGACCGTCCGCAACTGTTAAACTGGCGAAACTGCGCCCCCGGGGCCTGCTCCCTAAGACATCTGGAAGACCTATGGCCGTTAGCACACCTGCCGTTCGCCGGCTCGAAACCCTGGATATTCCCTTCCAGGTTCTGACCTACGCCTTCGATGCCACCGAAGGTGAGCTTGGGCGCCATGCCGCCGCGGCGCTTGGCATCGAGCCTGACGCGATGTTCAAGACGTTGATGGTTGCGGTGGACCAATCCCCCGTATGTGCCGTGATCCCGGTTGCCCGGACCGTGGCGTTGAAGACGGTCGCCAGACATTTCGGCGGGAAGCGCGCGTCGATGTTCTCACGCGAGGCGCTCCTGCGGCAGACCGGCTACACTGTCGGCGGAATCAGCCCGATCGCGCAAAAAAAGCCCTGTCCGGTGCTGTTCGACGCTACGATTCTGACGCTGTCGAAGATCTGCATCAACGGCGGGAAACGCGGGGTGGTGCTGCGTCTGGCGCCGCGGGATGCCCTGGTGGCCACATCGGGCGAAACCGTGCCCATCTGCGCCGATTGAACGGTTCGAGAATCCGCTTTCTATGATCGCGCTCGTCCGGGGGCCTTGGTGGAATCCCGCCTTGTTCGCCGCAGTGTTCTATCTGTGGGCAGCGGGGCGGCGAAGGGGGCGCCTCCCATTAACGGTTTGGTGGCGGGCGGCCCTTTGGGCGCGGGAGCGATTGCAGGGCCGCCCGCCGGCTACGGCTTAGAAAAAGCCGAGCTTGTTGGGGTTGTAGCTGACCAGCATGTTCTTGGTCTGCTGGTAGTGATCGAGCATCATCTTGTGGGTTTCGCGCCCGATGCCCGACTGCTTGTAGCCGCCGAAGGCCGCATGCGCTGGGTAGGCGTGATAGTTGTTGACCCAGACACGGCCTGCCTCGATCGCGCGGCCGAAGCGATAGGCGCGGGTACCGTCGCGCGTCCAGACACCGGCCCCGAGGCCGTACATCGTGTCATTGGCAATGGCCAATGCCTCGGCCTCGTCCTTGAAGGTCGTGACCGACACGACGGGGCCGAAGATTTCCTCCTGGAAGACGCGCATCTTGTTGTGGCCTTTCAGGATCGTGGGCTGGATGTAGAATCCGCCCGCAAGATCGCCATTGAAGCGCGCCACACCGCCCCCCGTCAGCACCTCGGCGCCCTCTTGCACACCGATCGTCAGGTAGGAGAGGATTTTCTCCTGCTGCTCTTGGCTCGCCTGCGCGCCAACCATGGTTTCGGGGTCACGCGGATCGCCCTGCTTGATCGCCTTCACACGCTCGATGCAGCGGGCGATGAACTCCTCGTAGATATCCTCCTGGATCAGCGCGCGGCTGGGGCAGGTGCAGACCTCGCCCTGGTTAAAAGCGAAGAGCACGAACCCCTCCACCGCCTTGTCGAGGAAAGCATCGTCCTGCGCCATCACGTCCGAGAAGAAGATGTTGGGCGACTTGCCCCCCAGTTCCAGCGTGACGGGGATCAGGTTCTCGGTCGCGGCCTGCATGATCTTGCGCCCGGTCTCGGTCGAGCCGGTGAAAGCGATCTTGGCAATCCGTGGGCTGCGGGCGAGGGCCGCACCCACTTCGGCGCCATAGCCGTTTACGATGTTCAGCACCCCGGCGGGCAGCAGATCGGCGATGAGCTCGGCCATAACCATGATCGCCGCGGGCGTCTGCTCGGCCGGTTTCAGCACGACGCAGTTGCCGGCGGCCAGCGCCGGGGCCAGCTTCCACGCGGCCATCAGGATCGAGAAATTCCACGGGATGATCTGCCCCACGACGCCCAGCGGCTCATGGAAATGATAGGCGACCGTGTCATGGTCGATCTCGGACATGGTGCCTTCCTGCCCGCGCAG
>NZ_PDNI01000005.1 GCF_002925845.1 Roseovarius nitratireducens | reverse complement strand
TCGCAAGATGAGTACGTTGAAGGCTGGCGCCTGGCCCAGGGTGAGCAGGACGGCACGTTCAGCAAATGGGATCAAGATAATGACGGCGTGCTCACCGAAGCCGAGTTCAATGCAGGTGTCTTCATGAATTATGACCGCGATCGTAGCGGCATGATCGAGAAACCGGAATTCGAAAAAGCTGACCGCGACATCCGCGAGGGCTTCTGGAAGCAACTTTGATCCTTCACGATACCACGAGAGGGTCGGCATTTGCCGGCCTTCTTTCCACGGACCACGCAGCAAACCGTGTGCGTGGGGCAGTTTGCGGAGAAGTCCCGGCCTACGAGGCGTCTCGAAAGGGGCAATGATCAACAGCCGCGGCTGACTGCCGAGAGTGCCTTGTCCCTGAGAGACCGCCCTTCAGCACCGAACGCGGTGTTTTTTCAGCGTCAAGATGGGGAAACCGGCTCTGAGAATAATCACGATGTCCACAGCCGGGGGCAATACCAGGGAGCCGCCCATGAACATGGACAAATACGTTTGCCACAAGCCATCGGCGTGGAACCGGCGTGCCGTTTCTCTCGCCGTGCCGGGGGCGGTCCTGCTGGGTCTGATGCTTGTGGCGCCAAACGTGCCACTGGTGATCTTCGCCGGCATCCTCCTCGCGGTGCTGATCAGTGCCAGTGGAAGCTGGATCGCCAGACGCCTTGGCTGCTCGCGCCGCGTCGGCATCGGCCTGTTCATGGTGGTTCTCAACCTGGCCCTCGCCGGTGTCTTCACTGCTTTCGTGCCCGCGATCCTGGAACAGGTCAACGCCTTCGTTGAACAGGTGCCCACCGCAATCGAAGCGTTGCGGAAGGGGGTCGAAGACATTCCCTGGCTCGACCGGCTGCTCACCGGCGCTACACCCTCCACACTCTTTTCGGACGAGAGCAGAGAGATGACGACCGGCGCTGTCAGGTCCACCTTCGGCGCGTTCGGAAATGCCGTGATCGTGCTTTTTATCGGGTTGTTCGGCGCGCTCGACCCCGATCTGTACCGCCGTGGCGTGCTGGGCCTGGTTACCACCTCGCTGCGCCCTCGCGCGTGCGAGGTGATGGATAAGGTCGGCGATACGATGCGCAGTTGGCTCATAGCCCAGCTCATCGCCATGGCGTTGGTCGGTGTGTTGACCGGTCTGGGCATGTGGATGATCGGAGTGCCGCTCCCGCTTTTGCTGGGTCTCATCGCCGGGATGCTTGCGTTCATTCCCAATCTCGGCCCGGTCATCGCGGCGGTTCCCGCCATGCTCCTTGCCGTGCCGCTGGGCGGGCAGGCCGTCGTTTTCGTTGTCCTGGTGTTCGTGGTGGTGCAGGCGCTGGAGAGCTACGCGGTCACGCCCTTTCTGCAGCAGCGCACGGTGTCGCTACCGCCCGCGCTGGTCATCGGGGTGCAGCTCCTGATGGGCACTCTCTTCGGGTTCATCGGGCTCGTGCTCGCCACACCTCTTGCCGCCGTCGCCATGACGTTGATCAACGCGATCTATGTCGAGGATTACCTCAGTCACGACAAGCGACGCGACTGATCCGGGGCCACGGCGCAGGGGCCATTGTCGGCGCGCCGTTCCGCCTGAACGCAGACCGGCCCGCATGCGGCGACCGGACAGAACCATGCACTGGAGGCCGATCATGGATGCCACACCACGACTTCTGCGGGCGGGCGACACGTGCTGGCGTGTCGAAAAGGCCGATCGCCTGGCGGTGATCGTCGATGCGGCCGACTATTTCACCATGCTCCGTGAGGTCATGCAGAACGCTCGGCATAGCGTGATCATGATCGGCTGGGAATTCGACACGCGGATCACCCTCGACCCGCGCGAGGACGCGGATGGCGTGCCAAACCGTTTGGGCAGGTTCCTGAGCTGGCTGGTGCGTCGTCGCCCCGACCTCAATATCTATCTTCTCCAGTGGGATGTCGGGCTTCTGGCAACGCTCGCGCGCGGGTCGACGCCGCTCAGGCTCGTGGACTGGATGATCGGGCGGCGGATTCGCATGAAGCTTGACCACGTGCATCCCAGCGGCGCGGCGCATCACCAGAAGATCATCGTCATTGACGATGCGCTGGCCTTTTGTGGCGGCATCGATGCCACCGCCGACAGATGGGACACGTCCGAACACGAGGAAGACAGCCCGTTCCGGGTCAGGCCCACCTCCAAGCGGCCTTACGGACCCTGGCACGATGCAACCACCGCCGTCGACGGCAATGTGGCGCGTGCGTTGGGAGAGCTTGCGCGGACACGGTGGGAACATGCGACCGGGGAGCGGTTGCCGCCGCCACCCGCCGTTCCACCGCTCTGGCCGGAGAACCTCGAACCCTTGTTGAGGGATGCCGAGGTGGCGATCTCTCGCACCATACCGGCCCATGCGGGGCGAGAGGAGGTCCACGAGATCGAAGCGCTCTACCTCGCGATCATCGCGGCCACGCGCCGCACGCTCTATATCGAAAGCCAATACTTCGCCTCGCGCACCCTCGCCGAGGCGATTGCCACCCGGCTGACCGAGCCGGACGGCCCCGAGATCGTCGTGATCAATCCCGAAACGGCCGAGGGTTGGCTCGAGGAGAAAGCGATGGGTTCGGCCCGGGCCCGGCTGCTGAGGCTTGTGCGAAAGGCCGACATTCACGACCGTTTCAGACTCTATACACCCGTGGCAAGCAAAGGGACCCCGATCTATGTGCACGCCAAGATCGTCATCATGGACGACACGCTTATGCGCGTAGGCTCATCCAACCTGAACAACCGGTCGCTCGGGTTTGACACCGAATGCGATCTGTCGGTCGAGGCTGTGCCGGGCGGGACAGGTGAGGATGCTGTCCGCATGAAGATCGCGGGTTTCGGCATCACCCTTTTGGCCGAGCATCTGGACGTGGAGACACAGACGGTTGCGCAGGCCATTCACGCGGCAAGCGGCTCGCTGATCGGGGCGATCGAAGCGCTGCGCGGGTCCGGGCGGTCGCTGGTGCCGTTCGAGCCGCCTGAATTCGGGGTTATCGGGGATGATATCCTGCGGGAAAACGATCTTCTGGACCCGGAGCGCCCGGCCCGCCGGTGGCCATTCTCTTGATTGGGGGGTGCCCGGTGGGCCTTCATCTTCTATCGGCTATAATTCGATGCGTTCGTGCGGCCACCATTCGGGATGTTCCGTGCGGATGAAATCAACCAGGTCCTCGCGCAGGCGCATTTCGATGTTCCACGCCTTCCATGGGTCCGGGGCCATGGCGTAGAATTCGACATTCAGACCAGTCAACGTATGATCCGTGATATAAGCACAGAGTTGCTCGGGTTCGATTACATCCGGATCAGCCTTGCCGAAGGCGATGAATTTCTCCCGAAGGACCTTCACTTCGGCCATCGGATCCAGGACAAGTCCAATGGTGCAGATCATGCGTTCATCTATGACCGACCAGTTCTTGAAGGGATAGGACAGGAAATATTTGACCGGCACGATGATCCGCCGTTCATCCCATGTGCGCAGGCGGATGAAGGTAAAGTAAATCGCCTCTACGACACACCATGTACCTTCATAGTGGATGCTGTCTCCGATCCGAACAGGCTTTGCAATCGCGATTTGCAGCGACGCCACCATATTGCCGAGCGTAACCTGCCCGGCGATGCCGAGGATCACCGTCAGGACACCCGCGGACGCAAGCAGGGTGACACCCATGTCCGCAAAGATATCGAATTGCAGCAGCACGAAAACGAGTGAGAAGCCGACTGTGATCACCAGAATGATCCGCCGCAAAGCATATATAGACGTGTAGAACTGGCGATCAGACGAGCTGGGCGTATCGTTCGTGTCACCGAGATAACGACGGGTCACACGGTCGAGCAGAGCATCGACGGCGCGCAGGGCGGCAAGGCTGAATCCGATAACGGCCAGAAGCACCAGCGCCGGCGTGATGATTGCAGTCGCCGGGCCCGACAGGGACACGATGAATCCCAAAAGCCAGTGCGCCGCCGCCGCCGCGGTGACCAGTGACAGTGGCAGCGCCGCGCGCTCGAAGGCGTGACGCATCACGCGACCGCTGGATATGTTCCTGCCCAGCCCGACAAGCTTTGACGTGAGCAGGCCGACAAGACCGACAAGGCCCACCAACAGGGGCAGTGCGATCCACTCCCAAATCTGCAGCCAGCCGACCCGTGCCTTCATCGTGTCCGGAATGTGGGCCTCGAAGGCTCTTGGGCCGAAAGCGTCGTGAAGACCATCGATACTGTCAATCGTGTCGCGCGAGAAAAGCCAGACAGGCTCGGCGGACTCGTCTTCGGATGTTTTTTCCGCATAGCGGGAGAGACGGATGGCATAGATCTGGCCGTCCACCTCAAACTCTTCCAGAAGATAGTCGCGCCGTCGCTCCATATCCTTCTGACCATTGGCAGTTTGGGGCGTGTGGGCATCGGGTTCGGCAGGGATGCCCGCCCAGTTGATCCGGAGCTTGCGGTCGATGACCGACGCGAGTCTGGCCGCGAGGTCCGGCCCACGCGCCTCTTGTTCGTCATGCGGTAGCTTCGACAATTCCAGGAGATGCGCAGAGGTGTCATGATCGCCCGTTTCCGCAAGATCGACAAAACTTCTGAGTGTCGCGCGGGGGGAACTCCGGTCGACATCGTTCGGCGGCGTTACGAGGCCCGGATTGATCGCTTCCAACTCGTACCAGAGCGCCGGGTCATCCTGCGCCATAACGGGCGGACTTGTCGCACATGCGATCCAGATGCCCGACAGAAGCAAGATAAGAAAGCGTTTGTAGCCCGAAAGGCAAGGCGATCGGGGTGCAATATCCATTTGGCCCTCTGTCGACTGTCGGATTAGGAACGCAAGAAGCGGTCGATGAATCATCGACCGCTTCCACACGCCATGAGTGGTGGGAAAGCTCAGGTTGTGCTGGCCCAGTCGTCGACCTGCTTTTCGGCCTCTTCCTTGCCAATCCCGTATCTTTCCTGGATTTTGCCGACCAACTTTTCCCGCTCGCCGTCGATCTGCTGCAGGTCGTCGTCGGTCAGTTCGCCCCATTTCGACTTGGCGCTACCTGTGATCTGCTTCCATTTGCCTTTGACTTCATCCCAGTTCATCGGATTCTCCATGTTGGGGTTACAGATAACAGGGTAACGTCCGGCGCTAGGGTTCGTTCCGTCCCTCGGGACAAAACCACCGCTGGTGGACGCAGTGGTCGGAGTTTACCGACGTCCCTGACGTTCTGCCGTTTCCCAGGGACCGGATACGCTCGCCCCGCCCTCATCATGGAACGGAATGCGCTGCGGCACGTTTCTACCTTGTTGGGTGAGTACGCGATCGGCTGTCGATCCACGCCCCACCCCAAGGAGGATTCCTAAATGCAAAAGCTTCTTTCAACCACGGCCATGGTCGTCGCACTTGGTTTTCCGGCA
Source organism: Roseovarius nitratireducens (assembly GCF_002925845.1). GTDB lineage: Bacteria > Pseudomonadota > Alphaproteobacteria > Rhodobacterales > Rhodobacteraceae > Roseovarius > Roseovarius nitratireducens. Next base: position 82,494 of record NZ_PDNI01000005.1, on the reverse strand, counting down.
ATGACGCTGGCCCAGTCGTCAGACACGACCGCCAGTTCTGAAACTCAGGGGCAGAGCGGGAAAATGTCCGGCTTTCTGTCAGAGCGCGGACAGTCGGACCTGTATGCCTCCGACCTGATGGGCCACGACGTTCATGCGCGCCGCTCGGCGGGCGAACGGACCAAGGCCAGCGATCAGGCATCCGGCAACGCGGACCAATCGCACCGTATGGCCACCATGAAACGCGGCGATCTGGATAACATGGACAAGATCGGCCAGATCAACGAAATCGTGCTGTCCAGTGATGGGCAGGTCCGTGCGCTGGTGATCGGTGTCGGTGGTTTCCTCGGCATGGGCGAGCAGGACGTCGCCGTGACGATGGAGCAGGTCACCTTTGCCTCTGACGCGGACGACCGGTCGCAGATGTATATCGTCGTGAGTACCGGGGCCGACATGCTCCAGGATGCTCCCGCATATGACCGCACCAAAGCACGGAACGCGGCTGCACGTGTCGACGGGCAAGACCGCACGGACCAGACGGCAAGCACCGCTGCGGCACAGGGCAATGACGGAACGCGCAACGACGCGCGCGATGCGTTCGCGGCCCCCCAGATCGAGCGTGAAGGCTACGACCAGATCGAAGCGCAGGACGTCTCGACCGACATGCTGACAGGCAAGACCGTCTATGACGTCAATGACAACGATGTCGGCGACGTGACGGACATGATCCTCGATAAGGATGGAAAGATCACCAATGTCGTCATTGATTTCGGTGGTTTTCTCGGCATCGGAAGCAGTCAGGCATCGCTCCAGTTCGAGGAACTGACGATTGTCACGAATAAGGGCTATGAAGACGTGCGCCTCTATGTCGATGCAACCAAGGAACAGATCCAGGATCTGCCGCGTTACATGGCGTCGAAGTGATGCCCGCGCGTCTGTCGGAGGTTTCCGTGCGGCCCCGGCTGAACTGAAACGACCGGCACATGCTTGATCGATCTGACGAAAGAGGCCACACAGTGATCTGTGCGGCCTCTGGTCATTCAGAACCGGAGTGGTCAGCCCGCGTGGTTCGGCATGGCCTTGAGCTTGTCCTTTGTCGTATCGAGATGGACGCGCATGTCGGTCCCGTCGGTCTCGCGCAGAACGGTCAGTTCGCTGAACGGCAAGAGAACGGAATGCGCCCCCATGCCAAGAAATCCTCCGACGTCGATCACGGCATCAGTGATCTTGCCGTCCGTGGTCACCTTCAATGCACTGATTGACCCGATGGTTTCGTCGTCGCGTCCGTAGACAGTGGCGCTTTCCACATCGGAGGTGGTGAGAGTGTTCGTCTCGGCCGGGTCATAGCCATCGCGAACAAAGCCGAAGGCCCCGCCGGTTCCCGTTCCGTGCGGTGTCGTGTCTTGATGTGTCATGGACGTCTCCTCTATCCCTTGGCCTGGGATGTATGGCAACAGGTGCCCCCTGCAGGGTTGTGACCGAAACACCGTTAACGAGTGAGTGCTCTGCGAGATTGAGCAGGAGAGGCACCGCATCAAAAGACCTCAGCCACATGAAAGGAACGCTCACATGGGCCTGGCGTTCCGGAGTCATTCGGTCTCAGGCGGAGTTGGCCATGAAGAACCGGATCATCTGCGCCGAGGCATCGGGCCCTTTGGTGTCGGTGTAGGATCCTGCCGCGCGGCCACCGGACCAGGCATGGCCCGATCCCTCGATCATCCAGAGTTCAATCTGAACCGCCCCGTCGCAATTGGTAAAGTCGCTTTTGCAATAGTCGCGCCCGCGCACTGTCCGTTTGGCGACCTTGTCCGGCGTTACGTCATTCCCCACCTCTGCCGCGACGATCTGCGCCGCGTTGGATGGATGGACCGTTCTGTCGTCCTCGCCCTGAAAGATGATCCGGCGGACCGGACACGACTTTGACGCGATGACAGGGGCGATGCCGGTCGACGTGCCACCGCTTCGCATTGCCGACACGGCGGACACCACACCGCTTGCCGCGCCGCGCGCGAAACCCGAATGGACCCCGGCTGCGGAAAAGATGTCCGGATAGACATCCGCCAGTATCGCCGCCATCGCGCCGCCGGCAGACAGCCCGGCCACGAAGACCCTGTCACGGCCAAGACCGAACTCCCGCATGAGTTTGCGCGTCAGCGATGCAAGGATGGCAGGTTCACCCATACCGCGCATCTGATGGCCCGGTTTGAACCAGTTCCAGCAGCATGCCGGACTGTTACGCCGGGTCTGCTCGGGATAGGCGAGCACAATGCCATACTTTTCGGCCAGTGCGTTCATGTGTGTGCCAAGGGCAAAGTCATCGGGGGTCTGATTGCAACCATGCAGCATCAGGATCAGGCCGTTGGGCCGTCCGACTGGCAGATAAAGCCGGTAGCCGCGCGATCCTGCGACGCTTCGGTGCTTGCGGGTTAGGTACTGTGCCTGCGCCGGGATGCGGGGCGTGATCTCAGGTACGGGTGACCGGGTCAGAGGCATCGGCACGCGCGATTGTGCGGCCCGCACCTGTTTGATGGTTGACCCCAAGCCGCGGACGACCGTGTTTACCGGGGCGTCGCGCGGCTTGCGTGCCTTCGGCACCTGCACGGTCAATGGAGCAAATGCCGCATCGATCATCGCCACGGCGAAGGTTTTCTGGAGTTTTTGTAAAAAGTCGGTCTGTCCGGAAAGGTCCATCAGCCGGTTTGCGTCGCGCATGGAGGCCGTGTAGCTGTGTAACATGGTAACTTCCTTTGACTGTCAGACCTCCCTTCACGCACTGTAACGTATCGTTCCGATTTGCGTTCCCGACAAAACAGGGATCGCAAGTCATGAGGTGTCAAAACCATGGATCGACAACCGGCGCCGCGCCTGTCGTCATGCGCCCTACAGGCCGGCGGCGAGCGCCAGCCGGACCAACTCGGGAATGGATTTCGCCCCGGTCTTGCGCATCACCGACGCGCGATGGTTCTCGACCGTGCGCTGGTTGATCCCGAGATCGTGCGCGATGATCTTGTTGGAGGTGCCGTCTAGCACGCGTTCCAGCACGTCACGCTCGCGCGACGTAAGCTTTGAGAACACCCTTTCCGCGGATTTGCGCGCATCAGAGTGTTGATCGTCATCACCGCCTGTCCTGATTGCCTGCCGCACACTGGCCAGCAACTCGGCGGCACTGGCCGGTTTTTCGATCAGGTCCGACGCCCCTGCCTTCATCGCAGCCACCGCCATGGCCGCATCGCCGTAGCCGGTCAGCATCACCGCGGGCAGGTGCGACCGCTGAGCCCGCAGCCGCTTGATCAATGCCACCCCGTCCATGCCGGGCAGGACGTTGTCGACCAGAAGACAGGCCGACCCTTCTGGTCGCGGTCGCGCAAGGAAATCTTCGGCCGAGCCATATGTGGCAACGCTCCAGCCCTCGGCTTCGAACAGGCGGCGCGTGCTTTCGCGGATCACCGGGTCATCGTCGATCACATGCACGGTCGTGCCGGATGGGTCCGAGCGGCGGGCGGTCTCGGCCTTCTCGGAGCGCGCCTTCAACATGAGGTCCGATATTTCCGCCAGAAGGACCGCAGGCATCACCGGTTTGGAAACTTGCCGGTGGGTCGACCTCGCGATGTTCTTCATCGTCTCGGTGGTGATGTCGCCGGTTAGAATGATGCTCGGCACCGTCTCGCCCAGAACGTCCGGCAAATCCTGCGCCAGACGTAGCCCGTCGGTGCCGCCCTGCAACTCGAAATCCGTCAGCAGCAGATCGGGCGCGGCGACGTCGCCACCGGCCCAGTCAAGCGCCGTTTTCGCATCGGGCTTGGCAATCACCGTATGGCCGTCCTTCGTGAGGGTTTCGGCCAGCAGATCTCGCAGCGAGTCTTCGTCCTCGACCAGCAGGATCGTCCCGGTTTGCCTTGGCGCGCCGGTCACGACAGGCCCGTCTTGCGACGCGCGTTCGGCCTCGGGAACCGCTTCGGCGATTGGCAGCGAAATCATGAAGGCCGACCCCCTGCCGGGGATCGAACGCACGGACACAGGGTGATCGAGGAGTTCCGCAAGCCGCTGAACGATCGACAGTCCGAGCCCGAGGCCATGCCCGGCGACAGCATAGGCCTTGTCGCCCTGATAATAGGGATCGAAGATCGCCTTGGTCTCCCATCCCGGCACGCCGATGCCACTGTCGAGGACCGAAATCTCCAGACCGGGGCCGCGCCGGCGACATCCCATGAGGATGCCACCCTTGGAGGTATACTTTACGGCATTGGACAGCAGGTTGCGCAGCATCTGCTCGAGTAGCTGCTGATCGGTTTGCACCCAGGCCGTGCACGGCACCAAGCTCAGTTTCAGGCCCTTGAGGTGGCAGAGCGGTTCAAATTCGTCGGCGAGACGCTGCAGTAGCGGGGCAAGCGCCACGGGCCGCATGTTTGGCCGGATGATGCCCGACTCGATCCGGTTCACGTCCAGCATCGAATCCAGCATCGCCGTCATCGATCCCAGCGTCTGATCGAGAAGCTTGATCAGTCGCGCCCCTTCGGTCGATCGCTTGTGCCGACCGAGTAGCTTGTGCAGCAGCGCCATGGATTGCAAAGGCTGACGCAGATCATGGCTTGCGGCGGCCAGGAAACGCGACTTGGCCCTGGTCGCCCGGTCGGCCTCGTTCTTGGCCGCTTCCAGGGACGCAGTGATGCGTTTGCGCTCGGTGATGTTGGCATAGGTGATCACGACACCGTCCGTCCGTCCACCTTCGGCGCGATAGGGCTGGATGCGACGAAGGAAGCAGGTGTCCTCAGCCGCCGTGATTTCACGCTCCTTCGGGTCGGACGATGCGAGTACGGCCCGGGCATCGGCAACCAGGTCGTCATCGGTTGACACGGCGGCCAGGTCCGTCAGCGGGCGACCGACATCCGTCGGGATCACGTGAAAGATCGCGCGGGCGGCCGGGGTGAAGAACCGGATGTTCAGATCTTCATCCAGAAACAGCGTGGCGACGTCGGTGCTGTAGAGCACGTTCTGAAGGTCATTGGCCGTGGTGCGGTGCCGCTCAAGCGTTTCCTGCAATTGGCTGTTCAGCGCGGTCAGTTCCTCGTTGAGCGATTGCAGCTCCTCTTTCGAGGCCAGCAATTCCTCGTTGGTGGATTGAAACTCCTCGTTGACCGACAGGGCTTCGGCGGAATCGGCGCTATGCGCCTCGACCTCCCTTTCCAGATCGCGCACGGCATCGTGCAACTCGCCCCGGGTCACCTCGAGTTCGGCCTCGAGATCCTCGGCGCGCCGGGCCTGTCCGTCGCCAGATGGCTCTGGCGTCTCTGTCTGCCACGGCTGAGGAGCGGGAAGGAAGCAGGCCAGCAGCATAGGCTCCGTTCCGGTCGAGACCGCGTGCAAGGCGATGTCAAAGCCTGTGTCCCCGGCAACGCGCCGGCCGGAAACCGTCACGACCGGATTATCGGGCGTGCAGGCCGCCGCCGCCTCGCGAAACCGGGCCCGCAAGGATTTGGGGAGCATGCCCGGAAACCCGGGGTCAGGATGCCCCTCGGTAATTTTCAGGAACCTGTCGGTCGGGCCGAGAAGATAAAGACAGTCAAGCTGACGGTTCAGCAGGGCAGCGGCGGGCGCATAGTTTTCCAGCAGGGTGCGACGACAAAGGTCGGCCAGCGCGGTGCGCTGGACGGGGGCCCGGTCGGGCGATGACGACGTCCTCTCGCGCGGGCCGGACGCAAAATTGAGATCACCCGGCTGGCTGCGGCCGACACGGCGCCAGAGCCGTGCGTCCTTGTCCTCGACGGCAAAACAGGTGTCGCCCGGCCCCGGCATTTCTGCGGTTCCGAGCAGTAGGAGCCCGCCCGGACGCAGGGCAAAGCAGCAGCGCGCGACGACGCGCTTTTGCGCTTCGGGCCCGAGGTAGATCAGCAGATTGCGGCACGACACGAGGTCGATTCTGGAAAAGGGGGGATCCGACAGCACATCCGCAACCGTGAACACGATCACGTCGCGCAACTCCGCGCTGACCCGCCAGCCCCCGTCGTCGGGTATGAAAAACCGCGTCAGCCGCTCCGGAGAGACGCAAGTCTCGATGTCCTTGGGATAATATCCCGCCCGCGCCGTTGCGACCGCTTCGGGATCGACATCCGAGGCCAGGATTTGCAGCCGGGCACCGGACCCCGCCGCCTCCATGGCCTCAAGGCAGACCATGCCGAGGCTGTAGGCCTCTTCGCCCGTGCTGCATCCGGCGACCCATATCCGCAGTGGGCGATCGTCCGGCAAGTCCGACAAAAGGTCGGGGATGACCTTGTCGGACAGATGCTTGAACACTTCGGGATCACGGAAAAAGCTGGTGACGTGGATCAGCAGGTCGGCCGAGAGATGGGCGCGTTCCTCTGTATCCGATTGCAGGATGCGAAGATAATGCCCCGTCTCTTCGGGGCCAAGGCCAACAGCTGCCATCCGGCGCGCGATGCGCCGCTCAAGGGTGCCCCGCTTGTAGAGCGAGAGATCCTGTGCGGCATGTTCGCCCACAAGCGCAAGAATGTCGTCATATCCGCTCGTGTCCGGTGTCTCCGTGCGAGGCACGCTGGCTTTGCGGTGATCCGCCTGATCAGGGGGCACTGCCGTGTTTGTTTGGGCTTCCCCGATGAACGCCGCGAGGGCCGCAACCATCTGGCAGATGGGCAGGATTTTTGCCACGACACCGGTGCCGATGGCGCTTTCGGGCATGCCGGAATAGCCCGCCTCAGCGGGATCCTGCGCGATCACCAGCCCGCCGGCGGCATGGATTTCGGCAAGGCCTGAACTGCCGTCCGTGCCTGTACCCGACAACACGATGCATCCGGACGCGGCCCCTGCATCCTTGGCGAGCGAGCGCAGCAGCACATCGAACGGAAGCCGCACCGCCTTGCCGCCATCGGGTTCCGACAGGTGAAGGACTCGCTGCTTGACGGTGAGGAAAACACCCGGCGGGATGACATGCAGGCACCCCGGCCGCAGTGCCATGCCTTCCGATGCCTGAACAACCGTCAGGTCGGTATGCGCGGCAAGCAGATCGACCATCATGCTGTCATGTGTCGGATCAAGGTGCAGGATCAGGATGAACGCGGCCTGTGTGTCTCCGGGCATGTCCTTGAGCAACGCGCGGCACGCCTCCAGCCCGCCGGCAGAGGCCCCGATGGCAATGACGGACAGATCTTCGCGCGTTGTATCGTCCGACATGGCTTGTTCCAAAAGGTCTGAATACTGGGTCGTGTCTACCCTTTGACGTTCAGTTTGCCTGTCGGGCGTCATCCCGCGACCGACACGATAAGAAGCCGACCCGTCGCCCAAGATATGACAGACTTTAACGCCTGCGAATACGTCCGTCTACCGACCGTCGACCGGGCCTTCGGACCAGCCCCGCGAGAAGCGCATGAGTAGATTCCGATCCTACTTGCTACAGCCGGTGAAATGTAATGTCGAATCACGGCCACTGTTCATGAAGAGAAAAGCGGTCGTTTGTAGAGAGTAGATGGGTGTCCGTAACGAGTTAGACGAGTGTTTATAACGAGTGCAAGGAAGGCTGGACAGTCAGGTTTGCGATGCTGCGAAGGGGGGCGCTGAACGCCCTTATCCAGCGGCATCGTGTCGCTTTGAGAACCTGGCTGTCCGGTCGTTTCACGATCATTGCGCCTTGTTTGAGGATGGGGCGTCCGTGCCATTTGCCCTGATTTTGCCCCGTGGCACCTGTCAGCGTCACGGCAATCTGGAGCAATCGAAAGGAAATCTAATGAGCCAGATCGTCTATATCGTCGGCGCGATCGTCATCGTCATCGCCATACTCAGCTTTGTCGGCCTGGCCTGATGGCACCCTGCAGCCTTGGATCACGTCCGCGAAAAATCCAAGGAACATTGAACATGCCATCCGAAACCACGTTCCCCAGCCGGGTCCCTGCCGGGAATTCCAGGTTCGCTTCCACGGCTGCCTCCTCTCTGGGCTGGGCCGCCGTTTTCACGGGGGTGGTTTTGCTGATCTTCATCGTCCTGCTGCTCTGATCGACCTTCTCTCTCAACTTGCAAGTTGCCTGAGCGTCTTACGAAGAAGGAGAATACAAATGCCGACAGAAAACAGTGCCGAAATGTTCATACGCCTGCTTGTCGATGCAGTCGAAGCCCACCGCAGGATGAGAAATGACGTTCTGAAGTTGCAAAACAAGGCGCGCGCCCGCCGTTTCATGCAGCTTTGCAGGTCAGACCTCAATGCTGCGCGGGAAGCGATGGAGCCGCTGGACAGCATTCAGCTTATGGACACGAAAACGCAGGATCAACGGGTCAACTGACGCCCGCCTGCGCGTCGATCCGAACAGCGAATGTGATCCGACCTCATTTTCCTTTCATCTGCCTTTCAGTTGCTCGTGCCGCGCGACATGCAGGTGCGCATCTCAGTGGAGTACCCCATGACTATCAAGACCCTGGACGATCTGTTCCTTCACACCCTGAAGGACGTGCTTTACGCCGAACGCAAGATTCTCAAGGCGCTGCCCAGGATGGAGCGCCAGGCGACCGATCCAAAGCTCAAGGCGGCGCTGTCCTCGCATCGCGATGAAACCGAAGACCATGTCCTGCGGCTTGAAGAGGTGTTCGAACACCTGGGCAAGCCCGCCCGAGGGGCAAAATGCGATGCCATGGTCGGGCTGATCGAGGAGGCCGAGGGCCTGATGGCCGATATCGACGACGCCGAGACCATGGATGCGGCCCTCATCTCGCTGGCGCAGGCCGTCGAGCATTACGAGATCGCCCGCTACGGCACGTTGGTGGCATGGGCCGACCAGCTAGGCCATCCGAAGGTGGCAAAGCTGCTGAACGAGACGCTGGATCAGGAATATGGCGCCGACAGAGCACTGTCAGCACTGGCGCAGGACCGCCTGAACGCTGCCGCAGCCTGAGCGCGACCCGCCGCCAGCCCGCCCTGTTTCGTCGGGGCGGGGTTAACTCTCCGGCAGCGCGGGTTTCAGACATTGGCCAATCTGGTTCGGGCCCGCCTGCGACGCCCTCCCCGATGCCAGGCGCACCATGCCGTCGGCGGCACACCTAGGACCGTAATTCATGCCACCTCCCAAATGTAAGCGAGACGTATCCAGTGATCACAACACATCCCTTCCACATTCTCCTCCCACAGCAAACCCTGGCCTTGCGCCGGCGCGCGCTGAGCTTGACGTCAAACCACCACCGGGCCGAGGATCTGGTGCAGGACACGCTTCTCAAGGCCTGGGCGAAACGCGACAGTTACAGTCCAGACACAAATCTCCGCGCCTGGTTGTTCACGATCCTGCGCAACACGTTCTTTTCCGATCTGCGCAAATCCCGCCGAGAGGTGCAAGACGTCGATGGGGCCTGCGCGCGGACGCTGTTCGAGGACCCAAGTCAGGATCATGCGCTTGCCCTCAAGGAATTGGTCTCCGCCATCGCCTTGCTGCCGCAGGCCCAGCGTCGGCCGCTCATGCTGATGGGGGCCTACGGGTTTTCACAACTGGAAGCGGCCAATGCCTGTCAGTGCACGGTCGGTACGATCAAGAGTCGTGTCAGTCGGGGACGCAATACCCTCAGCCAAGCGGTCACTTACAATCAAGTGGCATAGCGTGGCCAGCGTTTCCCGTCTGGACGGGTATGATGTGATCCGCCGGAACAGGCTGGATCACAGAACAATCTTCAGGGGCTCCTCGCTTTCACGTAAAGACAGAGCACGTTTTATAGGTTCAGATTTACCCGTCACGATCAGAACCTGGTGCAGTCTGCGCCACTGACCTCGGAAAATCCGGAGACAGTGGCGCACGAACCATGCAGGATCAGTTTAAAGGCGGCAGGTCGAGCGCGGCCCGGATCGACTCGATCGCCGAGTCGACCATCACGGGATTGGCGCTTGCGCCTTCTACTAGCGCCCGCAGGGTAGAGCGCCGCTCGGCAGTCAGCTGGTCGGAGTTGTCGATCAGGCTCAGAACCTCGCCGCGATCAAAGTTCTCCGGCGTGAGCAATTTCCCGGGTTCGACCGTGGTCGCAGCGTCAGTTCCGGCGTCAATACCGCCAGCACCCATCGTGCCATCGTTGCCGGTTCCGGAATCCCCTTCGAACTCCGACGTGGTTGCTGGATCTGCCATCCCTGTATCGTTGACGATCTCGGTCCCGGTCGCGTTGTCATCAGCATTCATGATGACGGCCTCGTCAGTATCCGACTGCACAACGATCATGCCTTCGGTGATTTCGTCGCCCACCACGGGTACTTCTTCATCGGCTGCCCCATCAGACTGATCAAAGTCCCCGTCAGCCACAGTCGGTTCGGCAGTTGCGACGGAATTATCTTCGCGCGTGCGTTCCTCTTCACGTTCAAGGGCGGCTTCCTCTTGAAGTGCGCGCTCCTCATCGCGGGCGGCTTGTGAAGCCTCTTCGGTGCGTTGCTCCTCCAGCCGGGCCTGTTCAGCCTGGTCATCATACCAGAGGTATCCGGCGATCACGATAATGATGGCTGCAACAATTGCTATGATAATTCCTCGACGCATGGGTGGCCTGCTTTCTCTGTGGTCCGGCCAACAGCGAGTGACTGCTTCCCGACGGTTCCGATGGTCGCGTCGCGGCGTGCCGCGACGCGTGTCTTTTCGTAACCGTCAGCGGCAATTTCCGTTCCCGTGAAATTTTCTGAGCGCGCGAATGTTTATATGTCTCTGCGCTATCACGGGTGCCCGCGGCTTGAAGATCGGTGACGCAGCACGCGGTCCGGTGTCACCACAGTGACCGCCGACTTATAGTCTCGGCCGATCCGTGGAGATGTATTTCTTGATAAAATACAATTTCTTATGGAAAAAGGAAACCAAACGCGGAACGTGCTCGGCGGTTCACTGTTGTTAAAGGACATCTAACCAATCCAACAGGAGACCCGCCATGTTACGAAAAACCACGCGCCTTGCGCTTCTGAGCTCAGTCGCCGCTTTCGCATTCAGCACCGCTTATGCCCAGACCAACGATCAGGGCGAAGGTGACCTTGATCCCGAAGCTTGCGTGAAGCTCTCCGAGCGACTTGCGGTCGATGGCGAGGTCGCTGCGGACGTGCGCACCGAGGTCGAAGACGTCATCGCCACGGGCGACGAGAGGCAATGCAATGTCGTATTCATCGCATGGGAAGAAGAGGGCTCGATCGACCGGGAGACACTCGAACTCGTCGGCACCGACACGGTGAGCCAGCGCATGATCGTTCAGCAGGAGATCGAGGTCGACGCCGACGTTGCAGTCTACCAGCCGCCAGCCGAGGTCGATGTTGACACCGGCAAACCCGAAGTCGTCTGGAACATGGCGCGTCAGAGCGCCACCGTCGAGGAGCAGGCACCCCAGATTACCATCCGTCAAGGTCAGCCGACGGTGAATGTCGAGCTTCCCCAGCCGCGTGTCTCCGTGATGATCCCCGAGCCGGAAATCATCATCACCTGGCCCGACTCGACACTCGACATGAGCAAGCTCGAACCGGAGATCGAGGTTCGCATCCCGGAACCGACAGTGACCGTCAACATGCCGGATCCGATAATCGAACTGACCATCGGCGGAGAAGAACCGAAAGACCTGGTCGAACTCGAGGACGGCCGTTTTGCCCCGCAGGGTGCCACCGAAGAAGACCTCGAACCGAGGATTGCTATCCAGCAAAGCGAAGCGACGGTCAGCCGTGGCGCGGATGCAGAAGCCCCCGAGATTGTCTTCAACCGTGGTGAACCGAAGGTGACATATGAGAGCCAAGACCCCGAGGTGACGGTCGACGTCGTCGGCGAACCGGAAATCCGGGTCTCCACTGGACAAGGAGACGGTGAGGCAAACGTCACGATCCGTGGCGACTCTGCCGAGAATGAACAACAGCAATCGGCGCAGGATCGCGCCACTGCCGAAGACAACGTCGAGGCCCATGAAGCGCAGCAGATCAAACAGATCAGCGATTGATTTGCATACACCGCCCGCGCCGATGAGCGGACAAAGTGAATACTCAAGACAGCAGCCCCCCGTCCCAAGACGGGGGGCTGCCACATGCGCTGCGTTACTCAGTTTGATCCTTGCGCTTTCACATGCATCGCAGCCGTCCCTCCCCCACAACCTGTCACCGGCGTCGGGCAGCGCACAGACAGAGAGGCTGTGGCAGCAACTCGAAAAGCCCGACCAATCCAGCGCTCATCCGAGATCCAAGTCTGGAAAAGGTGCCGACAGTCTTTCTGCACCCCTGCGTCGGAACCGCGCAACGACAGCGAAGCGAAGCCGCCCACTGCCGGTGACGCGCATCGCGGCGACTGAAGGTCCGCGGCGCGCGTCACACTGTAAACTTCTTAATACCGACCGATGGTTCGGCAACGCCCGTCTGCGATGATCATATTCGAAGCCTCAACTCCGGTGCTCGGGGTTCTCGAAATCGAACCGGCACCCGGCCGACCATGCCTTGCGGTCGTTGCCGTGATTGGGAAGACCGCCCGCATCCTTCAGCATCCGCGCCATGTGCATCAGGTTCCAGGTCATGATCGTGGTGTTGCGTTGGGTGAACTCGTTGTCGAACCCGGCACCATCGTCGCCATAACTCGGACCCGGCCCCGCCTCGCCAATCCATCCGCAATCAGCCTGCGGCGGGATCGTGCAGCCCAGATGCGACAGTGAGTAGAGCACGTTCATCGCCACATGCTTGGCCCCGTCCTCGTTGCCGGTGACCACGACGCCGCCGGTCTTGCCGTAGAAGATCGACTGCCCCTTGTTGTTCAGCAGCCCTGACATGGCGTAGAGCCGCTCGATCAGCAGCCGGCAGACCGAGGATTGTTCACCCAGCCAGATCGGCGTGCCGATGACGAGAATATCCGCCGCCTCGACCTTGCGCCACAGATCGGGCCAGTCGTCCTGCTCCCAGCCATGCTCGCGCATGTCCGGCTGCACGCCGAAGGCAATTGTGTGCGCTGTCATGCGGATATTTTCGATGACGACCCCGCTCTTGCGCATGATCTCGGCCGAGGTGCCCATCAGCAGTGAGGTGTGGGACGGCTGATCGGGATGTTTCAGCGTACAGTTGAAGAACACGGCGCGCAAATCGGAGAAGTCGGTCTTGTTCTCCTCGCAAAGGGCGGCCTGTTTTTCGGTCAGGTCCATTGCGGGCTCCTTTCAGTTGAGTGGCAGGTTACAGCGGTTTGGTTCACGGCCCGGAAGTTTGCGCAGCTTGGCCGTGCCGGGATGACATCGTCGACGCGATCGGCAAGACCCGGATCATACCAGATCGGACATGCGGATCGGCAATTGGCGCAGACGTTTGCCGGTGGCGTGATGCACCGCGTTGGCAATCGCGGCCGCCGTGCCGACGATGCCCAGCTCGCCGATGCCCTTGACGCCCAGCGGGTTCACGTAATCGTCGCGCTCGTCCAGCATCTCGACCCGAACCTCGCGCACATCCGCATTCACCGGGATCAGGTATTCCGCGATGTTGGTGTTGAGGAACCGTGCGCGCGGCTTGTCGGTCTCGGTCACCTCGTGAAGGGCGGACCCGATGCCCCAGATCATGCCGCCCATGAGCTGCGAATGCGCCGTCTTGCGGTTCAGGATCGTTCCGGCCGCAAAGGCGCCATGCAGGCGCGGCACGCGGATTTCATGGGTCCAGCGATGCACGCGCACCTCCACCATCTCGGCCCCGAAGGCGAACATAGCCATCTCGGGCGTCACCGGTCCCGCAGTGCCATAGCCGCCCTGAAAGGTGGCCTTGATCATCTCGTCGGTCATTGCCTTGTGACGGAACTCTCCGATCACCTCGACCTCTCCCTCCGGGGTCGAGGCCACCGCCTCGATCAGGGGCTGGGTCTGACCGTCCGGCGCTGTCAGTATGCCGTTTTCCAGCGCGATCTGCGCCGGATCGACGCCGGACAGTGGCCCTTGGGGCATGGCGGAGACCTGCACCGCGATCTGGTGGCCGATCTTGATGCAGGCGTCGTGGACAGCCGACCCGGCCGACGCAGCGGTCGTCGATCCGCCTGAAATGGGGGCGACGGGCATGTCGCCTTCGCCCATCACCACGTCGCAGGCCTCCACCGGCAGGCCAAGACGCGCGGCCGCGATCTGCGCCATGATGGTGTAGGTGCCGGTGCCCACGTCATGGGCCGCCAGCTCGATATAGGCGAGGCCCGTACCCTGCATCCGCACCCGCGCATTCGAGGCCAGGATGTTGGTCGGATAGGTCGCCGTGGCGCAGCCATACCCCACCAGCCAGTCGCCGTCGGTCATCGACCCGACCTCGGGTGTTCGGTCGGCCCAGCCAAAGCTGCGTGCCACCGCGTCGTAGCTTTCCATCAGCGAGCGGGACGAGAACGGCACATCAGCGACCGGATGCCGGTCGGTGTCGTTGATGCGGCGCAGCTCGACCGGGTCCATGCCCAGCTTGATCGCAAGCTCGTCCATCGCCTGTTCGAGACCGAAGAAGGTCTGCATCTCGTTGGGCGCGCGCATGAAACCGCCGGTGTTGGTATCGGATCGCGACAGGCGCTGCTCGGTATGGATGTTGGGGCAGGCATACATCGCGCGAGTCATGTGGGTGCCGGGGTTCACCACCTCGTCGAATTGCGAGGTCTGGGACATCTCGATATGCTCAAAGGCCGTCAGCTTGCCCTCGGCGTCGGCGCCGAGGCGAAACCGCTGCACGGATTCGGGGCGAAAGGTGGCGACCGTGTACATCTGCGGACGGGTCACGATCAGGCGCACGGGGGCCCCGACGGCCTTGGCCGCCGCGATGGTCAGCATGGTATAGGGCGTGATCCCTGCCTTGGACCCGAACGCGCCACCCACGAAGGGCGAGATGACGCGGACGCTGGTTTCCGCAAGACCGTAAGCCTGAGCGATGCCAGCGCGCAGGGTCCTGACCGATTGCGAGGGCATCCAGACGGTCAGCCGGTCGCCACGCCATTCGGCTGTGGCCGCGAACATCTCCATCGGATTGTGGTGCTGGAAGGGCGTGATGTATTCCGCCTCGACGGTCTGGGCCGCAGTCGCCAGACCCTGGGCCAGATCGCCCTTGGTGGTCACCATGCCTTCTCTGTCTTCGCCTGCACCGACGACGAAGCTGTCGTCAGCGTCCATCGTGATACGGCTTTCATCGGTCTCGTATCGCGCCTCGATCAGCTGCGCGCCCCGGCGCGCCGCCGCAGCTGTCTGCGCCACGACATAAGCGATCGGCTGACCCGCATAGCGGATGCGTGCATTCTCCATCGGCCAGAAACTGGCCGAGCCGGGGCCGCCTGCATAGAAGCCCTTGACCGGCTTGTAATCGGGCAAATTCTCATGGGTGAAGACGGCGATGACGCCCGGTTCGGCCTCGGCCTTGGCCGTATCGATCCTCGCCAGCGTGCCGACAGCGATCGCCGACGTCGCCAGCGCGCCATGAAGCATGCCCGCGGGCATCACATCGGCAGCATAGGTCGCGCTGCCGGTGACCTTGCGCGGGGCATCGGTGCGGGTGACTGCGGTGTTGATCGTCTGGGCCATCATTCGCCTCCCTGCGCGCGCGATTTCGCGGTCATCAGTGCCCCGGCGACGACATCGGCACCGAGTTTGATCTTGTAGGCGGACCCTTTCAGATCCTTCGCGTCGGCAAAGGCGATCCGTCCTGCCTCGCGGGCCGTTTTCTCTGTCAGCGGCTTGCCTTTCAGGCTGTCCTCGGCCGCGCGGGCGCGCCACGGTGTTGTGGCAACGCCACCAAGGGCGATACGCACGTCACGCACGGTGTCGCCGTCCAGTTCCACCCCGACGGCGGCGGAGGCGCTGGCAAACGCGTAACTCTCGCGATCCCGCGCCTTGAGGTAATGGCTGGCCTTGAGGGCAGGCACGACAGGCACGGTGATCCCGGTCACGATCTCGCCCGGTTGCAGGATTGTCTCGATTTCGGGCGTGTCGCCGGGCAGGACGTGCAGGTCCGCAAACGGGATCGTGCGGCGGCCAGCCGGGCCCTGGGTATGAACCTCGGCGTCAAAGGCGATCAGCGCCTGCGCCCAGTCACCGGGGTACATCGCCACGCAGCCAGACGAGCCGCCGAGGATGGCATGGTGGCTTGTCTCGCCGCCATCCAGCGCCGCGCAGCCAGACCCCGGATCGCGCTTGTTGCACTGGGAATAGGCGGTGTCGCGGAAATAGGGGCAGCGGGTGCGCTGCAGGATGTTGCCGCCCAGACGCGCGACGTTGCGAAGCTGCGGACTGGCCGCCTTCCAGAGCGATTCTGTCAGCACCGGCGCGACCGACACCAGATCCGCGTCGTCCGCCACATGCGTCATTCGGGCCAATGCGCCGAAACGGATGCGGTCGGGCCCGATCTCGTGACCTTCCAGATCGGCGAGGCCGGTGATGTCGACCAGCGCGGGCGGCTCATGAACGCCGATCTTCATCAGGTCCACCATGGTGGTCCCGCCGGCCAGGATGTCGCCGCCGCTGTTGCGGATGGCATCAATCGCGTCTGCAAGGGTTTTCGGGCTGTGATAGGCGAAATTGAGCATGCTCAGCCCTCCTTGCTGTCGCGGACGGTTTCGATCGCGGCGACGATGTTGGGATAGGCCCCGCAGCGGCAGAGGTTGCCGCTCATGTATTCGCGGATCTCGCCCGGGGACCCGGCGTGGCCCTCGTCGATGCAGGCGATGGCGGAGAGGATCTGACCCGGTGTGCAATACCCGCATTGGAAGGCGTCATGCTCGGCAAAGGCGGTTTGCATCGGATGCAGAGAGCCATTGCTATCGGCTACGCCTTCGATGGTCGTGATCTTGGCCTCATTGGCGGACAGCGCCAGGATCAGGCAGGAATTGACGCGGTGCCCGTTCATCAGCACGGTGCAGGCCCCGCATTGCCCCTGATTACAGCCGATCTTGGTGCCCGTCAGCCCAAGGGTGTCGCGCAGCGCTTCGACCAATGTCGTGCGGGGCTCGACCGTCAGGGTCCGGCGTTGACCGTTGATGGTCAGTGCGACCTTGGGTTGCGCATCCGGCGCAACACCCGTCTCGGACGGATGGGCTGCTGCGCGCCCGGTGCCGACACCAAATGCGGCACCGACCGCCCCGGTCGTACCAAGGAAACTGCGGCGCGAAAAACCGGCGCGCGGCGGGGATGTCTTGTCGGTCATCGAACCTCCGGAATTCTGTTGGACTGCTGGACAAGGGCGCTTCATTTCGCTGCCAACTTGTCCTACAACGTCCAACTTCCGGGGGCGTTCCTGCTATTCTGTCGTTTCGTGCATCCCCGGCTGCCGGGTGAAATCGCTTGGCCCGGCAACCTTTCGCAAGGATCGGCTTTACCGGTCAGTTTGGGCGCGTCTCTGGTCCCGCGCTTGCTGCAGGAAAAACCGCGGCATCTCGCGGGACGCATCGGGGCCTTTCAGGTCGGTATAACTGTCACCCTGCATGGCCGCGAAGGCCGAGGCTGCTTCCTGCGCGCCGCCGACGGGCAGGCCGGAATGAACGCCGACCGCCGCGCAGAGGTCAGGATACGCCGCTCCCATGATGGCCGCCGCCGCCCCGCTCCCCGACAGACCGGCGGCGTGAACCCGCGCAGGATCAAGGGGGTAATCGCGCAGGATGTCGCCCACCGTCCCGGCGATCAGCGCAGGCTCGCCAAGATCGAGTGCCCGATCTCCGGGCTGGTACCAGTTCGCGCGTTTCCGGGCATTCGCCCCCTGCGGCTGGGCGGGCGAGGCGATCAGACAGTGGAATTCCTCGGCCAGCACTTTCATGCCGGTGCCAATCGCGAATCTTCTGGCGATGGAGTGCAGCCGTGCCGCATCACGATCAGTGGCATCGGCCAGTTGGGCTGTTTGGAGGGCATATAATTCCGGCAGTCCCGATCACCCCGTGTCCAAGTATGATTGAGCGACAGAAACTGCGCGCCGTCAGGAAACGTTGACTGACACACCGCAACCAGAAGCCAGCGAACAAAAACCTGTGCGGGCGGCGCACGAGAGTTTCCCTGCACCCCCGGTCCCAAACCTGTGCACTGGGCAAGCGGTGCAGAACCGGCAATGTCGATCAGGCTTGAAAAGCCGCCTCGCGCGGCCAGCACCTTAGCGCACGGCATGCGGTCACGAACTGTGCTACCGCGGCTGGATCAATGAGCTTACAAAGCGCGGTATCGTCAAAATCGTCCAGACCACAGGCTTCCATCAACTCGGTGGCGCCTGCGGCCCAACCGATGAACTTGCAATGCGCAAATGCGTCGTTCACGAAATCCACGGCAGCAGAATTGCTGGCGAGGCTATCCTTGCCCGGCAGGATGGCGACCGCGTCGAACAGCACAGAAGGTGCACCTTCGATCTGGTCGGTTACCGCGTGAAGGTGCTCATTGCTGCACGAAACACCACCGATCTGCGGGGCGACGAAGCGCAGCAGCCCGCCTTCATCCTCCACGGCCTTTTCGAGTTCGGCCAATATCGCTCCGTCAAACCCGTCGCTGAGCAGCACACCCATGATACGGCCCTTGAAGCTGTCCGGCGGTGGATTCTGGATGCTGAGCGCGGAAGACGCTGCAAGATCCATCCGGGTGGGCCGGGCGGCGGGGGCGGGTTTTGGCAAAGCGGGCAAGCCGAGCCTGTCGGCCGCATCCTGTGCCAGGGTCGCGTCCACGTTCAGAAGATGCGCAACCATCCGTTCGCGAATTGTGGATTCCTTGCATTTCGACAGCTCGAAAACGAAGGCCGCAAGAATGTGCGCCTGTTCGGACTCTGTCTGGCTTATGTAGAACTGCCGTGCCTGGCTGTAGTGATCGGCAAAACTTTCGGGCCGCAGACGTGCCTTTTCGCCCGTAACCGGGGCCCGGTAGCTGACATAGCCCTCCAGAGGATGCGCACGCGGCCCTTCCCTCCAGCCGTTTGGCTCATAGTTGACGCGGCCTTTGCGGGCGTCGGTCTGCATGTGCCCGTCCTGCTGGTAATTGCTGACCGGGCAGCCCTTGGGCGCATTGATGGGCAGCTTGGTGAAGTTTGGGCCGCCCAATCGTTTCAGTTGCGTATCGAGATAGGAAAAGTTGCGCCCCTGCAGCAGTGGATCGTCGGTGAAGTCGATGCCGGGGATCACATTGGCGGTGCAGAACGCCACCTGTTCGGTTTCGGCAAAGAAGTTGTCCACGGCGCGGTCGAGCCGCATCGTGCCGATGATCTCAACCGGGCAATCCTCTTCGGGTATCAACTTGGTCGGGTCGAGCACGTCGAAGGCAAAGCCGTCGGCGAAATCCTGGTCGAACATCTGCACGCCCAGATCCCATTCCGGGAAATCGCCCCGGTCGATGGCGTCCCAGAGATCGCGCCGGTGGCGGTCGGGATCGGCACCGTTGCTCTTCACTGCCTCGTCCCAGACCACCGATTGCAGGCCCATCCGGGGTTTCCAGTGGAACTTGACAAAGGTCGACTGCCCCTCGGCGTTCACGAAGCGGAAGGTATGCACGCCAAACCCTTCCATCGTGGTGAAGGATCGCGGGATCGTGCGGTCGGACATCTGCCACAGGACGGTATGCATCGCCTCGGGCGTCAGCGATATGAAATCCCAGAAATTGTCATGCGCGGACTGGGCCTGCGGGAAATCGCGGTCCGGTTCGGGTTTGGCGGCGTGGATCAGATCGGGAAACTTGATCGCATCCTGAATGAAGAACACCGGCACATTGTTGCCGACGATATCCCAGTTGCCCGCGTCGGTGTAGAACTTGACGGAGAACCCCCGGATGTCGCGCGCGAGGTCGGGCGAACCCTTGCTGCCCGCCACGGTCGAGAAGCGGACGAACACCTCGGTCTCCTTGCCCTCGTCAGTGAAGGGCGCGGCGCGTGTCACGTCGGTCAGGGCACGGGTGCAGGTGAAGGTCCCGTGTGCACCATAGCCGCGAGCGTGCACCACACGTTCGGGAATGCGTTCATGATCGAAGTGGAAAATCTTCTCGCGCAGTGCGAAATCTTCCAGCAGTGTCGGCCCCGGTGCATCCGCGCGCAGCGAATTCTGGTTGTCGGAAATTACCACGCCCTGTGCAGTCGTCAGGCGCTCGCCGCGCTCTGCCGTATGCTGGTGCAGCTCGCCGCCCAAGCCGGTTTCGGAGGTCAACGAGTCGAAATCTGTCGTTTGCTTCGTAGGGTCTGTCATCGCGAATTCCTTTCAGCGGCATGACTCAGAGGGCAAGGAAAGAAGCGGCGCATGACGGGCTGGCACAGGGGCCTTCCCGGCCTATGCCTCAGCTTTTGCGTCGACCGAGACCCTGCTTCTCGGCCTCGCCCTTTGCGCTCTCCACGACGCGCTCCGCCGACTCTGAGGCGCGGTCAGCAACCTTGTCGCCCGCGACCTTCGCATCTGACTTGGCTCCTTGGATTTCTTCTTTCACATCTGTTGCGACAGTCCGAAGCACTGCCTTGGCCTTGTCCCGTTCTTCCTGAAGCATCTCCTGCGCCCGTGCATATAGCCGGTCGCTGCTTTCGCCCACGGCGTCATCCTCGACCTTGCTGTTGGGCAGCATACCTCCGATCGCAGCACCCACCGCCACGGCCAGGGCACCGACGACAAGGGGCTGATCCTCGAAGAAATTTGACGCCTGGCGGGAGCCCCGGCGCAGGGCATCGCCGGATGACAGGCGAGCCTCGTGCGCGGCACGGCGTGCCGACACCACCCGGGACTTTGCCTCTTCCGTGAGGTCGTCCAGATCCTGCGACAGCCGCTCTGTCAGGTTGGATGTCGCATGGCCGACTTTGCCTGCAGCGTCTGAAACCGTGTCGCGAGCGGCAGTTGCGGCATTGCGGGCCGCCCCCGTTTTGCCCTTGGCGGCGTCATCGTTGCCTGACGAGGTTTCGGCCCCATCCCGGCTGGCCTGACCTTCAAACCGGCGATTACACGACACCGTACCGTCGCCATACCAGGCGCAATCGTCGGGCAAACCGCCATTATTCGAGCGATCCATCTGCAATGGATCACGATCCAAAGGGGTAGGCTCGGGCGGAGCGCGGCGACTGCCGGACGCCCGACCCGACGGGCTTTCCGTATGGTTTGCAGAGGTCTTGCGATCCTGACCCAGCAAAAGCCATGCAAGACCAACCCCGACAAGAACGACGGCCGTCGGGTTACGACCCATGGTATCGCTGACCTTTCGACCAAGCTCTCCGCCCTGTTCGCGGAACATGGTTCCGACGTCGTTCATAATTGCGTCGACCGAGAATTTCTGACGCAGATCGTCGAACGTGTCACTTATCTGAGCGCGATCATCGGCGATCTCGCGTTCGATGTCGTCGGAGGTGCGGGCGTCATTTGTCATTGAACGTGTCCTTGATGGTTGCGGCATCGCGCTTGACATTCTGCGCGGTGCGAGTCGGCACGAAGCCGATCTGTTGCAGAGCGGACTTTGCGGAATAAAACAGGATCAGTGCGATCAAAAGCAGGCCCGCGCCGACAAGGACAGTGGCCCAAAGCGGCGGCAGTCCCGCCCAGATTACCAGCGCGACGAGCGAGGTGGCGAGAACGTTGAGACCGGTAATCGCCAGAACAAGAGCCAGCGCCATGGTGCCGAAAGATGCGCCAACCTTCTTCACGTCGTCGGCGATTTCCGTGCGGGCAAGATCCGCCTCATGGCGCACCAGGCTGCTGACATTCGCGAGGAGGTCGTTCATCATCTCACCGGTGGATCTTGGGTTGCTCGTGGTTGTCATGTTTCGACACCAGCGGGCGTTGTGTTCGGATTGCCTTCGCCCACGAAGTCTCTGGCCTGTGCCTCCGGAGTCATGGAACTTGGCGTGTCCGAGCCGTTCGCGTGGTTGCCTGAAGCCTTGGCATATCGGCTGGCTGCAAAACCCAGAAGCGCGGCACCACCGAGGAACAGAACCGGATTATCGCGGGCAACCTTCCTGATATCTTGGGAAATCTCGCCAAGATCCTTGTCACGGATCGCATCCGAGGCGTCGGCCAGACTTCTGGCGATCTGTGCAAGCGTCCGCTCCTGTGCCGAACCGTCACGCATGTCCTCGGAGGCGCGCCGCAGAGACGTGGCCACGTCGTTGACCTCGTTCGCCGCATCCGCCTTTGCGCCATCGGCCTGCGTGCGAACTTCTTTCACGGCCTCGTCGAACTTTTGATTGGTCGCAGCTTTGATATCGGATGCCACACTCTTGATTGTTGAGTCTGCCTGTTTCGAAGAGGCAGAGGTTGTCGCCTTGTGTTCGTCGGTCATCGGGGTTGCCTTTCTTGCGACGAATGTGCGGGCAGAACTGGTTCTGGAAGCTCACGCGTTCGCACTGGAGAAGTTTCTTTCGGTTTGCTGAACTCTGCCATGACAACACCGGTGCTGCCTCCGCGTTCCAAAAGTATTGGGACGGATGGTTCGAGGAAGAACTGTCGCCATAATGTTTGGCGAGCGCTTCGACGCTTGAGTATCTGAAACCGCATGGACCAGGTCGTGGCGCGGAGTTGGTGGAAATTCGAGGGCGGCGTAATCTCCGGGTGACTTGCAACCACCCAACCGGCGGTGGCAACCGCCAGGGAGATCACGCCATGAACCAGAATACCGATACTGCGAGCTTTGCGCTACTGTCCGCGGAAGCCGGGTTTGACCCGATCGAGGATCGACTGCGGGCGAACGTCCGCGCGACCATCGAGGTCGTGTTCGAAGAGGAGCTGGCCCTCTTTCTCGGCCGGCTTCGTTACGGTCGAGGCAACGGCCCTGCGAAGGGTTATCGCCACGGGCACCGCGAACGACAGCTCACCGGCACCTTCGGGACCGAGACGGTGCGGGTGCCGCGCGCCCGGATCGAGGATGAAGCTGGCAAGGTGACGGAGTGGTGGTCGAAGATCCGCCAACGGCGGTAGAAGGTTCGGGGTTGGACCACAACTTCCTTATTATTCGGAAACTTTGTGAACACTGAGAATAGTATCATATACATGCGCGGCGGCGAGCGTGTGTCGTAGGCCTTCATGGCGTGATACACATATTGGAACATCAAAACTGAAGAGGTCAGCCCGAATGATACGCATTTCGTGACGCTCAAGCCAATAACGGGCGTAGACTTCGGGCAAGAAGCCGACGTAATTGCCGCTGAGTATGAAATGCGCGATCCCCTCCATCTGATGCGAGACAGCGAGGGCGGGGCGATTGAAAGAAGAAGAATATGGCGTAAGGGGTGACACAAATCCACGCCGCACGGAGCCTTGCTCTGCGATCAGTTCCGGCGTCATTTCATCCTCATCCAGATCGAACAGGGGATGGCCCCTGCCGCAGACCAGCCGCTGCTTCTCGACGAAGAGCGGCACTTGCGATACGCCCTTGCGGGCTTGGAACTGAGGCGTGATCGCCAGGTGGACCTGCCCGCGCACGAGCTGCTCTTCGATATGATCGGGCGGGCCGATCCGCAGCACGATTTTCAGATCCTGCGCTGCGGTGATTGCGACGCGGACCGCATCCCGCAGGCGACACTCGGTGTTGGTGATCAGGTTGTCGACCACCCCGATAGCCACCTCTCCGACGATCCGCTCCTTGATCTGCCCTATCTGGGCGTGACACTCATCGATTGATGACAGCATGGTGCGCGCGGCGTCATACACCGCCAGGCCTCGCGCGGTCAGCGCGAACCCGGCACGCCCGCGACTGCACAGTTTGAACCCGAGCCGCGTTTCCAGATTGGACATATGCGTGCTGATGGTGGAGCGCGACAGGTTCAGCTCAGCTTGCGCCAAGGCGAAACCACCGCATTCCACGATCGTGCAAAAGACGCGCAACAGCTTGATGTCAACGTCTGCGATTGGCGAACTTGGCATTTATGTATGAACATCTCAAACTGAATTTCTATAAGTTCACGTTTATTAAACTGATGGCATGTGTCAACCTCCTAGCTATACCATAACGAGGGAGTGGGGCTGATGAAGCCAAAAGACACGGAATTTCAGCCCATTCCGGGGATGAAGACCGCGCGGTTTGCCGGGATGCCGACCTTTATGCGGCTTCCGCATCTGGAACTGGACAGCCCTCGGGCCGCCAAGACGGATATCGGCATTGTCGGGGTTCCCTTTGATGGCGGCACCTCGAACCGGCCCGGGCCGCGCCACGGGCCGCGGCAACTGCGCGATCTGTCCACGATGATCCGAACCACCCATCCGCGCAGCGGCGTGAACCCTTTCGCGCTCGTCAATTGCGCCGATCTGGGGGATGCGCCAGTCAACCCGATCGACCTCATGCAAAGCCTCGATCTGATCACCGGTTTCTACAACGAGATGTCGGACAAGGGCATTGTGCCGTTGTCGGCGGGGGGGGATCATCTGATTTCCTACCCGATCCTGCGTGCGCTGGGCCGCGAGGGGGCCGTGGGGATGATTCATTTCGATGCGCATACCGATATGAACGATGCCTATTTCGGGGACAGCAAGTATACGCATGGCACCCCGTTCCGGCGCGCGATCGAGCAGGGGCTCCTGGACCCAGAGCGGACGATCCAGATCGGCATTCGCGGAGTGAAATATGAAACTTCTGATTTCGACTGGGCGCTGGACCAGGGAGTCAGGATCGTCGAAATCGAGGAACTGTTCGAGCGTGGCGTGCCGTCGGTCATGGAAGAAGCGCGAGAGATCGTGGGCGGCGGGGAGACCTATGTCAGCTTTGACATCGACGGGATCGACCCGTCCTTTGCGCCCGGAACGGGGACGCCGGAAATCGGCGGCTTTACAAGCTTTCAGGCCCAACAAATGGTTCGGGCGCTTGACGGGCTCAACCTGATCGGAGCTGATCTGGTCGAAGTCTCTCCGCCATTCGATCCGTCCGGTGGAACGGCCTGGGTGGGGGTATCCATCATGTTCGAACTGCTGTGTGTCCTCGCAACGGCACAGAACGCAAGAGCCTGTTCCTGATCCCGAGAATACCAAAATCAACCAACATGGAGACCAAAATGAAACCGACGTATTTTCGCATGACAGCATTGGCCAGGGGAGTGTTCGCCTGTGTCACCGCCCTGGCGCTGAGCACGCCAGCCGTTGCCCAAGGCAGCCTGGACAGCGTGATCGCCAGTGGCAAGCTCACGGTCGCGACCGAGGTTGCCTATCCGCCGATGGAGTATCTCGAAGACGGCAAGATCGTCGGATATGGCAAGGATGTGCTCGACCTGGTTGTCGCCGATATGGGGGTCGAACTGGAACAGCTTCAGCTGCCCTGGGACGGCATATTGGCCGGCGTTCTGGCCAAGAAATACGATCTTGTTGCGACCTCGGTCGCGATCAAGCCTGATCGTGTGAACAAGTATGCCTTTACCCGCCCGCTGGCCGTCGCCCAAACGATGCTGGTCAAACGGCATGGCGACGACAGCATGTCCGGCCTTGGCGACGTGAATGGCAAGCTGGTCGGCGTGGAACTGGGATCGTCCCAGGCGCAGGAAGTTGAAGCCCTAGACGCGGAGCTGAAGGCAAATGGCGGATCGGGGTTTGCTGGTATTCGCGGCTTCAAGTCGACAGACGACATGCGGCTGGCGCTGGCCAGCGGCCAGATTGACATCGGCACGATACCGTCATTCTCGCTGGCCTCCATGCAAAAGCAGCGCCCGGACACCTACGCCAAGCTCGGCATGATCGGCAACGGGACGGTGTTTGCCTGGGTGGCGCATCCTGACGGGGCCGACCTGCGGGACCGTGTCAACGAGGCGATTACCAAGCTCGATCAGGCGGGAACCCTGAAAGAGTTGCAGATGAAGTGGTTCGGCTTCGAGATGGAAATTCCCGAGGATTACCTGCCCGAAGGCGCTCTCTGAAGTGTGCACATCCGCCCGGAAGGGCCCCGCCTCTTTTCGAGGGGGCGGGTTTCCGGGCCTTGACCAATCCAGTCGAAAGCATCGAGCATGGACCTGCAATTCATAGAGATCATCCCGAAAACGGGGCCATTGTTCTGGGGCGCGCTCTATACGATTTTTGTCGGGCTCCTCGCTTGTGGCCTCGGGATTGCCGTAGGCACGGCCTTGTTGCTGATGCGAAACAGCCGGTTCTGGCTTGTTCGAAAGTTTGTCGGCATCTACGGCAGCTTTATCCGCGGAACGCCTGCGCTGGTCCAGATCCTGGTATTCTACTATGCGCTTGCGCCGCTATCGGGGATCAATGTCGGGCCGCTAACGGCCGGGGTGATGGCCGTCGGGTTCAACAGCGGTGCCTATGTCGCCGAGATCCTGCGCGGCGGATTGACCCGCATCCCGAAGGGGCAATGGGAAGCCGCCGAGGCGTTGGGGCTAGCCAGACACAAGATCTGGTTCAAGATTATCTTGCCGCAGGTTTTCAATTCCGTGATCCCGCTCCTGGTAAACGAGTTCACCATGGTAATCAAGATCACGCCGCTCTTGTCCACGATCACGGTGGTCGAGCTGACCCGTGCCTCGCAGATGCTGTACAATGAAACCTTTCGTCCCGTCGAAGTATTGCTGCTCGCCGCGCTGATATATTTCGTCATCTGCTTTTCGGTCAGCCAGTACGGAGAATACCTCCAGCGTCGTTCAATGAAATATCGTCTTTAGGAGCGAGCAATGACGTTCGACTTCATGGCAGTCTGGAACAATCGGGATATCCTGATTGAAGGCATTCTCAACACGCTTCTGATCTCGGTGATCGCGATACCGGTCGGGATATGTATCGGGGTGTTCGTGTGCCTGCTCCGGATTTCGAAAGCCCGGCTGCTGCGCTGGCCCGCGATTGCTTATATCGAGGTCATGCGCAATATCCCCTTGCTCATCCTGATCTTCATGGTGTTCTACGCGCTTCCGTTCTACGGCGTCAGGTTGTCGGGTCTAACCACTGGATTCATATGCCTGTCGATCTATGGCGGCGCCTATTTCGCCGAGGTTTTTCGCGGTGGGGTGGAGGCTGTTTCCCAAGGGCAGTTCGACGCGGCCAAGGCGCTGGGATTGAAATACGGATTTTACATGCGGCGGGTCATTTTTCCGCAGCTTTACAGCTATGTATTTCCGCCTGCCACCAATATTGCCCTGACGATGATCAAGGAATCCTCGTTATTGTCGATGATCACCGTCGCCGAGTTGACCTACGCCGCTCATGAGATCAACGGGCGCACATTTACCCCTGTCGAAACCTTTACGACGATTGCCTTGATCTACTGGGGTATATCAATCGTCTTTCTGAAACTGACCGCTATTTTGCAGTCTCGGATCGAGGTGGAGCACATCAGAATCCCCATCGCCATACGCTAGGCCCATGAAAAGGATGCCGAACTCAATGGAAACAGGTCAGGACATCGCCGTCGAACCCGCCCGCGCCGAGGATAAGACCATGGTCGATATCCGGGGAATGAACAAATGGTATGGCACCTTTCAGGTTTTGACCGATATCAACCTGAGCGTTCGGTCCGGCGAGAAGATCGTCATATGTGGTCCTTCGGGGTCGGGAAAATCCACGTTGATCCGGTGCATTAACCGGCTGGAAGAGCACCAGGAGGGCGATATCATCGTCGATGGCATCCCGCTGACCGAAGATGTCAAGAACATCGACCAGATCCGGTCGGAGGTCGGCATGTGTTTCCAGCAGTTCAACCTGTTCCCGCATCTGACCGTGATGGAGAATTGCCTGCTCGCGCCGATGTCGGTCCGGAGAACGTCGCGCGCCGAGGCCAAGCGGCTGGCGCAGCGTTATCTGGAAAAGGTGCAGATCCCTGATCAGGCCGACAAATACCCCAGCCAGCTGTCAGGAGGGCAGCAGCAGCGCGTGGCGATCGCGCGCGCCCTGTGCATGCAGCCCCGCATCATGCTGTTCGACGAGCCTACCTCTGCGCTCGATCCGGAAATGATCGGCGAAGTGCTCGACACGATGGCGGAACTGGCACGGGAAGGCATGACCATGATCTGCGTGACCCACGAGATGGGATTTGCCCGAAAGGTCGCCGACCGGGTGGTGTTCATGGATCAGGGCCGGATCGTCGAAGAGGGTGATCCCGTCTCATTTTTCAACCACCCACAGAACGAAAGAACGAAAAAATTCTTGAAGCAAATCCTGCAACATTGATTTTGGTTCGGATGGGCCTTGCAGAACTCACGCTTGAGGTCTGACATCCCGGTGACCGACTTCAAGACATCGAATGGTCAAGAGTTTTTATGTGACCTATGTCCCGCAAGCGAACGAGGACGGTGCTTCGTAAGTTTTCGTCAGATCAAGTCGTATGCTTCACACCAGATGAGCGACAACCTTCTTGTCCGGCAGCGTGCCCCAAGATGGTTCTCGCTCATCGGGGGCTTTTTTTGCTGGCCGATTCACAGGACAAATCGACTACCAAGGATAGCCGTCATCTTGCGGCATATCACTTTGCGACCTCAAGCCTCAACACGTTGTTGGCCCGCGCCGCGTCCGGGTCTTGTCCGGTCACGATCCGCGATAGTCGGGCGTCCCATGCCTCTAGCGCAGCCTGCCGTTCATCTTTGAAGTCGTGCCGATCATAAACGCCTCGGATGCCCGGGATCACATGACCGGTGACGATCTCGGCTATATCCGGCCTCACCTTGCAAGCGCTCAATTCCGTACGCATGGTGCGCCTCAGATCGTGTGGACGCCAACGTCCGCGCTCGTCCGTCACGCCTCGGTCGCCAAGAGCCTCTCGAACCCGCAAAACGGCCTGTGCGAGGCCCGTATTCTTGATCGGCGCACCGGGCCTTCCTTCGAAGATAAAACCGCTCCGCTGCTCTTCTCTGCGCTTGTGCAGGCGTTCCAGTTCCGTCTTGGCGTCTGCAATGATCTGCATGGCGGTGTCGGTTAGATAAACCGCTTGATCCGTCTCCGTCTTGCCCCTGCGACTTGCCGGTATCGTCCACCAGCGGCCCGAAGTTTCATCCTCGCGCATGCCGGCAACTTCTCCGGGCCTCTGCCCCGTCACCAGCACCAGCTTGAGGCAGAGCGCCGTCAGGCGGTGCAGCCCGCATGTCTCGGAATTGGTCCAAAAGTCGCGGATTTCGTCGTGGTCCAGCACTCGGGTGCGCGGCTTGGCCTTGAGCGGGTTTTTCGGCCCTTGACCGTGATGGAGGTCGGTTTCAGATCGGCAACCGGGTTCGCCAAGATAATCTCGCGGTCTGCGGCATAGGACAAAATTCTACGTGTGTAGATCAAAAGCTGCGCCGCGCTGCGCGGTGCCTTTTCCGCCTTGGCCTCTACCATGTCGATCACGTCGCGGCGTCTCACGTCCGTAACCTTCAAGTCCTCAAGCGTCGGCAAGATATCGTTCTTCACCAGCCCGCGAATTGTCCAGATGCTCTTTAGCCCGGTCTGTTTGTCGAGCCATTCGCTGGCGAGGTCACTCATTGTCGGTCCTGCTTTTCGGCGTCTCTTTGCCTCTAGCGGATCGTCGCCCCGGTCGATCCTTTGCATCAGCTCGCGCGCCTCGGCCCGCGCGGCTTCGAGCGTCTAGGTCGGCCATGCGCCGATCACCTTGCGTCGCTGTTTTCCCTCCACCACGTATTGCAGCACGAACGCTTTTCCGCCCGCCGCGGTGATCAGCAACGCAAAGCCGCGCGGTGCGTCCCGGTGATCGTCCCAGATGAAACGCTACCCCTTTGTGGGCGTCTCGGCCTTCGCAATCGTGCCGCTCTTACCATCTGTCAGTTTGCCTACGGTCATATTCCCTTGATACTTGTGCTGCGATTTGTCACCGGATTTGTCATTGACCGAAACCGTATCAAATGGCGCAGCATGTCGTCTGGTGTCAGTTTACATGCAGTTCGACAGAAGGTAAATCAATGGTTTATAGGTTACTAATTTGCAGTTTGTCACTAAATCAACGCGTACAGAATGATATTGCAGCTGACTTCTAATCAGCAGGTTCGGGGTTCGAGTCCTCGCGGGATCGCCAGCCGACAGCTGGACGCCATCATCCGCCTCGCGCCATGCGCGCGGCGCGACCGCCGCGGCGTTTCTTCAGGAGGTCGGCGCGGTCGGGCAGGGTGGCCATGATGGCGCGGCGTTCATCCGCGCTCATCTTTGACCAACGGGTGATCTCGTCGATGGAGCGCAGGCAGCCGGTGCAGATGCGCGCCTCCGGGTGGACGACGCAGACGCGCACGCAGGGGCTCTCTACCTCGTCGCGGTTCCAGACATCATCCACCATGCTGCTCGGTCCTCATATGGCGCATACGGTCCAGCGCCCCTTGCAGGATATAGGCGGCGGCGACCGAATCGATGACCTCTGCGCGACGTTTGCGTGTCGTATCCGCCTCCAGGAGCGCGCGTTCAGCGGCTACGGTCGACAGGCGCTCGTCCCAGAATCCGATGGGCAGATCGGTGAGCTGTGAGAGATTGCGAGCGAAGGCGCGGGTGGATTGGGCACGCGGGCCCTCCGAGCCGTCCATATTGCGCGGCAGGCCCAGCAGGACGCCGCCCGCCTCGCGCGCCGCCGCGATCTCCAGCAGACGCGCCGCATCAACGGTGAACTTGCGCCGCTTGACGGTCTCGACTGCGCTCGCGCTCGACAAGAGCCGGTCGGAGAGGGCCACGCCGATGGTCTTGGTGCCAAGATCGAGCCCCATCACCCCGCGTTCGGGCGCGAGCGCGACGGCGAAGTCGGCGATGTCCTCGCAGATCATTCGGTCACGCCTGCGGCCTCTGCCGCCGTGCGCAGAATGCCGAGCGCGCGGGCATCGCCGCCAAAGGTCTCGCGCGCCTCGGTCCAGATGCGCCGGGCTTGCGCCGTTTCGCCCATCACGCCATAGGCGTTGATGAGCCGTGCCCAGTCCTCGGGTGGGCCACCTTCGGTTGCGAGCCGCTCGGACAGCCGTGAAACCATGCCGCGGATCATAGCGGCGCGCGCCTCGGGGTCCATGTCGCCGGCGGCCTCCATGTCGGCGGCAGACGGCCCGCGCCCTTCGGATTCTTCGGGCGGGGTATAGCGCACGCCCGCGCGCTGTGCGATTTCGCCGATCTCGGCGCGGATCGCGGGCACCCAAGGCGCGTCAGGGGTGCTGTCCTCCAGCAGGTCGCGCCAGACGGGGAATGCGAGGTCGGGTCGACCGAGCTGCAAATGCCAGACGCCCAGATAGAACCGCACGGTGGGCGCGCGCGGATCGCGCTCGAGCGCGGCGCGCAGCACCCCCGCCGCGTCGGTCGAGACATAACCTCCCGCCGCTTCGATCATCAATTCGGCCAACGTTGCGTGATCGGTGGCGCTCGCGGCGTCGCCGCGTAGCGCGACGAGCTTCTCCTGCGCCTTGCGCGCCGCCACGATGCGCCCCAGTGCGGCCTCGCTGCGCACCAGGAACCGCAGCCCCTGCTGATCCTCGGGCCGAGCCGCCACCACCTTGCGCAACTGCTCCACCAGTTCGAGATGCTCTTGGCTCGTTCCTTCCGGCGGGGCTATCTCTCCAGGGCCGAAGCGGGCCTCGGCAGCCTCTTGTCTGAGCCGCTCGGCGCGCGCCTCTTCGGAGGCGGCGATCCGTGCGGCAAGCGGCATGTCGCCGTAGCCTGGCGCGCCAAGCGCGGCATAGAGCGCCAGCCCGCCGCAAGCGACCAGCACCATCGCCACGAGCGCCCCGGCTCGTCCGGCGATGCGCGGCTGACCGGCGGTCGCCCCGCCCGCGCGCAGCTGCGCATCGGCGGCAAGGATGCGGCGCGAGACCTCGGCGCGCAGCCGCTCGGCCTCTCCGTCGGCAATCACGCCACGGCCTGCGTCGCGCTCGATCTCGCGCAGCTGGTCGCGATAGACGCGCAGATCGTAGGAAACGGGCGGCTCGGCCCCCGCACGCCCGCCCAGCGCTGTCAGCGCCAGAAGCAGCCCGGTGCCGATAGCGAGCGCCGCCGCGATGATCCAGAAGCTCATGATCGTCATCCTCTCTCACCCCCATCTAAAGCGCAGCGCGCGCGGAAAAAAGGGGCAAAGCCGCGTATCCGGGCCCAAGCCCCGCGCTGCGATGTCGCAATGTCGCAATTTGCGGGCGAAGCGCCGCCCTCGGTCACCTTTCGCCCGCGCGCCCGTCGCATTACCTTCGCATCGTTACCGGCCCGCGAATCCCCGGAAAGGACACCCCGCGCATGAAACGCTATTCCGTCTTTGCCGTCGCCCGAGAGGCCCTGCGCGACCACATGGGGTGGGAACGCGCCTGGGCCTCGCCCGAGCCAAAGAAGCGCTATGACGTCATCATAATCGGCGCGGGCGGGCATGGCCTTGCAACCGCCTATTACCTCGGCAAGAACTTCGGCATCACCAACGTGGCGGTGCTGGAAAAGGGCTGGCTGGGCGGCGGCAACACGGGCCGCAACACCACCATCATTCGCTCCAACTATCTCCAGGACCCGTCGGCGGCGATTTACGAGAAATCGCGCTCGCTCTACGAGACGCTGAGCCAGGATATCAACTACAACATCATGTATTCGCCCCGCGGCGTCATCATGCTGGCGCAGACCGAGCACGAGGTGCGCGGCTACAAGCGCACGGCGCAGGCCAACGCGTTGCAGGGCGTGACGACCGAGTTCATCACCCCGCAGCGCGTCAAGGAGATCGTGCCGATCATCAACCTCGACGGGCCGCGCTACCCGGTCCTGGGCGGGCTGTGGCAGGCGCGGGCGGGCACCGCACGTCACGATGCCGTGGCCTGGGGCTATGCGCGGGCGTGCTCGGCGATGGGCATGGACATCATTCAGAAATGCGAGGTGACCGGCATCCGCCGCGACGGCGACAAGGTCACCGGTGTGACCACAAATCGCGGCGATATCGACTGCGACAAGCTGGGCATCGTGGTGGCCGGTCACTCGGGCCACCTCGCCGACATGGCGGGCTTCCGCCTGCCGATCGAGAGCGTGGCGCTTCAGGCGCTCGTTTCCGAACCGATCAAGCCCTGCATGGATTGTATCGTCATGGCCAACACCGTGCACGGCTACATGAGCCAGTCGGACAAGGGCGAGATGGTGATCGGCGGTGGCACCGACGGCTACAACAACTACACGCAGCGCGGCTCGTTCCACCATATCGAGGAAACCGTGCGCGCGCTGGTCGAGACCTTCCCGATGGTCGCCCGGCTCAAGATGCTACGCCAGTGGGGCGGCATCGTGGACGTCACCGGCGACCGCTCGCCCATCCTGTCAAAAACGCCCGTCGAGGGTATCTTCATCAACGCGGGCTGGGGCACCGGCGGGTTCAAGGCAATCCCGGGCTCCGGCTGGGGCTTTGCCGAATTGATGGCCAAGGGGCACTCGCCGCTCTGCGACGAGTTCGGCCTCGACCGGTTCTACCAGGGCCGGTTCATCGATGAATCCGTCGCCGCCGGCGTCGCCCACTAAGGAGGGATGGAAAATGCTGATCCTCACCTGCCCCTGCTGCGGCGTCACCGCCGAGGAGACCGAGTTTCACCAGGGCGGCGAGGCGCATCTAAAGCGCTTCGGCCCCGGTTCCTCGGACGATGACTTTCACACCTATCTCTTTGCCAAGGAGAACCCCAAGGGTGTGCATTTCGAGCGCTGGCGGCACAATAACGGCTGCGGCAAGTGGTTTCACGCGGCGCGCGATACCATGACGCTGGAGGTCTACGGCAGCTATCCAGCTCAGACGCTGGAGCCGCCGCAGGACATCCGCGATGCGATCACCGCCAAGCGCCCCGGCTGGAGATGGAGGGAGTTCGCATGACTCTTCTTCTTGGCAAAAATACCCAACTCATCACGCCCGCAACGGGCAAGAGGTCTGGCACATGAGCACACGTCTGGCCACCGGCGGCCGCCGTCTCGATCGCGGTCGCGCGCAGGAATTCACCTTCAACGGCAAGCGGATGCAGGGCCATCCGGGCGACACGCTCGCCTCGGCGCTGCTGGCCAACGGCCAGATGCTGATGGGCCGCTCGTTCAAGTATCACCGCCCGCGCGGTGTTGTGGCGAGCGGGGCGGAAGAGCCCAACGCGCTCGTGGGTTTGGGCGAAGGCACGCGGTTCGAACCCAACCAGCGCGCCACCACGACCGAGCTTTTCGACGGGCTTGTGGCTGTCAGCCAGAACCACTGGCCCAGCCTCGAGACCGATATCGGTGCGGTCAACACCCACTTTGCACGCTTCCTGCCCGCGGGTTTCTACTACAAAATGTTCATCCACCCGCGCCCGTTCTGGAAGCATGTCTACGAGCCCTTCATCCGCCAGTCGGCGGGGCTCGGTAAGGCACCGAACCCCGGCGATCCCGACCGTTACGAGCATTTCTACTATTTCTGCGATGTGCTCGTGGTTGGCGGCGGTGTGGCCGGGTTGCAATCTGCGCTTGCCGCGGCAGAGGCGGGCGCGAAGGTCATGCTGATCGAGCAGACCGCCCATTGGGGCGGGCGCGCGCCCGTCGATGGCGGCGAGGTGGACGGCCAGCCCGTCGAGGCGTGGATCGACGCCACGATTGCAAAACTGCAAGACATGCCCAACGTCACCCTGCGCACCCGGTGCATGGGTGCGGGTGTCTACGACCACGGCTATGCGCTTGGCTACGAGCGGGTGAGCGATCACGCGCCGGGCAGCGATGCCCCTCGCCACCGGCTGTGGCGCATCCGTGCAGGCCAGATTGTCACCGCGACGGGGGCCATCGAGCGCCCGCTGAGCTTCGCGGGCAACGACATTCCCGGCGTCATGCTCGCCTCGGCGGTGCGCGATTACGCGGTGGATTACGGCGTTTCCATCGGCGACCGCACCGTGGTCGTGACCAACAATGACGACGCCTACCGCACGGCTATCACGCTCAAGAAGCTGGGTCTCGAGATTCCCGCGATCCTCGACGCGCGCCAACAGGGCGGCGGCGCGCTGGCCGAGGAGGCGCGCGCGTTGGGCATTCGCATCGAGAACGGAAAGGGCATCGCAAAGGTCAAGGGCGGCAAGCACGTCACCGGCGTCGCGATCTGCGCGCAGGCGGGCGAGGGCGCGGCGCTGGAGGAAATCGCCTGTGATGTTGTCGCCATGTCGGGCGGCTGGTCGCCGGTGGTGCACCTGTGGTCGCATTGCGGGGGCAAGCTCGTCTGGGACGACGCACAGGCCCATTTCCGCCCCGATCCCGAGAACCCGCCGCGCGGCGCGCGCGGAGAGGGCTTCGTTATCCCCGCCGGGTCCGCAAACGGTGCGGGCGATCTGGCCAGCGTCGTGGCCGACGCCCACGCCGCGGGACAGGCCGCGGCCAAGGCCACGGGGGCCAAGCCCAAGGGCAAGGCGCCCCAGGGCAGCGCGTCGCCGGAAGCGCCGATGCAGCCCGTCTGGCTCATGCCGCAGGGCGCGGGCTACAAGCTGCGGATGAAGGCGTGGCTCGATTATCAGAACGACGTGAAGGTGTCGGACGTGCAGCTCGCCGCCCGCGAGGGCTATGAGAGCGTCGAGCACGCCAAGCGCTACACCACCCTGGGCATGGCCACAGACCAAGGCAAGCTGAGCAATATCAACGGTCTGGCGATTCTCTCGGACACGCTGGGCCAGCCGATCCCACAGACGGGCACCACCACGTTCCGCCCGCCCTACACGCCGATTTCGCTGTCTTCGATCGCGGGCGAGGCGACCAAGGCCAATTTCCAGCCCATCCGCAAGACACCGATGCAGGGCTGGCACGAAACCAACGGCGCGGATTTCGAGCCGGTCGGCCAATGGCGTCGCCCCTATTGCTTCCCCAAGGGCGAAGAGGGGCGCCACGAGGCTGTGAACCGCGAGATTGCCCAGACCCGCGACAGCCTCGGGTTGCTCGATGCCTCGACGCTGGGCAAGATCATCGTCAAGGGCGCGGATGCGGGCCGCTTCATGGACATGCTCTATACCAACATGATGTCCACGCTGAAGCCGGGTCGCTGCCGCTACGGCCTGATGTGTAACGAGAACGGTTTCCTGATGGATGACGGCGTGGTGGCGCGGCTCGACGAGCAGACCTTCCTTTGCCACACCACCACCGGCGGGGCGGAATCGATCCATGGTCACATGGAGGAATGGCTCCAGACCGAGTGGTGGGACTGGAAGGTCTACACCGCCAATGTCACCGAGCAATACGCGCAGGTCGGCGTCGCCGGCCCCAACTCGCGCAAGGTGATCGAGAAGCTCACCGATGATGACATCAGCGCCGACGCGCTCACCTTCATGGGCTGGACCGAGATCACCGTCGCGGGCATCCCCGCGCGCGTGTTCCGCATCTCCTTCGCTGGCGAGTTGAGCTTCGAGCTTTCGGTGCCAGCCAGCCATGGCCGCGCGCTGTGGGATGCGCTGATGGAGGCGGGGGCCGAGTATGGCGTCATGCCCTACGGCACCGAGGCGATGCACGTCATGCGCGCCGAGAAGGGCTTTATCATGATCGGGGACGAGACGGATGGCACGGTCATCCCGCAGGACCTCAACCTGGACTGGGCGATTTCCAAGAAGAAAGAGGACTATATCGGCAAGCGCGCGCAGGAACGCAGCCACATGGCCGACCCAAACCGCTGGAAACTGGTGGGGCTGGAAACGCTCGACGGCTCGGTTCTGCCTGATGGGGCCTATGCCACGGCGGATGGCCACAACGCCAACGGGCAGCGCAACGTGCAGGGGCGCGTGACCTCGACCTATCACTCGCCTACGCTGGGCCGTGGCATCGCCATGGGGCTGGTCCTGCACGGGCCGAACCGCATGGGCGAAGTGCTGGAATTCCCAAAGGTCGACGGCGGCATCATCAAGGCCAAGGTCGTCGATCAGGTGTTTTACGACAAGGACGGGGAGAAGCAGAATGGTTGAGCCCGTGACCGCCCTGAATGGCGCCCGGTTCGAGGGGATCGCCACCATCGAGGATGCCGGGCCTACCGGCATGGTCACCCTGCGGGGCGACCTGACCTCCAAGGAGGTCAAAGCCGCGGTCAAGAAAGCCGTGGGTCTGGACGTCCCCGGGCAACGCGCGGCGCTGGGCGGGAAGGGAACCGCGGCGTTGTGGATGTCGCCGGACGAACTGCTCTTGATGTGTCCTTATGACAAGGTGGCCGAGACCATCGCCACGCTGGAAGCGGCGCTCGAGGGGCAGCATTTCCTAGCCGTCAACGTCTCGGACGCGCGCACCTTCTTGCGTATTTCGGGGCCGGGCGCGCGCGAGGTGCTGGCCAAGCTTTGCCCGGTGGATCTCTCGCCTGACGCCTTTGCCCCCGGCATGTTCCGCCGCACCCGCATGGCGCAGGTGCCGGCCGCCTTCTGGCTGGACGAGGGCGGCACCTTCCATCTCGTGTGCTTCCGCTCGGTGGGCGATTATGCTTTCAACCTCTTGAAAACGGCGGCTCTTCCTGGTGGCGAGGTGGGCGTCTACGGCTGAGCGGGCGCCATTCCCGAGGGAAAAACTCCGGCGCGCGGGGTTGACCTTTTAGCGCGCCCGTCACCATGTATCGGGCACAGGATTTCAACGCCAACGAACAGGGGGACCACATGGCCTTCGAACTTCCCGACCTGCCCTATTCCCACGACGCGCTCGCCGATCACGGGATGAGCCGCGAAACGCTCGAATACCACCACGATATCCACCACAAGGCCTATGTCGATAACGGCAACAAGGCGATCGCCGGGACCGAGTGGGAAGGCAAATCCGTGGAGGAGATCATCCGCGGCACCTATGACCCGAAAGCGGTGGCGCAATCGGGCATCTTCAACAACGCCTCGCAATACTGGAACCACAACCAGTTCTGGGAGATGATGGCCCCCGGCGGCACCGGCATGCCCGGCGAGCTGGAAAAGGCGATCAACGAGAGCTTTGGCTCGCTCGACGAGTTCAAATCGCAATTCGCCGCCGCGGGCGCCGGTCAATTCGGCTCGGGCTGGGCTTGGCTGGTCAAGGATACTGATGGCAGCCTCAAGGTCACCAAGACCGAGAACGGTGTGAACCCGCTCTGCTTCGGTCAGACGGCGCTTCTGGGCTGTGATGTGTGGGAGCATTCCTACTACATCGACTTCCGCAACAAGCGCCCGGCTTACCTCCAGAACTTCCTCGACAACCTGGTGAACTGGGAAAACGTCGCCTCGCGGATGTGATTGCGGTCGGCCATGCACCTGGACACGGAACCCCGCGCCAATGGTGCGGGGTTTCTCGCATCCGGTTGATCCGTATCAACGCCGCCTGTGCCCGGAACGGGCGATACTGGCGAACGGCAAAGACGCAGAAAAAGGAGCGACGCAGATGAGCGAACTTTCGCACGGCACTTGGGTTCTGGTGGCAGACGGGAAAAAGGCGCTGTTTCTCGAAAACGTGACCGACGCACAGGCCCCCAATCTCGTGATCCGCCGCGTCGAGGAACAGGACCTGCCCCCGAATCGCGAGCAACAGAGCGACCGACCCGGACGCATGGCCGATCCCGGGCCGGGGCAGCGCTCGGGCCTATCCGGCGCGGATTGGCACGAGCTGGACGAGGCGCGGTTCGCCTCGGACATGGCGGATGTCCTCTACCGGATGGCGCATCGCGGCACCTTTAAGCGGCTGATCCTCGTAGCCCCGCCGAAAACGCTCGGCGGCCTGCGCGATCACCTGCACAAGGAGGTCGCGCAATGCGTCGTGGCCGAGATCGGCAAGGACCTGACCAACCATCCCGGCGATAGGCTGGAAAAAGTGCTCCTGGCGGAATTGGCGGCGCGCTGATCCCCGCCGGCCTGTGGCGGACCTCATTGCCTGGTCGCTCTTGCCATTGCCGCTCGGGCAGGGCAGCAAGAGGGGCGAGGCAGGAGGAGCGGGCCGCATATGCGCGAGGCGACCAAGGGGATTGTGGCGATGGTCGCCACCTGCACGGTCTGGGGGCTGTCGGGCATCTATTACAAGCTGCTTGCCCATGTCCCGCCAATCGAGATCCTGGCGCATCGCACGCTTTGGTCGTGTGCCTTCTTCGCCCTCGTGTTACTGGCGCAGGGGCGGATTTCTATGCTGGGCCGGGCGCTGGCCGGGCGGCGCTCGGTGCTGTCAATCGCGCTCGCCGCATTGATGATCTCGACCAACTGGTTCGTGTTTATCACCTCGATACAGATCGGGAAGGCGATGGAGGCGTCGCTGGGCTATTACATCTTCCCGTTGGTGGCGGTGCTGCTCGGGGCGATCGCGTTTCGCGAACGGCTGGGCCGGGCACAGCTTTTCGCTGTGGGGCTGGCGCTCTGCGCGGTGGTGACGCTCACGCTGGGCCTCGGCGTGCCGCCGTGGATCGCGCTGGTGCTGGCATCGAGTTTTGGCCTCTACGGTCTTGTCAAGAAAGGGCTTTCCGTCGGGCCGGTGGTGTCTGTCACCGCCGAGGTTCTGCTCTTGTCGCCGATCGCGCTGACGGTGCTGTGGTATTTTCACTCGGGCGGTCAGGGTGCGTTCGGCGCGAACTGGCGTGACAGCCTGCTGCTGGCCTTTTCCGGCATCCTCACCGGTACGCCTCTGATCATGTTCAGCTATGCCACCAAGCGCGTCACGCTGGCCACGGTGGGGCTGGTGCAGTACCTGAACCCCACCCTGCAATTCCTAGTGGCGACACTGATCTTCCTCGAGCCGTTCAGCTTTTGGCACGCAGTGGCCTTTGCCATGATCTGGACCGCGCTCGCGATCTACACCACCGCGAGCCTGCGTCAGGGCAGGGCAGCGCGCAGGGCGGTGCCGAGAGCCTGAGGGTCATCCACCTCGCGGATCATGTGCCGCAGACTCGCATCGGCGAAGCCGCGGGCGATGACATGCTCGACAAGCTGGATAAAAGGCATCCAGTAACTTTCAGTATTCAGGAGAAAAATCGGTTTTTCATGTAGGCCTAGCTGGCGCCATGTCAGCACCTCGAACAGTTCGTCGAGCGAGCCTGCGCCCCCCGGAAGCACCACGATCGCGTGGGAATTCATGAACATCACTTTCTTGCGTTCATGCATGGTCTCGGTGACGACGTAACGGGTGAGATCGCGCTTGCCACCTTCGCGTCCCACCAGATGCGCGGGGATCACGCCGAGCGTGCGCCCGCCTGCCGCCTGTGCCGCGCGCGCCACTGCTCCCATCAACCCCACGTCGCCCGCGCCGTAGACCAGCTCCCAACCGTTCCCGGCCAGCATCCGCCCGGTCTCCTCCGCGGCCGCCAGGTAGGACGGGTCATGACCCTCGCGTGCGCCGCAAAAGACACAGACAGCCGCGTGTGTCATGAATTTCTCCTGTCGCTCAAAGGGTTGCTTTGACCCCTGATAGCCTTGTTGATATGCTCCGACAACCGGGCATGGTGCCCTGGTTGGGGATGTCGGGAAAGATGAGCAAAATCGCCGGATTGGGTGCGGGTCCCGTGATTGGGCTCGGGGCGGCTGCGGTTGTCGCGGCGGTGTCCGTCGGCACCTATTTCTTTGCGGATGGTGGCCTGTCGCTATCCACGCCCGAGCCGGAGCAGGCGGCAGAACCTGCCACCGAGCTGTCGCCCGAACCCGTCGCAAAACCCACGACAGACGCGCAGGACGCGGGCGAGTCGGTCGAAGCCAGCGAGACAGCGCAACAGGATCCCGTGGCACCAGCCGCCAAGGCGGACGGAGGCGCGAACCCTGAGGCCGAGCCGGAGACGGAGACCCCGCAACCGCCCGCGCTTGACACCTTTCGCCTTGACCCGGATGGGCAGATGCTCATCGCGGGGCGCGCGATTCCGGGCGGCAAGGTGGCGATCACAGTGGATAATGTCCGCCTCGGCACGGCCCTGTCAGACCGGTCGGGCAAGTTCGTGGCGTTTCTCGACCTGCCGCTGAGCGATACCGTGCGGGTGCTGGGGTTGGAATTGCTGCTCGACGACGGGCGCGTGATCCGCGCGCCTGACGAGATCCTGATCGCGCCGTCGCCGCCCCCGGCACCGCGACCGGAGGCGGTGGCACAGGCCGACACCGCGACGCCGCCCTCACCCGCAGCGCAGGAGGGGGTGACGACCAGGGGCGCGCCCGAAATTGGCGAAGATCAGGTACCCGAGACGGTGGAGGCGCAACCGGAGACGGAAGCGATTGCGAATGCGGAAACGGCGGAGATCGCAGGGGCGGAAACGACCGTGTCCGCCACCGAGGTAACCCAGACTGCGACCGAAACGCGCGATCCGGCCCCAGAAGTGGGCAAGGAAGAGCCCGCCGCGCCCGTGGCTCCGCCCACCGCAGACGCTTTGCAGCCGGGCGCGGGCGATGGTACGGTCGCGCAGGCCGAACCGCCCGCCGAGACGCCCGCGCCACCCACGGTGGTGCTGTCGGATACCGAGGGTGTGCGCGTGTTGCAGGCCCCCTCCGAGCAGGGGCCGGAGGTGATGTCTTCGGTGGCCCTCGATTCGATCAGCTATTCCGACACGGGCGAGGTGAAGCTTTCCGGAAGGGCCAGCGCGCTCGACGCGCGGGTACGCATCTACGTTGACAACCGCGCCGTCACCAGCGCGCCGGTGGACGAGAGCGGTGCCTGGCGCAGCTCGCTGCCAGAGGTGGATGCCGGTATCTACACGCTGCGCGTTGACGAGGTCGATGCCGGGGGCAAGGTGACCTCGAGGATCGAGACGCCGTTCAAGCGCGAGGACGTGGCCACGCTCGCGGCGCAGGACGACGACAAGGACGGGGACGGCACGCCCGAGCCGCCGCGCATGTCGGTGGTCACGGTGCAGCCCGGCTCGACCCTCTGGGCGATCTCTCGCGAGGCCTATGGCGAGGGTATCCTCTACGTGCGCGTGTTCGAGGCCAACCGCGACCGCATCCGCGATCCCGACCTGATCTATCCCGGGCAGGTGTTCGAGCTGCCGCAGTAGCGCCGCGCTCTGGTCATCGGTGGGTGTCGCCGCTATCTGTGGGGTCCGGCAGCAAGGACACGAGCCACCGATGACCGACTCCTCCCCCGAACGCCACGCGCCCGAGAGTGGTGGCTGGCGGATCATCCGCCGGGTCGCCCCCTACCTGTGGAGCGCGGAAGAGCCGTGGGTGCGCCGCCGGGTGGTGTTGGCGCTGCTGCTCTTGCTGGTGGCCAAGCTGGTCGCGGTGACGACGCCGGTGTTCTACAAGGTGGCGGTGGATGCGCTGGCGGGCGAGGGGCCAGGTCCGGCTTGGGCGCTGGGGGCGGGGGCCATTGGGCTGACCGTGGCCTATGGCATGGCGCGGCTGATGAACGTGGGGTTCCAGCAGGCGCGCGACGCGGCCTTTGCCAAGGTGGGTCAGCGGGCGCTGCGCAAGCTTGCGCTCGAGACCTTCCGCCATATCCACGCGCTTTCGCTCAGCTATCACCTGACGCGGCGCACCGGTGGGCTGAGCCGGATCATAGAGCGCGGGGTGAAGGGCGTCGATTTCCTGCTGCGCTTCCTGCTGTTCTCCATCGCGCCGCTGATCCTCGAACTGCTGATGGTGGGGGTGATCCTGTGGCTGGCCTTCGACATCTGGTACCTGGTGGTGGTGGCCGGGGTGATCGCGGCCTATGTCGCCTTTACCTTCAAGGTGACCGAGTGGCGCGTGAAGCTGCGCCGCGAGATGAACGACCAGGACACCGACGCCAACCAGAAGGCCATCGACAGCCTGCTCAATTACGAAACGGTCAAGTATTTCGGGGCCGAGGGGCTGGAGGCGGCGCGTTACGACCGGGCGATGGCGGGCTACGAGCGCGCGGCGCTCATGACCGCCTATTCGCTCTCGTTCCTCAATTTTGGGCAGTCATTCCTCATCACCGGCGGTCTGGTGGCGGTTATGGTGATGGCGGCCACGGGCGTACAGGCGGGCACGATGACCGTGGGCGATTTTGTCATGGTCAACGCCTACATGATCCAGATCACCATGCCGCTCAATTTCCTCGGCACGGTCTATCGAGAGATCCGGCAGGCGCTGGTGGACATGGGCGAGATGTTTGACCTGCTTGATCAACCGCCCGACGTGCGCGAGCGAGCGGGCGCGCGACCGCTCGCCGTAGCGGGCGCGAATGTGCGGCTAGAGGATGTGCGCTTTGGCTACGATCCGGGCAACCCCATCCTCAAGGGCGTGACGCTGGATGTGCCCGCTGGCCAGATGGTCGCGGTGGTGGGACCGTCGGGATCGGGCAAGTCGACTATCGGGCGGCTGTTGTTCCGATTCTACGATGTTCAGGACGGGCGCATCACGATCGACGGGCAGGACATCCGCGATGTCACCCTCGAAAGCCTGCACACGGCCATCGGCGTGGTGCCGCAGGACACGGTGCTGTTCAACGACACGATCGGCTACAACATCGGATATGGTCGCGACGACGTGACCCAGGCCGAGATCGAGGAAGTGGCGCGGGCGGCCCAGATCCACGAGTTTATCGCCGGGCTTCCCGAGGGCTATGCCACGCAGGTCGGCGAGCGGGGGCTAAAGCTTTCGGGTGGCGAGAAACAGCGCGTGGGAATCGCGCGCACGCTCTTGAAGAACCCGCCGATTCTGCTGCTCGACGAGGCGACCAGTGCGCTCGACACCGGGACAGAACGCGACATCCAGGACGCGCTTGCCCGCGCTGCGGAGGGGCGCACTGTCATCATGATCGCGCACCGTCTCTCGACGGTAGCGGGCGCCGATCGGATCGTGGTGCTGGAGGACGGTCGCGTGGCCGAGCAGGGCAGCCATGCCGACCTGCTGGCGCGCGGTGGTCGCTATGCAGCGCTGTGGCGGCGGCAGTCAGAGCAGGATCCAGGTGTTGCGGCCTGAGCGTGTCACATGGCGGTTACCTTCCGCGGCTATGGAATCGCTAGATGTGGCCCAATATCTAAGGCTTGTCAGGTGGTCGCCGCGATATATAGTAGTTTAGAGGGTGGGTGCATGTCCCGCCCGCCGCAAGAGAGGGCGCCACAGGGGCTGTGAACGCGATGGACGGTGATTTCAGA
Source organism: Roseovarius nitratireducens (assembly GCF_002925845.1). Classification (GTDB taxonomy): domain Bacteria; phylum Pseudomonadota; class Alphaproteobacteria; order Rhodobacterales; family Rhodobacteraceae; genus Roseovarius; species Roseovarius nitratireducens. The sequence continues at coordinate 38,856 of NZ_PDNI01000005.1, read as the reverse complement.
AGCGAGTTCGTGAGAGAGCCGGCTGGACTGCGGCAGTTTCCGGCGCTGGTGCTCAATGCCGATTACCGACCACTCTCCTACTATCCTCTGTCGCTCTGGACCTGGCAGGAGGCGATCAAGGCGGTCTGGTCCGACCGGGTGGATATTGTCGCGCAATACGATCACTGGGTGCGCAGTCCGAGTACCGAGATACGCATACCTTCGGTAATCGTGTTGCGAGACTATGTGAAACCTCAGAAGCGCGTGGCCTTCACGCGCTTCAATCTTTTTCTGAGGGACGAATTCCGCTGTCAGTATTGTGGCACAAAGGACAACCTGACCTTCGACCACGTGGTGCCGCGCGCCCGCGGCGGGCGCACAAGCTGGGAGAATGTCGTGGCCGCCTGTTCTCCGTGCAACCTGCGCAAGGGCGCGCGCAGCCTGCGGCAGGTTGGGATGAGCCTGCGCCGCCCGCCGCGTCCCCCCGGGGCGGAGGAGTTGCGCAACATGGGCCGCAAGTTCCCGCCCAACCATTTGCACGAGAGCTGGATCGACTTCCTGTACTGGGATGCCGAGCTGGAGGCGTGAGGCACGACCATCGCACACAACAAAGGCGCCGCTGCCGGGGCAGGGCGCCTTTTTCTGCGTTGCGTCGGTTGCGGGATCAGCTCTGCTTGGCGTCCGCGGGCTTGGCAGCAGGTTGCGCGCCGCCTTGCTGTGCAGCCGCCTGTTGCGTCCCACCCTGCTGGTGCTGGGCTGGGGCCGCCTGTGCGCCGCCCTTGGCGCCGGGCTTGTTGCCCGAGAGCGGATCGTCCTGTCGCTGCACCGATCCCTCGAAATGCGCACCCGATTCGATGGCGATGGTCTTGTGAATGATGTCGCCCTCGACCCGCGCGGATGAGGTGAGCCGCACCTTGAGGCCGCGCACGCGGCCCACGATACGCCCGTTTACCACCACGTCATCGGCGATCACCTCGCCCTTGACGGTGGCACCTTCGCCGACGGTCAGCAGGTGCGCGCGGATATCGCCCTCGATGGTGCCCTCGACCTGGATGTCGCCGGTTGTGCGCAGGTTGCCGACCACGTGCAGGTCCGACGACAGCACCGACGCCGGCGGCTTGGCCTTGGGCGACGTGCTTCGCTGTTCGCCGCCGGTATCGACGCGGGGACTTTCGGTCCGCGTGTCCGTCGTGGCCGGCTTGGTCTCGGCGGGCTTTTGTGCGGGTTCGTTGATCTTGCTCTTAGAAAACATCTCTCGCAGCCTTGATATAGGTCATGGGGTTGATCGCCTTGCCATCCACCCGAACCTCGTAGTGTAGGTGGGTGCCGGTGGAACGTCCAGTGTTGCCCATATCACCGATCCGATCCCCGCGCGAGACCCTTTGGCCCTCGCGTACCCGGATTCTGGACATGTGCGCATAACGCGTTTCGATGCCGAAAGCGTGCTTGATCTTGACGAGCTGCCCGTAGCCCGACAGCCATCCTGCATGGGTCACAACGCCGTCGGCGGTGGCGTTGATGGGCGTGCCATGCGCTCCGGCGAAATCAGTGCCCGCGTGCAACCGCCCCCACCGCATGCCGAATCCTGAGGTGTAGCGGAACGCGCCCTTGACCGGAATCGCCAGCGGAACCTTGCCGGCGGCGAGGCGATAGAGGTTCAGCTCATCGAGCCGTGTCAGGATGCGGTTGGCGCGCGTGGCCTCCGGTGAGGGGGCGGTGCCGCGCGTAGAGAGCGAGATCGGGGTGAGCGGGCCACCCTGCCCGGAATAGCCCCGTCTTACCGTGTCGATCAACGTATCCGGATCGAGACCGGCCTTGCGAAACATCGTTTCCAGCGGCTCGACCGAGATGGTCATCGCGTCCTCGAGGCGGCTGAATATCTCGGAATTGCGCTCGTTCACGAGGCGCAACTCGAAGGCCATCTCCTCGGCGTCGCGCTGAGCGTCCTCGGCCTCGGCGAGGGTCTTGTCGCGCTCACGCGCCGCATCGGCGAGCGCGGTGGTCAGCACCTCAACCGTGGGATCGTCCGCTGGGCTGGTTGCGGCGTCGGGGTTCTCGGCCTTCCCGGCCTGGATTTGCGAGGTGAGGCGCGCAACCTTGTGCTGCGCATTTTCGCGCGCGGACATGGCGCGGCGCAGGGTGCCCTGGACCATCTCGAGCCCGGTTTCGAGCTCGCGTCGGCGCGTCTCGGAGGCGAGAAGTTCCGACTGCATCGCCGATATCTGCGCCAGCGCCGAACTGAACCGCTCCTGCGCTGCCAGTGCCTCCTGTGCCCGGCGGTCGCGCTCTTCGGCCAGCGCGTTGAGCCGCGCCTCGTAGGTCTGCAATTCGCGCTTCGCCTGCTCGCGGAAATTGCCCGCGCCAATCGAGTCCATCACCAGAACAGCGGTCGCGATGATCGTCCAGGCCACGATCGCACAGGTGCCGACAGCGGCGATGATCTGCGTGCCGGGGCGTAGCCGGATGAAGCGCGTGTCGGTGTCGGATCGCAGAAACACCCGGCGTTCGGGAAAATGACGTTCGAGAAGCTCGTGCAGTCGGATCGCCAGCGTTGGTATCAATGTTGCGGTCTTTCTTCTGTCCCTGTCTGCACGTGTGCTTAGACAGAGGCGGCGAGGTGGGCAAGAAATTTGACCACAAGCCCCGGATTCGGCGGAGGTTTCCCGCTCATTGGGCGGAAACTTGCCGATTACACCCCGGTTCGCTCAATCCTGAGTTGTTGGCCGCTCGGCGAGTGGCCAGTAGAAATCCGGCGGCAGCCCGGCCTCGGCGCGCTTCTCCTCGTTGAAGGGCGGCTTGAGGGCACCGTGGAAATAGCGGCGCACAAGGTCGTGAAACACGTCCTTCGGGTCTAGGTCGTGACGCCCGCATAGGAAATGGAACCATTTCGAGCCGTAGGAGACGTGGTGCACCTCCTCGGCGTAAATCACCTCCATCGCCTCGACGGCGCGTGTCTCGCCCGCGCGGGCAAAAATGTCGATCATGCCCGGCGTCACGTCGAGCCCGCGCGCCTCGAGAACCATCGGCACCACGGCGAGTCGCCCCATCAGATCATCGGCGGTGTCCTCGGCCGCGCGCCACATCCCGGCATGGGCGGGCAGGGCACCATAATGGCTGCCCATTTCCTCGAGGCAGTCGCATATCAGGTTGAAATGCTTGGACTCCTCGTCCGCTGATTTCACCCAGTCGTCGTAGAAGCCGGCTGGCATCGGCGTATCGGCAAAGCGTGCGACGATATCCCAGTGCAGGTCGACAGCGTTCAGTTCGATATGCGCCACCGCGTGCAACATGGCGATCCGGCCTTGCTGGCTGCCGGGACGGCGGCGCGGGACGTCGCGGGGATCGAGCAACTCGGGCCGATCGGGGCGGGCGGGGCGCGCGGGCGGCGTGGCGCGCCCCACGGGAGGCATGCGTCCCTCGGTTCGGGCCGCCTGCCACGTCGCCGCGTGCAGCCGCGACAGCGCCGCCTTGGCTCGACCGTCGGCGGTAGTCAGCACCTCGACGGCCATCTCTACGAGTGGTCGGTCGGTCACAGCGCGCGCACCGCCTCGAGCACCTCCTCGGCATGACCGGGCACCTTGACCTTGCGCCATTCGCGCGCGATGTGGCCCGCCCCGTCGATCAGAAAGGTAGACCGCTCGATCCCCATGAACTTCTTGCCGTACATGTTCTTTTCCTTCCACACGCCGTAGGCTTCGCACACCTCCGCCTCGGCATCCGACAGGAGCGGCACCGTGAGCGCGTGCTTGTCGCGGAATTTCTCGTGACTGGCAGCGCTGTCTTTGGAAATGCCCAGCACCGTCGCGCCCGCAGCCTCGAACTCGGAGAGCAGACCGGAAAACGCCACCGCCTCCTTGGTGCAGCCGGAGGTGTCGTCGCGCGGATAAAAGAACAGCACAACCGCGACGGGGCGCAGCGCCGAGAGCGTGACGCTTTCGCCGCCGTCGCGCGGCAGGGTAAAATCGGGGGCGATATCGGAGATGTCGGGCATGGGCGCTCCTTCGTGATGCGGCTTGTGATGACTCCTTGCCGAACGCATATTAGATCGGGACGGGCAAGAATAAAGCCACGAGGCAGAGCCGGGCGCCAAAGGTGGCGCGGCATGACACGCATGAGCGAGCCAGAGACGCAACAGAGCGACCAGCGGGTATCCGGGGAGGTGCCGGATGGGGCGCGCGCGCGCGTGCCGCCGCGGCGCGGCCTGCTGCACCATTTCGGGCAATTGTGCCTTGGATGCGTGGCGGTCGTGCTGATCGTCAGCGTTGGGGTGGTCGCAGTGCTGGCGGCGGGTGTCACCGCGCCGGGCTGGATGCGCGAGCGGGTCGAGCAGCGGATTGGCGCGGCGTTGCCGGAGCACCGGTTGAGTTTCGAGACGCTCACGCTGGGGCTTGACGGCGGGATGGTTCCGCAGGTGGTGCTGAAGGGGGTCACGCTCTTCGATGCCCAAGGCGTGCGGCTCGTCGATCTCGGGGCGCTCGACGTGTCGCTGTCGCGGACGGCGCTCTTGTCGGGCGACGTGTCGTTGTCGCGCGTGCGGCTCGACGGCGGGCGACTCATTCTGAGGCGGCGGGCGGATGGTGCCCTGTCGGTGGCGTTCGAGGCCAGTGACGGGCGCGGTCGCCACCCTGCGCGCGAGGGCCGCTTTTCCGAACAGATCGACAAGATGCTGGCGCGGCCCGCGTTGGCGCGGCTGAGGCAGGTAGAGGCCGACAACATCAGCGTGCGCTACGAAGACGCGCGCAGCGGTCGGGCCTGGTCGGCCGATGGCGGGCAGGCGACGTTGAAACGCCAGGGTGACCGGATCACCTTGCGTGGCAACATCACCGTGCTTGGCGCGCGTGAATACGCAAGCAGTCTGGAGGTGAACTATACCGGCAACCTGGAGTCCGCGGTCGCGGAATTCGGCATCCGGTTCGAGGATGTCCCGGCCGGGGAACTGGCCGGGCAGTCGCCTGCGCTTGCATGGCTCGGGGCGGTGCAGGCCCCGATCTCGGGGGCACTGCGCGCAACGATTGACCAAGAGGGACGGCTGGGCCCGCTCAGCGCCACGCTTCAGATCGGGGCAGGCGCGTTGCGCCCCAACGCGGCCACGGTGCCGATTCCGTTCCGGTCTGCGCGCAGCTATTTCACCTACGATCCGAAGCGCCGGCAGATCGATTTTTCCGAGATATCGGTGGAAAGCGATTGGGGCACCGCCCGCGCCGAGGGGCGCGCGCGGCTTCTGGGCATGGAGAGCGGTTGGCCCGCCGCGCTTGAGGCGCAGGTGCGCATCGGAGAGATCGCGGCCAACCCCGCGGGGCTCTACCCCGATCCGGTAGTATTCGAGGGGGCAGGCGCGGATCTGCGGCTCGAGCTTGAACCGTTCGCACTCACCGTCGGCGATTTCCGGCTGCGGGACCGGGGCGAGGTGCTGCGCCTGTCGGGGGTGGCGCGAGGGCAGGCGGATGGCTGGTCGGTCGATGTCTCGGGGCGGATGGAGACCATCGCGCCCGAACGCCTGCTGGAGTTGTGGCCCGTCACGATCAAGCCCAAGACGCGCACATGGATCGACGAGAATGTGCTCGGCATTGTGTTGCACGACGTTCAGTTTGGCCTGCGCGCGGAGCCGGGGCGCGCGCCGGATCTGTTTCTCGGGTTCGGGTTCTCCGACCTCTCGACCGTCTATGTCCGTGAGGTGCCACCGATCGAGGCGACCTCAGGCCACGCCTCGATTCGGGACAATCGTTTCACCATCCATGCCGAGTCGGGCCACGTGACAGCGGCGCAGGGCGGACGGGTGGATATTTCCGGCACCAGTTTCATCATCCCCGATGTTCGCATCAAGAAGGGTCCCGCCGAGGCGCATCTGCGGGCGCGCGGCACGATCACGGCGGCACTGTCGCTGCTTGATTCGCCGCCCTTCCGATTCCTTCAAAAAGCCGGGCGCCCGGTAACGCTGGCCGATGGCCGCGCGGACCTCACGGGGCGGCTCGATTTTATCCTCAAGCAGAAACTCACCCCCGAGGAGGTGGCCTTTGCGGTGACCGGCGAGATTACCGACATGCGCAGCGAGACATTGGTCAAGGGGCGCGTCTTGGCGGCGAGCGGTCTCTCGGTCGAGGCCGATAATGAGGCGCTCGCCATCGCGGGGGAGGCGCGAATCGGGAGCGTGCCGGTCGCGGGGACCTGGACCTTGCCTTTGGGGCCCGACACCGGCGGGGCGAGCCGCGTGCGCGGCGAGATCGAACTATCGCAGCGGTTCCTCGACGAGTTCGGGATCACGCTGCCCGAGGGCAGCCTGACGGGCGAGGGGCGAGCAACTGTCGATATCGCTCTGGCGCGCGACGCGCCGGCGGAGTTCGCACTCACCTCCGATCTGATGGGGGTCGGCCTGCGGATCGCGCCGCTCGACTGGGCGCTGAGCCGCCAGGCCACAGGACAGCTCGATGTTGCGGGCACGCTGGGCACGCCGCCGCAGATCGACACGCTGGCGCTCGAGGCGGGCGGGCTCCGGGCGCGCGGCGAGGTGCGGCTGTCTCCGAATGGCAGCCTCGCGCGGGCGCGGTTCACTCGCGTGGAAGTAGACGATTGGCTCGACGTGGCGGCCACGCTCGTCGGGCGCGGGGTGGGACAGTCACCGCGGGTGGAGGTGACCGCAGGCACCGTCGATCTGCGACATGGCGCGCTCGGCGCGGGTGATGGCGGTGACGGCGGGCCGGTCAATCTGCAACTGGACGAATTGCGTATCTCCGACGGTATTGCGCTCACCGGGTTTTCGGCCACGCTGGAGACGCACGGCGGTGCGCGCGGCAGCTTTACCGCGCGGGTGAATGGGCGCACGCCGGTCGAGGGCGACGTGATCCCGACGAGCGCTGGGCGCAGCGCCTTTCGCATTCGCTCGGGCGACGCGGGAGGGCTGCTCGCGGCGGCGGGCATTCTCGAGGATGCCCGCAACGGCGTGCTCGACCTCAGGCTAACACCCGCAGGCGGCCCCGGCAGCTATGACGGCGTGCTCGCCATCGAGCAGTTGCGCGTCAAGCGGGCCCCGGCGCTGGCGGCGCTGCTTAACACCATCAGCATTGTCGGGTTGATCGAGCAGTTCTACGGACAAGGGCTGCACTTCACGTCCGTTAACGCGCGGTTTCGCCTGACGCCAGATCGACTGATCGTTACGCAGGGTAGCGCGGTCGGTGCGTCGGTGGGGATATCGATGGACGGCTATTACAACCTCGCCACCAAGCGAATGGACATGCAGGGCGTGCTGTCGCCGGTCTATCTGCTCAACGCCATCGGTGGGGCCTTTACCCGGCCTGGAGAAGGGCTTATCGGGTTCAACTTCACGCTTCGCGGTGCCTCCGAAGACCCGGCGGTTTCTGTCAACCCGCTCTCGGCGCTGACGCCAGGATTTTTGCGTGAGATGTTCCGCAGGCCGACCCCGCGGATGGACGGAGAACCGCCGACGCCATCGGACGGGGACCCATCCAACGAGAAGCCGCCGGCCTACCAGAGACAGGACCCATGAAGCTCGATGAATTCGATTTTGCCCTGCCCGAGGATCTTATCGCCACGCGGCCAGCGCGCCCGCGACGCGCGGCGCGGCTTCTGGTGGCCGAGGGCGACGCGATCCACGATTCCCGGGTCACCGATCTCGGAACGTGGCTGCGCGCGGGCGACCGGCTGGTACTCAATGATACGCGGGTAATTCCCGCTCGGCTCGCGGGACGGCGTCATCGCGCGGGCGGCGCGGGCGCGCGGATCGAGGTCACGTTGCTGGAGCCGCAAGCCGACGGCACGTGGAGCGCGCTGGTCAAGCCGCTGAGAAAGCTGCGCGAGGGCGAGGAGATCACCTTTGCCTCCGGGCTCTCGGCTGTGCTCGAGGGGCGCGGCGAGGGGCAGGCGCGGCTGCGCTTCAACCTCGCGGGCGAGGATTTCGACGCTGCGCTTGATGCCGCAGGTGCTATGCCGCTGCCGCCCTACATCGCCGCGCGGCGGCCCGCCGACGACCGCGACCGCGAAGATTACCAGACCGTCTGGGCGCGCCGCCCCGGTGCCGTGGCGGCCCCGACAGCGAGCCTGCATTTCGACGAGGTGGTGCTGGTCGACCTGGCCGCGCGGGGAGTGACGTTTTCCCATGTGACGCTGCATGTGGGGGCGGGCACCTTCCTGCCGGTAAAGGTCGATGACATCACCACCCATCGCATGCACGCCGAATGGGGCGAGGTGAGCGAGCAGGTCGCCGCCGAGATTGCCGCCACCCGTGCGGCGGGAGGACGGATCATCCCGGTGGGCACCACCGCGCTTCGCCTGATCGAGACGGCGGCGCGCGACACCGGCGAGGTGGCACCGTGGCAGGGAGAGACCGACATCTTCATCTATCCCGGCTTCGCGTTCCGTGCGACCGATGCGCTGATGACCAATTTCCACCTGCCGAAATCGACGCTGATGATGCTGGTCAGCGCGCTGATGGGCCGCGAGCGGATCGCCGCAATCTATGCCCATGCCGTCGCCGCGCGGTACCGATTCTTTTCCTACGGCGATGCATCCCTGTTGATCCCACCGCCCGGGCCTGACAACGGACAGGAGGCAGCGACCCGCTGAGTCGCAAACGGCCTAGACGCGTGCCGACCCGTCCTGCGACGGTCGCCCCGGATCATGGAGAAACGACATGCTGCAAGTGTTTTCGAGCGCATGGGCACTGCTTCTGGGTATGATGCTCTTGCAGGTGGGCAATGGCATGCAGGGCACGCTGCTCGGCGTGCGCGGTGCGCTCGAGGGGTTTTCCACCACGCAGATGTCGGTGGTCATGTCGGCCTATTTCGCGGGCTTCCTGTTCGGCTCGCGCATGGCCCCCGAGATGATCCGCCGGGTGGGACATGTGCGGGTCTTCGCCGCGCTCGGGTCGATGATTTCCGCGGTGCTGATCCTCTACCCCACCTTCGCCGACCCCTGGGCGTGGTCGGTCGGGCGCGTCGTGATCGGCTTTTGCTTCTCCGGCGTCTACGTGACCGCGGAAAGCTGGCTCAACAACTCGGCCACCAATCAGACCCGAGGCAAGGCGCTGTCGCTTTACATGATCGTGCAGATGGTAGGCATCGTCGCTGCGCAGGGCCTTCTGGTGCTGGGCGATCCGTCGGGCTATGTGCTTTTTGTCGTCCCGTCGGTGCTGGTGTCGCTGGCCTTTGCGCCGATCCTTTTATCGGTTAGCCCCACCCCCGCATTTGATACCACAAAGCCGCTGTCGCTGCGCCGGATCATGACGATTTCGCCGCTCGGCTGTGTCGGCATGTTTCTGCTCGGCGGCGTGTTCTCGGCGCAGTTCGGCATGGCGCCGGTCTACGGTGCCGAGGCGGGACTGAGCGTGGTGCAGATCTCGATCTTCGTCTCGACCTTTTTCGTGGGCTCCTTGGTGCTGCAATATCCTATCGGCTGGCTGTCGGACCGAATGGACCGCCGCGTGCTAATCTGCGGGGCGGCCGTGCTGATGGGGGTCGGGGCGGTGATCGGTATCGTGCTAGGCGCGGTCTTTGTGCCGCTTCTGGTGACGGCTTTCGTCATCGGGGGCATGTCGAACCCGCTCTATTCGCTGCTCATCGCCTATACCAACGATTTTCTCGAGCATGACGACATGGCTGCGGCCGCCGGTGGGATGGTGTTCATCAATGGGCTGGGCGCAGTGACCGGCCCGCTGGTCACCGGCTGGCTGATGGGGGTGATCGGGCCGCGCGGATTCTTTGTGGTGATCGCGGTGCTGGCGCTGTCGATTGCCGCCTACGCGGCCTACCGGATGACGCAGCGCGCCGCCCCGGCACCCGCGCAGACCGACAGCTATATGGCGGTTGCGCCATCGGCCTCGCCGATGGCGGTGGAATTTGCGCAGGAAGTCGCCATCGAAACCGCGCAGGAGGGCGAGGAGCCCGGAAAACCGGATTGAATATGTCCTTTTTGAAGCAATATGTTACTGTAATATTACCGAAATCAGGGGTTAACGTGACAGTTACATGACGGGAAATCGAGGAGAGTCCCAATGGTGTCGCCCGACGAGGTGTTGCGGTTCTGGCTGGACGAGGTGGGTCCGAAAGGCTGGTATCAGAATTCGGAGGCGCTGGACGCGCAGGTGTGCGAGCGTTTTTCAAGCGCGTGGGAGAATGCCCGTGCGGGGGCGTACGGCCTGTGGCTCACCTATCCAAGCGGCACGCTTGCCTACGTGATCCTCACCGACCAGTTCCCGCGCAACATGTTCCGCGGCGAGAGGCGGGCCTTTGCTACCGACCGTGCGGGGCTGACGGCGGCCAAGGTGGCGATCAACCGCGGCTGGGATGTCCGGATAGACGAGCCGGCGCGGCAGTTTTTCTATCTGCCGTTGATGCATTCCGAGAATCTCTGCGACCAGGAGCGCTGCGTGCGCCTGATCTGCGAGCGCATGCCGGTGTATGGCCCCGACAACCTGCTTCATGCCCGCGCGCATCGCGAGGTGATCCGCCGCTTTGGCCGATTCCCCTATCGCAACGCGGCGCTAGGCCGGGCATCGACCGCTCCGGAACGCACCTTCGAGGCCGAGGGCGGGTATGGTGTGCTGGTCCGAGAGGTGACAGAGGCGGCGTGATTTCGGCCCTGCGCGGTGGGCAGCCCTGCTTTTCGCGGGGTGTGCCTTTCCCTGCGTTGAGGTCTCGTGGGAAATAGTTTAACACCAAACTAGTTTCCGGCGAGGGAGGGCCACATGGCGTCTGACAGCTTTGACATGATCGTGATTGGCGCGGGGCCTGGGGGCTACGTGGCCGCCATCCGGGGCGCGCAGCTTGGCTTGAAGGTGGCCATTGTCGAGCGCGAGCACATGGGTGGCATCTGCCTCAACTGGGGCTGCATCCCCACCAAGGCGATGCTTCGTTCGTCGGAGGTGTTTCACCTCATGCACCGCGCCAAGGAATTCGGGCTGAGCGCCGAGGGTATCGGCTATGATCTCGACGCGGTGGTGAAGCGGTCTCGCGCGGTCGCCAAGCAGCTGAATTCCGGGGTTGGCCACCTGCTCAAGAAGAACAAGGTGACCGCCTACATGGGCGAGGCGAGCCTGCCCGCCAAGGGCCGTGTCAGCGTCAAGACCGACAAGGGCACCGAGGAGCTGAAGGCGAAGAACATCGTGATCGCCACCGGTGCGCGGGCGCGCGAGCTGCCGGGGCTGGAGGCCGATGGCGATCTGGTGTGGACCTACAAGCACGCACTGGTGCCGCCGCGCATGCCGAAAAAGCTGCTGGTCATTGGATCGGGCGCGATCGGGATCGAATTCGCGAGTTTTTACAACACGCTTGGGGCCGAGACGACCGTGGTCGAGGTGATGGACCGCATCCTGCCCGTTGAGGATGCAGAGATTTCCGCCTTCGCCAAGAAGGCGTTCACCAAGCAAAAGATGAAGATCATGGAAAAGGCTGCAGTCAAGCAGCTCGACCGTGGCAAGGGCAAGGTCACCGCCCATATTGAGACCGGCGGCAAGGTAGAAAAGCACGAGTTCGACACGGTGATCTCTGCCGTGGGAATTGTCGGCAATACAGAAGGGCTGGGACTTGAAGACCTGGGCGTGAAGGTCGAGAAAACGCACGTGGTGACCGACCCGCATTGCCGCACCGGCGTCGACGGGGTTTATGCAATCGGCGATATCGCGGGCGCGCCGTGGCTCGCACACAAGGCCAGCCACGAGGGCGTGATGGTGGCCGAGCTGATCGCGGGCGGCAAGCCGCACGCGGTCGATCCTGACAGCATCGCCGGCTGCACCTATTGCCACCCGCAGATTGCCAGCGTGGGCCTCACCGAGGCGCAGGCCAAGGAGAAGGGCTACAAGATCAAGGTGGGCCGCTTTCCCTTCATCGGCAACGGCAAGGCCATTGCGCTGGGCGAGGCCGAAGGCATGGTAAAGACCGTGTTCGACGCGAGCACCGGCGAGCTTCTGGGCGCGCACATGGTGGGCGCGGAGGTGACGGAACTCATCCAGGGCTATATCGTGGGCCGCACGCTCGAGACCACCGAGGAAGAGCTGATGAACACCGTCTTCCCGCATCCCACGCTTTCGGAAATGATGCACGAATCGGTGCTGGACGCCTACGGGCGGGTGATCCATATCTGAGCCACGGTCGCGGAGGGTGCCGACAGGCCCGTCGGTCGTGGCCGCCGGACGGGGGAAGAATGACGCGCGTCTATCTCGATTACAACGCGACCGCGCCACTGCGTGCCGAGGCGCGCGAGGCGATGATCGCTGCAATGGACGTGGTGGGTAACCCGTCCTCGGTCCATGCGGAGGGGCGCGCCGCCAAGGCGCTGGTCGAGCAGGCGCGTGCGCAGATCGCCGCCGCGCTCGGGGCCGATGGGGCAGAGGTGATATTCACCTCCGGTGCGACCGAGGCGGCGGCGCTTGCGTGCGCGGGCCGGCACCTGTCGGGCGCGGCGGTGGAGCACGACGCGGTGCGCGCCTGGATCACCGCAGATCTGCCGGTGGATGCGGGTGGCCGCGTGACGGTGAGCGACCCAGCGCGCTCGGTTCTGCAACTCGCCAATTCCGAGACTGGCGTGATCCAGACGCTGCCCAAGGGGCTGGCCGTGAGCGACATGACCCAGGCATTCGGCAAGCTGCCGGTGGCGTTTAACTGGACGGGCGTGGACATGGCGCTCGTTTCCGCGCACAAGCTGGGCGGACCCAAGGGCGTGGGCGCGCTGGTGGTTCGGTCGGGCTGCGAGGTGGCCGCGCAACTTCGCGGCGGCGGGCAGGAGATGGGCCGCCGTGCGGGCACCGAGAACGTCCCTGGCATCGCCGGATTCGGGGCAGCGGCAGAGGCCGCTGCGCGTGATCTGGCCGACGGGGGCTGGTCCGAGGTCGAAAAACTTAGAAACATTCTAGAATCAACTATTGCAGAGATTTCAAAGGAGACTATTTTCGTGGGGAAAGACGGACCTCGCCTGCCCAACACAAGCTGCCTGGTCACGCCGGGCTGGAAGGGTGAAACGCAGGTGATGGCGCTTGATCTCGCGGGGTTCGCCGTATCGTCGGGCAGTGCCTGTTCGAGCGGCAAGGTCCGGGCAAGTGGCGCCTTGCAGGCGATGGGCGTTGATGCAGCGGCGGCAAACTCGGCGCTGCGCGTGTCTCTCGGGCCGGAGACGACGACGGACGATATCATGCGTCTTGCCGAGGTCTGGGCAAGGCTGTGGAACAGACATCGGGCCCGCTTGGCCTGAGCGACAGGAGAGAACGGCAATGGCGGCTTTGGACGACAGACAGGTCAAGGACGGCGTCGATCGGGAGACGGTCGATACCGTGCGGCAGGTCGGCGGGGCCTACAAGTATGGCTGGAACACCGATATCGAGATGGACTATGCCCCGATGGGTCTCAATGAGGACATCGTGCGCCTGATCTCGTCCAAGAATGAAGAGCCGGAATGGATGACCGAATGGCGGCTCGCCGCCTATCGCCGCTGGCTGGAGAAGAAAGAGCCCACCTGGGCGATGGTCGATTATCCCAAGATCGATTTTCAGAAGCAGTATTACTACGCGCGACCGAAATCTATGGCGGTCAAGCCCAAATCGCTGGACGACGTCGACCCCAAGCTGCTGGCGACCTACGAAAAGCTGGGTATCCCGCTCAAGGAACAGATGATCCTCGCCGGTGTCGAGGGTGCCGATGAGGCCCCCGCAGAGGCGCGCAAGGTGGCCGTGGATGCGGTCTTTGACAGTGTGAGCGTCGGCACGACATTCCAAGCGGAATTGAAAAGGGCTGGTGTGATCTTCTGCTCGATTTCCGAGGCGATCAAGGAGCATCCCGAACTGGTGAAGAAATACCTCGGCTCGGTCGTGCCGGTCTCGGACAACTTCTACGCCACGCTGAACAGCGCGGTGTTCTCCGATGGGTCGTTCGTCTACGTACCGCCGGGTGTGCGCTGCCCGATGGAATTGAGCACCTATTTCCGCATCAATGCCGAGAATACCGGCCAATTCGAGCGCACGCTCATCATCGCCGACAAGGGCTCTTTCGTGAGCTATCTCGAAGGCTGCACGGCGCCGCAGCGCGACGAGAGCCAGCTTCACGCCGCGGTGGTCGAGATCATCGCCGAGGAAGATGCCGAGGTAAAATATTCCACGGTGCAGAACTGGTATCCGGGCGACGAGAACGGCAAGGGCGGCATCTACAACTTTGTCACCAAGCGTGCCGATTGCCGTGGCGACCGGTCCAAGGTGATGTGGACGCAGGTCGAGACCGGCTCGGCGGTGACGTGGAAATATCCCTCCTGCATCCTGCGTGGCAACGACAGCCAGGGCGAGTTCTACTCCATCGCCATTGCCAACAACTGGCAACAGGCCGATACCGGCACCAAGATGATCCACCTGGGCAAGAACACGCGTTCGCGAATCGTCTCCAAGGGGATCAGCGCGGGCCACGCGCAGAACACCTATCGCGGGCTGGTGTCGATGCACCCCAAGGCAAAGAACAGCCGCAATTACACGCAGTGCGACAGCCTGCTCATCGGCGATACCTGCGGGGCGCACACGGTGCCGTATATCGAGGTCAAGAACAACTCGAGCCGCGTCGAACACGAGGCCACGACATCCAAGGTGGATGACGACCAGCTCTTCTACTGCCGGCAACGCGGCATGGACGAGGAAGAGGCGGTGGCGCTCGTCGTCAACGGATTCTGTCGCGAGGTGCTTCAGGCGCTGCCGATGGAATTCGCCATGGAGGCGCAGCAGCTTGTGGCGATTTCGCTCGAGGGGTCGGTGGGCTAGCGCCTGCGTGCAGCGATGACGGACACCGAAACCATATCGCGGCCGGACCTGACCCTGCCCGAGGCCGAAGCGGCGCACCTGCGCGCGGCTTATGAGCAGGCTGGAGCCATCCTCGAATACGGCTCGGGCGGCTCGACGGTGATGGCCTCCGAGATGCCGGGTAAACGCGTCTGGTCGGTCGAGAGCGATGCGGCGTGGGCCGGGATGATGCGGGACTGGCTTGCCGCCAACCCGCCCGTGCAGGGCACCGAAGTCGAGGTGATCTGGGCCGACATCGGTCCGACCCGCGATTGGGGACACCCGCAGGGCAAGGGTGGTTACCTGCGCTATCCGGGCTATTCGCTGGGACCGTGGGAGCGCGGTGACGTCGCCCCCGACGTGGTGCTGGTGGACGGGCGGTTCCGCACCGGCTGCGCGCTGGCAACTGCACTCCACACGAAGAAGCCGCTGCGGCTTCTGTTCGATGACTACGCGCCGCGCCGCCATTACCACCGGATCGAGGCCTATATCGGCTCTCCGCACCAGGTGATCGGGCGGATGGCCGAATTTGAGGTGGTGCCGATGACGCTGCCGCTGGAGCGTCTGAGCGACGCGATCGGGATGATGCTGCGGCCGTAACGCCGCGAGCGATGTTGAAAGGAAAAATCATGCTGGAAATCAAGAACTTGCACGTCGATCTTGAAGAAGAAGATAAGACCATCCTCAAGGGCGTCGACCTGACCGTTGAGGCCGGTAAGGTCCACGCGATCATGGGGCCGAACGGGTCGGGAAAATCTACCTTGAGCTACGTGCTCTCGGGGCGCGACGGCTACACCGTGACCGAAGGGTCGGCCACGCTCGACGGGCAGGACCTGCTGGACATGGAGACCGAAGAGCGCGCCGCGGCCGGCCTGTTTCTCGCCTTCCAATATCCGGTGGAAATTCCCGGTGTGGGCAATATGACCTTCCTGCGCACCGCCGTGAACGCGCAGCGCAAGGCGCGCGGGCAGGACGAGATCAGCGCCTCAGATTTCCTCAAGCTGGTGCGCGAGAAGGCCAAGGCGCTCGAGATCGATGCCGACATGCTCAAGCGCCCGGTCAACGTGGGCTTCTCCGGCGGAGAGAAGAAGCGCAATGAAATCCTTCAGATGGCCGTACTGGAGCCGCGCATGTGTATTCTCGACGAGACCGATTCGGGCCTCGACGTGGATGCGATGAAGCTGGTGGCGAACGGGGTGAATTCGCTGCGCGATGCGGGCCGCGGCTTCCTCGTCATCACCCACTACCAGCGCCTGCTCGATCATATCGTGCCCGACGTTGTTCACATCATGTCGGAGGGACGCATCATCAAATCCGGTGGACCGGAACTCGCGCTCGAGGTCGAGAAGAACGGCTATGCCGATCTCAAGGCGGAGGTGGCGTGATGGTGGCAGCACCGCAGGCAAAGACAGACACGACGATGCAGATCGACGCGATGCGCCTGCCCGAGGGGGGCGCATGGATCACGGCGGCCCGCGAGGAGGCGCTGGCGCGCCTGCGCGCGACCGGGCTGCCGCAGCGCCGGGACGAATACTGGAAATTCACCCGCCCCGACAGCCTGACGCTGGCCGAGGCACCGCGCGCGGCGCTGTTCGAGGACGGCGACGAGCCCGAGATGTTTGGTGATATGGACCGGCTGCGCCTTGTCTTCGTGGACGGGGTGTTTGATCCGGAGGCGAGCGACGATCCTGAACTCGCGGGGGTTCGCATCGAGCGACTGGCCGATGTGGCGGGGCAGGACCTGCACTGGGCGCGCGATCTCTACGGCACGCTCGAGGCGGGTGGGCAAACCCCTGTGCCGCGCCCGCTGGCGGCGCTCAACACCGCGCTGGCCGAGGACGGGGTGCTGATCCATGTCACCGGCAAGGCGTCCAAGCCGATCAACCTCGTCTATCACCACAGGTCAGAGACCTCCGACGCGCTCCTCCACCACGTGGTCAAGCTCGACGCGGGTGCCGAGCTGACCGTGCTGGAGAACGGCCCAGCGGCGGCGCGCTTCAACAATGTGATGGAGGTGGACGTGGCCGATGAGGCGCGCTTTCACCACGTGCGCGTGCAAGGGCGCGACCACGAGCGCCGTGCGGCTACCCATGTCTTTGCCCGGCTGGGCCGCGAGAGTGCGTTCAAGTCCTTTACCATGACCGCCAACGGCGTGATGACGCGCAACGAATGTGTGATCAATCTCACCGGCGACGACGCCAGCGCCCATGTCGCGGGCGCGGCGATGGGGGACGGCGATTTCCACCAGGACGACACGGTTTTCGTCACCCACGACGCCGAGCGCTGCGAAAGCCGGCAGGTATTCAAGAAGGTGCTACGCAACGGCGCCACCGGTGTGTTTCAGGGCAAGATCCTCGTTAAGCCCGGCGCGCAGAAGACCGACGGTTACCAGATTAGCCAGTCACTCCTGCTCGACGGTGACAGCCAGTTCCTGGCCAAGCCGGAACTGGAGATTTACGCCGATGACGTGGCGTGCTCGCACGGCTCGACCTCTGGCGCGATCGACGAGGACGCGCTGTATTACCTGCGCTCGCGCGGTATCCCCAGGCCGATTGCCACCGACCTTCTGGTGCTCTCGTTCCTTGCCGAGGCGGTGGAGGAGATCGCCGAGGAGAGCCTGCGCGACGAGGTCACAACCCGGCTCTCGGGCTGGCTGGAGCGGCGGCGCGGCTGATGCCGGTCACGCGCGACATCATCGCCACGTACCGGGGGCCGCGCCGGGTGGTGCGGCGCCTGCTCGAAATGGGGCCCCGCGAGGATCGCGCACTGGTCATGCTGATCGCGGCCTGCGTGTTGGTGTTCGTTGCGCAATGGCCGCGGCTGGCGCGCGAAGCGCATCTGACCGAGCAAGAGCTAAACCCGCTCTTGGGCGGGGCTCTGCTGGCCTGGGTGTTCATCGCGCCGCTGCTGCTATATGCGCTGGCGCTGCTCAGTCATGGGGCAGCGCGGCTCATTGGCGGGCGCGGCACGGCCTATGGTGCACGATTGGCGCTCTTCTGGGCGTTTCTTGCTGCGAGCCCGCTCATCCTGTTGCACGGGTTGGTCGCCGGGTTTGTCGGGCCTGGGCCGGGGTTGCAGGGCGTCGGACTTATCTGGTGTGGTGTTTTCCTTTGGTTCTGGATATCCGGGCTGCGAGAGGCGGAATGGAGCGGATGATGACAGGCGAGGCGTTCTGGTCGCTGGTGCGGCAGACATTGTTCGAGCCGCGCGAAGCGGCAGGGCGCATCCTGTCTCTGGGGCTGCCCGCACGCGAGGGCTGGCTAGTGCTCGGGTTGATGGCGGTGCTCAACACGCTGGTCTATTCGTTGTCGATCCGCCTGAGCCCGCCGAGCGACCCGGCGATGATGGACATGATGGGTCCGGCCTTCGGGGCGCCACTCATCTTTGCCGTGACGCTCTTTGCGGCGCTGGCGCTGACCGCGCTCGCGTTTACCCAGGCCGGGCGCGCGCTGGGAGGGACAGGCAGGATGGGCGAGATGCTGGTGCTGCTGAGTTGGATGCAGGCCTTGCGCCTGCTGCTTCAGGTGGTGCTCGTGGTGCTGGCGATGGTGATGCCCACACTCGCGGGGGTCGTGGTGATCGTGGCGGCGGTCTGGGGCCTTTACATCCTGCTGGCCTTCGTGGCTGAGGCGCACGGATTCGACAGCCTGTGGCGCGCCGCCGGCGTGCTCATCATCGGGTTCGTGGCGCTGGTCTTCGGCCTGAGCCTTCTTTTCAGCCTGGCGGGCGTGCGCGTCGCGGGGGGGATTTGAGATGTATGACGTTGAGAAAATCCGCGCGGATTTTCCGATCCTCTCGCGCGAGGTGAACGGCAAGCCGCTGGTCTATCTCGACAACGGAGCCAGCGCGCAGAAGCCGCAGGCGGTGATCGACGCGGTCACCCGGGCCTATTCCCAAGAATACGCCAACGTTCACCGCGGTCTGCATTACCTCAGCAACCTCGCCACCGAGAAGTACGAAGCCGTGCGCGGCATCGTGGCGCGCTTCCTCGGCGTTGCGGACGAGCGGCAGATCGTGCTCAACTCGGGCACCACCGAGGGCATCAACATGGTCGCCTACGGCTGGGCCATGCCGCGGATGGAGGCGGGCGACGAGATCGTCCTGTCGGTCATGGAGCATCACGCCAATATCGTGCCGTGGCATTTCTTGCGCGAGCGGCAGGGCGTCGCATTGAAGTGGGTGGATGTGGATTCGCGCGGGGCGCTCGATCCGCAAAAGGTGATCGACGCCATCGGGCCGAAAACCAAACTTGTAGCGATCACCCATCTTTCCAACGTTTTGGGAACCGTTGTTGATGTGAAATCCATCTGCGACGCGGCCCATGCCAAGGGTGTGCCGGTGCTCATCGACGGCTCGCAATCGGCGGTGCACATGCCGGTGAACCTCGACGATTTGGGCTGCGATTTCTACGCCATCACCGGGCACAAGCTCTATGGCCCCTCGGGCTCCGGCGCGATCTTCGTGAAGCGCGAGCGGCTGGCCGAGATGCGCCCCTTCATGGGCGGCGGCGACATGATCCGCGAGGTCAGCAAGGACGAAGTGATCTACAACGATCCGCCGATGAAATTCGAGGCCGGCACGCCCGGTATCGTACAAACCATCGGTTTGGGCGTGGCGCTCGAGTACATGATGAGTGTCGGCATGGATGCGATCGCCACCCACGAGGCTGACATCGCCGCCTACGCGATGGAGCGTTTATCCGGGCTTAACTGGCTCGGACTTCAGGGGACGGCGGACTGCAAGGCGGCGATCTTTTCCTTCACGATGAACGGCGCGGCGCATGCGCACGACATCTCGACCATCCTCGACAAGAAGGGCGTCGCTGTGCGCGCGGGCCACCATTGCGCCGGGCCGCTGATGGATCATCTCGGGCTGACCGCCACCTGCCGGGCCTCGTTTGCCATGTACAACACCCGCGCCGAGGTGGATGTGCTGATTGAAGCGCTGGAGCTTGCCCACGAGCTTTTCGGCTGAATTTGCGATTGCGGCACCGGGCACGGGCGGCTATAGGTTGCCCCGCGTGCACCCATAGCTCAGCTGGATAGAGTGTCGCCCTCCGAAGGCGAAGGTCGTAGGTTCGAATCCTACTGGGTGCGCCATCTCACATTTGCTGCTGCAAAAATCACCTAAAGCCTTGAATGGTAAGGCTAAATTAGGTGTTCGAAGTCCCTAATTCCGGCAATAGGGCAAAGACTCTACAAAGGCCAGTCTCAGGACTGTTTTCTTCAGGTCTAAGTTGGAATTTATCCAGCCTTTTCCAAAGGCTTGATAGGAATCGCATTGCGTGTTCGAACGACTCCTCGAAGGTATGTCGAGGCTTTCCGCTTTGGGCGAGCTGTTCTTCAGCCAGAACTTTTTCCCGCTCCAGCTTGGCGATACGCTTCTCGTAGGCCGACACCACAGAGCCGTTGCTCGCATCCACGATGCGATCAAGGAGCTGATCGATCTGCATTTCCAGTTGCTTGACGTTCGCCTTCAGGCCTTTGGAGGCCTCATACGCCTGAGCAAGGCGAATATCCCACGCATCGCGCACCAGTACCTTGCCTTGACCGCTTACGCGCTCATAGCGGTAGCCCACAGGTGCCTGAAAAACCCAATAGCCGTTCTGAACCCGTGCCCGCATACGGTTCACGGTTTGCTCACCGTTCTTCTGGCGCTGGTGCTGTGAGACCGAAGCCAGCAAGTTTTCCTCGAGCTGCGGTCGGAATCTTCGCCGAACTCGATGGACGGGCTGACGAGGACGCCGCCAGCATTGCCGATCTTCACGCGCAGCTCGAAATGCGCCATCAGGCCGCGCGCAAGGCGTGTTTGTCGGCGTAGGGAATTTGGTGGAGCCCAGGTTCGTGGGGTTGGTCGGGGTTGATGGTGCGACGGCGAGCTTTTCGCATTCCAGCAGTTCGCGGGGGGCTGCATGATCGCGCTCAGAGAAGGGTCGTCGCCAAGCCGTCAGAAAGTTTGCGGCACGCCCTCTTTCATCGCTAAGTCCTTTACCGGCACAAACCGTGGTGCCGAGATTTCGATCATCGACGGGCCGGCCTGTCCCCCGACAAGTTTCACTGCCGCAGCCACGGCTTTTGACTCCATCGGCACACGGGTATGGGGGATGCCGAAAGACTGTGCGGTGGCCACAAAATCCGGTGGTGTGGGGTCGCATCCCAGAACGGTGACGCCCACATCCTGCATCGAGGTGGCAATCTCGTGATAGCCTCGGTTGTTCCAGATGACAAAGGTGATGGGAAGGTTTTCGTCGACCGCGGCCATCACTTCGGGCAGCGAAAACTGTGCGCCGCCATCCCCGACAATACAGATTACTTGCGCCGATGCATCGGCGATGGAGGCGCCGATCGCCGCCGGGATCGCGTAGCCAAGCGCGCCATATCCGGTGGCGGCATTGAACCAGCCACCGGGGCGGTCATGGTCATAGAACAGATTTCCGGCATAGATCGGCTGGGTGGAATCCCCGACGATCAGCGCGCCGGGCGCCGCGTCGCGAATGGCGTTCAGAATGGCCACCTGCGCGCGGTAATCGGGCCCGATTTCTTCGAAGGCCGCCTCGCGGGCCTGATTTGCGCGCGCAGATCCACCGCTTTGCTTTTCACCCTCGGGCAGACATGTCAGCAATTGGCTGATCGCCGCGCCGGTAGGCCCCTGAATGGGCAAGGTCGCCGGGTGCCGGGCCAGTTGGTCTGCGCAGAGATCAACTCTGATCAAACCGGACATTCGCGCCAGGTTTCCGGTGGCATACATGTCATAATCGGTCGGTCCCAACTCGGTTCCCAGCGCCAGCACACAATCCGCGTCTTCGATCAGATCGCGCACAGCCCGCAGGCTGGGGCTGGCCGGAACCGACAGCGGATGCGCGTGCAATACGCCGCGCCCGTTCACTGTTTGCACCACCGGCGCGTCGAGCCTCTCGGCCAGTGTCTTGAAAGGGGCACCGGCGGTTTTGGCGCCACCGCCGGCAAGGATCACCACCCGCCTTGCGGCGGCGAGCCGCGTTGCCGCTTCTTTGATCTGCGCAGGATCAATGGGGACGCTATGGGGCGGCTTTGCGATCTGCTCGTGACGATACGGCAGGCCGGCCACATCCAGTGGCACTTGAATATGCATTGGCCCCGGACGGCCAATATGAAACAGTTCGAATGCGCGGCTCAAAGCAGCGTCCAATTCGCCCGGCGACGCCACATGTTCGGACACCAGCGCGACGGTCTTGGCGAGCGCATGCTGATCTGGCAGCTCGTGCAAAAAGCCCAGTCCTTTGCCGAGGGACGCAACGGTATTTACGCCAGAAACCACCAAAATCGGGATAGAATCCGCCCGGGCCTGCGCCATAGGCGTCAGCGTGTTGGTCAGCCCGGGTCCGGTAATGACGAACGCCACTCCTGGTTCGCCGGACACTCGCGCATAGCCATCCGCCATGAAACCGGCACCCTGCTCATGCCGGGGCGTTACATGCCGGATACCCGACGCTGCCAATCCGCGATAAAGCTCGACCGTGTGCACGCCGGGGATGCCAAAAGCGCAGGTCACCCCCCGGGCTTTCAACCCGGCAACCAGTGCCTCGCCAACGGTCTGGCCGCTCATGCGACGACACTCGCCTTGCGGTTTGCATTGGCGATGATCCGCTCCACCGCGGTGGTAAACGCTTGGTCCGGGATGGTCAGTGCAACCCGCACCCAATGCTTCAGACTCCCGCCAAAGGCCGAGCCGGGCATTACCGCCACACCATTGTCCAGAAGATTCCAGGCATAGGATTCGCCGTCCATACCAGTCGAGGAGACGTCGATCATGGCGAACATCCCGGCCTTGGGCAGGTGCACCTTCAAATCCGTTTCGGAATGCAGGCGCTTTGCCAACAGAGCCGCCCGTGCTGCAAACCGCGCGGCCATGCCCGCCGCGACCTCCGATCCATCGCGCACCGCCTTTTCGGTCATGTCCGCTATGAAGGGCTGATTGCCGAAAAGCATTGTCTCTGAATATGGCAACAGCGCCTCGCAGAATGCCGCCGGCCCGGCGCACCAGCCGCTGCGGAAGCCCGGCGCGGCATGAGATTTCGACACCGAGGAAACCGCGATCACCCGATCCGCCAACGCGGGATCGGCCAGCGGCGAGACGAATTTCGCCCCGGCATAGATCAGTTGCTCATAGACCTCGTCCGAGATGATCCAAAAGCCATGCTCAACCGCCAAAACGCCGATTGCCGCAATGTCTTGCGCCGTCAGGATCGCGCCGGTTGGGTTATGCGGCGTGGTCAACAACAGGGCGCGGGTGCGGGGTGTTATGCGCGCCGCAACATCGCTGGCCTGCATTCGGAATCCATGCTCCGGGCGCAGGGGCACCGGGACCATATTGGCGCCCGATGCGCGTATTACGCCCTCATAGGTCGCATACATAGGATCTCCGACCAGGACTTCATCGCCCGTCTCGGCCACGCCGGCCAGAACCGCAAACAGCGCAGTCTGGGTGCCTGGGAAACACAGAAAGTTCTCGGGCGTGAAGCTGCGCCCGCGCGTCCCTGAGTAGCGCTGCGCCAATGCCTCCAGCAAACCGGCCTCGCCGCGGCCATTGGAATAGCCGGTGCGCCCTGCTCTGAGAGAGGATATCGTCGTTTTAATCAGCGCTTCCGGTGCCGGGACGTCGGGTTCTCCGATCGTCATTTCGACAATATCTGCCCCCGCCCGCACCAGATCACG
This sequence comes from Roseovarius nitratireducens, assembly GCF_002925845.1. Taxonomy (GTDB): domain Bacteria; phylum Pseudomonadota; class Alphaproteobacteria; order Rhodobacterales; family Rhodobacteraceae; genus Roseovarius; species Roseovarius nitratireducens. Next base: position 15,429 of record NZ_PDNI01000005.1, on the reverse strand, counting down.
GGCCTTCATATGCACTTCCCACTTCGCCCCGCCCAGCCCCGCCAAGCGCTCCGTTATCGTCGTCACTCTCATGGCTGTTCCGCCTCTGCTTCCAATGGGATTTCTATGATGGCACCGACTGATCGCAGGCCGATTTGTGCAAGTTCGCCAGAGGAAAAGGCGTCTGGCAATGCGCCACCCTCCAACCACAGGCCGTCGATGACCGCGTTGCCGGCAATCGCCAGATAGCGCAGCTTTTCCGACTTGCTGGACTGGCCGGCCTCATCCAGCGCGGCTTTGATCAACTCTTCCAGGTGATCCCTGAAATACACATAGGTGCGCTCGTGGATCGCTCTCATACCAGCGTCGTGCCGAACCTTGTTCAGAAACGCCGCCCAAAGTGCGACCGACCGCGCATCGACAACCGGCGGCGTCAGCGTTGCAGAGATGAAGCGCGCCAGTCGCGACCGGGCCTTTCCATCCTTGGCCGAGGCTGCGGTCTGATCTGTCAGGGCGTTCATATGATACTCGTACGCGGCCGAGATCAGCTCTTCTTTGGTGCTGAAATAGTGCCGGACCAACCCTTGCGTCACGTCCGCCTGTTTGGCGATTCCGCGAACCGTCGCGCCGCGCACGCCATTTTCCGCCACTAAATCGAGCGTCGCGAGTATAAGCGCCTCTTTTCGCGCCTCGGCAGGTTTGCGTTCGAACTTTCGGCGCTCTCTGTCCATGCCGGCTCCCTTTTTTTGCCCGACAGAAATTATACACTTGCATAATTACTTGAGGCGCGGCTTACTACAAGCCAAAAATCGGGGTTCCACAAAGAGAATGTACTCAAACAATGCGTTATCATTTGTGCCGGACGTAGCAGCTCTTGAAGAGGCGATCCGTGTCGAGGATCTGCACAAGTACTTCGATTCTCTCGAAGTCCTGAAGGGCGTGTCGCTTTTGGCAAACAAAGGCGATGTCGTGGCGGTGATCGGCGGGTCCGGATCCGGCAAATCCACCATGCTGCGATGCATCAACTTCCTTGAAACGCCGAGCTCCGGCAAGATTGTGATCGGTGGCGAAGAGGTGGCAACGCGGCCGGACGGCAGTGCTGCCGACCGCCGTCAGATCGAACGCATCCGCACCCGGCTTTCCATGGTGTTTCAACAGTTCAATCTCTGGACACACCGCACCTTGTTGGAAAACGTGATCGAAGTTCCGGTGCATGTGCTCAAGGTGCCCAAGGCCGACGCAATCGACCGCGCCCACGCACTTTTGGAACGCGTCGGCCTCGACGACAAGGCCGACACCTTTCCCGCACATCTTTCCGGCGGCCAGCAGCAGCGCGCCGCCATCGCCCGCGCGCTCGCCGTCGATCCTTCGGCAATGCTGTTTGACGAGCCAACCTCAGCGCTCGATCCCGAGTTGGTCGGCGAGGTGCTGACCGTGATCCGCGACCTGGCAGCCGAAGGCCGCACCATGCTGCTGGTCACCCATGAGATGAAGTTTGCACGCGAGGTCGCCAACCACGTCGTGTATCTCTACCAAGGCCGTATCGAAGAGCAGGGCCCGCCTGCCGAGGTCTTTGGCAACCCCCAGTCCGACCGACTGAAACAATTTCTGAGTTCGGTCGCCTGACCAAGAATCCAATACATCCAACAGGGAGTCTATCATGAATCTGACGAATTTCTTTGCCATCGGTTTGGTGGCGTCGGCGTTTCTCACCGGTGCGGTCGCAGCCGAAGACGTGAAAATTGGTGTGGCCGCCGAGCCCTATCCGCCCTTTGCCTCGCCAGACAGTTCGGGCAATTGGGTTGGCTGGGAGATCGAAGTGATCAATGCTGTCTGTGCCGCCGCAGAGCTTGATTGTGTCATCACCCCGGTGGCCTGGGATGGCATCATCCCGTCACTGACCGGCAAGCAGATTGATGCGATCATGGCTTCGATGTCGATCACCGAAGAGCGCATGAATACCATTGATTTCAGCGATCCCTATTACAAAACCCCCGGGGTGATCGTTGCCGACAAATCCATGGAGCTTGGTGCAGACCCGGAGGCGCTGGCAGGCAAGATCGTCGGCGTCCAGGCTTCGACCATCCACCAGAGCTATGCGCAGGCATATTTCTCGGATTCGGAATTGCGCGTTTATCAGACGCAGGACGAAGCAAATCAGGATATGATTGCGGGCCGCATCGACGCCATTCAGGCTGACAGCATTGCAATGGCCGATTTCGTCGATTCCGATGCGGGCAGCTGCTGCGAGATCAAAGGCGCGGTCATGGATGATCCGGCCATTCTGGGGCTTGGGATTGGCGCCGGCGTGCGCAAGGGTGATACAGAGCTGCTTGAAGCCCTGAACGCTGGTATCGCTGCGATCCTGGCGGACGGCACCCACGAAGAGATTACCGCCAAATACTTCACCACCAGCATCTATTAAGGCGGTTCCGTGGCCGAACTACTCGAAATGCTCGGCTTGAGCACAAGCGCAGAATTGCTGTCGCTCAGGCCGCCCGGATGGGGTTACAATCTCCTGCGCGGGCTGGCCAATTCGCTTCAGATCGCGCTTGGCGCATTTGGGCTTGGCGTGGTGATCGGGTTGTTCGGGGCTTCGGGCAAACTCTATGGCGGGAAGGTCACGCGCGATCTTCTCGCCATCTATACCACCGTGATACGCGCTGTTCCCGAACTTGTGCTGATCCTTATCCTCTACTACGTCGGCACAGACATCGCGAACAAGATCTCCTCCGCCATCGGCGGTGGCCGGGTCGAAATCAGTGGTGTTGTTGCCGGCATCTGGGTGCTTGGTGTCGTCCAGGGCGCCTATGCGACCGAGGTTTTGCGTGGCGCCATTCAGGCGGTTCCAGCGGGCCAGATCGAGGCCGCCAAGTCTTATGGAATGCCTGCCTGGATGACCATGCGCAGGGTTACCATTCCGGCGATGATGAGTTTTGCAGTACCGGGTCTTGCCAATCTCTGGCTGATCGCAACCAAGGATACGGCGCTGCTGGCCGTTGTTGGGTTCAGCGAACTCACCCTGGAAACCAGACAGGCCGCCAGCAGCACGCGAGCCTATTTCACGTTCTTCCTGGCGGCCGGGGCGCTTTATCTGATGGTCACGCTGTTCTCGGGCGTGGTCTTTGGCCGGATCGAAAAATGGGCGCGCCGCGGCCAGCCTTCGCTACGAGGGGGCACACGATGACCGGCCTCAGGGCACTGTTCCAGCCGCATCGCATCGTGTTGATGCTGGTCTTTGCGGCGCTGATCGTGTGGTGCGCGCTGTCGCTGCGTTGGGACTGGATTCCGAAATATGCCCCCCTGGCGCTGCAAGGTCTGTGGGCTACGATCTGGATTCTGGTCGTCTCTACGGTGCTTGGCTTCCTGCTGGCAGTGCCACTGGGTTTGGCGCAAGCGGTCGGCCCATGGTACTTGGGCATCCCCGCACGGGTTTTCTGCACGGTAATTCGCGGCACGCCCCTGCTGTTGCAAATCTGGTTGCTGTATTATGGGCTTGGCTCTTTGTTTCCTGAATATCCCTGGATTCGCTCGTCTGAACTTTGGCCATATCTGCGTCAGGCTTGGCCCTACGCGATACTTGCACTTACGTTTTCCTATGCGGGCTATGAAGGCGAAGTGATGCGCGGCGCCTTTTCCGGCGTGTCCAAAGGCCAGTTGGAGACGGCGAAATCCTTCGGCATGCCTCGTTTTACCATTTTTCGCCGGGTCTGGTTGCCGCAGGCTGTGCGCAACGTCTTGCCCACACTCGGCGGCGAAACGATCCTGCAGCTCAAGGCGACCCCGTTGGTTGCGACCATCACCGTGGTGGAAATCTATTCTGTGTCCTCCCGGGTGCGCGCGGACACGTTCATTGTCTACGAACCGCTTCTTTTGCTTGCCGTTGTGTATATGATCATTGCCGGGCTGATTGCCTTGGCATTTCGGCGCCTGGAGAGGAAGATACCGACGTAAAATCGGAGGTTTTGCCGTTGAAGGCCGGGATCTTCGCCTTGAACGACCTGGCCGGTCCAATCGACGACCCGAAGCTGCGGCTATCGGCGCAGTGGTCGCGTGCCCTCATCGGTCCGGCCGTTCAGGAATGATCCCGAGTTTAGCAACCATTCGGCAAAAAACGCGGATGCGCTTGAATGGATGCGCGCCAGCGTGACAAAATATGATGTCTTGAAGTCGATCTTTCCGTTCGGCCAAGCGGCCAGTTTATCATCGCCAACCAGCGCCGACATGAGCGAACACCAACCGAGGATCAGACCCCGGCCATCGAGTGCCGCCTGCGGGGCTTGCACATAAAATTCGAAGGTCTGCCCCGGGCCTTTGCGGCGCTCGAATCCGCGTTGTTTGAGATAGTCGGCCCAGCCCGCCCAATGGACTCCGCAAACTCTTCGCTCCAGCATGCTGACCGGCGCGCTCCAGACCGGTACTCGTCACATCTCTCAACCAACTTGTCACAATAGCGGCCCTGTGGCATTCAGAGTTCGCAACCTCGTTCGCCGGTTGCGCGAAAGCATCGTCTTGGGGAGAACGCGGGTGACGATGTTTTTCACTACAAGCGTGTATGACTGGGCCGGATATGCTGGCGTCTCCGTATATCTCGGCGCGTATATTTGTCTGCAGCTCGGCCTGATACGTGGCAGCGGATATCGCTACGCGTTGCTCAACATGATTGCGGCGATTTTCGTGCTGATCAGCCTGTCGGCCGAGTTCAACCTAGCCTCTGCGATCATTTAGGGTTGCTGGGTGGTGATCAGCGTCGTGGGCATAACACGGGTTTTTCTGATACACCATCGTCTGCGGTTCAACGACGAGGAGGCACAGCTCGTCAAACGGGGGTTGGCGCGGATGCCGAAACCGATGTCGCGGCGGCTGCTCAATGCCGGCGTGTGGCGCGATGCGCAGCCCGGAGTGGACTTGACGACCGAGGGCGAAGCGGTCTCGCATCTTCACTTTCTGAGTGACGGCTTGGCCGGCGTGTATTTCAATGAGGGCAAGATCGCCGAGATTCGCGAGGGATTTATCGGCGAGATGAACGTGATGGAACCAGGCCCCGCCTCGGCAACCGTCAGGATCGAGGCTCCTTCGCGCGTCTTCTCCGTCTCCGGAGAGATCCTGCGCCGCATGATCCGCTCGGACGAGGAATTCCGCGCCTCACTCGATCAACATCTCAATGCCGCGATCAAGAGCAAGTTGATCGAGGCCAACACGAAGATGAAGCGAAAACCCGCTGCGGAATGAACGTCGGATTTGGCTGGCTCTCCCCGCGCGTCCTGCGCACCGAGGCGCCCGTGGCCGTGATCGCAAGCTATGCAGGTCTTCCACCTACCATCGACGTGATTGCGGAAACCGAAGCGGTCGTGTATCGCGCAAGCGAAACCCGGATGCGCGAAATCGAGGACAAGGTGCCCGACCTCGCCGTGACACTGCATCGGATCGTCGCTGAGACACTGGCCGAGAGGCTCGATCGCGCCAACAAGCTTCTGGAAGACCAGACATGACACCTGCCACGCTCCTGATCCTGATGCTGCTTTTCCAGGTCAAGCACCTGCTTGCGGATTTTGTCTGGCAGACGGGCTGGATGGTGCGCAACAAGGGCACTTACGGGCATCTGGGCGGTATTGCCCATGCCGGGCTGCACAGCCTGCTGACGGTGCCGGTGCTGATCTGGACGCCGATGACTGTCCTTACGGTGGTTGGTCTCGCGGCGGTCGAGTTTGTTCTCCACTATCACATAGACTGGACCAAGGACCGACTATTGAGGTGGTCGGGCTGGAGCCCGCAGGAAAAGGGCTACTGGGGCCTCACTGGACTCGATCAGTTCGCCCACCAGGTGACTTACGTGGCAATCGTTTGGCTGGCGTTGGGTATTGTGTGATAATTGCACCCGGTTTCCATTTCTTCCGGGTAGCCAACCTGTGTTTTGGTTGACTTTGAACTACACTTTCTGAATCTGTTTGTATTAACTTTTCTTGGGGAATTATTAATGGCGCTGACAAAATTGGCTTGCCGGTTCCGACCGACGACAGGTTTGACATCAGCGATCGCCACGTCGTTTGGGCTGCTTATCGGCCTGGCGCTCCCCGCGACTGCGGAGAGCCTGCGTGAGGCGGTCCGCGCCGCGGTCACGACCAACCCCACCGGACGCGCCGCGAATGCCGATGTGAAGGCGTCGGCCCTGGAACTGCTGCAATTGCACGGCGAGTATCAGCCGCGGCTGTTGCTTCGCGGCGAGGCTGGTGCAGAACAATACGACGATCTCGACCGGCTTGGCCCCGTCGATAACCGTGACACCAAATTCAATCGCGAAATCGGCCTCACGGCTGAGCTGAAACTGTTCGACGGCTACCGCCGCGCCAACCTTGTCTACCGCAACGCCTCGCGGCTAGACTAGGCGATTTTCGGCCTGCTCGATGCGTCCGAGACGATGGCGCTCAACGCTGTGGAGGCCTATATCGACGTGGTCAGGCACGCCCGGCTTCTGGATGTGGCAACCCGCAACATCGCGCGCCACCAGGAAATTGCGCGGCAGGTCGATGATCTGGTCGACGGTGACAAGCTACCGGTCAGTGCCCGGTTCGAAGTTCAGGAACGTCTGCTGGCGGCCCAGCTGTCACGGCTCGATGTGGAACGCGCGGTGGCCGATGCGCGTGCGCGTTACCGCGCGGTGATCGGTCACGATCCTCGCGGCACACAGCCCGTGCCGGCCGTCGCGAATTTGCCGATGACCAAGAGCGAGATGGTATTGCGCAGCCTGCGTAACAGTTTTCGATTGATGGAGTCCGGCCAGAATATAGCGCAGGCCCGCTTCCAGAACGGTATCACCACCGCCGACGAGAAGCCACAGGTCACGCTTCAGGCGGGTGTGCGCACGGGGCGAAACATCGCGGGTACATCCGGTTCTGAATCGGATGCCTTCGTAGGCGTGCGGCTGGATTGGGAGCTCTTCGCCGGGGGGCGGGACGCGCGCCGCCGTGCCCTGCAGCAGCGCACGTTGCAGGCCGAAGCCGAGCGCCAGAAGGTGGTGCGCGAGGTTCGCGAGATGGCCGAGCGAAGCTGGAACGCCTACCATACGAGCATCGAACGTACCGTGCTTCTGGACAGGCGTGTTTCGGCTGCGCGCAACACTTCGGAACAATACCGGGATCAATTCCGCGCCGGTACCCGCAGCCTGCTCGACGTGCTGGATGCGGAACGGACATTCTTCAATGTGGCGTTCGAGAATGTGAGCGCGGAGGCGGGTTTCACCTTCAACCAGTACCGGATGCTCGCGTCGCAAAGCCGCCTGGCCATGCATTTCGGTGTCGAACCGGCAGATGTCCCGCTTGAACCTGACTTTACTGCCCGCGCGCAAAATGCCCCGCGGGCCACGGCGATCTTTAAGACAGAGATCAGGTCCCTGAAATGACACCAGCTGTCGGGTCGGCCTCCGCCGGGGCACCCGAGCGGCACACGGGGGAGGATGGAGCGGACTCCGACAGTGACACGATGCCGGGATTGGAAACCGCCGCATGGCTGGCCCGCCATCATGGCCGACCCTGGAGTCCGGAGGCGGTGCGTGCCCGCATGCCCGCCGGGTTCGACGGGCGTGATCCCGAAACCCTTGCCCGGGCCTTGGCCGCGGTCGGCCTGAAATCGCGCCTCGTGCTGCGCAAGCTCCGCCAGATCGACCCGGCGGTGTTGCCCTGTGTTCTGTTCGACCGCGCTGGCGGTCCTCTCATCCTTCTGGGTTTTTCGCTCGATCGGCGCAACGCGCGCGTTCTTGAACCGGGTCGCGACGCCACTGACCGCGAAGTCCCACTGCGACAGCTTGCCCGGCGTGTTCAGCGTGAGATCATGCTCGCCTCGGTGCGCGACGACCTGGTTGACCGGCAGCTCGAAGCCAAGGCGCAGGACCGGCCCCGGCACTGGTTTTGGGGGCCTATGCGCGAGAACCGCTCCGGCTGGTTTCAGGTTGTCATCGCGGCGATGTTGATAAACATGCTGGGGCTCGCGCTGCCGATATTCGTGATGAACGTCTACGACAAGGTGATCCCAAACCTCGCCTACGTAACCCTTTGGACGCTGGCGATCGGGGTGGCGCTGGCCATCGGGCTGGATCTGGCCCTGCGCAGCCTAAGAACCGGGGTGCTGGAAACCGTCGGTCGACGGCTGGATACCGGCATCGCCGCCACGCTCTTTTCGCACGCGCTCAGCCTGCGGGTGGCCGACCGGCCCGGCGGTGCGGCCGGGCTGGCGAGCCATATCCGCGACTTCGAGGCGGTGCGCGAATTCTTTGGCTCCGCCAGCTTCGTGTCGCTGATCGACCTGCTGTTCATCGGGCTCTTCATCTTCGTTCTCTACGTCCTTGTGGGGCCGTTGGCGATTGTGCCTCTGGTGGCGGTGCCGATCGTGCTGGTTCTCGCCATCGTCGCGCAGCTTCCGATGGGGCGCGCGGCGGGTGCCGCACAGGCATTGGCCGGTCGTCGACAGGCGGTGTTGGTGGAATCGCTCATGGGGCTGGAAACCATCAAAACCCTCAACGCCGAACCGGTCATGCAGCGCGAATGGGATCGCGCTAGCGCCGCCACGGCGCGGATCAGCGGGCGCAGCCGCTTCTGGTCGAGCTTCGCCGCATCTGGCACCCAGATGATCCAGCAGGGGGTCAGCGTGGCGATCATCGTTTGGGGTGTTTATCTCGTGGCCGAGGGCCGGATAACCATCGGCGCGCTCATTGCGGCTAACATCCTCGCAGGCCGCGCGCTTGCCCCGCTGGGGACCATCGCCCAGACGATATTCCGCGCGCACTACGCGCTCAGGGCGATGAGCGCCCTGTCACAATTCATGAAGGTCACGCCCGAACGCAGTCCTGCCGTCAGCAGCAGCGCCCGAGTGACCAAAGGCGCCGCCACCCTCACGGAGGTCACCTACCGTTATCCCGGCGCCGGCATGGATGCGCCGCAATCCGTCACGCTGGACATCGCGCCGGGGGAGTGCGTCGCGCTTCTGGGCCGCGTCGGGTCGGGCAAGAGCACGCTGGGTAAGCTGCTCTGCGGATTGCTGACCCCCGACAGCGGCACGCTCCTGATCGATGGGCGCGGGGCAGGGCAGTACGACCCGGCCGAACTGCGCGCCGGGGTCGGTTACATGCCGCAGGAACCCGAGCTTTTCACCGGCACCCTGCGGGAGAACCTGGTGATCGGCAGACCCCACGCCACCGAGGACGAGATAGAGGCGGCGCTGCACCTGGCCGCGATGGATCGCTTCGTCAAGGATGATCCCGAGGGGCTTGACCGCTTCATCGGTGAAAGGGGCGCGCAGCTTTCCGGCGGGCAGCGGCAGGGGCTTGCCCTGGCGCGGCTGCTGCTGCGGCGGCCGAAACTTCTGTTCCTAGACGAGCCCACGAACGCGATGGACCGCGACATGGAGGCCGAAGTGGTGGCGCGCCTGCGCGAACTGAACACCGGGGGCACGACTCTGGTGCTGTGCACCCACCGCCCGGCGCTTGCGGATCTGGCAAGCCGCTGGCTCGTGATCGACCGCGGTCGCAAGATCCTCGACGGGACACGTGATACGGTGGTCGCGCAACTGAAGCAGGCCGCGGCCCGCCGCGCGGCGGAGTGACCAGATGTTCGGGCCAAGGACGGAAGAGGATTTCGTGAACGACGCCACCGCCGACCGCCCGCGCGGTCGCGGACGGGGGCCGTGGCTTTTGCTCTTGCTGATCGCCGGCGGCATCGCCGCCTTTCTCGTGTGGGCTGCGTTCTACGAGATCGAAGAGGTAACGCGCGGCACCGGGCGCGTGGTGCCGACCCGCCAGCTTCAGGTCGTCCAGAGCCTCGAGGGGGGCATCGTCTCGGCGATCGAGGTTCGCGAAGGCGACCTTGTTCAGGAGGGGGACGTGCTGATGCGCATCGACGACACATCCGCTGGTGCCGAACGCGGTGAACTGCGCGAACGCGAGGCGGCGCTTCTGGCCGAGGCCGCGCGCGCAGGCGCCGAGGCGCAGGGCGGCGAAACCCTTGCCTTTCCCGACGGCCTGGCCGAGCGCGCGCCAGGCGCCGTCTCGGCCGAACGCGAGGTGTTCCTGTCCCGCCGTGCGCAGCTGGAGAGCGAGCTGTCGGTGCTTCGCGACAAGCTCGCGCAGCGCCGGTCGGGCTTGCGCGAATTGGAGGCAGCCGTAGTCAAGCTGGAGGCGCAGATCGCGCCGTTGACCGAGGAGATTGACCTGACCAGCGGCCTCGTGGACAGCGGCGCAGTCCCCCGGATCGAGCTCTTGCGCCTGCGAAGCCGCATGGCCGAACTGGAAGGCGAGCTTGCCGTGTCCCGCGCGCGCCTGCCCGGCATTCGCGCCGCCATCAACGAGGCCGAAAGCCAGATCCGTTTGGCGCGCACCGGCTACGTGCTGACGGCGCGCGAACGGCTGGCCAGGATCAACGGCGACCTTGCGGTACTGCGCGAGGCGCTGCGCGCCGCGACCGAAAAGGTATCGCGCACCAGCCTGCGGGCACCGGTCAACGGCACGGTCAACACCGTCCACGTCACCACCATTGGCGCGGTCGTGCAGCCCGGCGGCCCCCTGATAGAAATCGTCCCCCGCGATGACCAATTGCTGATCGAGGCTCGTATTCGCCCCCGCGACGTGGCCTTCATCCGTCCCGGCGATTCCGCCTCGGTCAAGATCACTGCCTATGATTATCTAGTCTACGGCGCGCTCGACGGCACGGTGCAGCGCATCGGTGCCGACACCGTCGAGGACGGCGAGGGAACCGAGTTCTTTCGCGTCATGGTCCGCACCCGGCGGAGCGAGCTCGAGGCAGAAGATGGCACGACCCTGCCGATCAGCCCCGGCATGGTGGCGCAGGTCGATATCCTGACCGGTCGCAAGACCGTGCTGGACTACCTGGCGCGCCCGCTGATGCGCGCCCGGTCCGAGGCTTTACGCGAACGTTGATCGCCCGGCGCTTGCGCCTCGGTGCGCTTACTTGTCGGTGGCCACATGCACCCCGTTCCAGCCCTCGCCCGGTGGGGCCACGCGCAGCGTTTCGAGGCGCTGACGATACAGCGCGGCGTAGCCCGAGAGTTCCAGGTCCAGCGGCTTACCCGCCGCCTCCAGACGGTCCAGCGCGGCCTCTGCGACGTTCCATTTCTGCGCTGAATAGGCTGCGCGCATCTCGGCGTTGGTCGCCTCCAACTCGGCAAACTCGGACCTCCCGCGCATCACCTCGTCCCCCAGGAGGCCGAAGATCCGCTCTGGTTCCATCTTGCCCTTCACCCGCAGCAGGTTGAGTTCGATCATCGCGAACCGGCCCTCGACCGCCCGTGCCGTCGCCGACCCGAGGATGATGCCCAGCCCGTAAGTCTTGGATTGTCCCTCGAGCCGCGAGGCAAGGTTTACCGCGTCGCCCAGTGCGGTGTAGTCGAACCGCGTGTCGCTGCCCATGTTGCCGACCACGCAATCCCCGGTATTGAGACCAATGCCCACGTTGATGGGCAACGCCTTGTCGTCCGCTTCGACCGCCGCGCGCGCGCGCTCGGCATTGAGTGTTGCCACGTCCGCGTGCATCGCCAGCGCAGCGCGGCAGGCGGCGGCGGCATGGTCCGGCGCGTCCAGCGGCGCGTTCCAGAACGCCATAACGGCATCGCCCATGAACTTGTCGATCGTTCCGCCCTCGCGCAAGATGGCCCGCGACAGCACGGTGAGAAAGCTGTTCATCAGCGCCGTAAGCCCCGGTGGATCATCCCGGTATCCCTCGGCCAGCGTGGTGAAGCCACGCACATCTGAGAACAGCACCGTAAGTTCGCGCCGCTCGCCGCCAAGGGTTAACGCCTCGGGGTTTTCCTGCAGCCTCGCGACCAGATCGGGCGAGACGTACTGCCCAAAGGCGCCGCGGATCTGCTGCTTCTGGCGTTCTTCTCGGAGATAGTTGGCGCTCGACATCAGCATCAGTGTCAGCACCGTGCCCAGAACTGGCCATGTTGGGTCCAGCAAGATCCGCATCTCCTGGAACAGGTAGTAGGATAGCCCCGAATACCCGCCCAGAAGCACCACTGCCAGCGCGATGATCAGGCGTGCACCGATCACCGGCACCAGCACGATCACCAATGCCGACAGGACCAGAACCGTCATCAGCTCCACCGCCACGGCATAGTTGGGCCGGTTCAGCAAAGTGTCCGTCAGGATATTCTCAAGAAGCTGCGCGTGGATCTCCACCCCCGCCATTGGCACGCCCAGGGGCGTGGGCCGGAAATCCTCCAATCCGATGGCCGAGGTGCCCACCAGCACCAGTTGACCGGCCAGCCGCCCCGGCGCCACCCGGTCGGCCAGAACGTCACCGGCCGAAACGTAGCGCCCTGGCAGGCTCGGCGTGAGATAGGTCCATACGCTGCCATCCGGTCCGGTCCGGATCATCTTGCCGCCCAGCACTACGCCGTCGATCCCCGCCTCGTTGCTGCGCAGGGCGAACGCGTTATCCCCCGTTGCCACCCGCAACAGTTCCGGCGACAGGCCCAGTCGGAGAGTGTCCTGCACCAGCATCACCATGGGCACACGCCGATAGATGCCATCGGGGTCGGGCCGCACGCTGAACACCCCACGCCCCGCCGCCGCTTCTTCAAGGATGTCGAGATTACGCACCACGTCCGGAAACCTTGGCAGGAAGGGTGTCGGATCGGCACCCATGATCGCGTGCGGTACCGCGCGCATCTCGACCTTGTCCGTGCGGTTCGACCGGGCGCTGCGCACGCTGGTCTGGCCAAGAACCACCCGCGTCTGCCGCATCGCGTGGGCCAGCAGCGCGTCATTGTCCGGCAAGGTCCGAAGCCGTGCGCGCACCTCTTCTGGCAGTGCCGGATTATCGCGCGCCACCTCGTCAGGCGACAAACGGTCCGGTTCGGCAAAGACGATATCGAAGGCAATCGCCACCGCGCCAGCGGCCGCGGTCTTGCTCACCATCTCGGCTACCCGGTTGCGGGGCCACGGCCATTGCCCGAATTCCTCGATACTGGGATCGTCGATGTCGAGGATCGTCACTGGCACCGGACTGGGATCGCGCGGCTTGACCTGCTGATAGAAATCGAACGCCGCATTGCGCAACCCCGATACTGTCGGCGGATCCGCGACCCGCAACACCAGGATCACCGCCAGAAGAGCCGCCCCGGCGAGGCGCCCCGGTCCGATCCGGCGCAGCATGGCGCCCAGCATCGCCTCTCCCCTTCCCATCCCCTGTGCCGCGCCGGGTGGGCGCTGCTTCGCCATGTACCAAAGACAGCCGTGCTGTTCGCGTCAACCTGCAAATCTCCGCTGAAATCCACATGACGCGAATTGCACAAGTACTCAGCAAAGTTACCCGTATGTTCGGTGCAGGCGCCGGCCACGATGTTGCCGATGGTCAATTCGGCCATTTACGTGCTTTGGTAGGTCTTTGGGTGCCTGCGCACTTGTGCGAATCCGAAACTCATCTATAACTTAAATTAGTTTAACCTTTAAAACAGGTGATTAATGAAAGTCGCGGGCTCGATTGACGGGCCTCAGGAGGGGCCATCCGTTCTCCTTCGGAGTGTCGGCGGCGAGACTGTCGTGGTGGATGATGCCGCCCTTTTGTTTTCCGCGGACTTCGCTCGCGACGGGCCGGACCTGTTGTTGGAAAATCCGGGCGCGCCGACTATCCGGATTATCGACTATTTCGCGCACACTGCCCCCGCCGACCTGAAAACTCCCGACGGCGCCACCCTTCGTGGCCCGGTAGTGGAACGCTTGGCAGGGCCAGAAGCCTCTGGTCAGTACGCACAGGTCGGCTCGTCCCCGAGGGGCGATCCCATCGGGCAGGTCGAAACGCTCGAGGGCACCGCCCGTGCGCAACGCGCGGATGGCACACTCGTCGATCTGCAAATCGGCACCAAGGTATATCAGAACGACGTCGTGATCACTGAGACCGGCGGCAAGGTATCGATCACCTTTGTGGATGGCACGATATTCACTCTCGCCTCGGGCTCGCGGATGGTGCTGGACGAGCTTGTCTACGCTGCGGATTCCGAGCAAAACTCTGCGGCGTTCAGCCTTGTCGAAGGCAGTTTTGTCTTCATCGCGGGGCAGGTCGCCAAGACTGGCGACATGGAGGTGACAACTCCATCGGCCACCATGGGCATCCGCGGGACCACCGTACTCGTGGACATCCAGACCGTGCAGGGCGTCACCACCGTCGCGGTGTCGCTCAACACCGATCCCGATGGCGGACTGGGCGAGATCGTCATCACCGATCTCGACGGGAACGAGATCACCACGATCACCACGACAGATACCAAGTGGGTCGTGCCCGTGGGTGATGAGGCGTACGAGGTCGAGCGTACGGCCGACGATTTGGCGGAGGATTCCATAATCCTTGCCGATGCTGCGACCGCCTATGCCACTGCTCTTGCGCGGCTGGAAGCGGGGCAGAGCCTTGTTGAACTCGACAGCAGCAGCAACCGTTCGGGTGCCGGCGACAACGATTCCGAAACGGGCACCGAGGCAGATCTCGGGGATGACGGGGATGAAAGTGGCGGCGGTGGCGACGATACCGGAGGCCAGGATCCGGAAGGTGCCACGCCCAGTCCGGATATTGGCCCGGATCCAACAAAGCTTGACGGCAACGATGCGCCCGTGCCCGAGGATGCTGGTTTCGACGTGCCCGAGGACACGCGGCTAGACGGCACCCTCGCCGCTATTGATCCGGATGGTGATCCGGTCACCTTCTCGCTCCAGACAGGCACCGAAAACGGCCTTGTGGTTCTGCTTGAAACGGGTGAGTTCACCTACACTCCAAACGAGAACTTCAACGGCACGGACAGTTTCACATATATCGTGTCGGACGGACGAGGCGGCACGACAACCGCGACCGTGACGATCGACGTGACGCCGGTCGATGACGCGCCCGTGGCCCCCGACGCAACGAATGCCGGGGACGAGGGAACCACCATTTCCGGTGTCCTTGCCGCCACGGATATCGACAACCCCGTCGGCGACATCACTTACGCACCTGCGGATGCCGCGAGCCCGCTGCCCGCCGGGCTGACCCTTACCTCGGCTGGCGGTTACAGCCTGGACGCCGCCGATCAAGCCTACCAGGATATTGCCTCGGGAGAGCAGCGCGTCGTCACCCTCGACTACGTCGCCACGTCCGGCGAGCTAAGCGATACTGGCACTCTCTCGATTACCGTGACGGGCACCAACGACGCGCCGGTGCTTGCGGCGGCGGGTACGGCGGCGGTCGAGGACGGGCCTGTGGTCACGCTCGACCTTGCGGCGCTCGGGGCGGACGTTGACAGCGACGACGACGGCACGACGCTCAGCTACGCTGTCACCGGGGTACCCGCCGAGGGCAGCGCCACGATTGCGGGCAGCACGCTCAGCTTCGATCCCGGTGCCGATTTCCAGGACCTTGCGGCGGGCGCGACGCGCGACGTGACGATCCGGGTCACGGCAACGGACGCGCATGGCGC
>NZ_PDNI01000025.1 GCF_002925845.1 Roseovarius nitratireducens | reverse complement strand
GGCGTTGTTGCAGAACTATCCCGGTGAAGGATTCACTTCGTGAATCCATGCGGTTACAGAGGCTGCATGAGCAAGCCCCCTCCTGCCCGCTATCGCACGACGAACTGGTCCAGCTACAACGCGTCGCTGCGCAAGCGGGGGGCTCTGCTGATCTGGGTCGACAAGGATATGACCTGGCGCGCGCCGCGTGACGGGCGACCCGGACGGCCAGCGGTGTTTTCCGATGCGGCAATCCAGTTCTGCCTGTCGATCAAAGTGCTGTTCAGGCTTCCCTTGCGCCAGACCGCAGGCATGGTGGCCAGCCTTCTGAAGCTGGCGGGGCTGGACTGGCCGGTGCCGGACTTCTCCACGCTGTGTCGGAGGCAGAAAACCTTGGCCGTTCAGGTTCCGTATCGCCGTGCAGACGAGCCGCTGAACCTGCTCGTGGACAGCACCGGGATCAAGTTCCTCGGCGATGGTGAATGGCAGGCGCGCAAGCACGGCCCGCAGGGCCGTCGCCAATGGCGCAAGGTGCACCTTGCCATGGACCCGGCCACATCCGACATCCGAGCGGTGGAATTCACCCCCAGCCGCGACGGCGACAGCCCCGTGCTGCCAGACCTGCTCGGCCAGGTCCCGGCAGACGAGCCGATCGGCACGGTGACGGCGGATGGCGCCTATGACACGCGCCGTTGCCACAAGGCCATCATCGAACGGGATGCCGTTCCAATCATCCCGATCCGGAAAAACGGCCGCCTGTGGAAGGACGACTGCCCGGCGGCCCGCGCCAGAAACGAGACCCTGCGCGCCACCCGATACTATGGCCGGGCCTTCTGGAAGCGCTGGACGGGCTATCACACCCGAAGTCGGGTCGAAGCGAAAATGCGCTGCCTGAAAGCCTTCGGCGAGCGCATCGCCGCAAGAGACCCCGACCGCCAGACCGCCGAAATCCACATCCGCATCGCCCTCATGAACCGCTTCAACGCCCTCGGCACCGCCGAGATCGTCCGCGTGGCATGACGTCAGCGGGGAAAGGGGCACTCACACCTCAGGCCTGAGTTCTGCAACAATGCCTATCCGCCCTCTGTGACGGTCGCTCGAAGGGGCTAGCCACACTGAGCGCCCGGAATAGGCCGCTCCTGTCCTGCGCTGGCGCCAGGTCCGAATGACCGGATCAGGCAATGATCAGCCTCGGGTTCTTGAGCCGCAGGGCTGCTCATACTTCAGCGGATTTCTAGATCACCGGCAGGTGTGCCGGCAGCCAGCGCGTCCACGAACCACTGCGGTTTACGCCCACGACCGGACCAGGTGACGTCCGGGTTCTCAGGGTGCCGGTATTTTGGTGCGACTCGGGTGCGCTTGGGCTTGCCATCGGTCCCGATCAGTTCCGCTAGGGAGTAGCCCATTTCTCTGGCCACAGCTTCGACCTTGGTGCGGGCTACCGCCTTCTGTCGATCCTCAAAGTTGGAGATCGCTTTGGCGATGTCCTTTTGCATTTTCTTCAGCTCGGGAAGCGACAACGCCTCGAGATCGAAATCAGTCATGCCATACCTCGTGTCCTGAATGTTCCGGTATCGATAGCCCGCCGGGGCATGGGCCCGCAATCCCGTAGGCAGGGGCAGGTGGCGAGGGTTGGTTGATCCATAGTCTTTGCCGCCAGTTTAGGGTGCTGGGCCTGGGTACAGGCAGTCCTGATTGGCAGGATGACAGGGTCTGGCATGGGCTCCCCGCGCCTCTCTGGCTTCCGGTCCATCCCTTCGACTGACAATCCCCTAATCCCGTTCGGCCTCCTGCGCGCAACCCCGCGTCAGCCCGGGCCGTGTTGGCCGCCTATGGCGTCCTGCCCGCTCCACCCCGGTCCTTTGGGGGTTTCCGGTGTCCATGCTGTCCACCGTGCACGCATCACCCGACGGGCTTTTTCAGGGTCTTGTCGAAGGGATGGTCCCGAAGACAGGAAACACAGGAGCTAATCATGCAAAACATCGTCATCCTCGCCGGCAACATCGGTCAAAAACCCGAAACCCGCACCACCCAGGGCGGCACCAACATCACCAATTTCAGCCTCGCCACCTCGCGCCCCCGCCTCTCGGAAGGTCGCGTCCTGCGCGACGAGAACGGCTATCGGGTCATGGACACCGAATGGCACCGCATCACTTGCTTCAACGGTCTCGGCAAGACGGTCGCGGAGCATTGCGAAAAGGGCATGAAGGTCCTCGTCCACGGCCGCATCCACTACAGCAAGTGGATCGACAGCATGGGCAACGACCGCTACGGCTGTGAGATCATCGCCGAGAAGGTCGACTTCCTGAGCCGCCCGAAGTCGGCCGAGTTTGAGTCCCCCGAGCTGGTCGACAAAGACGATGAGATCCCGTTCTAAGAACGGGGTCTCCCCCTCGGACCCGGCGGGGCAACCCGCCGGGTTTGTGGCGTGCCCAAGGCAAGCTGCGCAGCAGGGCACCTGCACGATTTGACAAACTTTGCCAAATCGTGTCATCATTGTCGCAAAGGAGATCGCGACCATGGCCACGATGAATGTTTCTTTGCCGGACCCCATGAAGGTCTGGGTCGAGGCCCAGACCCAGGACGGACGCTACAGCAATGCCAGCGATTATGTGCGCGACCTGATCCGTCGGGATCAGGACCGCCAGCAGGCCATTTCCGAGTTGCAGCAGATTGTCGATGATGGCTTCGCAAGCGGCCCGGCCGGACGTTTGGATGTTGAGGCATTTCTTGCCCGCAAGCGGGATCAGAATGCCAGAACCGAAAATCGTTGAATACCGCCTCTCACCCGCCGCGCTGAATGATCTGGACGCGATCTGGGATTATACCGCGCGCACTTGGTCCGTAAGTCAGGCGGAAACCTACATCCGCGGTTTGGCCACAGACATGGATCTAATGGTCCAACACCCACAGCTCGCGCGTGAGCGCACCGAAATCCGCCCGCCCGTACGCCTCTACCGCTCGGGATCGCATCTCATCATCTACCGCATCGAGGCTGGTTGGCTGCAGGTGTTGCGCATCGTGCATGCGCGACAGAACTGGGTCGCCTATCTGAACGAGTGATCCAATGCTCTCGCCGCGAACTGTGAGGGAGCGGGGGCCGATCGTCGAGAGGACTTGAGCATGAAGGTCGAAGACGAAGAACTCATCGCCGGCAATCTTTCGAAGATCATGGCCATGATTTGCATCCGCAACACGGGGCTGGAGAATTTGCATGCCGGGCTGCAGCCGGTCACGCTGACGGGCGACTACTCGGACGTGAACGTGATCGACGCCACAGGTCAGACCATCCCTTGGCGCACGGTGTCGCATATCGATGATGCGCAGATGGCGGCTTTGATGCGGGAGATCGTCGACCGCCTGTTCACCTTCCACATGCGGCGGGACGATCCGAGCTTTCGGGATCATCTGGATCGCTGGATAACCGCATCGAACAGATGGGACACCCCAGTGCTCGACACGGCCTTTCTTGAGGCTGTGGCCGAACTGGGGTCAGGGCGCAAGCCCGGAGGCTCTTGACGGATCGGTGCTGCTCAGGTTTGAGCCGACTGCCCGGTCTGCAATGATGGTCTGAGCATCACCGTTCGGAGAGTCAGAGAAGGGCTGGTTGCTTTCGCGATGGGTTGAAGGCTGGGAGAGTGGCTCCCGGCGCCTGTCACGGAGGAATGCCGATGGGCGTTGTGGAAGTAATGGATCCGGTGCAGCCGGCGCGGGCTGGTGGCTGGAAGGTGGATGTGAGCCGGGGTGAGCGGAACGGACGGGTGTCGTCCGAATGGTTCAACCGTCCCGATGACGAGCGGTATCTGTCGCTCGACGATCTCTGGGCCAATGTGAAAGGTCGGTCGGAACGCAGCAGCAGCCGCGTGGTACAGACAGCAGACATCCGCGTCGAGGCCGCACGTGACAACCCCGAGCGGTTGCACCTGATGCTGCCTAAAGCCGAGGCGCCTGTCGCGCCGACGCATTGGGCGTTTGGCCAGCTTGCCAGCATCGTCGGCGCGCCGGCGTCCTATCTGCGGCAGTTGCCCGCGCCGCTAGCAGGGATCAATCTGCAGTATGGCCTGACCAATCATCGCGCTGAGCAGGTGAAAACCTTCGAGACGGAAGACGGCCGCACCGAATTGCGCGCGGTGACCGGCCCGGACTACGGCCGTATCCATGACTACGAGCTGGTCGAGGCGGTGCAGCGCATCGCGGGCAATGGCACTGGCGACACGCGCTGGAAGGTGCCGGGCGTGCTCGACTGGTCGACCGGGGTCTACAACCCCGATGTCGAGATCAGCCGCAACACGACCACGCTTTATGCCTCGGACCGCGACGTCTTCCTGTTCCTGGTCGATGATCGTAACCCGATCGAGGCGGGCAAGCTGCCTGACGGCTCTCCTGACCTCTACTTCCGGGGCTTCTACTGCTGGAACTCCGAGGTGGGCGCGAAAACCCTCGGTATGGCGAGCTTCTACCTGCGGGCCGTGTGCCAGAACCGCAACCTCTGGGGCGTCGAGGATTTTCAGGAGATCCGAATCCGGCATTCGAAATACGCCGCTTCCCGCTTTGCCCATGAGGCCGCCCCGGCGCTGACGCGCTTTGCCAATTCCTCGCCGCAGGGGTTCGTGAACGGGATCAAGGCTGCGCGGCAGCAGACCGTGGCACGCAGCGATGAGGATCGCGCGGATTTCCTGCGCAAGCGCGGTTTCTCGAAGGCCGAGTCCGGTAAGATCATCGAGAAGGTGCTTTTGGAAGAGGGCCGCCCACCGGAAAGTATCTTCGACTTCGTGCAGGGCATCACGCGGCTTGCGCGCGACAAGACCCAGCAGGATGCCCGCCTCGACATGGAAGGGCGCGCCAAGAAGCTCCTCGACCGGGTCGGCTGACAGAGCCCCCACGCAGTGATCGCCCGACACCGGGGCGGTCGCTGCAGCCTCTTTCTCAACATGCACGCCGTTGGCCCCGCCCCGAAAGGGTAGCGGGCTTCGGTGCGCGCATTTCAGCGAGACGCCCATGACCCCCCAGGAAGAAACCGTCATCCTCGAGGCCCGCGATATCCTTGGCCGATACCTCAGCCAGAAACCGGTCATCAGCAGCTGGCGGGCGCTGATGGACTATTGCGCGCTGACCGTCCGCGGCCCGATTGAGCGGTTCCATGTCCTCTATCTCGACCGCAAGAACCGCATCATCGCCGATGAGCTCTTGTCGACCGGCACAGTTGATCATGTCCCGGTCTATCCGCGCGAGGTGATCAAGCGGGCGCTGATGCTGAACGCCAGCGCCCTGATCCTGATCCACAACCACCCGTCGGGCGATCCGACGCCGTCCGAGGCCGATCTCAGCATGACCAGGGAGATCCAGAAGGGCTGCAAGTATCTCGGCCTGACGCTGCATGACCACATCATCGTGGGTGCCGGGGCGGAGCTGAGCCTGCGGGCGCTCGGCAAGCTCTGAAAGTTCATCGGACCTGCCGCTGTCGCCCCTTCGAGGAAGAGGGCGGCGGTTTGGTCTTTGACGGATGAGGTGGGGAGAGCGGCTTCCCGCGCCGTTGGAGATATTTTCCATGTTTGACCTTCCCATGCCGATCCAGCCGAGCCCGCGCCCGATGGGCCCCGTCCCAAATGGCCCGACTGTCGCTTCTGATCCCAGCCTGCCTTTCGCGCTGACGCGGATGCACCGGACGCCGGCAGCCCTGATGTCGGGCACCGCTGCCCCCGTGGTTGTTGAGCGTTTTGCGACCTTGGCCGATGCCATGCAGGGGGCGTTTGAGCTTGCGGAGGACAACAACCCCGATGCAGCGCCGCAGCTTCTGGCGATCCTTGATTGCGACCAGCGCCTGGTTCTTGCCGGAGCCGCCAGTCATGGCGCTGTGGCTTGGTGCCACCCTGTCGCCAATGCTCTTGAGGCGCGGGCCGTTGTGACCGAGGCGGTTCAACTTCGCGCCCAGGCTGGCCGCGCCACTGATTGGCACGAGCCTGAACTGGCGCAGCGGCTGCGTCACCGTGCCGATCTGCTGGATGCCCGCCTTGTCGATCCGCTCTGGCGCGCCTTTGCCGCCCGCGCGCTGAAGATCGCGGCGTGACGCCCGAGAGACAGAGGAGGGGTGGGAGGGGTTTGAGCCTTCGGGGGCCAGAAGAGTGCGCCACCCGGGGGTCTGACCTGTCCTCACCGAACGGAGATATCCATGACCCAGACTGAACCCACTCTGGCCGCACCGCTGCGGCCTTCCACCGTCGATTTCGGGGCGATCCTTGCCGCACATGCCGAACGCACTGCCCGGACCCTCGCCCTGCGCCCGGGCAACAAGGACCGTCTGTTTGATGGCCTCATGGCCGCCGGGATTACCCATGTCACAGTGACCTTCGACGGTGCCGGTGACAGCGGCCAGATCGAAAGCATCGGCGCCTGGGCGGGCGAGACGGCTGTCGATTTCTCCGCGACTGAAATCCCCTATGCCGCGCTGACCTGGGATGACCCCGAGGTCGAGATGCGCAGCCTATCACTGGAGGATGTCGTCGAGCAGCTGGCTTACGACTTCCTGTCTGACACCCATGGGGGTTGGGAGAACAATGACGGCGCCTGGGGCGAGTTCTGCTTCGACGCTTCCGCCCGCTGCATCCACCTTGAGTTCAACGAGCGGTTCACCTCGTCCGAACTCTTCACCCATGATTTCTGAGGGGGCGGGTATGGCACATCCGTATCACCACGCCCTCTCCTCGGTGAAGAAATGGGGCGGCACGGTCGACTGCTATTTGGCGGTGCATACCTGGTTCGACCAGAGCAAGGAGATCACTGCGGATTTTCGGCACCGGGCCTTGCGCCATCATGCCGAGGGCATCTTCATGACGGAAACGATTTTCGGCGCGACCCTCACGCTCTCGACCGGACGCATCATCCCGACCCGTTGGGTGGGTGAACAGCATGTGAAGGAAGACCTCGGCTTCATCCCGAGCTTTGCGGACTGGGTGAAGGCGATCCGGCCCGAGCCCTGGATGGGCCGGACCGAGCGGATCGAGGCAAAGGTCGACCCGCATCTCGCCTCGCCCGTGGTCGAGGTCAGCTGACATGATCGATCCAGCATACCTGCGCCTCGACCTGCCGCTGACGGCGTCGCCCTTCACTGTCCTGCGCGCTGCGGTCCGGGCGCTTCACCCCAACACGCGCGCCGTGCGCAGCTTCCGAACGGCGCGCAAACGCTTCTACCGGCAGATGCTCTGTGCGCACGCAGCGCGTCAGACCGCAGTCGATCCGCCATCTGGCTGATCGCTCTGCCCCATCCCCTCGTCCAAATCCAGCGCCCGGCCCCTTTGGCCGGGTTTCTCAATCTCAGGAGGTCCCCATGGCGGATTACTTCACTCATTTCTCATGCCTGATCGACGTCGGCACGGCCGACAAGGCCGCCCGCGCGTTTGCGCTGTTTCAGGAACTGCGCGCTACGGATCAGGACGCAGACGAGCCTGAGGTCTCGGGCTTCACTCTTGCGCGCCAAGACGCGCCCGACGGCAGCACTCTTTGGATCCATGACGACGAGCACGGCGATGTCGAGGCGGTTATCCGCTTCGTGCTCCGCCTCGCCGAAGACCTCGACCTCACCGGTCTATGGGGTTTCCAGTACGCCCTGACCTGTTCCCGTCCGCGCCTCGACGCCTTCGGCGGCGGCGCGCATGTCATTGATCTCGGCGCCCGCAAATCCATCGGCTGGACGAGCAGTCAGGAATGGCTGTCCGCCGCGTTGAACGGGGAGGACGTCGATGCCTGAGGTCATCTGTACAACAGTCTACCAGTTTCCTGAACTCTCCGACGTCGCCAAGGACAAGGCCCGCAGCTGGTATTGCGAGCTTGGGCCCCACGACGATTGGTGGGACGCGGTCTATGAGGATTTTGAGCGCATCTGCGAAGTCCTCGGCATCCGGCTCAAAACCACCCCGGTCCGGTTGATGGGCGGAGGCACGCGGTCCGAGCCCTGCATCTGGTTTTCCGGGTTCTGGAGCCAAGGGGATGGGGCTTGCTTCGAAGGCTACTGGTCCCATGCCAAGGGCGCGGCCGCGCGTATCCGGGACTATGCGCCCCGGTACGCGACGCTGCACGGCATTGCCGACCGGCTGCAGGCAATCCAGCGGCGTAACTTCTACCAGCTTGCTGCCGAGGTCAGCCATCGTGGCCGCTACTACCACGAATACACCATGTCCGTGGACGTCACCCGCGACAGCCCGACCTGGCAGCCGCCCACCGAGGACGCGGAAGAAATCGTGACCGAGGCGCTGCGCGATCTCGCCCGCTGGCTCTATCGTCAGCTTCAGGCCGAATACGACCACCTGACCTCGGATGAGGCCATTGAGGAGGGGATCATCGTCAATGAGTACACGTTCACCGAAGCTGGGCGTCGGTTCCGGTGAGTGGAAAGCAGACGTTAGGTTCATTTGACCTTTACAAGCGGCCCATATGGACTATATTAGGCCAATGGAGGACGCCATGTACGTCGCAGAGAAAATCCGGGAACCCGCACAGATCAACGCCGTCGCGTTGAAAGCCTATGCTCGCGTGGCCGATGCCTGGGGTCTCAGCCTTAAGGAAGCGGCTGGCCTTGCCGACATGTCAGAGAGCACATGGAAGCGCGCCAAGAAGCCGGACTTTGCGGGGGAACTGACCAAGGACCAACTGCTGCGGCTCAGTGCGGTGATCGGCATTTACAAGTCGCTCGAGCTCTATTTCTCCGAGCCGCTCGCGCGAAGCTGGTTCACCCGACCGAACACCGGTCCGCTGTTTGGGGGCAGCCGTCCAGTCGACACCGCCATCGACGGGGGCCTGCCGCAGATCCTCGCGGTGCGGACCTACCTTGATGCGTTGCGTGGTGGGGCATGAAGCAGACCGAGGTTTCCGATCGTGGTCTCGTTCGTCTCCTGCCCGCCACCTACCACAAGCCGCCATCCCTGCGCGGTCTCGTCGATACCGATGACGAGATGGAGATTTTGGCTGAGATCGAGGGTCTGACCAGCGGCCGTCTTCTGGCGGAACGTGGCTGCAACCCGCATCTGGACCCGCGCGAGCTCGCTTGGCAGCGCCGGAGCCGTGATCTGCGCATCTACGGCGACAGTCATGTCAACGCCGCCTTCACCTACACCCGCGCCGGCGGAAACCGCTTCAACACTGAGGAGCGGGGCGCTTGGTACTGCGCATGGGATGTGATGGTTTCCGTCAGCGAAGTGGCCTGGCACCGCACACGCGAGCTCGGCTTTACCGGCAGCTTCCATGACAGCGCCCGATATGTGGAATTGCTGGCCGACTTTATCGGCGTGTTCGACGACATGACCGAGGAGCCGGGTCATCCGGCGCTGCATCCGGATCCGACGGTAGGATATCCCGAAGGTCAAAGCCTGGCCCAGCATCTGCGCCGAGCTGGATCCAGGGGCCTAATTTATCCCTCAGTCCGGGCTCCTGCGCCGGGCGGGAAATGCCTGGTCTGCTTTGAGCCGCACGCCATCCAGAACGTTCGGCCCGGCGCGTCTTGGGATCTTGTTTGGGATGGAACAGCACACTACTCGATTACGGCTGTCGGCTGACGAGTTACAGCGTATGCGCTCTTGGAGGTCCGGAAGATTGAAATCAGAAAACGGCAACAGCCCTGACTTCACAAACTTGAAGCCATGCGACCATCAGGCGTTCTTCGAAGCTTTGGATTCTCCGCCCTCACCGACGGAAGCGCTACGGGCAGAATTTCGCAGGCAGAAGGAATCCCTCAGTGATCCGGGCACCAGAACGCCATCCACCGACTGATACTCGTCATCTGTTCCCATCGTTCCATTTCGACATCAGGCTCTTGTCGCCGTAATATTTCTTGGGGATGACCCAAAGCTTTGGGTCAGCCTGCCCTCAGCGCAACCCATCTCTTGCAGAATATCCAGAATGTATGTATATTCTGCACAAATGGAGACCCCGATCATGCATGAGCTTCCCGAGTTCAAGGCGGCCGACCTGACGCGGCACACAAGTGACCTGTTTGACGCGGCCATTCGGTCGCCGATCGCGATCACCAAGCATCGCAAGCCGAAATTCGTGCTGATGAGCATGGATCAGTATCAGAGCCTCACGCGGGGGGCCACGCAACAGGCTCACATGGTTGACCAGATGCCAGAGGATCTCAAGGCGCTGATGATAGAAGGGCTCGAGCGGGACTTGACGCAGGCGGATGACTAAGCCGAGTGCTGGAGAGGTTTTCCGCTATCCGTTCCTGTGGAAACGCGAGCAGATGGCGGGTGAGACCGAGGGCCGCAAGACGCGGCCTGTCTGTATCGCTGTTACTGTCGCCAGGTCCGATAGCGAGACCGTGGTGTTCATCCTGCCGATCACGACGCAACCGCCCTTGGCCTCGCGCAAGTTCATCGAGGTGCCACAGATCGAGTCGCAGCGCGTGGGGTTGGAGACCCATGTCCGCAAATGGGTCATGCTGGACGAGATCAACACAGATATTCTGGAGCGGTCCTATGTCTGGGAGGACCGCACGCCCATCGGCACGTTCAGTTCCGTCTTCACATCCAAGATCCAGTCCAGCCTGATCGCGCTTGCCAGGTCGGGCGGGGCATCGGTTGTTGATCGGCTGAAGTAATCTCGATCATCGCAGGGTCTGCTCAGCCTCACTTGTTCCCGTCGATCCACTTCGACATCAGCCCCTTGTCGCGGAAACATTCGTCCGGCACGGCGCGGCGCTTGATCCGGGCGAGGCGTTCGGCAAAGGCGACCTGCTTTGATGTCGGGCGGCTGTCCTGCGCGCCCGGGTTCAGCTTGGCTTGTGCGTCGATCCAGGCGCTCAAGGAGTGCCGATCTTGCTGAACCTCCCACGGCAGAAGCGTCTGGTTGCGCAGGGCCAGCGCGCGCGCATAGGCGATCTGCTTTGGCGTCGCGGGCAGGGCTTGGTTTGTGCTTTCCATCGGGGGTCTCCCTTCATAGCGTAGCTCTCAAAATAGAACATAACGGGAACAAAAACAAGCCGCCTGCGAATAACATGGGGTTTGAGAGGAAGAGGAAGGCCGGGGAGGGTCAGGCCTGAGGGTGCCCGAAAGAGGGTGTCCGGGCCTGATCCTGTCCCTCATTCCGGAGTTTCCCGATGACCCATCTCGCCCCTGTTGTCCAAACGCGCGCGCTTGCACCCGTTGTCCCCATCCCGTCCCCCGATACGGCTGCTGCGATCTTGAGCGTGGCCGAGGCGCTGCAGCCTGATTTGGCGCAGGGTTTCCAGATCGATGCGCTGCGCCTGCGCGTTGAGATGGAGCGCGCCTTCGGCGGCTCCGATGCGGAGGGTGCCTGGGACTGGAAACTGGCCTATGAGGCGGGCGAGGCAGCGCTCATTCTGTTCCTGCGGAAGTTTGGCCGCGCGCTCTTGGCGCGGGCTGGCTCGCCCGGCGCGCTGCTGCCGATCCTCGCCAAGGTGTCCGGCCTTTTGCCGACCCATACGCGGCGGTCCGAGGAGATGGAGCGGTTCCAGAAATTCTCGACGCCGCTGCCCATGGGGCTGGCGGCACTGGCGGCGGCGCAGATCACCGCGCGCGATCTGGTGCTTGAGCCTTCGGCCGGAACAGGCCTTTTGGCCATCCTCGCGGAAATCGCGGGCGGCAGCCTGATGCTCAACGAGCTTGCCGACACCCGCGCCGATCTTCTGCGGCTCCTGTTTCCGGGCCGCCCCGTCACGGGTTTTGACGCAGCCCAGATCGACGATCATCTCGACGCGGACCTGCGCCCGAGCGTCATCGTGATGAACCCGCCATTCTCGGCTGTGGCCAAAGTCGATGGTCGGACGACCGAGGCGACAGCGCGGCATCTGCGCTCGGCGCTGGCGCGTCTTGCCCCCGGCAGACGGCTGGTCGCCGTCACGGGAGCGAGTTTTGCGCCCGATGCGCCCGCCTGGGCGGAAACCTTCGCCCGCCTGACTGAGACCGCGCATCTGGTGTTCACAGGCCACGTGTCGGGTGCTGCCTTCGTCAAACACGGCACCAGCTTCGAGACGCGGATTTCGGTCTTCGACAAATGCCGCGGTGGCGAGCGGGGCGGTATTACTGCCGATCTGACGCACCCGATATCGCCTGATGTCGCCAGCCTGCTCTCGCTGATCACCACCCACGTCCCCCCGCGCCTCGCGTTGGCGCAGGTCGCATCAGCAGGGCAGGGCCGATCTTCCCTCTTCCCGGGAAATTATGCCCGCACCACGCGCACGGCCATCAGCACATCGCGCGCCACGCCAGCAACACTCCCCACCAACACTGCCGCGCAGATCGAGGCCGCAGACCTTACCTATAGCCTGCGCGATGCGAGCGAGGACGGGGCCAGTGCGCGCCTGTCGGATACCATTTATGAGACCTTCCGCCTGCAGGCCATCGACATCCCCGGTGCGGCACCACACCCAACGAAGCTCGTGCAATCGGCGGCCATGGCCTCGGTCGCACCGCCAAAACCGACCTATCGCCCCAAGCTACCCGCCGCCATCCTGCGCGATGGCCTGCTGTCCGACGCGCAGCTCGAGACCGTGATCTACGCCGGCGAGGCGCATTGCGCGCATCTTGCCGGGTCCTGGTGCGTGGATGAGACCGGCGACATGGTCTTGGCCGCCAAGGACGACGATCCAGACGCCATCCGTTTCCGGCGCGGGTTTTTCCTG
Source organism: Roseovarius nitratireducens (assembly GCF_002925845.1). Classification (GTDB taxonomy): domain Bacteria; phylum Pseudomonadota; class Alphaproteobacteria; order Rhodobacterales; family Rhodobacteraceae; genus Roseovarius; species Roseovarius nitratireducens. The sequence goes on along the minus strand of NZ_PDNI01000025.1, from coordinate 51,453 downwards.
GGCGACGGCACGGGTGCGGGCAAGGGCCGCCAGTCAGCCGGGATCGTGCTTGACAACTGGGCCCAAGGTCGGCGCAAGGCGCTCTGGATTTCCAAAAGCGACAAGCTGCTGGAGGATGCGCAGCGCGACTGGTCCGCACTTGGGCAGGAGCGCTTGCTGGTCACGCCGCTGTCGCGCTTTGCACAAGGCCGCGACATTCCGCTCACCGAGGGCATCCTGTTCACCACCTATGCCACGCTGCGCTCCGAGGAGCGCGGGGCCAAGAAATCCCGCGTCGACCAGATCGTTGATTGGCTGGGGGCGGATTTTGACGGGGTCATCTTGTTTGACGAAAGCCATGCGATGGCCAATGCCGCCGGATCGAAGGGCGAGCGCGGCGATGTCACGGCCTCGCAGCAGGGCAGGGCGGGTCTGCGCCTGCAGCACAGGTTGCCGAATGCCCGCGTGGTCTATGTCTCGGCCACCGGCGCGACCTCGGTGCATAACCTCGCCTATGCGCAACGCCTCGGTCTTTGGGGCGGGGAGGACTTCCCATTTGCCACCCGGGCGGAATTCGTAGAGGCGATTGAAGCCGGTGGCGTGGCGGCCATGGAGGTTCTCGCCCGCGACCTGCGCTCCCTCGGTCTCTACACTGCCCGCTCGCTTTCCTATGACGGCGTCGAATACGAGATGCTGGAACATGCGCTGACCCCCGAACAGCGCGGCCTCTATGATGCCTATGCCGGGGCCTTCGCCATTATTCACAACAACCTGGCCGCCGCGATGGAAGCGGCGAACATCACGGGTGAGTACGGCACGCTGAACCGGCAGGCCAAGTCTGCCGCGCGCTCGGCTTTCGAGTCTGCCAAGCAGCGCTTCTTCGGCCATCTGCTGACCTCGATGAAAACCCCCACGCTGATCGCCGCCATCGACGCCGATCTCGCGGCTGGCCATGCAGCGGTGATCCAGATCGTCTCGACAGGTGAGGCGCTGATGGAGCGGCGCCTGTCGGAGATCGCGACCGACGAATGGAACGACATCCGCGTCGACATCACCCCGCGGGAATACGTACTGGACTACCTCGCCCATTCCTTCCCGGTACAGCTCCACGAGCCCTTCACCGACAGCGAGGGCAACCTCTCGTCCCGGCCTGTCATGCGCGATGGTCAGCCGGTGGAATGCCGCGAAGCGGCCCGCAGGCGCGATGCGTTGATCGAGAAGCTGGCGTCGCTGCCGCCCGTGCCGGGTGCGCTCGACCAGATCGTCCAGCGCTTCGGCACCGACCTCGTGGCCGAGGTGACGGGCCGGTCGCGCCGCATTGTGCGCAAGGGCGAGGGGCATGCCGCGCGGCTTGTGGTCGAATCCCGGGCGGGATCGGCCAATCTCGCGGAAACCGCCGCCTTCATGGATGACCAGAAGCGCATCCTGATCTTCTCGGATGCCGGCGGCACGGGGCGCAGCTATCACGCTGATCTGGGGGCCAAGAACCAGCGCCTGCGGGTACATTACCTTCTGGAACCGGGCTGGAAAGCCGATGCGGCCATTCAGGGCTTGGGCCGCACCAACCGCACCAATCAGGCGCAACCGCCGCTCTTCCGGCCGGTGGCCACCGACGTGAAGGCGGAAAAGCGATTCCTGTCGACCATCGCGCGCCGTCTCGACACGCTCGGGGCCATCACGCGCGGCCAGCGCCAGACCGGGGGGCAGGGGCTGTTCCGTCCCGAGGACAATCTGGAGTCCCCCTATGCCCGCGATGCGCTGCGCCAGCTCTACCGCCGCATCTATCGCGGCGATGTGGCGGGCTGCTCCCTTGGGGCCTTCGAAGATGCGACGGGACTCAGCCTGACCGATGACAACGGCCTCAAAGACGACCTGCCGCCCATCACGACCTTCCTCAACCGCCTTCTGGCGCTGACGATTCATTTGCAGGCGGTGCTCTTCTCGGCCTTCGAAGAACTTCTCGACCAGCGCATTGAGGGGGCCATCGCTGCCGGGGTCTATGACGTTGGGCTCGAGACCCTGCGCGCCGAGAGCTTCCGCGTCACGGATGCGCGCGTCATCTACACTCATCCCGGCTCTGGCGCAGAAACCCAGCTCCTGACCATCGCGCAAAAGCAGCGCAACACGCCGCTGTCGCTGGCGGATGCGCTCGACTGGCTCGAGGACCCCAAGGCGCGCCTCCTGATCAACAGCCGCTCAAATCGGGCTGCTGTGCAGGTGCCTGCCACCAGCCTGATGCTGGACGATTGCACGATCCAACCGCGCCTGCGGCTGATCCGCCCGACTGACGCCAGCACCGTGCCTATGAAGATCATGGAAGACACCCACTGGCTTGAGGCAGATCGGGCGGCCTTCACTGCCGCATGGACCGCGGAACTGGCCGAGGTGCCGGAGTTCTCGGAAGCCACCCTGCACATCGTGTCTGGCCTACTGCTGCCGATCTGGAAGCAACTGCCGCAGGATGAAACCCGCGTCTACCGACTACAAACCGACGATGGCCAGCGCATCATCGGCCGCCGCGTTTCGCCCGCCTGGGTCGCGACCACGCTGGCCGCTGACGCGCCGCAGCTGACAGCCGCACAGGTTCATGCCCTCGTTCTGGAGGGCAAGACCGTGGTGCGCTTGGCCGAAGGGACGGAGCTGCACCGCTCGCGCGTCATGGGCGTCAACCGGATCGAGCTGTCGGGCTTTTCTGAGGCCGCCAAGGACCGGCTCAAGGCCGATGGGTTCTTCTCGGAGATCATCGCCTGGAAGCTGCGGCTCTTCTGCCCCGCAGACTCCAGCGGCATCGCAGTGCTTGATCGTCTTCTTGCACGTTGTCCCGTGACAGGAATACATGCGCGCGGAGGGTGCTGAGCCATGTATTCCGAGACCGAAGATGTGATCCGCGCTCTGGCGGAGAACGCAGAGAGCGTGTGTCGCGCCTACCTTCCCGCCGGACGGCGGGAAGGTTCCTACTGGATCGTCGGCGATTTGCAGAACAATCCCGGCCGGTCGCTCTTCGTGCGGCTGACTGGACCCACATCAGGACCGGGAGCCCGAGGCAAATGGCAGGACGCGGCTGTCGGACTGCATGGCGATCTCCTCGACATCATCCGCGAGCGAACCGGGATCTCGCGCTTTCCCGATCTTCTGGCCGAGGCCCGAGCGCATTTGGGCCGTCCGCAGCCGGTCCGCCCGGATAGGCCAGTGCCGAAGAAGGCCCAGGCCCCCGGTGGCACACCAGCCGCGGCGGCGCGGCTCTTTGCAGCCGCTATGCCAGTCGCAGGCACGCTTGCCGACACGTACCTTCGCGCCCGGGGCATCACCCAAGGCGGCTTGACGAATGCGCTGCGCTTCCACCCGAAGTGCTGGCATCGGGATGAGGGTCAGACCCGGAGCATCCCCAGACCGGCGCTGATAGCTGCGGTCACAGATGGGGCAGGGGCTTTGCAGGGTGTGCATCGCACCTGGCTGGCTCTTGACGGTCAGGGGAAAGCGGATGTCAAAACGCAGCGGCGGGCCATGGGTCACCTACTTGGCAATGCCGTCAGGCTGACCCCACATGAGGACATCCTCGTCGTCGGCGAAGGCATCGAGACCATGCTGTCCTTGTTCGAGGTAGCCCCCGGCCTTCCCGTCTGGGCGGCGCTCTCGTCGGGTCATCTCGGGGCCGTCCTGCTGCCGGAGGGGGTGCAGCGCCTCTACATCGCCATCGACCGCGATCCTGCCGGGCAACGCGCGGCAGAGAGGTTGAGCGCCAGAGCGACCGAGGTCGGGATTGCAGCCCAAGTGCTCGAGCCGCTTCTCGGGGATTTCAACGATGATCTCCGGGCGAACGGCGCGGAGGTGTTGCGCCAGCATCTGGTAGGGCAGATCGGGCGCGAGGATCGGCAGCGCCTGTTGGGCTGAGCTGCATCGCGCAGAGAGCGGTCAGGGGCTGAGGGGGTAGGGGTCCTGCAGTCCTGTCGTGGGTGTGGATCATCACCTTTGCTTCTTCCCGGGTAAATATCATCCACCCGACACCCGAGCGGCCTTCAAGAGATGGGCAGGCGGCCGTCAAAGGGGACGCCCCATCAAGGGCGGCAGGCAAGCCATTTCCGCCGCGGGGGACGAGCCCCCGCTTTGCATCGCGAAACAAATAGCTTGCCTGCCGCCCTCCTCCACATGCGTTCCGGCCCCGAAGGCGGGGTGAGGGGACGTCCCCAGTGACAGCTTTCGCAGCCCATGAAGGCCGCGCGGATTGTCGCGCGGACGAGACAGGCCCGGAGGCAAGAAACACATGACGATCCACACCCACGACGATGCGTATGAGCCCGCCCACACCGCATCCCAGACCGCCCATGCGCTCGACGAGTTGCAGCTTTACGGCTTCCGCCCCTTTGATGAGCCCGATCCGCGCCCGATGCCCGATGGGCAGCGCCTCGCGGTCGCAGTCGCCGACATCTTCGATGCCCTCGTCGCGACCCTGGAAGACACCCGCATGGAACCCGACCTCGAAGAGGTGCTCTGGGGCCAGGTCAACCTCTTCCACCGTGCCACGGCGAGGGTTGAGCGGTCGCTTGATGAAAACGAACAGGCGCAGCGCCGCCTCCAGCGGGAGCAGGACGGCTCCGAGGTGAAATCCGTCGAACTCGAGCGCCTCACGGCCGAAGGCCTGACCCTGATCGAACGGCGGAATTGCATGGACATGATGCGCGATCACGCCGCGACCGAGTTCGTCCATCACACGGGATCGACCTGGCGCCCCCGCACTGGATCAATGGTGAACCGCCAGCACATGACGGCCGCGCTGATCGACAGCCGCGACTTCCTCGCCGCCAAGCGCCGCGCAGAGACCGAGGTGATGTTGCCCGCAGGCCCCAAGGTTGCCCTCACCGGCGGGACCGACTTCAACGATCACCGCCTGATCTGGGGCAAGCTCGATCAGGTCCGGACCAAGTATCCCGACATGGTCCTTCTGCACGGTGGAAGCCCGAAGGGCGCAGAACTTATCGCCGCCAAATGGGCCGACGCCCGGGGCGTGACGCAGGTGGCCTTCAAGCCTGACTGGACCAAGCATGCGAAAGCCGCCCCCTTCAAGCGCAACGACGCGATGCTGGATGTGCTCCCCGTGGGTGTCCTCGTCTTCCCGGGCACCGGCATCCAGGAGAACCTTGCCGACAAAGCCAAAAAGCTCGGCATCCCGGTCATGAAGTTCGAGAAGGGGGCGTGAGCCCCCTTTTCCCCTCGCGGGGAAATCAAGGTGGCAGGGCATGCGTCCACTTGATATTATGGAAGAAAGCCTGCTGGATCACGATATGTCTCACTCTGTCGCTCAACTTGAGGTGTTCCCGACCGACCTGCAGATGCGGCGGATCGATCCAGCCTGCAACATGCGGCGGTTTTACCGCATGAGCATTCAGCCCGATCTCTTTGGGGGCGCCAGCTTGGTGCGCGAATGGGGCCGCATTGGCGCGCGCGGGCAGATGATGATCGAGCAGCATCCGGATGAAGGGCGCGCCGTGACCGCACTGATGAAGCTTGCGGCGGTAAAGAAGCGGCGGGGATATGCATGAAGCGCGGTGACATTGCGCAAAACCCTCCCCATCAAGAAAACGAGCGGGAGATGGCACTTGACACCGACAAGATCGATGATGCGGTTCTCGCGATCCTCAGCCTCACGTTGCACTACGGCGATCAGGTCTGGAAGGGGGTCGATTGGGCCATCACCGACCGGCTCCATGACAAAGGTCTGATCGAGGATCCGAGGCGCAAGGCGAAATCGCTGAGCCTGACCCCAGAAGGGGTCGCGCATGCGCGGGAAATTCTCGCGCGGGATTTCAGCAAGGCCGAGTGACGGGCAGCTTTGCGGGACCTTCCAGTCGTTCGCTGCATCTGCGCGCAATTTGCTCGCATCCGCAGCATCAGCAACGTGCAGGGCGGATTGCAGGCATTCGCTGTACTTGCAGTGCATTTGTTTGACAGCGGCAAAGCGGACATTGCCCTAGGTTTAAGGATGCGGACGCAAGCCTTCCCTGCTATCAACACATGGAATACGACAGTGGTCCCGCCATAGTGGTGAGCAAGGATAACAATATGGATGGCGAAAGAGCTCCTGGGCATGATGCCGATGCCTTGATCAAGCCGGACATGCCGGCTGTTCTCGAACGCACCAACTTGTCGGTAAACGTGCAAGGCTTCCTGCTGCCCGTATTCGAGGCGCTTTCAAATTCGATGGACGGAATCGAACAGCGTTTCGACGACCAAGCATCTCGCAAGGGAAAGATCCTCGTCAAATTCGAAAACCTAAATGACCCTGACAAGGTGATGATTAGCGTCACCGACAATGGCGTCGGTCTGAATGACGAAAACTATAGGTCGTTTAGGACGCCTTTTAGCGGATACAAGCTCAGCAAGCGCGGACGCGGATTTGGTCGCTTTATAGCGTTCAAAGTGTTTTCGCGTATTCACTACTCCAGCAGGTTTGAAACGGCTGCTGCCGAGGCGACGAAGACTTTCCGCTTTGACATTTCGCAGGACGAGGAAATCATTTTCCATGACGGTGAACCTGACTTTCCCGGCTGCGGCTTGTGTGTCGAGCTGGATGAGCCACTGAATGATTGGTTCGATCTTATTGGCGGTTTGTCAAAGCAGGATGTAAAAGATCAAATCGGATCACACTTTCTCCCATATTTCTTGTATCGCGGGTTGCCAGAAATCCTTCTTCAATTCGACGATGAAGAACCAGAGAACATCACCAGCTACTTCAAAGCGATCTTCGTTGAACATGCTGCGGGCCAGATCGACACTGCTATCGACGGCGCAACATGCACCCTAAACTATACGCTGACCAAGATACCCAAGACGAAACAGTTCAAGAGCCATTGCCTTCTTTTCGCCGCGGCAGACCGGATTGTTGGACACCCCCGCGACCTGTCAAACAAGCTGGGTGCCACGCATTTCGTGGACGAGGACGACAGCAAATTTATCATTGTTGCAGTCGTGCGAGGCGATGCCTTTGAAACCCGTCTGAACGACTCGCGCACCAGCTTGGACCTGCCGCCCAAGGCGGTTGAAGAAATCGTGGGCGCTGTCTGTGACAAGATTCAGGACCGAGAAAAGCAGCAGATCGAAAAGATCAAAACCGGGCAGGCGCAGAAACTCAATGTCGCCTTGCACGAGAACCCGATCTTGCGCTTGGGCCTAAAGGGGCAATCGCTTTCGGAGTATGTCGCCAAGAAACCAAATCACTGGGGGCCAGAAGAGTTCGTTCAAGACCTCGCGCTATCTCGGTATCGCAACACAGGAGATTTGCTCAAGCAGATAACTGAGGCTGCCAATGATCCAGCGTCATACGCTGAAAAAATCAAAGATTTGGCGAGCCGCATTGATGCTGGAAAGAAGGAAGCACTTGCCGAGTATGTCATCCATCGCAAGAGCATTATTGAGCTACTCGACGCGGCTCGAAAATTTGACGATTCGAAGAAGCGTGGTTCTGAGGATGAGGTTCATTCTCTGATATTTCGCCGGTTCAGTGACAGTGTAGATATCGAGTATTTCCAGCATAACCTTTGGCTGATCGACGACGCTCTTGCTTTCTTACCGTATGTGTCGAGTGATCGAACAATGCACGGTGGCGGACGCAAAAAAGGTGACAAGGTCACGGACCTTTTGTTTTATGATGATACGATGGTTTTAGGTGACGAGGATGGCACCACTTTGACTATCGTTGAGTTTAAGAAGCCGAGCCGAGACGACTACAGCTTTGGACCAGCCAAATCCGATCCGGTGACGCAGGTCATCGACACACTGGAAAAGGCAATTGCTGCTGGCGGCATTACTCGAACGGATGGTGCCCACATGTCGTTTGAGCGAGTTGCACGCCGCAGTGCCTTTATTATCGCCGATTTGACTCCGAGCTTAATCAAAATCCTTAAACGGCATAATTTCCAAAATCCCCACGATCCTAAGATTTGGACCCATTATTTCGACAACGGCGAAATTTTTATACAAGCGTTTGGCTATGACACCTTGGTTTCTATGGCTAAGAAGCGAAACCAAGCCTTCAGCAAAGTTTTGCTTGATGATTGACCTCAGTGAACGCGTTCGTATCCACGGCCGATACAATGCATGAAAGTTTGAAGGGTATCTCAACGAGAATTTTGGGGCTCGCAACTGACGCGTTGAAGCGGGCAAACACAGACGCCGTATATTTTGATCCGGGAATGGAGCATCGACAATCGCTTGCGCCTTTAGCCGCCGCTCATGCGGGAGAGCTCGTTCTTAAGGCACTCATTGCCAAAGAACATCCTCTACTCTTGTTCAAGAACATTGGCGAAAAAACCACTGATGACGACATTGACTTGGATTGGCTGCTAAAAAACGGCCGAACACATGACTTCTCTAGACTGCCGAGCGTGTTATGGGCCACCTCCGGCATCAAAGTTCCGAACATAGAGAGCTATCGGCGCATTGCAGCGCTCCGAAACCAAATCCAGCACTTTGTCGATGACCGAGATTGCGATGTTCAATACGCCTGTCTTAACTTCATCTACTCAAACATTGACCCCTTGCTCAGCAAGCACTTTGGGATCGCCGCGTGCAAGTTTCATGAGGATGAATTTGATGACTATGTGATCGGATGCCTTCTTGCGCATCAGATCAGATTTACGGTGCCAAGAGACACTGTGCTGACCGAGATTGACCCGAACGAATACTTAAAGAACTGTTCACCAGACTACAGAGAATGGGCGTGCACAGAGCTGCAATTAGATTTACCCAGCTGACAATTGACGGTTTCGAGCGTGCGGCGAATGTCGGCAAAGCGGGCTGCGAATGCAGCAATCCAGGCTATGGTTAATTGACAGGTATGGGCCGAACACGATGCTGCACCTGGGAAAGAGGCTTCCATGCTGCGATGTGCGTGACTGTCTACAATGGTGAAGGTTTCGACATGGGCAAGCCCCGTAAGCGGGGCCGGGCTGCTGAGGCTCCGCCCTGAATTCTGACCTTGCTGTCTTCCTGTGCCAATACGTCTTGGTCTGTCTCATCCTGAGCCATCCCAAGACGTTTGCCACATGGTCGCCTTCACGATCCGCTTTCAGCCCTGACGGGTCTGCATCCCTCTTGCAAGGTGGACGCTGCCGCCGGGCGAAGCCGAGGGGCTCTAGTGTTCGCCACCTGGGATAAGATTCCGAAGGGCTATGCGTCTGGCTTCTGGTCGAACAGAATAACGTGCGCGCCTTCGTGACTGTCAGGGTTGCCTACCAGCACGAACGGCATATCCGACCCGTCCTTCTCGTAGAGACAGCGGTATTTCAACTGGCCGTTGAGCGGATCGCGCACTTGGTCGTGGCGAAAGCTGTGCTGAACGCCGTCTTCGATCCAGGCCTTGACGCCATCGGGGGTCACCAGTGCAAGCGGCGCGCCGTCCAGCAAGATTGTCTCGCCAACGTTGAAAATCTCTTTCATCTCATGGGTCTCCTATCGGTCTTCTTTGGTAGCGTTGCAAACCGTCGTCGCATTTGCAACGATCTCTGCCCCGCGTGTTCTCTCTCTCGGTGTTATTGCCCCCGGATCACAATCGTGTCCTGCTCAGCTCGCTCACGAGCATCGTAGCGCTGATCGCGGTCTAGCCCGCGTCATCATAAGGCACGTATCTCAAGTTTGCGCCGTCCACCTGATCAAAGCCATCGGACCATCTGGTACGGCGCATGCCGCAGATCCACTGGAACACGACGCCGACCTCGACATCTTCACCGTTCACTGTCGCCCAAATGACTTCTACGGGGTAACCCGCATAATTCTTCATGCTCTACTCCTGACCTCCATTTGGTCGGAGCCGCAGTTATCAGGTGGCAGGTAGATACCTGTACCTATATATGCGCAACCAACACAAAACGGAGTTTACTAACTTGCTTTACAGGCCTCTACATATTGCGCTCTTTCTGGGCGCGGCTTCATCCTCCGTCGCGGCCGAGTGGGAGGTCGGCTTGTCGCGAGGTCTGGAGACCTATGCTGCGACTGCAAACGACGGGACTTTGCTCTTAGTTTGCGATCCAGACCGTGTCTACAACCCAAACGTGAGCCATGCGTATTTTTTATCGCGTCACAGCGATGACAAAGCGCCACAACGAATTGTCTTTCTTGCGGCGTCCGGCGAGCAGGCTGCCTTCTCTGTGCAGGACGGAATCGCAACGCAACGTGATGCTGATTCTGCCGAATGGGCACAGCTCATCGACATGATCGAGGCGGGCGGTCAAATCGCTGTCGTGACTGCTCGAGATGCCTTTACGCTGGATCAGGACGCGCTGCCCGGACTTCGATGTCGCTGATCTTTTGGGCGAGTTCGTCGATCTCGGATCTCAGCAGCGCCTTGCCGATGGCGGATAACAGTTGTGTAGCCCCGTAGACGTTGAGCGGGTCATCAATGCTCGTCTGCAACGCCGCCACATGGGTGGCTTCGAGCCTGATCATCGATTTCATGAAGGGGGCACCGGTGCCTTTGGGCTCGGCCAGGCGTGGTCGTGCAGCCGAGGCAACCTCATGCCAGGTCGCTGTGTCGCGCAGTTTTTGAATGCGGGCGCGAACCGCTTTGATCAAGGCACGCCGAACGTAGTCCGGGTCAAGGCCAGATCGCTCTGCCAGCGCATCAATACGTGCCTGATCCTCAGCCCCGATGCGCACGTAATAGGTTCGAGACTGCCCTTCGGCGCTATTGCTGCAAGCATCATTCGCCAACGGCTGGGTAGATACCCCCGAGTTGATGCGCGCCGTTTCAGCCTTGGCCGCCTTTTCCCCTTTCCGGGGTTCTTTCTTGTCCACCGAATTTGCCGCTGGGCCTTCTGTCGTGACCGCTGCCGCCGCACTCTGATTTAAAGCTGCATATTTCGTGGCGCTTGTGGCGAACTGCCGCGACCGTGCCAGCCTGTCTTCGTTCGAGACAGCGGTCCCGGACCGGTTTGGAATCTTCCTAGCCATTGGCGGCGTCCACCATGGCCTCGATGTCGCAAAGGACGTCGCCGCACAGTGTCAGGGCCGAGGAAAGATGCCCCGCCTGCAACCGATGACGCAGGTCCTGTTCATAAATGTCCCGCACGTATCCGAGCGGTCCGGTCAGCGACATGCGCTGGATCGCGGCGAGGTGGGGCACCGGCGTTGGTAGGAGCGGCAGGGTTGAAATCACCTCGAAGACCTCAAGGTCCTGCCGGTGAACCCTGCGTCTTGCTGCATCACGCTCAAAGTCATCGCCTGCGGTCACGAAATCGATCGCGCGTTTGTCCGCGTTCATCAACACCGCAGAAAACAGCGGGGCGGGGTCGTCCAGCCCGAGGGTCTCGATCATGCGAATGACCCATGTCAGGGTTTTCAGGGCCGCCACGAAATCCGACTGTACCGGCACGGCAGGCACCAGGATCATGTCGCAGGCCAGCGCCAGTGTTTCGGTGTCGGGGTGTTCGCCGGGGCGGGTGTCGATCAGAACCAGATCCACACCTTCAGCCTCAAAGCTGTCCAGCGCGTGGTAAAGGCCTTCAACGGTCTCGGGGGCATCGGCCACGGTCAAGCCTGTGGGCCATGGAAGGCGTGGCAGATCACCGAAGTCGGCGCGCGCGCTTTTTGATTCCCATTCGAGGATCTGCTTGTCAGCATCCGCATCCATGACGTGCACACGGCGGCCGCGTGCCAGCATGGCGGACGCAAGCATCTGTATGAGGGTTGTCTTTCCCGAACCGCCCTTCGCGGAGATGGCTGTCACAACAAGCATTAAATGTCTCCATAACGTATATCTTGGTCCGTTATGGCGATGCCTCGAGATGGCGTCCAGACCTGGAGCGATACAGGCGGTCAATTTTTGGGTCAGAACAATCTGCAGCTGCTGAGGCGATCTGCTGTTGCTGCAATCATCGGCGTACGCGTTTAGTCAATCGGGCATGCATGCAAGCAGGCGTTGTGTCATGCATCACTTGCGCCATCGCGCCGTTGCGGCAATGCTCCAACATTGCCCGAAGCCATCGAGGGGTTGGCTCTCATGGGCCTTATGGCGTCTGGCAAATGATCCTCGACCATCCGTGACAGCACCAACGGTATAAGCACGGTGCCGCGCAGGCGTTCCAATCCCACAAGGTCTTCTTCTCCTTCCGGGAAAACCCCTTTGAGCATTCAACGCCAATGAAGCGATATCGTGTCGGCTGCGCCGACGTCATTCCCGCGCCTGTTCAGGATCCGGGCCTACGTCCCGGATCGCGGCGCGGGGGAGGCGGTGTCCCTTCGGTCTATTCGTTGTCGCGCGGGGTTTGCAGCACGCATGGCCAAGGCCCTGCCTGCTGATCACCAAAGGTGCGACAACGGACCGAAGGGACGTTGACAGGAACGGTATTGTGTATGACAAAACTTGTGCGGTGACTCATTAGAGTTTTCGTGTTTACAAAAACTATCTAATGATAAATCTTGCCGCCCATGTCCAAACGCCTCTCCACCACAGCCCGACAAGAGGTTCTCCGGCTTGCCGCTCAAGGGCTTGGCGATGGGGAGATCGCCGTGCGTGTTGGCTGCTCCCGGCCCACTGTCGCCCGCGTGCGGGCGCGCGGTGTGGTGACGGATCGAACCACAAAGGGCCACGTGCTGCAGGTTCGGGTGTCCGCCCGTGAGGCCGAAGCATTCGAGGCGCTTGTGGCCGAGACGGGCATGACCACGTCGGGTCTGCTCCGGCACATGATCCGTCTGTCATCCGGCATTGTCGCGTTTCGCCGGGACGAGGTCGCGGCGCTCAAGGCGTCGGCCAATCAGCTCAATGCCTTGGCGCGCAATCTTGTGCAGATGCTGAAGCTTGCCCATGCGGGCAAGCTGCGGTGGAACGCGCGCGACGCGGCACTGGTCGGTCGGCTTGCGGACCGGGCTGAAGAGGTTGCCCGGGCTGTGCAGGCTTTGCGCGCGGCCTCGCTGCGCGGGTCCTTCGTCCGAGTGTCCGATCTTCGGGACGTTGGGGAGGGGCAGCGCGATGGCTGAAACACGCACCCTCCAGCAGGCGGTATTGGGCGAGATACTGCCTCATGTGGGGCGGCGGTCTGCAGCCATGGCAGGCGAAGCGCGCGTATCGTCGGGCCGTCGGCGTGGCACGTCCGGCGGGGCAGTTGCGGTAATGTCCTGGAACGCACTGCGGGTGCCGCAAAGCGTGGTGAAGCGGGTTGGCACGGGCGGGTGTCATTCGCCCAAAGAGTTACGCCGACAGATGAAATACATCCTGCGCGACGAGGCGCAGGTCGCAGCCTGGTCGAACCAGATCGGCATCGATCGTGTCTTTGGCGAGCGCGGCATGGAAAGTGTCATTGCCGATTGGAGTGCTTCCTGGTGCGGGGCCCCGAAACGGGGTCATACCGATCACATCATCCTGTCCTTTCCCAAGGGAACCGAGGCGGAGTTGGCGGAAGCCATCTCGCGCGAATGGGCGCAGGAGGTGTTCGGCGGGGATTACCGGGATCGATATCGGTATGTGGCAGCCCTTCATTGCAACACAGATCATGTGCATGCCCATGTTCTTGTCGACAAGGTCGGGATGGAGGATGGCAAGTTCCTCTCGATCAGCCGTCATTCCGAGATCAGCTATGACATGATGCGCGAGTTGCATGCGCAGATCGCGGGTGAGCACGGGCTGGTGCTGAACGCCTCTTCCCGCCTGTCGCGCGGCATCATGGAAAACGCGCCGCGGGACACCGATTTGCAGGCGGCCCGCAAAGAGGAGCGGGAGCCAGTGGTTGCGCCGCTGGATCCTGCAACCCGCGCCCTGCGAGACGCCGAGATACGTGGATACGCTGAGGGGTATCGGCAGCTGGCGCAACTTGCCGGGATGCGCCTGGAGGCCGACACCCCTCCGGATGGATGGCTCGGACGCATCGCGGAGAGCGCACAGCATGCCGCCAACAACTTTATGAAAGGACTGCCGGTGAAAGAAGGGTTTGCCGAAGGGGCCGATATCCCCGTGGCCGGAGTGGACGTGATCGGTCGTCTGATCGCCGCCCGCGAGACATTGCAGGCGGAAGCCGAAACCGCCTGGAGCGCCATTCAGGACATGGCGCCCGGTGCCGAGAAGGTAGAGCTGGAACAGCTCTTTGCCGGGCAGGCCCGCGAAATGGGCACGCTTCTGGGCCGCGACTTTCTTGCGGATCATTCTTTATCGGTGTCGTCGGAGCGCGATCCCTACAGTGTGCAGGGGATTGCGGGGCTGGCCTCACGGGCAGGAGAGGAGGGCAATCCGCTCTCGGTTGAGGCCGATGCTGCACTGGGTAGTTTCCGAGCGGAATTGGCGCGGGTTCTGGCACCGATGGAGGCGCGGCTCGAGGAGGCGGACAGCAGCGTCGAAGAAGTTGCTGCCCGTTTCACCGCACCCCATCGCAGCGAGGCGCAACTTGAAGCGTCACGTCCAGTGGACGCCCAGGAGCGCTCGGACTGGCTTGGGTTCGAACGCGACATGCAGGCGCGCGCGCGTGATGTTTTTACGGGGCTGCACATGGATCGTGATCTTTTGGCGGATCTGGCGCGTCAGGACATTCTCGACGCGGGGCAGGGCAGCCGCCTTGCCGACATCGCCACGCTGGACAAGCTGATCTCCGACGTGCGGCAAGACCTGCGCGACGGGGATATGGATCAGCTGGCAGCGGGCCGGATCGATCCGCTCATGGACCGCATCGAAGACCCTGGTCTGCGACAAGCCGTGTTCTCGGAGCTAAAGGCCATCGCCGCGGTGGATGCGGGTGATGACATTGCCGGCCGCGACAGCGAACCCGCCGCCACCTACCGGACCCGGATCGAGGCTTTCGAGCGCGCCGAGGAGCGGGGGCGAGACCGGGACGATACCAGTGGCGATTACGGCCTTTAGAGGATCCAAAACATGCTGCATGCAATGGAAAGCCGTTGGCGGTATCCGATCGCCATCCTGCTCGGACTCGGTGTTGGCACCTGGATCGGTGCCGCGATTGCCACGCTCTATCTGATGGCGCGATTCGGCGAAGACCTGGGTGGGTTCGATATTTTCGAACTTTGGCTGCTCAATCTGTCTGATCCACGGATCAAGGCAAACCCTGCGGTGGAACATACTGCGTGGCTCATCACGGCACTTCCTGCCCTTTTGCTGGCGGCGACAGGGGCGACATCCGTTCATCGCGGGTCGCTCACCGATTATGATGATGCACATTTCCAGTCGCGTCCCGAGCTCCGCCGCAATCGTATGTCGGCATCTCTCTCCCAGAATGGCTTTCTGTTCGGCAAGCTCGGGTCACCTGCGTCCCGCGCGCCCTTCGTGTCGGCCACGCCAGATCGCTTCCCGCATGCGATGATGATCGCGCCCACGGGCCGCGGCAAAGGGGTTGGTTTCGTATTGCCGAATCTTTTGCACTTCCAGGGCAGTGCCGTGATCCTCGACGTCAAGGGCGAGAATTTCGAGAAGACATCCATCCACCGCCAAAAGGCGCTGAACAACCAGGTCTGGTACTTTTCGCCCTATGACTACGTTCAGCCCGAAGGCAAGAACGGGCCCGTCCTAACCCGCACGCACCGGTTCAATCCTCTCCAGCGCATTGCCGATCTGCCCAGCCCCGAGCAGCAATACACCGCTGTCAACACCATGGCGGACTTGTTCCTCATCGTCGAAAGCGTGAACGCGCAGAGCTTTTTCCAGGCCGGACGCAGCCTGTTCGTGGCGTCTTGCCTCTACGCCATCGAGACCGGCAAGCCGACGATCGGTGAGGCGCTGCGGCTCATGACCGGCGGCGGCAATAAAAAGGAATTCTACAAGCGGGCTGCGATGCAGACCGCGAACCCGGTGGTGGCAGAGATTTTCCTGAGCATGGCCGACGAAGTGGACAAGATTCTCGATTCCTATGTCAGTGTGATCCGCGGGGCCGGATTGGAGCTTTGGCTCGATCCGGCGGTGGACCGGGCGACACAGGCAAGCGATTTCGACTTTGGGACTTTCCGACGAGAGCCACAGTCGCTCTATATCGTCGTGCAGCCGGAGCACCTGAAAACACTGGCCCCCCTGATCCGGCTCCTGTTCGCCGATGCCATCGCATGTTTGCAGCGCGCGCATCCCGGACCGGACGAGCCACATCCTGTCATGTTCCTGATGGATGAGTTCGATCAACTGGGCAAACAACCCCTGGTCCTGCAGAGCATCAAGACGATCCGCTCTTATGGCGGGCGGCTCTTTATCATCTCGCAGTCGATCCCCGGTCTTGAAGGCATCTACGGCGAAACCGACCGCCGAGCGCTGCAGGCCGGTGCTGGTGTGCAGATTTACATGACCCCGCAGGATGATCGCACCGCCGACGTGCTGTCCGCAGCCCTGGGCAAGCGCACGATCGTGGGCAAGACCAGATCACAGGCAACTGTGCGCAAGCTCTCGGAAAGCGCAAATGTCAGCCACCGTTCGGAAGAACGGGCGCTGGTATCCCCCGCTGAATTGCTGCGCTTCCCGCTCGACAAGGTCCTTGTTCTGCCTGAGGGGCAATATCCCATCAAGGCGGATCACATCCGTTACTATGCCGACCGCCATTTTGCGGAGATCGACAAAGCACGGCAGGGGCATGCCTTGCCCTATCCTCCTGCTGCAACACCAATCTCGAGCAGGCCGAAGAAAATCACACTCGAACAACCAGAGCCCGCTGCGCCTGCGGCGATCTCCATGGGCGACAAGGAATTCGAGACTGCGGTCCAGACCTATACAGGAGCACTACAGGGATACGCAGAGGCCGCCAGGGTACAGCCAAAGAAAACACGATCTGGTCGCCGAAAAGCTTCGTCGGACTTTGCGGAGCCCGAGTTAATCTAGCCCCTTCAGTTCTAAGTTCAGTTGCGGATAAGGGTGAAATCCTGCGCTCTTATACCAACCGCCCTATGCATTGACCGTTGCCCAATCCCTTGAAGTGATCGAGGTGATTGTGTTTGGGCAATCAGCAAAGAAGTTCCATGCATCGCAACATTTATCGACGACCTCGGCATAGCTGTCGAAGACCGTGATCGCCAGTTTGTTGGCGCGCAGGTATTGCCATACGTTTTCGATTGGATTGAGTTCAGGGGCATAGGGCGGCAAGGGCAGGAGCGTGATGTTGGCGGGAACCCTCAGAGCCTTTGCGCCATGCCATCCGGCCCCGTCGAGCACAAGGACCGCATTGGCCCCAACTGCGACGGCTTTGGCGGTTTCGGCCAAGTGGAGGTTTATGGCCTCGGTATCGACGTAAGGCAGGACGAACCCAGCCGCGACACCCCGGCCCGGGCAGGCAGCGCCGAAGATGTAGCTCCATTTGTATCGCGTATCGCGAGGTGCGCGCGGGCGGGTGCCGCGCCGGGCCCTTTTGCGTGTGAGAGTTCCCTGCTGCCCGAGTCTGGCTTCATCCTGGAGCCCCACCTCAGGCGGCTTGCCCCTGGCCTCCTGGGGGAGCGTTTCAGCTACGATATCATGGAAGTTTTTTTTGAAAGCCTCCTGCGCCGCCGGATCGGTCCCGGGATGCTCAGGGCGCACCGAAAGGCGGCGAAAGCCGTGCTTGGCCAGATGCTTGCCGATCCATCCCGCAACTCTCGGCTGCCGTCTTGCGATCCGTCCCGCCAAGCACGAGCGCAATCGCAAGCATCCGCCGAACTACACGCCCGTCCCTGATGCGCCCAGCTTCAGCGCGCAACTCCCGTGCCGTCAAATCCCTGTGTCAAATTTCAACCGCCCGACCCATCAGTGCCTCCTCTGCTCATGGCCCGATTCAATCCCGAACGTCAACAGGCACCTAGCTCGGAGCCAGACGGGATCATAAAATGAGCGCTACGCTCAATGAATGGACCATCCATTGTAGCAATGTGATTGGCACCAGGGCACGGCGGATCAAGCCGCAATGTGTTCCCCCGATGACCGCGTGCCATGCAGGCGCGGCGGTCAGCCCCGGAGCGTCTTTTCGAAGTAGTGAAAACCCGTGACGTCGGGACGCGCCGCGATGCCCTTGATGAGCGTGAGCAAAGGCGTCTCCCCCAGAGGATAATCCATGCGGATCGGACCAACGGCCTTGAGTGCCGAGTATTGTCCGTCGTCGTAGAAGGCCGCCAGCAACAAGTCGTCATCGCTCTGGAACGGTCCGCGCTGATCGCGCAGCCGCTTGATGCCGGGAGGCACCAGCAAGCCGGGACGCTCGGTGATTGGGTCCTGGCCACGGGTGATCTTGTCATAGAGGTTCGGGTCGATCGTGCCCGCAATCTCGCCATAGCCGCCACGCACATAGAGCTGCACCTCGTTCGGGACGGTATCATAGCGCGCGCGGCCCTGATCCCGGCCCATGACGTTCAGGATTGCCTGGGTCACGACATATTGGGCAAAGGGACTGACGATGATCGGGTAGCCCAGATCCTCGCGCACATGCCATGCCTCTTCCAGGATCTCGTTCAGCCGCCCCTGAAGCCCCATGCCCTCAAGCTGATAGGCGAGGTTCGACACCATGCCGCCCGGGCATTGGTGGCAATAGTGGAATTCGTCATATTCGCGCACCTCGCCCACGGGCTTGCCCTCGGCCTCGGCGATGAAGGCCAGCCGTTCGGCGGCCTCCTCCACCGGTCCGAGGTCGATATCCACGCCGTAGCCGCGCCGCCGCAAGTTCTGCGTGACCCGTTCGGTGGGGCTGTGGCTGACGCCATTGGCGAGGGTCGAGGTGGCGGTATGGACCACGTCGACCCCATGTTCGACCGCCTGCAGCACGACATAGGGGGCGAGCCCCGAGTTGCAATGCGTGTGGATCTGCAGCGGCATCTCGCCCATCACCGATTTGAGCGCCGGGATCAGCGTGGCGACGCGCTCGGGCCGCAAGAGGCCGCTGGCATCCTTGAGAAAGATGCCATCGACGCCAAGCGCGATCAACTCCTTGGCTTTTTTCTGGTAATAGGCGTCGGTGTGCACGGGGCTGTAGGTATAGACCAGCCCGCCCACGACGTGCAGACCGTGGCTCTTGGCGGCGCGGATCGGGATTTCCAGATTGCGCATGTCGTTGAGCGCATCATAGGGCGTGTGATAGCGCATGCCGTTGGCGGCAAACCGTTCGGCCGCCAGTTCCACGATATCGTCGGGAAAGAATTCAAAGGTAAAGAGGCTCTGCCCCCGTGTGTGGATGATCAGCGGCGTTTCGGTGACCCATTGATTGAGAATGCGCATGCGCTCCCACGGGTCTTCGCGCAGGTAACGCACGCAGACATCGAACACCGCCCCGCCGACGAGGTCGATCGCCTCGAACCCGGCGCGATCCAGCCGCGGGGCGATCTCCTGCATCATGGCGGTGGTCATGCGCGTGGCCCAGAGGCATTGATGCGCATCGCGCAGGGTGACGTCAACAAGACGGATCGTGCGGCTCATGTTTCCCTCTCGAACAGCTGCGGCAAGAAACTTTCCTCGACCCACTTGGTGTGAATTCCGCTCACCGCAAACTCCGGATCCCGGACGAGGGCGCGGTGCAGGTCGATGGTGGTGTCGATGCCCTCGACCATGAACGCGGCCAGCGCGGCGCGGGCGCGTTCGAGGGCGTGGCCGCGATCGGTGCCATGTACAATGAGCTTGGCCAGCATCGAATCGTAATAGGGCTGCACCGTGCTGCCAGCGGCGACGAAGCCATCGACCCGGATGCCGGGCCCGCGTGGCGGCTCCCACCTCGTGATTCGGCCCGGGGAGGGGCGGAAATCATGCCGAAAGGCTTCGGCGTTGATGCGGAATTCGATGGCATGGCCACAGTCGGCGGCGGGCGGGCCCACCGAGATCCCCTCGCCCCGCGCGATGCGGAACTGCTCGGCGACCAGATCCGCGCCGGTCAGCATTTCGGACACCGGATGCTCCACCTGAATGCGGGTGTTCATCTCGATGAAGAAGAACTCGCGCGTCGCGGCGTCGAAAATGAACTCGACGGTGCCCGCGCCGCGATAATTCACACCGGCGGTGAGGCGCAGGGCGCTGTCATGGATGCGCGCGCGCTCCTCGGAGTTCAGCACCGGCGAGGGGGCCTCTTCGAGCAGTTTCTGGTGACGCCGCTGCACGGTGCAATCGCGCTCTCCGACATGCACGGCGTTGCCCTTGCCATCGCCGAAGACCTGCACCTCGATATGGCGGACATTCGACACGAAGCGTTCGAGATAGACCGCAGGATCGCCGAATGCCTGCTGCGCCTCGCGGCTGGCCTGTGCGAACAGCGCGCCAAACTCCTCGGCGGAGCGAGCGATTCGCATACCGCGCCCGCCGCCGCCAGCACTGGCCTTGATCAGGACCGGAAACCCGATCTGTTCGACCAGTTCCTCGATGTTGTCCGCCTCACGGACCGCGCCGTCGGATCCGCGCACCACCGGCACGCCATGTCTGAGTGCGGCGCTGCGGGCCGCAGCCTTGTCGCCCATCAGCCGGATGGTGTCTGCCTCGGGCCCGACGAAGATCAGCCCTTCGGTCGCGCAACGCTCTGCGAAATCGGCATTTTCCGCAAGGAACCCGTAGCCCGGATAGACCGCGTCACAACCCGTGGCGCAGGCGACATGCAAGAGCGCGTCGGCATTGAGATAACTCTGCGTGCTGGACGCAGGGCCGATGCAGACAGCCTGACTCGCGGCCCAGACATGCGGCGAGGCGGCGTCGGGCTCCGAGTGGACCGCAACCGACCGGATATCGAGCGCATTGCAGGCCCGCACCGCCCGCAAGGCGATTTCCCCTCTGTTCGCGATCAGGACTTTCTTCACGGTGATGCCGGTCCTTTTGCTGCCACGGTTCATAGCCTCTCAATATCTGGCAGATTGGCAAGCAAAATTTCATCTTGTAAAAAATTTCATTCCGGATTTTGATAATATGAAGATTCTCCTGACGGGAAGGACAGATTGAATGACGGCCCCTCTACATCTTGCCAATCCGCTCGGCGATCGCTCCAGCGTATCGCAAAAGACATTCGCGGTGATGGAATGCATCGGATCCTCGGGCCGTCCGCTGACCGTGTCGGAGATCGCGGTGCTGCTCGACATGCCGACCCCGACGGTGCACCGCATCGTGCACCAGTTGGAAATGGACGGTCTTCTGGTGCAGGAGGCGGGCAGCCGGGGATATGTGCCCGGCCCGCGGCTGTTCAATTTTGCGCTCAACGTGTTTCAGACGGCGGTGCGGCATGGCTCCAAGCACGCGATCCTCGAACGGCTGTCGGCGGCCACCGGCGAGACCTGCAACTTCGGCATCATTTCCGGCGGCGCCCTGCTCTATGCCGACCGGGTCGAGGCCTCCTGGCCATTCGGGTTGCGCTACGAAGTGGGCTCGCGCGTGCCGTTGCATTGCACCTCGATGGGTAAGATGCTTCTGGCGCATCAGCCCAAGCGGCGGCGCGAGCATCTGCTGTCCCTGTCCGACCTGCATGCCTATACCGACACGACCATGACCGAGATTCCGGCGCTCGAGGAACAGTTCGCCCAGATCCGGACGCAAGGTTATTCCGTCGATAATCAGGAATTCCTGGCTGGCGTGATCTGCGCGGCGGTTCCGGTGCGCGATGTGCGCGGCAAGGTCTGCGCGGCGGTCGCGGTTTCCGCACCGCAGGCGCGCATGCCGATGAGCGTGGCGGTCCAGCATGTCCCGCGTCTGCTGGCGGCGGCGGAAGAGATATCAGCGACCTGGGCGATGGATGAGGCCGAAGAAGGTGAAGATGTCCATGCCCGGATTTAAGGAAGTCGGCGAGATCCTGAGCATCATCGACTCGTCCTCCTGCGAGGAGGTCGTGCTCGAGACGCAGGACATCAAGCTTATCGTGCATCGGCGGGGTGCCGGGCGTGCGGCGAGCGAGAACGCCGCACCGACAGCGCCAGCCGCGCCGGTGGCCAGCCCCGCGACACCGGACGCGACCGCGCCGGATGCATCGCAGGGTCAGGACAATGGCGCGGCCCTCGTGCGCGCCCCCGTGGTCGGCACCTTCTATCGCGCGCCGTCGCCCGATGCGCCGCCCTTCGTCGAGCAGGGCAGTACGGTCAGGCAGGGCGATCCGCTCTGCGTGATCGAGGTGATGAAGCTGTTCACCACTATCCACGCGGACACCGACGGTGTGATCGAGAGCATCGGCGCGGAGAATGCCCAGTTGGTCGAATTTGGACAGGTTCTGTTCAGCATCAAACCGGGCTGACGCGGCAACAAGGGACGCGCGCGGTTCTTGGTCTCAGGGAGGACGTGAATGAAACCGGTACTTCAATCCACCGACAAGGTGGTGCTCACGATTGCACCGACCGGCGGGCTTCATGGCAAGGAGGCCAATCCGAGGCTGCCTGAGCAGCCCGAGGACATCATCGCCACATTCGCCGACTGCTACGAGGCGGGTGCGACCATTGCCCATATCCATGTACGCGACAAGGAGGGGCGGACAAGCGCCGATCCGGTTATCTATGGCGAGGTGATCGCAGGCATCAAGGAACGCTGCCCCGACATGATCACCCAGGTCGGCAACGGCATCGGCATCCGCCGCGAGGGCAACGGCGTCTGGTCCGGCTTCACCCAGGAGCAGCGCATGGCGCTGCTCGATCTCGATCCCGCCCCGGACATGCTGACGGTCAATGCCGGCACGTTCCATTTCCAGCACAAGGATGCGGAATTCCTGTTCAACAACTCCAAGGCATGGAACCGCGAGTTCATCACTGGCTGCCGCGAACGTGGCATCGTGAACGAGCTGGAGGTCTACGATGTCAGCCATATCTTCAACATGCTGCAATTGCGCGAGGAGGGCATCATTTCCGATCCGATGCATTTCAGCTTTGTCATGGGGATCAATGGCGGCATCCCGGCAGAGCCGAAATACCTGCTGACGATGCTCGATGCGATCCCGGAGAATTCGAACTGGCAGATCGTCTCGGTGGGCCGCTCGCAATTGCCGCTGACGACCATGGCCGTCGCCATGGGCGGCAACATGCGCACCGGCTTCGAGGACACGGTGTTCTATGCCAGGGGCGAGCTGGCGGAGACCAACCGGCAACTGGTCGAGCGCGCCGCCCGGATCGTCAGTGAACTGGGCCGCGAGGTGGCCGATATCGACTATGCCCGCCGGATGCTGCACCACAAGACGAACGACCCCTCGGGTCGTGGCGCGGTGATGTAGGCAATGGCTGACCCGGTGTTTGATGTCTCGGGCCATGTGGTCCTTGTCGCCGGGGGTGCCCAGGGTCTGGGGCTCGGGCTTGCATCCGGGCTCGCGGCGCGCGGGGCGCGGATCGTTCTGGCGGACCGGCTGGAGCAGGAAACCTCCGACGCCCTTCGCACGCTGCCCGGCAAGGGGCATCTGTCCTGCGCGCTGGATGTGACCGACCCGCAGAGCGTGGATGAGGTGATTGCCTGCGCGCAGCACCACGGCGGGCGGATCGACGCCGTTCTCAACAGTGCGGGCATCGCCCGTTTCGCCCCGGCGCTGGACCTGTCGGTCGCCGATTTCATCGAGACCATGGCGGTGAACGTGACTGGGGCGTTTCTGCTGTCGCGCAGCGCCGCGCGGGTCATGGCCGAACAGGAGCGTGGCGGCCGGATCGTGCATCTGGCCTCGGTTTCGAGCCGGGTGGTGAACGAGCAATACTCCGCCTATTCGACCAGCAAGGCGGCGCTGTCGCAATTGGTGAAACTGCTCGCGCTGGAATGGGCGCGGACCGGCATCACGGTCAACGCGATCGGCCCGGCCATGACCCGGACACCGCTGACCGAAGCCACGATTCTCGCCGATCCCGAAATGGCGGCGCATGCCCTGGCACAGATCCCGATGGGCCGCTTCGGCGAGGCCGGGGATCTGATCGCGACCATGCTGTTACTGATGTCGGAGGGGGGCCGATTCATCACCGGACAGACCGTCTATGTCGATGGGGGCAGGACGTTGAAATAGCGCATGCAAGAGGAGCAACGCCGGAGGAGTTGCGTTGACGACACTCAAAGCTGCTGGCGGCATCACGTCCGACCGGCACACAGCCAACCAAGGGAGGACTAAATGAAACATTTCAAGTTCATGAGGATGCGGTCTCTGGCCGCTGCTGCGGCACTCGCGGCCTCAACGCTGACGGCGGGCATCGCCGCCGCCGAAACCGTGGTGCCGTTCCTGGCCTGTCCGCTGGGCTGCGGTGCCGTGCAGACCAATACCGTGCTCGCCGCGCGCATGGCGCGGGACGGCTCGCAGGTGCTGCCCGCCGCGCAGGAGACACCGGGATTCATGTTCAACGTGCGCGCCATGGCCGAGGAGCGGCGCTGGACAACCACGGTCTTCGGCACCGAGGACACCGTGATCCAGGCCGCGTTTCAGGGCGGGCGCGAGGAATTTGCGAAATTCGTCCCGCAGCCGGTGCCGATCAAGTTCAAGCTGCTCTACGGTGAAGGCGTGGTCGCTCAGGGCAAGTTCTTCGTGACCTTCGACCCCGAGATCAAGTCGGTTGCCGATCTCAAGGGCAAGAGCATCTCGATCGGCCTGCCCACGCAGAGCGACTGGGGCATGTCGGCGGCACTCTATCTCGAACATGGTTACGGCATCACCGAGGAGAACAGCGATATCCGCTTCGTCTCCCCCGCGGTCCTGACCCAGGAACTGATCGACGGTACCACCGATGCGGCGCTGGCCGCACTGGTCACAAATGGCGACCAGACCATCTGGTGGACCAATGCCCTGACCAGCAAGCTGCATGCCTCGGGTCAGCAGATCCGCTATCTCGGCCTGACCGACGAGGCGATCGACACGGTGAACGAGAAATTCGGCATGACCTATGGCCGCGTCACCGTGCCCGCAGGCAGCTTGCCCGGCCAAACCGAGGATTTCCTCGCCGGAACCAACCGGATCTTCGCCGCCGTCCACCCGGATTTTCCGGAGGATGTCGCCTATGATCTGGTCATGGGTGTGCACAAGCACGGCCCCGGCCTGCGCGAAAGCGGTCAGGGCTTCTGGAAGTTCTGGTCAGAGGCGAACATGATCTCCGGGTTGAGCGAGGAAAACGCGCATCCCGGTGCCATCCGCGCCTACAAGGAACTGGGCCTGTGGGAACGCCGCAAGGACTTCGAGCCGATGACCTATCCAGGCGACTGACCGGGACGGACAGCCTTTCGAACCACGAGGGGAGGGGGCGGCGCGGGCCGCCCCCCGCCCCACGCATACACCATCATGACAGGGCGTGATCAATGTCTTCAGAGCGTTTGCCCAGATCAGGCCGAACCGGGCTGAGCCGTACGCTCGAGGCCGCGATCTGGATCGCGGGCCTCGGCCTCATCGCCTATCTCTCGCTGTCGGTCTTCGGGCTGGTGTCGCGCGGACCGGTCTTCTATGTGAATTTCGCCATGGCCATCGTCGCCATGAGCGGGCTGCTGGCGCTGAGCGAGATCGACGCCCCGTCCGAGATCGAGGGCGAGGCCGGGCGCCGGGTGCGCGCTGCCGGGCTGCACCGCGTGCTGGTGCTGCTGGCTATCGCCTCCGGGCTCGGCGGGCTGGGCTATTTCTGGTGGAATCTTGACTGGATGGTGGTCAACGCGCCGTTCTTCGACCCGGTGACCCTCTGGGCCGGTTACCTGATCATGGGCAGCATCATTTACCTGACCTGGTTTCACTGGGGGCTGCTGCTGTCCTCGCTCTGTGCCGGCTCGATTCTCTATTTCTTCTTCGGACAGCACATCCCGGTGAGCCTTCTGCGTCACACCGGCTATTCCGACGGTTTCGTGATGAACTATGTATCGCTTAATACCAACCAAGGCTTTTTCCTGTTCTCAGGCGTCGCCGCCGACCAGATCTTCCTGCTGATCATCTTCGGCACCACCCTGCTGGGCACCGGAATGCTGCGTCTGACCATTGAGATCGGCAAGGCCACGGGGCGTTCGGTGCGCGGCGGCGCGGCACTGCCGGCGGTGATCGCCAGCGGCTCCATCGGCGCTGTGATGGGACAGGCGGTCTCCAACGTGGTGCTCAGCGGTCGGTTCACCATCCCGATGATGAAGCGCCACGGCTTCGGCGCGCCGATGTCGGGGGCGATTGAGGCCTCGGCCTCCTCGGCGGGGCAGATTCTGCCGCCGGTCCTGGGGCTGGCCGGTTTCCTGATCGCGGCCTTTCTCGGGCTTCCTTATGTCGAGGTGGCGCTGGCGGCGCTGATCCCGGGACTGCTCTATCTCACCGGGGTCCTGTTCTCGATTGGCACCTACGCGCTCCGCCGTGACCTGCCCAAACTTGACGAGCCGGTGGATGGGCGGCTGATTCGGCGCATGGCACCCACGTTCCTTGTGTCCTTGGTGCTGGTCATCTGGCTACTTCTGGGCTTTCGCTCGGCGGGCTACGCGGCGCTGGCGGGCATCGCCGCGGCGCTGGTGCTGTCGCAGCTTCAGGGGCCCTACAGGCCGTCGCGGGCCGAACTTGTTTCGTCTGTGCGCGAGGGGCTGGTGCTGACCACGCTGCTGTCGCTGCTCATTCTCGCCATCGGCCCGCTGGGGCAGGTGATGACCAGCACCAATCTTTCCGGGCGGCTGGCCACGCTGCTGGCCACCACCCTGCCCGATAACGAGATCCTGCTGCTGATCGGGGCGATGCTGCTGTCGCTGGTGCTGGGCATGGGGCTGCCCACGCCGATTGCCTATGTGGTGGCCTCGCTGGCCGTGGTTCCGTTCCTGCAGGAGGTGGGAGTCGAACCGCTCAGCGCGCATTTCTTCGTCTTCTATTTCGCTGTCTTCTCCACCCTCTCGCCGCCGGTGGCGGTCTCGGTTCTGGCGGCGGCGAAACTGGCGCGGGCCTCGTTCTGGACAACCGCCATCCGCTCCCTGCAGATCGCTAGCACCACCTTCATCATTCCATTCGCCTTCGTCTTCAACAAGCCGCTGCTGAGCTTTCCCGATATCGACGCTACGGTGATCGTGCCGGTGCTGGAGGTACTGGCAACCCAGCTGGCGGGGGCGATCGCGGCCTTCGGCTATTGCTTCATGCCGCTGGGATGGGCCGGGCGCTGCTATTTCTACCTCGTGGTCGCGCTCGGCTATGTGACGCTCACGCAGCATGGCCGCCCGGTGGCGCTCGACCTGATGCTTTGCGGATCCCTGATCCTGGGTCTCGCCGCCTGTTTCGTGGACGCAAGAAGACGGGCCGAGGCCCGCACCTGACCGCAACCGAAAGCGAGGCACCATGATCCTGATCGGCCGTTACCTGTCGCCCTTCACCCGCCGCGTCGCGGTATCGCTCAAGCTGCTAGGCCTGCCGTTCGAGCGCCGCCCGCTCACCGCATGGCATGATCTTGAAGAGTTGCGCCGGCTCAATCCGGTGGGCCGGGTGCCGGCGCTGATCCTCGACGATGGCGAGATGATCTTCGAAAGCAGCGCCATCCTCGACGAGATCGACCGGATCGCGGGGCCGGACCGCGCGCTGCTGCCCGCCGCCGGGCCCGCGCGGCGCGAGGCGCTGCGCGTCACCGCCGTCGCGCTCGGCGTCATGGACAAGGCCGCGGCTGCCCGCTACGAGCGCGTCATGCGTCCCAAAGAGAAGGTCCATCAGCCTTGGATCGACCACAATATCGGGCAGGTGATGTCTGGGCTGGGCTGGCTGGAGGAGCGCTTTGCCGACACTGCCCTGCCGCCCGAGATGTCGCAGCCGGTGATTTCCACCGTGGTGGCGCATGATTTCCTTGCCGTCGCGATGGCCCAGATGGTCGACCTACAAGGGGTCCCTGCGCTGCGCGCGCTCTCGCAGGCCTGCGCCGATCTGCCCGCCTTCGCCGAGACTCGCCCCGAGATCGACCTTTGAACGGAGGATCAAGCCATGAGCAAACCCTGCATCATCTGTGTCGCCATGACCGGTGCCGTGCCGCGCAAGAAAGACAACCCGGCGGTCCCGATCACTGTCTCCGAACAGGTCGACGCGATCCATGAGTCCTTTGAGGCGGGGGCCAGCATCGCCCATTGCCATGTCCGCAACGATGACGAGAGCCCGACCAGCGACCCGGAGAAATTCGCCCACCTCAAGGAAGGGATCGAGCGGCACTGCCCCGGCATGATCGTGCAGTTCTCGACCGGCGGGCGCACCGGCACAGGCCGCGAGCGCGGCGCGATGCTGAGCTTGCGACCCGAAATGGCCTCGCTCACAACCGGATCGAACAATTTTCCCGGTCGCGTCTATGAGAACGCGCCGGAGCTGATCGACTGGCTGGCCGAAGAAATGCGGACCTACGGCATCAAGCCCGAGATCGAGGCCTTCGATCTCGGTCACATTTTCCACGCCGCAGCGATGAACCGCGACGGGCGCATTCCCGGCAGCCTCTACATCCAGTTCGTGATGGGGGTGAAGAACGCCATGCCGGTCGATCGAGAGGTGTTCGATTTCTACATCCGCACCGTCAACCGCCTCATGCCGGACGCGGAATGGTGCGCCGCCGGGATCGGCCCAGGGCAGATCGTGGTCAACGAATGGTGCATCGCCGAGGGGGGCCATTGCCGCACCGGCTTCGAAGACAATGTGCGTCTCGACAGGGACCGGCTCGCCCCCTCGAACGCGGCGCTGGTGGCGCGCACTGCGAATCTGTGCGAGCGCTACGGGCGGCCCGTGGCCAGCCCGGCGCAGGCGCGCGAGATCCTAGGACTAAGCCCCGTCTCATAGGGTGCCGTCGGGCTCCGGATCCAGCAATTGCGGCAGCTTGACGCGTTGGATCTTGCCCGAGGGTCCCTTTGGCAGATCCGCCAGGACATGCACCCGGTCAGGGGATTTGAACGCTCCCAGCCGCGCGCGGCACAATTCGAGCAGCGCCCCGGCGCGCACTGTCGCCCCCTCGCGCAGCGTCACCGCCGCCTCTACCCGCTCGCCGTATTGCGGACAGGGGCGGGCGAAGGCCGCAGCCTCGACGACGTCCGGGTGGGTATAGAGCACCTCGTCGATCTCGCGCGGGGCGATATTCTCGCCGCCCTTGATAATCAACTCCTTGAGCCGCCCGGTGACATAGAAATACCCGTCCGCATCCTTGCGTCCGAGATCGCCTGTGCGCAACCAGCCATCTGGGGTAAAGCTGTCGCGCGTGGCCTCTGGGTTGTGGAAATATTCCAGCATGACGTTCGGGCCCTTGACGATGATCTCGCCTTCCTCGCCCGGACGCAGGGGGCGCATGTCCGGTCCCGCCACCTCGGCCATGTTGCCATAGGCGATGCCGGGCGAGCCGATCTTGCGCGTGCCGGGGGGCAGGGGGTTGGAGAGGATCTGTGCGGCGGTTTCAGTCAGCCCCATGGTCTCGATGATGGGCACGTCGAACCGGGCCTCGAACGCGGAATGCACCTCGACCGGCAGCGGCGAGGAGGCCGAGCGCCCGAACCGCAACCGCGCGCGGGTCTCAGGATCAGGGCTGGCCTCGCCATGCACGAGATGCGAGACGATGGTAGGCACGACAGAGAACCACGTCGCCCGCGTCTCCGCAGCCTGCGCCCAGAACCGGCTGGCGGAAAACCGGGCGCACATCGCCAGCTGTCCTCCCGAGACCAGCACCGCCATCACGGACACGCAGAGCCCGTTGATATGATAGGCTGGCAGCACGCAGAGCCCGGTATCCGTGGGGTTCACCTCATGGGCGATGGCCGTGGTCCACCCCCCGGCCAAAAGGCTCGATTGGGTGTGGACAACGCCTTTGGGCTGCCCTGTCGTGCCCGAGGTATACATCAGCAGCGCATGATCGCCGGGCGCGACTGGATGCAGGCTCGCGCCCGGCGCCGACTCGACCATGTCGAGCGCCGTGATAGACCCGCCGGGATTGACGCGCTGGAACACGTCTTGCTGCGCGG
This sequence comes from Roseovarius nitratireducens, assembly GCF_002925845.1. GTDB lineage: Bacteria > Pseudomonadota > Alphaproteobacteria > Rhodobacterales > Rhodobacteraceae > Roseovarius > Roseovarius nitratireducens. Next base: position 21,758 of record NZ_PDNI01000025.1, on the reverse strand, counting down.
GGTGCACGAACGCTACCCGCGCGCCGGAATGATCAAGAGCATATCCAATCGCATCGGCGCCGGCCACGAGGTTGATCATCGTCGCGCGAAACCCGCCGTAAAGCACGCCGAAGAGCGCCTCGATGGAGAGCTGCCCATTGGGCTGCATGATCGCCACGCTCTCGCCATGGGCAATTCCCCTGGCGGTCAGCAGCCCGGCGATGGCACGTGCACGCAGGCGCAGAGCAGGCCAGTCAATCGCCCCCCCCTCGTCGGGAAAGCACATCGCCGGGCCACCCGCCTCGGCGCGGGCGTCGATCCAATCGCGCAGGGTGCCCCGGGGCGGGGCATCGCGCCGCAGCTTCATTGGCCCGCCACCTGCCAGTAGCCTGCGAAAACCTCGTCAAGCGTCGGCTCCTGCGGAGAAATTTCACGAACGATCTTCGTGGTTTGCAGAAAATGCCGCCAGTGAAGGTTGTCGTCGATGGAATTGCCGCCCCAACTTCCGCAGCCCATCGACAGCGAGAACGGCATGCCGTTGTTGAAGGCCCCGCCGGTGGCGAAGGCATGCGGCTGGTTGACGATCACCCGGCAGGTCGGCAGGGTTTCGGCCAAATGGCGTGCGCGGGTATCTTCGGCGCTGTGGAGGCCCACGGAATGGCCGGCCCCCTGATGTGACAGGATGCGCGCAACGATGGACGACGCATCCTCGAAATCAGAGGCGCGGTAGAGCGCCAGAACGAGGCTCAGCTTTTCGCCCGAGAGCGGATGATCAGGCCCGATGCCGCGCGTTTCGACGGCGACAAAGCGGGTATTGGGGGGGGCCTCTGGTGCAAGGTCAAGCGCCTCGATCATGCGCGCTGCATCCTTGGCGATAACCTCGCGGTTCAGATGGCCGTCGGGCCAGAGCCGCTCGACGATGCCCGGCGCTGCGCTTTCGGGCACCAGCGCGCCGCCTTCCTCGGCCAGCGCCGCGACAAATGCATCGTACACCGCATCGACCACCACGACCGCGTTCTCTGACGAACAGGAGGTTGCGTTGTCGAAGGTCTTGGAGGCCGCGATCCTAGCCGCCGCCGCCGCCAGGTCGGCGGTCTCGTCCACGATCACGGTGACATTGCCCGCGCCCACGCCGATGGCCGGGGTGCCGCAGGTATAGGCGCGGCGCACATTGTCCTGGCTGCCGGTCACCACCACCAGATCCGACAGTTCCAGCATACGCTGTGTCTTGGCCTTTGAGCCGGGGGCGGGCACCATCTGCACCAGATCATGATCCAGCCCGATCTTGTCGAACTCGGCATGGATATGCTCCAGCAGCCGCTCGCAGGTGGGCACCCCCTTGGGCGAGGGTGAGAGCACGATGGCATTGCCGCATTTCAGTGCGTTGATGATATTGTTCGCCGGTGTCGCGCCGGGATTGGTCGAGGGCACCACGGCACCGATCACGCCGATCGGGCGGGCGATCTCGGTGATGCCGGTAGCAGGATCGTCGCGGATCACGCCGTGGGTTCGCGCCTTGGCGATATCGCGCATCAGGCCCAGGGTCTTGCGATGGTTCTTGGTGATCTTGTCGGCCACGTTTCCCAAACCGGTGGTCGCGACCGAGAGTTCGGCTAGCGCACGGTTGCGCGCGGGCTCCATGATCGCCCATGCGGCGGCCTGCGCGGCCCGGTCATAGCGCTCTTGCGAGCCGTCGGCCTCATAGGCGCGCTGCGCCGCTCGGGCCCGGGCCATAACCTGCTCGACAGCGGCGATATCATCCTGTGCGCTCATCATGCAGTCCTCTTCAACATCATGGGCAGGCTTAGGCGCACCGTACCCGGCGCCTGGCGCGGTCGGTCATGGACCAGCCTGCTTGACCCATTACGCTACGTAATGAAAATAGGAATGCAAATGTTTTCATAAATTGGTCGGGAACACGGTCCAGATGTCTGATATAAAGCCAGGGAAAGTGGATATCGTGTCCGTTGCAAATGCCGCGGGGGTGTCGCCCTCCACCGTGTCGCGCAGTTTCAACCATCCCGCGCTCGTCAGCCCGGCGACCCGGAAACGCATTACCCGCGCGGTGGAAAAGCTGGGATATATCCGCAATCGGTCCGCCCAGTCGATGCATGGACGACGCAGTGGCACCATCGGATTGATCGTGCCGACCATCGACCACGCCATCTTTGCCGAGATGATCCAGTCCTTTTCCGAGGCCATCGACCGCGCCGAGTTCACCCTGCTGATCGCCTCGCATTCCTATGACCTCGACCGCGAATACGCGATGATGCGCAAGCTGATGGAGCATCGGGTGGACGGGATCGCCGTTGTCGGGCTGGAGCACGCGGAGGCCAGCATGCGCTTGCTGGAGCAACAGGGCATCCCGGCGATGGGGCTCTGGAATTATGCACCCGATGCCGTGTTGCCCTGTGTCGGCGCGGACAATCGCGAGGCGGGACTCCGCGCGGCCGAGCATCTGATTGGGCTGGGGCATCGCGACATCGGGCTGATCTTTCCGCGTTCCGAAGGGAATGACCGCGCCGATGCCCGGCTCGCGGGCGCATGCGACGGGTTGTTGGCCGCAGGCATCCCGCTGATCTCGGACTGGCACTGCGAAGTGCCCTACAGCATCGCCCAGGCCAAGCAGCTGGGGCAGGATCTCTTGCAGGGCGAGCACCGCCCAACCGCGCTCTTGTGTGGAAATGACGTTATCGCGCAAGGCGTGATCTACGGCGCACAGAGCTGTGGTATTGTGGTGCCCGATGACCTGTCGGTGATCGGGATCGGCGATTTCAAGGGATCGGGCGAGATGGAACCCGGCCTGACCACGATCCGCATTCCCGCGCGCGATATCGGCAAGATCGCGGGCGAGCGGTTCACGGCGCTGATCACAGGGACCAAAGAGGGGGCAACCGAGGAGCATTTCCGGATCAGGTGCCCGCTCGAATGCATCCTGCGCGGGACGACGCGGGCGGCGAGTTGACTAGCCGGTGGACAAATCGAAGCGCCGCTGCGACACTAATCTCCAGACCGCTTCGCGGGGCGTCTTCCGGACGGCATCAACGGTTTGAGTCTGCCCACCAGCCGACGCGAGCGGGACCGGGGAAGGGCGCAAAACCGCAGCCACCGATGCGCTGCGGCAGCTCTGACCTTGCCTTCACCTGATCGGAATCACGACCATGCACGCCATAAGTTACAGCCGTTTCGGCCCGCCCAACGAGGTTCTGGCCGCTTGCGAGATACCGACGCCCGACCCGGGCCCGGGCGAGGTTCTGGTACGGTTGCATGTCTCGGGGGTAAATCCGTCGGATGCTAAGGCCCGCGCCGGGGCCCGCCCCGGTGTTACCAAGCCCGCCTTTCCCCGCGTCGTTCCGCATTCCGATGGCGCCGGGGTGATCGAGGCGGTCGGCGACGGGGTGCCTGCTGCGCGCATCGGCACACGCGTCTGGATATGGAACGGACAGTGGCAGCGCGCCTATGGCACGGCGGCCCAATATATCGCGCTGCCGGCCGCGCAGGCGGTTCCCCTGCCCAAGGGGGTGGATTTCGACATCGGGGCCTGCCTCGGAATACCGGGCCTCACGGCGGCGCACACCGTCTTTGGCGGCGGCTGCGTGGCCGGGCAAAGGCTGCTGGTGTCGGGCGGGGCGGGGGCGGTCGGCCACAATGCCGTGCAGCTTGCCAGTGCGGCGGGGGCGGAGGTCATCGCCACCTGTTCGCACTCCGCGATGGACCGGGTGCGCGCGGCGGGGGCGGCGCAGGTCTTCGACTATGCCGATCCCGATCTGGCCGAAAAGATCCTGCAATCAACCGGCGGGAATGGGATCGACCGCGCCATAGAGGTGGAATTCGGGGCAAATGCCACGCTGCTGCACGAGGTGATGGCTCCAAACGGCACCATCGCCGCCTACGGGTCCGGCAAGGACATGACACCGCAGGTCCCGTTCGGGCCCTATCTCTTCAAGGCGCTCAAGATCGACATCATTCTGATTTACATCCTTCCGGATGCCAAGCGGCAGGCCGCCATCGCGCGCCTTTCCACAGCCGTCGAGGCGGGCACACTGCGACCAGTTATTCACGCACGATTTCCCCTCGAGGACTGTGCCACCGCCCATGAAACAGTCATGCGCCCGGGACGCGCGGGGGCGGTGCTGCTCGACATCCCGTGACGGGCGTTAGTCGCGTGACGTGCGCGCCTTTGGCCGAAGCGAGGCGGTGGACTGGTTGAACAGCACGGGGCATCGTCAACTTATTGACCCTACGTCGGACAGGCGGTAGCGCGGGATGATGATCAGCCAGATTTCCCAACCTCGCCTGAAGGGTTACCATTTCCCGCGCTCCATCATTTCCTATGCCGTCTGGGCGTATCATCGCTTCGCGCTCAGCCTTCGTGATGTCGAGGACCTGTTGGCGGAGCGCGGCATTTTGGTGAGCTATGAGACAATTCGAGCCTGGGTCGGAAAATTTGGTGCTCAGATCGCAAAACAGGTGAGGGTGGCTCGACGGCAACCTTCGGACAAATGGCACCTGGACGAAGTGGTCATCATGATCCGAGGCGTAAAGCATTGGCTATAGCGTGCCGTCGACAGCAACGGAGAAGTTCTTGACATCCTGGTTCAATCTCGCCGGAATGCGCGGGCCGCGAAGCGATTTATCGCCAGATTGGTTGCCCGATGGGGAAAACCGAGAGTCATTATTACAGATAAAATGGCGCAGTTACGGAGCGGCCTTGCGGCGGCTCACGCTGGACGTCGATCATCGAGCACATAAAGGATTGAACAATCGTATCGAAGGATCACACAGGCCGACCCGAAAGCGGGAGAAGATACAAGGGCGCTTCAAATCGGCCAGGCAGGCGCAAAGGTTTCTGACCGTTCATGATGAAACCGCAAACCTGTTCCGTCCCCGTCGCCACAAAATGACCGCCTCCGTTTATAGTCAAACGAGAACGGCAGCTTTCCATCATTGGAACGAGACTGCGGCAGCAATGGTCGCTTGAAACGGTGCCGAGAGGCGGATGTCAGAGGACAGGCAATAAGTTGACTATCCCGCCAAAATCAAGCGAAGTTTCCGGGAGTTACATATGCCTTCAAAGCGAGCCGCCCGCGCGACCTGATCCTTGGAACCAGACCAGAAAACGACTATTCCTGCACATCGCGAGTGACCGTGCTACACTGCCTCGCACGCTATCAGAATCTCTCGTGTGTCGCGCATTCGCTGCAGCGTCCGTTCGATCCTCTCACGCCACCTGGGGCCACGCGCCATTGCGTCGGCGTAAGCGTCCCAGATATCGGACGGGCGATCTTCGGCCATGGTTTCGATAAGGAACGCGGCCTGCAGGCGGTCCTTCTCAGCCTTGAAGGACTCGGGCCCGTCGCGGCGGCGGTCTGCAACGATCAGCTTGTGTATGGCGAATTTCTCGGGCCTTGGGATCTGCACAAGGATGCCGTCCCGATAGAGGGCGACGGCGTGGATCGGATCGGAAATCAGATAGTTCAAGTGATGCAGGGCTCGCGCCTTGACGCCGAGGGCGGGGAGATCGCGAATGCCCTCTTCCGCGTCGAAAGATGGCGTCAGGAATTCGATCATCATGCCGGTCTGTCCGCTTTGCTGCCAGCGCCAGACACTATCGCGGTCAAGACCCTGAACGGGGTCAAATTTGAGCGCCGAGAAGGTTTCGGCAAGCGATGGTTCGACGGCGTCCTGCAAGGCAACCGACAGACGCTCGAATTGTGCGATATCGACATCCCCGGTGTTCGCCACGCTGCCAAGGGGAAGGGTGGTGCCCAGCTCTCCTTCCATCAAACGAAAGGCATTCGTGCCGATCAGGGTGCCGCCCAGCCGGAAGGTTCCGACCTTGGCCATGGCGAGCAGCAGCCCGCCTGTGCCGCGATCTACGGGGGTCATGCCCTCGGCGCGCAGCAGCCGCGCGAGCCTGGCGCGTTCGCGCTTGCGCTCCGCTGCCTGTTCCCGCAGTTCGTTCATGCGGTCCACGCGATTGCGCGTCTCGGCACTATCCGGACCGATATACCAGAATTTTACGTCACTGCCGATCTTTTCGGCTGCGTACCAGTAGACCTTGCCGCCGCGCTCCTTGGTGACGAGCGAGCCACGCACATTGGCGACCATGTCGTCTTTCAGCAGGCGCAAGAGATCGCCATAGGCTGAGCGTGCCACTGAGCTTAGGTTGGCCATGTCGGCCTCCAGATGACTGTCTCGGTAAACCTATAATTTTGGGTTGACCGTGACAACCGGTAAACGAATTTATTTCCGTTTACCGGGCGGGATGCATTGTCATGCATCTTCGCTGCGCGCACGCATCATCCGATGTGAACCAGCAAATCCCCTCAGGGATTCGAGCTGCCCGGCACCCACACCTGTTCGACCCCACGCCGCCCGTCCTTCCGACCAAGCTGCACCACGACGTCGATGCTGGACGCAGCGTAGCGCCTTATCTCCTCAAAACTCATGTTGATGCCCACGGACATGACCATGAGGGCTAGGCGGTCGAGCGCCTTCTGCGCGGTATCGGCGTGAATTGTGGTGAAAGAGCCGGAATGGCCGGTGTTGATCGCGTCGAGGAAGGTCTTGCACTCATCGCCGCGCAGCTCACCAAGAATGATCCGGTCAGGACGCATGCGCAAAGAGGTCTCCAGCAACTTGGCCGCGGTGCGTTCACTTGAGGGGATACGGTCCGCCTTGAGCATCGCGCGATTGGGTTGCGGCGGGAAGAGCTCGAACGCGTCCTCGATAGTCACGATACGCTCCGTCTCGGTCACCAGCGCGAGAAGCGCCCGGGCAAAGGTCGTTTTGCCCGTAGATGTCCCGCCGCTGATCATGATGTTCAGCCGCTCGTCGATGCAAAGTTTCATGGCGGCTCGAATGTTCCCCGCCTGAGTGAGTGCGATAACCTGTTCGGCTTTTTTCTGTCGTTCGGTGTCCAGGTCTACCAGTTCACCGTGCAGCAGACCGATGTCGCCCAAGGTGAGTTTGTCTTCACTATAGCGGCGCAAGGTGATCGACGGCCCGCCATCCACGACGGGTGGATAGACGACCTGTGCCCGGATCGGCTTGCCGTTCATCTCGATCTTGCCGGACACCAGCGGCTTTTTCTCGCTGATCTGTCCGTGGGTGGCGCTGGCAATGGACGTTGCAAGGTCCCGAGCTTGGGCAGGGGAGTAGAAAACGCCTTCGAGGCCAACCATATGCTCAGCCCCCCGGGTTTCCACCCAGACCTTTCCATCGGGATTGACCGCTATTTCGACAACGGCGGGATCGGAGAGCGGTGCAGCCAGCGGTTTTAGATAGGTCGAAAGAAAACTGGTTTTTTCTGCCGCCTGGTTCATGGCAGGCCGCCCGTGCGTTTCAGGTTTGTGTCGCGTCGAAACACGCTGCCTCTCCCTTTGGTCGAACGCGCGTTTCGCCACATAGTCAGTTTGGGGCACAAGAAACGCACTTAATAGAACTCGAGATCTCGGTCGACGATCACACTGATCGCGGCCCCTGGCGGGACCGAAATAATTGGAGGCAGGGTGGCATATTCGCCGATCACGGCATCGGTGGCTTGCGTAAAACTGCCCGCGACATCCTCGGCAATCTCTGCTCCGGTCTCGGATCTGGCCTCGGATGCGGCGATTGCCGGTCCTGCGCCGATGATCGACAGCAAAGCAGCGGTGCCAAAGCGCAACCCGAAGCGTGAGTTCACGGAGCCCGTCACGCCAGAGCGGCCCTGATCGTCCGCACCGAATGCGGCGAGCTGTACCGATTGCCCCTCGGGTGTGACGATGCGTGACCAGCCAACCAGAATGCGGGCCTGGCCCAAAGAAACATTCGAATTGTACGTCCCGAAGAGGCGGGAACCTTCAGGAATGAGAACGCGGGACTGATCGAAACTCGAGACCGGGTAGTTCACGATGGCGGTAATCTGTCCGGGCAATGTGGAATCGATGGCGGTTTCCAGTGACGCTTGGATGAGCGTGCCCTGCAGAACCGTGTTGGAAGGATTGGCGATAACCTCCGCTGTCGCGACTTGAACGGGCTGAGCACCCTCCAACACGAAGGCGCGCGCGGTGGCATCTCCGACCGCAGGGCCCCTCTCGGGGTCGGATGCCGGACTGCCCGTCTGGCCGCCCGTATCAAAGATCACCCCCTCGGATCGGATTTGCGTGTCGCGCAGCGCTGCCGCCTCGGCCCGCCGACGGTCCAGTTCAGCCCGTTGCGCTACTTCCTCGGCGGCGAGCTTATCCCGCTCGGTTTGCGCGCGCAGGGCGTCACTCAGACCGTCATCGATCTGCTGTTGCAGGGCATCGTTCTGGCGCTGCAGGCCGAGAATTTGCTCCATCAACTGCTCCATCCGGCCATCGGCAACACGTGCGCGTGCGGCAACCTGCGTCGCGATGCGCTTTTGCGCTTCAAGATCGGCTTCTGCCAATCGGGTGTCCATCTCGCTTTGCATCTGGGCGATGAGCGCCGTGTTCTGTTCCTGAACCGAGCGTAGCGCTTCGGCCAGTTCGGCGGAATTGTCGGGGGCAGGGGCCTCGGCCAGTCTTGTCAACTGGGCTTGTAGGGCGACTACGTCGCTCGCAAGCTTGGCGTTCTGCTCCTCCAGCGCCTGGCGCTGCGCCGCGAGTTCATCCTCGATTGGTCCGGGATCGAACCTCGGCTCCGATCTTTGTTCGGTCGGTTCAGCTTCGGCTATCATGCGGCCGAACCCGTCACCATCGACCTGATCCTGAAAGTCGTCGGCTTTCGATGTCTCGACGGCAGAAGTGACGCCGCTGCCTTGCACAAGCGGGTAGGCAATGATGGCGGTCCCCGCCAACAGGAGCGCCCCCAGACCAAGCCTCAGCCCAAGCGACGCGCGCCGCTTGGGCGCAAAACTGTATTCTTTTTCCCCGGTTTTCTCGTCGCTCATGATCAGAACTCCCGTCCACGCAGGGCGGCCACGGCAGCAGCCTCGGTCGTGAACCCACCAGTCTCACGGGTGATGCAGATATGATCGTCGCCCATGCGGATCGTGTAGGCGTCCCGCACGCCGGTGACACGGACGACCGCACCTTGGGTTTGGCTGTTCTGGGTGATCTCGTAGCCTTGGGCGTTCAAGCCGAAGATCGAGGGCCGCACGCCGGGCCGGAATTCAAAGAAGGTCGAGCGCCCATCATTCCAGACCCGCACCGGGCGGATCGCACCGCTGCCCGCGAATTGATAGCCGGTATCTCGGCCTCCAGCCGCAAGCTGGCGCCCGGCGGGTCGCTCGTCGGGAAAGTTTACGACGACCCGGAAAGACTGTGTCCGCGAGCGTCCCTCTGTCAGATAGAAGGCGACAGCACGGCGGTTGGTAAAGATCGTCAGGTTTGTCGCGGCCCGTGCCTCGACAGGCTTGATCGAGATCGTATTGCGGTTCGACAGAACCTCCACTTCATAGGACGCGGAGTCACCGATCAGGACTTGATTAATCCGTTCGCCAGGACCGAGTTCGATTGACGTGTTTACTCGAAGGTGGGTGTCGATCCGGATCACATCCGTGGGGTTGAAGGTCACGTGGCGAACGCGGGCGTCCTGTCCCATGGTGACCGGTGCGCGCTCGGCCAAGGCGGGTGTTGCGAGCAATCCCCAGACCGTTGCGATGGCAAGTAGACAAGTTTTCATGAATTATTCTCGTGTCAGTGTTTCGGCGTCGACCCGGTAAGCTGTCACCGAGAAGCCAAGGGGATTCTCCCAAACGCGTGTCAGGGAGCGTTCGCGGCGGGGGGCAAACTCAAATCCCACGGTGGCGATGAATGTCTGCGTAACCGGTGCCTGGTTGGGCCGCGTGAGGCGTTTGTCGAACCGAATCTGGGCCACGTCGTCCTGCAGGAAGGTGATTGCTCGCACGCGGACATCGACCTGCGCATTCGTGCCATAGCTGCGCGGTGGATAATTCTCGGACCCCGTGGTCCAGAGGTCGATCAGCGAGGCGCGGGCTGGCCCACTGGAGCGCCGCTGGACACTTTCGAGCCGTTCCTGAATGCCGACCCGAAAATAGCTCTCACGGTCGGTGATATAGCTGACAAGCAGCGACTCCTTGATCGCTTCCTCATCGGTGATACCGGTCGGCTGAACCTGGTAGATGCGCTCTGCTGCACCCGACGTGCTGTCGACGAGAACGGTAAACACTTCGGTTTCGCGCAGGGGCAACATGACCGTGATGGTCAAAGCCAACAGCACGGTAACGGCGCAGGAACAGCCCGCAACGATCCATGCGGCGCGCGCTGCCCGGCGCGGACCCATCACCAAATCGATGTCGAAATCACTCATGACTATCCCTTCTTCATCTTTCCGGCGAGCTTGACCGCACCGCCCGCATAGCTCCCGGCACGGGCCGCGCTGGACGATCGGTCAGAGACGCCTTGTCCCTGAAGCCCTGCGTTGAAGCCTCGTCGCATGTCGTCGCCGCCCCGGATTGCGGCACCGGTATTGCGCCACGCATTCCCGGGCATCCGCGCGGCATTTGCACCGATCGAGGCGAGGCCGATGTTCGTGGCGGCAAGACCTTGGGCGAAAGTTGGCACGAGCAACATCAGGCCGGCACCGATCATCATCACCACGATGAATGAGATCGCGTCCCCGAGTGTTTCGACGCCGTCGAGGCTATCAGGTGCGACGGCTTCACCCGTCGCTATGGTGAAGCCGGCCATGGCAGCCACGAATAGCGGGACGAAGGAAAAACCGATGGCGAGTTTGACCCAGGCCTCGAACAGCGGCGCCGATTGTTTGAACAATGTGCAGGCCACGGCCACAGGTGCGATGGCGATCAATACCGCCAACATGATCTTGGCTGCCGACAGAACGATGATGGTGATCGTCGCCATGGCGGCGGCCACAAGAAACATGACGACGCTGGTCATGGCACCGGCCAGCCAACCGCCATTCTGGCTGATCGCCTGTCCGACATTCAGGGCTTGGGAGTAGAGATCGTCGATGCCGTCATAAAGATTTGTGACATCGCCACCAGAGAGGGAGTTGAGAATACCTGCACCAAGTTCGGCAGGCGCATTTGTCAGCGCTTCGTACGGAACAGAAAGGTTTGCGTAGATCAAAAACACATTGACCAGCACAATGCGCAGCCCCACTGACACGATTGTGGAAACAGAGAGCGGCACGGCTTGTAGAGCCATATTCGCGCCGACAAGAACGACCACCAACACAGACGCGGCCTGTACAACAGGGCGCACCGCAGCAACCGTGTCACCATATGTGTCGGCTGCTACGTTCGCGACAGTTGCATCGACCAATGCCAGAACCTCAGCGATTATGGCCATCCTCAACTACCACACTGTTCCATTTGGAAGGTCTGATAGCGCTCGTTTACATCTGACCAATCGCTACGGCGGTATTTGCGGAAGACACTGAAATCACTGATGATCGCACCCTGAGCCGCTTTTCCTATCCGTTCCTGCGTAAACGCATCGAGCGATCCGAGATCATAGATGCAGCCGCAGAAGCCTTGCGACATCGCAAGCTCCCTGAGGTCCGTGCCAAAGCCCCATCGAACCGCCCCGCGGAAAATCTCGTTGTTGAAAAACTCAGTGTCCGGATAGCTGAAGGTGCAGGCTTTCGGCTTCGGGAACATCAAAAGCCCCCTTGCTTGTACCTCGCGCATCAGCTTGAGGAGCCGTTCTTTCTCCCCGTTTTCGGTGGCAGTGACGACCTCTCCGAGCAATGTATCGTCGGGCAGGTCTTGCTGGCCTTCGGCCCACGCACTGCCTGCGAGGGTGATGAAAACTGCAAGTGCTTTGAGTGATGTATTCAAGGGTCAGTCCTCAGCGCCGGAAAAATCAAAGAAGGAGCGTGTGCGGGCCTGCTCGGCCGCGAAATCGATGCCGTTTTGACCTTGCGCCAAGCCTTGGGCGGCATTCAGGCGCCACATCTGGCCCAGCATGTAATTCGTCTCCGCGGCCATACGCGTGTTGAGATCGATCGATTCCTTGAGCGTTTCCTGATCGCCAATCGCTTCCACCAGCCCATCGATACGCTCGATGCTCTGGGCGGCTTCCTCGTAGGAAATCTGGGCTTGCCCGATAACCATGGCATTGGCAGCCGCCAGATCGGCTATGGCAGCGCCTTGCGGGTTCCCGGCGTCGTTCAGCTCGGTGAGTTTTTCCGAGGTGAACCCCGCACTGGCCATCGTCTCGCGCATGGCATCAGCGGCCCGGCGCTCTCCCATGGTGACGTCGCCATCGAGCAGATCGTCCAGCAGGCTGTCAAAATCCCCGAGCGACAGGCTGTCCATGAAACCCGATAGATCGGTGATCTTCTGGGCGCGGGCACGCAGGTCCTCCACATCGTTGTAAAGGGCTGCGATTTCATTCAGGCCAGTAATTGAACCCAGGACGTCATCAAGAAGGCCCTGAATATCAGTGAGGCGCTCGATCTGGGTGCGCAATTCCTCGATTTTCTGGAGCTGGTTTTCCGCATCGCGCAGCGCGGCCTGCAGCTGCTCGATATTCTGCGCGAGGTTCGATCCATCGATCACCGGCACACCCTGAGCGAAGGCAGGGGGCAGGTGTGCCGCCATGAGCGTGCCCGCGACAAGGATAGCGGCAAGGCGGGTGTCAGCCCTCATCGGAATACCTCCAGAAAGTGGATTGCTCTAAGTGATCGGCGGCCTCGGTCAAACCTTGTGCCGCTTCGACTTTCACGTGGGCCGCGCGCAGACGCAGCGTCAGCGCCATGAGCCGCGCCCGTTCAGCAAGCATATAGGTGGAGCGGTCCAGCGCTTCTTTTGCGTTCTCGGGCGGATCTTCACGCAAAAGCGCCGCGATCCGGGTCATGGCCTGATCGATCTGGGTGCCCATGTAGGCGCCATAGCCGACCGAGGCATCCGCCCAGTTGCCCCAGGCGGCCGAGGCGCCATCAACGCCCGCCAGTGACCCCGTCATGTCGACGCCGGTGATGGTGCCAAGATAGTCGTTGTAATAGCCGTTGATGCGCCGGACGTAGGTCTGGGTTTCCTCGAAAGGAGGCACACCACCATACTCGAGAACACGGCCAGGACCTGCATTATAGGCCGCCAGAGCGTGATCGATCCGACCGAAGCGGTTCAGTTGCGTGAGAATGTAGCGTGCACCACCGTCCAGGTTTTCCCAAGGATCATATGGGTTCACACCGAGATCCGATGCTGTGCCCGGCATCAGCTGACAAAAACCGCGCGCACCCACGGGGGAGACAGCCGCATTGTTGAAACGGCTTTCCTGCTTGATCAAGGACTGAAACAGGATACGCCACGTCAGTGGCGTCAGACCGGCGGCCGCAACGCCGGGGTGACCCTCATAGCGCCGCGCCACCGTGATGATCATGCGTTCCACGTCGCTGGGCTCACCGAAGAGACGATCGGCATCAGGATTATCTTCCAGTGCCGGGTAAGTCTCTGCAGCGCTCGCCCAGCCGGGCCCACCAGCCTCGAACCCACTCAGGTCGGTGACTCCGGTGGTCTCCTCAAGGAAACGTTCGTAGGCTTCAAGCTGCTCTTGATAGATATCCGCTTGTTCCTGGCGGGCGTCGCGCTTCTGGCCCTGCCGCAAGGCGTCGCGTGCGATTTCCTCAACGCGCGACACGGCCCGGGCAAGATTGGAGCCGTCGATCACTGGCACGCCCTGCGCGGAGGCAAGCGAGCCAAGACCCAAGGCCAACGGAACCGCCATTCTAGAAGCTCTGGAAATCACAATGCGCATTCCGCGAAACACGGTCGGGAGCAGGGGCCGAGAACGCCATCGCTGGCCGCTCAAAACAGGGCGAACGCACGCCTGTTGATGCACCTTCGCAAGCGCTCAGGGCCGCCATGGCGACCAACAGAAAAAATCGTGCTTTCACATCATGTCCTTCCAGAATTCTTCTTTCTTGCGCCAATCGGCAGGCGCTTTTTCCTCGCCGGTCTTGCCGCCACCAAGAACAGTGACCAGACCGCCCAAGCCTGCGAGATCGGTATTGACGAACACGCTGTCGGCCCCGGAACGGATCAATGCCAGCCGCAACCCGGCTGTCGGGCTGGAAAGAAAATCCGCCTCGCGCGCGTTCAGGCGCAGGATGCCGTAATCCTCCGGGTTTGCCCGTGGATTGGGAAACAGGATCTGGGTTGCCACACTTTCCGCGATGATCTGGCCGACCGAACTTTGGTCCAGATGGCCCGGTGTCTGGGTCAACATCATCACCACGCAGTTGCGCTTGCGCATGGTAACCAGCCAGTCATGGAGGCGCTTGACGAAGATATCGTCGGCCAACATCTTCCAGGCCTCGTCGATCACAATGATCGTTGGTCTGCGATCCTCGATCACGCGCTCGATACGGCGGAAGAGGTAGGCGAGGAGGGCGGAGCGTTCTGCGTCCTGGTCCAGAAGTTCGGTCATGTCGAGACCAAGGACATCCTCGCCGATGGCAATCGACTGGGCACTGGGCCTTGAGAAAAGCCAACCGTACCGACCGACTTCTGTCCATTCCCGCACGCGGGACACCAGATCGCCGTCATCATCGGTAGAGGCCACGAGGCTTGCCAAACCGTCGAAGGTTCTAAGGTCCGGTTCCGCAGCGGCGATCTGACGGACCGCCTCGTTAAGTGCTGCGGTCTGGACTGTCTCAAGTGGACGGTGGCGGGCCAGAATGTCGCCAAGCCAATCTGTCAACCAGGCGGCCCCTCGCGCATCGGTCTCCGTGGTCATCGGGTTGAAGCCCGTGGGCTGGCCAACCTTGATTTCACTATAACTGCCACCCAGAGCGCGGATCGCCATCTCCAACCCCTGGTCCTTGTCGAAAACGATGACCCGCGCGCCCACTCTGCGGGCCTGCGCCATGAGAAAAGCCGTGCCGAGTGTCTTGCCAGACCCCGTACGGCCCAGAACCAACGTGTGCCCGACACTTGGCTCATCGGTCCGGCGCCCCGCTTCGTGAAAGTTGAACCGGTAGAGGCTGGAGGTCACAGTCGGGAAGGCCGTGATCGTCTTGCCCCAAGGGCTGGCCTCAGGTCCGCGCCCTGGCCGTGTCTTGTGAAACGCAGCCAGTTCCGCGAAATTGTGAGAGGAAACGATCCCGTCACGGATCCGGTAGGCCCAGTTCCCCGGCGCCTGCGCGAAATAGAGTGCCTTTGCGGCCCAGGATTCCCGGACCAGAACGGCACCGGTCTCTTGCCCCGCCCGCCAGATCTCGGAAGCTGCCTGTTCCAGTTCCTCGGCGCTGTCACAGAAGACCTGCACGGAGGCATGATGTGTCCCAAAAGTCGACCGGCCGGATGCCACGGCGTCGGCGGCTTCGATCAATTGCTCTGTCAGGCTGACGCCGGCATCCTCGGAGGCACCCCGCTGGCGAAAGGTACGTTGAATGCGCTCAACCATTTCATTGGCGCGCCGCGGCGTGAAGGAATTGGTGATCGTGATGTCATAGGGCAGTTCCAGCGCGTCAAGCATGGTTGGCCAGGTGCGGCTGGGATAGGATTTCATCCCGAAAATCGCGCCGAATCTTGAGCGTCCACCGCTTTCCAGCCGCATGGTTTTGCCGTGAAAGCTGACGTCGAAATTGCTCATCGTGTCGGCCAGCAATTGTCCGGGGGCCGCGATGATCTTGCCGTAGCTCTGTCCGTGAACCGCGGCCAACAACGCAAGCCAGTCCTCGCTCGAGACTGTCAGTCGCGCCGCGCCTGCGTCGGAATACATCGCCATGAGCAGGGTCATGGCCTCTTCCAGGGCAACAATTCTCGTATCGATGTCTTTCTGGAAATCGCGGCCGCCGCCAAGGACGCCCAGAACCTTCGAGAAAGCCTGCGGCATCGACGGACGAATCAGCACTGTCAGCATCAAGGTGCGGGCTTTCAAGTCACGTGCGCGCAGGCTTCTCTGCCAAGCCGCGTCTACGGCATTTGCAAAAGGCATACCGTCAGGCGCAGCAAGGTCCGCGACGTCCGGGCGTGACACCTTGTTGATGTGGAAACCGAAGCGCTCCCCCAACTGACTGACGATCCGGGCAAAGCCTTCGCTGATCTCATCGATCCGGGCGTCATCGCTGGTGAAGCTGTCGATCCCGCCGAGCGTGACCGACGCCATCAGATCACCCTGCCGCGTCAGGATGACATTGTCACGCACCGCAGCGATGTAGGGTAGATGCCGCCCAAGACGCTCGGCTTTCAAAGCCTTGTCCCCAAGTGCATCCCGAACGGCACTGCTGGCACGAAGCCCCCGAAACTCACGCGACATAGAGATCGCCCCCATCACCGGATCGCACACTCGTTCGCGGTGTGCGCGACATCACCACGTTCAAAATCTGAAACAGATGTGGATTGCGGTCTGCGACCAGCCAAAGCGGTGGGTAGCCCGCGAGGAACACCAGCAGGAACCGCATGTCGTCAACCAGAATGAAAGGGATCACGGATGCGAAGACCAACGCCACGAAATATCCGATCGGAAGACCGAATATCCGTGGCGGCTTGGTCAGCCCCAGAAAGAGTGGTGTGTCGCGCATGCGGGTCTCTGCGGTCGGTCAGATCAAGGAGCCGCAAAGCCGTCGATGATGGTCTCGGCCGAAAAGATCAGCACCACGCCGACAAACACGGCCACGAAGATCGGCCAGTTGAGGCGCCCGAAAAACATCATGACACCGGACCCCACGAGAGCGAGTACGCCGAGGCCACGACCGATCGGACCCGTCACCGCGTCGATGATATTGTCGATCATGTCAGAGACCGGGCTGAGGTCCTGTGCGAGCGCCGGGGCTGCGGCTAACATCAGCAACGCGGCCAATGCCACCCGGGTATAATCAATGCGCTTCATGTCTGGTCTCCGATGGATTGGGCATAGACGGCCATGACCTTGCGGACATGACCTTGGGTTTCACGGTAGGGGGGAATACCGCCATGGCGCGCCACGGCTTCGGGGCCGGCATTATAGGCCGCGAGCGCAAGCTGCGGCGTCCCGAAACGATCAAGTTGTGTCAGCAGATAGCGGGCGGACCCATGCAGGTTTTGCTCAGGATCATGCGGATCGACGCCAAGCACGCGTGCAGTGTCCGGCATCAACTGCCCAAGCCCGATTGCGCCGACATGCGACCGCGCGCCTGGATCAAATGCGCTTTCAATAGCGATGTTGGCGCGAAAGAATGCGAGCCAGTCGCGAGAGGTCATCCCGGCCCTGCGCAGGACCGGGTGGTCCGCATAGACCGACCCCACATCGAGGATCATGGCCTCGATCGCAGGGCGACCTGATGGGACCCGAGACGGGGAAAGGCGGGGTGAATTAAGAGGGGTGACCTCAGAACGTGCGACAACGTCGCTTTGCTCGGGTTGAGGTCTTGCGAAGTCAAGAACGCTGCTGGTCAGTCGACCAACACGGTCTGGAGCATCGAGATCGATAACGGATTGTGCATAAGAGGAAGGGCCTGAAAGCCCCCAGAGAACGAGGCTAGCCGCTGCCAGGATACCTTGTCGTCTCAAACTCCCACGTGCCTCTCTCACCTTCTCGGAGCGGGCAACTGAATACTTTTGCGTCGAGCTCCAGGCAGAAGCTCATGAGCCCTGCTGCGGTCTTGAAGACGCGTGGTTTCAGATCCCGGTTGGTCACATAGACCGACCGGTGCACACCGTCTTGACCGTCATTGGAGCAGACGAAAACCGTCCAGCCACCCCTATGCGTATTGCCGCCCTTTTCCGGGGCCTCAACGCATTCCACCTCGATCCATGCCCCACCCTCGATCGCCTCTTGCATGTGCGACGTTAGGATCACTGGGTACTTTGTTCCTGCCATTTTGCCTCCGAAGGAAAGAAGTTCCTACGAAAGTAACCTGCTTTTGCACCGCTTCAAACAGTGCATGCCACAAGATATGTTGCGACGTATCGAAAAACGCTTTAGGTGGTCAATAGATATCTTTAGATTGATTACGATATTTTTTCGGTGATAGGTCCGACACACGATTCGCCCCTAGAATGTCGGGAGACCACCAGATGTCGCGGTTGCTGGCATGTAGCACATTCATCGCCCTAGCGATCCCAGCAAACGCCGAAACGCTGGCGATGGACTGCGTGTTGCCGTTGCGGCCGGAGCTGTCGGCCTCGCCTGCGCTCCTGAACGAGTACGGCGACGACATCAGAACCGAGTTCAACGCCTACTTCGATGAGGCACAAACCTACCTGAATTGCCTCGCCGCAGCATCAGCTTCTGCGCAGGCCGAAGTCCGTCTTGTGCTTGACGCTTACCAGGAGATGTTCCAATGAAACGACGCACAAAATATGTCAGTATTTATGACTTGCTTAACATAAATCCAATTATGCGCCAACAGGTTAGCGGCGGTGCTTTGTCATGAGGCGGCCCCTCTCAACGGCCGCCATGATCGCGTTCGGTCTCGTGTCGCTTGCGCCCAAACCCGCTGCCGCACAAGGCTACCAGATCGATTGTGCGATCCTCTTGTGCCTCGCAGGCGGCTGGCCCGCGTCGGCTCCGTGTGCGCGGGCGCGCGCGGAGTTCATCCGGCGGATCACGCCCTGGCCGGTCGAGCCGCCGCTGCAGATCTGGCGCTGCCCGATGCGCGTGGCGCTTGAAATGCCGGACCCGGTCGTGCGCCTTTACAGGTTGGCGGGGTTTAACCCCGAGCCAACAGTCTCCTCGGCACCCGGAATGGAAACGCTCCATCTCGCGCAAGCTGTCGGGCGTGGCGCTGATATCGATGTCAGCGGGTCCGCCTTTGCGTTTATCCGCTCCATTGATGTCTTTGACGCTTATTTGTCCCAGGGAGTGGTCGGCGAAGGCGAGCATTGTCGTCGCTGGAGCTACATTCGACATGGTTCATACGACAGCACGGGGCAGTTTCGATGGCGTATCGCGTCCCCGGGGGAGCTTCCGCCGGCCTTCCAGGGCGACGAAGGTTTCGGAGCCACCTGCCCGAGTATCCGGACCCGTGCCGTCTTTGTCGACTGGGAAGATCACGAGGGCACCTACGGATCTGAGCAGGTCAATTACTGACCCACACCCCAGACAGAAGGACTCGACACCCCAAAAAAGAGAAACCCCCGCAAGGCGGCAACCATGCGAGGGGCTCGAAGAACAACGGAATTGGCGTTCCGATAGGTCAACTCAAACTGTGATCGTGTTCTAGCAGTCCCGACAGTCAAGGCAACGAAAAAACGTATCTCTTGATGGGATGCGAACGCCCTGTTGCGGCCTTGTCCCACGCTGACAAGGACAAGATATTGAACCTGACCCAAACCCACCCCGCCCTGCCGGAAGGCTGGACCAACGGCGCTGTCATGGCGCTACTTTCAGAGGTTGCTCCGCATATCGGTTTGCGCCCCGTCCGCCTCGCAGTGCTGACCTACATCATCGGGCGCACCCGCGCATCCGACTGGACCTCCCCGCATCGGGAACCGTCCGTCTTCAACGACCCGGCAAGCAAGGTCGGTTTTTTTGCCCGCGACCTGTCCAGCGCCTCCCGAAGGCTCTCGGCTTCCAGGGTCTTGCGGCCGAGCTGGCGCTCGAGCTCGCGGATGCGATCCTCCATTTGCCGCACCTTCTTGTTGCTGGTCACATCGTCGTCCCCGGTCACCGCGACACTCCCTCCTTCCAGCATCAGCTTGCGCCAACGATACAGAAGATTGGGCGCCACGCCATTGCGGCGCGCGACGGTCGAGATGCTCTCGCTGCCATCCAGCGTCTCCTCGACAATCCGCAGCTTTTCGGCGGAACTCCAGCGGCGCCGGCGGCCACCATCCATGATGATTTCAACTTCAGACATGAGCACGTGCTTAGGGATATGCCTAAGCCTCCTGGTTCAGGCCTAGGTGTCCGGTCGAAAATGGGGCCAGTTCAAGTTCAAGTGCAACGCGAAACCAGCCTCAACCCAGGTTCCTTTGTCAGCGCCGCCACGCCGCGCCTCACGTTTTCATCCGCTCCGATTTCGGGTCGTATAGGGGTTTGAGGCTCGCCCTGGCCTTCACCTTCGTGCCCATCACGTCGATCTCGTAGGTCGAGCCCAGAACGTCCTGCGCGCTCTCGCCCTTGCAGGGCACGTAGCCCATGCCGACAGCGGCGCCGAGGTGGTGGCCGTAATTGCCCGAGCTGAGATACCCCACGTGTTCGCCGTCCCGGATAATCGGCTCGTTGTGGAACAGAAGCGGCTCCGGGTCTTCCAGCAGGAACTGCACCATCCGGTTCTCCGGCCCGCTTTCCTTGCGCGCTGCCACCGCCGCCTTGCCGATGAAGTCGTCCTTCTTAAGGTCCACGGCAAAGCCCAGCCCCGCGTCGATCACGTTGTCTTCGCAGGTGATGTCATGCCCGAAATGCCGGAACGCCTTCTCGATCCGGCAGCTGTCCATCATGTGCATCCCGCAGAGCTTCAACCCCACATCCTGTCCGGCCTCCCAGAGCGTCTCGAAGACATGCCCCGCCATATCGGCCGAGATATAGATCTCCCAGCCCAGCTCGCCCACGTAGGACACCCGGTGCGCCCGGGCGAGCCCCATGCCGATCTCGATCTCCAGCGCCGTGCCGAAAGGATTGGTTTCGTTCGAGAAATCACCGGGAGAGACCTTGGTCAGCAGCGCGCGCGATTTTGGCCCCATCACCGCCAACACACCCTCTCCCGCGGTCACGTCGGTGATCACCACCCGCCGGTCGCCCACATGCCGTCGTAGCCTTGTCTCGTCGGCTAGCCGCGTCACCGCCGGCGTGACCACAAGGTAAGCCGTCTCCGACAGCCGCGTCACCGTCACGTCCGCCTCAATCCCGCCGCGGGTGTTGAGGAACTGCGTATAGACGATCTTGCCAACGGGGACGGACATGTTGGCCCCACAGACATGGTTCAGGAAGGCTTTCGCGTCCGGCCCCTCGACCCGCAGCTTGCCGAAGGAGGTCATGTCGTACATGCCGACATTCTCGCGCACCGCCTTGTGCTCGGCCGCCGAATTTTCGAACCAGTTCTGCCGCTTCCAGCTATACTGATACACGGGCTCCTGCCCCTTGGCCGCGAACCAGTTGGCCCGCTCCCAGCCGCCCGCCTCGCCCATCACCGCGCCCTCTTCCAGCAACTGCGCATGGAATGGCGAGCGCCGCACGCCGCGGGCGGTGGCCTTCTGGCGATAGGGGAAATGGTCGGCATAGAGCAGGCCCAGCGTCTCTTTCGAGCGCTCGAACAGGTAATGCCGGTTGCCCTGGAATGGATGCATCCGGCTGATATCGACATCGCCGATATCGTAGGGCTTCTCGCCATCCTCCATCCACTGCGCCAGCGTCACGCCGGCACCGCCGGCGCTCTGGATGCCGATCGAGTTGAACCCGGCGGCCACCCAGACGTTGTCCATCTCGGGGCACAGCCCCAGGTGATAGGCATCATCGGGGGTAAAGCTTTCGGGACCGTTAAAGAACGTGTGAATCCCCGCCTCGGCCAGCACCGGCATCCGGTTGACGGCCGCCTCGAGGATCGGCTCGAAATGGTCGAAATCCTCCGGCAACTGATCGAACTCGAAACTCTCGGGAATGCCCGCCATCCCCCACGGCTTGGCATTGGGCTCAAACGCCCCGAGCATCATCTTGCCCGCATCCTCCTTGTAATAGGCGCATTCATCCGGCACCCGCAGGACCGGAAGCTGCGACAGACCCGCGATCGGCTCGGATACGATATAGAAATGCTCGCAAGCATGCAGCGGCACGTTGGTTCCGGCCATGCGCCCCACCTCTCGGCCCCACATGCCCGCGCAATTGACTATCATGTCGCAGGCGATATGGCCGCTGCTTCCATCCTCGCCTTGCCAGTCCACGCCGGTCACGCGGCGGCCCTGCCGCGCGATGCCCGTC
>NZ_PDNI01000015.1 GCF_002925845.1 Roseovarius nitratireducens | reverse complement strand
CTGAGAGTCTGATTCAAAACTATCTGAGCATTATTAATCCCTTGCGAGATGGCGTGTGACGCGTCGAATGTGGGCGATTGTGATCCACGCCTCTGCGCTGGCGATGGATTTCTCCCAATCCTTTGACAGGCGGCGGCATCGGCCCAGCCAGGCAAGGGTGCGCTCGACCACCCATCGGTGTGGCAGAACCTCGAACCCGTCGGCGGTGTCGGAGCGTTTGACGATCTGGACGCTCCAACGTCCGATGGCTTTCAGCGCATCGCGCAGTTTGGGTCCTGCATAACCGCCATCCGCAAAGACATGGCGCAGCATGGGGTAGCGCGATGCAACGGCTCTCAACAAATCCGGCGCGCCGTCACGATCCTGAATCCCGGCGCTGTGGACCTCAAGCCCGACGAGCAATCCGGTCGTGTCAGTGACGATATGGCGCTTGCGCCCCTTGATCCGCTTTCCGGCATCATATCCGCTAACCCCACCGCTTTCCGTGGTTTTTATGCTCTGGCTATCGATAATCCCCGCCGTCGGCTGGGCTTTGCGGCCCTCCGCCAGCCGCGCGGCTTCAACCAGCTTGCAGTTCATCTCATCGAGAAAACCGTCATTGCGCCAAGCATAGAAATAGCCCCGCACCGTCGAAACCGGCGGAAAGTCATTCGGCAGCATCCGCCACTGGCACCCGGTCGTCGCCATGTAGAGGATCGCGTCGAACACGTCGCGCAAGCTTGTCGTGCGGGGTCTGCCCGTGATCTTGGGTGCGGGCATGAAAGGCGCGATCAGTGCCCATTCGGGGTCTGTCAGATCGCTTGCGTATTTGCCACCCGCTCGGGCATGCTGGCGGCGAGTGAGTTCGGTCCAGGCCATCGTGATCTCCGTTCAGCTTTGCAACCGAACAGAAGCACAACCTGCTGAACTCACTCAATTAGTTTCAAATCGGGCTCTGAGGCAGTTGCACACGGTCCTCGTCCCGCGCCTTGGCGCCGTCACCCTTGACGAGTTCGAGCATTGTGGTCCGCTGGAACGGGTCGATGCCGCGGGCGCGCAGGAGGCGGACGGCGTCGAAATCCGAGGTGGGGGCGAGCCCGTGCTTTTGCGCCACGCGCCGGGCCATGCGCAATTCCCGCCCCGTGAGCCCCTCGCGGCGGATGTCGTCGATGCTGGTGCCGGGCGCCTCAGCGCGAGTCTGGTCGATCTGGCCGTCGCGGGGCGGTTCGGGTTTCTGACCCGCCAGTTGGCCCGGCGCATGTCCTGCCTGCGCCTCGGGTGTCGGCTGTGCCTCGGCGGCGTTGCCGTAGCTCCCGGCGGCGGGGGCGGTGGATGCGCTCCGACGGATGCGGAACTTGCTAACCTTGGGTTTCGTAGTCATAAAGCTCTTTTGCCTCTTCCAAGGTGTCGAACATGTAAAGCTTGCCGCCCGTTAGAACGGCGGCGGAACTGGCGAATTTCTCGAGCACGCGCGGATCGTGCGAGACGATGATGATCGTGGTGGTGCGCAGCCTTTCTTGCAGGATTTGGCCGGCCTTGCGATTGAATTCGACATCGGTGGTGCCGGGCATACCCTCGTCGATGAGATACATGTCGAAATCAAGCGCCAGCATGAGCGCAAAGCTGAACCGCGCGCGCATCCCCGAGGAATAGGTGCCGAGCGGCTGGTCGAAATACTCGCCCAACCCGCACAGCCAGCGGCAATAGGCTTCGACGTAATCGGGATCGATGCCGTAGAGTTGGGCGATGTAGCGGGCGTTTTCCTTGGCCGACAGGCGCGAGACCACCCCGCCCATGAAGCCCAGCGGGAACGAGATGCGGCAGCCGCGCCGGATCACGCCTTCGTCGGGTTTTTCCAGCCCTGCCATCATGTTGATGACGGTCGTCTTGCCGGTGCCGTTGGGCGCGAGGATGCCAAGGCTGCGCCCGATCTCGACGCGAAACGATACCTTCTCCAGGATCACCTTGTGCTGTGTTCCCGTCCAGAAGGACTTGGAGACGTTTTCGAACTCGAGCATCAGAGCGCCCCGTTTATCGCCCGCACCTTGCCTGTGGCCTTGGTCAGTTTGGCCATGCGGGTCGTGTCATTATTCCTGATCTGCGGACAATATTCCATTCGATCAGGGCAATAATATGCTCCTGCGCACCAGAATTGCGACCATTGAGGGGCGGGCGTGGCAGCCGGGTGACGCAAAGTGGCATTCCGTGTGGCAGGGCACCGGAGCCGATTGCCCGCCGCGCGCCGCTGGGCTAGGGACAGGCAAGAGAAGGCCCGAACGGGGGACACCATGAGCCGGATTTGCCATATCGAGTTGGATGACGCCAACCTGCCGCCGCCCACGCCCGAGATCGAGCAGGAACGCAAGGTGGCGATGTATGACCTCATCGAGGAAAACAGCTTTGCCCTGCCGGTGCGCGATGACCGGGTCGTGCCCGATGGTCCCTATCGCGTAGGGCTCGCGATCCGTGAAAAGCGGCTGGTCTTCGACATCCGCACCAAGGATGGTGAACCGGCGGCCGAGTTTCACCTGTCGCTGTCGCCGTTCCGGCAGGTGGTCAAGGATTACTGGGCCATCTGCGAGAGCTATTTCGACGCGGTCAAGAACATGCCCCCCTCCCAGATCGAAACCATCGACATGGCGCGGCGCGGCATCCACAACGAGGGGGCGCGCGTGCTGGCCGAACGGCTGGAGGGCAAGGCGGAGGTCGATTCCGACACCGCGCGCCGCCTCTTTACGCTCATCTGTGTGTTGCATCACGGAGGCTGAGCGGATGCCAGCGCCCTTGCCGCAATCGGTGCTGTTCTGCTGCGATCACAACGCCGTGCGCTCGCCGATGGCCGAGGGCATCATGAAGAAATTCTACGGCACCGAGACCTACGTGCAATCGGCGGGTGTCAAGAGCGACATGGATATCGACGGTTTCGCGATCGCCGTGTGCCGCGAGATCGGGGTCGAGCTGGAACGCCACCGCACGCGCAGCTTTGACGAGATGGAGCAGTGGGGCGACGATCTGTCGTCCTTCGATCTCATCGTCGCGCTGAGCCCGGCAAGCCAGCGCCGCGCGCTCGATCTCACACGGTTTTTTCACCTCGATGTCGTTTACTGGCCGATCATGGACCCAACCGGGCTTGCGCAAACCCGCGAGGCGCGGCTCGAAGCGTATCGCAAGACCCGCGACCAGATCGTCGGCCACCTGACCGAGCGATGGGGGCCGCCCGACGAGGAGGAGACCGCATGAGCGAAACCGTGCGCGCCTATTTCGAGGCTTTCAACCACGGCGACGTCGAGGGAATGCTCGCCTGCCTGAGCGACGACGTGCGCCATTTCGTGAACGAGGGGCAGGTACGCACCGGCAAGGATGCCTTTCGCGCCTTTTGCGACCACATGAGCCGCTGCTACCGCGAGGAATTGACCGACATGGTCATCTTCGAGGCCGAAGACGGGACGCGGGCGGCGGCCGAATACATCGTCAACGGCACCTATCTGGCAACGGACGAAGGCCTGCCCGAGGCGCGGGGGCAGACCTACCGGCTGCCTGCCGGTTCGTTCTTTTCGCTCAAGGACGGGCACATCACGCGGGTGGTGACCTATTACAACCTCGCCGACTGGATGCGGCAGGTCTCGGCATGATCCGGGTGGCGCGGCTCACGGGCGCGGCGCTGGCCGAGGCGCTGCCCGGGGTGGCGCGGCTGCGGATCGAGGTATTTCGCGCCTTTCCCTATCTCTATGACGGTGATCTCGCCTACGAGGAAAGCTATCTTCAGGTCTATCGCGACAGCGACGACGCGATCCTCGTGGGGGCCTGGGATGGCGATCGGCTGGTGGGCGCGGCGACCGGCACCCCGATGGAGGACCACGCCGATGATTTCGGCGCGGCTCTGGCGGGCTGTGGCGTGCCGCTCACGCAGATATTCTACTGCGCCGAGAGCGTTCTGTTGCCCGAGTATCGCGGGCAGGGGGTCGGGCACCGTTTCTTTGACGCGCGCGAGGCGCATGCCCGCACCCTTGGCCGGACGCATTGCGCGTTCTGCGGGGTGGTGCGCCCGGTGGATCATCCCCTGCGCCCCGAGGGCTATCGCCCGCTCGACGCCTTTTGGCGCAAGCGTGGCTATGCGCCGGTCACGGGGGCGGTGGCGAAGTTCCGTTGGAAGGATATCGACCGGACGACCGAGACCGACCACGATCTGCAATTCTGGATGCGGGCGCTGTGATCGCTCCCGCCATCCCCGCGAAAGCGGGGAACTCTTCGGGTCGAGCGCGGGCGTCGGGAGGCTCTCGGGCCAGGTTCGAGGATCACGGGGCGCGCATCGGTAGCGGGAAAAGGCCTACCATTTTTAGTTGAATGATGAATACCCATCCGTCTAGTCTTTCGACGAAGTTGGAGGGATCACGGATGGAACGTCCTAACTATCTCGCGCAGGGGGAGGTCGCGCGGCTATTTCCTGTTCTCGCGACCACTTCAAAAGAGGGGCGGACGACGTCAATCTTTTTAGCCTGCATTTCCAAGGTGGAGGAATTCGGAGCGGAACTCCTGACCACTGTCGGGCAGCGTGTTGGCAAGCGGTCAAGGCTTGAGACGTTCACGGAGATTGTTTTCAGGAACGAGAAAACCAAGGTCAAGGACCGTCCCGATGGGCTGATCGTTGTTCAAAACGGCTCCAAGGAATGGCGCGCGTTGGTTGAAGCCAAAATCGGAAATGCCGAACTTGGCTTCGAGCAAGTTGAGAAATATCGCGAGATTGCAAAGGAACAGGGTATAGATTGCGTCATCACGATTTCTAATCAATTCGCTACGACGCCATCCAATCATCCCTTGGAGGAAGTGCGCAAAAGCCGCTCGAAGATACCGGTTTACCATTGGTCATGGATGTCTGTTTTGACCATCATCGACCTGTTGTTGAACAAGGAAGGTGTGGCGGACGAAGATCAAGAACTTCTCTTGAACGAATTGCGTCGGTTTCTGACCCATGAAAGCGCAGGCGTTAAGGGATTTGACCGCATGCCGCCTGAATGGAGCGAGATAAATCGCCTTGTATCGGCGGGCGGAAAGATTCCTGCGAAGTCAAATGAAGCCATCGTGGTGCTCGATGCGTGGCATCAGGAAACACGCGATCTTTCCCTCATTCTAAGCAGACAAACCGAGACACTGGTTGAGGAAAAGCTGCCCAAAAAGCATCGCAACGATCCGCTTGAACGACGAAAGGGTGAATTGAGCGCGCTCAGGGACACCTGTCAACTCAAGACAACGCTACGCATACCGGATGCTGCCGCACCACTTGAAGTCGTTGCCGATATTGCGCGGCGAACAATCGACATTGGCATGACTTTGAGAGCGCCTGAAGATCGCGTTTCGTCAAAGGCACGGGTCAATTGGCTGTTGAGGCAACTTAAGTCCGAGAAGACAGATGAGCTATTTGTAAGGTTGAGTTGGCCTGGGCGGAGTGAGTCGACGCAATTTTCTGTTGCGGAGTTAATGGCCGATCCCGGTATTTGCGAAAAGGAAAAAGCAGGGCTTCAGGTCCTAAAGTTTCACGTCTTTATGGCGCGTCGGCTTGGTGGAAAGTTTACACAGCAGACAAATTTCATAAAGGAGTTGGAGGATGTGGTGCCATTGTTCTACCGAGAGATCGGCCAGAATCTTTCTGAATGGCGCAAGCCCGCGCCACGTATCAAGCCAGACCGTCCGTCCTCCTCAGATGTAAGCGTTGCAGCCTTGCAGGAGGACGCAGAGGAAAGCCCGGAAGAGTAGGCGCGACCACGCTGTGCGGATGCTCACGTCGCTTCGAATTGCCCCCTCCATGCCACGGTTTCGCTGGAATACGGCCCTGTGTCGGTGCTACACCTTGTCTTGCCCGGGGGGGCATCGGATAGGAGCACGCGCGATGGTGCGTCTTTTTGCATGGGCCCTCGGGGTTTGCCTTGTCGTGACGGGGGCTGCGCAGGCGGAGGGCCGCTATCGCGTCGGCTATGGCCTTGTATTCACCAATGACATTATCGGCGACGGGCATGATCGCTGGCGCAGCGGGTCTGTCGCGTCGAGCCGCGTTTACGCGCCGGGCTGGAACGGAACGGCGCCCGCACGGCTGGGCGAGATGCTGGAGCTTCGCTTCAATGGCGAGATCATCGCGCCCGACAATGTGTCGACCCCGGCGCCGGGGGATCGCCCCTTTGCCGGGGCGCTGAGCCTCGGGCTGCACAGCCACGTTGCGCGCGCAGGTATGGAATACGCGGTGGGCGCGGATCTCGTGGTGACCGGTTCACAGACAGGGCTGGACGATTTCCAGGGCTTTCTTCACGACATCGTGGGCGGCGACGATCTGTCCGCAGGCGTGCGGCGCAACCAGGTGAGCGATGGGTTTCACCCCACCGCCGTGGTCGAGGCGGGGCGCAGCTTCGATCTGGGGGCCGTGCGGCTGCGGCCCTTTGCCGAGGCGCGGGTCGGGATCGAGACACTGGTACGCGCAGGGGCCGACATCACCATCGGCAGCCTCACTCGGGGCGAGCTGCTGGTGCGCGAGCCTGTGACCGGCCAGCGCTACCGGGTGGTGCGCGAGGATGCGCCCGGCTATGCCTTCATCCTCGGGGCCGATATCGCCCATGTCGAGGACAGCGAATTGCTGCCGTCGCGCAGCGGCGTTCAGGTCGAGGAGACGCGCACGCGGGTGCGCGGCGGGGTCCACTGGGAAGGGCAGGGCGGCGGCGCGGTCTTCTACGGCGTGACCTGGCTCGGCGAGGAATTCGAGGGGCAGCGCGAGGGACAGGTGGTTGGATCGCTGCAATTTCGGCTGCGTTTCTAAAAATTTGCAAACCCGGGTTTGCAGGGCGAATCGGATTTGCTACTGTCGAGCCAATAAAAAAAGACGAGAGGCAGGTATCAGGCATGGGAACGGGCTTTCGTGGCACGTTCGTCATCTCCTGGTCGCAAACGGAACTGGATGGTCAGCGCGCATTACCGCCGCAGGCCATGTCTGTCGGGATGACATGGTCCTGGCAGGGCGAGGCGGTCCGCGTGGACGGCGCGCCCAACGTGTTGCGACTGGACATGGCGCAGGGTGAGGTCGTGCAGCGCAGGCGCGCGGCTCGGATGGTGCGGCGGCTGGTCGGCGCGGCGATCAGCGGGCGGCGCGACCTGGAGCGCATCGAGGTAGACGATCCGATGAGCGACCTGGGCTTCGTGGTCACCGACGGGCTGCGCAGTTACACGGTCACGGTGATCGAGGTCGAGGGTAGCGCGCAGCCCCTGCTGATGTTTCTCGACGAGTTCCCGCCGCAGCGCACAGAGATGTGGGTGGTGCATCATTCGCTTGACGGCATGCAGGGCGCGGCGACAAGCCCGGCATCGGGCGGCGTGATCTGTTTCACCCCCGGCACAAGGATCGCGACACCCGAGGGCCCGCGACTGGTCGAGGACCTGCGCGAGGGCGACCGGGTGCAGACCCGTGACAGCGGCGTGCAGGATATCCGCTGGGTCGGAAGCCGCCGCATGACGGGGGCGCGGCTCTTCGCGATGCCACGGCTGCGCCCGGTGCGGGTGCGCGCGGGCGCGCTGGGAAGCGACGTGCCCGACGCCACGCTGCTGGTGAGTCCCGAGCATCGCATGCTGGTGCGCGGCGAGGTGGCGCGGTCGCTGTTCAACACGCCCGAGGTGCTGGTGATGGCGCGCGATCTCATCAACAACGACAGCGTTGCCGTCGACCTGGCATCGCGCGAGGTGACCTATATCCACCTGCTCCTGCCCGGGCACGAGATCATCTGGGCCAACGGCGTGGAGACCGAGAGCTTTCACCCTGCGAGCGCAGCGCTCTCGACGCTCACCGAGGCGGATCGTGCGCGGCTGCTGGCGCTCGACCCAAATCTGGGGCAGGAGCCGCATCTTTATGGCGGGTACGCGCGGCGCTGCCTTAGTCCGTCGGAGGCGGCGATCCTGCGGCACGAGGCGGCCTGAAGGGGCTGGCGGCGCCCGGAAGCGGGGGCCGCTGCCACCGGGATATTTGCGGGATATTTGCGGCCAGGAGAAGCCTCGTGCGGGCGGCCTCTTGATAGCGGGGCGGCGGCGCTGTATCTGCGAGGCATGACCCGGGTGTTCGACATGGATGATCGCGCGCGCCTGCCTTGGCGCTTCTTTGGTGCGCAGCACTCTGTGCTGGCGCGTCTCTGACGGCGCGCGCCCTGCTTTTCATCCGACCGCAGCCATCAGCAACGGGAGAGGACCCATGTCCCCCAAGACACTCTATGACAAGATCTGGGATGCCCATCTGGCCCACGAGGCCGACGACGGCACCTGTCTTCTGTATATCGACCGCCACCTCGTCCACGAGGTCACCAGCCCGCAGGCCTTCGAAGGGCTGCGCATGGCGGGGCGCGCCGTGCGTGCGCCGGAAAAGACCATTGCCGTGCCCGATCACAACGTGCCCACCACGCCTGACCGGGTGAAGGGGATCGAGAACCTCGAGAGCCGCATCCAGGTGGAGGCGCTGGACAAGAACGCACAGGATTTCGGCATCAACTATTACCCGGTGAACGATATCCGCCAGGGCATCGTGCATATCGTCGGACCCGAGCAGGGCTGGACCCTGCCGGGCATGACCGTGGTCTGCGGCGACAGCCACACCGCCACGCACGGCGCCTTCGGCGCGCTGGCGCATGGCATCGGCACCAGCGAGGTGGAGCACGTACTGGCCACTCAGACGCTGATCCAGCGCAAGGGCAAGAACATGAAGGTGGAGATCACCGGCAAGCTCTCGCCCGGTGTGACCGCCAAGGACATCACCCTGTCGGTGATCGGCGCCACCGGCACCGCGGGCGGCACCGGCCACGTGATCGAGTATTGCGGCGAGGCCATTCGCGCGCTGTCGATGGAAGGCCGCATGACCGTGTGCAACATGGCGATCGAAGGCGGGGCGCGTGCGGGCCTGATAGCGCCGGACGAGGTGACCTTTGAGTATATCAAGGGCCGCCCCCACACGCCCAAGGGCGCGCAGTGGGAAATGGCGATGGAGTGGTGGAAGACGCTCTATTCCGACGATGATGCCCATTGGGACAAGGTCGTGACGCTGAAGGGCGAGGAGATCACGCCGGTCGTCACATGGGGCACAAGCCCCGAGGATGTGTTGCCGATCACCGCCGAGGTGCCCGATCCGTCGAGCTTCACCGGCGGCAAGGTCGACGCGGCGAAACGCGCGCTCGACTACATGGGGCTGAAGCCGGGGCAGAAGCTGAGCGAGGTCGAGATCGACACCGTGTTCATCGGCTCCTGCACGAATGGCCGCATCGAAGACCTGCGCGCCGCTGCCGAAATCCTCAAGGGCAAGAAGATCAAGGAGGGCCTGCGCGCCATGATCGTGCCGGGCTCGGGGCTTGTGCGGGCACAGGCCGAGGAAGAGGGCCTGGCCGATATCTTCAAGGAGGCAGGGTTCGAATGGCGGCTTGCGGGCTGTTCCATGTGCCTCGCCATGAACCCCGATCAGCTCAGCCCCGGCGAGCGCTGCGCGGCCACGTCCAACCGCAATTTCGAAGGCCGCCAGGGCCGCGGCGGGCGCACCCACCTGATGAGCCCCGCCATGGCGGCGGCGGCGGCGGTGACCGGTCGGCTGACCGATGTTCGGGAGATGATGTGATGGAAAAATTCGAAAAACTCAGCGGCATCGCCGCGCCGCTGCCGCTGATCAATGTCGATACCGACATGATCATCCCCAAGCAGTTCCTGAAAACGATCAAGCGCTCGGGGCTGGGCGTCAATCTCTTCGACGAGATGCGCTATGACGATGACGGCAATGAAATCCCCGATTTCGTGCTCAACAAGCCGCAATATCGCGACGCGCAGATCCTCGTTGCGGGTGACAATTTCGGCTGCGGGTCGAGCCGCGAGCACGCGCCCTGGGCGATCAAGGATTTCGGCATCCGCTGCATCATCGCGCCCTCCTATGCGGATATCTTCTACAGCAACTGCTTCAAGAACGGCATCCTGCCCATCGCCCTGCCGCAGGAACAGGTCGATGTGCTGATGACAGAGGCCGAGAAGGGCGCCAATGCCCGCATCGAGGTGGACCTCGAGGCGCAGACCGTCTCGACCTCCGATGGCGAGGTATTTTCCT
The DNA here is from genome assembly GCF_002925845.1 of Roseovarius nitratireducens. GTDB lineage: Bacteria > Pseudomonadota > Alphaproteobacteria > Rhodobacterales > Rhodobacteraceae > Roseovarius > Roseovarius nitratireducens. Next base: position 56,093 of record NZ_PDNI01000015.1, on the reverse strand, counting down.
TCGAGGTGGACGCGTTCAAGAAGCATTGCCTGCTCGAAGGGCTCGACGATATCGGGCTGACGCTGGAAAAATCCGCCGCGATCGATGCCTTCGAGGCCCGCGCCACGCAGGCGCGCCCCTGGGTCTGATGCGGCTAACGGGTTCCACCCCGCCGCGCGGCGGGGTGGATCGCGGTGCGTGGTGGTCGCGCCGCTGCGGACCACAACATGGTGTAATCGACGGGAATCGCGCCAGAATTTTCTGATGCATTGATGTATTCCTGCACCAGTCCTGCCACGAAATTGCCCCATGTTTTTTGTTGGCTGCCCCCGTGCCTTGCGGCATTAGAGGAAACGCGGCAAGAATAGGGCAGCAATGAGGCAGCCCGCCACATTTGGTGGGATCAAAACGACACAAGGGCGCGGCAACGTATCGCGACCGGTCGGGATGAAGGGGAAAGAGCGGTGGTCTCTCAGACACCTGGCGCATTGGCGCGGGCACTCCTGATGGCCATGCTGGTGGCGACGCCGGCGTTGTTGATTCCGTTCACGCATCGGGGGACCGCGCAGATTGTGCTCGTGCTGGCGCTCCTCGCCGCGGTCTTTACGGCGATGGAATACAATTCGCGCTATCCCGGCATGCTCGAATTCCGCTTTGCCCCGCCCTATAACCGGCTGCGCTTCTTCACGCTTGGCGCGATCCTGGTCGCGCTGTCGATCATGTTGCGCGGCCAGGTGGTGCCCTCCGCCGTTTCGGGCAGCCTGAACGGCGCGGCGGCGCGTCTGGCGGATATCCTCGATTTTCCGTTCTCGCCCGTCCGGCTGGTGGTGGTGCTCTTGCCGGGGGAGGCCGATGCGGGGCTGTCTGGAATGCTGCGCCGGGCCTCGGCGCTGGCCTATGCGCTGTCGATCGGCATGGTGCTGGTCTTTGTCGTCTTCGTGCGGTTTCTTGGCTGGCCCACGCGCAGCGGGCCGTTCAACGTGTGGATCAACCTGCCGCTGTTTGATCCGACGGGCGGCGGCGATGTCCTCTACCGGCTGCGCCGTGACGCGGTGCTCAACCTCGTGCTGGGGCTCTTGCTGCCCTTTGCCATTCCTGCCATCGTCAGGATTGCTGCGGCGGTGATCGGCCCGGTCTCGCTGGCCGATCCGCAAACACTGATCTGGACGGTGAGCGCATGGGCCTTTCTGCCGGCAAGCCTGTTGATGCGGGGCATCGCCATGCAGCGGATCGCGGCAATGATCGAGGACAAGCGCCGCCGCTCCTACGCCGCCGCGCAATCGCCCGTCGACGAGGGCCGCGTGCTTCAGGGCGTGTGAACGCGCGCCTTGTGCTGCTGGTGGCGCTTTTCGTGGCCGCCCTCACTGCCGGGGCCGGGGCCGGGACATTGCGGCTCGCGACCTGGCACCTCGAGCTTGACCGCGATGGGCCGGGGCTGTTGCTGCGCGACCTGCGGCGCGGCGGCGATCCGCGCATCAAGGCCATCGCCGGGCTGATCTCGGCGGTGGCGCCGGACGTTCTGGTCGTGCAGGGGGTCGACTATGACCACGGCCTGCGCGCGCTTTCGGCGCTGCGCGACCGGATCGCCGAGGATGGCCCCTACTATCCCCACCTCTTCGCGCTCAGGCCCAATACCGGCTGGCCCACGGGGCTCGATATGGATGGCGATGGGCGGCGCGGGGGGCCGCGGGATGCGCAAGGATATGGCACGTTTTCGGGACAGGGCGGCATGGCGATCCTGTCGCGCTATCCGCTGGACCGCGAGGGTGCGCGCGACTTTTCGGCGATGCTGTGGCGGGATCTGCCGGGCGCGCTGCTACCTCGCTGGCCCGACGGGCGGCCGTTTCCGTCGCAGGAGGCGCAGGCCGTGCAGCGGCTGTCGTCGGTGGGGCACTGGGTGGTGCCGCTGCGGCTGCCCTCGGGGTCTGTCTCGCTCATGACGTATCACGCCACCACGCCGGTCTTCGACGGCGAGGAGGATCGCAACGGGCGACGCAACCACGACGAAATCCGTTTCTGGCAACGCTATCTGGACGGCGCGTTCGGCGATCCGCCGGCGCGTCGCTTCGTCCTGATCGGCGACGCCAACCTCGATCCGAACGCGGGCGAGGGGCGGCGCGGAGCGATCCGCGCGCTGCTCGCCGATCCGCGCCTGCGCGATCCGCTGCCGGGGCGCGCCACCGTGGCGTGGGATGAGACCGGCCCGCTACGGGTGAGCTATATCCTGCCCTCCGCCGATCTGGCGGTGGCGGATGCGGGCATCCACTGGCCGCCCGAGGATGCGCCGGACCGGGCAGAGGCAGAGGCAGCGGGGCCGCACCGGCTCATATGGGTCGATCTCACGCTCGACTGAGTGGGCTTTCTTGACCCCGTCCACCCCTGCCTATAGGCCATCCACGCAACGAGACATTTCAAAGGACAGACCGCCATGAGCACCCCTTCGCTTCTCATCCTGCCCGGCGACGGCATCGGCCCCGAGGTGATGGCCGAAGTGCGCCGCATCATCGACTGGTTCGGGACGAGGCGCGGCATCGCCTTCGACGTGAGCGAAGACCTGGTGGGCGGCTGCGCCTATGACGTGCACGGGGTGCCGCTGGCGGATGCGACGATGGAAAAGGCGCAGGCGGTCGATGCGGTGCTGCTGGGGGCCGTGGGCGGGCCGAAATACGACAGCCTCGATTTCAGCGTGAAGCCCGAGCGTGGCCTTCTGCGGCTGCGCAAGGAAATGGACCTCTTCGCCAACCTGCGGCCCGCGCAATGCTTTGACGCGCTGGCGGACTTCTCGTCGCTGAAGAAGGATGTCGTTGCCGGCCTCGACATCATGATCGTGCGAGAGCTGACCTCTGGCGTCTATTTCGGTGAACCGCGCGGCATCCACAAGGAGGGCAACGAGCGCGTTGGCATCAATACGCAGCGCTACACCGAGTCCGAGATCGCCCGCGTGGCCCGCTCGGCGTTCGAGCTTGCCCGCAAGCGCGACAACAGGGTCTGCTCGATGGAAAAGGCGAACGTGATGGAATCGGGCGTGCTCTGGCGCGAGGTGGTGCAGGAGGTGCACGACGCCGAATACCCGGATGTGGAACTCAGCCACATGTATGCCGACGCGGGCGCGATGCAGCTCACCCGCTGGCCCAAGCAGTTCGACGTGATCGTGACCGACAACCTCTTCGGCGACCTGCTGTCGGACCTCGCCGCGATGCTCACCGGCTCTTTGGGCATGCTGCCCTCGGCCTCGCTCGGCCTGCCGATGGAGAACGGCCGGCCCAAGGCGCTCTACGAACCGGTGCATGGCAGCGCGCCGGATATCGCGGGGCAGGGCAAGGCCAACCCGATCGCCTGTATCCTGAGCTTCGCCATGGCGCTGCGCTATTCCTTCGACATGGGCGACGAGGCGGCGCGCGTCGAGCGGGCTGTGGAAAAGGTGCTTGCCGACGGTCTGCGTACCGCCGACCTGATGGGCCCCGAGGGCGGCACGCCGGTCAGCACCTCGGGTATGGGCGACGCCGTGCTCGCGGCGCTCGACGAAAGCCTCTGACGTGGGCGCGGGGGCGCATTTCGGCCTTGCCAAAGCCCCGGCCCTCGTCTATCCCGCCCGCCACGGTCGGAGTGTAGCTCAGCCTGGTAGAGCACTGTCTTCGGGAGGCAGGGGCCGGAGGTTCGAATCCTCTCACTCCGACCAATTGTTTCAATGACTTAGATGGCCTCCGCAAATGTGCTTACTGCTACGGTAAGCACATAGTAAGCACGGTGGGGGCAAATCCGGGTCATTTCGGGTCGAATCTGACCCTTTCGGCTACCGGCTCAGAAGCTTCGGCATGATCGCTGTCATGGCTGAAACGGCTTCTCTTCATCGTCTGTCTCCTCAGTTGGAGAGCAGGCTAACCTCAAATCGAGGACTTTTCAGGGGAGCAGGTCATTTGAAATGCCGAGTTGCTTCGCTCTTTCCCGCAACCTCTGTGACAATATCTCCATAGGAACGATATGTTCCGTGGAGGCACAATCTGGCCACGTACGTTAGTCATGGCGAAAGAACGATTTGTAGTCAAGCGAGGTGGCGCAGTCGGATCAGTGCCCCGCGCTTTCAGTCAATCAAATTGCATCGTTCGAAACGTCAGCGACACACGACGCGACCGCAGGTGTTTTTCGCCGTCGATCAGATCGCTTTTTCGCGCGGGTATGGCGTGGGTCCATTCATGTCGCGCTTCTCCCGAGATGGTCAGAAGGCTGAGTGGCTGGAGAGCCAGATCAACCGTTCGGGAACTTGGATGATGCTCAAAACGCATCACGCAGGCCGACCCGAGGCTCAGGATTGCGATTGTTTCGCCAAAGCAAGGGCGGCAGTCGATATGTGCTGAGATGCCTTGTCCGGGCAGATACTCGTTGACGATGACTTGATCCGGCAGTTTCGAGAATACGCCTTCGCGGGCCAACCGTTTTGCTAACCTTTCCAAAAAGGCAGGCAAGGTGCCGATGCGGTCTTCACTCCGCGCCTGCCTCGCCTTGTAGTCATACCTGTAGCCGTAGTGCTGAACGCGCCGTTTCAGATCGGCAAGCCACGCAGACGCATCGACAGCGGCGAGCAGCCCATCGGCATCGCTCCCCGTGATGTAGTCTTCGCGGTAGGTCAGGCCGTCCGGAAGCTCGGGCGACGGATCAGCCGGAAAAAGCGAAAGTTGCGAAGGAGCCGTGGTCATCTATCGCGCTATCCTCGTCTGCGGTGTTTTGGTGTGTGTATGCGCGTGTCCTGATCGCAGCCTGGGCAGCCGACTACAACACCGAACGCCCGCACTCGGCTTTGGACTACCAGACCCCGGCTGACTATGCGCGGACGCTAACCAACGCAATCGCCCGCCCCGCTGCGCGAGATGAAAGCTCCGCGCGTCGGGCGATTGCTCAACCCGCGCCGATCGGCGTAAATACCAACCGGACTCCGGTCGCGGCTGGATGAAAGACCAGTGGCAGGTCACTGGATCTGAGGGTCGCATCCGCGGGTGACCCGCTTTCAAACCTCGACGGCAGAAGTGGCGTCTTTCAAGTCCGACTTCTTCAGTAACCTTCTAAGCATCTAAAACTCCTTAGTAAAATATTGTTGCAAAAAATTCGTTTCTGCATAACGATCGTTTCAGGCTCAAATGCGAGTCTGAAAATCAAATGAGCAAAGAGGCTCTTCAACTGCGGTCGTGAACCGCGTTGAGGGGCCTTTTTTTTGTTGCCGAATGAACCGGCCGCTCGGATCCAACAGAGGAGAAGTCAGTATGAAACGTCGCGATTTTCTGAGCAGTGTGGGAGCTGTGGGGACAGCCGGCGCGCTGTCGGCTCCGGCCTTGCTTACGACGATTGGCCGCGCAACTGCACAGGGCAACGATATTCCAGTGGGCTTGCTGTTCTCACTGACTGGTGCCGTGGCCGTGGTCGAAAGCACCCTTCACGATGCCGCCTTGATGGCGATCGAGGAGATCAATGCGGCAGGTGGTGTGCATGGTCGCCAACTGCGGCCCATCATCGAGGATCCGGCGTCTGATCCGGCCACCTACGCTGACCGGGCGCGTCGTCTGATGATCCGCGACAAATGCGTGAGCGTCTTCGGCTCCTACACGTCGGCAAGCCGCCAGGCGGTGCTCCCGGTTACAGAGCAGCGCAGCAATCTCTACTGGTATCCGACGCTCTATGAAGGCCGCGAATGCTCGCGCAACGTGATGTATGGTGGTGCCGTGCCGAACCAGCAGCAGGACGAATTGATCCCGTGGGCGATCGAGAACTTCGGGCCGCGCTTCTACATGATCGGCAACAACTACGTCTATCCGAAAGAGGAAAACAACTATTGCAAGACCCTGCTGGCCAAGCACGGTGGTGAAGTGGTGCACGAGGAATACGTGCCACTGGGGCACTCGGACTTCAGCTCGGTGATCAACCGCATACGCGCAGAAGAGCCGGATGTGATCTTTGCGACCGTCGTCGGAGACTCCGACGTTGCTTTTGCCCGGCAATACCATGCGGCAGAGCTTGATCCGGCCAGAATGCCGGTCGTGAGCCTCACGCGTTCCGAGGTCGAGGTGAAGGCTATCGGTGGCGAGGCCGCGGCCGGCCACTTTTCGTCCGCTCCCTACTTCATGGGCACCCAAACACCGGAAAACGAGCGGTTCGTCGAATCCTACAAGTCACGCTATGGCGCGGACCAGGTCACGCACTTCGTCAGCGAAGCGGCTTACTTCCAAGTGTATCAGTTCAAAGCTGCACTGGAGAAGCTGGACCCGGCGAACATCACCCCGGAGACGATCCGTGATGCCGCCGTAGGCCTGACACTCACCGCGCCGCAGGGCGAGGTGCTGATCGACGAGAACCTCCACACGCATCTCTGGCCCAAGATCGGTCAGTGGCAGTCGAATGGTCAGGCCGAAGTTCTGCTTCAATCGCAAGAGCGCGTCGCGCCCCTGCCATATGCTGCCTACGAGGGGCAGACATGCACCGGCGAGGGCCTGGTGCGGGCCTGACGCCCAAGCACAAAAATCCGACAAAAACCGGACTGCCCGGCTCCGACACAGGAGCCGGGTCAACTGGAAGGGTGTATCGATGGACGTCATATTGAACCAGATGTTCGCCGGTCTCAGCATGGCCTCGATCCTGCTGATGATCGCCTTGGGGCTGGCTATCATTTATGGCGCGATGGGCGTCATCAATCTTGCTCATGGTGAGTTTGTCATGCTCGGCGCCTATGCCGCGTGGGCACTACAGACCTATGCAGGGTTCAGCATCATCGTGGCCCTGCCATTCGTCTTCGTGGCGGTGGGCGCGGTCGGCTGGATCATCGAGCGGGTTATCGTTCAGCGGCTCTACCACCGCCCGTTGGATACGATCCTTGCGACGTGGGGCATTGGGATCATCCTGCAACAGGTGGTGCGATTGTCCGTTGGCGCGGAATCGCGCTTCGTGAAAGGCCCGGAACTTCTCAGTGGCAACATTGAGATCGGCGGGCTCGTGATGTCGAACTACCGCATATTCGTGATCGTGTTTTCTCTGGCCGTTCTGGCCGCGTCATGGGCACTCATGACGCGCACCGAATTTGGCATGAAACTTCGTGCCGTCATTCAGAACCGGCAGATATCCGAATGCTATGGCATAGAAGCAAAGCATATCTATTCGGTCACGTTTGCCTATGGTGCGGGCCTTGCCGGAATAGCCGGTGCACTAATCACGCCTCTCTTCAGCACCATTCCCACCATGGGAACGGGCCTTGTCGTCGATGCGTTCCTCGTCGTGATCGTTGGTGGGCTTGGCAGCTTGCTGGGTGCCGCCAGCGCGGCGGTGCTGATCGGTGAGGCGACGGCGCTCTTTTCGATGCTGTTCAATGACACCCTTGGTCGTATCGCAGTGCTGGCCGGAATCATCGTTCTGATCAGGTTCCGTCCGCGCGGTCTCTTCCCTTCAAACACGCGCCGCTGAGGAGAACAACATGACGACGAGATTATTCTACGACCTTGTGGCGTTGGTGATATTTGCACTGGTGATCGTGCTGGGAGTGCCCGCACTGATGGGTTTCGACGGGTTCGAGCTCAACACGTTTGCCCGGTATCTCGCGCTTGGAATCGCGTCTCTTGCGCTGGCGCTATCGTGGGGTGGCGCCGGACTGCTCAATCTTGGCCAGGCGGCGACGTTCGGCATGGGCTCTTATGCCATGGCCATGCATCTCAAACTCAAGGCGAGTGGCGACGGGCTTCCCGACTTCATGGGTTGGAACAATGTCCCAGAGCTTCCGCTGATCTGGGTCCCCTTTCACTCACTCGGCTTTACCCTGTTGGCCGGGCTCCTGGTGCCGGCATTCGTAGGCGGACTGATCGCAATGTTCATGTTCCGCGCGCGAATTGCCGGCGTCTTTGTCGCGATCATCACCTTGGCTTTTCTCGTGGCCTTCCAATTGGTTGTGATCGAGGAACAGGGCATCACTGGCGGTCAAAATGGCCTGACGGGACTGGCCCCGCTCAATGTGCTGGGCTGGAGCGTCGATACCTATGGCGTCGGCTTCTACTATCTGGTCGCAGGCTGTCTGGTCACAGCGATCACAATCGGGCTCTACCTCACGCACAGCAAGTTCGGGCTGATCCTGCGTGCGATACGCGAGGATGCTGACCGAACCCGGTTCCTGGGCTACAACGTGGCCAATTACCAGACAGTCATCTTCTGTATCTCGGCGGCGCTCGCGGGCTGGGCGGGCATGCTTTACACGCTGGTGCTGGAATTCGCGTCCCCGACTTACATGAGCGTCTCGTTCAGCTTGGCCATCGTGATCTGGTGTGCCGTCGGCGGACGGGACTCCGTTCTCGCTGCTGCGATCGGTGCAATCTTGGTGAATCTCCTCGAAGGGCGTCTGTCGGACATCTTTGTCGAAGGATGGAACCTGATGCTCGGCGTTATCTTCGTTTTCGTGGTGATGTTCATGCCGCGCGGCCTGAACGGGTTGGTTGGGGATGCATGGCGGTTCATCGGCGGTCGACTCCAGAAAGAACGAACCATTTCGACGAGGCCGCATTTGCAGCCCGAACCGGTCAAGTCCGGACAGGAGAACTGATCATGTCTCAACTGCAGGTAAACGATTTGCATGTCGATTTCGGCGGGCTAAGGGCAGTTGATGGTCTCAGCTTCAGCGTGGCCGAAGGCGAAATCCTCTGTCTTCTCGGTCCGAATGGCGCGGGCAAGTCGACCACACTCGACCTCATCTGCGGGAAGACTCAACCAACCGGCGGCTCGATCCGCTTCGAGGGAACCGAAATCTCGCAATTGCTGGAATTCCGGCGCGCGCGTTTGGGTATCGGACGCAAGTTTCAGGTGCCGTCCGTCTACAAGGAATTGACGGTGGCCGAAAACCTGTCGGTGGCCCGCTCGCGCCGCCCCGGCATATTGCACGCGCTCACGCGCTTTGCCCTGTCGGACGGGCACGCCGCGGCACCGATCCTCGAGCGCATCGGGCTCGAGGCCAAGGCCAATGAGTTGGCCGGCAACCTGTCGCATGGTGAAACACAATGGCTCGAAATCGCCATGCTCATCGCGCAGGACAGCCGCCTGATCCTGATGGATGAACCCACCGCCGGAATGACCATCGAGGAAACCGGGCGCACAGCCGAGATATTCCGATCTCTCAGTGAGTCGCACACGCTTATCGTTGTCGAGCATGACATGTCGTTTGTCCGCACCGTCGCGGATCGCATCGTCGTCATGAACCGCGGATCGATGTTGGCCGAGGGCACGATTGAAGAGATCGAGACCAACGAAGACGTCAAAACAGCGTATCTGGGGCATTGATCATGGAAACCATGCGAGCAAAGGACCTTTACTCCTTCTATGGCAAGAGCCCGGTTATCCAGGGTGTCTCCTTCGATCTGAACTCAGGCGAGTTTCTCGCAATTCTGGGCCGTAACGGTGTCGGCAAGACCACATTGCTCAAATCGATCATGGGTCTCACCCATCGCTGCGATGGCGGGCTTGTGTTCGGAGAGAACGACTTGCTCGGCCTCAGCACGTCGCAACGGGCGCAATTAGGTATTGCCTACATTCCGCAGGGTCGTGAGATCATCCCGAGCTTCACGGTGCGGGAGAATATCCTGATGGGCACGTTCGCTCGCCCCGACGGCAGGCGCGACATTCCCGATTATCTCTTTGAAATGTTCCCGATCCTCGACGAGTTCATCGGTCGCAAAGGCGGAGACCTGTCCGGCGGACAGCAGCAGCAACTGGCAATCGCGCGGGCGCTCGCTATGGATCCCAAGATCCTCATTCTCGACGAGCCGACCGAAGGCATCCAGCCCAACATCGTCAAACAGATCGAAGAAGCCATCATTCGACTGAACAAGGACCGCGGTCTCGGCATCATCCTCGTGGAGCAAAACGTGCCGTTCGCGCGCCGCGCCTCCGACCGCTTTCTGGTGCTCGACAAGGGCCGCGTGGTCCTGAGCGGGCACAGCACGGATCTCACCGACTCCGTCGTGGAGAAGCACCTGACCTTCTGAGGGTCGGGCAAGCAGCAACGAAGCACCTGAAGGAAAGGACAAGACATGAGACACGGTGACATCTCCAGCAGCGACAACACGGTTGGCGTTGCGGTCGTCAACTACAAGATGCCCCGGATGCATACCAAGGCCGAAGTTCTGGAAAACGCACAGAACATCGCTGACATGGTCGTCGGTATGAAGCAGGGGCTTCCCGGGATGGATCTGGTGATCTTCCCCGAATACAGCACTCAAGGGATCATGTATGATCCTGACGAGATGATGGAGACGGCGGCCACGATTCCTGGTGAGGAAACCGAAATCTTTGCTGCCGCCTGCCGCAAGGCCAACACATGGGGCGTCTTTTCAATCACCGGCGAACGCCACGAAGAGCACCCCAAGAAGACGCCCTACAACACTCTCATCCTCATGAACAACAAGGGTGAGATTGTGCAGAAATATCGCAAGGTTCTGCCATGGAACCCGATCGAGGGCTGGTATCCGGGCAGTGAAACCTTTGTCTGCGAAGGACCCAAGGGCATCAAGGTCAGCTTGATCATCTGTGATGATGGAAACTATCCCGAGATCTGGCGGGACTGTGCCATGAAAGGGGCCGAGCTGATCGTTCGGTGCCAAGGCTACATGTATCCCGCGAAAGAGCAGCAGGTGATCATGGCCAAGGCGATGGCCTGGGCGAACAACAGCTACGTGGCTGTTTCGAATGCCGCCGGATTCGATGGTGTCTATTCCTACTTCGGACATTCGGCAATCATTGGCTTCGATGGTCGCACGCTGGGCGAATGCGGTGAAGAAGATATGGGAATTCAATACGCGCAGCTGTCGATTCCCGAGATCCGCGACGCTCGTGCCAACGATCAGTCGCAGAACCACCTCTTCAAGCTGCTTCACCGCGGATACACCGGCGTCCATGCTTCGGGCGACGGCGACAAGGGCGTGGCAGAATGCCCGTTCGAGTTCTACCGCAACTGGGTGAACGATGCGGAAAAAACCCGCGAGCATGTCGAGTCCCTGACCCGCTCGACCATTGGCGTGGCCTGCTGCCCGGTTGGCAGCCTGCCCACCGGCGCGAAAGAGAAAGAAGCGGATTGACCCTGCGCGGTCCGACCTTTGGGAACGGCGCCACGTTGCGCCGTTCCTCTCCCCTTGAGCCGATGGAGCGACGATGCCGTTTCTGACCGACCGACTGCATGATACCGCACGCCAGCAGAAGCTCGGTGCTGCCTTGGCGGACGAGAATGCGCGGATGACCGTGGCCGAAGGCGTCAGGAAGCCCGAGACCGGTTTGATTTCCCGTTTCACATTCGACCTCGGCCTGGTCGAGGCGGAATTGCGGGCCGCCATCATCGGTCAGGACGAAAGCATCAAAGAGCTGCTCGATATCCTCAAGGTGGTCCGGGCCGATATCGGCGATCCCCGTAAGCCTCTGGCGACCGTCCTGTTCTGCGGTCCGACCGGCGTGGGCAAGACGGAAACCGTGCGAACGCTCGCGCGCGCACTCTACGGTGATGCCGATGCGTTCTGTCGCATCGATATGAACACGCTCGCCCAGGAGCATTACGCGGCGGCCCTTACGGGCGCGCCTCCAGGCTATGTCGGGTCCAAGGAGGGTACTACCATTCTCGATCAGGAAATGATCGAAGGCACCCGCAATCTTCCGGGGCTTGTGCTGTTCGATGAATTGGAAAAGGCCAGCAACGAGGTCGTTCTGGCGCTCATGAACGTTTTTGACAACGGTCTGCTGACCGTGGCGTCGGGTGAAAAAACATATTCCTTCAGGAATGCCCTGGTCTTCATGTCCTCCAATCTCGGGGCACGCGAATTGATGGCTTTGGACGAACGCGGCGGAGGGATACTGAGAAGGTTGCGTTCATTCGGGAAAAGCCGACGCGCGCAGGCACATGACATCGTCATGAAATGTCTCCTTGAGAGATTTCCACCGGAACTGGTCAACCGGATCGATCATGTCGATACCTTCAACTGGATTTCCCGCGACAAGGTTCCGGCGCTTGTCGATGTCGAGTTGGCAAGACTCAACCGCCGCCTTCGCAAACATGATCTTTCTCTTGGCATCAGCACAACGTTGAGGGATTTTCTTTCTGTCGAAGGCTATGATAAACGGTTTGGCGCGCGCGGCTTGCGGCGGGCGATGCGTCGGCATCTGGAGTTCCCACTGGCCGGCTTTCTTCTGGACAGGCCTGTTCCGTCTATCGGTGGATCGAAACAAATGACAACACATATCCTCGCCGACCGAAAAGATGGGACGGTGCAATTTGAATACTCCTGAACAGAGGTGCCACTTCGTGACAAGGAATGGAAGCTGGAAGATTGGACTGCTCTTTTCAACATCGGGTGTGACCTCGATAATAGAGCAGTCGCAGCTCAATGGGGCATTGCTTGCGATTGACGAAATAAATGCAATGGGTGGTATTAAAGGGTCGCCTCTCGAGCCGGTGAGCTATGATCCGGGTTCGATCGTGCCGCGTTATGGTGAGTTGGCCGAGCGTCTGATCATCGAAGACAAGGTAAACGTCATCTTTGGCTGTTACATGTCCTCTTCGCGCAAAGAGGTTCTACCCGTGGTCGAGAGGCGTAATGCGCTCTTCTTTTATCCGACCCTGTACGAGGGGTTCGAATATTCCCCGAACGTGATCTACGGCGGTGCATGTCCCAACCAGAACAGCGTGCCGCTCGCAAACTACCTGATGAGCGCCTTCGGCAAGCGCATATTCTTCGTGGGCTCTGACTATATCTACCCGTATGAATCCAATCGCGTCATGCGCAATGTGCTGCGGCAAGGAGGCGGCGAGGTGGTTGGCGAACGCTATTTTGACCTGGAGACCTGTTCCGATGGCTTCGATGACGTGATCAAGGACATAATGGATGTCCGCCCAGATGCGATCTTTTCCACCATCGTCGGACAATCGTGCATCGAGTTCTACCGCTCCTACCACGCAGCTGGCGGTGATGGTCGTATCTGTCCCATCGCCAGCCTCACGACGAACGAAGGTGAGATCAACGCGATCGGCGCACGCGCATCGGTGGGTCATATCACCGCTGCTCCTTACTTTCGGTCGATTAGTTCTGTTGCGAACCGCCGTTTCCTGAAAGCCTATGAGCAGAAGTTTGGTTCGACTATTGATGTTACGAGTTGCTGCGAAGCGGCTTACAGTCAGGTCCATCTTTTTGCGACGGCCTTGGAGGAGACAGGAGAAATGGATACAGACTGTCTGCGCGAGGCGTTGCTCGGTGCCTCCTTCGACGCGCCGCAGGGCCAAATCAAGATTGACCCGGACAACAACCACACATACCTCCAGTCGCGTATCGCAACGGTCAATGAGGATGGTGAATTCGTGATTGATCTCAAGGTTCGGCGCGCAATAAAGCCCGACCCTTATCTTGTCTTCCCGGCAATACATGACTGGAGCTTCCACACCCAGAAGGTGTCCGCAGGCGGCGGGCGAGGTGGCGGACGTCATGCATGACCTGATCCGCGACCTGCGAGATCAGAATGTCCTGCTGATCCACCCACGAGACCGGAGTGCGGATGAGCTTCTGCAACAGGTGAACCGGATCGGGTGCGGGTTTGATCACATGTGGCCTGTGCCAAGAGACCTGCCAGATAAATTTGACATGGTCCTCGTTGACGTGACCGATCAATCGGCGACCAAGCTGAAGGGCTTTCTGGAAAAGCGCGAAAAACCCGTGACGATCATTGCGATTATCGGGTATGAAAACCCCTCGGTTTTGAATGTCATTCTCGAGATCGGCGCGCATGCCGTCCTCATGAAACCGGTCCGCGCAGCGGGTGTTCTCAGTAGTATGCTCATGGCTCGGCGTTATCAGTCCGAACAGGAACGTTTCTCCAAGGACATGGCGAAGCTCCGGGAAAAACTGGATAATGTGCAAAAGGTAAATGACGCAAAGTTCATTCTGATGAGACATCGCGGGATTGCCGAGCGCGAGGCTTATGATATCATTCGCAAGCAGGCAATGACTAAGCGGACTACAACAACCGAAATAGCACAATCAATTATTAATGCTGAAAGTATTCTCAGCAACCTAGGCGATAGTTAAGTGTTCCATCCCACGGTTTGATGGTGCGATCCTTTCGCAGGCATGGAAGGAAGCATGATGGGACAAGTTCGTCACGGGAGCGCCACGACCACGCACGCCGTCAGAGCTGCGATACCGCGATCGCAAGCTTTGCTCTCGGAGTTGAGCCGAGAGTGGCGCGGAGCGCGACGTGGGCGGCGCCCCCTCTTTCCATAGCGGCGTTCAGGGGGCGTCGGCGATCTCGCCGGTGAGGGTGAAGAGCCGCTTCGGTCCGCCCGCTGGCTCGATCTTGAGCGCACCGACGCCGCGCTTGCCCGCGAACTGCCCGGTGCCGCTCACCAATTCCCAAAATCCGTTATCGTGCAACACTGGTTTCTCCACGCCTTTCATGAACACCGCGCGCACGGTGAACTTGACGATCGCCACGTCACCGTTCGTCGCTGTGAAGCGCAGGTAACCCTGGGGGTCGCCTGCGTTGGGCGGGTTGATGTCGTGCCAGCCGAACTCCGTTACATCGGCTCCGGCGAGCACGCCCTCACCTTCCGATACGCCCTCGCGGCGCACGGCGAGCACGAAATGCTTGCTGCCGTCGCCCATCTCGAAGCGCATCTGCTCTTGCGGATCTAGAACGGTCGTCACCGAGACCGGCGCGGCCAGTGCGGTGCCGGCCAGAAGCGCGAGGCTGGTCGCCGTGGCGGTGAAAATTCTGGTCAATCGCATGTCGGATCACTCCTGTTGAAAATAGCGCGACCCCGCCGGGGCCGTTCCCAGAAGGCGGGCTTGCGCGCCGAATCTCAACCGCAAACAGCGGATCGGCTCGTCACATTTGCGTGTGTGAATGTATTGCCCGTGACCGTCAGTCGGGGCTGAGCATGTAGCCCTCGCCGCGCACCGTCTGCAAGTAGCGCGGCTGTTTTGGATCGCTTTCGATCTTGCGGCGCAGGCGGGTGATCTGCACATCGACCGCGCGCTCCTGTGCCTGCCCGTCGTCGCGCCCCAGCTCCTCCACGAGCCGCGTGCGGCTGATCGCCTGTCGCAGGTTTTCGGCGAAGATACGCATGAGCTGCACCTCGGTCGCCGTGAGCTTGACCGGCATTCCGCCTCGGCTCAGTTCACCGCGCTCGATATCATATCGCGTAGGTCCCATTTGCACGATTTTGGGTTGTTTTTCCTCCGGCTCCGGCTCGGGCATCCGGCGCAGGATGGCGTTGATCCGCAGTAGCAGCTCGCGCGGCTCGAACGGCTTGGGCAGGTAGTCGTCGGCACCCGCCTCCAGTCCCTCGATGCGGTCGGTGGTTTCGCCCTTGGCGGTCAAAAGCAGGATCGGCGTGGAACTCGTTTCGCGCAGGACGCGGGTGAGATCCAGCCCGCTTTCGCCGGGCATCATCACGTCCATCACGATCAGGTCGAAGTCGAGCCCCGCCAGCACCCGCCGCGCATGGCCCGCATCGCGCGCGACCGACACGAGAAAGCCCTGGCGTATAAGGAACTTGCGCAGCAGGTCGCGGATACGCTCGTCATCGTCCACAATAAGCAGGTGCGGGGCTGGCTCGGTCATGTGTCGGACTCCCTGATCGCGTGGTAGAGGCTGCGCAACTCGGGCTCCATCATCGCCTCAAGCACCTGCCGGAATCCGGCCACCGCTTGCGGGCCGGCGGCGCGGTAGGCGGCGCGCATGCGCGCGCGCTGCGCGTCCGAAAGCTTGCGTTCCAGCGCCGCCCCGGCTTCGGTGAGGCGCAGGTTCCTCTCGCGCCGGTCGCTGGTGCCCACGCGGCTTTCCACCAGCCCGTCCTCTATCAGCGTGCGCAATACCCGGTTGAGCGATTGCTTCGTCACGCCGAGGATGGCGAGGAGGTTGTTGACGGTGGTGCCGGGGATGCGCGCGATGAAGTGCAGCGCGCGGTGATGGGCGCGGCCATAGGCCATGGTCGCGAGGATGCGGTCGGGATCGGCGGTGAAGCCGCGATAGGCGAAGAACATCGCCTCGATTCCCTGCCGCAACTGTTCGTCGGTGAGAAACAAGAGGTTCTCGCCACCCTGCATCTCTCCCATACCGGCACCCCGTTCACAAATCATCGTCCTTGAGATGACATTACGTCAGCTTTATTGACATTCCAAGATCGAATTGGTAGCGAATCGTGGAAACCGCGTAATTTTATGTCCGATGTGGTCGTAATTGGCGCAATAAATGGAAATACTGTGAAGGACTGGCTCATGGCAAGCTATGATGATCGCGACGGCAAGATCTGGATGGATGGCAAGCTCATCGATTGGCGCGACGCCAATGTGCACATCCTCAGCCACGCGCTGCATTATGCAAGCTCGGTTTTCGAAGGCGAGCGTTGTTACAGTGGCAAGGTATTCAAGAGCCGGGCGCACTCCGAGCGGCTGCTGAAATCGGGCGAGCTGATGGACATGCCGATCCCCTACAGCGTGGACGAGATCGAGGCCGCCAAGCGCGCGGTGCTCGACGCCAACGGGCTGAGCGATGCCTATGTGCGGGTGCTGGCGTTTCGCGGCGCGGGCGAGGACATGGGCGTAGCGGCCGCGCGCAACCCGATCCGCATGGCGGTGACCGCCTGGGAATGGGGCAGCTATTACGGCGACGCCAAGACCAGGGGCGCCAAGCTCGATATCGCCAAGTGGAAGCGCCCAAGCCCCGAGACCATCCCCGTCGCGGCCAAGGCGGCCGGCCTCTACATGATCTGCACCATGTCCAAACACGCCGCCGAGGCCAAGGGGTGCTCAGACGCTATGTTCCTTGATTATCGCGGATACGTGGCCGAGGCGACGGGGGCCAACATCTTCTTCGTCAAGGATGGCGAGGTGCACACGCCACTGCCCGACGCGATTCTGAACGGGCTGACGCGGCAGACGGTGATCGGCCTCTTGAAGGACCGGCAGATCAAGGTGCACGAGCGCCACATCATGCCAGAGGAACTGGAAGGGTTCGAACAGTGCTGGCTCACCGGGTCGGCCGCCGAGGTCACGCCGGTGGGGCAGATCGGCGATTACAGCTTCGAGGTGGGCGCAATGACCCGCGACATCGCGGAAGCCTACGAGGCGCTGGTGCGCGCCTGACGCAGGTGGCCGCGTCCCGCAGGCGTGGCGCCGGCCTCTCCGGCGCCCGCCCGCTCAGGCCGCGTAATCCGATCCTTCCGCGTCGAGGATGGCCTTCAACTCGTCGAGGTGACGCTCGGCCTGTTCGGGATACTCCTCGAGCTCGCGCGCGGTCTTTTCCGCCACGGCGTCCGAGAGCACCCGAAGCGACCGCCCGGTCTGGAGCGCGCGGATGTAGGTCTCGGCGGCGCGCTCGAAATAATAGAGGCGGTTGAACGTCTCGGCCACCGTGTCGCCGATCACCATGACGCCGTGATTGCCCATCACCAGCACCTTGTGCTGCGGATCGCGCAAAAGCCGCGCGCAGCGCGCGCCCTCGTCCTCGAACGCCAGCCCGCCATAGGCCTCGTCCACCACATGGCGATTGTAGAAGGTGGCGCAGTTCTGGTCGATGGGCTGCAGGCGGCTGTCCTCGAGGCAGGCGAGCACGGTGGCGTGGATCGAATGCACGTGCATGGCGCAGCGCGCGTGGCCGCAATGCCGATGCAGCCCGCCATGCAGCCCCCAGGCCGTCGGGTCGGGCGCGCCCGGCTTGTCCATGGTGTCGGGGTCGGTGGCGTCCACCTCGATCAGGTCGCTGGCGCGGATGCGGGCGAAATGCATCTGGTTGGGGTTCATCAGGAACCGCGTGCCGTCCTCGTTGATGGCGAGGCTGAAATGGTTGGCCACCGCCTCGTGCATCCCCAGCCGCGCGGTCCAGCGAAAGGCAGCGGCGAGGTCCACGCGCGCCTGCCAGTGCTCCATGTTGGGCTTGAGTTCGGTCACGCTCATACGTCTTTCCTTTCGTCATCGGTCAGGGGGCGCGAGGCCGCCCAGGCATAGCCGTTCTCGCACAGGATGCAGGTCTCGCGCAGTCCGTGCGGCTTGTTGGCGGGGGCCTGCAGGACGTGCCCGCCCGCGCCCTCCGCCCGCGCGGCGGCGTGGTCGGGGTCGCTGTCGAACAGGTGCAGCGACGCCCCCGCACCGCGCGGCGGGCTCTCGGGCACGAGGCCGAGCAGGGGGTGTGCCCCGTAGGTGTGATCGGCGTGCAACTGGATCAGATGGCCGTGGTAGTCCATGATCGCAAAATCCTCGCTCAGCCGGTGCGGCACCATGCCGAACACCTCCGCGAGAAAGGCTGCCTCTGCGGACACATCGCGCACCAGCAGGTTGAGGCCAAAGCCCCGCAGGCTTGCCCCGAACTGTGCCGGGCTGACGGTCTCGAGATTCATGCGCATGCTCCTTTTGGGGCGCAGCTTGATCGCGGCCCCCGCCCGTGTCAACGTGGCGCGCACATCCCCGCGACAGGACGCAGCCATGCCCCCCGCCGACCCGGATATTCCGCTCCTGCCACCCGATTTGCCCGGGCCAGAGGCCTTTACTTGCGCGCGCGCCGCGGTCGACCGGCTGTGCCTGCTCTACGAGCGTGGAACGCGGTTCCTGTGCGATGCATTCGCGGGCGCGATCACCGGCAAGATCCCGCCGCGGCGTGTCCGCGCGCTTTACCCCGAAATCCGGCTGACCACGACCACCTTCGCCACCATCGACAGCCGGCTGAGCTTTGGCCACGTCTCCTATCCCGGCACCTATGCCACCACCATTACCCGGCCCGACCTCTTTCGCGCCTATCTTGAGCAGCAGATCGGCCTGCTTCTGGACAATCACGGCGTGCCGGTCACCATCGGGCTATCGGAGACACCGATGCCCGTGCATTTCGCGGTGGCGGGCGAGGCGGCGCTCGACGTGCCGCAGGTGGGGGCGGCGGCGTTCACCTTGCGCGACGTGTTCGACGTGCCCGACCTCGCGACCACCAACGACGACATCGTAAACGGCACCTGGCAGCCGGTCCCCGATGGCACCCGCCCGCTCGCGCCCTTCACCGCGCAGCGGGTGGATTACTCGCTGGCGCGGCTGGCGCATTACACCGCCACCGATCCGGGGCATTTCCAGAACTACGTGCTGTTCACCAACTATCAGTTCTACGTGGCCGAGTTCGAGACCTTCGCGCGGCAGGCGCTTGGCACGCCCGAGAGCGGCTATACCGCCTTCGTGGTGCCCGGCAACGCCACGATCACCGGCCCCGATGCCGACCTGCCCGCGCCCGACCGGCTGCCTCAGATGCCCGCCTATCACCTCAAGCGCGCCGATGGCGCGGGGATCACGCTCGTCAATATCGGTGTGGGGCCGTCCAACGCCAAGACGGCGACCGACCACATCGCCGTGCTGCGCCCCCATGCCTGGGTGATGGTGGGCCATTGCGCGGGGCTGAGGAATTCGCAGTCGCTGGGCGATTTCGTGCTGGCCCACGCCTACCTGCGCGAGGATCGCGTGCTCGACGCCGACCTGCCCGCCTGGGTGCCGATACCGGCGCTGGCCGAGATCCAGATCGCCTTGCAGGAGGCGGTGGCCGCCGAAACCCAACTCGACGGGTTCGATCTCAAGCGGGTGATGCGCACCGGCACCGTGGCCAGCGTTGACAACCGCAACTGGGAATTGCGCGAGCATGCGGGCCCGGTGCAGCGGCTCTCGCAGTCGCGCGCCATCGCACTCGACATGGAGAGCGCGACGGTCGCCGCCAACGGCTTTCGCTTCCGTGTGCCTTATGGCACGCTTCTGTGCGTCTCCGACAAGCCGCTTCAAGGCGAGCTGAAACTGCCCGGTATGGCCTCGGATTTCTACCGGTCACAGGTCTCGCGCCACCTGATGATCGGGATTCGCGCGATGGAATCGCTGCGGCGAATGCCGCTCGAACGCATCCACAGCCGCAAATTGCGCTCATTCGAGGAGACAGCGTTCCTCTGACTGAGCGAAAATCGGCACAAAATGCGGGAAAAACCCTTGCTTTTGGCCCCTAGTCGTTGTGTTTGACCACATCATGGCGTTTAATCGCGCCACCGAGGCCCCAGAGACGGGCAGTGATACGAAGGAGACCGAACAATGGCGAAGCCGATGACCAAGACCCAGCTCGTTGCCGCACTGGCCGAGGAGATGGGCAGCGACAAGAAATCCGCCGGTGCCGCGCTCGACGCGGTGGTGGCCGTCGTCACCCGCGAAGTGTCGAATGGTGGCGCCGTGCCGCTGCCGGGCGTGGGCAAGATCTACTGCCGCGAGCGCCCCGAACGCATGGTGCGCAACCCCGCCACCGGCGAGCAGATGCGCAAGCCTGCCGACCGCCAGGTCAAGATGACCTTTGCCAAGGCGCTCAAGGACAGCGTCAACGGCTGACCGCTGCCGGGCCGCCCGGTGTTCCGGGCGGCCCCCTTTGGTCCGGGTTGGCAATTCTTCCCTTGCCCTCCGTGACCGCCTCCCTTATAGAGCCGCAATCCGCGCCCCGGCCCAGGCTGGGGATTCGTGCGTGATGAAATCCATCCACCGGGTTTCGGGTGACCCTGAGACGCTTGTCAGGGGCTCGCCGGTGTTTTGAGAAGGAAGTTATGGCGATGAATGCCAGCGATCTGCGTGACAAGACCCCGGACCAGCTCCGGGACGAGCTTGTCCGGCTCAAGAAAGAACAGTTCAACCTGCGGTTCCAGGCGGCCACCGGCCAGCTTGAGAACGCCGCGCAGATGCGCCGCGCCCGCCGCGACGCCGCGCGCGTAAAGACGATCCTCAACGAGAAGGCCCGCGGTGCGGCCGTCGAGCAGGGAGCCTGAGACCATGCCCAAACGAATCCTGCAAGGCACCGTCACTTCGGACGCCAACGCCCAGACCGTCACCGTTTCGGTCGAGCGCCGTTTCAAGCACCCGGTCCTGCAAAAGACCATCCGAAAGTCCAAGAAGTACCGGGCGCATGACGAAAACAACACCTTCAAGAAAGGTGACGCGGTGCGCATCATCGAGTGCGCGCCGAAATCCAAGTCGAAACGCTGGGAGGTGCTGGAGGCCTGAACCTTCGCACCATCCGGTTTGATCGAAACCCTGGGGGAAAGAGCCAGAACAGCCCCCACAGGTCGGGAGAAACCACATGATCCAGATGCAGACCAATCTGGATGTCGCTGACAACTCCGGCGCACGCCGGGTGCAGTGCATCAAGGTCCTGGGTGGGTCCAAGCGCAAGTATGCGTCCGTGGGCGACATCATCGTCGTCTCGGTAAAGGAAGCCATCCCCCGCGGCCGCGTGAAAAAGGGCGACGTGCGCAAGGCCGTCGTCGTGCGCACCGCCAAGGAGGTCCGTCGCGAGGACGGCACCGCCATCCGCTTTGACCGCAACGCCGCGGTGATCCTCAACAACGCAGGCGAGCCCGTCGGCACCCGTATCTTCGGGCCGGTTGTGCGCGAGCTGCGGTCCAAGAACTTCATGAAGATCATCTCGCTCGCCCCGGAGGTGCTGTAAGATGGCTGCGAAACTGAAGAAGGGCGACAATGTCGTCGTGCTCGCCGGCAAGGACAAGGGCCAGACCGGCACCATCCTCAGCGTCGATCCCAAGGCCGGCAAGGCCGTGGTCGAGGGCGTGAACATGGCGATCCGCCACACCCGCCAGAGCCAGCAGACGCAGGGCGGACGCATCCCCAAGGCGATGCCGATCGATCTCAGCAACCTCGCCATGCTCGACAAGAACGGCAAGGCCACCCGCGTCGGTTTCCGGACCGAGGGCGACAAGAAGGTGCGCTACGCCAAGACCACGGGGGACGCGATCGATGCTTGATACCGCAACCTATACCCCGCGCCTGCGCACGCAGTTCCGCGACACGATCAAGCCCGCTCTGAAGGAAGAGTTCGGCTATACCAACGACTTGATGATCCCGCGTCTTGACAAGATCGTGCTCAATATCGGCTGCGGCGCCGAGGCGGTGAGGGACTCCAAGAAGGCCAAGTCGGCGCAGGAAGACCTGTCCGCCATCGCAGGTCAGAAGGCGGTCACCACCACGGCACGCAATTCCATCGCCGGCTTCCGTCTGCGCGAGGGGATGCCGATCGGTGCCAAGGTCACGCTGCGCGGCGACCGGATGTATGACTTCCTCGATCGTCTCATCACCGTGGCCATGCCCCGCATCCGCGACTTCCGCGGCGTCTCGGGCAAGTCCTTCGACGGTCACGGCAATTATGCGATGGGCATCAAGGAACACATCGTCTTTCCCGAAATCAACTTCGACAAGGTCGACGAAGTCTGGGGGATGGATATCATCATCACAACCACGGCGAAGACCGACGCTGAAGCCAAGGCGCTGTTGAAGCTTTTCAACATGCCCTTCAACAGCTGAGCCGGGGGAGGATCAAGACATGGCCAAGAAAGCAATGATCGAGCGCGAGAAGAAGCGCCAGAAGCTGGTGGATCGTTACGCCAAGAAGCGTGCCGCGCTCAAGGAGATCATCAACGATCAGGACAAGCCGATGGAAGAGCGTTTCCGCGCCTCCCTCAAGCTCGCGCAACTGCCGCGCAACAGCTCGGCCACGCGCCTGCACAACCGCTGTCAGCTTACGGGGCGTCCGCACGCCTATTACCGCAAGCTGAAAATCAGCCGGATCGCGCTGCGCGACCTGGGCTCCGCCGGGCAACTGCCCGGCGTGGTGAAATCGAGCTGGTAAGGAGACCCGTGTGATGAACGATCCTATCGGCGATATGCTCACCCGTATCCGCAACGCGCAGATGCGCGGCAAATCCACCGTGCGCACGCCCGCCTCGAAGATGCGCGTTCGCGTGCTCGACGTGCTGGCCTCCGAGGGCTATATTCGCGGCTACGATGCTGCGACCGGCGCCAAGGGCCACCCGGAGCTGGAAATCAGCCTCAAGTATTACGAGGGCATCCCGGTCATCCACGAGATGAAGCGGGTCTCCAAGCCCGGCCGCCGCGTCTATATGGGCGTCAAGGACATCCCGCAGGTCCGTCAGGGTCTCGGCGTGTCGATTGTCTCCACCCCCAAGGGTGTGATGTCGGATGCAGCCGCGCGCGCAGCCAATGTTGGCGGCGAAGTGCTCTGCACGGTATTTTGAGGGAGGCCCGGACATGTCTCGTATCGGCAAGCAACCCGTGGCCCTGCCCGATGGCGTCACCGCCACGCTCTCGGGCCAGACCATCGAAATCAAGGGTCCCAAGGACGCCAAGACCTTCACCGCGACCGACGATGTGACCATCACCATCGAAGATGGCACCATCACGGTCACGCCGCGCGGCAAGTCCAAGCGCGCGCGTCAGCAATGGGGCATGACCCGCACGGTCATCGCCAACATGGTGCACGGAGCCAAGGAGAATTTCCGCCAGGAGCTGGAAATCCGCGGCGTCGGTTACCGCGCAGCGGTGCAGGGCAACGTGCTCAGGCTCAACCTCGGCTACAGCCATGACGTGGATTTCCCGATCCCCGACGGCGTGACCGTTACGGCGCCCAAGCAGACCGAACTGGTGGTCGAAGGCACCGACAAGCAGCTCGTCGGACAAGTCGCGGCCAATATCCGCGACTGGCGGCGCCCCGAGCCCTACAAGGGCAAGGGCATCCGCTACAAGGGCGAGTATATCTTCCAGAAGGAAGGCAAGAAGAAGTAAGGAACGCGACAGATGGCAAACAGCAAGAGAAAACTGTTCCAGAAACGCCGCCTGCGCGTTCGGAGCAAACTTCGCAAGGTGAATGCGGGGCGCGTGCGCCTCTCGGTGCACCGGTCGAACAAGAATATCAGCGTGCAGCTCATCGACGATGTGCAGGGCGTGACGCTGGCGGCGGCCTCGACCCTTGAAAAGGACCTGGGTTTCGTCGGCAAATGCACTGTCGAGGCGGCGGCCAAGGTCGGCGAGGCGGTTGCCGAGCGGGCAAAGAAGGCCGGGGTGACCGAGGCGTATTTCGATCGCGGCGGCTTCATCTATCATGGCCGCGTCAAGGCGCTGGCCGATGCCGCGCGCGGCGCCGGGCTGAAGATCTGAGGAGACGAGAGATATGGCAAGAGATGACAACCGCCGAGACCGTCGCGACCGCGACGAAGCTCCGGAATTCGCCGACCGTCTCGTCGCGATCAACCGCGTCAGCAAGACGGTGAAGGGCGGCAAGCGCTTCGGGTTCGCGGCGCTCGTCGTCGTCGGTGACCAGAAGGGGCGCGTCGGCTTTGGCAAGGGCAAGGCCAAGGAGGTCCCGGAGGCGATCCGCAAGGCCACCGAGGCCGCCAAGCGTGGCATGATGCGCGTTCCGCTGCGCGAGGGCCGCACCCTGCACCACGATATCGAGGGACGTCACGGCGCGGGCAAGGTGGTGATGCGCACCGCCCCGCACGGCACCGGCATCATCGCCGGCGGCCCGATGCGCGCCGTGTTCGAGATGCTGGGCGTTCAGGACGTGGTCGCCAAGTCGAACGGCTCGCAGAACCCCTACAACATGATCCGCGCCACGCTTGATGGCCTGCGCAAGCAGACCAGCCCGCGCATGGTCGCCCAGCGCCGTGGCAAGAAGGTCGCCGACATCCTGAAACGGGGTGACGAGGCACCGGCCGCCGAGCCGGCAGAAGCGTAAGGAGACCTGAGCATGGCAAAGACCATCACCGTCAAGCAGATCGGCAGCCCGATCCGCCGCCCCGAGAAGCAGCGCCAGACCCTGATCGGTCTGGGCCTGAACAAGATGCACAAGACCCGCGAGCTTGAAGACACGCCCGCGGTGCGCGGCATGATCGCCAAGATCCCGCACATGGTGCAGATCATCGAGGAAAAGGGCTAAGCGCCGTTTTCCTGAAAAGAAAACGGTCCGGAAACTTTTGAAGTTTCCGGTGGTCACAAATAAGCGCTCCGGTCAGGCATGGCCGGGGCGTTTTTCGTTCAGATCGGCTCCGCGCGTGCGATTGCGGCCCCCATCCGTCTCGACGCCTGGAGAAGCGGTCAACATGGTCTGATGGGCAGATTTGGCCTGAAGGGGACGTTGGGCACAACGCTTGAGAAGCCGCGCAGCGCCCGCCCGAGGGGGCGGTCGGGGCTGCGCGGCGGCGCGTTCCACGCCTTGATTCCGCGCATTGGCACCAAGGCCTGAACGACCGCTCCAGGCCAGCCGCACCCCCGCCGCTCCGCCCTAGGACGCGGCCTCGTCCGAAGGCACCCGCCCCACCACCACGCACCCCAGCGTCACCCGCAGCGCGTCGGCCAGTTCGTCCACCGTCTCGGTGGACACGAACAGCCCGCCGGTGGCATCGGGCAGGCATTTCGCCACCGTCTGCCCATCCAGCGCTTTTGCCTCGGGGCTGTTCCACGAGAACGGGTCATAGACCACGCGAAAGCCGATGACGTGTACGGTCAGCCCCGGCGCGGTCCCGGCAAGCTGCGCGCCCAATGCGCAGGGTGTGCCGCCGCAGGTCTCGTTGCCGTCGGTCACCAGCACCACGATCCCCTCATCGCCCAGCACGTCCGCCGCCGCCGCGACCGAGGCCGCGAGCGGCGTGAGGCCACCGGGGGCGAGCCCCTCTATCCCCGCTACCACCGCCGGGCCTGCATCGGCCCGGGGACCAAAGCGCAGGTCGATCCCCGCGCAGGCATGCGCGCCGCCTGGCCCGTAGGTCAGCAGCCCCACCCGCCGGTAGGGCGCGATATCCGGCATCGCCGCGCGCACCGCGCGGCGCGCGTCCTCGATTCTCGTGGGCGCGGTCGGGTCATGGCCCACCTCACCCATCGAGCCCGACCCGTCGAAGACCAGCATCGCGTCGCGCGCACACCCCGCCGCCGCCTGCGGCGCGGGGCCTGGCAGCGCGGTCAGGCTCAGGGCAAGGCAAAGGGGCAGGGCGCGCATCGGCAGGTTCCGTGACAGACTCTTCGCAGCGTAACGCGCCCGCGCCCGGTGTCCATAAAAAGGGTTTTGATGGTACCGCGCGGGCCAAGCGGCTAGGCTCGCCCCATGCAGACCATCGAATATTTCTATTCGGCCCATTCCGCCTTTGCCTGGCTCGGCTCGGCGCGCCTGTCGGAAATCTGTGCCCGCCGCGGCGCGCGGCTCTTGCACAAGCCCATCGAGTTGTCCCCGGTGGTGGAGGCGGCGGGCGGCCAGCCCTTCGCCGGGCGCACACAGGCGCATGTGGATTACTTCTTCGGCCGCGATATCGAGCATTGGGCCGAGTATCGCGGCGTCGCCGTGATCCACCGCCGCCCCACCCATCACGACGCACCGCTCGCCCTGCCCAACGGTGCGATCATCGCGGCGCAGGATGCGGGGCAGGGGGCCGATGCGCTGGCCCACGCGATTCTCGGCGCGCATTGGCGCGACGATGCCGATATCTCGGACCCGGCCACGCTCGCGCCGTTGATCGCGGGATGCGGGCTTGATCCCGACGCCATACTCGCCGCCGCGCGCGCCGCGCCGGTGCAGGCGCTGCACCGCACCAACACCGAAGAGGCGATCGCGCGCCATGTCTTCGGCTCGCCCACCTATGTTGTCGGTGGCGATCCGTTCTACGGGCAGGACCGGCTTGCATTGGTGGAACGCGCGCTCACCCGGACCTTTGCCCCCGGCACATGGCGCAACCCGCCCGTGGGCTGACAGATGGGCGGGCAACTCGGCCCTTGATCCCCGCGCGACCTCCGTCTATACGCCCCCGGTGGCCCGAGGGCCCTCATCAACCAGCAAAGCCGTGTTCGGCCGCTCCCGTCGCTGGGGGCCGCATCCGGCAAGGAGAAGCGACAATGAAACTGCACGAACTTCGTGACAACGACGGCGCGACCAAGCGCAAGAAACGCATCGGCCGCGGCCCCGGCTCTGGCATGGGCAAGATGGGCGGACGCGGCATCAAGGGCCAGAAATCCCGCTCTGGCGTGGCGATCAAGGGCTACGAGGGCGGCCAGATGCCGCTCTATCAGCGCCTGCCCAAGCGCGGCTTCACCAAGCCGAACCGCAAATCCTACGCCGTGGTCAACCTCGGCCTCATCCAGAAATTCGTCGAGGCCGGCAAGATCGACGCCGCCCAGCCGATCACCGAGGACGTGCTCGTGGCCTCGGGCCTCGTGCGGCGCAAGCGCGACGGCATCCGTGTGCTGGCCAAGGGCGAGGTGAGCGCCAAGCTCGACCTGCAGGTGTCCGGCGCGTCGAAATCCGCTGTCGCGGCGGTCGAGCAGGCCGGGGGCAACCTTACCGTCACGACGGCGCAGGCCGCCGAATAAGAGGTTGTGAGCGGGCCCCGGCCCGCTTACATACGCCTCAGGTTTTCCGATGACGCCGCCTGAGCTGAAAACCGGCTTTGGCGGCGTTCGCACATGAGAGAGACCCGCGCATGGTATCTGCAGCAGAGCAAATGGCCGCCAACACAAGCTGGTCCGCACTTGGCAAGGCCACCGATCTCCGCAACCGCATCCTGTTCACGCTCGGGCTGCTGATCGTCTATCGCCTCGGCACCTTCATTCCCGTCCCCGGCATCGACGGCGCCGCGCTGCGCGAGTTCATGGAGGGCGCGCAGGCCACCATCGGCGGGATGCTGTCGATGTTCACCGGCGGTGCGCTGGGGCGGATGGGCATCTTCGCGCTCGGCATCATGCCCTATATCTCGGCCTCGATCATCGTGCAGCTTCTCTCGGCGATGGTGCCCACGCTTCAGCAGTTGAAGAAAGAGGGCGAGCAGGGCCGCAAGAAACTCAACCAGTACACGCGTTACGGCACGGTGGGGCTTGCGACGCTGCAAAGCTACGGCCTCGCGGTCAGCCTGCAATCGGGCGACATGGTCACCGATCCGGGTCTGTTCTTCATCGCGTCGTGCATGATCACGCTGGTCGGCGGCACCATGTTCCTGATGTGGCTGGGCGAACAGATCACCGCGCGCGGTGTGGGCAACGGCATCTCGCTGATCATCTTCGTCGGCATCATCGCCGAG
The DNA here is from genome assembly GCF_002925845.1 of Roseovarius nitratireducens. Taxonomy (GTDB): domain Bacteria; phylum Pseudomonadota; class Alphaproteobacteria; order Rhodobacterales; family Rhodobacteraceae; genus Roseovarius; species Roseovarius nitratireducens. Next base: position 28,210 of record NZ_PDNI01000015.1, on the reverse strand, counting down.
GTTCCCGCGGCCCTGGCACAGTTCTTCGCCTCCGGTCGCTCGGGCGCGATCAGCCCGGCGGTCATCATCGGCGTGATGGTGATGGTGGTGGCGGTCATTGCCTTCGTGGTGTTCATGGAGCGCAGCTTGCGCAAGATCCACATCCAGTACCCGCGTCGGCAAGTGGGGATGAAGGTCTATGACGGCGGCTCGTCGCACCTGCCGGTCAAGGTCAACCCGGCGGGCGTGATCCCGGCGATCTTTGCCTCCTCGCTGTTGCTTCTGCCCGCCACGGTGGGGACGTTCTCGGGTAATGCCACCGGCCCGGTGATGTCCACGATCCTCGCCTATTTCGGCCCGGGACAGCCGCTTTACCTGTTGTTCTTCACCGCGATGATCGTGTTCTTCACGTATTTCTACACGTTCAACGTGGCGTTCAAGCCCGATGACGTGGCAGAGAACCTCAAGAACCAGAACGGGTTTGTGCCCGGCATCCGCCCGGGCAAGCGCACCGAGCAATTCATCGAATACGTCCTCAACCGCATCCTCGTGCTGGGGTCGGCCTATCTCGTGGCGGTCATGCTCCTGCCGGAAATCCTGCGCAGCCAGTTCGCGATCCCGTTCTATTTCGGCGGCACGTCGGTGCTGATCGTGGTCTCGGTCACGATGGACACGATCCAGCAGGTGCAATCGCATCTCCTGGCCCATCAATACGAGGGGCTGATCGAGAAATCGCAACTGAGCGGCAAGGGCCGCAAGAAGGGACGCCGCAAGGGAGGGACCCGCCGATGAACATCATTCTTCTGGGACCACCGGGCGCGGGCAAGGGCACGCAGGCGCAGATGCTTGTCGAGAGCCGCGACATGATCCAGCTCTCCACCGGCGACATGCTGCGCGAGGCCAAGGACAGCGGCTCCGAGATGGGCCGGATCGTGGCCGACGTGATGGCGCGCGGCGACCTTGTGACCGACGAGATCGTGATCGGTCTCATCCGCGAGAAACTGCAGGGCGAAAAGCGCGGCGGGTTCATCTTCGACGGCTTTCCGCGCACGCTGGCGCAGGCAGACGCGCTGGCCGACCTGCTCGACGAGCAGGGCGAGACGCTCGACGCCGTGGTAGAGATGCAGGTCGATGACGATACGCTGGTCAAGCGCATCGTCGGTCGCGCCGCCGAGGCGGCGGCGGCCGGGCAACCCGTGCGCGCCGACGACAACGAGGAGAGCGTCCGCCGCCGGTTGATGGAGTATTACAAGAAAACCGCGCCGCTCATCGGCTATTACCACGCCAAGGGCAAGCTTGCGCCGGTCGATGGCATGGGCAGCATGGACGAGGTCAAGGCGGCCATCGCGGCGACGCTTGACAAATGACAGGACGGGGGCTTGACGCCCCCTTCATTTCCCCATAACCAACCCTATCTCGCACGCGAGAGCGATTCCCGCCGGGGGCGGCCCGGTGGTATCGACATCCCGAATTCAGCTGCGGCCCGGAGCGGTAAACGCCTCGGGCCTGCGTTGTGAAAAAAGGTTCTGGAGCTACGGAACCGCAACGAAAAGGAAGAGACACTTGGCACGTATCGCCGGCGTTAACATCCCGACATCGAAACGGGTGCCCGTCGCCCTCACCTACATCACCGGAATCGGCCCCTCCTCGGCACGGGCAATCTGCGAGGCCACCGGCATCGACCAGGCCCGCCGCGTCAACGAGCTCTCGGACGCCGAGGCATTGGCCCTGCGCGAGCATATCGACGCCAACTTCACCGTCGAGGGCGACCTGCGCCGCGAAACGCAGATGAACATCAAGCGCCTGATGGACCTCGGCTGCTATCGCGGCCTGCGCCACCGCCGCAACCTGCCGGTCCGTGGCCAGCGCACCCATACCAACGCCCGCACCCGCAAGGGCCCGGCGAAACCCATCGCCGGCAAGAAGAAATAAGGGAGGGCAGCAGATATGGCACGCGATACCAAACGCACGAAGAAGAAGGCCTCCAAGAACATCGCCACAGGCGTGGCGCATGTGAACTCGTCCTTCAACAACACCAAGATCCTGATCTCCGACGTGCAGGGCAACGCCATCGCATGGTCGTCGGCCGGCACCATGGGTTTCAAGGGCTCGCGCAAGTCGACCCCCTACGCCGCGCAGCTTGCCGCCGAAGACGCGGGCAAGAAGGCGCAGGAACACGGGATGCGCACGCTCGAGGTCGAGGTTCAGGGCCCCGGCTCGGGCCGCGAATCGGCGCTGCGCGCGCTCGCGGCAGTGGGGTTCAACATTACCTCGATCCGCGATGTGACGCCGATCGCGCATAACGGCTGCCGCCCGCCGAAGCGTCGCCGCGTCTGATCGGATCGTTTACCAAGCGGGCCGCGCCATCCGCGCGGCCCGCCACGTCATTTTAAAACCTCGGGCGTCGCGGCCCACCGGACATGGGGCGGCGACAGGAATGGAGGGATGCATGATCCACAAGAATTGGGCCGAGCTGGTCAAGCCGACACAGCTCGAGATCAAGCCGGGCAACGATCCGCTGCGCCAGGCGGTTGTCGTGGCCGAGCCTCTCGAGCGCGGCTTCGGCCTCACGCTCGGCAATGCGCTGCGGCGCGTGCTGCTCTCGTCGCTCCAGGGCGCGGCCATCACCGCGGTGCAGATGGACAACGTGCTGCACGAGTTCTCCAGCGTCCCGGGTGTGCGCGAGGATGTCACTGACATCGTGCTCAACCTCAAGGGCGTGGCCATCCGCATGGAGGTCGAAGGACCCAAGCGGCTGACCGTCAACGCCAAGGGGCCGGGCATCGTCACCGCCGGTGACATCTCCGACAGCGCCGGCATCGAGATCCTCAACCGGGAACATGTCATCTGCCACCTCGACGAGGGGGCGGAATTCTACATGGAACTGACGGTGAATACCGGCAAGGGCTATGTCGCCGCCGACAAGAACAAGCCCGAGGACGCGCCCATCGGCCTGATCCCGATCGACGCGATCTATTCGCCGATCACCAAGGTCAGCTACGAGGTGCAGCCCACCCGCGAGGGGCAGGTGCTCGATTACGACAAGCTGACCATGAAGATCGAGACCGACGGCGCCATCACCCCCGAGGATGCCGTCGCCTATGCCGCGCGCATCATCCAGGATCAGCTGTCGATCTTCGTCAACTTCGACGAGCCGGAATCGGCAGGCCGCCAGGACGACGACGACGGGCTGGAATTCAATCCGCTCCTGCTCAAGAAGGTGGACGAACTCGAACTCAGCGTGCGGTCGGCCAACTGCCTCAAGAACGACAACATCGTCTATATCGGCGATCTCATCCAGAAGACCGAGGCCGAGATGCTGCGCACGCCGAACTTCGGCCGCAAGTCGCTCAACGAGATCAAGGAAGTGCTCTCGGGCATGGGGCTGCACCTCGGCATGGATGTCGAGGACTGGCCACCGGACGACATCGAGGACCTCGCAAAGAAATTCGAGGACGCCTTCTGAATTACGGGGACGGAAACTTCAAAAGTTTCCGTTCCGATTTCCTTTCAGGAAATCGGTGCTCCCAAACACCCGGGCAATCCCGCCCCAAGGAGAGCGGCTGACACGCATCAGACCGCCAGACAAAGCAAAAACGCTTAGGAGATGGAAAATGCGTCACGCAAGAGGATACCGCCGCCTGAACCGCACCCACGAGCACCGCAAGGCGCTGTGGGCGAACATGGCCGGCTCGCTCATCGAACATGAGCAGATCAAGACCACCCTGCCCAAGGCCAAGGAACTGCGCCGGATCGTGGAAAAGCTCGTCACGCTGGGCAAGCGCGGCGATCTGCACGCCCGCCGCCAGGCCGCGGCGCAGCTCAAGCAGGAGTCCCACGTTGCCAAGCTGTTCGACGTGATCGGACCCCGCTACAAGGACCGGCAGGGCGGCTATGTGCGCGTGCTCAAGGCCGGGTTCCGCTATGGCGACATGGCGCCGATGGCGATCATCGAATTCGTCGAGCGCGACGTCGATGCCAAGGGCGCCACCGACCGTGCCCGCGTCGCCGCCGAGGAAGCCGAAGAAGAATAAGCCAGGCCAACCAGTTGGCAAGGCCCTGACCCCCGCCCTCACCGGCGGGGGTTTTGCGTCTGTGGTTTGGGTATTCGGACCAGGAAAAAGCGCGAGGCTTGCATTGCCAGCCCCCGCCCCGCATATCTCGGGGCGTCCGGTTAATCACGAGAAAGGCCGCTCTTCGTGTTCCGAAGCCTCTGTCTTGTCCTGACCCTGCTCGCCGCGCCTGCCGTCGCCGATATGCGCGTGCCGGGCAGCGCGACCGAGATCGCCACGGGCTTTGTCCCGGTGGTGAAACAGGCCGCCCCGGCGGTGGTCAACATCTACGCCAGCCGCGTCGTCGAACGCCGCCGCAGCCCGTTCATGGGCGATCCGTTCTTCGAGCGGTTCTTCCGCGAATTCGGCCCCGCCCGCCCGCGCGTGCAGAATTCGCTCGGCTCCGGCGTGATCCTGTCCGAAGACGGGATCGTGGTGTCGAATTACCACGTCGTGGGCGAGGCGACGGATATCCGCGTGGTCCTCAACGACCGGCGCGAATACGCGGCCCGCGTGCTTCTGGGCGACGAGGAGGCCGACGTCGCAATCCTCCAGATCGAGGATGCGCCAAAGCTGCCCGCCTTGCGCCTGCGCAACAGCGACAGCGTCGCGGTGGGCGAGCTTGTGTTGGCCATCGGAAACCCGTTCGGCGTGGGCCAGACGGTCAGTAGTGGCATCGTGTCGGGGCTGGCGCGGTCGGGCACGGCGATGGGCTCGTCGCGGGGTTATTTCATCCAGACCGACGCGCCGATCAACCCCGGCAATTCCGGCGGCGCGCTGGTGGATGTGAATGGCCAACTCATTGGAATCAACACCGCGATCCTGTCGCGCTCGGGCGGGTCGAACGGCATCGGGTTTGCCATCCCCGCCGACCTCGTGGCGCAGTTCGTGGCGCAGGCACGGGCGGGTAACGAGAGCTTCGAGAGGCCCTGGGCCGGGCTTTCAGGGCAGATCGTGACCCCCGACATGGCCGAGGGGCTGGGCCTCGACCGGCCGCGCGGGCTGGTGATCTCGCAGGTGCATCCGCAGAGCGTATTCGCCGGGCGGCTCGCCCCCGGAGATGTGGTCGTCGCCGTCGATGGCGAACCCGTCAACAGCCCCGCCGAGATGGTCTATCGCCTGTCGCTCGCAGGCGTCGGGGCCGAGGCCAACGTCACCCGCGTGCGAGAGGGCGCAACCTCGGAGATCGCGGTGACGCTCACCGCCGTGCCCGAGACCCCGCCGCGCGACCGGCGCGTGACAGGGCGCGCGGCGGCACTGCCCGGCGTGGCGCTCGTGACCATCAACCCTGCCGTCATCGAGGAATTCCGCCTGCCGCTCGGGGCGACAGGCGTGCTGATCGAAGAGCCGGGCCCCTATGGCGCGCGCGCCGGGCTGCGGGCGGGTGACATCCTGCGCGAGATAGGCGGGCAACCGATCCCCGACAGCGCCGCCGCCGCCGCCGCGTTGCGTGCCGTGGACCGGGTTCTGGTGCTGGGCATCGTGCGCGACGGGCGCCGCCTGTCGCTGCGGCTGCGGCTCTGAGCGTGGCGGACCTGTTCGATACCGCGCCCGGGGAAGAGCCCCCCGTCACTGCGCCGCGCCCGCTGGCCGACCGGCTGCGTCCTCGCGCCCTGTCAGAGGTGATCGGGCAGGCGGCGATCCTCGGCCCCGAGGGCGCGCTTGGCGCGATGCTGGCGGCGGGCAGCCTCGGCTCGCTCGTGCTGTGGGGGCCGCCGGGCGTGGGCAAGACCACCATCGCGCGGCTGCTGGCGGACGAGACCGATCTGCATTTCGTGCAGATCAGCGCCATTTTCAGCGGTGTGCCCGAGCTGCGCCGAGTGTTCGACGAGGCGCGCCACCGCCGTTCGCAGGGGCAGGGCACGCTGCTTTTCGTGGACGAGATCCACCGCTTCAACCGCGCGCAGCAGGATGCGTTCCTGCCGCATATGGAGGATGGCACGATCCTTCTGGTGGGGGCGACCACGGAAAATCCGTCCTTCGAGCTCAACGCCGCACTTCTGAGCCGGGCGCAGGTGCTGGTGCTCGAGCGGCTCGACCTCGCCGATCTCGAGCTTCTGGCGCAGCGCGCCGAGCAGGAAATGGGCCGCGCCTTGCCGCTCGACGGCCCGGCGCGCGAAAACCTGCTGGAGATGGCCGATGGCGATGGTCGCGCGCTTCTCAACCTGATCGAGCAGGTGGCGGCGTGGCGCGTCGAGGGCAGGCTCGATACCACGGCGCTGACCGGACGGCTGATGAAGCGCGCGGCGCAATACGACAAATCGGGCGATGCACATTACAACCTCATATCGGCACTGCACAAATCGGTGCGCGGCTCGGACCCGGATGCCGCGCTCTACTGGCTTGCGCGGATGCTCGCAGGGGGCGAGGACCCGCGTTACCTGGCGCGACGCATCACACGGATGGCGATCGAGGATATCGGCCTCGCCGACAGCCACGCGCAGACCGTCTGCCTGCACGCCTGGGAGATATACGAGCGCCTCGGCAGCCCCGAGGGGGAACTGGCACTGGCGCAGGCCGTGATCTACCTCGCGCTCGCGCCGAAATCGAACGCGGGCTATGCCGCTTACAAGGCGGCCCTGCGGGATGCGAAGAAGACCGGTAGCGAGCCACCCCCCAAGCATATCCTGAATGCGCCCACCTCCCTGATGAAGGAGCAGGGTTACGGCGCGGGCTACGAATACGACCACGATGCCGAGGACGGGTTCTCGGGACAGGATTATTTTCCCGAGCGCATGAAACGCCCGGTTTACTACATGCCGCCCGAGCGCGGTTTCGAGCGCGAGCTGAAAAAGCGGCTGGATTACTTCGCGCGACTGCGCGCGCGGCGGGGCTGAGCGGCGCGCGATGCTGCGACGCGGCGATCCGGTTCACCTTATCTTATTGATTTGCAAAAGCTTGTTATCAACGCTGGAAACCGGGGTTATTTCGTGTTTTGATACCGACATGTCGTTTTTGAGCATCCTGACAGGGCCTCTGACAAGGAAGCTGAATCCCAAGGCCGCGCCAGCGTGTCTTGCAACGACAGATCAACCAAAAAACAGGGAAGTCTCATGACGAGGAAAACTGACCAAATCCTTATGGATCGCTTGGCGATGGCTGCCCGCGAGGGCAAGATCTCGCGCCGGTCCTTTATGCATTATGCGGGTGTTGCGGGTGTTACCGCTACCGCGGCCACTGGTCTCTGGACCAAATCCGCCGCCGCCCAACCGCAGCGCGGCGGCACGTTCCGCTGGGGTGTGCATGACGGCAACAGCTCGGACACGCACGATCCGGGCACCTATGTGACGCGGCAGATGATCTTTCTGGCGCACACGCACCGCAGCTATCTGACCATGATCACCCCCGAGAACGGGCTCGGCCCCGATCTGGCGACGGAGTGGTCGGCCACCCCCGACGCGGCAGAGTGGACCTTCACGCTCAACGAGAATGCCACCTTCCACAGCGGCAAGAAGTGCACCGCGCAGGATGTGGTGGACAGCCTCAACCATCACCGCGGCGACGAATCGACCTCGGCGGCCAAGGCGCTGCTGACCGACGTGACCGACGTCAAGGCCGATGGCGATTACACGGTGGTCATCACGCTGTCGCGCGGCAATGCCGACCTGCCCTGGCTGATGACGGACTATCACTTTGCCATCTGCCCCTCGGACGGTAACGGCGGCATTGACTGGGCATCCGGCGACGGCACCGGCCCCTACAAGATCGACTCGGGCGAGCCCGGCATCCAGTGGGAGCTGAGCCGCCACGACGGCTGGCACGGCGAGGGCGCGTATTTCGACAACGTGGCCATGATCGTCCTCAACGACCCGAACGCGCGCCAGACGGCGCTGGTGACGGGCGATGTGGACGCAGTGTCGCTGATCGAGCTCAAGACGCTGGCCCTGCTGGAGCGCAACCCGAACATCACGGTGGACAACATCCCCTCGGGCGGCGCGATCACCATGCCGATGCACTGCGACACCGCGCCCTTCGATGACGTGAACGTGCGCAACGCGCTCAAGCTCTCCATCGACCGCGACGAGATCATCGAGAAGATCTCCTTCGGCGCGGCAACCAAGGCCAACGACTTCCACCTGTCGCCGGTGCAACCCTACTGGCCCGACGACATCCCGCAGCGCGAGTATGACCCGGACCAGGCGAAATCGCTGCTCAAGAAGGCGGGACAGGAGGGACTTTCGGTCAACATGTCGGTGGCCGAGAGCGTCTATACCGGTGCGGTGGACATGTGCGTGCTCTATGCCGAGCAGGCCAAGGCCGCGGGTATCAATATCAACGTGGTGCGCGAGCCCAACGACGGCTACTACTCCGATGTCTGGCTGAAAAAGCCGTTCTCGGCCGTCTCTTGGGGCGCGCGTCCGACGCCCGACGTGATGTTCACGCTGGCCTACAAATCCGACGCTGCGTGGAACGAGAGCCGTTGGCAGAACGAGCGGTTCAACGAACTGCTGCTTCAGGCCAAGGGCGAACTCGACGACACTCTCCGTGCCGAAATGTACCGCGAGATGTGCCTGCTGATGCGCAACGATGGCGGCACGCTGCTGCCGTTCTTCAACAACTGGGTCTACGCCCGTGGCAAGGGCGTCGAGCGCGGCGAGAACGTCGCGGCAAGCTGGTCCTGCGACGGGGCGCGCGCCGCAAGCCGCTGGTGGTTCTCCGCCTGATCGGCCCTTTACGACATGGTGGCGGCCCCCGATCGGGGGCCGCTCGCTTCGCTTTCGGCGGCAGAAAACGAGAAAAAAATGTTTCGCCGCCCACGAAAAAGCCGCTAGCCTGACCGGATAACAAGCCGGCAAAGGCGCGGACGTACAACAGCAGGAGGGAAAGATGGGGGACATCCTTGGGCTTGTCGCCAAGCGGCTGGGTCTGGGACTGATCATACTACTGATCATTTCCGTGATAATCTTCTTCATGGTCGAGCTATTGCCCGGCGATATTGCATCTGCGGTGCTGGGGCAGGGCGCGACGCCCGAGAACCTCGCTGCGCTGCGCAAGGAAATGGGCCTCGATCAACCGGCCATCGTGCGCTACTTACAGTGGCTTTCGGGCGCGGTGATGTTCGATTTCGGTAATTCCATCGTGACCGGTGAGAGTGTGACCGAGACCATCGGCGAGCGTTTCGCCAACACGCTGTTCCTCGCGACCTACGCTGCCGCCATCGCGGTGCCGGTGTCGATCGTGCTGGGCGTCATCGTGGCGCTGCTGCGCAACACGATCTTTGACCGCGTGGCCAACGTCGCCACCCTCACCTCGATCTCGAGCCCCGAGTTCTTCCTCGGCTACATCCTGATCCTCTATCTCGCGGTCAACACGGGCATGTTCCCCGCCATCGCGAGCCTGCGCGAGGGCATGGATTTCTTCGAGTTGCTGCACCGCACCTTCCTGCCGGCGCTGACGCTGGTGCTGGTGGTGACGGCGCACATGATGCGCATGACACGCGCCTCGATCATCAACCTGCTGTCCTCGCCCTATATCGAGATGGCCCGCCTCAAGGGCACGCCACCGTGGAAGGTGATCGTCAAGCACGCCCTGCCTAACGCCTGGGCACCGATCATCAACGTCGTCGCGCTCAACCTCGCCTACCTCATCACCGGCGTGGTGCTGGTCGAGGTGGTGTTCGTCTATCCCGGCATCGGACAGGCGCTGGTGGACGCGGTCTCCAAGCGTGATTTCCCGGTGGTTCAGGCCTGCTGCCTGATCTTCGCCGCGACCTTCATTCTGCTCAACCTGGCAGCCGATGTGGGCGCGATCCTCACCAACCCGCGTCTGCGGCATCCGAAATAAGGGGGCAGGGACATGAGTGTTTTCGTCATAATCTACTACACCCTGCTTCTGGGCGCATCCTGCCTGGCGGCGTATTTCAACAAGCGTTCGGCCTTCCTTCTGCTGTTCTCGCTCACGCTCGTCTCGTTCGTGCTGGGCATCGTCGGCGGTGTTCCGGCGCTCAAGTTCGTGGCGGTCTCGGCGGGGCTGCTGGCGATGGCCGCGATGGTGTCCTACGGGTTCCGCGAGTTTCTCGTGGCCATCTCCTCGGTCAACATGGCCAAGGAGTTGCGCACCGCGCCGTTGACCGCGGGCTTCGGGATGTTCGTGATCTTCACCTACGCGGTGGCGGGCATCTTCGCACCCATCATCGCACCCTTCGGCGAGGCGCAGGTGATCACGTCGGCCTTTGCGCCCGCGGATGACACCATGCTCCTCGGGGCCGATCAGTTGGGCCGCGACATGTTCAGCCGCATCATCTACGGCGCGCGCAACACCGTGGCGCTGGCGCTTGCGGGCACGGTCCTCGCATTCTTCCTCGGCGCGCTCGCGGGGCTTCTGGCGGCGACGACGGGGGGCCTGTTCGATCAGTTCCTCGGGCGGATGTCCGATGTCATCATGTCGATCCCGTCGCTCATCTTCGCGCTGCTGATGCTGTCGATCTTCGGCGGCGACCTGGCCAACAACACGACGAGCTTCTGGCTTCTCGTGGGCTTTGCGGCGGTTGTCGGGGTGCTGATGGTCGCGGCGATCTCGGAGAGCAGCATCATCGGCTGGCTCATCGGCCTCGCCGTCATGGCGGGCTTTGCCACGGTGTTCGCGGGCTTCATGCTGACCATCTTCAACCCCTCGGAGGTAATCCTCGTTCTGGTCGTCGCGGTGATCTACAGCCCGCGCGTCTTCCGCCTTACCCGGGCGGTCGCGGGCAACGTGGTCGTCATGGACTATATCGAGGCGGCCAAGCTGCGCGGCGAACGCAAGTGGTATCTCATCCGGCGGGAAATCCTGCCCAATTCCACGGCGCCTCTGGTGGCGGAATTCGGGCTGGAGTTCTGCTTCGTGTTCCTGCTCATTGCCGGTCTCTCGTTCCTCGGCCTCGGCATTCAGCCGCCGACCGCGGACTGGGGCTCGATGGTGCGCGAGAACGCGACGCTGATCTCGTTTGGCGAGCTGACCCCGCTCATTCCGGCTGCGGCGATCGCGCTTCTGACCGTCGCCGTAAATTTCGTGGTGGACTGGATGCTCTACCGCTCCTCTGGCCTGAAGGTGTGAACCGATGACCAAGAAGAAAGACGTTCTGCTCAAGATCCGCGACCTGAAGATTCAGGGCTACTCGGATGAAACTTGGGTCGATATCATCAAGGGGGTGGACCTCACGCTCCACCGCGGCGAGGTGATGGGGCTCATCGGCGAGTCGGGGGCCGGGAAATCGACCATTGGTGCCGCCTGCATGGGTTATGCCCGTGACGGCACCCGCATCGTCGACAGCACCATCGAGTTCGACGGGATGGAGCTGACCACGGCGAGCGAGTCCGACAAGCGCGCGCTCAGGGGATCGCGAATCGCTTACGTGGCGCAGTCGGCGGCAGCCTCTTTCAACCCGGCGCACAAGCTGATCGACCAGCACACCGAGGCCCCCCTGCAATACCGTCTGAAAAAGCGGATGGAGGCGCAGGAGGACGCGATGGAGCTTTACGAAAAGCTCCGGCTGCCGAATCCGCAGGAGATCGGCTTTCGCTACCCGCACCAGGTCTCGGGCGGGCAGTTGCAGCGGGCGATGACCGCGATGGCCATGTCCTGCCGTCCCGATCTCATTATCTTCGACGAGCCGACCACGGCGCTCGACGTGACCACGCAGATCGAGGTGCTTTCGGCCATTCGCGACATCGTGGACGAGTTCAACACCGCGGCGATCTACATCACCCACGATCTCGCGGTGGTGGCGCAGATGGCCGACACGATCAAGGTGCTGCTCAAGGGCGAAGAGGTCGAAGAGGCCCCCACCCGCGAGATGCTCGAGAACCCGCAAGAGGACTATACCAAGTCGCTCTGGGCGGTGCGCGGTTTCAAGAGTCCGCAGCGCCACCGGCCCACCGACGGCACGCCGCCGCTCATCTCGGTCAGGAACGTGGATGCGTCCTATACCGGCGGCGAGAAAGTGCTCGATGATGTGAGTTTTGACATCTACGAGGGTATGACCGTGGCCGTGGTGGGCGAATCCGGTTCGGGCAAATCCACCACCGCGCGGGTGATCACCGGCCTCCTGCCGCCCTCCAAGGGCGAGGTGCTGTTCAAGGGCGAGCCATTCCCGCCGGACTATCGCAAACGCACCAAGGACCAGTTGCGTCAGTGCCAGATGATCTACCAGATGGCCGACACCGCGCTCAATCCCAAGGTCCGCATCTCAGAGATCATCGGGCGTCCGGCGGCGTTCTATTCCGGCCTCAAGGGGGCGGCGCTCAAGAACCGGGTCGATGAACTCCTCGACCTGATCGAGCTTGAACCGGCGCAGTACTACAACCGCTACCCGCCGGAATTGTCGGGCGGGCAGAAACAGCGCATCGGCATTGCCCGCGCGCTCGCGGCCGAGCCAACCTTCATCGTCTGCGACGAGGTGACATCGGCGCTCGATCAGCTCGTGGCCGAGGGCATCCTGCGGCTGCTGGACCGGCTCCAGAACGAGCTGAACCTCGCCTACATGTTCATCACCCACGATCTCGCCACCGTGCGCTCGATCGCCGACGAGGTGGTGGTGATGCAGCACGGCAAGGTGGTCGAGCAGGGGCCCAAGGACGAGATGTTCACGCCCCCGCACCATCCCTATACCGACCTGCTGCTCAGTTCGGTGCCGGAGATGGACCCCGACTGGCTCACCACGCTGCTCGAAGAGCGCGGGGTGGACAACGTGGGCGATGCGGCATCCGCCAAGATCGACCCGAACGATCCCAAGGTCACGGGCGCGTCGGCCTGACATGGATAAAAGCCGCGAACGGGCGATCCCGTTCGCGGCGTAATCCTGCGAGATACGATCGTCTGATGCGGTTCAGAGAACCGCCATGGCCGAGAGCACAAAGGTGCCCACGATCGCGCCATATACGATCAGGACGGCCTGCCAGGAGGCAGAGTGCATACGCAGTTCGCGGTTCAGCTCGTCGCGGGTCATGTCTTGCCTCCTTGGCGTTAGAGTGAATCCTGCAAGCGGTGCGTCGCTTACACCCGCCAAATAGGGATAAATCCTGGCGGCGCAATGACGATTGCGACGAAAATCCATGCATTCGCGGAATGTCCCCCCGGCGTTTTCGGCATACCGAGCGAAATCGAAGGGATGTGGCGCGAAAGCGACTTGGATGACAGGCCGGTCGTATGGCGAAGAGGTCGGAGCCCGCCCTCTCAGCGCCCGCCCGTGCCCTGCAATGCCATCACCTCCAGCACTCCCTCCTGCCGCGCGCGAATCGCCTGCGCCGCCGCGTGTGATCCGGCGAGCGTGGTAAAATAGGGGATCTTGTCATAGAGCGCGACCGAGCGGATTTCCCGGCTGTCCTCGACCGCCTGCGCGCCCTCGGTGGTGTTCATCACCAGCGCGATTTCGCCGTCCTTGAGCAGGTCCACGATGTTGGGCCGGCCCTCGTAGACCTTGTTGACCACCTCGCAGTCGAGTCCGGACCCGGTCAGGAACTCTGCCGTGCCGCGCGTGGCCACGAGCGTAAATCCCAGATCGGTCATGACCTGCGCCGTTTCAACAAGCTGCGGGGTCTTGTCGCTGTCCTTGATCGACACGAACACCCGCCCGCTCTCGGGCAGGTGCACGCCCGCCCCCATCTGTGCCTTGAGAAAGGCGCGCGGGAACGACACGTCCCAACCCATCACCTCGCCGGTCGAGCGCATTTCCGGCCCGAGGATGGTATCGACCCCCGGAAAGCGCGCGAAGGGAAGCACCGCTTCCTTGACCGAGAACCAAGGCATGTCCGGGTCCGCCAGCGTCATCTGGTCGGCCATCGGCAGGCTGCCGGGCGTCGCGCCATCGGGGTAGGGGCCGCGCACCGGGAAGGCGTCCATCGGCTCGCCCGCCATCAGCCGCGCGGCGATGGCCGCGATGGCGCTGTCGGTGGCCTTGGCGACAAAGGGCACGGTGCGGCTTGCGCGCGGGTTCACCTCGATGAGGTAGATATCCTTGCCCTTGACCGCGAATTGCACGTTCATCAGCCCCACCACGTGCAGCGCGCGCGCCAGCGCCTCGGTCTGGCGCTTGATCTCGGCGATGATCTCGGGTTCGAGCGAGTAGGGCGGCAGCGAGCAGGCTGAATCGCCCGAATGCACGCCCGCCTCCTCGATATGCTGCATGATGCCCGCGACATGCACGGACTTGCCATCGCAGAGCGCGTCCACGTCGCATTCGATCGCCCCCGACAGATAACCGTCGAGCAGCACCGGGCTGTCGCCCGAGACGACCACCGCCTCGGCGATGTAGCGTTCCAGATGGGCCATGTCGCGGACGATCTCCATCGCGCGCCCACCCAGCACATAGGAGGGCCGGATCACGAGCGGAAAGCCGATGCTCTCGGCGATCTCCAGCGCCTGCGCGTCGGTGCTTGCGATGCCGTTCTGCGGCTGCTTGAGGCCCAGCCGGATCACCAGGTCCTGGAACCGCTCGCGATCCTCTGCCAGATCAATCGCGTCGGGCGTAGTGCCGAGGATCGGGATGCCCTCGGCCTCCAGCCCGCGCGAGAGCTTCAGCGGCGTCTGTCCGCCGAACTGCACGATCACCCCGTGCAGCGTGCCGTTCTCCTGCTCGACGCGCAGGATTTCCATCACGTGCTCAAACGTCAGCGGCTCGAAATATAGCCGGTCAGAGGTGTCATAATCGGTGCTGACCGTCTCGGGGTTGCAGTTGATCATGATCGTCTCATAGCCCGCGTCCGAGAGCGCGAAACACGCATGACAGCAGCAATAGTCGAACTCGATCCCCTGGCCGATCCGGTTCGGACCGCCGCCTAGGATGACGACCTTTTTCGCCTCCGAGGGGCGCGCCTCGCATTCCACCTCGCCCATCATCGGGGCCTCGTAGGTGGAATACATGTAGGGCGTCTGCGCCTCGAACTCGGCGGCGCAGGTGTCGATCCGCTTGAACACCGCGTGAACGCCCAGATTGACGCGCGCGCGGCGCACCTGACCCTCGTCGCGGCCCGTCAGCGCGGCCAGCCGCGCATCGGTAAAGCCCATCATCTTCAGGCGGCGCAGGCCGTCCTCGGTCACCGGCAGGCCGTCGCGGCGCACGCGCTCCTCGGCTTCGACGATTTCGCGGATGCGGGCGAGGAACCAGGGATCAAAGGCGGTAGCGGCGTGGATCTCGTCATCCGTCAGGCCGTGTCGCATCGCCTGCGCGATGGTGCGCATCCGGTCGGGCGTGGCCACCGACAGCGCGCGGGTGATTGCCGCCTTGTCGGGCGCGCCGTCCGGCCCGAGGTCGGCCAGACCCGGTATCTCGACCTCGTCAAAGCCCGACAGCCCCGTCTCCATCGAGGCGAGCGCCTTTTGCAGGCTCTCGTGGATCGTCCGGCCAATCGCCATCGCCTCGCCCACCGATTTCATCGCGGTGGTGAGGTGGGGCTGGCTGCCAGGGAATTTCTCAAAGGCAAAGCGCGGGATTTTCGTCACGACATAGTCGATGGACGGCTCGAAACTGGCAGGCGTCACCTTGGTGATGTCATTGTCCAACTCATCGAGCGTATAGCCCACCGCCAGCTTGGCCGCGATCTTGGCAATCGGGAAACCGGTGGCCTTGGAGGCCAGCGCCGAGGAGCGGCTCACGCGCGGGTTCATCTCGATCACCACCATGCGCCCGTCCTCGGGGTTGACCGCCCACTGCACGTTCGAGCCGCCGGTCTCCACCCCGATCTCGCGCAGCACGGCAATACTGCCGTTGCGCATGATCTGGTATTCCTTGTCCGTCAGCGTCAGCGCCGGCGCCACGGTGATCGAATCGCCCGTGTGCACGCCCATCGGATCGACGTTTTCGATGGAACAGACGATGATCGCGTTGTCCGCCTTGTCGCGGACCACCTCCATCTCGTATTCCTTCCAGCCCAGCAGGCTCTCGTCGATCAGGATCTGGCTGACCGGCGAGGCATCGAGGCCGGATTTGCAGTAATGGATGTAATCGTCGCGGTTATAGGCCACGCCGCCGCCGGTGCCGCCCAGCGTGTAGGCGGGGCGGATGATCGCGGGCAGGCCCACGAAATCTATTGCCGCCATGCACTCGTCCATGTTGTTGGCGATGGTGGCTTTCGGGTTCTCGATCCCCAGCCGGTCCATCGCCTCGCGAAAGAGCTTGCGATCCTCCGCCATCTCGATGGCCTGCCGGTTCGCGCCGATCAGTTCCACGCCGAACTTCTCCAGCACGCCCATATCGGCCACGGCCAATGCTGTGTTAAGCCCGGTCTGCCCCCCCATCGTCGGCAAGAGCGCGTCGGGCCGCTCCTTCTCGATGATGCGGGCGACCACCTCTGGCGTGATCGGTTCGATATAGGTGGCATCGGCGAGGCCGGGATCGGTCATGATCGTCGCCGGGTTGGAATTCACGAGGATGACGCGATAACCCTCTTCGCGCAGCGCCTTGCAGGCCTGCGCCCCGGAATAGTCGAATTCGCAGGCCTGTCCGATGATGATGGGCCCCGCGCCGATAATCATGATGGACGAGATATCGGTTCTTTTCGGCATGTCGGTCCCCGGGCAGCTTGGTGGCTGCGCGCGGTCTCTGCCCGCGCGCAAATTGGTGGGGTTATATCCATCACCCGCCCGTGTGCAAGGGGCATCACCGGCACGCCGGTCAGGACGCGGGGGCGTGGCCCGGCGCATCGTCGAGGATCACCCGGTCAAGCGCACCCATGCCCCGCCCGTCGCGTTGCGGATAGAGGATCAGCCGGTCGATCACCCGCCCTTTCAGCGCCCCGGCGGCAAAGGTGACAAACCTTGCCCCACGCGCGGCAAACCGCTCGCGCGCCACGAGCCGCGGCCCGAGATACCCCTCGGCCACCACCTCCGGCACGCCGCTCTCGGCCTGCCAGTCGAGCGAGACGAAGGTGAAAGGCCCATCGCGCAGGATCGCGATGGCCCCGCGTCCGCCCATCGCGCCCTCGATCTCGTTCGGCCCGTCACTGCCGTCGCCGGACTTGCCGGGCCCGGAAATCATCGCGTCACGGGTAACGATGCGGTATCCGTCCTCGGCCATCTCGGGCGGCGCCACGCCTTCCGGCACCCCCTCGAAGCCGATCGACACCGGCCCGGCCGACGCCATCGCCGCGCACAGGCACAGCGTCCCGACCCCCGCAATGCCCCGGATCATCGCCAATGCCCTTCTGTAAATTCCCTCACCACGACGCTCGCCCGCCGTGCCCCCGCCTGTCAAGCGCGCGGGGGCCTTGCGCAAAACCACTGCGAGGCGGCGCTTTTGTGGGTGTCATTCGCCGCCTCACGCCCTAATTTCGGTCCATCAGCGCAAGGGGTGCATGGTGCAGATTCGTTTCGATCACGGGCCAGCGGACGGGCCCTGCGTCTTTGCGCAGGCCGACCGGCTGATCGTGGCGCACGCGTCAGACGAGGTGCCCGCCGCGCTCGCCGCGCTCGACGAGGCGCGCACCGACGGGTACTGGCTCGCGGGCTTTGCCAGCTACGAGCTTGGCTACGCGCTCGAGCCGCGGCTCGCGCCGCTCATGCCCGCCCACCGCCGCCTGCCGCTCCTGCAATTCGGGGCCTATGCCGCGCCGCAGGGGGCCGGGCCGCTCGATCCCGGCCCGGCGCGGCTCGGCCCGGTCCGCCCCGAATGGGATGCGCGCCGCTACGCCCGCGCTTTTGATGCGGTGCACGGGCTTATCGGCGCGGGCGATATCTACCAGGCCAATCTTACCTTCCCGCTAAGCCTCGAGGCTTCGGGCACGCCACAGGCGCTTTATGCCGCGCTCCGCGCGGTGCAGCCGGTGCGTTTCGGCGCGCTGATCGAGGCCGAGGGCCTGCCCGCGATCCTGTCGCGCTCGCCGGAACTGTTCTTCCGCACCGATGCCGAGGGCACCATCGAGACGCGCCCGATGAAGGGCACCCAGCCGCGCAGCGATGATCCCGCCGAGGACGCGCGCCGCCGCTACTTCCTGCAATCGGACGAAAAGAACCGTGCCGAGAACCTGATGATCGTGGACCTGCTGCGCAACGATATCTCCCGCGTGAGCGTGCCGGGATCGGTGCGCGTGCCCGCGCTCTTCTCGATAGAGACCTACGAGACCGTGCACCAGATGACCTCGCTCGTCGCCGCCGACCTCGCCCCCGGCACCACGCTCTCGGACATCCTGCGCGCGCTGTTCCCTTGCGGCTCGATCACCGGCGCACCCAAGATCCGCGCAATGGAAATCCTCGCCGATCTGGAACCGGCCCCGCGCGACATCTACTGCGGCACTATCGGCTGGGCCGCCCCCGACGGTCGGGCCGAGTTCAACGTCGCCATCCGCACGCTGATGGTGGAGGGGGGGCACGCCCGGCTCGGCGTTGGCGGCGGCGTCGTTTACGACAGCACGGCCGACGGCGAATACGAAGAGGCGCTATGGAAGGCGCGCTTTGCCCGCGCCCTCGCCCCGGCGCCGGTCTGATACCTCACGCCGCCGCCCCGCGCCCCTCGCTGTCGGCCTCTTCGCGATAGAGATAGTCGCGCGTCAGCGGCACCGCGTCCTGCTTCGGGCTCATCTGGAACTGGAACACCACCTGGTTGTTGAGCCGAAAGGTCAGCTCGCTGGCGATCAGATAGTAGCGCCACATGCGGCAGAACCGCTCGTCATAGAGCGCGCGGACGCGGTCGATATTGGCCTCGAACCGCTTGCGCCATTCCTTCAGTGTTTCGGCATAATGCAGGCGCCACACCTCCACGTCGGTGGTCACGAGGCCCTGCCGCTCCACCGCCGCCATCGCCTCGGACATGGCCGGGCAATAGCCGCCGGGAAAGATGTATTTCAGTATCCACGGGCTCGTTGTCCCCGGCGGCCCCGCGCGCCCGATCGTGTGGATCAGCGCGATCCCCTCCGGTTTCAATAGCCGGGTCACGGAGCTGAAATAGGCGTCGTATTGCGGCGCGCCCACGTGCTCGAACATGCCGATCGACACGATCCGGTCGAACTTTCCCTGCACGTCGCGGTAATCCATCAACTCGAACCGCACCTTGTCCGACAGCCCCGCCCTGGCGGCGCGGGCATTGGCCATTTCGTGCTGTTCCCGCGACAGCGTGACTCCCACGACCTCCGCCCCGAAATCGCGCGCCAGCGTGATCCCCATGCCACCCCAGCCACAGCCGATATCCAGCACCCGCATCCCCGGCTCGATCAAGAGCTTGCGCGCGATATGCTGTTTCTTGGCCTCCTGCGCCTCTTCCAGGGTCATGCCCTCGTGGGCGAAATAGGCGCAGGAGTAATTGCGGTCCTCGTCGAGAAAGAGATCGTAGAGCTCGCCCGACAGGTCGTAATGATGCGCCACGTTGGCGCGCGACCGCGCCACCGGGTTGGACTGATCAAACCGCCGCTTGACCCGGCGCAACGCCTCCAGCGGGCGGCGGAACCACGGCTGCCCCTGCGCCGCGATGTTCTGGATTGCGAGGCTCAGGAAGCCAAAGACATCGTCATCCTCGATGGTGAACGTGCCGTCCATATAGCCCTCGCCCACGCCCATGTCGGGTGATAGCACGATCCGCCGCGGCAAGGCCGGATGATGCAGCGCCACCGCGCATTCCGGTCCGTTTCCCGGCCCGTAGCTGCGTGTCGTGCCGTCAGGAAACGTCACACGCAGCCGTCCTTGGCGGAACAGATGAGTCAATAGATGATCGAGGGTTCTGCTCCACATCGCACACCTCCAGTTCCGTGCCGTCCCCGGCACCGCGCATCGGCGTCTCGATCCGGCCTGCCGTGCCCGGCCCTGCCGGATGCCTGCCCCAAGCGCCGGTATTCTATTGGATTCAGGCGGTCTGTAAAGCATTCGGCCCACCCCCGGCCTTGACTTTGCCGCCCCGCCCATGTGTATCGGCGCGGACCCGACACAGAACGCCATCAGCGGCCCGCGCGGCCCCGGAGACCCCAAATGCATAGCTATCGCAGCCATACCTGCGCCGATCTGAGAAAATCCCATGTCGGAGAGACCGTCCGCCTTGCCGGTTGGGTCCACCGCATCCGCGATCACGGCGGCGTGTTGTTCATCGACCTGCGCGATCACTATGGCGTGACACAGGTGTTGTGCGACCCCGACAGCCCGGTTTTCGACGCGGTGGAAGGCTTGCGCGCGGAATACTGCATCCGCATCGACGGCAATGTGAAGGCCCGCGACGCGAGCCTCGTGAACGCGAAAATCCCCACCGGCGAGATCGAGGTCTATATCCGCGACCTCGAGGTTCTCGGCAGTGCGGACGAATTGCCGCTGCAGGTCTTCGGCGATCAGGAATACCCCGAGGAGACGCGCCTGCGCTATCGCTATCTCGACCTGCGCCGCGAGGCGATGCAGCACAACATGGTGCTGCGCTCGGACGTGGTGTCCTCGATCCGGCGGCGCATGTGGGATCGCGGCTTCCGCGAGTTCCAGACGCCGATCATCACCGCGAGCAGCCCCGAGGGCGCGCGCGACTTCCTCGTGCCCTCGCGCCTGCACCCCGGCCGCTTCTACGCGCTGCCGCAGGCACCGCAGCAGTTCAAGCAGCTCATCATGGTCTCGGGCTTCGACAAGTATTTCCAGATCGCGCCCTGCTTTCGCGACGAGGACCCGCGCGCCGACCGCTCGCCCACCGATTTCTACCAGCTCGACATGGAAATGTCCTTTGTCGAGCAGCAGGACGTGTTCGACACCGTCGCCCCGGTGATCGCCGGCGTGTTCGAGGAATTCGGCGAGGGCGCGCGCGTGGATGCGCCCGAGACATGGCCGCAAATCCCCTTCGCCGAGGCGATGCTCAAATACGGCTCCGACAAGCCCGACCTGCGTAACCCCATCCAGATGCAGGAGGTCTCCGAGCATTTCCGCGGCTCCGGCTTTGCCATCTTCGCGAAATTGCTGGAGCAGGACGGCACTCAAATCCGCGCCATCCCCGCGCCCACCGGCGGCAGCCGCAAGTTCTGCGACCGCATGAACGCCTTTGCCCAGAAAGAGGGGCTGCCGGGGATGGGGTATATCTTCTGGCGGGAATCCCTATCTGCGGACATCAACAAGCGTGCGGCAGAACTACTGAAGAAGTGGGACTCGGAAGGCGTTATTTCTAATCCAGATGACGTCGATGCGTTCATCAATGAGTTTGACGACGAAATTTTTTCAGGCCCAACGCTATGGGAACATCGTGCTAAGTTGAAAGAAGCCCGCGAAGCTGGGGATTTGGAACGGGTTGCGTTCTTGACCAAAGCGTACACCATGGAAGCCGCAGGCCCCCTCGCCAAGAACATCGGCCCCGAGCGGACCGAGGCGATCCGCCAGCAGCTTGGCCTTGGCGTCGGCGACGCCGCCTTCTTCTTGGGTGGCAAGCCGCAGGCGTTCGAGCGGGTCGCCGCCCGCGCCCGCGACGTCATCGGCGAAGAGCTTGGCCTGACCGAGCAGGACCGCTTCGCCTTCGCCTGGATCGTCGATTTCCCGATGTACGAGGCAGATGAAGAAACCGGCAAGGTCGATTTCTCGCACAACCCCTTCTCGATGCCCCAGGGCGGGCGCGACGCCCTCGACGGCGACCCGCTTCAGGTGCTCGGCTACCAGTACGACCTCGCCTGCAACGGCTACGAAATCGTCTCCGGCGCCATCCGCAACCACCGCCCCGAGACCATGTTCAAGGCATTCGCGCTCGCCGGCTACGACGAATCGGAGGTCCGCAACCGCTTCGGCGGGATGGTCAACGCGTTCCAATACGGCGCGCCCCCCCACGGTGGCTGTGCTGCCGGGATCGACCGGATGGTGATGCTGCTCGCCGGCACCTCCAACATCCGCGAGGTCATCATGTTCCCCATGACCCAGCGCGCCGAGGACCTGATGATGAACGCGCCCTCCGAGCCGACCCCGGATCAGCTCATGGAACTCGGGCTCAGGGTCATCCCGCAGGAGTGAGGCATCAGCCATGTCGGACAGCCGCCCCCTCGGTCCTCAACTGTTGGATTGGCGGCCACCGCCCGCACCCGATGGCACGCCGCTGACCGGGCGCTACGCGCGGCTCGACCGGCTCGATGCGGACCGGCACGCGGTCGATCTGCACCGCGCGATGAGCGCCGATCCCGCGCTCTGGGATTACATGCCCTACGGCCCGTTCTCCTCGGCCTCGCAATACCACCGGTGGGCGCGCGAGGCGGCGGCGGGGAACGATCCGCTGTTCTACGCGATCACCGATCTGGATGCCGGGCAGGTGGGCGGTGTCGCCAGCTATCTGCGGATCAAGCCGGAGGCGGGCAGCATCGAGGTCGGCCATATCAACCTCGCCCCGGCACTGCAGCGCACCTGCGCCGCGACCGAGGCACTCTACCTGATGATGGATTGGGCCTTCGGCGCAGGCTATCGCCGGTTCGAATGGAAATGCGACGCGCTCAACATGGCCTCGCGCCGCGCCGCGCAACGCCTGGGGCTGAGCTATGAGGGCACCTTTCGGCAGGCCACCGTGGTCAAGGGCCGCAACCGTGATACCGCATGGTTTGCAGCGATCGACGCGGAATGGCCCGCGCTGAAAGAGGCATTCGGCTTCTGGCTCGACCCCGCGAATTTCGACGTCGCGGGACAGCAGAAAGAGCGTCTCGGCACGCTCACGCGCCTCGTGCGCGCGGCCTCGGACCCGGCACAGAACGAGGGCTGACAACCTCCCGAAGCGCGCCGGTCAAGGCGCGGCGCGTGTCGTCAGTCGCGTCTCGATGCGCTCAGATTGAGCCAACCCCGGATCAGCTCATGGTTCGATCGATCGGCTGAGCATTCTTGCGGTACTCGCCGTTACCGAGGAACACCAGATAGCCGTTATCTCGAAGCACCTGAAGTTGTTGGCGTATCTTCGCACGGACGTGTTGATTCTCAGGATAAAGTTGTTCGAGACGTCCCTCGCATTGGTAGATATCGGTCAGTGAAAACGTCTCTTTTTCGAGTCTCTCGATGCAGATCATGACATCGACGAGCCAACCCCGAGCGGTGCCGGTGTTTTTTTCGAGGAACGCCGTTTGTCGCCATTTTTCAAGGACTGCGCGTTTATCCATTATTTCACCGTTCCTGACCAAGTCGATGCGCCCGATCTTAGGAACAAGATGTAAAAGAATATTTGATCCAATCCATCCACGCCGGCGCGCTGTTTCAGCTAGCGGTTTGCGGGCTTCAATTATCGAATGTACGAAGAACCGTCGGGGCACGCAGACCAAGTCGCGAACCTGCCGTCTCTCAAGGTCGTAACGTAGAAGAACAAGGTTGGGACTGGTATCAGACGCAAGCCTTTGCATCTTTGTTTCATAAGCCCCATTGGCCATTTTTTTCCCAAATGCTCGAGATGAACTTTTCAGTTCAAAATCATCGCAGCAAATTGAACAAAAAAAGTCTGCTACTGGACGATTGACTTCATATTGTGTGAGAGACTGATGGCCACAGTTCGGACAATATAAGTTGGTGGCAGCCCATGCTTCTGTCATTACACGCGCAATTTGACTGCGACTCGTGTAGTGGGAGTTTTGATCTATGAACAGATCCAAATTCAGACCAAATTCAGAGTGGTGTCAGATTGGAGTAAACGTTACGTTCATGAACTTCCGTCACGTCGCGAAAATAGAAGCCCACGCCGCGTCGGTCAGGTAATCGGCCACCGGCAGCGCGCAAATCTCGCCCAGCGTCATGGTGGGATAGCGCGACAGGCGCTTGTGCTCCGGCGCGACCTTTCCGGTGCGGTTGGTGAATCGCCACGGCGGGTCGGCCATGACGCAGCCGAAGCGGTCTTGCCCCAAAAAACGGCGCAGGTCTTGTGTGGCGGGATGCTCCATAGCCGACATCTTGATGGACTCCCCCCGTACTGTCATGGTGAACAAGACTAGAACATAGCCCTTAACAGACCGTCAAGACAAGCCCGGCATCGGCCTCAGTCGTGAAACGGCGTCACCTGCGCCACGATCACCGCGTTCTCGTCGCGGGCGCGGGCCATGAGCGCGCGCTCCTCCGTGTCGATCTCGTGGCCCTCGGCCTCGCGCTCGGCCAAGGTGCCGTGGCCGGTCACGTCCAGCGGGGCCATCCCCGCCTGTTTGAGGATCGCCACCGTCTCGCGCACCGCCTCGGCCTCGTCCACGCCCGAGGCATAAACCATCAGCGCCGCGCCTGTGGCCGCGTCCGGCAGCCCGTCGCCCGCCTTGCGCCCGACCTCGACGACGAGGGTATAGACCTGTTGTGTCGTGTCCCTGCTCATCCGCGCGACATGCGCCGACGCCCGCCGCATGTCAAGCCGCGCCCGGCCCCTTACCGCCCGGTCTCAGCCCTGGGCAATCACCTGCACCGTGACCGCCCCGATATAGATCGCGAAGAGCAGGACGCTCTCGAACCCGATCCGCGCTGGCCCGTGTTTCTGCCGCAGGATCAGGCCCGCCAGCAGGACCGAGGTCATCAGCAGGCCGACCGCGATCCAGAACACGTCCGCCGCCTGCATCGCGTGATAGATCGAGCCTTCGCGATAGGCGATGTCCGACAGTACCAGGAACAGCACGTCGAAGGTGTTGCCGCCGATGATTCCGCCCACGGCCAGTTGCAGCGCGCCGCGCCGGATTGCCGCCAGCGTCGTGACAAGCTCGGGCATCGAGGTGACGACCGCCGTGATCAGCGCCCCCACGAGGCTGGAGCCGAGTTGGTAGCGCGCGATAAGCTCTGCGCCCACCTGGCTGATCACCCATCCCCCGGCCCCCATCAGACAGACCAGCCCGCCGAAGACCAGCAGCGGGCCCGTCACCGGGCGGTGGCGTTCGGCCTCGTCCTC
The DNA here is from genome assembly GCF_002925845.1 of Roseovarius nitratireducens. Lineage (GTDB taxonomy): Bacteria > Pseudomonadota > Alphaproteobacteria > Rhodobacterales > Rhodobacteraceae > Roseovarius > Roseovarius nitratireducens. The sequence goes on along the minus strand of NZ_PDNI01000015.1, from coordinate 3,457 downwards.
GGGCACGTCGTGGCGCGTCTGGCTGGTCTGCGTCGGTCGCCACATCGGCGTCTCACGGATGCGCGCCGCCACGCGCACCGACGTCACGTAGACCAAAAACAGCACGACCGAGACGGGATGCAGCCCCGCAACCGCCACCTCCGGCGCGGTCATCGCCGCCAGCGGCAGGCTCAGCATCCCGATCAGCACCACGCACTGGAACAGGTTGGCCGGTTCGGCCACCGCGTGTTCGAGGTTGCTGCGCCGGTAGAGCACATCGGCGATGGCAAGAAACAGGGTCTGTGCCGCGATGCCGCCGATGGCGTTGGAGATGGCAAAGCTCGCATCCCCCGCGCTTGCCGCGGTGACCGACACCACCGTGCCCGACAGCGACGTGGCCGCGCCGAGCAGCGTGGCGCCGATGATCGCCTCGCCCAGCCGGGTCCGGTCGGCGATCACGTCGGCCAGCCCGGTCGCCCGCAACGAGCAGACGATGACCACCCCGGCGGCCCCGGCAAACAGCGCCATCAGTAGCGGGAAGGACAGCGCCGGGATCATCTGCGTGCCCCGGCGCGCGGGGAAGGATCGCGATCCGCGCTCATGGCCTCAGACTTGTGCCGAGGGGCCGGGGTGTCAACTCAGTCGCGCAGCAGCTCGTTGATCGCGGTCTTGGAACGCGTCTGCGCATCCACCCGCTTCACGATCACTGCGCAATAGAGGTTGACCCCGCCCTTGGACGGAATCGACCCCGAGACCACGACCGAGTAGGGCGGCACCTCGCCGATGAACACCTCGCCGGTCTCGCGGTCCACGATCTTGGTGGACTTGCCGATGAACACGCCCATGCCCAGCACCGAACCCTCGCGCACGATACAGCCCTCGACGACCTCGGACCGCGCACCGATGAAACAGTTGTCCTCGATGATCGTCGGCCCCGCCTGCATCGGTTCCAGCACGCCGCCGATGCCCACGCCACCCGACAGGTGCACGCCTTTGCCGATCTGCGCGCAGCTGCCCACCGTCGCCCAGGTGTCCACCATCGTACCCTCGTCCACATAGGCACCGAGATTGACGAAGGACGGCATCAGCACCACGCCGGGCGCGATATAGGCGGATTTGCGCACCACGCAGTTGGGCACCGCGCGGAAACCGGCGGCGCACCATTCGGCCTCGCCCCAGCCCTTGAACTTGTTGTCGACCTTGTCCCACCAGCCGCCGCCCTGCGCGCCACCCGGATGGATTTCCATGTCCTTGATGCGAAAGCCCAGAAGCACCGCCTTCTTGGCCCATTGGTTGACGTGCCAGGTACCGTCCTCGTGACGTTCGGCCACCCGCAGGCGGCCCGAATCGAGTGCGTCGAGCGTGGCCTCGATGGCCTCGCGGGTCTCGCCGCCGGTGGCGGGCGTGATCGTGTCGCGCGCCTCCCAGGCGGCTTCGATGGCGGTTTCAAGTGCGTCGTTGGACATCTGCGTTTCCCCAGGGTCAGTTCTCGCGTTGTCCTCGCCTATAGGGGCAGATGGCGACAGGATCAATGCGACCGACCGCGGCGCGTGCGCGACCTCAGCCGCGCATCCGCTCGGATTTCGGGTCATACATGGGCCGCAGGCTCGCCTCGGCGCGCACGCGCGTGCCCGCCACGTCGACCTCGTAGGCCGAGGCCAGCACCTGCTCCGCGCTCTCGCCCGCGCAAGGCACATATCCCATGCCGATGGCCCCGCCGAGGTGGTGGCCATAGGCACCGGAACTCAGGTAGCCCACGATCTCGCCATCCCGCAGCAGCGGCTCGTTGTGATAGAGCATCGGCGCCGGATCGGTCAGCCGGAATTGCACCATCCGCCGCTCCAGCCCCGCCTCGCGCTTTCGCAGCACGGCCTCGCGCCCGATGAAGTCGGGCTTGGCGGTCTTCACCGCGAATCCCAAGCCCGCCTCCAGCACGTGATCCTCGCAGGTGACGTCATGCCCGAAATGGCGAAACGCCTTCTCGATCCGGCAAGAATCCATCGCGTGCAGACCACACAGCCGCAGCCCGTGATCCGCGCCCGCCTCTGTCAGCACCTCGAAGACATGCCCGGCCATGTCGGCACTCACGTAGATTTCCCAGCCGAGCTCGCCCACGTAAGAAACACGATGCGCGCGCGCCTGCCCCATGCCGATCTCGATCTGCCGCGCCCATCCAAAGGGATGCGCCTCGTTCGACATGTCATCGGGTGACACCGCGCGCATCAGGTCGCGCGCCTTTGGCCCCATCACCGCCAGCACGCCCTCGGCGGCGGTGACGTCCGTTATCACGACCATCCGGCCCCCCAGATGCCGCCGCAGCCAGGTCTCGTCCGCCAGCCGCGTGGCGGCAGGCGTGACCACCAGATAGGCGGTCTCCGATAGCCGCGTGACGGTCACATCGGCCTCGATCCCGCCCCGCGGGTTGAGGAATTGCGTATAGACGATACGCCCCACCGGCACCGACATATCCGCCCCGCAGACATGGTTGAGAAACGCCTCCGCCTCCGGCCCTTCCACCCGCAGCTTGCCAAAGCTCGACATGTCGTAGAGGCCCACGGCCTGCCGGATGGCCCGATGCTCGGCGGCGGCATTGTCGAACCAGTTCTGGCGGCCCCAGGAATAGGCATAGGCACGCTCCTGCCCCTCGCGGGCGAACCAGTTGGCGCGCTCCCATCCCGCCGCCTCGCCCATCACCGCGCCCTGCGCCAGCAATTGCGTGTGAAACGGTGTGCGCCGCACGCCGCGCGCGGTGGCCTTCTGCCGGTAGGGGTAGTGATCGGCATAGAGCAGGCCGAGCGTCTCCTTGGAGCGCTCGAACAGATAATGCCGGTTGCCCTGAAACGGCTGCATCCGCGCGATATCCACGTCGCCCAGGTCAAATGGCTTCTCGCCATCCTCCATCCATTGCGACAGCGCATGCCCTGCACCGCCCGCCGATTGGATGCCGATGGAGTTGAACCCGGCGGCCACCCAGACGTTGTCCATCTCGGGGCAGAGGCCAAGGTGATAGGCATCATCGGGGGTAAAGCTTTCGGGACCGTTAAAGAACGTGTGAATCCCCGCCTCGGCCAGCACCGGCATCCGGTTGACGGCCGCCTCGAGGATCGGCTCGAAATGGTCGAAATCCTCCGGCAACTGATCGAACTCGAAACTCTCGGGAATGCCCGCCATCCCCCACGGCTTGGCATTGGGCTCAAACGCCCCGAGCATCATCTTGCCCGCATCCTCCTTGTAATAGGCGCATTCATCCGGCACCCGCAGGACCGGAAGCTGCGACAGACCCGCGATCGGCTCGGATACGATATAGAAATGCTCGCAAGCATGCAGCGGCACGTTGGTTCCGGCCATGCGCCCCACCTCTCGGCCCCACATGCCCGCGCAATTGACTATCATGTCGCAGGCGATATGGCCGCTGCTTCCATCCTCGCCTTGCCAGTCCACGCCGGTCACGCGGCGGCCCTGCCGCGCGATGCCCGTC
>NZ_PDNI01000034.1 GCF_002925845.1 Roseovarius nitratireducens | reverse complement strand
GGCATTGTTGCAGAACTCAGGCCTGAGGTGTGAGTGCCCCTTTCCCCGCTGACGTCATGCCACGCGGACGATCTCGGCGGTGCCGAGGGCGTTGAAGCGGTTCATGAGGGCGATGCGGATGTGGATTTCGGCGGTCTGGCGGTCGGGGTCTCTTGCGGCGATGCGCTCGCCGAAGGCTTTCAGGCAGCGCATTTTCGCTTCGACCCGACTTCGGGTGTGATAGCCCGTCCAGCGCTTCCAGAAGGCCCGGCCATAGTATCGGGTGGCGCGCAGGGTCTCGTTTCTGGCGCGGGCCGCCGGGCAGTCGTCCTTCCACAGGCGGCCGTTTTTCCGGATCGGGATGATTGGAACGGCATCCCGTTCGATGATGGCCTTGTGGCAACGGCGCGTGTCATAGGCGCCATCCGCCGTCACCGTGCCGATCGGCTCGTCTGCCGGGACCTGGCCGAGCAGGTCTGGCAGCACGGGGCTGTCGCCGTCGCGGCTGGGGGTGAATTCCACCGCTCGGATGTCGGATGTGGCCGGGTCCATGGCAAGGTGCACCTTGCGCCATTGGCGACGGCCCTGCGGGCCGTGCTTGCGCGCCTGCCATTCACCATCGCCGAGGAACTTGATCCCGGTGCTGTCCACGAGCAGGTTCAGCGGCTCGTCTGCACGGCGATACGGAACCTGAACGGCCAAGGTTTTCTGCCTCCGACACAGCGTGGAGAAGTCCGGCACCGGCCAGTCCAGCCCCGCCAGCTTCAGAAGGCTGGCCACCATGCCTGCGGTCTGGCGCAAGGGAAGCCTGAACAGCACTTTGATCGACAGGCAGAACTGGATTGCCGCATCGGAAAACACCGCTGGCCGTCCGGGTCGCCCGTCACGCGGCGCGCGCCAGGTCATATCCTTGTCGACCCAGATCAGCAGAGCCCCCCGCTTGCGCAGCGACGCGTTGTAGCTGGACCAGTTCGTCGTGCGATAGCGGGCAGGAGGGGGCTTGCTCATGCAGCCTCTGTAACCGCATGGATTCACGAAGTGAATCCTTCACCGGGATAGTTCTGCAACAACGCCGACCGAGGCGAGGCTCACGGACACCACCGTGACCGGCGCCGTCTTCTACCCGCCGTTCGGATGGGCGGCGAGAGTCATGGCGCCGATCGATCCGTGGTTCGGACGCTGGACAACTCTGGGCGCGGCCTTTCTCGTCGTGAACGCATCGAAACCCCTCAATTCCCCTACCGCTATGGAGCAGCCATGAACGACCGCGAAGGCCAGACGCCGCCCATCCTCGCACATAAGCATCCGGACGAGCCTTCGGCCTTCACGCCCGAAAGCCTGCTGCGCGAAGCGCGTCGTCAGAAGGGCGCGGAGGCATGAAGGATGGGTCTGCTACCACACCGAGATGTGGGTGTTCGATCTGGACGGCCGCGAAATCGGCGTGGTCGGCTGCGCCGTCGGCGCTTCCTTTGCGGTGCTCGTCGCCGAGGAGATGTTCGCCTCGGGATGCGAACTCCTGGTCAGCGTCACTTCGTCGGGACAGATCACGTCGCAGGGAGCGCCGCCGTATTTCATCGTGATCGACCGCGCGTTGCGCGATGAGGGCACGAGTTACCACTATCTTCCGCCCTCTGACTGGAGCGCAGCACCCGAAAGGCTTCTGTCGCGACTGGATGGCACATTCAAGGACGGCCCTCGCGTGTTCACCGGCGCGACCTGGACAACTGATGCCCCATTCCGCGAGACCGAAGTCGCCATCGCGCCGGCACAGGCGCGGGGCATTCTGGCGGGCGAAATGGAGGCGGCAGGGCTTTACGCCTTCGCGTCAGCGCGCGGGCGCGATGTCATTTGTCTGGCCCACGTGACCAACCAGATGGGAACGATCGAAGGCGACTTCGAGAAGGGCGAGGCCAATGGAACGTCAGATGCACTGGCTGTGGTTTCGAGGGTCGTGACATGTCTCAGGTGACAAACAAAGCGGTGCCTTATGCCACCATCGCTGTTTGTCCGACATTTAGGAAACTTCGGCAACAATCTTGCAACTACATCGTTATGCGATCCACCAAAGCGGCATGGCTGGGATCGTATCAGTAGGGACAACCTCAATGTCGGGCTTGTCTGGGACCGGTCATCCGACGTGTCTCGGACGAACGGCAGGTCAAGGCGGTTACCCATCATCTTCGATCCATACAGGGCGACGGACCCCACTTGCTTGGGGTGCTTTCGGTTCACCGTCTCCGACACGTGCCCAGAATCCTGATTTGCGGGGATGTGCTGTTTTGAGCTTGGCAAGATAGGTTGCGTGGTTGACCATTCCGCTTGGGTGGATTCGGTCCGCTTCGCCCGCCAGCAGGTCGAGTTTCCCGAGGTATTTTGCCCCGTGCCCATAGGCCTTGGAGCGTGCGCGGTCGAGGATGTTGTCCAGAAGGGCTCTGTAGAGGATCGTCGCCGCCAGCGGATGATCGTGTTCCAGAAGGCCCGCAACTTTAGGAAGGATGTGCCAGTCACCTCCATCCCATCGGTGTGGGTGCGTCGTGATCAGTTTTGCCGCCAAATCAAGTCGTGGCCAGTCCAGGAAGAATTGCAGTGCCACTTCGGGTTCTGACTTTTCCAACGCACAGGCATGAGCGCGGTCTTCGGCCTCTATATCCTCGAAGTCCGGCAGCTGTTTCAAATACTCCCGCAGGATGTCGGCGGACAGACGCGCCTCGAAACAGCGCCATCGCAGGGCCTGTGCGGCCGACCTGTCGCCGGTGGCGTCCAAGATGCGCGCCTCCAGACTGACCCGTTCTGGCGACAGGCCATCATCAGCTTCGCCAAAGGTACGCCGCCCGGGCTTGCGCACCCACTCCAGCGCCTCGGCGCTGCGACCGATATCCAGAAGTTGTGCAGCGATCCCAAGCGTATCCTGCATATGCGGCTTCTTCTTAAGTTCCAGCGCGATGAGCAGATCGAGATCCCCCCGCGCCGAGGCGAGGATCTGACGCATCGCAGCCCATTGCGAAGTCATGGAGTAGAACCAGCCATCCGATTTGCGCGCCGCTTCTTCGGCTTGCCGTTCGGATATGGCGTCTTTCAGTTCGCCGTCCCATCGCGCCAAGCTGTCTTGCGGCAGATGCGCCGCCACAGCCTCGGTCACGTCAGCGAGATAGCCATGCGTGCTTTCGCCAAGGGCAGTCATGATCTTCTCGGGGAGCGCGTCAGCCTCAGGCAAGGGCAGGCTGCGGGCCAAATCGCCGGTCGCGGAGATCGCCTGATAATAGACGTCCTGAACGCGACCGGAAGAATCGTCGACGCGTTCGAACACTTGTTCATGGGTGGCGATGAAGCGCAGCAGCCGGTCTATGGCCAAAGCCGGGGCGGCAGGGCCAAGCTCAGACGTGATCGTATCGGTCAGGCTGCGCAGATCCTCGGCAAAGGCGCGGGCCTTGTCCCATTCGATGAAACTCTTTGCCCGCGACAGTCCGGACAGCCGCCGGTCGATCAGCTTGGCGATGGCCTCAGGGCCGGATTTCCCGGCCAGCGCCGCTTTGACCTGCCGCCGGAATCCCGCGTTACGCTCTGCCTCGTCCAGCACCAGCTGCGCGAGCTTGTCGGTGCCGAGATCTTTCAGCTTGGCAGTGGTGAGGGCAGATTTGCGGGCCATGGGCAGGTCTCGGTTAGGAACTGTTCCCTCAATAAGTGCCTTTGTCAGATCGTGGGTGCAAGTATTGGGTGTTTGATCGACCAAGCATTGCAATATGAACCAATGTCCTGCGTGACTGACCTTCAAATGGTTGACGACCTCGCACATGCTGCGAATGGCCGGTCTTGTGAAGCTGCACTGAAACATCACCGGAGGTAAGCGAACGGCAGGTAAATGGGCCGGACAGGTCGATCATCCTGACGTTGTGGCGGTCGCGCTGTGACTGGCGCCTCTGCGGCTTCAGGTCGTTTGGCGCTGCGCCATCGACCGTCCGCAGTTCCTCACCGGCGCGACGACGCAGCAGGAGGCGCGTCTGCGCCTCCGCGTGAGCCTGCCGAGGTAACCGTGGGCCTAAGCCCACGGGTCAATCTCAACCAGCACCTGAACCTCGTCCCCGTCGATTTCATCGGCGGGGACGGCGCCGAAGGTTCCATCCCCTGCCTGGAAGACGACGATCGAGACCATGAGCGTGGCGGCGAGGGAGGCGGCGAAGGCGTGTGCATCTTTGCGGGACATCTGTTTGGCTCCTGTCTTGGAGGCGGGGGACCATCCCCCGCGCGACAGGACCTCGAAGGCCCGAATACTGGCTGACATCACCGGGTGCGTTCGGACTTGCTCCGAATCCGCCCGGCGGCACGGGCTTGCACGTAGTCCGACCCCTCGTGGGTTGATCTCGAAGGCGGGATTCGGGGCAAGTAAGGGAATGGCGAGCGGGGATGGTGCCCTGACGACTAGAGCCGATTGTCCCGCTGATGCTTTTGCCTCCAGCCTCCCGGCCAATATCTTGGTTGAAGACGTCCTTCCTTGGGGATGGCTCCTTTGGCGCCCCGCGACTTCGCGGGACAAGGTTATGATGGATGAGAGGCCCGCGCTTGGGCGGGCCCCTCGGTTTCAGTTGGGCTCAGGCGGCCAGGTCCGCGCCCCCTGCCCTTTCGCTGTTTTCATCGCCGACGATTTCAAGCCGCGCATTGCGGTATCCTTCCTTGGCGATCCAGAGCTCGGCAGCAGTGACGGAGGCAGCCAGATGCAGCAGTTCCGTGTTGCCGCCGAAGTCGAGGAGCACGCGCACCTTCCCGGGCTTCGGTTCCTCAGCCACCGCGAAGATCAGACGGCTGTCGGCCGAATGGCTGCGCATAATGGTGACGAGGATGACCCCGTCCGAGGCGAAGTTGCCCTCATGCAGCGTGAACGACGCGGGAGCTGTCCAGGTCGCGTAAGGCCGGGGTGGTTCCTTCTTCACAAGACGGCCGACGCCGTTCCAGCGCTCCCATGCCGCCAGCTTCTTGGTGAAGCGTGCCGGTGGCTTGGGGCTGCCGTCGGTGTAGCGGATGAGCGCCCCGAGGGGTGCGGTGTCGATGGTGGTTGTTGCAGACATGATTCCTCATTCCGAATGCGAGCAATCGCACTCATCCTATTGATATTGTTACGTTATCAGGTGATTTGGGGGCAGAATTCCCGCCCCCTGCCGGATCACGTTACTCCGCGGCCAGCATTGATGCGCCTTCAGCAGGCAGGTCATCCGTCAGGAACGCGGGAAGGTCAGCTTCACTGAAGCTCTCAGCCACTTCGACATCAACATCACCCCCCTGCCCTTCTGCATGGTCTCCATCGTCCAAAGTCACGAGATCGACGCGGCGCAGGAGCTCGGGCAACCAGCCGCTGCCCTTCAGCAAGCGCTCGGCTTCACTGGCCATCTCGCCCTTCTTCAGATGGTCGAGGAGTTGCGCGGTCCCCTCCCCTTTCGCCTCGCGCACGGCCTCGAGGATCCGGGCCTTGGGCACGCGGTTGAGATAGGTGTCCACCGTCGGCTCCCAGCCCGCCTCGACCATGTCGAGATCGACTGCGCGCGCCACGAGATCGGAATGCGCCATCCGCCGGGTCAGACCGCCTGCAGAGATGCCCGCCCCGTAAGGGTTCACCTTCTCGTGCAGCGCGTTGACGCCGAAGCTGAGGCAATGCGCCAGCAAGGCCAGACGGCTGCCCTGGTCGAGGACACTCAAGTAATCCCAGAGTGCCGCATCATCGCCAAGCGGCAGATCGGCTTCCCACTCTGCGTGACGCTCGTCGACCAGATTGGCCACCATGCTGTCCTTGAGATCGCTCGCCTGCGCCGACATATAGACCTGACGCACCGAAGCCTCGAGGCAGCTGCCTGACGCCCCGGAGGTGCGGAAAGTGTCAGTGACGAGCTTCAGGAGCAAAAGCGTCAGCGCGACTTCCGGCGAACGACCGACCGCTTCACGCAGCGCCAGCGTCCGGTGGGCTGTCAACTCCATGACCAACCGCTCCGGCAACGGCTTCAGCGCCCCGTCATCCTCATCCTCCGACAGGTCGCCGCCAACTGGCTGGCCACCCGACATGATGATGGATCCGACATGAGCGGCACTGGCATGGCCATCGCAGAGATTGCAATCATCCCCCTGCCCCGCCACCGCAGGATCAGCACCGTCCTGGACCGCGGTTTCCTCAACGGGCTCATCCTCTGGACGCACATAGCCGCGATAGACTGCGAGCGCGCCGTAGCGATCGAGCGTGACGAACGTCCCTGCCCGCCCAATCGCTGTCGGATGATAGATCAACGGCCGGGATTCGATCTTTTCCATCTCTGCTTCCAACACGCCAAGCCGTGTGTCGATCTCGTCAGGGATCTCATCCTGACCCGCGTATTCTTCTTCCAGCGCCCGATACTCGGCGAGCAGCTTGGCATGGGCCGCACCTTCGTCATCCGTCATTGGCGCCGGATCACCGGACAGGCGCCGCAGTCCGTGGCTGTAGCCGTAGGGCAGGTCGAGCGCGACCTCGATCCACTTCCAGCCCTCAACCGCAACCGTCTCGGCATCGGCCTGGAGTTTTTCCGTCACCAGCCGATCGAGCAGGGCGGGGTCCTCGAGCCAACCGCCGTCATCGCCCTGAAACAGGTCGTGCAACATGGTGCCGCCAGCGGCCTCATAGGCATCAACACCCACAAAGATCGCGCGGCGGTCGGAAACCCGGACCGATGTCTCGGTCAGCATGCGCCGGATCTGGAATGGCTCCTTGTTCCAGGACGACCGGATTGCGTCCCAAACCTGAATCTGACGCTCGTGATCCGGGTTAACCGTGAAGGCCATAAGCTGTTCCAGCGTCATCTCGTCCTTGGCGTAGAGCTCGAGCAGGGCAGGGGCCACGGCGGCGAGTTTCAGGCGCTGCTTGACCACCTTCGGCGTCACAAAGAACGCGGCTGCGATCTCTTCATCGCCCTGACCTTTTTCCCGCAGCGCAACGAAAGCACGGAACTGATCGAGCGGGTGCAACGCAGCGCGCTGCATGTTCTCAGCGAGCGAGTCGTCCTCGGCGAGGATCGCGGACCCCGCATCCCGCACGACGCAGGGAATGGGCGTCGTCTTCGCCAAACGCTTCTGCTTCACCAAGAGCGACAGGGCCTGGAACCGCCGACCGCCAGCAGGGATTTCGAACTTACCGGTCTCGGTGCCATCATCCGCTAGGACGGGCCGGACACTCAGGCTCTGAAGCAGACCGCGCCGCGCGATATCTTCGGCCAGTTCCTCGACGGACACGCCAGCCTTGATGCGCCGCACGTTGGACTGGCTCAGCACGAGCTTGTCGAAGGGGATATCCCGGGAGGGGCACAGGGTAACTTTCTGGATTGCCTTAGCCATCAGATCTTCTCCAAGACGGGCGTCGGAAGCCACTCTCCCGATCTCACTTCCCGTCACCCTCAAACCAGCAAACCTTTCACTCTCAGACATCATGCATTGATAAGGCTTAGTCGAGTTCACAGCTGTGAACTCCTACCTGCGCGTGTCTCCCACTAGAGATGTTCACAGCTGTGAACATCACGCTGCCGTTCTCTTGCCAACCAAAGCCATGACCATTGGCCCACAAGAAAATTCACCGGCGGCGGCCTTAGCGGTCAAAGCGCGCAGGTATCCGCCAGGAGATCGGATATCGGCAAAGCGTTCCAGCATCGCCGCCACCACGATTGATGCCTGTTCTGGTCCCATACACCGTTGCGCCTCTTCCCAAGCCGAGACACTGATCCCCATGGCAGGGCGAACATGGCATGCGGCATTGTAAAGCTGGTGCCAGTGCCTGATTTCACCGTCGTAGAAGGTTTTCAAGGACGGGCAACTGGCAAGGACCAAATGAAGTGGGATCTTTGGCACTTGTCGGAGGTCCGACTCTTGCAAACTCTGGTCACTTACGTCCGTCTGATCATTTAGAGCTCCGGTCGCCTCCTTGGCTTTTTCTAAGCCAGGTTCAGAATCTATGGAGTCTGTTTTTGAATTATGATGGTGACGCTCATTCTTGGCATCATTGGTGTTCATTTCTTCTGTACCCGGGCCATCAATTGCGTTCCGTGCTGCGTCGAGAAGCGCTTCAAGTTCCACCCGATACTGACCCAAGTCTTCCAGCGACAGCTTTCGACGAAGTGCGCGGGCCATCAAGACTGCCGTGTCGCGCATCTGCTCCCACAGGCCGCGCCCAGGCTGCATCTCCTCGCCGAACTCTGCCAGTGCCGCCAAGTCACGCCGCATGAGACTGACGATCTCTCTGAGCCGCCGTACGCGGTCTTCAGCCTCGCGCACAGCTTCTGCGGCGCGACCAATCTCCTCGGATCGGCAGTAAAGCGGAGAGAGGTCAAAGCCGAAGGCTACGCGATCGTCACCATGCTTTCGGACGTAGCGCTTTCCGTTGGGGCTGTCGCGACGGACTAGCAGGCCAGCCTCGACCAGGCGGGCGAGGTGGCGACGCATCGTCGAGTTTGGCATGCCATTGAGCCGCTCACAGATGGCCTTGTTGGACGGAAAGACGATCATTTCCGCATTACCGCCAAGCGCATCATCAGGAAAGAAGCTCAGAAGCCCCTGCAAGACGGTCAAATCGCGCTCTGTGACGCCAAAGGCGGCTTGTGCCTTGGACAGCTCCCGAAGGAGTTCCCATTTATTGACGAGCTTGCCCCGGAGGGATGCTTCCGGCTTCTCGATCACGCGCAGATGGGCGTGCGAAATCGGCCGCATAAACGGCGAAATTGGTCTGTAGTCCATGATTTTTCACGAAGACAAAGAAAAGCTGTTCCGCGAATCACATATGACTTGCGGTTTGTGCTCTTGCCCACTACCTTGAAGGTGCGAAGTTCAAAGTTCGGGTCTCGTGGAGCGTAAGCTTTGCGGGACCTTTTCTTTAGCCTGTACCGTGCCTCCTTTTCGTTTCTGCTCTTCCTCTCCTCACGTCTCGCGCTTCCAACGCGCGTGAAGCTCTTTAAGGACGTCCTGCGCTTGGCTTTCAAACCAATCTGCAAAGGCATCGTCCACATCTCTGAGATCCAGGCGGACTCCTCGATTTGACTTCTTGATGGTGCCTGCAGGGACACCATCAATCATTACCGGCGTGGCTTTGGGCCGCGGCATTGATTCTCGAGTTCTGCTGGTAAGTTTCTTTAGGTGACGCGCCACGGCTTCGAAAGCTGCTACAGACGGATCGATCCGAGTTTCATCATGGTCGTCAGACTGTTCTCCCGTGGTGACCTTGTTGCGAGCTTCCAGAGCGATCTCACATAATCCGAAATGATCAACACTTTCTTTGAAAAGCTCCTTCGAGAGAGCCTCCCAACGTGGACGGCCAATGCCATGTGCGGGTCCGATCGCATGCGCCAGATCAGGCCCAATCGCGTTGGCGATTGAGACAGACATTGATACCGCCGAACGGGTCACATTCAAGACTTCGGCGACCTGAGCCTGCGTCCCAAAGCCGCTGTCGAGCAGTTCACGCGCGAAAAGAGCGCGCTCAATATAGCTGAGGTCGCGGCGGCCCGTATTCTCCGAAACCTGGGCGCGCAGGGCTGAACTGTCGTCAAGGTTGGCAATAAGCGCGCGGACTTTGTCGACCTTATCAGAGCTACGGACAGCTTCCAGACGTCTGCGCCCATAGACGAGGAGATAGCGATTGCTCTCAGTCGGATGCCGCCGCACTAGAATAGGGACAGTTTGGCCGTTCTGCTCGATCGATACCCGCAGATCATCTACATCCTCAGGATCTAGTCGGTCCGCAAATCGACCATCTTCAATCTCGGTCGGATTGAGTTCCCATACATGATGAGCGTCAACGGCATCGCGGGCCGAGCGCAGAGCTCGATTGCTCGACATCATGCTGCCCGGCACCGCAGGCTTTCCTGCGGTAGCCAAACTGTCGAGCATGGACATGCGTTTCTTCTTGCTGTCAGTCATCAACGCCCCCATGTCTGCTGGATGAGCTGCGCGATTTCATCGTTCACCGCATTCAAGCTCTCTATGGCCCGATCGTAGGTGGTCCGCGTGAAAGCACTTCGCTCGACTTCGTAAAGGGTTTGCTTGGTCAAGCCCGCATCAGAAATTGCAGTGGACTTGAGCATGGGCGCATTCAAGACTTTGTCGCCGTACATCGTGCGCAGAAATGCAACGACGCGGTTTTGCGGCGCATCCGTAGGCTCATAGCGCGTCAACAGATAGCGCATCCAGTCATGAGACATGTCAGCCCCGCTGTCAGCGATGACGTCCATTAGGTCGGCCGTCATCCGTAGAAACTGGCTCATGGACATTACGTCCAACATCTCCGGATGAATCGTGACTAAGACGCCAGTCGCTGCTGACAGCGCGGACATCGTCAAAAAACCGAGCTGTGGCGGGCAATCGATCACGACCACATCATACTGATCGTCAACTTGAGCCAAGGCCTCCTTCACACGAAAGAAAAATAGTCCGGCGTTACCGCGGGCTAATGCCCGAGGGGTATCGTGCTCAAACTCCATCAGTTCGAGATTGCCGGGAATCAGATCTAGGTTGGGAACATAAGTTTTGCGAATGACATCCGCGATCGGCACAGGATCCTCATAACGGATCGCATCATAAAGTGTGCCACCATCCAGAAGGTCAAATTCCGGCTGAACGCCATGTAGAGCTGTAAACGACGCCTGCGGATCGAGATCGATCGCAAGAACGCGATAACCTTTCAGCGCAAGACGCTGCGCTAAATGCGCGGACGAAGTTGTCTTTCCCGAGCCGCCCTTAAAATTCATTACACCTATGACTTGCAGGTGATCGCCAGCACGGCGACCAGGAAGATAGTCGCCAGGCTTTCGGGCAGTCTTTTCCAGCAAGACCCGTAGGTTCTGGATGTCCTCAGCGGAATAGTGTCTACGGTTGCCTGATGACATTGCGGGCGAGGGACCTTTGCCATCAAGATGAAGTTTTCGAAGATAGGAATCGTTAACACCCAATAAAGCCGCCGCTTCGCCAGAGGTAAATTTCCGCATAGCCTTTGAGGCATCGGGCGGGAACAGACTCTCTCGCTGTGAATGCAGTTGCGCAGCCAGCAACTCGGAATGCTCACGGATAACTGCATTCAAGTCTTCATGTGTTTCGGATCTGCTCATCTGCCCTCGCTTCCGCAGCGTGTTCACGGATTTTGGCGTTTAGCCGCCCTTTTCCGTGACTATTGCCGCAAGGCTTAGATTCGTGCAAGCACTTTCTAGATTTGGTACCTAGGCAACTGACATGCACAAGTGAGGTCAAGGCACGACGCTGCTCTTGCAAAGACTCGAAAATGGATATACATAACGTTTTGTATATCCAAGGCCGGAGATCTGTATGCAAGTTGCCAAATGGGGAAATTCTCTCGCGGTGCGGCTGCCCGCCGGCCTTGTGCGGGAACTCGGCCTGAAGGAGGGTGATCAGATCGACCTGGTAAAGGACGATAGAACCCTGCTTGTTCGGCGTCAGCCTCGCGCCGATGAAGTTTTGCAAGGACTGCGCCGGTTTCGGGGCAAACTGCCCAGGGACGCGCGACTGAGCCGCGACGCTGCGCATGAGCGCTGAGTTCGCGGACACGAATGTCATTCTCTACTTGCTTGACGACGGTCCAAAGGCGGATCGGGCTGAGGAAATCCTGGGGCAGGGGCCGCGAATCAGTGTTCAAGTCCTGAACGAAGTGCTCGTCAATTGTCGAAGAAAGGCGGGGCTCAGCTGGGAGGACACCGCAGCCTTTCTCGCAGGTATCCAATCCTTGTGCGCGGTCGAGGACTTGACGATCCAAACCCACCAGGTGGGGCGCGCCTTGGTGGAGAAGTACCAGCTCTCGGTCTATGACGCGATGATCGTGTCTGCTGCACTCATTGCGGGGTGCACGACATTGTGGAGTGAGGACATGCACGACGGATTGCTGGTGGAAGATCAGTTGCGCGTCGTCAATCCTTTCTCCTGACACGTCATGACAGGGCTGTTTTCCAAAAGACCAAGCCGCTCGACGCTTTCAAGCAGCAGCTTTACACTGACCTCAGGCATCTGTTCGGCCGCCCTTTCAGTTGCGTATTATCCAAGGGTGGCACAAATTTGGGTTGCTTTATGTGCACTATATGCGTCATTGACTTATACGCCACTGAAACATATATGGTGACTGCTGATGACACGATTTCAGACGGTGGTGGAACTGCCCGAATTCCAGAGGCGCGCTAAAGCAATCATGTCGGAACAAGAGCGCGAGGCAGCAATCAACTACATGGCCGCCAATCCTGATGACGGAGTTTCTCTCGGCGGCGGGCTTCGCAAAATCCGCATCCCAAGAGAAGGGGGTGGCAAGAGCGGCGGCTTCAGGACGTTGTATGTATTTGGCGGGAACCATATGCCGATCTTTCTGATCACGGTCTTTGCCAAAAATGAAAAGGCCAACCTGTCCAAGGCTGAACAGGCCGCGGCAGTCGAAATGAGCAAGGCGCTTGTCGCAAAGTATGGAGACGCAACATGACTGCATATGAATCGGTGTCGAAGGGCCTGGAAGAGGCCTTGGCATTCGCAGATGGCAACATGACCGCCGCCAAGGTGCATGAGGTGTCCGTTGTCGATGTCGATGTGGCCGAAGTTCGCCAAAGAACTGGTCTCTCACAGGCTGAATTCGCCCGAAGCATCGGAGTAGCAAAGGGCACGCTCTTGAACTGGGAACATGGGCGTCGACACCCGACGGGTCCTGCTCAAGTCCTGCTGGCCTTGATCGCAAAGAAGCCATCGGTGGTGCAAGATCTGCTTCGAGGCGCTTGATCTGTGGCGCAAGGCGCGATCCCTTTGACGCTCCTGTCGAAGATACGCTCAGTGAAGCCTGCAGATTGCTGAGCTCGCGAGCGGGGTGAGCAGTGTATCATTGGTCATGGGATGGCGTTGCTCCCGAATCCACTCCAACAATCCTAGCTTTTCCGCACGTTCCAGCAGCATCCTCACGGAAGAAGGCTGCCAGCTTGTCCGCCCACGGGGCGTGCGCTCGCGCATTACCTCCAGGCGATCACAGATAGCCTGAAGCGTGATGTCGGGATCTGCGCCCTTTATGCCTGCAATAATGGCGGGCAGGCGATCGTCCGTTTCGCGGCGCCCGGCGCGGGCCAAAACGGTCTCGGGCAGGAAGCCGTCGCGGACATAGGCCTTCGCGGCGCGCAAAAGACGGCTTTGGGTCCAGCGACGCGCCTCGGGCAAGGGGCCGTTGATGATGCGCAACACGTCCTCCCAGGCCACGTCGGGGCGCAACCGGCGCACATGGGGCACCCAGTCTTGTGCCGTCTCGTTCAGACGCTCAATGTAACCGTCCTGTCGCGCCAGCCGCACCTTGCGAAGAGCGGCCGGATCCTTTGCGCGGAGTCCAGGGTTTCCGCCGACACGTCCCTTCGTGCGCGCCGAGGCAAGCCCGGCCTTGGTGCGTTCGCGGATCAGGGCGCGCTCGAACTCGGCGGCGGCACCCAGAACTTGCAGCGTGAACTTGCCCTGCGGGGAGGCGGTGTCGATCGGGTCCTGAAGGGACCGGAAGAACGCGCCACTCGCTTCGAGACGCTCGATCACCTCGAGCAGATGCGACAACGACCGCGCAAGGCGGTCGATCCGCACGACGACCAGCGTGTCGCCCTTGGCCACGCGCTCCAGCACCCGCGCGAGGACTGGCCGCGCACGATTGCCGCCAGAGGCATGCTCCTCAAAGATCTCGACGCAACCCGCAGTCTTCAGAGCCTCTGACTGGGGCAGGGGGCTCTGATCCTCTGTGGATACGCGCGCATAGCCTATCAGGGGCATGAAAATCGACCGTTTGCAACTTACGATACCATCAATAAACGACCGTCTGAAAACGGCGATGCGAGGGTCTCCACCATTGACCAAAATCCTTCATTGGCATATATTGCCAACAAGGAGATTTGTGCCATGGTGACACGCAACGTTGTCCTGACGGAAACCCAAGACCAGTTGGTTCAGGCTTTGGTGGCATCCGGACGCTATCAGAACGTGAGTGAAGCAATGCGCGCGGGGCTACGGTTGCTCGAACTGGAAGAAGCTCAGTTCGCAGGAATCCGCCAAGGCTTGCTCGAGGGATTGGCGCAAGCCCGGGCGGGCGAGTTTGCCGAAGGTGGCGGAGAAGAGGCGATCCGGCGGGCCTTTCGACAAGCACGCGCGTCTTCATGAGCCGCTCCTTTCGGCTGACGCGCCGCGCAGAGGCCAGCCTGGTCGAGATTGCCAAGTGGACGATAGCGAAGTTCGGGCTCAAGCAGGCCGAACTTTATGAAACGGAACTGCTCGACCGCTGTCAGGCGATCCTGAACGGTCAGGCGCATAGCCGGAGCTGTGCTGTTTTGGTCGATGATGCCGCGGATTTGCGGTTCACGAGCGCAGGGGAGCATTTCTTTGTGTTTCTGGATCGGCCGGACGAAGTGATCATCGTCGACATCCTGCATTCCCGAAGCGATCTTCCGCACCATGTTGCCGCGCTGGCGGCGTCAAGGAATGACATATCATAGTCCAGCAGCCTTGGTCAGGTTTACCCGGAACCGGTCGCGGCGACGCTGATAGCGGCGGGTCATCTCGGCCGAGGCGTGCCCAAGTTGCTTCTGGACGTAGCGCTCGTCGACCTCGGCGGAGCTGGCGAGACCAGCGCGCAGGGAATGTCCGGAAAACAGTGCCAAGCGTTCTTTCTCAGATAATTCCGAACGGATGCCGCTCTTGAGAACCGTCGCCTTGATCAGCCGAGCCACATGCTTGTCGTTGAGTCGGGCGTTGAGCGCGCGTTTACCGTCGCGTGACGTGCGCACGAAGACTGGCCCGAAATCGATCTTGGCGAAATGCATCCATTGTTCGAGCGCATGCACCGGGCAGGTCTGTTCGGACGATCCGCGGCCGATCTCGACCTCACGCCAACCGGTTTTAGCGTTGAGCGTGAGGATCGCACCATCGTCGAGGATCTCGACCCAACCGCCGGAGTCCGGCGTGTCGTCCTTCCCGTGATCGAGACTGACAATCTCGGAGCGCCGGAGCCCACCAGCGTAACCCAAAAGCAGGATCGCGCGATCCCGCAATCCGCGCAGATCGAAGGGCAGGGTGGCGACCATGGCGAGGATGTCCTCGGGCAGGATCGCCGCTTTCTGCACTGGCGGGCGTGCGTGCTTGCGCTTGATCCCGGCCAGCACCGCGGCGATGTGCCGGTTCTTGCGGTCCAGGGTGAAGCCACGTTGCGCGTAGTTCCACGCAAGGCCGGAGAGCTTTCTGTCTATCGTCGAAACTGACAGGGCAGGGACCCCATTCCTTGGCGCAGCCAGGTCGGTGAGATAGAGTCCGATCATCTCCGGCGACGGGGGCAGGGGCTCCGTGCCTTTCAACCGGCACCAGCGCGCGAAGTGCTTCCAATCGGCCGCATAGGCCTTGTTGGTGTTCTCCGCCGTCGAGGCCTTGGCGTAGTCGCGGGCGGTATCGACAAGGCGGTCGAGATTGCCGGAGCCGGCCACATGGACGGGCAGGGCGATCGTATTGCCGTCCGCAGCCTCTCTCTCGTCGATCTTGTGATCTCCGGTTGCAGCATCGTTCACTGCACTCGATTTCTCATCGCCTGAGGGCGTATTTTCAGGTGTTCTGCTCATGTCGTTCTTGTTCCATTGGTGGACACTAACGTATTGATATCATTGTATTCATGTTCTTGTTTCATTCCCGGATTATAGTTTCATTATCGGACATAAGACACCTATTTTCCGGGTTTGGCCATGGTGGATCGATCAGACATCAACACTGTCGACGATGCAGCATGGGAACAGGCGGTCGCGCGGGAAGCTGTGATCCGCCGTCTTGCAAGCAAGGCGTCACCGAACCGTGCCGAATTCCTCAAGGCCTGCCGAGACCTTGGCCTCAAGCGCTCCCGCCTTTACGAGTTGATCTCAGCCTACAAGGCGAGCCCGGTCGCCAGTTCCTTGCTGGCGGCTCAGGTCGGGACACCGACGGGCAGCCGTCGGCTGCCCGCCGAGATTGAAACGGTGATTTCGGGGGCGATCGAGGATTTCTACAAATCCCTCCAGAAGCCGAGCATAAATGCCCTGCAAAAGGAGGTGCGCAGACGATGCAGTCAAAGGGGTCTGCGTCCCCCGTGCTGGACCACGTTGCGGGACCGTGTGGCGGCGATAGATCCGGCGGAGCTTACAGCTGCGCGTGAGGGGGCAATGGTCTCTCGACAGCGACATCGCCCGGTGCCGGGCAGCTATCAGATCGAACGGGCCTATGAGGTGGTTCAGATCGACCACACGCTGGTGGATGTCATCGTTGTCGACCGGGTTCATCGGAAGCCTTTGCAACGGCCCTGGTTGACGCTCGCCATCGACGTCGCCAGCCGCACGGTGGCAGGCTTTTACCTAACGCTGGAGCCGCCGTCGGCCTTGTCGGTGGCACTGACCATCCAGCACCTGGTGCAGCCCAAGTTCGACTGGCTGGAGAGCCTGGGTATCGACGCGGACTGGCCAGCCGAGGGATTGCCGGAGACCATTCACGTCGACAATGCCAAGGAATTCCGCTCGAAAGCGATGAAGCGCGGTGCGGAAGAGCACGGGATTTCCCTGCTGTACCGGCCGATTGGGGCGCCGCATTACGGCGGTCACATTGAGCGTTTGATCGGAACGATGATGGGGGCGGTCCATCTGCTGCCGGGATCGACCTTCAGCAGCATCAAGGACCGCGGCGACTACGATTCCGTGGCCAAATCGGTGATGACGCTCGATGAGCTGGAGCACTGGTTGGCGCTGGAAATTACCCGTTATCATGCAGAACGGCACCGCGCGCTTGGGATTCCGCCGGTTGCGGCCTGGAACGAGGCCTATGGGCGGCGCGAGGCACCTTTGCGCCGGCCATACGATCCGGAGGGGTTCCGGATCGACTTCCTGCCGAGCACGGAACGCATGGTACGCCGCGATGGAATCCATCTCTTTGGCCTGCGGTATTGGGACGATGTCCTGAGCCTCTGGGCGGGGCGGCAGGACCGGCAATTGCGGGTGTCCTACGATCCTCGTGACCTCTCCACGATCTATGTCCGGAGCCCCGAGGGCCAGCGCTATCCTGTGCGGTTTGCGGACCTGCGCCATCCGTCGATCACTCTTGCGGAGCATCGCCGTGCGCAGGCGATTTTGCGCGAGCGCGGGCGCACGCTCGAAGACGAAGACCTCATATTCGCGGTGATCGAGGAACAGCGCGCCCTGGTTGATGCTGCCAGCACCAGGACACGGGAGGCCAGGCGGTTTTCCGAGCGACGGGACCGAGCGCTTGATGGGGTAGGGGCCTACGAGGCTGAGGATGCCGATCCGAGACCAGAGGAAAACGAGAATGTGCTCAGGAACCATCCGGGGTTCGAAGTCGAGGAATGGTCGTGACCGAAGGCAGCGCATTTGCACATCTCGATCCGGCCTACCGCCGGTTCGCGGCACTGCCGGATGATGAGCGCATTGCCTGGATCCGGGCTGACCGCTGGATCGGTTTCAATCAGTCCGGGGCGGCTCTGGCACGTCTGGAGAACCTGCTGACCTATCCGCCGCGTGACCGGATGCCCTGCCTGCTGATCTATGGCGATACAGGCATGGGCAAGACCAAGATCGTCCGCAAGTTCGAACGCGACCACCCGCCAAAGTTCAGCCAGGTGACCGGCGTTGACCACCGCCCGGTGGTTGTCGCGCAGGTGCCATCCGAACCCATTGAACGCGATCTTTACCGGGAACTTCTGGCCAGCATGGGCGCGCCGGCGATGACAGGCGGTACGCTCGCCCGCGAGAAGGATATCTGCCGGTCGCTGCTGCGGACCGTGGGGGCAAAGATGATCATTCTCGACGAGGTGAACGGCATGCTGGCCGGCACCTTCCGTCAGCAGCGCATCTTTCTCAATGCCATCCGGTTTCTGGCCAATGACCTGCGGATTCCCCTGGTTTGTGCCGGAACGGACCTGGCTCGGCAGGCGCTGCTGACCGATGCGCAACTGGCCGAGCGCTTCGAGGCGTTCCATCTCAAGCCCTGGCAGAACGATGCCGCCTTCGCCGGGCTCCTGAAAAGTTTCGAACGTATCCTGCCCTTGCGCGAACCCTCCGATCTGATCAGTGGGGAGGCCCGAAAGCGGATTCACAAGCTGACCTCCGGTGTGACGGCGCGCATTTTCCGCCTGATCGAAACGGCGGCGGAAGATGCGGTTCGGTCGGGCAAGGAGCGCCTCGACGCGGATAGTTTTGGCGACAATCTGGTGCTGCCGCTGGTCTCGATGACCCAGACCGCTCGGCGGCGGGGCAAGCCCGTGCAACAACGGGTCGGGGCATGATGGTGTCGGCCCGACTGCCCGTCGCGCCGCGGCCGTATCAAGACGAACTGCTTTCGTCCTGGATGGCGCGGGTTGCCGCGCGCTACGGGGCGGAGCCTCTTGAATTGATGGTGTACCTGGCGGGGCAGGGGGGTAGGGACGCAGGCGCGCGGCAGGTTGACGATGTGGCGCCGGATATGCGGCTGCTCAGGCTTTGGGCGAAGGCCTGCAGGATCGATCCGGAACGGCTTCATCGCAGGTCACTGGCTTCCCGATATCCTGATCGGCCGCGGGACTGGTTGCGGACCGAGGCGGTGCCGGTCTGTCTTGCCTGTTTCGATGCGGATGTCGCTGCCGGTCGCGATGCCTATCTGCGGGCAAATTGGCGATTGGCGGAGCAGGTGGTTTGCCCGGCGCACCGGACCATGCTCCTGGATCACTGCCCCGCTTGTCGCGGCCGCCTGAGGCTTTCCTTTCGTATGCTGAATGGCTTGCTGCGCCCCTTCTGTCGCAAATGCGATGCCGTTCTGACCGGCGGGGGAGGGGAGACGGAGGACCTTTTGAAGGCGGATTTCGCTGTGGGAGTTCTCGAGCTCCAACGCCAGATCAGCGGAATCGTCAGAGGTGGCCCAGGCCGTCTTGATCGACTCAATCATGGAATTCGCACTCTGTGGGCGCCGCTTGATCGCGATGGGGCGGCCCGGCCTGTCCTCGCGCTCTGGTACGATGAACCGGGGTGGAACTGCCCTTACGAGGCCCGCGCAGCCGTCGGCCGGCCTGCGCCGTTTCAGCACCTATCGGTGCGCTGGAGGGCCCTGACACTGGTGATCCTGCAGGATCTCTTCGGACCAGACCTCGTGCCCAATGCAGTCTTGCCTGAGGCAGCCCTCGTCCTGTTCAGGCGTGCGGCGCCGCTGCCGTGGCTCACGGATGGGCGAGATCTACGGAACGGCAAAGGAAGGCGCGCGATTGACGCTGGAGCGGAACGAGTCCACAGATTGAGCAAGAGGCCCGTCCACCGGTTAAATGGAAATTTCCTCGACGAGAGAGGCGATTTCGGCCGAATCCACCCATGAAACTAAAACGACAGTTCCGGGTCATGTATCGTGTTGCGTCATGTCCGATAATGCAAACTTATTGGACATAAACGAGATCGGCAAGGCGGGGCGTTTTTTATGCAATTTTCTGGTAGAAAGCGCCGTGCAGATGTAGGCTCCAAGCATGACATTTGCCCGGCACGCTCCCATCGACGACCTCGACAGGTTACCCCGGATGCCCGCCTGGGTCACCTCCGCCCGTTCTGAAAGGCTTGAAGATGTGGCGTTTTTATCGGGCGCGTCGCTCGCTCACCTGCATCTTGTGTTGGCACGAGGGGACGTGCCCCAAGGCTTGTTGCGGGATCGCCTGGCGCTGCACGCAGCAGAGGCCTGCGTCGCGTTCTCCGGTCGGCCCGAAAGGGCAAGCGAGTTGCGCGACGCGGTGCACCTCCTGCGCCCAGGGGATTTGCCCGGCCCGGCGGGCGAGACCTACATGGCCTGGCGGCGCGCGGTGGAGCGGCCGGTTTCGGTCAACGCACTGGGCCGTGCGTTGCCTACGCATCCACCAGAACAGATCGCAGGCTGGCTCGACGCGGGGCAGGGCGCGCCGATGACCCGCGCCGCAATGGTGCTGGAGGCGGTGCTCGCGGAGGCGCCACGGGCGGAGGTTCCGGCGCTCGTCCTCGCTGACGCCGCCCTTGCCCAGATGCTCGGATGGGAGCATCTCGTGCCGCTCCTGGCCATGGACCTGAAGCGCGCCGACCTGCGCAAGCGGGGCGACGATCTGCGCGTGGCCTGTCATCGTGCGGTTGTTGCTTCGGCGGTCGACGCCGAGCGTCTCTCCGCCGACCTCGCACGCCGGGCGGCCCATCTGAAAGCGGTTGCGCCAAAGCTGCGGGCCAAGGGGGCCGGGGACGCGGTCAAGATGTTCCTGACCCGCGATGCGGTGGCGCCCTCGGCGCTGCCCTTGCCGGATCGCGCCGCGCGACGTCTCTGCGACCGGCTGGTTGAGCTTGGCGCGGTGCGCGAGCTGACTGGGCGCGACACCTTCCG
>NZ_PDNI01000046.1 GCF_002925845.1 Roseovarius nitratireducens | reverse complement strand
TTTCTTTTGCCCTTGTCACCGAATTTGTCACCGGGTTTCACAATTGCAGAAAAGACCGGGCGGATCCCGCCCGGTCCTTGTCGATCGTTGAAGGCGTCACTCGGGTTCGGCGCGCTTGGCAAACAGGCAATCCTCCCGCCTGGCTGCGGCGTGGTGGAGGGCGTCCAGCCCTTCAAACATGCTGGCTATGGTGCAGCTGTCTTGCATGAGTCCGGATAGTTGCTCAGTGCTGGACGTCCGCGGCCTCATCGCGTTCGGCAGCGGTTCCCTCGAGCATCATCTCGCTTGTCTTGCCGCCGTGCCCCACCCATTCGATAACGTGAGCTTCGTCAGCCTCGAACAACTTGTCTTGCGTGGCCGCAATCAGAACAAACATACTTTCAGTCTCGGGCGAGTGGGGCAGCCTTGCAGCCTCCGCCATCTGCTCGACGGCGCGCAGCATTGCGCGCGCCTCATCCAGTCTCTCGGAGGTTCTTTCGTGATTTCGGCGGACATGGTCGGGAATGTTCGTCATTGTCTCGATCTCCAATTGTGATATTGCCACATGTGACAATAGCACAAGGATAGATAGTTGTGAAATCCGCACAAGTGCGAATGGCGCGGGGAGCGTTAAATTGGTCTCTTGCCGATCTTGCAAAAGCCTCCGGCGTTCATCGCAACACGATCTCGAATTTCGAGACCGGGCGTTATGACATGAATCCCGACAACGTGGCCAAGATCCGCGTCGCCCTCGAAGCCGCCGGGGTCGAGTTCATCGCAGAGAACGGGGGCGGCGCAGGCGTCCGGTTGCGCAAGGATACCTGAGCATCACTGGGCGGCGAGGATCGAAGCCTTGATCTTTGTCCACTTGGTTCGACTGATGATCACCACCACGCCCTTTCTCCCAGTGTTTGCTTGCTTCAACTCGGCGGTGGTCGAAGCTGGATGAGTGGCCCATTGGTTATAAACCGGGAGAACAGAGGCTCGAGGCGCGCTGAAATCACCTGTCGAGGGCGCGAAGAGAGAGCTGCCGATGACTCTTTGGCAACGCCGACGTGAGACACAGCGACCGGGACCGCTCGCCACGTCAGTCTTGGCGGCAGCAATACGCAGTGAGCCGACGCTGCAAAGTTGAGAACCTTGGTCGCCGCTCAGAACGTGACGACCCACAGCGGGCCTTCGCCCTCGGCGTGGCATAGGTCTGAATATAGCCCCTTCTTGCCGGTCGTGGTGATGTCTAACCCTTTCAGTGACACGATCATGCATGATGAAAACGCATTCATGCAGGTGCGGCAAATCCGGCGCAGAAAGTCGGCCAGCGGCCAGTCAACTCGAAAGCGGATCGGCAGCAATCACGGAAAACTTCATCCTAAGAAGGCACAAAACGCCCTATCCAGTCCGTTCCACCGATGAAATCGGTCTGATTTCCCACTTTTCTGTCAACGAAACTGAACCCTCAGGGTGCAATGCCATTGTTTTACGGGCGCCCGGTGCTGCGCCATGCTGCTGAGAACATCAGGGGTCACAGCGGGCAAGGCACAGCAAGATGAAACTCGGATTTATCGGATTGGGTAATGTCGGCGGCAAGTTGGCAGGAAGCCTGCTACGCAACGGCTTTGACCTCACGGTTCACGACCTGAACCGTGAGCTTGTCGCGGAGTTCATCGAACGTGGGGCCGCAACGGTAGACGGACCGCTTGCGCTGATGCAGGCCTGCGACGCGGTGATCACCTGCCTGCCGTCGCCGGCAGCCTCTGCCGCCGTGGTTGAAGAGATGTTACCCGCCGTCGATGACACCAAGATCTGGCTCGAAATGTCGACCACGGATGCCGAGGAGGTAAAGCGCCTCGCATCGCTGGTGGAGGCGCATGGTGGCTCGGCCATCGAATGCCCGGTCTCGGGCGGCTGTCACCGGGCGGATACCGGAAACATCTCGATCTTTGCGGGATGCGATCGCGCCACGTTCGATCGCATGTTGCCGACCCTGACGGCGCTGGGTCGCCGGGTGCTGCACACCGGCGAGATCGGCACCGCCTCGATCCTGAAGGTGATGACCAATTACCTGGCGACGGCGAACCTCCTGTCCTGCTGCGAGGCGCTGGTGACGATGAAGGCCGCCGGCATGGATCTCAACACCACGTATGAGGCGATGAAGATCTCGTCGGGGACGTCCTTCGTGCATGAAACCGAAAGCCAGTTGATCCTCAATGGCTCGCGCGATGTCTCGTTTACGATGGACCTGGTGAAAAAGGATATCGGCCTGTTCCAGAAGATCGCCGAAGCGGCGAATGTAACGCTCGAGGTCAGCCCGCTGCTTGTCAGCATCTTCGATGACGGCATCGCCCGCTACGGCGACCGCGAGTTGTCGCCCAACATCATCCGCAGGCTGGAGGATGCAACCGGCCTCAGCATTCGGGCAGAGGGTTTCCCTTCTGAACTGGTCGATGACGAGCCCGAGGAGCCCGGCTACGAGGTGTTCCCCACCGGCCGCGCCAAGCCCCTTGCCGCGGAGTGATCCGATGGAGAATCTTGCGCCAGATGCCGAGAGCGGAACAGGCTTTGCACAGGAGCGGGCCGATCTCGCGGCTGCCTTTCGCTGGACCGCGCGGATTGGCCTGCACGAGGCGGTCGCCAACCATTTCAGCCTGGCGGTGAACGAGACCGGCACCGCATTCCTGATCAACCCCAACCAGGTGCATTTCTCGCGCATCCGCGCCTCGGACCTGCTGCTGCTCGATGCCGACGATCCCGGAACGCTCGAGGGGCCGGAGGCGCCCGATCCCACGGCATGGGGGCTGCACGGGGCGATCCACCGCCATTGTCCGCACGCGCGCTGCGTGATGCACACCCATTCGATCTGGTCCACGGTGCTGGCCGGCCTCGCCGACAGCACGCTGCCGCCGATCGACCAGAACACCGCGACGTTCCATGACCGTCATGTGGTGGATACCGGATTTGGCGGTCTGGCCTTCGAGGAGGAGGGCAGGCGCTGTGCTGAATTGCTGTCCGACCCGAAGAAGAAGGTCATGGTGATGGGCAACCACGGCCTGCTCGTCATCGGCAGCGGCGTCGCGGATGCGTTCAACCGCCTCTATTACTTCGAACGCGCGGCGGAAACCTATCTACGCGCGCTTCAGACCGGGCAGCCCCTGCGGCGGCTGTCGGACGAGATCGCGGAAAAGACCGCGCGGGAACTCGAGGAGTATCCCGGGCAGGCCGAGGCACATCTGCGCGAAATCCGCGCGATCCTCGATGCCGAGGCGGACCCATACGCCACCTGAGACACCATGAAATTGCTGAAAGGATGACCAACCGATGAGCGACATCACGTTCGAATTCCAGGAAAATGGCATGGTCGTCGGGCTGCCCGGCGGCCGCGCCTATTTCAACTATTACTGGCTGCGCGATGCCTGTGTCTCCTGCATTGACCCACAGACACGCGAGCGAGTGTTCGACACGTCGGAATTGTCGTCCTCGCCGCGTGCGACCTCTGCCCATGTCGATGGCGACATGGTGGTGATCGGCTGGCAGGACGAGGCGCAGGCGAGCCACGTGCCAATCGCCCTGCTGGAAGAGGTCGCAGCCAAGGGCCGCGTCGACGATCCCGCGGATATCGCGCGCAACCTCTGGTACAACGACCACCTGCCCGACATCGTCCGCGTCAGCCAGCAGGCGGTGACCGACACGAACGAGGGACGCGCGCGGCTGAGCCGCGCCCTGATCGAGGACGGCATCGCCATCGTCAACGACATGGAGCACAGCACCGAGAGCCTGCCGCGTCTGGCAAGGGCGATCGGGCCCATCACCCCTTCGGCGGAGGGGCTGTTCTTCGATGTCCGGGTCGAGATCGATCCGACCAACCTCGCCTTCACCGCAGGCCCGCTGGAGATGCACACTGACTTGCCGGGCGAGGAAACCGCGCCGGGGGTGCAGTTTCTGCATTGTCTGGAGAACACCGTCGAGGGCGGGCTGTCGCTGTTTCTCGACGGCGCGGCCGTGGCCGAGGCGCTGCGCGCAGAGGACCCGGAGGCATTCGATCTCCTGTCCCGCCACTACATTCCGTTCTTCTACCGGCATGACAACTGGGATTACCGCGCGCATCAGCGGGTGATCGAGACCGATCTCGACGGCAACGTGACCGGCGTCACGATTTCCCAGCACCTGCAGGACAACATGGACCTGCCGCAGGAGATTCTGGACCGCTACTACCCGGCATTCCTCAAGTTCATCCGCATGATGCAGGAGGAGCGGTTTCTGATGCGCTTCCGCTCGGAGCTCGGCAATTGCGTGGTGTTCGACAACCACCGGATCGTGCATGGCCGTGAAGGCTACGTGGCCGATAGTGGCCGCCGCCACCTGCGCGGCTGCTACACTGATCGCGGCGCGCTTCGTAGCACCTACCGTGTACTGGCGCGGCAGGGCTTCACCGGCGAGACGTCTGTCGTCAAGGACCGGGCGCGCGCCTGATCCGGCAACCAGCACGGACAAGTGGGAACGGCGCGGATTGCCCCGCGCCGTTCTGTCGTTTGGGGAGCACGCCCTGTCAGGCGGCGAAGGGCGGGCGGACCTTGATTTCCATGTAATCCTCAAGCCCCTGAACACCGCCCTCGCGGCCGTTGCCGGAATGCTTGAATCCGCCAAAAGGGGATCCGTAATCGGCATCGCGCCCGTTGATATGGATGCCGCCTGCACGCAGGCGGCGTGCGACCCGCAGGGCGCGCTCCTCGCTGCCGGTCTGGATGAAGGCCGCGAGGCCATATTCGGTGTCATTGGCCAGCGCGATTGCCTCGTACTCGGTGTCGAACGGGGTGATGGTGAGCACCGGGCCAAAAATCTCCTCGCGCCAGATCACCATCTCCGGCGTGACATCGCAAAAGATCGTCGGGCGCACGAACCAGCCGGATTGCAGGGCTTCCGGCAATCTGTCGGGGCGGCCCGTTCCTCCGGTCAGAAGGCGCGCCCCCTCGTTGAGCCCTGTCTCAATCATAGTCTGCACCCGGTCATACTGGATCTCGTCGAAGAGCGGCCCGAGGTGATCGCCTTCCTGCTCGGGATCGCCCATGACTGTGGCCTCTGCGGCGGCTTGGGCCAGCTCGAGCACGCGGGGATAGACGCTGCGCTCTACCAGCATGCGGGTGGGGGCATCGCAGGATTGTCCGGAGTTGAAGAAGCACGCGGCCACACCCTCGGCCACGCGTTTCTCAAGATCGGCGTCGGCGAAGATCAGGTTCGGGGATTTGCCGCCCAGTTCCAGCGTCACCCGCTTGAAGCTGTCGGCAGCGTTGCGTGCTACCGCGCTGCCGCCACGTGTCGAGCCAGTGAAGGACATCATCGCCACGTCAGGGTGGCGCGACAGCGCCGTGCCCACCGTCGGCCCGTCGCCCTGCACGAGGTTGAAGACCCCCGCCGGATACCCGGCCTCGTGCACGATCTCGGCATAGACCTGCGCCGAGAGCGGCGTATGCTCGGACGGTTTGAGCACGCAGGTCGCCCCGGCGGCAAGCGCGGGTATCACCTTGAGCGCGATCTGGTTGATCGGCCAGTTCCACGGCGTGATCAGCCCGCAGACGCCGATCGGCTCGCGGCTCAGGATATCGCCATTGGGCAGGATCTCTTCCTCGTCCAGCCTCTCCAGCGCGGCGATGAAGGCCTCGAGGTGACCGATGCCGGCATCGGCCTGCACCGCGCGCGACATGGTGATCGGCGCGCCCATCTCGGTGGTCATGGCATGGGCCAGATCGTCCAGGCGCGCCCGCGTCACCTCGGCTAGGCGGCGCAGCAAGGCCAGACGCTCCTTCTTGGAGGTCATGGGAAACGTCTCGAAGGCGCGTTTGGCGGCCTGAACGGCGCGAACCGCATCTTCTGCGTTGCCCATGGCGACGGTGCCGATCTGACGGTTGGTGGCGGGCGAGCGTATCGGCATCGTCTCGCTCGAGGCAGGCGCGACCCAGGCCCCGTCGATGTAGAATGTGTCGAGTGTGATCATGCCGTGTCTCCTTTTGCGGCGCTTTTGGGGGGCGCTCACCCGGCGTCTTGCTGCACCATGTCGGCGGCCCGCATCGCGAGCATCAAGGTCGGGGCGTTGATGTTGCCGGATGTGATGTTGGGGAAGGCGGACGCATCGACCACCCGCAGCCCCGGCACCCCGTGAACCTGAAGCCGGGCGTTGAGCACCGAGTCATGCGGGCCGTGCCCCATGCGGCAGGTGCAAGACGGGTGATGGACGGTCGAGGCGCGGTTGCGAAAGTCGTCGAGAAGGGCCGCATCGTCCATCGTGTCGAAATCCGGAGATTTGGCAAACTCGGTCACCATCTGCAATTGCGGGCTCCGCGCGAGGGTACGGATGACCTTGCTGGCCCGCACGGCCGCGTCAAGGTCGTCATCGGTCGCAAGGGAATTGGGCTGTATGACAGGCGCATCGCGCCAGGAACCCGAGGCGATCCGCACATGCCCGCGGCTGGTCGGGCGGCAGGGTTGCGCTGAGAGCAGGTATCCTGGCTGCCGGTCAAGAACGACCCTGCCGGCGCGGTTGATCTCGTAGGAGGCCGGGTTGCAGAAGAGTTGCACATCGGGCACCGCCTGTTGTGGCGTGGACCGTACGAAGCCGCCCACCTGATTGACCGGAACAGAGAGCGCGCCCTTGCGGGTGAGCGCGTAGCGCAGCGCCGCGCGCAGCCGGCCCGAGGGGCTGCCCAGCATGTTGTTGAGCGTCGGCACACGGGCCCGGAACTGCCAGGACACCGCCAGATGATCCTGAAGCCCTTGGCCCACATGGGCCAGATCGTGCCGAACCTCGATCCCCTGCGCCTTCAAGAGGTCAGCCGGGCCGATACCCGACAGTTGCAGCAGATGCGGGCTGTTGATGGCCCCGGCGCAGAGGATGACCTCCTTGCGCGCGCGCACCCGGCGCATTTGGGTGCCCCGCATATAGGCAAGGCCGCTCACCTGCGCGCCGCTGAACTCCAACCGGGTGACATGCGCATGGGTGATGACCCGCAGATTGTCCCGGCGGGTGGCGGGCCGCAGGAATGCATCCGCCGAAGACCAGCGAAGGCCACGGCGCACGGTGCTGCGGTAGAACCCGAGACCATTGGCGCCAGGCCGATTCATGTCGTCGATCACTGCAAATCCGGCGTTGCGGCCCGCCTCGAGAAAGTTCCTCGAGAACGGATGCATCTGATCCGAGAGATTCTGCACCCAGACCGGTCCTTCGCCGGACGGCTTTGCCCGCGATGCACCCGGTGCGCGTGTCTCTATCCGGTCATAGGCATCCTCTACCGCCTGCCAGTCCCAGCCGGTCGCACCGGCCGCCGCCCAGTCATCGAAATCGCGGGGCTGACCGCGGACATAGGCCATGGCGTTGATTGAACTTGATCCCCCGATGACACGCCCCCCGCGGCCAATAGCTCTGACGACCCGACAGGCCGGTATCCGCCTCGGTCATGTAGCCCCAGTTCAGTGTCGGGTCGGAGAAGGTCATGGCATAGCCTACGGGGATCTTGATCCACATGCGTGCATCTCCGCCCCCGGCCTCGAGCAGCAGCACCTGGTGGTGGCCGTTCGCGGACAGGCGGTTGGCCATCACACAGCCTGCAGATCCTGCCCCAACGATCACGTAGTCGACTTCATCCATCTGCTCTCTCCTCCTGACCGCCGATCACATATGGGGATAGAAGCGGCACAGTCACAAACAACGACTTTCGCCGCCTAGGCCTCATATTATTTCGGTCTCAGTGAATTGCGCACGGTCGCGTCCAAGGCCATGTTGTGCCCCGAAAGGAAACGCCGGATGCGAAGACTGCCCCATGTTACCTGGCTGCGCGCGTTCGATGCTGCGGCGCGTCACAGTTCGTTCACGGCGGCCGCGGACGAGCTTCATCTGACCCCGGCAGCCGTCAGCCAGCAGATCCGGCTTCTGGAAAAGCGACTGGGGGCCGAGCTGTTCAAGCGGCTGCCAAAGGGCGTGGCGCTGACCGATGTCGGTCAAGCCTATGCACAACCGCTTCGGAAATCCTTTCTTGAGATGGAACAGGCGACCGACGGCCTGTTTCGCGGACAGCGCAAGGCGACACTTCGGGTTCGGTCGTCCATTTCGTTTGGCGCGCTGGTCCTGGCACCGCGGCTGAACGCGTTTCGCGAACGGCACCCCGAGATCGAGATCGACTTGTTCACTACGGTCTGGTCGGATCGCATGACCGACGCGGGTATCGATCTCGACATCCGCTACGGCGATGGTGACTGGCCCGAACGGAATATCTGGCCCCTCGAGGTCGATGATGCGGTAGTCGTTTGTCATCCCGACCATGCGTCATCCCTGGGCGACGGCCTCTCGATTGAAGGGCTGGCCGCCGCCAGTGTCGTCCAGGTCGTCGGATCGGAAACCGACTGGGGGCGCCTGTCTGACAAGTACGGGCTCGATTTGCCAGCGCCGGTGCATTGGATGAAGGCGGACTCGTCTCTGGTCGCCCTGCAGATCCTTACATCCGGACACGGCTCTTCCCTCATTAGCCGCAGCTTTGCCGGACATTATCTAAAAACAGGTGCGCTTATCGCACCCGTTCCCTACCAGATATCCATGCTGCAGAAGTTCTTTCTGGTTCAGTACGAGGACACGAATAAAAGTCCCGAGATTGCGGTGTTCAAGGATTGGCTTACGTCCCAGAAATTCTGAGTCTCTATCTCTTCGTCGGCATTGACCGCACAAGCAAGTTCGCGGTGACCCAACTCGTCAAGCAGCGGCGGCGCGTATTGCCCGGAATGCCGATCAGCACCTCATGGCGAAGCTTGGAAATGTCGATGGCGACCAGCAAGGTCGGCGCGCATGGCCATGACCTCTCGGCAGCCCTTCTTCCCGACGTGCTACGGCGTCCAGTTCGCAGAGCAGCCGAGGAACCGGAACACGATCATCTCCCGACCTATGCGCTTCGACATGATCTGTGAGGCGAACGGGATCGAGCACCGGTTGACCAAGCCCAATCATCCGTGGAGTTCCGAGGATCAGAAAACAGTCCGGGGGACTGTTTTCCCGAGGGACGGCCAGGTCGAGAGGATGAACCGGACGATCAAGGACGCGACGGTCAAGCGCTTCCATTACGACAGCTACGATCAGCTGCGCGCACATCTCACAGACTTCATGGCAGCCTACAATTTCGCTCCGCGTCTCAAGACCCTCGGTGGCCTCACGCCCTACGAATACATCTGCAAAATCTGGACCTCAGAGCCGGATCGATTCATCCTCGACCCGATCCACCAGATGCCGGGGCTGAACACCTAGGGATTACCGTCATGCCGTCCGAGGCCGAGACGCTCTGGACCGACTTTCTGCGCTCGCTCACCCGACGTGGCCTGCGCAGCGTGCAATTGGTGATCAGCGATGCCCATGAGGGGCTGAAGGCCGCTGCGCGCAAGGCTCTGGGAGTCGGCTGGCAACGCTGCCGCGTGGGGCTGTCGAAAAACGCGCGATCTGCTGATTCCATCTTCATGACGACATTATTTGGAGGGTGGCATGATCGGCCTTCCGGGAAGTAGCACTGGCATAGACGCGAAACCGAAACGACGCTGATCCTCAGCACGACAGAATGCGTCCAGCCGGGACGCCCGGCGAGGGCGAGATCGTCCCCGAGACTGCGGCAACGACCGCGTACACCACTTCGATCCACTCGGCCCTGAACGCAAACATGCGGCGCCCCTTGCGGCGACCGCGGAGAGAACCCCAGAGTCCGGCACGCAGAATGAAACAAGATGATCAGTCGTTGACAAAGGTGATATAGAATGTGCGCGAACACTAACGGCGGCGCGCGGTGGTGCCTACCGTTGCGCCCGCGCGTATACCCTGCCGAACGCTCCCTTGAAATGCGTTGAAAAGGGGACGAGGGTTTGGTTTCCTCGGGCCTGACCGCGTGAGCGGGACTGCCTGTTTCCGCGACGACGGGAGCGCAACCGGAAGGCTTAGCATGGATTTATTAACCCTCGAACATCATGACCGCTACCCCTATGTCCCGATCTGCGACCGGCCCGATTTCACCTGGCCGGGGGGCAGGCGCCTGGCCTTTTGCATCTGCAACAATATCGAGGTGTTCAGCTTTCTGTCGGGCCTCGGCAGCGACAGCGCGATGCCGGGGGCGGGGCAGACCACGCGCAACTATGCCTGGCGCGATTATGGCAACCGGGTGGGCATCTGGTACCTGTTCGATCTGCTGGACGAGATGGCGATGCCCGCCTCGCACAATTTCAACTCGCTGCTGTTCGACACCTGCCCGCAGATCGCGGCGCGCATCCTCGCGCGCGGAGACGAGTTCGTGGGCCACGGGCGCACCAATGGCGAGCGGCAGGACGTGCTGCCCGAGGCCGAGGAGCGGCGGCTCATCGCCGAGGCGACCGAGGCGATCACGCGCCATGCGGGGCGCGCACCGGAGGGTTGGCTCGGGCCCTACCTGGCGCAGAGTGCGGTGACGCTCGACCTGCTGCGCGAGGCGGGCTATGGCTATGTGCTCGATTGGCCGGCGGACGATCAGCCGTTCTGGATGCGCACGCGCGCCGGGCCGATCCTGTCGGTGCCCTATTCGATTGAGGTGAACGATTCGCCGGTGATGGTGTTCCGGCAGGAGGGGAGCGCGGATTTTGAGCGGATGATGATCGACCAGTTTGACGAGATGATGCTTCAGTCGGCGAAATATCCGCTGGTCTGCACGGTGGTGCTGCATCCCTTTGTGATCGGGCAGCCCTATCGGCTGCGGGCGTTGCGGCGGGCGCTGGCGCATATCGCGGCAGTGCGAGAGGAGGTGTGGATCACGACGCCAGGGGAGGTGGCGCGGCATTACGCGGGGTTGTTTCCGCCTGCCTGATGCGTGCATTCAGGGGCGGCCCTCTGCGGCGATGCGGCGGGCGGCCAGTTTCGTGGCGGCGACGATCTCGGGATAGGCGGAGCAGCGGCAGAGGTTGCCGCTGAGGTAATGGCGGATGGTGTCGTCGGAGGGGTCGGGGTCGTCTGCCAGGAGCGTTTTCACCATCATGACGAAACCGGGCGTGCAGAAGCCGCATTGAAACGCGCCTGCGTCGATGAAGGCCTGTTGGACAGGGTCGAGCGTGCCGTCGGCTCCACCCAGCCCCTCTATCGTGTCGATGCGCGTGCCCTCGGCCATGTCGGCGAGGAAGAGGCAGCCCGAGACCGCCTGACCATCGACATGGACCGTGCAGCAGCCGCACAGCCCTTGGCCGCAGCTTTCGCGTGCGCCGCGGAGGCCGAAGGCGGTGGTCAGCATGTCGATCAGGTTTTCATGCGGCTGCACCGAGGCGGTGACGGCTCTGCCGTTGAGGGTAAAACTTATATGGCGCGTGGTCATCGGGTCACCTTTAGGAGCGGTCGGCGCGGCTGGCGGATTGCATGGCGCGGAAGACGGTTTCGGGCGTGAGCGGCGTTTCCGTCACCTCGGCGCCGATGGCGTCGGAGACGGCGTTGCCGATGGCCGGGGAGAGCGCGATGCTGCTGGTCTCGCCGGCACCCTTGGCGCCGAACGGGCCGGTGCCCTGGGTGTTTTCCACGTATTCGTTGATGAAGCTGACCGGTATGTCGAGCAGGCCGGGGATCTTGTAATCGGCGAGCGATCCGTTGGTGAGCTGGCCGTCGGAGAAATCCATCTTTTCGGTCATGGTGAAGCCAAGCTGCATGATGGCCGCACCGGAGAGTTGCGCGGTCACGAGACGCGGGTTGATCGGGGTGCCGATATCGCCAACGCTGACCAGTTTCGTGACGGTGACATGGCCGGTCTCGCTGTCGACCTCGACCTCGGCCCCGCAGGCGCCGATGCCCCAGAAAGGCGTCGCCTTTTGCGATTGCCCGGTGGCCGGGTCAGGCTTTTGATAATCCGGGATGAAGCTGCCGACGCCTACGATGTTGCCCGCCTGCATCCCGTATTTCTTGCGCAGCAATTCGGAGGGTGGCACGTTGTGCCCCTCGGGAAGGCCGAGCGCGGCGGCGAGGGCGGCGGTCTTGTCGCGCACATCGGCGGCCGCCCGGCGCACCGCGTTGCCCATGTGAAAGGTCGAGCGCGATCCCAGAGTCGCCATGTCATAGGGCGTCACGTCGGTATCGGGGTTGATGACGCGAATAGAGGCGGGATCGAGCCCCAGTTCCTCGGCGACGATCTGGGCCATAACGGTGTCGGAACCCTGGCCCATATCGACGGTGCTGATATAGAGACCGCAACTGCCGTCGGCGTAGAGATTGATGATGGCGACCGATGTGGTCGGCGCGGTGATCCCTTTGAGTCCAACGGCCAGCCCGCGCCCCCTTAGGATGTGGTCCTCGCTGCGGACGAGGGGCGTCTTCCAGTCGAGAAGCTGCGCGACCCGGTCGAGGACCGGCAGAAGCGCCGCGTCAGTCATGGGCGTGCCGGTGGCCTGCGGTCGGTCCTGGCGCAGCAGGTTTCTGCGGCGAAAATCGAGCGGGTCGATCCCCAGCTCCCGCGCGATGATGTCGGTGTGGCGTTCATAGGCCCAAGCCGTCTGCGGGGCTCCGAAGCCGCGCAGCGCGCCCGCGGGGGGCCGGTTTGTGTAGACCGCCGAGGAGCGGATGGTGAGATTGTCGATGTCGTAGGGGCCCGCCGAGGTGAACCCGGCCTTTTGCGTAACACGGGGGCCGATATCGGCATAGGCGCCGCCGTTCCACACGATGTCGCAGCGCCGGGCCACGAGCCGCCCATCCTTGTCCACGCCACTCTTGATCCGGAAGGTGCAGCCGTGGCGGGTGACCATGAAGAACTGTTCTTCCATGGTGAGCGATATCTTGACCGGAAGCCGAGCCAGCATGGAGAGGGCGGTCACGAGCGCCTCGAGCTTGATGTAGAGCTTGCCGCCGAAGCCGCCGCCGAGATGGGGCACCTTCACCCGCACGCGGTTTTCGGGCCAGCCGAGAAGGCGGGCGATCTCGATGCGCACGAAGGAAGGGCTTTGCGTCGAGGTGTGGAGCGTCAGCCGGTCGTCGCGCATATCCGCCACCGCGACGAAGGGCTCCATCGGCGTGTGCATGACCGGCTGTGCCTTGAAACTGTGCTCGAAGACGTGATCGGCGCTAGCAAAGGCGGCCTCGGTGTCGCCGCGATCCAGCCTGTACTGGAGCGCGACATTGGTGTCGCGGACGCCCTTGAGGTGTTTGAGGTCCGGAAAGGTGGCCGCGGGCTTGAGCGTGTCATGCACGCGAACGTCGCTGTGGAGCGCTTCGATCTCGTTCTCGACGAACGGTAGTTCCTCGTAATCGACGTCAATAAGCTCCAGTGCCTGTTGGGCGATATGCCTGTCAGTCGCCAGCACCACGGCTACGGGCTCACCCGCGAAGCGCACCTTGCCATCCGCGAGGATCGGCTGATCGTGGAAGGCGGGGCCATAATAGGGATGCGGGATGACCGTGCGGATATCGTCGATGGTCACGACGCGGAACACGCCGGGCAGGGCGGCGGCGGCGGCGGTATCGATGGCGCGGATGCGGGCATGGGGGCGGTCGCTGCGGAGGATCTTGCCGTGCAGCATCCCCGGCAGCACGAAGTGATGGACGTATTCGGTGCGCCCGGTGACCTTGTCGCGGGATTCGAGCCGCGGGATCGACTGGCCGATGGCGTGGCTCGCTTTTGTCGCCGACATGTGCTCAGCCCTTTCCGATTTCGTTCATGCCGCGCAGGATGTGGACCTTAAGGAGGTGGACCTTGTAATCGACCGATCCGCGGCTGTCGTGTTCCATCGGCGCTTCCGCTGCGGCGGAGTCGCCTGCGCGGGCGAGCAGCATCGCGTCGGGGCGGTGCCCGCGCAGCACTTCCTCGGCCCCCCTAAGGCGCTGGGGGATGTCGACGGCGGCGCTCAGCACGAGGCGGATATCGGCGATCCGGTCGCCGTCGAAGCGTGCTGCCAGGGTAAGGCCAATTGCGGGCCAGTCATGGAGGGCGCGCGTCGTCACCTTGCGATAGGTCGCGCGCCATCCGGGCAGGCGCGGCACGCGGATTTCGGTGATGAGTTCGCCATCCGCGACGTCGGTCTCGTAGTATCCTTGGAAGAGGTCCTCGACCTTTACGCTGCGTTGGCCGGAGGGACCGTGAATGATCGCCTCTGCGCCCAGCGCCGCCCAGATCGGCGGCAGGTCAAGATGCGGATCGCCATGTGCCAGATTGCCACCGATGGTCGCAACGTTGCGCACGCGGACATTGGCGAGGTTCTTCATGGCGTTGTGGATCACAGGGAACTCGGCAGCGATGAGCGCGGAATGCTCAACCTGCGAAAGCGTGGTCATGGCGCCGATGCGGATATGGTCACCGTCCTCGCGACATCCCGTCATCGGCTCGGAAAGCCGCGACAGGCAGACCAGCCGGGTGGGATGGAACATCTGCGACTTCATCATCAGCATCAGGGCGGTTCCGCCGCCGACGGGGCGCACCGAGGGGTCATCGGGATCGAGAAACGACAGCGCCTCGGCTAACGTCCCGGGGTATTCGATGGTGAAATCTGCCATTGCTGCGATGTCGCCTCCGGTCGGTCTCGGATGTTGGTGATCCTGTTGCGACCACCCCCCTGTGTCCGCGTAGTTGATGCATGGAATTCCGTGCTTGTCAAATTTTTGGAACTGGGTGTTCTTGCGGACCCAGGCGCTCTCGAGGTGTTTTTCCTGCGGGGGATGGAGAGGCCGGGGTGGGGCGTATCGGCCTTTTGTCACGAAAGGAAAGGCGTGGTTTACGGAGGCCGCGATTCTGACGCGCGCGGGGGATCAACTTCATGCCGGGCGGGGTTCGTGGGCCGTGGGGCGAAATTTTCCCACAAGCACTCCCATTAATGGGATCAGTTCCAATTATTGCCTTATGGCTCGGCAAGCTCCTGTCGCGGCTACCGGCTGACCGAGCGTCTCACGAAGTGCCCTTCGTGAGAGAAGACTTCAGGACCGCGGGAATCCGGGTAAGCTGTGGTGGCGCAGCGGTCCGTTTCCGAGCAGGTCGGCCCGCGTGCGCGAATGCTGGATCGAACTTTGCAGGATTTGAACATGAACGACCGCTTCAAGCCGAATTCGCTGGCCGCGCGCGACGTGGCCTATGCCGTGCATCCGCAGACCAACCTTGCGGAGCATATGACATCGGGCCCCGTCATCATGGAGGGTGGCGACGGCGTTTTCGTG
Organism: Roseovarius nitratireducens; assembly: GCF_002925845.1. Taxonomy (GTDB): domain Bacteria; phylum Pseudomonadota; class Alphaproteobacteria; order Rhodobacterales; family Rhodobacteraceae; genus Roseovarius; species Roseovarius nitratireducens. Next base: position 36,434 of record NZ_PDNI01000046.1, on the reverse strand, counting down.
CGCGACGATGACGGGCGCGCCTATCTCGACGTCTCGTCGGGGCTGTGGTGCTCGTCGCTAGGCTATGCCAACGAGCGGCTGGCACGGGTGGCCTATGATCAAATGTGCAGGCTGGGCGCCTATCATACGTTTCGCCACCACTCGAACGAACCGAGTATCCTGCTTGCTGAAAAGCTCATCGAGATGGCGCCCGAGGGCATCTCGAAAGTGCTGTTCCAGTGCTCGGGCTCGGAGGCGAACGACACGGCGATCAAGCTGGTCTGGTATTATTTCGCTGCCAAGGGACAGCCGGAGAAATGCAAGATCATCGGCCGCGAGCGCGCCTATCACGGCACGACCATCGCGTCGAACAGCGTGTCGGGCAAGCGCGACATGCATGTGGATTTCAACCTGCCGCTGTCGATGTTCCGCCATACCGAGTTTCCGAATTACTTTCGTTTTCACCAAGAAGGCGAGAGCGAGGAGGATTTCGCCACGCGCATGGCCGACGCGCTCGAGAACCTCATCCTTGACGAGGGGCCTGAGACAGTCGCGGCGTTTTTCGCTGAGCCGGTGATGGGGGCAGGGGGCGCCGTGCTGCCGCCTCGCACTTATTTCGACAAGATACAGGCGGTGCTGGACCGGTATGACGTTCTGCTCGTGGCCGACGAGGTGATTTGCGGGTTCGGGCGCACCGGCAACATGTGGGGGACCGAAACCTATGGCCTCAAGCCCGACATCATGACCTGCGCGAAGGCGCTGTCGGCGGGGATGATGCCGATTTCGGCGCTGCTCATCGGCGAGCGGGTGCACGAGGCGATGCTGTCCCAGAGCGAGAAGTTGGGCAATTTTGCCCACGGGTTCACCTATTCGGGACATCCGGTGAGTTCCGCCGTCGCGCTGGAGACGCTGCGCATCTACGAGGAGATGGACGTCGCGCGTCGCACGCGGGAGGTTGGCGGCTACATGATCGAGCAATTACGCTCGCTCTACGATTACGACGTCGTCGGTGACGTGAACGGCGTGGGGCTTATCGCGGGGATCGAGCTTGTGTCGGATCGCGAGAGCCGCGCGCCGCTGGACCTGTCCTCCGGCGTCATGGCGCGGCTTGACCGCGAGGCGCGGTCGCGCGGGCTGATCCTGCGGCTGATCGGCGAGAGGCTTGCCTTTGCGCCACCGTTCATCATCACCGAGCCGGAAATCGACGAGATGATGCGCCGGTTGAGGCCATCGCTCGAGGCCGCCTTTGCCAAAGCGTGAGGCGCGGCGCGCTCAGCGGGTATCGACGGACACGAGCCGGGTCACGGTGTAGCCGTCGAGCCCCTCGGTGCCGCCTTCGCGACCGTGGCCTGACTGTGCCTCGCCACCGAACGGCGTTTCGGGAAGGGAGGCGGTCATGTGATTGACGGCGAGGTTGCCGCAGTCAAGCTCGCGGCCGAGCCGGTCGATGGTTCGGGCCGACCGGGTGAAGGCATAGGCCGCGAGGGCGTAATCGGTCGCGTTGGCGATCGTGATCGCCTCGTCGATATCCGCGACCGGGCGGATCGCCATGATCGGCCCAAAAATCTCTTCGTGCATGGCGCGGGCATCGAGCGGCACGCTGTCGAGAACCGTCAGCGGATAGAACAGGCCCGGCCCATCAATCCGCGCGCCCCCCGCCCGGAGTGTGGCGCCCCGTTCCGTGGCGTCGGAGACGAACTCCTCCATCGCCGCGACCCTGCGGGCATTGGCGAGGGGGCCGAGTTGGGTATCCTCGTTCATGCCGTTGCCCGTCACGAGGGTGGCCGCGTGCCGTAGGACCGCATCCATGAAATCGGCATGCACCGGGGCCTCGACAAGGAACCGGGTGGGCGCAACGCAGACCTGGCCCGCGTTGCGTGCCTTGGCCGCGACGCAGAGTCGGGCGGCGCGCTCGATATCGGCATCCGCGCAGATGATGACCGGGCCGTGGCCGCCAAGCTCCATGATCGTCGGTTTCATCTGCGCACCGGCAAGCGCCGCGAGGTGCTTGCCGACGGGGATCGAGCCGGTGAAGGTCACCAGCCGGATTTCTGGCCGGGCGATCAGGGCCTCCGAGATATGCGCGGGATCGCCGAACACGAGGTTGAGCACGCCGGGGGGAAGCCCGGCATCCTGAAAGGCGCGGGCCATCAGGACCGCCGTCCCCGGCGTTTCCTCGGACGGCTTGAGGATGATCGAGCAGCCCGCCGCGAGCGCGCCGCCGATCTTGCGCGCCGGTGAACTGGCGGGAAAATTCCATGGGGAAAAGGCCGCGACGGGGCCGATGGGCCGCCGCAGCACGCTGTGGGTGAGGCCCGGCGCCGCCGGGATGATGCGCCCGTAGACGCGCCGCCCCTCGTTGGCATCCCAGGCGAGGATGTCGGCGGCGCGATCCACCTCGGCGCGAGCCTGAACGATGGGCTTGCCCTGTTCGAGGGTCATGGTCGCGGCGATCTCTTCGCGGCGGTCGCGGATCAGGTCGGTGGCTCGGAGCATGATCCGGCACCGCTCGGCCGGGGGCGTGTCGCGCCAGACCGAGAAGCCGCGTGCGGCCGCTGCCACCGCGCCCGCGAGCGTGGGCGCGTCGATGGCCGGGGCGTGGCCGATGATGGACTCGGTCGCCGGATCAAATACGGGGATCGCCGCCGCGCCGCCGATCCAGCGGCCATCAATCAGCATGTCGATTTTCGGATATGTCACGGTGCGGCCTTCTCTATGCGGAGCGTTGCTAGCGGGTGTCCGGCGTGATGCCGTAGGCCGCGCGGGCGCTCTCGTCGGATATATAGTCTTCGCGCAGGTCGCGGCGGATGGCGGCGGGGTCGCGCTCCGCCACAGGGCCGTAGCCGCCGCCGCCGGGGGCGATCACGTCCACGACCCAGCCCGGTTCGAGCGTCACCGATTGCTTGCTGTTGAGGGGGGTCTCGCGGCCCTCGGGGTCGATCACCCGGACCTGTGCCGGGGCCGCGTCATCGCCACCGCAGACGCCGAAGGGCGGCGATATCGTGCGCTCGAAACAGACGGTCGCCTCAGCCCGTCCGTCGAGCACCCGCCAGCTTCGCCGCACGCCGAGGCCGCCGCGGAACTGGCCCGGACCGCCGCTGTCGTCGACGATCTCGTAGCGCTCGACCCGGAGCGGAAAGCTAAGCTCGACGATCTCGACCGGCGTGTTCATGGTGTTGGCGATGCCCGCGCAGATCGCGGTGATGCCGTCCTTGCCGGGGCGCGCGCCCATGCCGCCCTTGACCACCTCGTAGCTGACATAGCCATGCGCATTTCTCGGGTCACTGCCGCCGAAGGTGACGACGCCGGAGGTGCCTTGCGAGCAGGCCATGACGTTTCCGGGCCAGAAGGCGGCTGCGGCGCCAAAGACCATGTCGCAGACGCGGTGCGACATCTCGGTATTGGCATAGACCACCGGCGAGGGGTAGCGCGCGTTGACGACGCTGTCCTCGGGGGCGTCGATGGTGATCGCGCGCCATGCCCCGGAATTGGGGGGGATCAGGTCGTCGGGGTCGATGATCATCTTGAGCGCGCAATAGACCCCGGACGCTGTGACGGCGAGGGGCGCGTTGATCGGGCCTGCGACCGCGGGCGACGAGCCGTCGAAATCCACCCTGATTTCCGGCCCGGATTTTTGCAGCCGCATGCGGATGGGGATAGTCGCGTCGGTGGTCTCGCCGTTCTCGAGTATGCCGTCGCCGTCGAGCCAGTCCTCGAACACGGCGTCGCCATCGGGAAGGTCGGCGAGGCGCATCCGCATGAGTTGTTCCGAGTAGTCGAGAATATCCTCCATAACGGCGACCAGCAGCTCGGTGCCGTAGCGCCCGGCAAGGGCCGAAAGGCGGGTGCAGGCGCGGGCGTTGGCGGCCACCTGCGCGTTGAGATCGCCCATGCGCTCGTCGGGCGTGCGCACGTTCGCGGTAATGATGGCGTGGATGTCGCGCTGTGGCTGGCCCTTGGAATAGAGCCGCACCGGCGGCAGGCGCAGCCCCTCGCCGAAGATGCTGGTCACGGTGCCGTAGCTTCCCGGCGTGTCGCCGCCGATATCGGGCCAATGCGCCCGCAGGCAGGCAAAGCCCAGCAACCGCCCGTCATGGAAGGCGGGAGTGACGACGTTGACGTCGGGCAGATGGGTGCCGCCCTGGTAGGGGTCGTTGTGGATGAATATGTCGCCGTCGTGGATATCGCCGTCGAAGGCGCGGGCGACGGCCATGACGGCGACCGGCATGGAGCCGAGATGGACCGGCAGATCCGGGCCTTGCGCCACCATGCGCCCCCGGGCGTCGAAAATGCCGCAGGAATAATCGCCCGCCACCTTGAGCACCGGGGAAAAGGCGGTCTTGGCGAGGACGATCTTCATTTCCTCGGTCGCCTTGAGCAGGCTGTTGCGGATGATCGTGAAGGTCGCGGGATCGGCGCCCGATGTCATGGCGGGCCCCTGGGGGGATTGGTCGGTCATGTTCTGCGCTCCATGCAAATGCAGCCACGATCATCGTTGCGGGCGATCCAGCCCGGCGGAACGACGATGGTGCTGTCGTAGGATTCGATCACCGCCGGGCCGGTGAGCGTCTCGTCCGGTTGCATCCGGGCGCGGTCGTGGATGGCGCAATCGACCTCGCCGGTCCGCTCGAACCAGACCGTGCGGCGGCCCTTGAGGCTGTTGCCTCCGGTGGTGCCGTCCTGGCGAAGCTCCAGCGGCGGGAGCGCGCCGCTCACGGTGAGCCGGAGGGTCATCAGGTGAACCGGCTCGTCGGGGTTGTGATGTCCGTAGGTCTGGCGGTGGACATCGTGAAACGCTCGGGCGAGCGCATCGAGCCCGTCGCGCGTGGCCTCGGTGCCGTCGTAGGGCACGGTCAGTTCGTAGGCCTGCCGGGAATAGCGCAGCCCGGCGCTGCGCGCGACCGACCAGCGGCTTGTATCGATGCCGGTCTGTTCCAGCATGGCGCGGCCGTCGGTCTCCATCTCCTGCCAGATCGCCTCGGCCTCTGACGGGTCGAGGGTGGCGAGATCGGCATAGAGCGTCTGGGCGTAGTCGCGCCGGACATCGCTGCCGACGAGGCCGAGCGCCGAGAACCCGCCCGGGACCGGCGGGATGATCACCTCGGGCATGTCGAGTTCCTCGGCGAGGGCGGCGGCGTGCAGCGGGCCCGCGCCGCCGAAGGCGATGAGGCCGAACTGTCGCGGATCGTGGCCGCGCTCGACCGACACGATGCGCAGCGCCTCGGCCATCGAGTGGTTGACGATGCGCAGGATGGCCGCCGCCGCCTCGCGCGGGGTCTGGCCGAGAGGGGTGGCGATCCGATCGGTCAGCGCGCGGATGCTGGCCTCTTTGTCGATATCCATCTGCCCGCCCAGTAGCGACGCCGCGTCGAGATAGCCCAGCACCAGGTTGGCATCCGTGACCGTGGGTTGATCGCCGCCGCGCCCGTAGCAGGCGGGGCCGGGGGTGGCGCCCGCGCTGTGCGGGCCGACCTGCAAGGCCCCCGCGCGGTCGAGCCAGGCGATGCTGCCGCCCCCGGCGCTGACCTCGGCGAGGTCGACCACCGGCACGCGGATCGCGTGGCCGGTGCCGTGCAGCCAGCGGTTCTGGTTGCCGCTGCCGCCGACCTCGTATTCGGCGGTCGTCTCGACCTTGCCGTCGAGGATAAGGCAGGCCTTGGCGGTGGTGCCGCCCATGTCGAAGGAGAGCAGCGTGTCGCGTCCGGTCTGACGCCCCATGAGGCGGGCCGCCATGACACCGGCGGCGGGCCCCGATTCGACGATGGCGGCGGGCATGCGCAGCGCCTCGGGCACGTCGACCACGCCGCCCGCCGAGCCCATGACGCGCAGTTTCGGCAGGCCGAGCGCTTGCGTCGCCTCCTGCAGGCCGTGGAGGTAGGAGTGCAGCAGCGGGCCGACATAGGCGCAGACTGCGGTGGTGCTGGTGCGTTCGAATTCCTGCACCTCGGGGAGGATATCGCAGGAGAGATACACCTTGAGATGGGGCAGGGCGGCGCGGATCATGTTGCCCAGCGCGCGCTCGTGCGAATCGTTGAGGAACGAGAAGAGCAGCGTGATGGCGACCGCCTCGACATCCATCGCGCGCAACTGCTCGATGATGCGTTCGGCGTCGGCACTGTCCAGCGCGGTGACTACCTCGCCCCGGGCCGATATCCGTTCGTTCACCTCGAGCCTGCGGTGGCGCGGGATAAGGACCGAGGGAGGGTCCTGGAAAAGATCGTAGAGGTCGGCCCGGGCCGAGCGGCGCAGTTCCAGCACATCCCGGAAGCCCCGCGTTGTGACGAGCGCGGCGCGCGCGCCCTTTTCCTCGAGCAGGGCGTTGGTGACGACGGTGGTGGCGTGCGACAGTAGGCTGACCTCGGAGGGCACGACCTGCTGGTCGCGCAACGCGTCGCGCAGCCCCTCCATGACGCCGCGGCTGAAATCGTCCTGGGTGGTCGCGGTCTTTGCGAGCCCGATGGCCGATCCGCCCTCGTCGATCACGGCGACGTCGGTGAATGTTCCTCCGATGTCCACGCCAATCCGCCACATATGTCCGCCTCCCCACTGGATTCCCGATATGAGTATCGGCATAATTCGAACGTTCGTTCAAGAGCTAAGTTTGCGACCTTGCCGATGCGGGGCCGGGGCCGCATAGTCGCCTGGAGGAAAACGGAATGACGGCTGACATGACCCGGAAATTGCCAGGAAACGAGCGCCCTGCGTCCGCCGAGGACGAGGCGCCCGCCTATACGGAAAGCGCGCGGGCCATCCTCGACGCCGCGGAGCGGCTTTTTTCGACCAAGGGATTTTCGGCGGTCTCGATGCGCGAGATTGCCGCCGCATCGGGGCGGCATCTTGCCTCGGCGAACTATTATTTCGGATCTAAGGTTGGGCTGTTCGAAGCTGCCTTCCTGCGAAGGATCGTGCCGGTGAACGCCCGGCGGCTCGACCTCCTGGAGCGCTACCGGGCTGCCGGGCGGACCGATCTCGAAGATGTCATGGACGCCTATCTGCAACCGCTCTTCGATCCCGACGAGCCCGACCCGGCGCAGGCGGCGCGGATGATCATGCTGTTTTCCAAGCAGCTTTTGTCCAATCCCGGAGAGCATGAGTATCTTCAGGAATATTACGACGAGGTGGCGCGGGCGTTCATTGCGGCGATTCAGACGGCGCGTCCGGGGCTGACGCCCACTGCCGTCGTCTGGGGCTACAACTACATGATCGGCATTCTCGTCTTCACCCTGGCCGGGCAGGAGAATCTCGCGCGCATCCCGGCGGGTACCGCCGAATTGGTGCATGCCGACAGCTGCCCGCAAGAAACCATCGCACGGCTCAAACGCTTTATCTGCGCGGGTATCGATTCTCTCGGCTGAGCGACCAATCACACGGCATTTTCAGGATTGCATCGCCCGTTGGTGCCGCCGCGCCGGGGCGTTTCGCCTGTCCGGGGCGATGGCGGTCGATTGCGTGCTTGATTCATGAATGCGCTTGTGTACACTTGTATCCAAGATTTGATGTTGCGGAGGAGAAGCGCTTTGGTCGAGTGGGATGTCATCGTTGTAGGCGCGGGAAATGCGGCCTTTTGTGCGGCGCTTGCCGCGTCGGAATCCGGTGCGCGGGTTTTGATGCTGGAGCGCGCGCCGAAAGAGGAGAATGGCGGAAATTCCCGCTTCACGGCCGGGGCCATCCGCTTTGCCTATGACGGGGTGGATGACCTTCGGGCGATCATGCCGGACCTTACCGATGACGAGGTCGCGATGACCGATTTCGGCACCTATACGGAATCGCAGTTCTTTGATGACATGTTCCGGGTGACCGAGTTCCGCTCGGACCCGGACCTGTGCGAGGCGCTGGTGCGGCAGTCTCAGGGCACGATGCGCTGGATGCACGGGCTGGGGATCCGATTCGTGCCGATCTACGGGCGGCAGGCGTTCAAGATCGACGGCAAGTTCAAGTTCTGGGGTGGGCTGACCGTCGAGACATGGGGTGGCGGGCCCGGGCTGGTGGACCGGCTGACGGAGATCGCCACCGAGCGCGGGATCGAGATCAGGTACAACGCGCGGGTGGTGTCGCTGGTGCATGACGGGCACGCGGTCCAAGGCGTCAAGGTCAAGACCAGGACGGCCATCGAGGAGGTCCACGCCAAGACCGTCATCTTGGCTTGTGGCGGCTTCGAGTCGAATGCCGAGTGGCGTACGCGCTATCTCGGCCCCGGCTGGGAGCTGGCGCGGACGCGGGGCTCGCGATTCAATACCGGTGACGGGTTGCGGATCGCGCTGGATATCGGGGCGTCGTCGGCGGGCAACTGGTCGGGTTGTCACGCCGTTGGCTGGGACCGCAACGCCCCAGAGTTCGGCGATTTGGCGGTGGGAGATGGTTTCCAGAAACACTCCTACCCTTTCGGCATCATGGTCAACGCAAACGGGCGCCGCTTCGTGGATGAGGGGGCGGATTTCCGCAACTATACCTATGCGAAATACGGGCGGGTGATCCTGGAGCAGCCGAACCAGTTCGCCTGGCAGATATTCGATCAGAAAGTCCTTCACACCTTGCGCGACGAATACAGGATCAAGCAGGTGTCAAAGGTGACCGCGCCCACGCTGGAAGAACTGGCGGAGAAGCTGGAAGGGGTGAATGCGGCGAATTTTCTCGACGAGGTCCGCCGCTACAACGAGGCGGTGAACACGGATATCCCGTTCAATGCCAACGTCAAGGACGGGCGGTCGACCGTGGGGCTGGAGATACCCAAATCCAACTGGGCCAACACCATCGACGAGGGTCCTTTCGAAGCCTACCAGGTGGGCTGCGGGATCACGTTCACCTTTGGCGGGCTACGGATAGATCCGCAGACGGCGCAAGTGCTTGATGTCGATCTCGAGCCGATTCCGGGGCTTTACACGGCGGGCGAGATGGTCGGGGGGCTGTTCTATTTCAATTATCCCGGAGGGACCGGCCTCATGTCGGGCGCGGTGTTCGGGAAGATGGCTGGGACTGCCGCCGCCGCTGCGGTGAACGAGAAATGACGGGCCGAACAGCATGCCGTTGTCTCGGCTACCGGGAACGCGCGGACCGGTGAAGGCCAAGGAGAAAGGAGAGAAGCCGCCAGTGGCCGTGCGTTGAATGCAAAGAACAAAAATGACGAGGTCGAGCCGTGATCTCAAGTGACAGCGCGAATGGCGGTCTGCCGCCGCGCATCAGCAATAGGGAGACGATGAAATGAAGGAACTTACAACAACCTGGCTGGCATCCGCCGTTCTGGCGATGGGCGTAGCCACGACCCCTGCCTTGGCGCAGACGGAGCATCTGCGCGGGGCGCATATTTTCCCCGAAGCCTTTGTACAGAGTGGCCAGAACCTAGAGGAATGGGCCAGCCGTGTCGCCGAGCGCAGCGACGGGCGCCTGACCTACGACATCATCCATGGCGGCGCGCTGCTGAGTCTGGGCGACCATGTCGACGGTATATCGGCCGGCCTGGTGGACTTCACCAGCTTCTACCCGATCTATTTCCCTGGCGAGTTCCAGATCGAGGGGGCTTTGACCAACATCATCGACATCTGGTCAGACGAGGTGCCCGACCTGGAGGGTGTCGCGCTGATCCATGCGCAGCTCCATTCGGAGTTTCCCGAGTTCCAGGAGGAATACGCCAACCGCAACATGCGCATGATGCTGCCCTTGCCGGCGGATCCCTATGTCATCATCTGCAACCGGGAGGTTACATCCATTGATGACCTCCAGGGGCTGAAGATGCGGACCTTCGGGCGGTATTTCCCGATCCTGCAAGAGGCGCTCGGGGTGGAGCCCATCGTCGTGCCGGGCTCCGAGGCCTATCAGGCGCTGGCCACCGGACTTGTGGATTGTGTCTATTCGACGCCTGATTGGCTGCACGCGAATTCTCTGCACGAGGTCGCGCCGCACATCCTGATCCCCGGGACGGAAAAGGCGCGGCCGCAGCTCTTCGCCACCTCGGTTGTGGCGATGAACACCAACAGCTTCGAGGCGCTGCCCGAGGATATCCAGCAGATAATGGAGGAAGTCTCGGTCGAGATGACCGGCTTCATCGGGCAGGCCATGGAAGGCGTCTACGAGGCGGGGATCGAGAACCTTCTGCGTGACGGTGAGGGAACGATCAACTACATGAGCGAAGCGGATATGAAGCGCTGGGCTGCGAACACGCCCAATCAGCTTGACCGCGCTGCCGCCGATCTCAACGAGGCGGGCTATCCGGGCGACGCGATCATCAGCCGGTACCGCGATCTTTCGGCTGCCTATGTCGCTGGTGAGTGGCCAAAAGACGAGTGACGGGGCGGCGTTCGCCAATGAACGGCAGGGCGCTACGCCCTGTCGTTTTCATCACCACCTCTGCTGGCCGGCGCGCATTGGGTCCGAAATTCGCAAGCATTCGCGCCACCGCTGGCCACAGAGGAGTTGCGGATCATCCGGTTCCGCAGCAGTTTGATGCCACCGTCGTTTCGTGTCCGTAACAGAGGTCATTGCCGTGCAGAGACTGGACCATTTTGTAAACCGGATATCCCTCGCGCTGGCTGTGCTCGCCGGGAGCGCGCTGGTCGCCATCGCGGTCATCATCATGCTCGAGGTCACGATGCGCGCGTTGAGCATCCCGCTGATCGGCGCAAGCGAGGTCGTGCGCGTGACGTTCGTGGCGAGCGTCTACCTCGCCTTCGCGCATCTCATTACGCAGGATCGCGAGATTCGGGTCGATGTGCTGCGGGGATTTTTCCCGGCGCCAGTCGAGCGGTTGATCGAAGTTTTGGCCAGCCTGGTGACGCTCGCCTTCTTTGCGATGATTTTCTGGTTCAGCGTTGAGCGGCTTCAGGACAACTGGGCGCGGGGTGTCTACCTGGAGGGACGTCTGCTGATCCCGATGTGGATCCCGTGGGGGACGATCATGATCGGAACATTGATGTCGGTGGTCGCGGCGGCGCTCGCGATCATACGGAAACTGGCGCACCGGGTTTGAGAACGTGAACTGAATTCCGCCTTTGATCGAGACCGGACGAACGAAGGCAGACGCAGGCAAGGAACGGCAAGATGGATCAGGGGACGGTCGTAGCGTTGGTGATGTGTGTTGGCGGCCTGTTGCTGTTCATTGGCGTGCCGGTGGGGCCGTTGCTCGCGTTTTCCGCTATGGCCGGGCTTTATCTCATCATTGGCAGCCTGCATGCGGCGACGAGCCTGTTGCTGGTCGCCGGCTTCGATGTGGCGTCGTCGATCACCTATGTGGTGATCCCGATGTTCATCCTGATGGGCGCGATCGCCTCGCATACGGGCATCGTGGGCGAGCTGTTCGACGCGGCCTACAAGGCGGTGGGGCGGTTCGCCGGGGGTCTTGCCGTCGCCGCCTGTCTGGCGTCGGCAGCGTTCGGGGCGGTCACCGGATCAAGCATTTCCTCAGCCTCGGCGATGACCAAGGTGGCCCTGCCCGAAATGCAGCGATACGGGTATTCCATCCGGTTGAGCACCGGCATCATCGCGGTCTCGGGCACGCTGGCGATGATGCTGCCGCCCAGTCTCATCATGGTTTTCTATGGCATCGTCGCGGAGCAATCCATCGGCAAGCTGCTACTCGCGGGCATCCTGCCCGGGCTTTTGTCGGCGCTGGTCTTCTCCGCCGTCATCCTCGTACGGGCGCGGATCAACCCCTCCATCGCGCCGCCGGGCCCGCGCTTTCCCCTGCGGGAGGTGGCGTCCTCGTCGGTCCGGGCGAGCCCGTTCATCCTGGTGTTGGTGGTGTTGGTGGGGGGTATCCTGCTCGGCATCTGGACCCCGACCGAAGCTTCGGCGGCGGGTGTCGTCGTGGTGACGATCATCGGCTTTGCCAAGCGCAAGCTGACGATGAGTCGCTTCTTCGGGGCGAGCATCGACGCCGTCGTGACCTCAGCGGCAGTGCTTTTGCTGGTGATTGGCAGCATCCTTTTCGGAAAGTTCCTCGCGCTCAGCGGCGTCACTACAAATCTGACGCAGATGATAAAGGCGGCGGAGCTGACATCGTTCCAGCTCTTTATCACCTTGCTGCTGTTCTATATCGCGCTCGGGACCTTTCTGGAGGGGATCAGCATTCTGGCGCTGACCGTTCCGATCGTCCTGCCCATCGTGTTGACCACCGGGTGGGACCCGATCTGGTTCGGCGTGATCCTCGTCAAGCTCATCGAGATCGGAGCCGTAACGCCGCCTGTGGGCCTCAACCTCTATGCCGTCAAGAGCGTCGCGCCGGAGGTAAAAACGAGCGATATCTTCAAGGGCTCCGTCCAATTCTGGATCGCCGATATCGGAGTGCTGTTCGTGCTGTTTTTCATTCCCGAAATCGCGTTGCTGCTGCCGTCCTTCCTGTAGCGCGGGCCGGGAGTGCTGGGGACGCCGGGCATGTGTGACATGCTACGGTTGTGGTCTCGCGCGACGGTGGTGTATTATTGTAAGGGAGGGATAGTTTTGTATTAGGGATGGTTTTTCGGCCGATAACTCACGATAATGCGTCGGCAAACGGTTCCGATGACACAGGAGGGGTCATGCATTGTGGGATTTAGAAATGGTCAAACTAGGTTTAACACATGCGTGACGGTGAGGACATCGCGCGAGCATCTCCCATTCAACCGGATGCGTCCACGTCGCTGGGCACGTCGGTCTACAACGAATTGCGCCAGCGGCTTGTGGATGGACGCCTGAAGCCGGGTCAGCGACTTCGGGAAATCGAGTTGTCGGACATGCTGGGGGTTAGCCGCACGCCGGTGCGCGAGGCGATCAAGCGGCTGGAGAGCGAGGGGTTTGCGGTCTATGCCTCGCGGCGCGGGTCGATCATATCGGAACTGACGCCCGAGCAGGCGGCCGAGCTTTATGCCGTGCGCGAGATATTGGAGGGATCGGCCGCCAAATTCGCCGCCCGCTATGCCAGCGAGTCGGAGATACAGGTGCTGGAGCATCTGCTGGAAAAGCACCGTGATGCAGGCGAGGACCCCGAAACCCTGTCGCAGATCAACCGGCAGTTTCATCACATGATGTACCGGACCGCACACAACCGGTACCTGCTGGGGCTGCTGAGCACGGCGCAGGATTACATGCTCCTGCTGCACAAGACGACCTATCACGCGCCGGGCCGTGCCGAGACCGCGCTGGAGGAACACCGCCGGATCGTCAAGGCGATCAAGGCGCGCGACCACGACGCCGCCGAGGCCGCCGCCCGCGAGCATATTCGCGTGGCGCAGCGCATTCGTATGCAGTTGCAATTCGGGATGTAGCCGCCGGGCAGCTGGTCTCAGCCCCCGGACCATTTCACCAGGGTCGGCACGAGACGGCCTGCGGCCACCTCTGACGTCAGGCTGCGCTTCAGGATCTTGCCGCTCGCCGTCATTGGAAACCGGCTCATGTCGAGATGGTATTCGGGCATCTGCGATTTGGGTAGGCCGTGTTCGGCGAGATGCGCGAGCAGGTCCTGCGGTGAAGGAGGCGTGGTCCCGGGGCGTGGGATCACGGCGAGGCACATGCGCTCGCCCAGGCGGTCGTCGGGTACCGGGAAGGCCGCCGCCTTCCACACTGCGCGGTGCCGCATTGCAAGCTCTTCGGCGCGGGCGGGGTGGATGTTCTTGCCGCCGCGGATGACCATGTCCTTCTTGCGCCCGGTGACGTGCACGTTGCCGCTGGCGTCTATCATGCCGAGATCGCCGGTCATGAACCAGCCTGCCGCGTTGAGCGCCTGTTCGGTCATCGCCTGGTCGTCGAAGTAGCCCAGCATCTGGCTCGCGCCGCGCACGCCAAGCTCGCCCGTGCTGCCCTCGGGGAGGGGGCAGTCGGAGTCTTCGCTGTCGAACACGGCCAGTTCCATGCCCGCGCAACAGTGCCCGCAGGTCGTGGTGACCACGTCGATCGGGTCATCGGCGCGGGTGTAGAGAAACGAGCAGTTCTCGGTCATGCCATAGCAGTTCTGAACGCGGATGCCGCGGTCGAGTAGCGCCTTGGCGAGGCGCATCGGCACTGGTGCGCCGGCAAGCTGGAACACGCGGGCCTTGCCCAACGGCTCGCCGGGGGCGAGCTGTTCCACGAGGTCGAGCCCATGGGTGGGCACGCCCACGAGATAGGTCGCGCCGGTCGCGGTCACGCGGTCGAGTGCGCGCCTGGCATCGAGCGGGCCGTGAAGCACCAGCCGCCCGCCACAGCTCAGTGTTACAGCGAGGCTGACGGTGCCCATGTTGTGGCTCATCGGGCTGAACGTGTAGACCACCGTCCGGGTATCAAAGCCGAAATCCGCGACGATGGCGCGGCCGTTGGAAAGCAGTGTGTTATCGCTGTGCAGGACACCCTTGGGGCGCGAGGTGGTGCCAGAGGTGAACGCTAGGTAACTGATGCGATCGGGATCGTCCGCAGGTGTCGTAGCGCAGGAGCGGGGCGAGACCGCGCCGCCGAAACGCAGCATGTCTGGCCCCGCGTCCAAGACCAGTTGATCGAGCGACAGGACTAGGCGCATGGAGGGCAGGCGCTTGGCCTCGGCTATGAAATCCCGGCCCTCGGGAACCTGCCCGTATCCTCGCTCCACCACAAGGGCGCGGGCACTCGTGCGGTCGAGAATGTCGAGGATATCGTCCGCGTTATGATCTCGGTGCAGCGAAGGGACGCAGACGCAGCCCATACGCGAGGTGGCCAGGAGGGTGACCACCGATTCCATCCGGCTCGGTGCCCAGACCGCTACGCGGTCGCCGGGCCGAAGCGCGGCCTCGCCAAGCGTCGCGGTCAGCCCATCGACCCACGCGATCAGGTCGCCATAGCTGAACGTCCCGGCGCTGTCCTCGAGTGCCAAGGCATTCGGTTGCGCCCGAGCCCAGTGGCAGAGGCGGTCGTACATCGTCCAGTGCTGCCAGTGTCCGTCGGCGTGGAATTTCCGTGCGGCGGAGACATCCTGCAAGGACAGCAGCCGCGCGGACATCACTCGCCGGTCTCCGGCGTATGGCCATAGGCCGCGTGCGCGCCCTCCGGGGTGATATACCCCTCGCGTAGGTCCTTCTCGATACTCTCGCGGGCGCGTCTTTCGGGCGGGCCGTAACCGCCGGCTCCGGCCAGCCGGAAGCTGAGCACATCGCCCGGTTCCAGTTCGCGCACCTCCTTGGAGCCGAGATCCTGCTCTTGTCCGTCGCGCATGAGCACCGTGCGCGATAGCGCGCCGGGTTGGCCGCCGAGGAGACCGTAGGGCGGAAACTTGTGCCTGTCGGCCAGAAGCGTAACAACAGCCGCATCGCGGATTTCTACGTCCTTGCGCAGACCGCAGCCGCCGCGGAACTGGCCCGCGCCACCGGTATCAGGCAGGTATTCCAGCCTGCGTATCAGGATGGGGTTGTTGGTCTCGTGAACCTCCACCGGGATGTTGGCGCAGTTCATCACCGGGGCCATACCCTCTTCGCCGTCATGGCCTGCGCGCCCACCATAGCCGCCGAACATGAGGTCATACATCACCCACCGGCTCTTCGACTTGTGGTTACTGCCGATATTGGGGTTGCACCAATGGGTGAACGCGCCGCGCGTCTTGTCTGGGACGGCCTTGGACATGGCGCCGTTGACAGCGTCGAAGATACGCACTTGTACGGAGGCCCGGCCGCCACTGGCGGCCGGGAATGTCGCGTTGAAGAAACTGCCCTCGCGCGCGATCACCTTGACCACCCGCTCGACCCCGGCATTCTGCGGCACGTCGAATTCGGAGATGATGCGGATCGCGAACATGCCATAGGCGCGAGTGTAGTTGATGTAGCAGTTCAGCGCGGCGGGAACCTGATCGCTGCTGCGCGAGAAATCTATCGTGACCGTGTCACCCGAGATCGTGATGTCGACGCACACCTCCACCGGCGGGCTGCCCGGTCCGTAATCGTCTAGCTTGTCGTCGAAGCTGTAGACACCATCAGGCAGTGCGCCGATCAGTTCGCGCGCGCGCGCCTCGGAGCGGTCGAGGATGGTCTCGACGATGTTGTCCATCATCTCGACGCCGACATCTGCGAACAGTTCCTCCGCGCGCTTGCAACCAACATAGTTCGCGTTCTGCTGCGCCTTGAGATCACCCAGCACCTTGTCGGGCAGGCGGACGTTGCCGAGGATGATCCGGACGATGTCATCATCGAGTTGCCAGTTGCGACCGATCCTGACCGGCAGGACGCGGATGCCTTCCTGATAGGCCTCGCTCACGCCCTGCACGGCCTGCGAGCCGGGGAACGCGCCGCCGACATCGACGTGATGCGCGGTATTGACCACGTAGCCGATCAACCGCCCCTCAAGGAAGATCGGAGTCATCATGAAGAAATCCGGGAAGTGGCTGCCGCCGAGAAACGAGTCGTTGGTGCAGATCGTATCGCCTTCGCGCAGCGTCTCGGGCGGGAACTGCTTGACCAAGTGCCCCACCACGTAGGGCATCGCCCCGAGATGGCCGGGGGTGAAATTGCCTTGGGCCATCAGCCGACCATGGCGGTCGAAAAGCCCGGTCGAGAAATCCTCGCCCTCGCGGACCGCCTCGGAAAAGGCCGTGCGGCGCAGCGCCCCGCCCATCTCGTCGGTGATGGAGATCAACTTGTTCCAGACGACAGTAAGGGTGACGGGATCGACGTCTTTCGTGGCCTGCATGGTCATCGCGTTCCCTCCAGATTGATTTCAATCATCAGGTGCCCGGTCTCGGTGAGGTGGGCGGTGTCGCCGGGGAGTACGACGGTGGTCGATTCGCGCTCCTCGATCAGGGCGGGGCCGGAGAATGTCTCGCCGGGGCGCATAAGGTAGCGGTCGATGACCTGCGCCTCGACATAGTTGCCGGGCGGGCCTCCGGCCTCGGGGAAACAGGCCTTGCGCGTGCCCTTGAGCGCCGGTTCAGACACGTCCGCGTTGCTGGCCATGCGTCCAAGGGAGGCCGGTGTCGCCTGCGGGATCACCGCCATCAGGTGCCAGTCGATCCCGTCGATCGGGGCTGTGGAGTCGACATAGCCGTAATTCGCGCGATAGGCGTCCTCGAACGCGGCCTTGGCCGCCGCGACGAAGCCCTCGTCGATCTCGCCATCCGGCAGATCGACGCGCAGTTCGTAGCCCTGCCCGCGATACCGCATAGAGCAGCCGCGCCGCCAGACGATGCCGCTGCCGTCGCCGGTGACATGGCGCAGTTCGTCGTCGAGCCGCTGGCGCAGGTGGTCGAACACCTCGCGGATCGGGCTGGTCTGTGACGCGTCCAGCGGCAGGACCCGGGTCAGGCTGTTGTCTAGTTTCTTGTCCGCCGTCAGCAGGCCGAGCGCGGAGCCGACACCGGCGCCGTAGGGGATCATCACTCGCGGCACGCCGAGGGCGCGCGCCAGCCGTGTGGCGTGCAGCGGACCGGCCCCGCCGAAGGCGATCAGCACATGCTTGCGCGGGTCGCGGCCGCGCTCGACCGAGACAACGCGCATCGCGCGTTCCATATTGCTGTTGGCCACGGAATGCACGCCCCAGGCGGCTTCGGGCGTGCTGAGGCCGAGGGGGGCGGCGATCTGCTCGTAGATGCCGCTTTCGGCCGCCGTGAGATCGAGCGACATGAGTCCGCCGTTGAAATAGTCCGGGTCAAGATAGCCGAGCGCGAGATTGGCATCGGTGATCGTTGCCCGGGTGCCTCCGCCGCCGTAGCAAATCGGCCCTGGCACCGCCCCGGCGCTGGCCGGGCCGACGCGGATCAGCCCCATGCCGGTCTCGGCGATGCTGCCCCCGCCGGCACCGATTTCCAGAAGCTCGATGGCGGTGATGTTGAGGGGCAGACCGCTGCCCTTGCGGAACTTGATCGTGTCGACCTCGAAGGTCGGCACGATGGAGGGTTCGCCGAAATCAATCGCCCCCAGCTTGGCCGTGGTGCCGCCCATGTCGAAGGTCAGCAGGTGATCCAGCCCTTCCTCGCGCCCGAGTTGCGCGCACATGAGCACCCCCGCGGCGGGCCCGGATTCGACTATGCGGATCGGGAAGGCGCGGGCGATGGAGGGTGACACGAGGCCACCGTTCGACTGCATGATCTGAAATTCGGCGGAGAGCCCCTCGGAATGCACAGCCCCCTCCAGTCGTTCAAGGTAGCGGTGGACGATGGGCTGCACATAGGCGTTGGCCGAGGTCGTCGTGACGCGCTCGTATTCGCGATACTTCGGCGAGACATCGCAAGACAGCGAAACCTGCGCGTCGGGGCAGAGCTGGGCGAGCCGGGCACCGGCATCGCGTTCGTGGGCGGCGTTGGCGTAGGAATGCAGGAACATGACCGCGATGGCCTTGTATCCGGCGTCCCGGATTTGCTCTGCGATACGGTCCATCTCTTCGGTGTCAAGTGCGGTGTTGACGCTGCCATCTGCCTCGATGCGCTCGGTTACCTCGAAGATGTCGGAGCGCGACAGCAACGGTTTCTGCTTGCCCAGGTTCATGTCGTTGGTGTCGGGACGTTTCTGGCGCCCAAGCAGCGCGATGTCGCGGAAGCCGCGCGTCGTGACCAGCGCCGTTCGCGCGCCCTTGCGTTCGAGGATCGCATTGGTCGCCACGGTGGTGGCGTGCAGGATCGCGGAGATGTCGCCAGGCACGATTCCGCCATCAGCTAGCATGTCGCGCAAGGCGGTGACCACCGCATCGGCGGGCGCGCCGGTGGAGGAGGGGACCTTCCACAGCCGCAAGGAATGATCGCGCGTATCCTCGAGGACGAAATCGGTGAATGTCCCGCCGATGTCGAAAGCCAGTCTGTACATACGTTACACCCTTTGCCCAATTTGCGTCATGTAGATGCGGCACGCCTGATCGCGCGCGATCGCGCCGGGCGGTCGCCAGGGAAATGCACCCGGTTGGGTTATCGTGATATAATCAGGCGAAGGCGCTTGTGTATACAAAAAAATGCAATAGAATGCATGGAGCCGCGTAGGGCCGAGGTTTTCGTTCTAGTGCGCTGAAAAAAAACAAAGTTACGTACGCTTCCCGATGGTGACGCCGCGGGCAGCCATGATGGATGTGAGAGAATTGACCGGAACGGATCGCATCGAGGAGACCCCGGGCTGCCTGCTGTTCGCGCCGCTGCGGCTGCGGTCCGTGACGCTGCGCAATCGCATCATGGCGTCGCCGATGTGCCAGTACGCGTCCGATGATGGGATGCCGCAGGACTGGCATCTCGCGCATCTGGGGCGGTTGGCGATCGGGGGATCGGCTCTGGTCTTTCACGAGGAGACCGCGGTCGAGGCGCGCGGGCGCAAGACCCATCACTGCGCGGGACTTTGGCGAGATGACCAGATCCCGGCCTTTGCCCGCATCGCCGACCTGATCCGTCAGTGCGGTGCCGTTCCCGCGATCCAGCTTGGCCATGCCGGGGCGAAGGCCTCGGCGCATGGCGCGATGCGCGACTGGGCCAAGCTGCGGCCCGAGGATGCCGCCGACGGGCTGTCGCCCTGGTCCGCCATTTCGCCCAGCGGGATCGCCACGAGCCGGGACGGCCCGGACCCCGAGACCCTTGATGCAGCCGGGATCGAAAGCGTGATTTGCGCTTGGGGCGCGGCGGCTGCGCGCGCGGCGCGGGCGGGGTTCGAGGTGCTCGAAATCCACGGCGCGCATGGCTACCTGATCCAGCAGTTTCTGAGCGAAGTGACCAACCGGCGCACGGATGACTGGGGCGGGCCGCGCGAGAACCGGATGCGGTTCGCGCTCGCCGTGACGCACGAGGTGCGGCGCAACTGGCCCGCGCACCTGCCGCTTTTCTTCCGGGTGTCGGCGGTGGACGGCAAGGGCGGGCTGTGGGATCTCGACGACACCGTCGCGCTCGCGGCAGAGCTTCGCACGCTTGGCGTCGACATGGTGGATTGCTCGTCAGGCGGGCTGTCGGGCACATCGGCGATGCCGATCGTGCCGCGCGTGCCCGGCTATCATCTTCCGTTCGCGCGGGCGGTGCGCGAAAGGGCGGGTATCGCCACGGTGGGCGTCGGCCTGATCCGCGAGCCCGCACAGGCCGAGGCCGCGCTGCGCGACGGCAGCGTCGATATCGTCGCGCTGGCGCGCGAGCTGATGTACCATGCGGATTGGCCGGTACACGCGGCGCAGGCGCTGGGAGAGCCCGATCCGTTTACGCTGTTTCCAGAATCGTTCGCCTTTCGTCTGCGGCGGCGCGAGGAGGTGGCGGGCTATGCCTGCAACATGCCCGCGGACGCGCTGCCCTCCGATGTCGTTTCCAAGATCGAGTCAACCTGAATGGACCAGAGCCCCGAGGAGTGATCCAATGCAAGACGGCCGCCTTTTCATCGCGGGAGAATGGACAGCCTGCGCGACCACCCAACCAGTGCTGGACAAATATATGGGGAGCGAGATCGGTCGTGTCGGCATCGCCGAGCCGGCGCAGGTCGATGCGGCGGTCGCGGCGGCGCGGGAGGCATTCGTCCATAGAACGTTGTCGCCCTATCGCCGCTACGAGGTGCTGATGCGGGCCGCCGCCGGTCTGGAGCGGCGGCGCGACGAGGTGCTGCGCGCGCTGAGTGGCGAGACCGGCTTTACCATGACCGACGCACGCAACGATTTCGGCCGGTCGATGCAGACGCTCTACCAATCCGCCGAGGAGGCCAAGCGCATCGTCGGCGAGATGATCCCTATCCAGGGAGCGCCCGGGCAGTCGGACGAGCGGCTCGCCTTTACCTTGCGGCTGCCGATAGGGGTGGTGTGCGCGATCACGCCGTTCAATTCACCGCTCAATACCGTGTTGCACAAGATCGCGCCGGCCATCGCCGCGGGCAATGCCGTGGTGCTTAAGCCCGCGACCTACACGCCGCTCTGCGCCGTCATCCTGTGCGAGATATTCGAGGAGGCGGGCCTGCCGGCGGGCCTGCTCAACATGGTGATCGGCGGTGGTGGCACCGTCGGGCAGCAGTTGCTGGAGCATGAGGGCATCGACTATTACACCTTTACCGGCAGCACCGAGGTAGGCCGGGTGATCCAGCAGGCGGCCGGTTTGCGGCGCACGCAGCTGGAGCTGGGCAATATCTCGTCGACGATCATCTGCGAGGATGCCGCGCTCGACGTCGCGGCCGGCAAATGCGCCAACGCGGCGTTTCGCAAGGCGGGGCAGGTCTGCACCTCCGTGCAGCGCATCTTGGTGGATGAACGGGTGGTGGACAGGTTCGCCGACCTGCTGGTCGAGGCCACCGCCGCCCTTCCGGTGGGCGACCCACGGGCCGACGATACCGTCGTCGGCCCTATGATCGACGAACGCGAGGCAGTGCGCGCCGAGGCCTGGGTCAACGAGGCCATCGCGGGCGGCGCGCGCGCGCTGACCGGGGTGCGGCGCGAGGGGCCAGTGCTCTGGCCGGTGATCCTTCGAGACGTGGGTCCGGAGATGAGCGTGGTCTGCGCCGAGGTCTTTGCGCCCATCGTATCGATGGTACCGGTTCCGGGACTCGACGCGGCCATCGACATGGCCAATGATACGCCCTTCGGCCTCGCGGGCGGCATTTTCACCAGCGATATCACGCGCGCGCTGTCGGTCATTCGCCGACTGCGCATGGGCAATGTTCATGTCAACGACACCTCCAGCAGCCGGGTCGATCTGATGCCTTATGGCGGGTTGAAGGACAGCGGGTTCGGGCGCGAGGGGCCGCGTTTCGCGATCCACGACATGACCGAAGAACGCCTGATCACCCTCAACCCGATCTGACTGCGCTGACATGGTGCTCCCCGTCGGCCGCCTCGACCTGCTCAGCATCCGGCTCTTTGTCGCGGTGGTGGAAGAGCGCAGCATCGTAAAGGCCGCAAGCCGCGAGAACATCACCACATCGGCGGTGTCCAAGCGGATTTCGGATCTCGAAGCGAACTTGCGTACTGACCTGTTGCTGCGTCACCGTCAGGGTGTGGAAGTAACGCCCGCAGGCCACGCGCTTTTGCTGCATTGCCGCGCGATCTTGGCGCGGATCGACCAGATTTTCGCCGACATGTCCGAATTCGGAGAAGGCATGCGGGGGCTAATCCGGCTGGCCGCCAACGAAAGCGCGGCCATCGGCTATTTGCCAGGCGATATCAATCGGTTTCTGGCGCTCGCGCCCTTCGTCAAGGTCGACATGCAGGTTGCGACCAGCCCGACCGTCATCCGCATGGTTCTGGATAATGCGAGCGATATCGGAATTTTCACAGGGCAGGAGCCGACTGGCGATCTGCGCGTCGTGCATTATCGCAGCGATCGGCTTGTGGCGGTCTGTCCGGCTTCGCTGACGTTTGACTGTGAGGACGGGGCGGTGGGGTTCGAGCGTATTCTCGACCACGCCAATATCGGGTCGGAGGCCTCGGGGGCGATCGAGACATTGATGCAGCGCGCGGCGGGGCGGCTGGGGCGCAAACTGGACACGCGGGTCCGCGTTTCAAGCTTTGACGCAGCCGCGAGACTGGTGGAGGCGGGTGTCGGCATATCCATCATGACCGAAGCGGTCGCGCGCCCGCTTGCGCGTGCGCTCGATATCGGGATCGTCCGGCTAGCCGAGCCCTGGGCGCAGCGCGAGTTGCGGATATGCCTTCGCAAGGGGGGCGAGCAGACACCGTTGCTGCAAAGGTTTCTTGAGGTGTTGCAAGACGCCCCGCCGCCGCTGGATGGAGCGCCAGTCCCGCGTGTCTAGCTTGCGTCGCGTGCCTCCACCGCCGCGATCAGGTCTCGGAGGTATCGTGCCGCCACGTCCCCCTTCAAGGCACCATCCCACATCTCGTCAATCATGGTTTCGTGCAGCCGAAGCGCCTCCTGAGTTTCGGTGATCATCGCGACGCCCAGCCGGATATTCGGTTGTTCGCCGAGGCGGAACGGGCTGATCGACAATGTCTTTCGGTCACCGGACCGAAAGACCTGAAGTCCAGTGCGGGGCAGAGTGCCCGTCACCAACCCGATCTGAACGCCGATCGGTTCGGCCTCCATCAGGCGGGCGAAATGCTCGACCTCCTCTACCGCGAGCGCGCGCCGCTTGTCGAGTTCCGCCTCGGCCACGAGGGTGCGCCCAACGAGGCCCGAGCGCAGCAGGCGTTCCATGTCGAGGGCCGAGATCAGGTTGATGACCGAGGGGCGGCGGTCACGGTAGGTGGCCTTGCGGGCTTCGAGGATCTCCATGATCCGGTCCACGTCGCGATAGAGCCGGTCCCGGTCGTGTGTCTCTCCGGCGACGCTTTCCCGGAGCAATTCCTGCAGGAAACCGCAGAACCTGTCGGACGCGAGCAGGTAGGATATCGGCCCCGCAAGCACGATGATCCGGTCCGCCGTTTCCTCGAGTTGCCGCAGCCGTTCGAAATAGGTGACGGCGGAGGAGATGTACTCGATCTCGACCCCCAGAAGCGAGGGCAGCGACACGCCGAGAAGCTCCGCGAGGCTGAGCAGCGTCTCGATCTTGACGACCTCGCCTTTCTCGAAACGGTAGACGGCGGTGCGGGAGATTCCAATGCGCTGGCCGATCTCGTCGGCGCTGAGGCCTGAGCCGAGGCGAAACGCGCGCAGGCGCTGGCCGATCTCGTCATAGCGCAGTGTGGTGACAGGGGGAGTGTTGCTCATGGTCTTTCTATGGCCGGACGTGCTTGACGGGTGGCCTTTTCCTTCCGCGGGTGGGAACGTATCATTTATGTTCAACGTCTCGATAATGACATTTCTCACCAGTCTTTGAACATGGCGGCGGGAAGGTCAACAACCGGGCGGCATCTCGCGTGGGCCGATGCAAGGGGAGCGGAGCGATGAAACCGACACGTTACAACAACGGGCCGTTGAACGAATTGGGCGTCGTCGACATCGCTGAGGGCGTGGCCCGCAAGGTGTTTTCCGCGCAGGAGGTGGTGCAGGCCTGCTTGGAGCGTATACGGCTGCGCGAGCCCCATCTGGGCGCGTGGGTGTGTCACGACGGAGCGGAGGCGCTGCGGCAGGCCGCCGGGGTTGCGGCAGGGTCGCGGCTGCCGCTGGCGGGGGTGCCCTTTGGAGCGAAGGACGTGTTTGATAGCGCCGGGATGCCCACGGAGATGGGGTCGCGGCTCTATTCCGGGCACAGGCCGCGATTTGACGCGGCCAGTGTCGCGCGGCTGCGCGGGGCGGGAGCGGTGCTGATCGGCAAGACCGCCACCGCCGAGTTCGCGGGCACCCAGCCGACCGATACGCGCAACCCGCGCGATCCAGATCGCACGCCGGGCGGCTCTTCGAGCGGATCCGCCGCGGCGGTCGCGGATTGCATGGTCCCCTTCGCGCTTGGCACGCAAACCGGTGGGTCTGTCCTCAGACCGGCGGCCTTCTGCGGGATTGTGGGTTTTAAACCCACATTCGGGTTCTATCCGGTCGCGGGGATGAAACCGGCGGCGCGCAGCTTCGACACCGTGGGCGTGCTGGCGCGCAACGTCGCCGATGTGGCGCATGTCCATGCGGTGCTGATGAATGCGGTGCCTGCCGCCGCGCGGGAGGGCGCACCGCGCCTGGGGGTGTTCAGGTCGCATCTGTGGGACACGGTCGAGACCGGGATGCGCGATGCCATGCAGGACGCGTTGGCGCGGCTGGAGCGGTGCGGGGCCGTATTGTCGGAGGTTGCCCCGCCGCCGGGATTCGAGACGATCACCGAGCAGCGGGCCATCGTGAACGCCTATGAGCGCGCGGGCGATCTGACCGCGGAGTGGCTCAAAGACGGCGCTTGCATGTCGCGCCAGAGCCGCGACGTGTGCACGCGCGGGCAGGCGATTTCCGGTGAGGACTACGTCGCGGCGCGCGAGGCCGTCGCCGCCTTTGCCGCCGCGACGGAAGGAATGTTTGCGGATATCGACGTGCTGGTGACGCCGACGGCTCCTGGCCCCGCCCTCGAGGGACATGACCATACCGGAGACCCGAGGTTGCAGGAAATCTGGACGATGCTGCACCTGCCAAGCCTGAGCCTGCCACTGAGCATGGGTGGGGCTGACCTGCCCGTCGGGCTGCAGATGGTCGGTTGCCGGTTCCGGGATCGTGACTTGCTGGGCGCAGCGCTGTGGGCGGCGGAGCGGCTTTGACATATTTTTGGAACAAGTATTGAAATTGAGACGACGCTGTGATTGAGTTACGCTTGCGCGGCGGGGGCCGGCGCAATCTTCAGGATCAGAGAGCCGAATGACCCGCGATAACGGTGCCGCAGACCAAAACATCCTGACGCGTCTCGGCCCTGCCATGCTGGCGGCGCAATACGCGGCCGGGTTTTGGCGCGACGATACCCTCTATTCCCTGGCCCGCGCCCATGCCGAGGCGGTGCCGGAACGGGTCGCGATCCGCGACTCGCATTGTGCGCTGACCTATGCGGAACTGGTGCATTTGGCGGACCGCATCGGCGCGGAACTGATCGCGGCGGGCCTGCGGCCCGGCGACCGGGTAGCCGCCTGGCTGTCGAACCGGGTGGAACTCGCGCCGCTGCTGCTGGCCTGCTCGGGGCAGGGGCTGGTGTTGTGTCCGTCATTGCACCGCAACCATACGGTTGCAGAGATCGCGACGCTGGCGCAGCGGATGCGGGCGCGGGTGCTCGTGACGGAGGTGGGGCATGGCGCCGATGCGGGGCAGGCAAGCATCGCCGAGGCGGTGGCGGGGCAGGCTCACCTGATCCGCCATGTCGAATTGCCCGCCCCCGTCGTGCGCGGCCCCGAGGACATCAGGCGGATGCTTGCGCCGGGGGACGGGGCCCCGCCGGGCGCGGCGGGCCATGCTGACGATATCGTCTACCTTGCCTTCACCTCTGGCACGTCGGGAGAGCCCAAGGGTGTGCTGCACAGCAACAACACGCTGCTGGCCAATGCCCGTGCGCTGGCCCGGGACTGGGAATTCGACGACACATCGGTGATCTATTCGCTGAGCCCGCTGAGTCACAATCTGGGTTTCGGCGCGCTGGTGCTGTCGCTGCTGGCGGGTGGCACGATGGTGCTGCACGACGCCCCGCGCGGGGCCGGGCTGCTGGACCGCATCCGCGAGTGCGGGGTGAGCTTTCTCTTCGGGGTTCCGGCCCACGCGATGGATCTCGTGGCCGAGATCGACCGACGGGGCGCTGGTGACCTCGGGACGCTCAAGGGATTTCGCATCTCCGGTGCCGCAGTGTCGGAGGCGACCGTGGAAAAGCTGATGGCGCACGGTGTCGTGCCGCAGAGCGGCTATGGCATGACAGAGGGGTGTTCGCACCACTACACGCTGCCCGATGATCCGAAAGAGCGCATCCTGGGCAGTTCCGGCACCGCCTGCGCGGGATATGAGGTGCGGATATTCGACATCGACGATCCCGACAGGCCGCTTGCGACCGGCGAGACCGGGCATATCGGCGGGCGTGGTGCGAGCCTCATGCTAGGATATTTCGGCGACCAGGAGGCGACCGAGCGCGCGTTCAACCGGCAGGGCTGGTTCATGACTGGCGATCTTGGCGTGCTGGACGGGGACGGGTATCTGCGCGTGACGGGTCGGATCAAGGAAATCATCATTCGTGGCGGCCACAACATCCAGCCCGCGCTTATCGAGCGGCTCGCCATGCGGCATCCCGCGCTGAGCGGCGTTGCGGTGGTTCCCGTGGCCGATGACAGGCTCGGGGAGCGCGTGTGCATCGTCGTGAGCACCGACGCGGAGACCGGGATCGAGCCGGCCGACCTGCTGGCGCATCTCGCGGCGGAGGGGCTGTCGAGATACGACATGCCGGAATATTTTCTGCGCGTGCCGGAATTGCCAACCAGCGCGAATGGCAAGGTGCTCAAGCGCCACCTGGTGGCCGCCATCGCAGCCGGAGACCTGCAGCCGGTGTCGGTCAGATGAAAGGTGCCGCCCATGCCCCCACCGCCTGAACTGGCCGATCCACTTGACCTGCTGCGGGAGCAGTTGCGCCAACCCCGGCACAATCTATGGATGGGCGCGACCGCCATTTCAGCCGACAGGGCCACGCAGACGGTCGAGACCGAATTGCGCTTCCGGCCCGAGATGAGCGGTAAGGATGGCGAGATGCTGTTTCACGGCGGCATCATCGCCTCGCTCATCGACATGACCGGCCATGCGGCGGTCGCGGTCTGGTATGGCGGCGGCACGACACCGACGATCGGCTTGCAGATCGAGTATCTCGCCCCCGCCATCGGCGAGCGCCTGACCGCGCGCGGGATGCTTCGCAAGGCGGGGCGCTCGATCGCCTGCGCCGATGTCGAGGTGCGGGCCGGAGATACGCTCGTCGCGCTCGGGCGGGGACGATTCAACACCAGGGAGCACAGGACATGAAAGCGGTCGTCATACGTGAATTCGGACCGGTCGGCTCGGCGCAGGTCGAGGATATCGAGACCCCGCAACCGGGACCCGGCGAGGTTCGCGTCGAGGTAGCGCTGGCCCCGGCCAATTTCGTGGATACGCTGGTGATGCGCGGGGCCTACCAGTTCCTGCCAGAGCGCCCCTTTGTTCCGGGCAAGGGTCCGGTTGGCACCGTGAGCGCTCTTGGTGCGGATGTTGCAGACTTGCGGATCGGCGACAGGGTGCTGGCGATGGTCGAGCAGGGCGGCTATGCCGAGGTGGTCTGCGCGGCGGCAGACCAGTGCTACGCTTTGCCCGATGCGATGGGCTTCGAGCAGGCGACGACGATATCGCTGGCCTATGACACGGCATGGATGGCGCTGACGGATCGTGCGGGGCTCAAGGAGGGTGAGACCGTCCTTGTGCTCGGGGCTACAGGGGCGGTCGGTCTCGCCGCGATCCAGCTGGCCAAGGCAAGGGGGGCGCGGGTGATCGCCGGAGTGGCCAGCCCCGAAAAGGCCGCGCTCGTGCAGGACGCCGGGGCCGACGCTACAGTGGACATCGCCCGCGATGACCTGCGCAACACCCTGAGGGCGCAGGTTCATGATCTGACCGGCAAGGCGGGGGTCGACGTGGTCATCGACCCGCTGGGCGGGGATTTCTTCGACGCCGCGTTGCGCGCGCTGGCGTGGCGCGGACGTCTCGTCGTCGTGGGCTTTGCCGCCGGGCGGATACCGACGCTGCGCGCCAATTACCTCCTGCTCAAGAATATCGCGGTGACGGGCGTGCAGATCAGTGATTACCGCAAGCGCCGCCCCGATCTGATGCGGCAATGCTTTGCCGAGGTGTTCGATCTGTTCGTCGCGGGCGCGATCCGGATAACGCCGGTGCAGGTCTACGCGCTGGAGGATTACGCCCGCGCGCTGAGTGATCTGGTGGATCGCAGGGCGACGGGCCGGGTCGCGCTGCGACCTTGATGGGGCGGAGCGTAGCGTCCGCGCCGATGCCGAAATCCGTAACAGATTTCGGACCGACGTCCTTGCAAGACTAGCTAAGTGATGTTCAGTCCCGGAGTCTGATGGATCGGGTTGAGGATGAAGTGATCCGGCTCTGAGGTCCAGACCTTGCAGATGTATTCGTAGGGCGTGAGACCGCTGAGCGTCTTGAGGCGCCGGGCGGAATTGCAGGCTGCCATGAAGTCTGTGAGATGTGCGCGCAGCTGATCGTGGCTGTCGTAATGAAAGCGCTTGTCTCCGGTCGCGCATGACAGCGGAATCTTTTGCGGGAAACGGGCTATCGCAGGCGGTCGTCGGGCCCTGAACCCGCAGGTCATCGATTTCATATCAGGTGTTCCTTGTTGAGTTCGACCAGAACGTCCCGAAGAACCTCTTCGGGCATGTCGACCAGAAGGTTGTGGTTGCGATCGATGGTCGTATGGAGTGACCTGCCACTGAACTTTCATCCACCCGGAACCAGAGCCCTTTTGGTTGTGGTCCGACCCCGAACCTTCGACCGCCGATGGCGAGAGTTTTCCTGCTTGGATCAGGGTGACAGGCTGGTGATGCCCCCCGATTTTGTCAGCGTGATCGGGGCTTTGTTGCCGATCGCACTGTGTGGCCGTTCCTCGTTGTAGTATCTACGCCAAGTCTCCAACTTTTCGGCCGCATCTGCAAGCGTCAGGAACCAATGGGCGTTCAAGCACTCGGCACGGAAGCGGCCATTGAACGCCTCGATGAAGGCGTTGTCCGTAGGTTTGCCAGGTCGTGAGAAGTCGAGTGTGACGCCGCGCTGATAGGCCCAGAGGTCCATATCCCGGGAGATGAACTCGCTGCCCTGATCGACACGGATGGTCTTGGGATAGCCGATCATTCGGCAGGTTCGATCCAGCGTCGTGACCACATCTTCGCCCCGATAGCTGAACCGCGCGTCGAGCACAGGCACGTATCGTGAGAACGTGTCCACGACGGTCAGAACCCGAAGCTTCTTGCCCGTCGCCAGCTGGTCATGGACAAAATCCATCGCCCAGACATCGTTGGGGCCGACGGCTTCGGCGCGATCATCGCGCAGCTTGGCCTTCACCCGCCGTTTCGGCGTCTTGTTCCTCAGCTGCATGCCCAACTCCCTGTAAATACGATAGACTTTCTTGATGTTGATGCCCCAGCCCTCGCGGTCCAGGAGCACATGAACCCGGCGATAGCCGTAGCGCACGCGTGTCTCGCAGATCTCTTTGATCCGCTTTTCCACGGCAGCCTGATCGGCGCGGCGGGATTTGTAGTGAAACGTCGAACGATCAAATCCGATGGCTCCACACGCCGCCCGGATCGAGACCGCCCAATCGCTGCACATCCCGCGAACCAGTTCGCGCATCCGACCAGGCCTCAGATCTTTCGCCGGATGACGTCCTGCAACATCTCGCGGTCCAAGGTAAGGTCGGCTACGATCTTCTTCAGTCGGCCGTTCTCGTCCTCGAGCTGCTTCAGCCGCTTCATCTCCGTCGGCAACAGACCCGCATACTTCTTCTTCCAGTTGAAGTAGGTGGCCTGGCTGATCCCGGCCTTCCGGCAGATCTCGGCAACCGGTGTGCCGTCTTCGCCCTGCTTGATGATGAACGCCTTCTGCGCGTCCGTAAACTTCGATGCCTTCATGTGATTCCGCTCCTCTCCCAGCCGGGAAATCATAGCGGAAAACTCCACCTTCAAACGGTCCTGTTTGCGGGGATCAGGTCAACGACCGTCTGAAAACGGCGATGCGAGGGTCTACACCATTGACCAAAATCCTGCGTTGGCATATATTGCCAACAAAGGAGGCCTGTCAAATGGTGACACGCAATGTCGTTCTGACCGAAACCCAGGACCAGTTGGTTCAGGCCTTGGTGGCATCCGGGCGCTATCAGAACGTGAGTGAAGCAATGCGCGCGGGGCTACGGTTGCTCGAACAGGAAGAAGCTCAGTTCGCAGGAATCCGGCAAGGCTTGCTCGAGGGATTGGCGCAAGCCAGGGCGGGCGAGTTTGCCGAAGGTAGCGGAGAAGACGCGATCCGGCGGGCCTTTCGACAAGCACGCGCGTCTTCATGAGCCGCTCCTTTCGGCTGACGCGCCGCGCAGAGGCCAGCCTGGTCGAGATTGCCAAGTGGACGATAGCGAAGTTCGGGCTCAAGCAGGCCGAACTTTATGAAACGGAACTGCTCGACCGCTGTCAGGCGATCCTGAACGGTCAGGCGCATAGCCGGAGCTGTGCTGTTTTGGTCGATGATGCCGCGGATTTGCGGTTCACGAGCGCAGGGGAGCATTTCTTTGTGTTTCTGGATCGGCCGGACGAAGTGATCATCGTCGACATCCTGCATTCCCGAAGCGATCTTCCGCACCATGTTGCCGCGCTGGCGGCGTCAAGGAATGACATATCATAGTCCAGCAGCCTTGGTCAGGTTTACCCGGAACCGGTCGCGGCGACGCTGATAGCGGCGGGTCATCTCGGCCGAGGCGTGCCCAAGTTGCTTCTGGACGTAGCGCTCGTCGACCTCGGCGGAGCTGGCGAGACCAGCGCGCAGGGAATGTCCGGAAAACAGTGCCAAGCGTTCTTTCTCAGATAATTCCGAACGGATGCCGCTCTTGAGAACCGTCGCCTTGATCAGCCGAGCCACATGCTTGTCGTTGAGTCGGGCGTTGAGCGCGCGTTTACCGTCGCGTGACGTGCGCACGAAGACTGGCCCGAAATCGATCTTGGCGAAATGCATCCATTGTTCGAGCGCATGCACCGGGCAGGTCTGTTCGGACGATCCGCGGCCGATCTCGACCTCACGCCAACCGGTTTTAGCGTTGAGCGTGAGGATCGCACCATCGTCGAGGATCTCGACCCAACCGCCGGAGTCCGGCGTGTCGTCCTTCCCGTGATCGAGACTGACAATCTCGGAGCGCCGGAGCCCACCAGCGTAACCCAAAAGCAGGATCGCGCGATCCCGCAATCCGCGCAGATCGAAGGGCAGGGTGGCGACCATGGCGAGGATGTCCTCGGGCAGGATCGCCGCTTTCTGCACTGGCGGGCGTGCGTGCTTGCGCTTGATCCCGGCCAGCACCGCGGCGATGTGCCGGTTCTTGCGGTCCAGGGTGAAGCCACGTTGCGCGTAGTTCCACGCAAGGCCGGAGAGCTTTCTGTCTATCGTCGAAACTGACAGGGCAGGGACCCCATTCCTTGGCGCAGCCAGGTCGGTGAGATAGAGTCCGATCATCTCCGGCGACGGGGGCAGGGGCTCCGTGCCTTTCAACCGGCACCAGCGCGCGAAGTGCTTCCAATCGGCCGCATAGGCCTTGTTGGTGTTCTCCGCCGTCGAGGCCTTGGCGTAGTCGCGGGCGGTATCGACAAGGCGGTCGAGATTGCCGGAGCCGGCCACATGGACGGGCAGGGCGATCGTATTGCCGTCCGCAGCCTCTCTCTCGTCGATCTTGTGATCTCCGGTTGCAGCATCGTTCACTGCACTCGATTTCTCATCGCCTGAGGGCGTATTTTCAGGTGTTCTGCTCATGTCGTTCTTGTTCCATTGGTGGACACTAACGTATTGATATCATTGTATTCATGTTCTTGTTTCATTCCCGGATTATAGTTTCATTATCGGACATAAGACACCTATTTTCCGGGTTTGGCCATGGTGGATCGATCAGACATCAACACTGTCGACGATGCAGCATGGGAACAGGCGGTCGCGCGGGAAGCTGTGATCCGCCGTCTTGCAAGCAAGGCGTCACCGAACCGTGCCGAATTCCTCAAGGCCTGCCGAGACCTTGGCCTCAAGCGCTCCCGCCTTTACGAGTTGATCTCAGCCTACAAGGCGAGCCCGGTCGCCAGTTCCTTGCTGGCGGCTCAGGTCGGGACACCGACGGGCAGCCGTCGGCTGCCCGCCGAGATTGAAACGGTGATTTCGGGGGCGATCGAGGATTTCTACAAATCCCTCCAGAAGCCGAGCATAAATGCCCTGCAAAAGGAGGTGCGCAGACGATGCAGTCAAAGGGGTCTGCGTCCCCCGTGCTGGACCACGTTGCGGGACCGTGTGGCGGCGATAGATCCGGCGGAGCTTACAGCTGCGCGTGAGGGGGCAATGGTCTCTCGACAGCGACATCGCCCGGTGCCGGGCAGCTATCAGATCGAACGGGCCTATGAGGTGGTTCAGATCGACCACACGCTGGTGGATGTCATCGTTGTCGACCGGGTTCATCGGAAGCCTTTGCAACGGCCCTGGTTGACGCTCGCCATCGACGTCGCCAGCCGCACGGTGGCAGGCTTTTACCTAACGCTGGAGCCGCCGTCGGCCTTGTCGGTGGCACTGACCATCCAGCACCTGGTGCAGCCCAAGTTCGACTGGCTGGAGAGCCTGGGTATCGACGCGGACTGGCCAGCCGAGGGATTGCCGGAGACCATTCACGTCGACAATGCCAAGGAATTCCGCTCGAAAGCGATGAAGCGCGGTGCGGAAGAGCACGGGATTTCCCTGCTGTACCGGCCGATTGGGGCGCCGCATTACGGCGGTCACATTGAGCGTTTGATCGGAACGATGATGGGGGCGGTCCATCTGCTGCCGGGATCGACCTTCAGCAGCATCAAGGACCGCGGCGACTACGATTCCGTGGCCAAATCGGTGATGACGCTCGATGAGCTGGAGCACTGGTTGGCGCTGGAAATTACCCGTTATCATGCAGAACGGCACCGCGCGCTTGGGATTCCGCCGGTTGCGGCCTGGAACGAGGCCTATGGGCGGCGCGAGGCACCTTTGCGCCGGCCATACGATCCGGAGGGGTTCCGGATCGACTTCCTGCCGAGCACGGAACGCATGGTACGCCGCGATGGAATCCATCTCTTTGGCCTGCGGTATTGGGACGATGTCCTGAGCCTCTGGGCGGGGCGGCAGGACCGGCAATTGCGGGTGTCCTACGATCCTCGTGACCTCTCCACGATCTATGTCCGGAGCCCCGAGGGCCAGCGCTATCCTGTGCGGTTTGCGGACCTGCGCCATCCGTCGATCACTCTTGCGGAGCATCGCCGTGCGCAGGCGATTTTGCGCGAGCGCGGGCGCACGCTCGAAGACGAAGACCTCATATTCGCGGTGATCGAGGAACAGCGCGCCCTGGTTGATGCTGCCAGCACCAGGACACGGGAGGCCAGGCGGTTTTCCGAGCGACGGGACCGAGCGCTTGATGGGGTAGGGGCCTACGAGGCTGAGGATGCCGATCCGAGACCAGAGGAAAACGAGAATGTGCTCAGGAACCATCCGGGGTTCGAAGTCGAGGAATGGTCGTGACCGAAGGCAGCGCATTTGCACATCTCGATCCGGCCTACCGCCGGTTCGCGGCACTGCCGGATGATGAGCGCATTGCCTGGATCCGGGCTGACCGCTGGATCGGTTTCAATCAGTCCGGGGCGGCTCTGGCACGTCTGGAGAACCTGCTGACCTATCCGCCGCGTGACCGGATGCCCTGCCTGCTGATCTATGGCGATACAGGCATGGGCAAGACCAAGATCGTCCGCAAGTTCGAACGCGACCACCCGCCAAAGTTCAGCCAGGTGACCGGCGTTGACCACCGCCCGGTGGTTGTCGCGCAGGTGCCATCCGAACCCATTGAACGCGATCTTTACCGGGAACTTCTGGCCAGCATGGGCGCGCCGGCGATGACAGGCGGTACGCTCGCCCGCGAGAAGGATATCTGCCGGTCGCTGCTGCGGACCGTGGGGGCAAAGATGATCATTCTCGACGAGGTGAACGGCATGCTGGCCGGCACCTTCCGTCAGCAGCGCATCTTTCTCAATGCCATCCGGTTTCTGGCCAATGACCTGCGGATTCCCCTGGTTTGTGCCGGAACGGACCTGGCTCGGCAGGCGCTGCTGACCGATGCGCAACTGGCCGAGCGCTTCGAGGCGTTCCATCTCAAGCCCTGGCAGAACGATGCCGCCTTCGCCGGGCTCCTGAAAAGTTTCGAACGTATCCTGCCCTTGCGCGAACCCTCCGATCTGATCAGTGGGGAGGCCCGAAAGCGGATTCACAAGCTGACCTCCGGTGTGACGGCGCGCATTTTCCGCCTGATCGAAACGGCGGCGGAAGATGCGGTTCGGTCGGGCAAGGAGCGCCTCGACGCGGATAGTTTTGGCGACAATCTGGTGCTGCCGCTGGTCTCGATGACCCAGACCGCTCGGCGGCGGGGCAAGCCCGTGCAACAACGGGTCGGGGCATGATGGTGTCGGCCCGACTGCCCGTCGCGCCGCGGCCGTATCAAGACGAACTGCTTTCGTCCTGGATGGCGCGGGTTGCCGCGCGCTACGGGGCGGAGCCTCTTGAATTGATGGTGTACCTGGCGGGGCAGGGGGGTAGGGACGCAGGCGCGCGGCAGGTTGACGATGTGGCGCCGGATATGCGGCTGCTCAGGCTTTGGGCGAAGGCCTGCAGGATCGATCCGGAACGGCTTCATCGCAGGTCACTGGCTTCCCGATATCCTGATCGGCCGCGGGACTGGTTGCGGACCGAGGCGGTGCCGGTCTGTCTTGCCTGTTTCGATGCGGATGTCGCTGCCGGTCGCGATGCCTATCTGCGGGCAAATTGGCGATTGGCGGAGCAGGTGGTTTGCCCGGCGCACCGGACCATGCTCCTGGATCACTGCCCCGCTTGTCGCGGCCGCCTGAGGCTTTCCTTTCGTATGCTGAATGGCTTGCTGCGCCCCTTCTGTCGCAAATGCGATGCCGTTCTGACCGGCGGGGGAGGGGAGACGGAGGACCTTTTGAAGGCGGATTTCGCTGTGGGAGTTCTCGAGCTCCAACGCCAGATCAGCGGAATCGTCAGAGGTGGCCCAGGCCGTCTTGATCGACTCAATCATGGAATTCGCACTCTGTGGGCGCCGCTTGATCGCGATGGGGCGGCCCGGCCTGTCCTCGCGCTCTGGTACGATGAACCGGGGTGGAACTGCCCTTACGAGGCCCGCGCAGCCGTCGGCCGGCCTGCGCCGTTTCAGCACCTATCGGTGCGCTGGAGGGCCCTGACACTGGTGATCCTGCAGGATCTCTTCGGACCAGACCTCGTGCCCAATGCAGTCTTGCCTGAGGCAGCCCTCGTCCTGTTCAGGCGTGCGGCGCCGCTGCCGTGGCTCACGGATGGGCGAGATCTACGGAACGGCAAAGGAAGGCGCGCGATTGACGCTGGAGCGGAACGAGTCCACAGATTGAGCAAGAGGCCCGTCCACCGGTTAAATGGAAATTTCCTCGACGAGAGAGGCGATTTCGGCCGAATCCACCCATGAAACTAAAACGACAGTTCCGGGTCATGTATCGTGTTGCGTCATGTCCGATAATGCAAACTTATTGGACATAAACGAGATCGGCAAGGCGGGGCGTTTTTTATGCAATTTTCTGGTAGAAAGCGCCGTGCAGATGTAGGCTCCAAGCATGACATTTGCCCGGCACGCTCCCATCGACGACCTCGACAGGTTACCCCGGATGCCCGCCTGGGTCACCTCCGCCCGTTCTGAAAGGCTTGAAGATGTGGCGTTTTTATCGGGCGCGTCGCTCGCTCACCTGCATCTTGTGTTGGCACGAGGGGACGTGCCCCAAGGCTTGTTGCGGGATCGCCTGGCGCTGCACGCAGCAGAGGCCTGCGTCGCGTTCTCCGGTCGGCCCGAAAGGGCAAGCGAGTTGCGCGACGCGGTGCACCTCCTGCGCCCAGGGGATTTGCCCGGCCCGGCGGGCGAGACCTACATGGCCTGGCGGCGCGCGGTGGAGCGGCCGGTTTCGGTCAACGCACTGGGCCGTGCGTTGCCTACGCATCCACCAGAACAGATCGCAGGCTGGCTCGACGCGGGGCAGGGCGCGCCGATGACCCGCGCCGCAATGGTGCTGGAGGCGGTGCTCGCGGAGGCGCCACGGGCGGAGGTTCCGGCGCTCGTCCTCGCTGACGCCGCCCTTGCCCAGATGCTCGGATGGGAGCATCTCGTGCCGCTCCTGGCCATGGACCTGAAGCGCGCCGACCTGCGCAAGCGGGGCGACGATCTGCGCGTGGCCTGTCATCGTGCGGTTGTTGCTTCGGCGGTCGACGCCGAGCGTCTCTCCGCCGACCTCGCACGCCGGGCGGCCCATCTGAAAGCGGTTGCGCCAAAGCTGCGGGCCAAGGGGGCCGGGGACGCGGTCAAGATGTTCCTGACCCGCGATGCGGTGGCGCCCTCGGCGCTGCCCTTGCCGGATCGCGCCGCGCGACGTCTCTGCGACCGGCTGGTTGAGCTTGGCGCGGTGCGCGAGCTGACTGGGCGCGACACCTTCCG
>NZ_PDNI01000041.1 GCF_002925845.1 Roseovarius nitratireducens | reverse complement strand
TCGCAAGATGAGTACGTTGAAGGCTGGCGCCTGGCCCAGGGTGAGCAGGACGGCACGTTCAGCAAATGGGATCAAGATAATGACGGCGTGCTCACCGAAGCCGAGTTCAATGCAGGTGTCTTCATGAATTATGACCGCGATCGTAGCGGCATGATCGAGAAACCGGAATTCGAAAAAGCTGACCGCGACATCCGCGAGGGCTTCTGGAAGCAACTATGATCCTTCACGATACCACGAGAGGGTCGGCATTTGCCGACCCTCTTTCCGCGCACCATGCAGTAAACCTTACCCATCACTGAGCCCGTAGGATAAGTCCGTCTGGGGAAAGGGGAACTCCGTTCTTCAGACGATTTGTGCAACTTGTGTAACCGTCCCTTGCGCAAGAGGAATCTTCAGAGCTGATTTTGGCGCGTCATCGGGTGCTGACATGTATCCGGCCTCATGATGCGGCGTTCCAGATGCCGTGGGCCGTTCGAAGGTCGGGTCCAGATCAAAGCCACGTGCTCGATGGCACTCTGTTGCACACTGGTTCTCCCGATCCCGTCTCACGACTGTTGCGCCAAACGTCTCCTTGCCCTCTTGTGCTCCGACGTCCTCGCGTGCCCAGAGCGCCAACAATTCCGGCTCTGGAACAAGACAGCAGGAGCGTCCGCCCATGAATGAACATGATCGTAAAATCAAGTCGCACGGCGCGGACCCGGTCGTCGTCCTGCGCCAGAAGCTGGGCGATGACGTTTGGACGGCGGGCCATCAGAAAGTCCAGCGCATGAGTATAATTGGCCGCGATATAGCCCTGTTGCGCCGCCGCATTGCCCAGCCCGTCGCCCGCCTGAAAGAAGAATTCCTGCACCCTGATGTTGTCGGGCAGCGTCCCGTCGGCAAGCCGGGTCGCGTAGTCGAGCGGCGTATATGCCCCGAAGAGGCGGTCCATCGCCGGGCCAAGAAATCGCACCTGAAGATCACTGTCCGCAACGGGCCGCCGCAGCGTCAGGGCGGTGATTATGTGCAGATGAATAGAGCTATCTTCAAGCGCCAGATCCGTCAGGGCGTTGGTGATCGTATTCGCCTTGCCCAGTCCCAGCGGCAGCGCGAGCAGCACATCGCCGCCGGTCCGCTCGACAATCCTTCTTGCAACCGCCGCCGCGTCATCCAGAAGGGTCGGCCCCCGGACATTCAACACAGGTCCTTCCAGCCGGGATCAAGGCGCAAGCGCGCGCCGTGGGCCTCGGCCAAGTCTTCCAGGCGCGCTTTGATATCGTCGGGGCCACGGGATATCGCATAGTTCATAGGCCCACCCCGGAAGGGGGCAAACCCGGTGGCAAAGATCATTGCGCCGTCCACTTGATCGCTGTCCCTGGCGACGCCAAGGCGAAGGCATTCAACACAGGCATCCAGCATCGGCAGGATCAGCCGGTCGGTGATGTCGTCAGCATCGCCCGCCTTGCCGGTATCCGGCGCGTCGTCCTTCTGCGCCGCGCCGTCCTTCCATTCGTAAAACCCCCGGCCGGATTTCTTGCCGGTATCCCCGTTTTCGACCATCTCGCGGAGCCAACCGGGAACATCCGGCATCGGCTTGTCCAGCCCCGATGTCAGGCTTTCGGCAACGTCGAGGCAGATGTCGAGCCCGATCTGGTCGGCCAGTTCCAGGGGTCCCATCGGCATTCCGAACCGTTCGGCGGCGAGGTCGATGACCTGCTTGTCATGGCCTTCCCCGATCATTTGGATTGCTTCCAGCAGGTAGGGCGTCAACGCGCGGTTCACCAGATAGCCCGGATAGTCGCGCACCCGCGCGGGCAGGCGGCCAATGGCGCCGCAAAAGGCGGCCAGCTGGTCCGATACGGTGCCGAAGGTATCGTCGTGGGTCACGACCTCGATCAGTTGCATCTTCGAGACCGGGTTGAAGAAATGAAGCCCCGCAAAGCGGCCGGGCCGTTTGAGGCTTTTGGCCAGGGTGGTGATGGACAGCGAAGAGCTGTTCGTCGCCAGTGTCGCAGTCGATTTCATCCGCAGCTCAAGCTCGGCATAGATCTTGCTCTTGACCTCGACGTTCTCGGGACCTGCTTCGATTACCAGATCGGCACTTGGCACGCCAAGCTGGTCGGGGTCCGGCATCAGCCGGTCCAGCGCATCGCGGGTCTCGATCCCGTTCAGGTGCTGATCCTTACAAACCTTGCCGGCCCGACGGATCGCCTGCCCCAACGCCTCGGTATCCGGATCGAACAACGTCACGGTCTTGCCCTTGATTGCACACCAGGCTGCGATTTCGCCGCCCATCGTGCCGGCGCCGACCACGTGGACACGGGCGATGTTGTCCTCGCCGCGGGTGTCCTCTTTCAGGGCTTGCCGCAGGAAAAAGACCCTGACGAGGTTTCTTGACGTCTCGCTGGTCACAAGCTCTGCAAAAGACGCAATTTCGCCTTGCTGCATGGCCTTTTTGTCGTCGCCATGCGCCTCCCAGAGGTCGATCAGCGCATAGGGGGCGGGGTAGTGCTCTTTCGGAGCTCGTTCCTCGGCCTTGTGACGCATCTTGCGGGCGGCATAGCTGCGCGCGGCCGACAGCGTCATCGTGCGGTCCGTCAGGCTGGGTCCGTCTCGCTCCAGATCACCGGCGATGGCGGCGCGCACGGCGGCTTCGATATGGCGTTCCTCGACCACCGCGTCGACAATGCCCAGCGATTTCGCCTTTTGGGTGTGCGCGGTCTTGCCGGTCAGCATGTAGGTCATGGCCTGGGTCGGGTCGATCCGATCCGTCAGCCGGAACGTTCCGCCAAGACCGGGATGCAGACCCAGATTGACCTCGGGAAAGCCAAAGCTGGCCCCGTGCACCGCAATGATCCGGTCACAGGCCAGCGCCACCTCGAAGCCGGCGCCAAGCGCATGACCGTGTACGACGCAAACTGTCGGACACTCCAGCGCCTCCAACCGGTCAAGAACGGCGTGTCCCCAGGTCAGCATGGCCTTTACATCCTCGGCATCCTTCAATTCGCGGAACATCGCGATATCGGCCCCAGCCGCGAAGCCACCGCTCTTGGCCGAGCGGATCACCACGCCCTTGGGCGGGTCCTGTGCAATGGCGTCACGCTGCCGGTCGAGCCCCTCCAGCACTTCACGCGAAATCGTGTTCGCCCCGGCTCCCGCGACGTCCAGCACCAGCCAGAGCACATCATGCACATCGCGCGCGGCGCGCCAGGCGCCGTCAGGCTCGGCGGTGCGGGCAGGGCCCAGTTCCAGCCGCGTTTCGCCCAAATGGTTCAGAACAGATCCCGTCATGCCACAGCCTCCAGCAACATCGCGCCGCCCTGGCCGCCGCCGATACATTCGGTCGCAATGCCGCGCACCGCGCCCTTGCGCTTCATCGCGTTGGCCAGATGCAGCACGATGCGGTTTCCGCTGGTCCCGACCGGATGGCCCAGCGAAACCGCGCCACCATCGACATTCAGCCTGTCGCGATCGATCTGCCCAAATGCGCTGTCCAGTCCCAGAACCTGCTTGCAGAACGCCTCATCCTCCCACGCGGCGAGGCAGGCAAGCACTTGCGCGGCGAAGGCCTCGTTCAATTCCCACAGGTCGACGTCGTCGCGGCTTAGCCCCTGGCGCCGGGTGATCGCGGTCGAGCACAAAACCGGCCCCAGCCCCATGATCGACGGGTCAAGCGCCGACCATTCGCTGTCCACGATCCGTGCGATCGGGGACAGCCCGTGCTTTTCGACCGCCTGTTCCGAGGCGACGATCACCCAGGAGGCACCGTCGGTGATCTGGCTGGCATTGCCAGCGGTCACCTTGCCATGGGGTTTCTCGAAGACCGGCTTCAACTTGCCAAGCGCGTCCATGTCGCTATCGCGGCGCACGCCGTCGTCGTGATCGTAATGTGTGCCGTCGCGGTCATAGGCACTCATCACTTCGCCCGTCAACCAGCTCTCGTC
Source organism: Roseovarius nitratireducens (assembly GCF_002925845.1). GTDB lineage: Bacteria > Pseudomonadota > Alphaproteobacteria > Rhodobacterales > Rhodobacteraceae > Roseovarius > Roseovarius nitratireducens. The sequence goes on along the minus strand of NZ_PDNI01000041.1, from coordinate 28,735 downwards.
CTGCGCACGCACCAAGCGCCGGTGGCTTTCGACCGCGTAGGCGTCGGCCTGCTCGCGGATGATGCCGAAACGATGCGCCAGTATCTCTGCGGTCTGACCCATGTTCAGATCGGTGATCGGGTCGGTCAGGCCGCGTTCGAGGCCCAGCACCGGCTTGAAGAAATCCGGCCGCAGCCCCGTCAGCTTTGACGCGGTGTCAAGCGCGCCTTTGGCGGTTGCCATCTGCGCATACCATTCGACTGCCTCCTGCCGCAGAACCAGCGGCGCGTGGCTCAACGCCTCGGTGCCGCCCGCAAGGATCAGGTCGTGCCCGCCCTCGCGGATATAGCGATAGGCGGTGTCAATCGACTGCATTCCCGATCCGCAGTTGATCTGCACCGTGAAGGCCGCCATCGCCGCACCCATCCCAAGCCGCAGCGCGGCGACCCGCGCGGGGTTCATCTCGTCGGCGATGACATTGACGCAGCCAAGGATGACCAGATCGAACGCGTCGCGCGCGAAGGGCTGGCGTGTCAAAAGCGGACGGCCGCATTGCACCGCGAGGTCCACCGGCGTGAAAGGCCCCGGTTTGCCCCGCGCCTTGAGGAACGGGGTGCGCGCGCCATCGACAAGATAGACGGGACGATCGGTCATTTTGTGGCCTCGTTGGATGTCTTTCGCGCCCGGCGCGGTTTGGCGGATTGCCCGGTTGCCTTGAGGTCGGGAAAGAATTTCGCCAACTCGGCGGGCGTGAATTCGTCAACCGCGATCACCGCCTGCACTGCGGCCTTCATGGCGTTCAAACTCTCGTTTTCAGTCTCGGTGATCTTGCCGACCTTCAGTGCCTGTTGCTGGCTCAGCTCTGCTTCGCGCAGCCGTTTTTCCAGCGGCGCACAGTCGATGACGGCGTCAAATGCCGTCTCCAGCTTGGTGATGCCGTCGCCGGTGCAGCCGTGGAACAATGCACCCGACAGCCGCCCGCGCGTCGCCGTGCGTTCGGAAATCAGATCAGCGCACGCTTCGGTCAACGCGTCGGACGGGCCGCGCGACGCCGATTTTGGCAAGGTCACGGCGCGCAGCAGCCAGCCGGCCCACCGCGCCGGAAGATTGGCCAGAACCAGATCGAGGCTGTCGCCGATCTTGTCGAACGCGGTTTCGGCAGTGAAACGCACCAGTGGCAGGTCGGCGTCCTGTTGCCCCTCGTTTTCCCAGCGTTTCAACGTCGCCGATAGAAAATACAATTCCGACAGCACATCGCCCAGCCGGGCCGAGATCATCTCGCGCCGCTTCAGCCCGCCGCCGAGCGTCAGAAAAGCGAAATCCGAGATCAGCGCAAACGCCGCCGACCAGCGCGACATGCGCCGGTAGATCGGGAGAAGCGGCCCCGCATCCTTGGGCGCGGGCGCAAACAGGCTGAGCGTCCAGGCACGGACAAGGGCCCGAAAGAGCGTTCTGGTCGTGTGCCCGACATGGGCCCAGAAATGCCGGTCGAACGCGTCGAGTGATTTTTCCTGGTCCTCGATCTCCAGCGACTGCATCTCGTCCAAAAGATGCGGATGCGCGCGGATCGAGCCCTGGCCAAAGATGATCAGGCTGCGCGTCAGGATGTTGGCCCCCTCGACGGTGATTCCGATCGGCACCGCCTTGTAGATCTCGGACAGGTAGTTGTTCGGCCCGTCGATCACCGCCTTGCCGGAATGGATGTCCATGGCATCGTTCAGCGCGTCGCGCATCCGGTAGGTGGCGTTCGATTTCATGATACCGGAAATCACCGCCAATGCGCGGCCTTCATCGAGGCCCACGCAGGTCAACTGCCGCGCCGCGTCCAGCGCATAGGCATTGGCCGCAAGCCGCGCGAGGCTTTCCTGCACCCCGCCGAATTTCGACACCGGGATGCCGAATTGCTGGCGGACGCGGGCATAGGCCCCGGAAGTATGCGCCGCCAGCGCGCTGGCCGCCGCCGAAAGTGATGGCAGCGAAATGCCGCGCCCCGCCGCAAGCGCGCTCATCAGCATCATCCACCCCTTGCCGGCATAGTCCGGCCCGCCGATGATGTTGTCCAGCGGTATGAAAACGTCGGTCCCGTTGGTCGGGCCGTTCTGGAACATCTGCCCGGCCGGGATATGGCGACGACCGATCTCGACCCCGTCCAGATGGGTCGGCACCAGCGCACAGGTGATGCCGATATCCTCGGTCTCACCCAGAAGGCCGTCGGGATCGCGCATCTTGAAGGCAAGGCCGAGAACGGTGCAGACCGGCGACAGGGTGATGTAGCGCTTGGCCCAGTTGAGCCGCAGGCCGAGCACCGTCTCGCCCTCCCATTCCCCCTCGCAGACAATGCCGGTATCGACCATCGCCGCGGCGTCTGACCCGGCCTCTTCGCTGGTCAGGCCAAACGCCGGAAGCTCGGTTCCGTTCGCCAGCCGCGGCAGCCAGTGATCCTTCTGCCCTTCGGTTCCGAATTGCAGAAGCAACTCGCCAGGTCCAAGCGAGTTTGGCACCATCACTGTCACCGCAGCGACCAGAGAACGTGACGAAATCAGCCGCACCACTTCGGAATGGGCCAGCGCCGAAAAACCGAGGCCGCCATATTTCTTCGGGATGATCATGCCAAAGAAACCGTCGTTCCGCATCATCTGCCAGGCGTCCTTGGGCAGATCAGCGGTCAGGCGGTTTACCGTCCAGTCGTCGACCATCTGGCACAGCTTCTGGCACGGTCCGTCGATAAAGGCTTGCTCCTCGTCGGTCAGGCGGGGGGCAGCGACACGCCGCAATGCGCGCCAGTCGGGATTGCCGGAAAACAGTTCCGCCTCCCACCAGACCTCGCCCGCGTTCAGCGCCTCTGCCTCCGTTTCGGAAAGCGACGGCAGGGCGCCGCGGGCCCAGCGGTGGATCGGCTTCGTAAGGTGGTCGCGGCGAAAATTGCGTAGCGTCATTGCGTGACTTTCCGTGTTTTGCAAGCGCTGGCGCGATGCGTGCCACTTATGCAGACGCATAGTTTCAAACTGCGGCTCACGTTAACGAAACAATACGCAAACAGCCTAACTCGTTCCGCATGGCCAGCAAAACGGAAATGTCCGGTCGGATGCTGACGAGGCCTCAGATCAGCCCGAGGCCTCCGAGAACGCGCATGCGCGAGCATGGCGGAGACCTTGACCATCACGCGGTATGTGCGTTCAGGAAATCCGCAATGACTGTGCCAACCTCATCGGGCTTTTCTTCCATTATCCAGTGCGCTGCGTCGATCCAGCTCAGCTTGGCGTTCGGGATGGTCTCTTGCAGCCTCTCGGCAAAAGCCGGTTTCTGGAAGGCATCGTGCTGCCCCCAGAGGATCAGTGTTTCGTGCTCCAGTTGCGTCAATTCACCCGCAATGGCCTGGGTGTATTCCGGGTTGAGGCGCCGGAAGTTGCGGAAGATGGCCTGCTTGCCTTCCTCGCTTGACCACGGAGCCATGATGATCTCCATGACCTCTGATGTTAGCGCCTCGGGCCGGTGAACGCCCTGCGGCAGGAACCCGCGCAGCATGTCGAGGAAGTCAAGAAGGCTCATCGCTGCCTCGGCGCCCGGCTCTTGCAATGGCAGGAATTCGGGGATCGGCCACGAGTCGAAGCAGACCGCGCTGCTGAGAACCAGCTTTTTCACCCGCTCGGGGTAGCGAACGGCGATGATCTGCGCCACGCCGCCACCGATGTCGTGCGACACCACGTCGGTTCGGGCGAGCCCGAGCGAGTCGAGCACGCCGACCATCAGCCGGGCCTGCGCGGCGATCGACACGTCAGTGTGCTCGGGCTTGTCCGATTGGCCGTAGTTGAGCATGTCGGGCGCGATCACCCGGTGTGTCCGGGCGAGCACCGGGATAATGTTGCGCCACAGCAGGCTTGATGTCGGGATCCCGTGGATCAACAGAACCGGCGGGCCAGTGCCCTCGTCGAGATAGGCAATCCTGTGGCCTTCGACCTGCAGATACTTGTGGGTATAATCGGTTGTCATGTCGGTCTCCTTTTAAGGTTGGAAGGGGCAGGCGGGTTTCGCGCCGTTGCGCTTCATCCCTGGTGCTGGCCGCCGATCCCCTCGAACATCGCGCGCAGATCGACCGTCGCGCGTGTGCCAATATCGGTGAAGTTTTCATCCAGCCAGCGCGTGGCGGTCTCTCGGCCCATGTCGCGCAGCATGGTCAGGAAATCCCATTCCACATTCATCTTGGACGAGGCCCCCAAGGGTTTCAGTTCGGCCTGGTTCTCGATGACATGCACCCGCACCTGCCGATAATCCTCGGCTGAGAGCTTGCCCTCGCGGATCAGCCGGTCGACGAAATCAATCGCGCGCAGTTCCTTCAGCAGGCTGCCGTTGAAGCTGATCTCGTTCATCCGGTTCTGGATATCCATCGGCGTTTTCGGCGCACCCTTGCGCTCGATCGGGTTGACCTGAATGACCACGATATCATCCGTGCCGGTCTCGCCGTGAAATGGAAACAGCGACGGGTTGCCCATGTAACCGCCGTCCCAATAGGGCACGCCGTCGATCTCGACCGCCTGATACATGTTCGGCAGGCAGGCCGAGGCCATCACCATGTCGAGCGTCAGCGTCTCGCGCGGGAAGACCTTGACCTTGCCGCTTTCGACGTTGGTGGCCGAGATATAAAGCTTGAAGGCGGTGCAGTTGCGCACCATCTCGAAATCGATGGTTTTCTCCACCAGATCGCGCAGCGGATTGTTGTTCATCGGGTTGAGCTGATAGGGCGAGGCGATCCGCGACAGCGCGTCCATGGCGTGGTACATCGGGTTGTTTTCCAGCCCCCAGTTGCCGGTCAGCTTGTCATAGGGCGTGCGCTTCAGCAGGCTGTGCTTGGCGCCGTCGCTCATGGCGCGCCAGAAATGATCGAGCGCCGCGCGTGCACCCTCGGGGCCGTCGCGGGTATAGCCATCGGCCAGCGCCACGGCGTTCATCGCCCCCGCCGAGGTGCCCGACACCCCGGCGATCCGAAGCCGCCCGTCTTCGAGCATCCGGTCGAGAACCCCCCAGGTGAAGGCGCCATGAGCACCGCCGCCCTGCAGGGCGAGGTTAACGAGCTTGGTCTTGGGTGCCATGTGAGTGGCCCTTCTTGGGTTGGGAATGCGCTGACCGCGCGGCACTCAGGCCAGATAGTCGTGTACGACGCGCCCGTAGGGCAGCGCCAGATCGGCGATGATATGCTGGCCCTCGACCACCCGACGCACCGGCAGGTCCGCCACCGGCGCGTTGACATGCGGCACCAGATGCAGCTGTGCGCGGCCGCGCCAGAAGCCCTTGACGGTGATCTCGGTCATCTCGAAGGCGACAAGCTCGGCGATGCGGGGCTTGCCGGTCACGCAGGGGATCAGCTTGAGATTGACCGCGGTCTTGGCCAGTTTCCTGGCGCATTCGGCGGGATCGTCGCAGGCGCTTTCATGCTTGTAGACCATGGTGCCCATCGCCACCCGCTGCCCGGCATAATTGAGCGTTCCGGTCAGCGTGTCCTTTTCCACCCTCAGCGACGGCTCGCCCCAGCGTTTGGGAAAGCCCCAGATCTCGCGCCCTGCGGTGATCGGCGGCTCGATGTCGAGAAACATCATCGCGGTGTAGTTGACCGGCTTGCCGTCCAGCAGGCAGGGGATGACGATGCCGGACTCCTGATAGGCGCCAAAGCCGGAGCTGTCGGGCATGTCGATCCATTCGTAGACCACGGTGTTCGAGCCGTCGGGTTCCAGCGGCTCTGGCACCAGGGCTCGGATCGCCTCCGGGTCGGTCTCATAGATGATGTTGAAATACTGGCGATTGACAAAGCGGTACGGTCCGAACGGATAGCTCGGATTGCCCGGCGGCATGCCGGCGAGCGACAGGATCTCGTACTTGTTCATGGGATCGTGTCCCTTTCGGTTGGCGTCACGCGCCGGGGCCGCAGTCGATGGAGCGCGGTGGAGTGTCGGCGCGGTGACCCAGCTTCACGCTCAGGTCGCGCAGGGCGCTGCGCAGGCCCTCCTCGATGACCGGGTGATAGAAGGGCATCTCCAGCGCCGTCTCCACATCCATACCGGTCTGCACCGCCCAGGCCAGCAGGTGCGCCAGATGCTCGCCCCGCGGCGCGACCATTTCGGCACCAAGCAGGCGGCCCGTGCCGCGCTCGCCATAGATGCGCAGCAGGCCGCAGTTTTGGCGCAGAACGCGGGCGCGGCCCTGATCGGCGAAATCCACCTCGCCCGTGGCGAAGTCGCACGCGCCGTCGGACAGCTCGGCAAAGGACGCGCCGGCCGTGGCGATGTTGGGATCGGTAAAGACGATCCCCAGCGGTGTGCGGCGGCGGTGGGTCTGCACCTGCGGAAAGCGCCCGGCGTTATCACCCGCGATGCGACCGTCATCGGCGGCCTCATGCAGCAGCGGGATGCGGGCCGCGACATCGCCTGCAAAGAAGATGTGGCCGCCTTCCGACTGCATGGTCGCCGGATCGACTTCGGGGGCGCCGCGCTCATCGAGCGTCAGCCCCGAGGCGGCAAGGTCAAGCCCATCGAGCGCCGGTGCCCGCCCGGTCGCGGCCAGAAGCCAGTCGAACCGCTCTTCGCGCACTTGGCCATCCTCCGTGAAGCGCACCACCACCTCATTCCCCTCGCGGGTGACCTTCTGCACATCGGCATCCGGATCGAAGGGCAGATCGGCGCCGATCGCTGCGGCGGCGGCATCGCGCACCGCCGGATCAGACAGCGGGCCGACGCCGCCGCCCTTGCCGAACAGCCGCACGCGCACGCCGAGCCGGTGGAGCGCCTGCGCCAGTTCCAGCCCCAGGACCCCGCCGCCGAAGACCGCGACCGCACCCGGCAGATCGGTCCAGCCTAACACATCGTCATTGACGATCAGCCGATCGCCCACAGCCTCGAACGCATCCGGCTTCACAGGAACCGATCCGGTGGCGACGACGATACGCGCGGCGCGCACGGTCTCGCCGGTGTCGAGCCGCAGCAGGTTCGGCCCCTCGAACCGTGCACAGCCCCTGAGGCGGTGCGACGGATCGATCCCCTCCACTGCCTCGATCACGAAACCGACAAAGCGGTCACGTTCGCGCCGCACCCGGCCCATCACCTCGGCCCCGTCGATCCGCGGCGCGGCGGCGTGAACGCCGAAACCGGCGGCCTCGTGCACGGCCTCGGCCGCCTCCGCTGCCGCGATCAGCAGCTTCGAGGGCATGCAGCCCACGCGCGCACAGGTGGTCCCATAAGGACCACCCTCGATCAGCACGATCCGGTCGGTATGTTTGCGCGCCGCGCGATAGGCTCCCATGCCCGCCGTGCCCGCGCCGATGATGGCAACATCAACCTCTCGCATGGCTCAATCCATCCGCCAGCCATGGCTGACCACGATGCTCTGACCGGTCAGCGCGTTTCCGGTAAATGAGGGCGCCGCCAATGATGACGCATCTCTTGTCGGCGTGTCTCATGCTGATGTCGTCCGTTCGATAGGGTCGAGTCGGAAACGCGCTGGGCAGAGGTAACCCGACCGGCGCGTGCGTTGCGAAGATCACCGACACGTCAGGCCGCCATGCGACCGCGGATCGGATAGTCGTTCTCGCGGATGAATTTCAGCCCCTTGGCGAGACCGGCGAGATCCGGGCGGGCGAACGGCGCGTTCGAGACGTCGACAACCTGCAGAAGCCCGTCGGCATTGATCACGAACACACCCGGTTCGGCAAAGGGACGGTCGGTCTCCTTCTCGGAGCGGGGCTCGGAGACATAAAGGCCGAGCATCTGCATCTGCTCCACCGTCAGGCCGTAGCCCACGGGGACTGTCACGCCGATCTCGTCAGTGAAACTCCGGGCGCGATCCTCGGGATCGCTGGATACGGCCACGATCCCTACCCCTGCCTTGGCGAACTCGGGCGCGGTGCGTTCGAGTTCCGCGAGATAGGTCTTGCAGATCGGGCAGTGCTTACCGCGATAGATCACCACCATCTGCCAATCGTGATCGTCCACCGGTTTGCCGAGGGTCAGGTCACCGCCGCCGAGGCGCGCGACGCTGATCTCGGGAAGGCGTTTGCCGGATTTGAGCTTGCTGGCCATGGTGGTCTCCTTCAATTTGCAAAACTTCGACACTCGGCGCTTCTTGAGGCATCGCTGATGGTTATTCGCGGACGTCAAAAGGTTCACTGCGAAGTGCGGAAGGCATCGCGCTCTCGAGCCGCCATACCGGCCCGGACGCAAACGTCTGACAGATGCAAAGCCCGTCGCCTCAGCGGAGGTGGCGTTCAGGCGCGGCCACTACAACCGGTCTCAACGGATCGTGAAGCGAGCCGCGGCGCGCCTCAGACCACCGGCGCGGAGCCGCGGTGCAGCAACATGGCGTAGACCCCGCCGAGAACGGCGCCGAACGCGATGTGCATCACAAGCGTCATGATCGGTGCCATCATACCAAGCTGCATGCCGAAGAACCCGGCCCCCGCCATCGGCATCATCGCCACCATCATGATGAGCCAGGCACCAATGCCGAAGACGACGCCCTTGAGCCAAAGTTCCCCTCCAGGCAGGTACGATTCAAGCAGTGCGAAGGCGCCACCCCAGACAACGGTGCCGATCATGAAGTGAACGCCCCAGGCAATGGCCGTCGACACCCCCATCATCATCGCAATCATACTGATCGGATCCAACGCGGGCATCAGCCCCATTGCCCCCTTCATCAGCATCATAAGCGAAAGGGCAACGGTTGCCGCAAGTCCGGCGAGCATTCCTTTTGCAATATTGGTCATGGTAATGGCCCTTCCTGGCTGCCGCACAATCGGCGGTCTTAGATAAACGCTTTGTCCTGCATTTCGTTGCGTGCGGTCAGAACGCCAACACGACATCGTGATATTGCTTCAGACCGAATGGGCGCTGTTTCTCATTGAGTGGCAGCAAGTCCCAATCATCAGATTATTATGGCAATTCACACAGGGCTGCCCTGATCTGTGTTAGCCTGCGGGGCTGTCCGGTGCCGCGCTCGGGGATGCGGAGCGGTCGAAGCGACCAACATGGATCAGCATGCCAGGCACCTGTACGGGGTAGCGTAATGCTGCTGACTTGATCAGCAAAACACCCACGGAGGAAGAAACGTCATCGTCAGAGAAATCGAGTCAATCTCAACAACAGCAGGCCGAACAGCAGAAGCGGTCGGCCTTGGGCGGTCTGCGGTCGCTACTTACTTCAAGCTGAACGGGCCGGGGTGGTTCCGGCTCCCGGGTCCTACTTCGTTGACCCTGACGAACGCGTAAGAGGCTGATGTTCAACGGGTTTCGCATTCTCACAAGTTGCCGCGTTTGCAAGATCGAGCGGTTTGAGCCGTCGGAATCTTGCGATTTCGGTGCGGGAGGCGCCCGAGATGGCGGCGAAATGACCTTGTTCGGCGTCGGGGTCCGCTTTCGGCAGCATTGGTTCCGGCCCCGGAGCCCCGTCACGGCTGTCACAATAGAGGTGCTCAATATCATGACCGCGACCAGTGCGCCCATCCTCGCCGGTAGCCACCTCATTGTGGAGGGCCCTGCATGAGACAGGCAATCGTCACAGTCACGGGGGTGTCCAAGCGTGAGTTCAGCCGCGGCTTTCGCGGCACAGTTTACTACAGGGGTGGAAAAAAGGCCTGCGTGGCCGCCAGATTACCACTCGAAAGATGAGGATTTATCTATGACCGTTCGCCAGGCGTTCCTGTTTCTCAGTGTTTCCCTCATCGCTGTTATTTTGCTGCTGGCCCGACAGTGGCCTTCGGTGCATTGGGCCTGGCTGTTGCTGGCTCCGCTGTTATTACTTGGCCTCTATGACTTGTTACAGAAAAAACACACGATACTGCGTCTCTATCCGCTTATCGGCCATTTCCGCTATATGTTCGAAGGCGTCCGTACCGAAATGCAACAGTATTTCGTAGAGTCCGACACCGACGGGATGCCGATCAGCCGCGAATTCCGCAGCCTGGCCTATCAGCGTGCCAAGAACATCACCGATACCCGCGCGTTCGGCACCGTATTCGACGTGTATCGCGATGGCTACGAGTGGCTGAACCATTCCCTTGCCCCCACGGATTGCAACAAAGACGATTTGCGGGTGCAGTTTGGAGGTGCCGCATGCAAGCAGCCCTATTCGGCATCGCCCCTGAACATTTCGGCAATGAGCTTTGGCGCGCTCAGCCGTAATGCGGTAATGGCGCTCAACCGTGGCGCCAGGCTGGGGCAGTTTGCGCAGAATACCGGTGAGGGCGGGATCAGCCCGTGGCACCTGCAAGACGGCGGCGATCTGATCTGGCAGATCGGCACCGGATATTTCGGGTGTCGCACGCCGCAGGGTGACTTCGACGCTGCGCTTTTCACGGAAAAGGCGGGGCTCGATGCCGTCAAGATGATCGAGATCAAGCTGTCTCAAGGTGCCAAGCCTGGCCATGGCGGGGTGTTGCCGGCCAGCAAGCTGACCCAGGAAATCGCTGACATCCGGCATGTGACCATGGGCGAAGATGTCATTTCGCCGCCGGCGCATTCGGCATTTACCACCCCGACCGGCCTGCTGGAATTTGTCGCCAGGCTACGCGAGTTGTCGGGCGGCAAACCGGTTGGCTTCAAACTTTGTGTCGGGGACAAGCGGGAATTCCTTGGCATCTGCAAGGCCATGCGGGACACCGGCATCCTGCCGGATTTCATCACCGTGGACGGCGCCGAGGGCGGCACCGGGGCCGCACCGGTGGAATTGACCAATTCGGTGGGGATGCCCCTGCGCGGCGGCCTGCACTTCGTGCACAATGCGTTGCGCGGCATCGGCGTGCGGGATCAGGTCCGCATTATCGCCGCAGGTAAGGTTTTTTCCGCCTTTCACATGCTTCGGGCGATGGCCCTGGGGGCCGATACGGTCAATTCTGCGCGCGGCATGATGTTGGCGCTTGGCTGCATCCAGTCGCGTCGCTGCAATACCAACAACTGCCCCACGGGTGTGACCACGCAAAACCCTTCGCGCTACAAACAGCTGGATGTCACCGACAAGGGGGTGCGGGTGGCCAATTACCACCATGCCACCATCACGGCGCTGATCGAACTTTTAAACATCCTGGGCCTGCGCGGGTTGAACGAGGTGCGGCCATCGCACATCACCCGGCGGACCAGTCAGGAAGTGGTGATGAGCTATGACCAGATCTATCCCTGCATCGCGATTGGGTGTCTTCTCAGGCCCGAAACCGTTCCCGACGACTGGAAACGGGACTGGGACGCGGCCCGTGCCAAGAGTTGGCGATGAAACCGGCTGAAACAAGATCGAATTTGAAGTGCAAGGAGGCGCGGCGATGACAATTTCCGACATTCTTTTGAAGATACTGGCGGCCCATGGGGTCAAACATCTGTTCGGCATCCCCGGCGATGCGATCAACGATGTAACGGACGCGTTACGCCGACAAGATGACATCCGCTTCATCGGGGTGCGCCACGAGGAGACCGGGGCGCTTGCGGCCTCGGTGCAGGCTAAGCTGACGGGGCGGCTTGCGGCGTGCATGGGCACCTCCGGTCCGGGCGGTATTCACCTTCTGAACGGGCTTTATGATGCGCGGATGGACCACGCGCCGGTGATCGCCATCACCGGACAGGTGGCGACCGGAGTACTGGGGACCGAGGCGCATCAAGAAGTGCGGCTGGACCGGCTGTTTGCCGATGTCGCAGTCTACAGTCAGACCGTCACCACCGAGGCGCAGGTGCCAGATGTGTTTCTTGAGGCCTGCCAGGCGGCGATCGCCCATCGCGGGGTGGCGCATGTCTCGATCCCGACTGACGTGTCCGGGCGCAAGCTGTCGCTCGACTCGGATCGGCCGATCAAGGCGGCGACTGCGGGCCTCATCTCGCCGGTGGCGGCGGACTGCGGCGCGGCACTCGACCTGATCGGGAAATCAGAGCGTGTCGCGATCCTCGCGGGTGTCGGCTGTCTGGGCGCCCGCGACGAATTGCTGGCCTTCGCCGAGGCGGTGCAGGCCCCCATCGTACGCACCCTGAAGGCCAAGGAGATCATCGACGACGACAATCCGCTTTGTGCCGGGGGCCTTGGCCTTCTGGGCGGCAAGCCGGCTGTCAAGGCGATGGACGGCTGCGATCTGTTGATCCTGGTCGGCACGGATTTTCCCTATCGCGATTTCTATCCGAAATCGGCCAAGGTGATCCAGATCGACATCGAGCCGACGCGCATCGGCCGTCGCCACCCGGTCGATATCGGACTGGTGGGTCACGCCGGGCCGACGCTGGCAACGCTCGCCAAAGGGGTCAAGGGTCAGAGGTCGGGGGCGTTCCTGACCGAAATTCAATCCCACATGGCCGGTTGGCGCGAAACCCGCGACAAGGACGAGGCGTCGGACGCGACGCCGATCAGCCCGCCGCGGTTGGTCTCGGCGCTGTCCAGGGTCGCCCCGGACAACGCCATCTTCATTGCCGATACGGGCACCTCGACGGCGTGGGCTGCGCGGCATCTGCATGTGCGCCCCGGCCAGCGGTTCACCCTGTCGGGGGGCCTTGCCACCATGGCCATCGGCCTGCCCGGCGCGATCGGCGCGCAACTGGCCTATCCCGACCGCCGCGCCATCGCCCTCGTGGGCGACGGGGCTTTTGCGATGCTGTCTTGCGATCTGGTTACCGCGGTCCGTTACAAGCTGCCGATCGTCATCGTGGTGCTCAACAATGCCAAACTGGGGTTCATTACGCTTGAACAAGAGGCCAAGGGCCTGCCCGACTGGGGCACCGATATCCTCAACCCCGATTTCGTGGCGCTGGCCAAGGCCTATGGCGCGGCCGGGTTTCGGGTGAGCGAACCGGACAAGCTGGAATCGACGCTGTCGGAAGCACTGGCCGAGACCGGGCCCGCGGTGGTCGAGGTTGTCGTCGATCCCGGTGCCCTGATCATGCCGCCGACGATCGACGCCTCGCAGGCCTATCGTTTTGGCCTCGCCAAGCTGCGCGAACTTCTCGGGCAGTGACGCGCAATATCCTGCAAGTGAAGGACCACCGGCTAGCGCCGGTGGCATCACTTGGCGGAATGTAATTCCAGATACTGAAGTATGATATCGTCAGTGACATTTCCGGAGGCGGTCGAGAAATATCCGCGCGCCCAGAACCGCCTGCCCCAGTAGCGCTTGCGCAAGTCGGGGAATTCCATCTGGATACGGCGTGACGACCGGCCCTTGATGCGCTGCATGACGTCCGAGAGCGATAGTTTCGGCGGGATCGACAGGAACATGTGGACATGATCCCGCGCCAGCACGCCTCGCACGATATGGACGCCCATTTCGTTGCAGGTCTGACGGATGATCTCGCGGATATCCCCGGACGCACGATCGATCATCCTGCATCTGTCGGCGGCACAGTGGCATTGAGCCCGGCCCAGCCAGATCGCCCGAGAGGCTGATACAGGTAAGTGCCCACTTTCTGAAATCGACGTAGTCTGAGTGGAAGAGATCGCGGCCATCGCCGTGCGTAACTCGACACGAGGAGAAACCGACATGAAGACGCCCAAGCTCACCGCGCTCACACTCCTTGCGGCGGCCCTGTCCGCATTTCCCGCTCCAAGCATGCAACACCGTGAACGGGCTGGGTGAGGACGTGTCTGCCGGCGCGGATGCCGTGTCGGACTCGGCCACCGACAACAAGGGGTATTGAGAATGAGTATCGACCAACTCAAAGCACCGGACAACCCGATGAACGGCGTAACGATGCGCGATTCCGGCACCCGCAATGACGGACAAGTGGACGAGACAGGACCCGGCCTTGCCACGCGCAAGATCAACCACGATTTGCGCAACATGCTGACATGTGCGCAGCTTCTGTCGGACCGGCTGGCGCAGGTCGATGACCCCACGGTGCAGCGATTGGCACCAAAGCTGACGGCGTCGCTGGAGCGGGCCATCGCGCTCTGCACGACATCACGGAATGATGCCAAGGCGTCCAAGCCCCTTCCGCAACGGCAGCGGCTCTCGCTGGCACCGTTGGTCAACGAGGTCGCGAACGCGCTTGATCTCGGCCATGGCGATATTTGTTGGAAAAACAATGTTTTGGCCAACGTCGAGATCGACGCCGACCCGGATGATCTCTTCCGCGTCCTGCTCAACCTCTGCGGCAACGCCATTCTGGCGCTGGAGGGGCCGGGCTTTCGATACAAGGAGATCCGTGTCGATGCCCGGCGCAGTGGGTCCGGCTGCACCATCGACGTGCGCGACACCGGCCTTGGCGTGCCGGAGGCTGCGCTGAAGCATCTATTCCGGTCTTCCCAGGGGACGACCCGGCCCAACGGATCCGGTCTCGGGCTTGCGATCACGGCCGATCTTGTCCGCGCTCATGGCGGTGACATCAGTCTCGTTCACGGCCTCGCTGAAGGCGCATGCTTCCGCGTTACCATCCCAGATACACCCCCCGCGGCCGAAAGCAACGCGGCGGCGATGGTCGAAGCGCCAAGGGCGGTTGTGGCGGAGTGATGGTGTCTGCCGGGCCTGTGGCCCGGGCCCAGTTGAACTTTCCGTGCCTCCAAGACTAAAAATCAGTCACAGAAGATACACGCCATCGCTGTCTGCTTGGTGCTTAACCTTGCGCGCTCCACATCCGATAACGCTCCTGCCCGGTCACCTCGCGAACCAGACCTCGTGCTTCCATCCAGGCGAGGTTACGCTGGACGGTCGCTCGGCTGGCACCGGTTAGGGCCTCGGCCATTGGGGCAGAGACTACGGGCCACTCGCCGAATACCGCACGCAGGGCGGGCGGCGTCTTCCCTGAAAGCGGGAGCATCTCGGATTCCGCCCGCGTGGACCATGCCTCTATATCGTCGAGGTGTCGCCCTGCGCCGGTCAGGTGGCACCTCATATTCTAGCCATTTTGCTACGCTCCGGCGCTTGAACCCGGTCCGTTGCGCGACCATGCATGTTCATCTGTTCTTCGATGGCCTGCCGCAGGTTCTGCACAAGATGGAACCTGTCAGCGACTTGCAAGGCCTGCGGCGCGCCTTGGTGGGCAGCCTTTGCATAAAGGCCGCAACGGTCCCTGCTGACCACCTCGATCTCGGGATGGCAGCGTAGCCAATTCGTGCAATTCTCCACGGTGCGACCCTCCAAGATATCGATAACGGTTCGCCGTTCGAGATCAACGATGATGGTTCCGTAAGTCTGCGATTCTCGCCAGCTCCAATCATCAATGCCGATGACCCTTGGTGGCTGGACGCTGTCTTGCGCACGGTGCTTCAGTTGCCGAAGCACCGTGTCATCGCTGGCTCTGATGCGCAAACGGTGCAAGAGCCGCTCGGCAGGCCACCCACCTGTCGCATGCCCAAGGTGACTGACAATCTCCCCGACACGCGAGGTGCAACGTGCAAACGGACGCGCAATCGAAGGGATGTGGTCTGAAAACGTCCGGCGCGGGCAAGCGGAATCCAAACATCGCCAGCGGCACACGTGGAGTACCACTGTGACCCCGTCTCCATGTGCGGGAAAATCCTGCAGCCGCCGATGCCGCCATCCGTGACGTCGTCGCGAACGCAAACCACAGTCTGGGCAGATGCCTTGAGGAGCCAAAATGCCGGATACAATCCAACCGCTGGTAACACGTCGCTCAGCGCTTTGGACCGAAACATCGCTCCCGGGCGACCAGTGCTTCTTCGAATTCACAACTATCCCTCCTGAATTTTCCAGTTTCAGGATAGTTGCGCCACACAGATTGAGGCAGAACCCAATTAAGGGCTACGCGACACGCGGTCTGGTCCGCCAAATCGTCCGCAGCGAACGTGAGGACGTTTTCCGCATCCGCGAGAGCAGTCTGGCCCCCTGGCTGCCGCAGCTGGAAAAGGAATGGGCAGGCGGCTGCCGGAATGGCGCCGAACTTTGGCGTCGGCTACAGGCCGCTGGTTTCCAGGGCAGCCTTCGGGTTGTCGGGGAATGGGCCACACGCAAGCGCCGTGCCAAGCAGGCCGTGCCATCGGGGACTGAAAAGTCGCCTCCCGCGCGAAAGATATCGCTCCTCCTGACCATAGGTCGGGATCACTTGAGCAAAGCTGACGCTATCCGGGTGGCAAGGATCGAGACGGCGTTGCCCGCACTCGCCAAGGCTCGAAGACTAACTGACCGCTTCACGGATATGGTCCGGAATGCTCGTGGAGATCTGCTGGAAGGATGGCTGGGCGAAGCGCATGACAGCCCGATCGGTGCATTCGCCCGTGGGCTCCGGCGGGATCAAGGCACGGTCGCCGCAGCCCTGCGGGAACCGTGGTCGAACGGACAAGCCGAGGGACAGATCAACCACCTCAAAACTCTCAAACGCCAGATGTATGGGCGCGCGAACATCGATTTACTCAGAACACGGCTCATTGACGCGTCCTGACCGGGAGACATCCAAGCTGCACCAAAACTGAGACAGAGCCAGTTCTGAAAGCTCATTGACACGCCGATCGATAACGTCGGTGTTCTGGGGTTCAGTAGTACAATGCCGAGCGGCCCCACTCGACCCACGGCATCTTGACCCCTGACGAAGTCCATGCCAGCAAAACCGAGCCCATGAGAATGGCAGCCTGATAGGAAACCCTGATCCACCTTAGCCGGGCTGCATTCTGGTCGAAAAAGCAGGTCCATTTCTCCCGCTTCACGGCGGGCAGGATCACGCATGCCGGAAACGGGAACCGAACGCTCTCGCTCCGTGCTTCGTGGTTAGATTCGTGGTAGTGTGGACGCACTGGTACGAGAGGGCCAAAATGGTTAGAGCGCCCGCTCCGAGAAGGCAAAGAACCTGGGGTTATGCGCCGGGTTGGTTGTGTGCTCTTCTCTTCTGGTTGCTGGCGACGACTTCCGCCGGAGCCGACAGCAGAACGCCGGTCGGCGTCTGGCTGCATCAAAACAAGCGTATCCAGGTCCAGATTTTTTCCTGCGGCCGCAATTTGTGCGGAAGGATTGTTTGGTTCAGATGGCCAAATGACGCACAGGGCGTGCCATTGGTCGATTTCAAGAACAAGAAAGAGAGCCTGCGCTCACGGCCCCTCCTCGGTCTCACTGTTCTCAGGGGCCTTCACCGTAGCGGAGAGAACAAGTGGACGGGCGGTCGGATCTACAACCCGGACGACGGCAGGGAATATGCGGCACAGATGTCGATCCAAGACAACGGCACATTGCGCGTGCGGGCCTATGTTCTCCTTCCGGCATTGGGCGAAACGCTGATTTGGACCCGCGTTCGGTGACGTCGCCCGCTCTTTGCCAAGGAACAGGGTTGCCTCGATGGCAATGTAAAGGGAAGTGCGGTTGTCGCTTCGACAGAACCGTTGGCCTAGCCACTTCTGTGGTTGCCGCCCATTGTGCAAGGGCCTCGGACTTCTGATCATTCGCGCTTCCATCAGGCGGCGCAGGGTCGCGAACTCCGGCGGCAGGTCCCATTCAGACAGGGGCGCCGCCTGATCCAGGGCATTGATCTTGCGCTCGATGAGCGGAAGGTAATGCACCGGATCGAAGACCATGTCCTCTCGGTCGTAGCAGCGCGGATGACGGGCGATAATCTCGCCACCGCAGCCTATCACGACCGCATCGACATAGCCCCGGACCCAGACGTCGCGATGACCATAGGCCACTGGCACCGAGTAATCGTTGGTCTTGTAGCGCACCAAGGCCTGGGAGCTGACCCGTCCGGTTGTCTGATCGCAGGCATCGAACGGCGCGGCCGGCAGGTCGGCCATCGCGGCCAGATCCCGCGTGAGCCGTTCGCCGATCGTCTCGGACTGGCCCCGCAGGACATCCGCCTGACGCCTGTGGCACTGCTCCTCCAGGTAGGTGTTGAACGCGTCCCAGGTCGCAAACCGCGGGATCGGCACCATGAAGTTGCGGCGGGAGTAACCGACCAACCCCTCCGCGTTGCCTTTGTCATTGCCCTTGCCGGGCCGCCCGTAGCGATCACGGAACAGGTAATGCGACAAGAACCCGCTGAAGAGCGTGGCCCGCTGACGCGTTCCATCAGGAAGAATCTTCGCAACCAGACAGCGGTCGTTGTTGTAGAGGACCGACACCGGCGCCTTGCCGAAGAACGCGAAGGCGTGGACGTGGCCATCAACCCAGGCTTCCGCTGTCGCCGCAGGATAAGCACGGACAAAGCAGGCATCGCTGTGCGGCAGGTCCATGACGAAGAAATGCGCCTTCTGCTCGACGCCGCCGATGACGACCACCGCCTCGCCGAAGTCGGCCTGGGCATGACCGGGCGGATGCGCCAGCGGCACGAATATCTCGCGACCGCGCCGTTCGCTCTGCCGCATGTAATCCTTCACGATCGTGTAGCCGCCGGTGAAGCCGTGCTCATCACGCAGCCGCTCGAACACCCGCTTCGCCGTGTGCCGCTGCTTGCGATGGACCTCGCGATCACCCTCCAGCCACCCGTCGATGATCCCGGTGAAGGCATCCAGCTTCGGCCGCTTGACCGGTGCCGTCCGCCGATATCCGGGCGGGACCGAGAACGCCATCATCTTGGCAACGCTGTCGCGCGAGATGTTGAAATGCCGCGCCGCTTCTCGCTGGCTCATCCCCTCAGCACAGGCCAGCCGAACCTTCCGATACAAATCCACGATGAAAATCCTCCCGCCCTCCCTGTCGCCAGAAAGGGTAAAAGTGGACGACTTTTACGCCGCCCGCAGCAGGCTCATCCCGCCGCTACCGTGGCCGACTTTTGCACCGCCGTTCTCAGCTCGCTTGTTCCGGGTAACTTCGATCAAGACCAAGAAGACGAAGCCGACTGGTTGGCCGGAGCCTTGCTGCTGCCCCGGCCCGCCCTTCTGTCTATTCGTCGCCGGTGCCTCTCAGATCGCGACGCTTGCGAGGAACATCTCGTTAGTCCGGAGATGCTGAAGTGGCGGTTTCGGATGACGGGTGTGGATTACCAGCTTTCACGCCGCCGCGCCTAGCACGGCTGCTTGCTCTCGCATCATTTTGTCGTGCCGCCCAGTCCATACACCGGCACTCATGATCGGCAATCCATATCGGCAAATTCTTTCACTTTCTTTATGATCCGACCTATATTACATAGGAATTTCAGGCGGAAAAGATCGGCAAAAATGTTGGAAACACCCGGCAGAATCGAACCGTGTTTCTTCGAGGAGCACATCCCCGCCGAACTGGCTGACCTTTCGGTCGACATCCAGAGAGAAGCGGCGCAGCTGGGACAAGGGTTGCACCCGGACAGCGCGGCGGAACTTGCGGACCTCGTCCGCGTGATGAACTGCTACTACTCGAACTTGATCGAAGGCCACAACACACGCCCGCGAGACATTGAGCGCGCGCTCGCTGGTGCCGAACTCGAAGAGGAGACCCGCCCGCTTGCCTTGGAAGCGCGCGCGCATGTCATTGTTCAGCGAGCAATCGACGAGATGCATCGGGCTGGCACCCTGCCTCGGCCCACGTCCGTTGAATTTCTCACATGGGTGCACAAGGCTTTCTACGACGAAATGCCTGACGAATTTCGGGTGATCGAGCATCCCGATAGAACAAGGGAACCGATCATTCCAGGGCACATGCGCCAAGAGGGCGACAAGGAAGTGGCAGTTGGGCGCCACCTCCCCCCTTCTTCGTCGCGCGTCGCCGCCTTCATGGATCATTTCGACAAGCGGTTTCAGATCGCCGCGCGGTCATCGAGCGGGCGGATCATCGCGATCGCGTCGGCGCATCACCGGCTGAATTACATCCATCCGTTCCCGGACGGTAACGGGCGCGTCAGCCGCTTGATGTCGCATGCCATGGCCCTGACGGCCGGGATTGGAGGCCTAGGCCTATGGTCGGTTTCTCGCGGGCTTGCGCGCGGGTTGGCGGAGCGCGGTGAATACAAGCGCATGATGGATCTCGCGGACAGCCCCCGACGCGGAGACCGCGACGGGCGCGGCAACCTGTCCGAAGCCGCGTTGAAGACCTTTTGCGAATGGTTCCTGAAGGTCTCGCTCGATCAAATCACGTTTTCCGCAAAGCTGTTTGACCTCGCTGGGCTGGAAAAGCGCTACGGGCGCCTCGTAGAGGATACCATCGATGACAAGCGCGCGCCCGATCTGATCTCGGCCGTGCTTCGGCATGGTGCGCTTGAGCGTGGCGACGCGCAGATTGTCCTCAAGACCTCCGAACGCACCGCACGCAACACGCTTAGCAAATTGGCCTCTGCCGGGTATCTGACCTCCGCTTCTCCGAAGACCCCCGTAAGAGTGGCGTTTCCCTTGGACTACCGCGAACGGCTGTTCCCCAACCTTTTCGCCGATGGAGATTTGCCAGAATGATGCTGGTCAAAATGTTTGCCTTGACCGCTTCGCGAGAGGCCTGGTGAAAAACCAATGGACTACAAGGTACGAATCACCGTTGGAAGATACCGGCGCGCACGCGACTTCCTGTCTGACCTCGCACAATTGAAGGCCTTTCGAGGAGAATACGCCGGACCCGCGCTGCTGGAGGGCCTGGAAGAACTGGGGCTCTTACGTCCGCGCATCCGTCTCTCTTGGCCCGATCCTATCGCGCGGCGCATCTGGTTGGAGACCCACGAATGGGCGAAAACTCTCCACGATCCCGTTGAACCCGATGGTCCAAGATTGGACGCCGCAGCCGACCTTTGGACTGCTCTTCAGGATACCGGCTTCAAGAGCAGCAACGCGAAATGTCACCCTTTCGATACCCCCAAACCGGAATGGCGAGAATTCCTGCAAGAACCGGCCCAACAATCGTTCATCCCTCATCGTGATCGACGTGTTCGCGTATCGAGCGATAAGAGGCCCGATCTTTATGACGGCGACAACGTCCAGGACTTCTACTCGAGCTGGCAATTGCTGGTGGCGACCGAGCTCGCCGAAATGGGTATCCACATCCGGGTGAACATGGCGAGCGATGACGTAGCTGAGCGTGTCAGGGACGACATCCAAAACGGTCTCTGGCCCGGTGGGCGGGCTTCGGAAGCACTTTCTCCGATCCGGGCACTCCGTGACTTCAAAACGCATGAGGCGACTCTCGACGCGATCGAGTGGTCGCAGGAGGATGAGCGGGACCGGACATTTCGCTTGCTTCAAGGGTTGGGTGGCGGGCGCATTGTCCTCAATGACGAACAGATCGCGGCGAGAGACGAGATACGCCGGACCGTCGCAAGAGAAGCCTGCGAGCGGTTCAACGTGGGCTCGGATGAGCTGATAAACTGCTGCAAGTTTCTGGCGAGGCAATGGCACGAATGGCATCGGGAAGGCCGCCCCCTCATCGCCGATGCCTATAAGATCTTTCTCGCGGAAGGGATTCGATTGCTCCAAGTCCATTTCGAAATGAGTTTCGAGGTGATCAACGAAGCCATCGGATTTCAAGGCTCCGGCATGCATCGCACGCTCGAAGTCATTTGGCCCGATTGGGATGCGGAACAGATCGAACGCCTAGTTCGCACGCTGCGCGCCCCGGACCTGCCCGAAGATCAGGTGAACGAATTTGGAGGGTTTCTTCGGGAGAACTTTCAGGACGCGGTTTTCCATCGGTTACAATCGTTCGAAAAGCACGCTTTCGAATACGGCCCCGCCCGGATCGCCGGCATGCAAAGTGATCTTCAGGGAATGTCGGTTGCGGTGGAACAAGTGGTTCGTGCCCTGGGTGGACAGGGTACCCAACTTTCGAAAATGTTCCGTGAACTATGGGATGGGACCGAAGTAGGGCGGATATTGAAGAAGCAGAAAACCCTGCTTGAGCGCGGCCTGCCGCTTGAGGACCTGCTCGAGGATATAGATGCACTAAGGGCCAACGGCGTAGAACATGAAAAAGCGGCGGACCTCATTCTTGCGACACGTGTCCGCGGCTCTGTCCACCACGCCATTCAAATCGAAAATCAGCTGGAACTCGAGAAACTGCTGGTCAGGGTGCTCCGCGCCGCCGCGTTGACCCATGCATTGCTGAAGCCTGTCGATGCTGGCTAGAGCTCAGCACTCAGGCCCGCGTCCTCAAGCAATTCACGATCCGGAAGGTCGCGCAGGCTTTCCAATCCGAAGGAGATAAGAAACTGCTCAGTCGTGACAAACGTATAGGGCGCGCCACGTCGCGGTGAACGTGGCCCGGTCCCAATCAAGTCGCGCGAATGCAGCCGCCCGATCAAGTCACGGCTGATCTCCTTGCCGAAGATGTCTTTGAGCCCGTCGCGGGTGACCGGCTGGTGGTAGGCGATAGCGGCCAGCACCGCGACGTCGAACTCGCTCAGGTCCAGCAATTGATCTCCAACGTCTGCCGCCGCGCGGATCGCGGGGGCGTAGGCGGGACACGTCCGAAAAATCCATCCCCCGGCAACCTTCGCGATCTCGAACGCACGCCCTTCCAGATCGGCGGTGAGGTCCTCGACCAGCAGGTCGACAGGCGCCTCCTGCCCCACCACGCGGGCCAGGTCTTCGCGCGGCACCGGGGAGGCAGAAGCAAAGAGTACCGCCTCGATCCGGCGCATCCATTCCCGCCAGCGCAGTTCCGGCGGCAGGTCGAACAACTCGCGGTCCAGTTCGGGGTAGGAGCGATCCTTCGCCATCCCTACACCCCATAGAGACGGAAGGTGTCGCGCCCAGTCAGCTCGCGCACCGCGCCAAGCTCAACCAGCCGGTCGCAGAGACGTCGCGCGGCGCGATCCGGCAAGGGCAGCGCCGAGGGCGCCACCGCATCGCGGGTCAGGAACATCTTGACCGCGTCCCCGGCCCCCTTGGCCCGCAGCTTTGGCGCAACCGCTTTCAGATGGGCCGCCCGGCGTGCGAGGTCGGCGGAGAGACGCTCGGCGTCGACCGCCGAAGCAACAACCGCACGATGACAGGCCACGCGCAGATCGTCGCCCCGCTTGCGCAGGTCGGCGCGCTTCAGGTCCATGGCCAGGAGCGGCACGAGATGCTCCCATCCGAGCATCTGGGCAAGGGCGGCGTCAGCGAGGACGAGCGCCGGAACCTCCGCCCGTGGCGCCTCCGCGAGCACCGCCTCCAGCACCATTGCGGCGCGGGTCATCGGCGCGCCCTGCCCCGCGTCGAGCCAGCCTGCGATCTGTTCTGGTGGATGCGTAGGCAACGCACGGCCCAGTGCGTTGACCGAAACCGGCCGCTCCACCGCGCGCCGCCAGGCCATGTAGGTCTCGCCCGCCGGGCCGGGCAAATCCCCTGGGCGCAGGAGGTGCACCGCGTCGCGCAACTCGCTTGCCCTTTCGGGCCGACCGGAGAACGCGACGCAGGCCTCTGCTGCGTGCAGCGCCAGGCGATCCCGCAACAAGCCTTGGGGCACGTCCCCTCGTGCCAACACAAGATGCAGGTGAGCGAGCGACGCGCCCGATAAAAACGCCACATCTTCAAGCCTTTCAGAACGGGCGGAGGTGACCCAGGCGGGCATCCGGGGTAACCTGTCGAGGTCGTCGATGGGAGCGTGCCGGGCAAATGTCATGCTTGGAGCCTACATCTGCACGGCGCTTTCTACCAGAAAATTGCATAAAAAACGCCCCGCCTTGCCGATCTCGTTTATGTCCAATAAGTTTGCATTATCGGACATGACGCAACACGATACATGACCCGGAACTGTCGTTTTAGTTTCATGGGTGGATTCGGCCGAAATCGCCTCTCTCGTCGAGGAAATTTCCATTTAACCGGTGGACGGGCCTCTTGCTCAATCTGTGGACTCGTTCCGCTCCAGCGTCAATCGCGCGCCTTCCTTTGCCGTTCCGTAGATCTCGCCCATCCGTGAGCCACGGCAGCGGCGCCGCACGCCTGAACAGGACGAGGGCTGCCTCAGGCAAGACTGCATTGGGCACGAGGTCTGGTCCGAAGAGATCCTGCAGGATCACCAGTGTCAGGGCCCTCCAGCGCACCGATAGGTGCTGAAACGGCGCAGGCCGGCCGACGGCTGCGCGGGCCTCGTAAGGGCAGTTCCACCCCGGTTCATCGTACCAGAGCGCGAGGACAGGCCGGGCCGCCCCATCGCGATCAAGCGGCGCCCACAGAGTGCGAATTCCATGATTGAGTCGATCAAGACGGCCTGGGCCACCTCTGACGATTCCGCTGATCTGGCGTTGGAGCTCGAGAACTCCCACAGCGAAATCCGCCTTCAAAAGGTCCTCCGTCTCCCCTCCCCCGCCGGTCAGAACGGCATCGCATTTGCGACAGAAGGGGCGCAGCAAGCCATTCAGCATACGAAAGGAAAGCCTCAGGCGGCCGCGACAAGCGGGGCAGTGATCCAGGAGCATGGTCCGGTGCGCCGGGCAAACCACCTGCTCCGCCAATCGCCAATTTGCCCGCAGATAGGCATCGCGACCGGCAGCGACATCCGCATCGAAACAGGCAAGACAGACCGGCACCGCCTCGGTCCGCAACCAGTCCCGCGGCCGATCAGGATATCGGGAAGCCAGTGACCTGCGATGAAGCCGTTCCGGATCGATCCTGCAGGCCTTCGCCCAAAGCCTGAGCAGCCGCATATCCGGCGCCACATCGTCAACCTGCCGCGCGCCTGCGTCCCTACCCCCCTGCCCCGCCAGGTACACCATCAATTCAAGAGGCTCCGCCCCGTAGCGCGCGGCAACCCGCGCCATCCAGGACGAAAGCAGTTCGTCTTGATACGGCCGCGGCGCGACGGGCAGTCGGGCCGACACCATCATGCCCCGACCCGTTGTTGCACGGGCTTGCCCCGCCGCCGAGCGGTCTGGGTCATCGAGACCAGCGGCAGCACCAGATTGTCGCCAAAACTATCCGCGTCGAGGCGCTCCTTGCCCGACCGAACCGCATCTTCCGCCGCCGTTTCGATCAGGCGGAAAATGCGCGCCGTCACACCGGAGGTCAGCTTGTGAATCCGCTTTCGGGCCTCCCCACTGATCAGATCGGAGGGTTCGCGCAAGGGCAGGATACGTTCGAAACTTTTCAGGAGCCCGGCGAAGGCGGCATCGTTCTGCCAGGGCTTGAGATGGAACGCCTCGAAGCGCTCGGCCAGTTGCGCATCGGTCAGCAGCGCCTGCCGAGCCAGGTCCGTTCCGGCACAAACCAGGGGAATCCGCAGGTCATTGGCCAGAAACCGGATGGCATTGAGAAAGATGCGCTGCTGACGGAAGGTGCCGGCCAGCATGCCGTTCACCTCGTCGAGAATGATCATCTTTGCCCCCACGGTCCGCAGCAGCGACCGGCAGATATCCTTCTCGCGGGCGAGCGTACCGCCTGTCATCGCCGGCGCGCCCATGCTGGCCAGAAGTTCCCGGTAAAGATCGCGTTCAATGGGTTCGGATGGCACCTGCGCGACAACCACCGGGCGGTGGTCAACGCCGGTCACCTGGCTGAACTTTGGCGGGTGGTCGCGTTCGAACTTGCGGACGATCTTGGTCTTGCCCATGCCTGTATCGCCATAGATCAGCAGGCAGGGCATCCGGTCACGCGGCGGATAGGTCAGCAGGTTCTCCAGACGTGCCAGAGCCGCCCCGGACTGATTGAAACCGATCCAGCGGTCAGCCCGGATCCAGGCAATGCGCTCATCATCCGGCAGTGCCGCGAACCGGCGGTAGGCCGGATCGAGATGTGCAAATGCGCTGCCTTCGGTCACGACCATTCCTCGACTTCGAACCCCGGATGGTTCCTGAGCACATTCTCGTTTTCCTCTGGTCTCGGATCGGCATCCTCAGCCTCGTAGGCCCCTACCCCATCAAGCGCTCGGTCCCGTCGCTCGGAAAACCGCCTGGCCTCCCGTGTCCTGGTGCTGGCAGCATCAACCAGGGCGCGCTGTTCCTCGATCACCGCGAATATGAGGTCTTCGTCTTCGAGCGTGCGCCCGCGCTCGCGCAAAATCGCCTGCGCACGGCGATGCTCCGCAAGAGTGATCGACGGATGGCGCAGGTCCGCAAACCGCACAGGATAGCGCTGGCCCTCGGGGCTCCGGACATAGATCGTGGAGAGGTCACGAGGATCGTAGGACACCCGCAATTGCCGGTCCTGCCGCCCCGCCCAGAGGCTCAGGACATCGTCCCAATACCGCAGGCCAAAGAGATGGATTCCATCGCGGCGTACCATGCGTTCCGTGCTCGGCAGGAAGTCGATCCGGAACCCCTCCGGATCGTATGGCCGGCGCAAAGGTGCCTCGCGCCGCCCATAGGCCTCGTTCCAGGCCGCAACCGGCGGAATCCCAAGCGCGCGGTGCCGTTCTGCATGATAACGGGTAATTTCCAGCGCCAACCAGTGCTCCAGCTCATCGAGCGTCATCACCGATTTGGCCACGGAATCGTAGTCGCCGCGGTCCTTGATGCTGCTGAAGGTCGATCCCGGCAGCAGATGGACCGCCCCCATCATCGTTCCGATCAAACGCTCAATGTGACCGCCGTAATGCGGCGCCCCAATCGGCCGGTACAGCAGGGAAATCCCGTGCTCTTCCGCACCGCGCTTCATCGCTTTCGAGCGGAATTCCTTGGCATTGTCGACGTGAATGGTCTCCGGCAATCCCTCGGCTGGCCAGTCCGCGTCGATACCCAGGCTCTCCAGCCAGTCGAACTTGGGCTGCACCAGGTGCTGGATGGTCAGTGCCACCGACAAGGCCGACGGCGGCTCCAGCGTTAGGTAAAAGCCTGCCACCGTGCGGCTGGCGACGTCGATGGCGAGCGTCAACCAGGGCCGTTGCAAAGGCTTCCGATGAACCCGGTCGACAACGATGACATCCACCAGCGTGTGGTCGATCTGAACCACCTCATAGGCCCGTTCGATCTGATAGCTGCCCGGCACCGGGCGATGTCGCTGTCGAGAGACCATTGCCCCCTCACGCGCAGCTGTAAGCTCCGCCGGATCTATCGCCGCCACACGGTCCCGCAACGTGGTCCAGCACGGGGGACGCAGACCCCTTTGACTGCATCGTCTGCGCACCTCCTTTTGCAGGGCATTTATGCTCGGCTTCTGGAGGGATTTGTAGAAATCCTCGATCGCCCCCGAAATCACCGTTTCAATCTCGGCGGGCAGCCGACGGCTGCCCGTCGGTGTCCCGACCTGAGCCGCCAGCAAGGAACTGGCGACCGGGCTCGCCTTGTAGGCTGAGATCAACTCGTAAAGGCGGGAGCGCTTGAGGCCAAGGTCTCGGCAGGCCTTGAGGAATTCGGCACGGTTCGGTGACGCCTTGCTTGCAAGACGGCGGATCACAGCTTCCCGCGCGACCGCCTGTTCCCATGCTGCATCGTCGACAGTGTTGATGTCTGATCGATCCACCATGGCCAAACCCGGAAAATAGGTGTCTTATGTCCGATAATGAAACTATAATCCGGGAATGAAACAAGAACATGAATACAATGATATCAATACGTTAGTGTCCACCAATGGAACAAGAACGACATGAGCAGAACACCTGAAAATACGCCCTCAGGCGATGAGAAATCGAGTGCAGTGAACGATGCTGCAACCGGAGATCACAAGATCGACGAGAGAGAGGCTGCGGACGGCAATACGATCGCCCTGCCCGTCCATGTGGCCGGCTCCGGCAATCTCGACCGCCTTGTCGATACCGCCCGCGACTACGCCAAGGCCTCGACGGCGGAGAACACCAACAAGGCCTATGCGGCCGATTGGAAGCACTTCGCGCGCTGGTGCCGGTTGAAAGGCACGGAGCCCCTGCCCCCGTCGCCGGAGATGATCGGACTCTATCTCACCGACCTGGCTGCGCCAAGGAATGGGGTCCCTGCCCTGTCAGTTTCGACGATAGACAGAAAGCTCTCCGGCCTTGCGTGGAACTACGCGCAACGTGGCTTCACCCTGGACCGCAAGAACCGGCACATCGCCGCGGTGCTGGCCGGGATCAAGCGCAAGCACGCACGCCCGCCAGTGCAGAAAGCGGCGATCCTGCCCGAGGACATCCTCGCCATGGTCGCCACCCTGCCCTTCGATCTGCGCGGATTGCGGGATCGCGCGATCCTGCTTTTGGGTTACGCTGGTGGGCTCCGGCGCTCCGAGATTGTCAGTCTCGATCACGGGAAGGACGACACGCCGGACTCCGGCGGTTGGGTCGAGATCCTCGACGATGGTGCGATCCTCACGCTCAACGCTAAAACCGGTTGGCGTGAGGTCGAGATCGGCCGCGGATCGTCCGAACAGACCTGCCCGGTGCATGCGCTCGAACAATGGATGCATTTCGCCAAGATCGATTTCGGGCCAGTCTTCGTGCGCACGTCACGCGACGGTAAACGCGCGCTCAACGCCCGACTCAACGACAAGCATGTGGCTCGGCTGATCAAGGCGACGGTTCTCAAGAGCGGCATCCGTTCGGAATTATCTGAGAAAGAACGCTTGGCACTGTTTTCCGGACATTCCCTGCGCGCTGGTCTCGCCAGCTCCGCCGAGGTCGACGAGCGCTACGTCCAGAAGCAACTTGGGCACGCCTCGGCCGAGATGACCCGCCGCTATCAGCGTCGCCGCGACCGGTTCCGGGTAAACCTGACCAAGGCTGCTGGACTATGATATGTCATTCCTTGACGCCGCCAGCGCGGCAACATGGTGCGGAAGATCGCTTCGGGAATGCAGGATGTCGACGATGATCACTTCGTCCGGCCGATCCAGAAACACAAAGAAATGCTCCCCTGCGCTCGTGAACCGCAAATCCGCGGCATCATCGACCAAAACAGCACAGCTCCGGCTATGCGCCTGACCGTTCAGGATCGCCTGACAGCGGTCGAGCAGTTCCGTTTCATAAAGTTCGGCCTGCTTGAGCCCGAACTTCGCTATCGTCCACTTGGCAATCTCGACCAGGCTGGCCTCTGCGCGGCGCGTCAGCCGAAAGGAGCGGC
This sequence comes from Roseovarius nitratireducens, assembly GCF_002925845.1. Lineage (GTDB taxonomy): Bacteria > Pseudomonadota > Alphaproteobacteria > Rhodobacterales > Rhodobacteraceae > Roseovarius > Roseovarius nitratireducens. The sequence goes on along the minus strand of NZ_PDNI01000041.1, from coordinate 42 downwards.
TCATGAAGACGCGCGTGCTTGTCGAAAGGCCCGCCGGATCGC
>NZ_PDNI01000036.1 GCF_002925845.1 Roseovarius nitratireducens | reverse complement strand
GTGGCGGTGCTGTCGGACGAGATCTACAGCCGGATGCTTTATGGCGGGCGGGATCATGTCTCGCTCTTGCAATACCCCGAGATCCGCGACCGGCTCATCATGCTCGACGGCTGGTCCAAGACTTACGCGATGACCGGCTGGCGGCTGGGCTATGCGGTCTGGCCCGAGAGCCTTGTGGAGCATGTCACGCGGCTGTGCATCAACGATCATTCCTGCGTCAATGCCGCCGCGCAACATGCCGGGATCGCCGCGCTCACCGGGCCGCAGGACGCGGTGGACGAGATGATGCGCGCATTCGACGCGCGGCGGCGGCTGATCGTGGCGCGGCTGAATGCGCTGCCGGGGGTGCGCTGTACCGATCCGGGCGGGGCGTTCTATGCCTTTGCCAATATCCAAGGGACGGGGATGAGCGCGGGCGAGGCGCAGGATCGGTTTCTCGACGAGGCGGGGGTGGCCACCATCGCCGGCACGTCCTTTGGCGCGGAGGGCGCGGGGTTCCTGCGGTTTTCCTATGCCAATTCCATCGAGGCCATCGAGAAGGCGATGACGCGCATCGGCGCGCTGCTCTGAGGTCGGGCCGCCTCAGTGCTCGGGCAGCGCGTCGCGCCGGATCATGGTGCGCAGAGCAAAGCTGGTGCGCATGGCGCGGATGCCCGGGGTCTGCATCAGCCCGTCCTCGAGGAACCGGTCGAACGCCGCGAGATCGGCGGCCACCACGCGGATGAGCACGTCGCGGGTGCCGGTCATAAGGTAGCATTCCAGCACCTCGTCGAACTGCCGCAACCGGGCCTCGAAGGCGCGGATCGCGTCGCGGCTTTGCTGTTCGAGCTCGACGAAGACGAAGGCGTTGAGGGGCAGGCCGAGCTTGTCCTGATCGACGCGGGCGCCGTAGCCGGTGATGACGCCCTCGGCCTCGAGCCGGGCGATCCGCCGCGCGAGCGGGGTGGGCGAAAGCCCCACCTCCGCCGACAGCTCGGCGAGCTTGCGCCGCCCCTCGCGTTGCAGGGCGGCGACGATCTTGCGGTCCATCCTGTCCATTTTCACCAAAATTTCGGCCCTTTCCGGCGATGATCTCTAAAACGTGCGGTTTTGTGAGCCGCAATTGGCGTTTTTTCGCGTCTGAACGCTCTTACCTTCATGCCGAGGAGGATTCCACCATGCTGACACGTCTTTCCATTTCTTCGCACGAAGAGGTTTACCGCGTCGATGATGCCGAGACCGGGTTGCGCGGGTTCATCGCGCTGCATTCGACGCGGCTTGGCCCGGCGGCGGGTGGGCTTCGGATGCGTGTCTACGACAGCGGCGACGCGGCGCTTGAGGATGTGCTCAACCTGTCGCGGGGGATGAGCTACAAGAATGCCGCCGCCGGACTTCCGCTCGGGGGCGGCAAGGCGGTGATCGTGGGTGATCCGGCGGCTGACAAGACGCCTGCGCTGCTGCGCGCGATGGGGCGGGCCATCGACACGCTCGGGGGGCGGTACTGGACCGCCGAGGACATGGGCATGAGCCCGGCCGACATGGCCGAGATCGCTCGCGCGACGCGCTATGTCGCCGGGCGCGATCAGGGGCGGCACGCCAGCGGCGATCCCTCGCCGGTCACTGCGCGCGGCGTGGCGGCGGCGATGCGCGCGGGCGCGGCGCGGCTCTGGGGCAGTGACGATCTGAACGGACGGCACGTGGCGGTGCAGGGGCTGGGCCATGTCGGCTGGCACCTGTGCCGCATCCTGCACGAGGCGGGCGCACGGCTCAGCGTGGCGGATACGGACGCCGCGCGCGTGGCCACGACCGCGCGGGAATTCGGTGCGCAGACGGTGGCGCCGGACACGATCCACGCCATTGAAGCGGATATCCTTGCGCCCTGCGCCATCGGCGGGGTGCTGAACGCGGAAACGATCCCGGAGATTCGCGCCCGCATGATCTGCGGCGCGGCCAACAACCAGCTCGCGACGCCGCAGGATGCGGACAGGCTGCTGACACGCGGGATCCTCTACCTGCCCGATTACGTGGCCAATGGCGGCGGGATCATCAACGTGGCCGCCGAGATCCTGCATATCGATGATCGCGCGGCATGGGTGAGCGAGAGGCTTGAAGCGATACGGGCGCGTATGGATGACATCCTCACTCGGGCTGCCGGCGTGGCGGTTAGCCCCAACGTGATCGCCGACCGGATGGTGGAGGAAGCGCTTTTGGCGCGCGCGGGGTAGGCGCCGACCGACGTAGGGGGTCAGCCGATCCGCCGCCCGGGCGGCTCAAAAGGCAGAAACTCGACCGCCGATTGCCGCACCGGGGAGGGGTAGAGCTTCATCAGGTCGAGTATGTCCTGCGGCAGCCCGACATTGACCGGCAGGCCCAACGCGGTCGCCTCGGCGGGGGTGAGCGCGTAGTCATGCGTCCATGTCCCCGAGGTCAGCGTATCGGCCAGCGCCTCGGCCTTGTCCTGCGGCAGGCGGGGGGTCATGATCTCGACCGCGCCGCGCTTGACCTGTGCGGTGGCCTTTTCGCTCACATCGGCGAGGACAAGGGCGAGGTCCGAGACGTGTTCGATCGGCTTGGCGTCGCGGGCAGCGAGGATCGAGGCCGCAGAGACACCCATGATTTGCGGGTCTATCGGACCGAGCATCGAGAATTCGCCCATCACGATCTCGTCGGCGGCCAGCGCGATGAGCGTGCCGCCGGACATGGCGTAGATCGGCACGAAAACGGTTACCTTGGCCGGGTGCGCCTCGACCGCGCGGGCGATCTGCATGGCCGCCAGAACCAACCCGCCCGGCGTGTGCAGAACAAGGTCGATCGGTATCTCGCGCGGCGTCGCCTTGATCGCCGAAATGATGGATTGCGCATCCTCGAGCCCGATCGTGTTCGACATGTTCATCCCGAACAGGCTGCGCCGCTCCTGCCGGTGTATCATGGTGATGATGCGGGTTTTGCGGCGCCTCTGGATCGTGCTGATGGCCTGTGCGCGCCGCAGCGCGAACATCCTGCCCATCAGAAACGGTTGCAGGATGATCACCAGAAAGGCGAGAAAGATCAGGTTGGAGAAGGTGAAATCCATCGCGCTTGCGTTCCTGCTGAGGCCGACCACCGGAACCATCGCAGCCCGCGCGGCGGATGTGAATTGAAAAATCCCGGCATATGCGGCATGGACACGGCAACAAGAAACGAGGCGACGGGCAATGAAAACGATTCTTCTTCTCTGGCTTGTCCTTGGCCTTGCGGCCTGTGGTGGGCCGGGCCGCTTTGCGGGCGGTGCCGGTGGCGCCAGGCCGATGGCGTCTGGTCCGATTTCCGATGCCTGTCTCGCCTCGGGCCGCAAGGCGCGCTCGGTCGCGCTGTGCGGGTGCATCCAGGCCGTGGCCAATGACACGCTGAACGGCTTTGAGCAGCGGCGCGCGGTGGCATTTTATCGCGATCTTCAATCGGCACAGGACATCAGGCAGTCGCAGCGCGCGGGCGATCAGCGGTTCTGGACCGCCTACACCGCCTATGCCGAGCGCGCCGACCGCGTCTGCAAGTGATCCCGGCGATCAGACCTTGAGCCGGTAGCCCCGCGCCAGCATCAGCCAGGCCAGCAGGCAGACGGCGAGCGTCGCCGCCGCCCCCACCGCGAGACCGAGGGCCGGCGCGCTGTCGGAGACGCCGATCATGCCGAAGCGCACCCCGTCGATCAGGTAGAAGACCGGGTTGAAATGGGTGATCGAATAGAGCAACGGCGGCAGCGCCTCGACCGAGTAGAACGTGCCCGACAGGAACGCGAGGGGCGTGACGATAAAATTGGTGATCGCCGCCATCTGGTCGAACTTGTTGGCGAAAATCCCCGCGACGATCCCCACGCCGCTCATGAACGCGGCCCCCAGCAGGACAAAGGCCAGCGCGAGCAGCGGATGGGCCGGGGCAATGCCGAGAACGAGAAACAGCCCGGCACCGATCGCCAGCGCCACCAGCAGCCCGCGCCCGACGCCCCCGGCCAGATAGCCCAGCACCAATTCACCACCCGAAAGCGGCGGCATCAGCGTATCGACGATATTGCCCTGCACCTTGGAGATCACGATCGACGACGAGGTATTGGCAAACGCGTTCTGAATGACCGTCATCATCAGGATGCCCGGCGCGATGAAGGTGGTGAAATCCACCCCCATGACATCGCCGCGCCGCGGCCCGATGGCGATGGAAAAGATCATCATGAACAGCCCCGCCGTGATGAGCGGCGCGAGAAGGGTCTGCGTCCAGACGGCGAGGAACCGGCGATTCTCGCGTTCCGCCAGCGTCATCAGGCCAAGCCAGTTGACCCGCCCGAAACGCCGCGCGCCCATTGGCATTGAGGCGGAGTATGCGGGCTCGGTCATGGGTGGTCTCCTGTCTGCGGTGCTGTCTGCAATTCGATGCCTTGTAACTCATCGTCGAGTGATTAGAATAGGAGGCCGATCAAGATGACAAGGCGGCGGGCCGAAAGCGCCTGTGCCGCCTTTCAATGCAAGGGAAGCCCCGAATGTCGTGGAGCGATGAGCGCGTCGAGCTGTTGAAGAGGTTGTGGGGCGAAGGCCAGTCGGCCAGCCAGATCGCCAAGGAGCTTGGCGGCGTGACCCGCAATGCCGTGATCGGCAAGGTGCACCGGCTCGGGTTGTCCAATCGCAACGGCTCGGCCCCGGCGGCGAACGCCGCGCCTGCCGCGACGCCAGAGGCCGAGGCACCGAAAACGGCGGCCAAGCCCACGCCGAAGCCGACCACCAAGCCCGCCGCCCCCGCCGAGAGCACCGAAGAGAACGCCGTGCCGGTCACCACGAGCGTCCGGGTCAAGGCGATCATCCCGGCAGGCCAGCCGCTGCCGCCGCAGCCTTCTGCCAACGAGATCGACCCCGAGGCGCTCGCCAAGGTCAGCGAGATCGAAAAGAAGGCCAAGAGGCTCTCGCTTATGGAGTTGACCGAGCGGACCTGCAAATGGCCCGTGGGCGACCCGGCGACCGACGATTTCTGGTTCTGCGGCCTGCCCGTGCAGACCGGCAAGCCCTATTGCGAGGCGCATGTGGGTGTGGCCTTTCAGCCGATGTCGAGCCGTCGCGACCGCAAGCGCTGAGATCAGTCCTTGCGGCGCAATTCCTCGAGATACGCCTCGCCGCGCTCGGCCAACGGCCCGATACCGTCCTTCCAGCGCCGATGGATCCACAGCCATTGATCCATCCGTGCCCGCACCTGCCGCTCCAGCCGGTCGTTGACCTCTTGCGTCATGGTGACGGGATCGCTCATCGGGACCGGCTCTTCCACGACGATCTCGAAATCGAGACCGTTGTCGCGGCGGATGCCCCAGACCGGCACCAGCGGCGCATCGAACTTGAGCGCAAGCTCGGCGGTGGCCAGCGGCGACAGCGCGGGCTTGCCGAAGAATGACAGCGGCACGCCGTCATGGGCGTTGAGATCGGTCAGGATCGCCAGCACGCCGCCGCGCTTGAGGTGCTTGACCATTTGCATCATGCCGCGCCGCCCCTGCTCGAACATCGGCTCGCTGAGCGCGCCCATCGCCGCCACGTAACGGCGGTTGAACCAGCGGTTGTGCATCTTGCGGTAAAACACACCCATCGAGAAGCCCTGCTCGATCATGGCGATGCGCGCGGCGTTGAAGCTTCCGAAATGGCCGGTGACAAAGATGATCGGCCGCCCCTCGCGCTGCGCCGCGCGGATCGCCTCGAGCCCCGGTCCAATCACGGACGAGCGGCGGGTGCGCGCGATGAACTCGTCGGTGGAGTAAAGCTCGGCCATGTTGCGCCCGGCATTGTCGGGCACCGCGCGCATCAGGCGGCGCACCTCGGCCTCGGGCAGGTCGGGCACGGCGTGGGCGAGGTTCTCGCGCACGCGGCGCCCGTAGCCCGCCAGCGGTGCCACCACCCGCGCGGTGAGCCACCCCATCATCGGGATACGCCAGCGATAGGGCAGGATCTTGCACAGCGCGATCGGCGCGTACATCGCCATCCCGAGCGCAGTATCCGCGGCACGGGCGGCAAGGGGGGGACGGTCGTCGTCGCTCATCGGGCGGTCTCTTGCTGCTATAGCGCCGGGATACGCGGCCCGGCCCCCGATCACAAGCCCGTCAGGGCCGGTGCGGAAGCCCCGTGCCGATCATCGAGTCGCGCGTGACCAGCGCGGCAAGCTGCGCCTCGTCCATGCCCTCGGTGCCCTCGGGTCGGGCGGGCAGCACGACGTAGCGCATGTCGGCGGTGCTGTCGTGGACGCGCACGGTGACATGATCGGGCAACTCGAGGCCGAATTCGCGCAGCACCGTGCGCGGCTCACGCACGGCGCGGCTTCGATAGGCGCGGGTCTTGTACCAGTCGGGCGGCAGGCCGAGCAGGTTGCGTGGATAGCATGAGCAGAGCGTGCAGACGATGAGGTTGTGCGTGTCGGCGGTGTTCTCCACCGCGATCAGGTTGAGCGGCCCGATGTCAAAGCCCATCTCGCGGCTCGCCTCCGAGGCATTCTCCAGCAACCGCGCCTTGAACGCCGGATCGGTCCATGCCCGCGCGACCACCGCCGCGCCATTGGCGGGGCTGCGGGCATCCATCGCCTCGATCTGTGCCGCGATCTCGGCGGGGGTCAGGTGGCCCTTTTCAACCAGCAACTCGCGCACCGCGATCTCCATCCGCTGCCAATAGGTGAGCGGCGTGTCATTGTCGGCGCGATAGGGGTGGCCCGAGGGGCTCATGCCCTCGTGGTGGAAATGATCGTGATGGTCATGGGGCATGGGTATCCACCTTTTCCAGCCAGTGGCCGTAGATCTCGGCATCGAGCGTGTCGTCGGGGTTCTCGGCCCCCTCGCCCCATATCTCGGCCATGCGAAAGCGCACGCGGTAGAGCGGTTTCGTATCGGCCTTGAGGCCGTAGGCCAGTTGCTCGGGGTTGGCGAAATGGCCCAGGGGGCGCTCGATCACCCCCTCCTTGCCGCGCAGGTACCACGGCGCACGCACATGGCCCGGCGGCGTGAGCGCCTTGACGCGTACCCGCTCAACCATCCGACTGCGCCTCGCCATAGGTGGACCCGCGCGCCGCGATCTCCTGCATCCGCTCGCCCAGTTCCTCCAGAGTGTAGGCCCCGCCCTCGACGAGGTTCTGGTTCACGGCGGCGATCCAGCGTTCGTAGTAGCTCATGCTCTCGAACGCGTCCTCGCCCATGTCCTCGAGCGCACGGCGCAGGCCATCGACTGTAAACAGCCCCTTCTGCCCGCACAGCACCATCAGCGCATCCACGCGCTTTTCCCAAAGCGCGAAATCATGGCCATCCATCGGCACAGGCCCTGCGTCCTGCCCGCCCATGTCGTGCCAGCGTCGTCCCGTCGTATCGCTCATGGTGAGAAGACTAGGCAGCACCGCCCGTCCTGTCCAGACCATCAACGCCCTCTTGACCAATGCCCGCGACCTGCTACCAAGACGCGCGGTCAGGTCGGGCCTGTAGCTCAATTGGTTAGAGCAGGGCGCTCATAACGCCTTGGTTGGGGGTTCGAGTCCCTCCGGGCCTACCATTCCGGTCCTTGTCGTGGCTGCGGGAGCCCGGCGGCGATGACCATGCGGATCGCGGCGGTTTCTCAGCGATAGGTGCGTTGCTCGATCGGGGTCGCCTCGATCCGGGCGCACAGGCCTGCGAGCAGGGCCTGTTCGGCGCGGTTGAGCACCGCCTGCGGGTTCCACACAACGTGCACATCGACGGCCGCTGTCTGGTCGTAGGGCGGCAATTGCCACAGCAGACCGTCGCGCACGTCGCGCGCGGCCACGTGCAGTGGCAGGGGGCCGATCCCGAGCCCCGCGACGATCATGCGCCGCACTTCCTCCAGATGGCTCGACGTGGCGATGATCTGGTCGCCCAGTTCGGCCTGTGCGCGCATCAGCGTCACCGGCTTGAGCGCATCCTGCAGCCGGTCGGTTTCGAAGCTGACGGCACTCTGCCCCGTCAGATCGGCGCGCGTGAGGTTGCTCCGACCGAAAAGCGGGTGCGGCGGACCGCAAAAGAGGCCGAAGAACTCGCGGTAGAGGCGCAGGTATTCCAGCCTCGGGTTGCGCTTGTGCACGAGGCAGATCGCGAAGGAGGAGGCGCGCGCAGAGACCGTCTCGATCGCCTGTGCCGAGGAATGCACCTCGATCGACAGCGTTGCGCGCGGGTTCTCGGCGTGGAATTCGGCCAGCACCTGGTCAAAAAGCGGGCAAATCACGTGAGAGGCCAGCGAGACGCGCACATGGCCGGTAACCTCGTCGGTCATGTCGCGCATCAGCGTCGAAAGCCGCAGGATCGCCCCCTGGATATCGAGCGCTTCGCGATAGAGCGTCTCGCCTGCCTCGGTCAGCTCGAACCGCCCCGGCGCGCGGTGAATGAGCCGTTTCTCGACGCGGTTTTCCAACCTTTTCAATGCAGTGGACACCGACGGCTGGGTCAGGCGCAACCGGTTCGCCGCATCGGTGACAGAGCGTGATTGCGCCAGAACGACGAAGGTACGCAAGAGGTTCCAATCCATCTCGCGCATGATGCGTTCGGGGCTGTCGCGGCCCTCCATAGTTTTCATCTATTGTCACAATTCTTATTATCTATTTGATTAATGATTGGCCGGTTTGCACCCTCGACGCAAGCCCGCAATGGACGGGCGGCGCATGAAGGGGAGACGCATGTCGGTCGAAGCCCGCGAGGCGAGACAGCCGTGGATATTGCTTTCGCCCGCCCTGGGGGCGGTGCTGTTCCTGCTGATTATCCCGCTGATGTTCATCGTGGTCTATTCCTTCTGGCTGCGCTCGGCGATGGGCGCGGATACGGTGGGGTTCTACCTCGACAACTGGCAAAAGGCGCTCTCGGACCGGTTCTATCGCGAAATCCTGCTCAACACGCTCAAGATCGCGGCAATCACCACGGTGATCTGCGGGCTGATGGGCTATCCGGCGGCCTATTTCATCGCGCGTTCACGCGGCAACAAGATGACCCTGCTGCTGCTTCTGATGCTGCCCTTCTGGATCAGCTACATCATTCGCACGATGAGCTGGATCAACATCCTCGGAACCTCGGGCGCGCTCAACACCCTGCTGATGACGCTCGGGATCATCAACGAGCCGATGCAGATGCTTTATAACGAGGCGACGGTGATCCTCGGCCTCGTGCATTTCCTGCTGCCCTTCATGGTGCTCAATGTCTATGTGAGCCTGGAGGGCATCGACACCAATCTGGAGGATGCCGCCAATTCCCTAGGGGCGACCCGGTGGGAGGCATTTACCCAAGTCACCCTGCCACTGTCGCTGCCCGGCCTCGCCGCCGGGGGTTTGCTGTGCTTCGTGCTGGGCGCGGGCACCTACATCACGCCGGTGATCCTTGGCGGACCGACGGATGCGATGTTCGCCAACCTCGTGTACGAGGCGATCATCACGCAGCTCAACTGGCCGCTCGGCTCTGCGCTGTCGCTCTTGCTGCTCGCTGTGCTGGGCGTGCTGGTGGCGATCTACAACCGCTATCTCGGCATGGCGCAACTGGCGAAGGGGCTGGGCTGATGGGCTGGCAGGCGATTCGCGTCTGGACCGTTCTGGTCTATGGTTTCATGTTCCTGCCGGTGGCGGTGGTGGTGCTTCTGTCCTTCAACGCCAATCAGTTCGGTAGCTTCCCGATGACCGGCATGTCGCTGCGCTGGTTCGAGGCGCTGTGGAACAACGATGCGGTGATGCGCGCCTTTCGCACCTCGATCGTGCTGGGGCTGATGACGGCGGTGATCTCGACCACCCTCGGCATACTCGCGAGCCTCGCGCTGGTGCGCTACAACGTGCCCGGGCGCAACACGATCACCACGCTGCTCATCGCTCCCATCCTGGTGCCCGAGGTGGTGCTGGCCGTGGCGCTCCTGCTGTTTCTAAACTGGCTCGGCCTCGGCAAGAGCTTTGCGCTGCTACTCGCCGGGCACGTGATCTTTACCCTGCCATTCGTGATCCTCGTGGTGCAGGCGCGGCTGGTCAGCATCAAGCGCGATGTGGAGGAAGCGGCGCTCAGCCTCGGGGCAAGTCCGGTGCAGACGTTTTTTTCGGTCACCCTGCCGCTCATGCTGCCCGCCGTGGCCGCAGGCGCGCTCTTCGCCTTCACCATCAGTTTCGACGACATCACCGGCACGCTGTTCTGGAAGCCCGGCGGCGTGGAGACGGTGCCGACGCAGATCTTCTCTATGCTACGCAATTCGATCAGCCCGGAAATCAACGCGCTCGGCACGGTGATGATCGTGATGACCGTGGGCCTGCCGCTGCTCGGTGCGGCGGTGGCCCGCAAACTCGCCATGAAAGGCGGCAACTAAGAACCGCCCCAACCCTCGACAAGGAGATATGACAATGGACAATACCAAGAGATATGAACGACTTCTCGAACGCTACCGCAACGGTGACCTGGACCGGCGCAATTTTCTGGGCCTGATCGGCGCGGCGGGGCTTGCCTATGGGGTGCAGACGCCATTCGCCAAGTTCGCCCACGCGCAGGAGGTGCAACAGGTCCGATTCGACGGATGGGGCGGTGTCGTCTCCGAGGCGTTCCGCGAACATGCGTTCGAGCCTTATACCAAGGCGACCGGCATCGAGGTCGTGGACGGCACCTTTGCGGGCAGCGACGAGTATCTCGCGCAGGTCCGGTCCAGCCAGGAGGGCACGTACAACATCGCGCACCTCTCGGGCGTGTTCGACTATGCCCGCTACGTGAATTTCGGGCTAACCGTAAAGCTGAACCTCGACAATATCCCCAACATGTCGCTGGTGATGGACGCGCTGACCAACGCGTTCCGGGGGGTTACGCCGGATTACCTCTCGGCGGTGCCTTATGATTACGGCACCACGGGTCTGGCCTATAACCGCAAGTATATCTCCGACGAGGAGATGAAGGAAAAAGGTGCCAGCATCCTCATCGACGAGGCCTACAAGGGCAAGATCGGCGGCTGGGGCGAATGGCGCACGCGGATCTGGTATGGCGCGCTCCAGACCGGCCAGGACCCCAACAATATCGAGGATATGGAGGCCGTCTGGGACGCGATCCGCAGCCACCGCGATCTGGCCCTGAAATACTGGTCGTCGGGGGCGGAACTGATGAGCCTGCTGGCGGAGGAGGAAATCTACGTCACCGAAGGCTGGTCGGGCCGTATCGCGGCCTTGCAACAGGAAGGCCACGACATCGGCTATTACGATGCGCCGGGCAGCTTTGCGTGGCAGGAATGCCTGCACGTTCTCAAGGGCAGCCCGGTCGAGGCCTGCGAGGAGTTGTTGAACTTCATGCTCGCACCCGAGACCTCCATCGCCGTGGCTGAGGGGCAGAACTATCCCCCCGCACTCGACGGGACCAAGGTCGATCTGGGCGACAAGATCCCGACCCTGCCGGCCTATGATCCGACCGGCACGCTGGCCTCGCTCACCTTTGCCGATCCGAATTACTGGAACGGCAACGAGGCGGAATGGTCCGAGACCTTCAGCCGCGTGCAGCGCGGGTATTAAGCCAACGCCGCGCCCCATACCGGGGCGCGGCTCATCCCCTGACAGGAGCCCCCGATGAGCGCCGTCACCCTGCAAGACATCGTCAAGCGTTTCGGCACCTTCACCGCCGTGCATCGCACCACGCTGGAAATCCCCGAAGGCGCTTTCCTGACGCTGCTCGGCCCGTCGGGCTGTGGCAAGACGACCAACCTGCGCATGATCGCCGGGCTGCTCGACCCGACCGAGGGCGAGATCCTGATCGGCGGCAAACGCGTCAACGACGTGCCGATTCACAAGCGCAATCTCGGCCTCGTCTTTCAGAACTACGCGCTGTTCCCACACAAGACCGTGGCCGAGAATGTGGCCTTTGGCCTCAAGTATCGTGACGTGCCCAAGGCGGACATTCCGGCCAAGGTGCAGGCGGCGCTGGAACTGGTGCAATTGCCCAATGTCGGCGACCGCTACCCCAAGGAACTCTCTGGCGGCCAGCAGCAGCGCATCGCGCTGGCCCGCGCCATCGTGATCGAGCCGGATGTGCTCTTGCTCGACGAGCCGCTCTCGGCGCTCGACGCCAACCTGCGCGAGGATATGCGCGTGGAGTTGAAGCGCATCCAGGAGCGCATCGGCGTGACCACCGTTTTCGTCACCCATGACCAGTCCGAGGCGCTCGCCATGTCGGACCTGATCGTGGTCATGTCCGAGGGGCGCGTGGAGCAGGTGGGCAAACCCGAAGAGGTGTATAACACCCCCGCCTCGGAATTCGTCGCCAACTTCCTCGGCGCATCCAATATCATGGCGGCGAAATGCACCGATCACGGCGCCGCCGTCATGCTCGAAGAGCCCACTTTCGGCCGCGTGCAGGTGCCCGCCGCCAAGGCCCCCAACCTCAAGGGCACGGGCGCGGCCAAGCTCGTGGTGCGCGCTGAAAAGCTGCTTCTGGCCCGCGACCCGGCGCCCGAGGGCGTTGTCTCGGTCCCTGCCACCGTGGAAACCGTGGATTACCAGGGTCAGGCGGTGCGCTACTTCGTGCGTGCGGGCGAGACGCAACTGCAAGCCATCAACTTGATCGACGAACACCCCTTCGCCGCGGGCGATTCGGTCCACCTGCACCTGCGCCCGCAGGATTGCGCGGCGCTGCCGGGATAAGAGAATGAACGTGAAACTTTCTCACCTTTTCTACCAGGGGCGCGAGCGCAAGCCGGTGCTCGATCAGGCGCGCGGCGTCTACATGTGGGACGTGGACGGCAAGCGCTATCTGGACGGATCGTCGGGCGCGATGGTCTGCAATATCGGCCATTCCAACGAGAACGTGCTCGAAGCGATGCGCCGCCAGATGGAAAAATCCACCTTCGGCTACCGCCTGCATTTCGAGACCGAGGCGTCGGAGAAACTCGCCGCCAAGACCGCCGCCCTGTGCCCGGACGGCATGAACCGGGTGTTCTTCGTCTCGGGCGGGTCCGAGGCGGTGGAATCGGCCCTGAAACTCGCCCGGCAATACGCGCTCGCCACCGGCGAAGGCAGCCGCTGGAAGATCATCAGCCGCGCGCCGTCGTATCACGGCTGCACGCTTGGTGCGCTCGCCATCACCTCTTATGCGCCGCTCACCGAGCCCTTCACGCCGCTGATGCAGGCAATGCCGAAGGTGCCCGCGCCCCGCGCCTACCTCGACGGGCTGGACCCCGAGGACGAGGCGACGGGCCACCATTATGCCGACATGCTGGAGGCGAAGATACTGGAGGAAGGCCCCGAGAGTGTGCTGGCCTTCGTAGTGGAGCCCATCGGTGGCGCCTCGACCGGGGCGCTGGTGCCGCCCAAGGGCTACATGGAGCGGGTGCAGGAGATTTGCCGCCGATATGGCGTGCTGCTGATCCTCGACGAGGTGATGACCGGGGCGGGGCGTACCGGCAAGTTTCTCGCCTCCGAGCATTGGAATCTGGAGCCGGACATCATCGTCATGTCCAAGGGCTTTGCCGCCGGTTACGTGCCGCTTGGCGCGATGGTCGCACACGAGCGGCTGGTCGAGGCGGTGCTGGATGCGGGCGGATTTTTGCACGGCTTTACCTATGCTGGTAACCCGCTGGCCTGCGCCGCCGGTCTGGCCGTGATCGACGAGATCGAGCGGCAGGATCTGGTGGGCAACGCGGCGCGCATGGGGGTCAAGCTCAAGGAGCGGCTGGAGGGCCTGATGCAGCGCTATGCCATCATCGGCGACGTGCGCGGCAAGGGGCTGCTGACGGCGTTCGAATTCATGGCCGACCGGGGCAGCAAGGCACCACTGCCGAAGCACCTTCAGGCCTTCAACCGGTTCGTGCAGATCGCCTATGACAAGGGGCTGATCGTCTATTCGCGGCGTACCCGCGACGGGGTGGAGGGCGACCATATTATCGTCGCCCCGCCGATGATCGCGACCGAGACGCATCTCGACGAGATCACCGAGATGCTGGATGCGTCGCTGTCGGAGTTCACCGAGGAGATCCGCCCGGCGCTGGAGCGGGCGGTGTAATGCGCGAAATCATCATCACCTGCGCGCTCACCGGCTCGATCCACACGCCGTCGATGTCGCCGCATCTGCCGATAACCGCCGATGACATCGCAACGGCGGGTGTAGAGGCGGCGGAGGCGGGCGCGGCGATCCTGCACCTGCACGCGCGCGACCCCGCAACGGGCCAACCCTCTGCCGATCCGGAGCATTTTCGTGCCTTCCTGCCGCGCCTGAAACAGGGCTGCGACGCGGTGCTCAACCTCTCCACCGGGGGCAGCGCGGTGATGAGCCTCGACGAACGCCTCGCCGCGCCCAAGGAGGCCGCGCCGGAAATGGCCTCGCTCAACATGGGAACGATGAACTTCGCCCTCTACCCGATGGCCGAGCGCATCACCGACTGGCGGCATGACTGGGAAAAGCCGTTCCTCGAAGGCTCCGATGACCTTGTGTTCAAGAACACCCCACGCGACATCGCCCGCATCCTGACGGAGCTGGGGCAAGAGCGCGGCGCACGATTCGAGTTCGAATGCTATGACCTTGGCCATCTTTACATGCTGCGCCATTTCGCGGATCGAGGCCTGATCGAGGCGCCGTTCTTCATCCAGTTCGTGTTTGGTGTACTGGGCGGCATGGGGCCGGACCCGGAGAACCTCACGCACATGGTGCGCATCGCGGACAAGCTGTTCGGCGATGACTACATGTTCTCGGTGCTGGCCGCAGGGCGACACCAGATGCCGATGGCAGCGCAGGCGGCTGCGATGGGCGGGCATGTGCGCGTGGGGCTGGAGGACAGCCTGACGATTGCGCGCGGCACGCTGGCGCGGTCGAACGCCGAACAGGTCGCCAAGGTGCGCGGCATCGTCGAAGCAATGGGGCGCGAGGTGGTGGATGCCGACGGCGCGCGCCGCCTGCTTGCACTCAAGGGCGCGGACCGGACCGCGATCTAGGTCATGATGACGGAGTTTCGCACGGTCACGACGGAGGCGGACGTGGTTCTTCTGGACCGCGCCCTGCGTGCGCTGAGCCATGACCTGGGGGACACGCACGAGGCCGGGCTCGACGCCTTGCGCGCGGCACTGACCGGCACTACTCCGGCGGCTTACGGGCTTCTGGCCTGGGATGGTGACGTGGTCGGAGCGGCGCTCTACAGCCCGGTCTTTTCCACGGCGCGGGGGGCGGCGGGGGTCTATGTCTCGGACCTGTGGGTCGATGGCGCGACGCGCGGACAGGGGGTCGGGCAGAGTGTTCTGGCCGAGATCGCGCGGCGGGCCGGGAAGCTGTGGCAGGCCGAATGGATGACGCTGGCAGTCTACGGCCACAGTACCGCCGCGCGCCGGTTCTACGAGCGTCTGGGCTTTGCACCGCAGGAGAGCGTGACACAGATGCGCCTGTCACAGGCAGGGTTTGAAAGACTGAAGGGAGAGGGCAGATGAAGGCCATTTTCGACGACCGCCAGTGGAAGCATGACCCCAAGCATTTCATGGCCAATGGCGTCATCCAGCCCAGCCCCGAACAGCCCGAGCGCATCGCGAGGCTGACGCATGGTGCGCGCGCTGCGGGCTGCGACCTCATTGCGCCTCGTGAGGCCGGGCTTGGCCCGGTTGCCGCGGTGCATACGCCAGAGTATGTCACCTTCCTGCACAACATTCACACCCGCTGGCAGCGGATCGACGGCGGCGGGCCAGAGGTGATCCCCAATATCCACCCCGCCACGCGCACCGATGGCTACCCCAAATCCGCCGTGGGGCAGGCAGGCTATCACCAGGCCGATACGGCCTGCCCCATCGGCGCAGGCACATGGGAGGCCGCCTATTGGTCGGCACAGGTGGCCGTGACCGGGGCCGATCTGCTGGAGCAGGGCGCGCGCGCCGCCTATGCCCTCTGCCGCCCGCCGGGGCACCATGCCTTCGCCGATCTGGCGGGGGGGTTCTGTTTTCTGAACAACGCCGCCATCGCCGCCGAACGGTTGCGTATGGCCGGCCTGCGCCCCGCCATTCTCGACGTCGATGTGCATCACGGCAATGGCACGCAGGGCATCTTCTACGACCGCGACGATGTGCTGACCATCTCGATCCATGCCGATCCCGAACGCTTTTACCCGTTCTTTTGGGGCCATGCGCAGGAACGCGGAGAGGGCCGCGGCACCGGCTACAACCTCAACCTGCCGCTGCCACGCAAGACCAGCGACGACGACTACCTAAAGACCCTCGACAGGGCCCTCGAACGCATCACCAATTTCGGTGCCGATGCCGTGGTCGTGGCACTTGGCCTCGACGCCTACGAGGGCGATCCGTTCCAGGGGCTTGCCATCACCACCCCCGGCTTCACCCGCATCGGCGCCGCCATAGCAGAGCTGGGGCTGCCCACGCTCTTCGTGCAGGAGGGCGGCTATCTCTGCGAGGAGCTGGGCCAGAACCTCACCGCCACCCTCACCGGGTTCGAGGGGGCGCAGGCATGACCGATATCCTCGTCATCGGCGGCGGCATCGCAGGTATCAGCGCGGCGGCCGAATGCGCCCGCGCGGGGGCCAGCGTCACCGTGCTGGAGAGCGAACCGCAGATCGGCTATCACGCGACGGGTCGCTCGGCGGCGATCTTCATCCGCAATTACGGCAACGCCACGCTGAGGGCCTTGAACGCCGTGGCAGAGCCGATTTTCGAGCAACCCGGCGAGATCAGCGACAAGCCGATCCTCAGCCCGCGCGGCGAGCTGATGGTCGCCTCCGAAGAAGAACTGCCGGTGCTCGACGCTTATCTCGATGGCGCGGTGGGGGTGGAGCGGCTAACCGGCAAGGAGGCAGCCGAGATCGTCCCCATCCTGCGCCCCGAGCGAATCGCGGGCGCGATGATCGAGCGCAACGCGCGCGGGATCGACGTAGACCTGCTGTTGCAAGGCTATGCGCGGATGCTACGCGCCCGCGGCGGGCGGATCGTCACCGGTGCGGCTGTGCAGGCGCTGCGCCATGAGGCCGGGCAATGGCGAGTAGAGACGGCAAAGGGCACCTTCACCGCGCCCACCATCGTCAACGCGGCTGGCGCATGGGCAGACGAGATTGCCGCGATGGCCGGTCTGCCGCGCCTCGGCCTGCAACCCTATCGCCGCTCCGCCGCAATCATTCCGGCCCCCGAGGGCCACGACACCGAGCATTGGCCGATCTTCGGCTCTATCGCCGAGACATGGTATGCCAAACCCGAAGCAGGCAAGCTGATGGTCTCCCCCGCCGACGAGGACCCCGTGGACCCACATGACGCCTGGCCAGAGGACATGGTGCTCGCCGAGGGGCTGCACCGGTTCGAGCAGGCGGTGACGCACGAGGTCACGCGGCTGGAACATAGCTGGGCGGGGCTGCGCACCTTTGCCCCCGACCGCACGCCGGTGGCAGGCTTCGATCCACGCACACATGGCTTTTTCTGGCTGGCTGGTCAGGGTGGCTATGGCGTTCAGACCGCGCCCGCGCTATCGCGATTGAGCGCGGCACGGTTGACCGGTCGTACACCGGAAATCGACGCGGCCACCCGCGCCGCGCTCGCGCCCGACCGCCTCATCTGATCCAACCGAAAGGCACATTCCATGAGCGACATCACCCGCCACGACACCGGCCAACGCATGAGCCAGATCGTCACCCATAACGGCACCATCTACCTAGCCGGGCAGGTCGGCAACCCGGGTGACAGCGTCGCCGACCAGACCCGCACCTGCCTCGAGAAGGTCGAGACACTTCTGGCCGAGGCCGGATCGGACGCCACGCGCATCCTGCAATGCGTGATCTGGCTCGCCGACATGGCCGATTTCGCAGAGATGAACGCGGTTTGGGATGCCTGGGTGCCGGAGGGCCACGCCCCTGCCCGCGCCTGTGGAGAGGCAAAGCTCGCCACGCCCGCGTACAAGGTGGAACTGATCGTTACCGCCGCGCAGGGATGAGCCCCCTGCCCCGTGCGATTGGTCGCGCGGGGCCACGCCTCAGCCGGTGCGCCCGGTGATGTAGTTCTCCGTCCGCTCATCCTGCGGGTTGGTAAAGATCATGTCGGTATCGCCATATTCCACCAGGTTGCCGAGGTGGAAGAACGCGGTCTTCTGGCTGATACGCGCCGCCTGCTGCATCGAGTGAGTGACGATCACCACGGAAAACTGCTTCTTTAGCCCGTCGATCAGGTCCTCGATCAGGGCGGTCGCGATCGGGTCGAGCGCCGAGCACGGCTCGTC
The DNA here is from genome assembly GCF_002925845.1 of Roseovarius nitratireducens. Classification (GTDB taxonomy): domain Bacteria; phylum Pseudomonadota; class Alphaproteobacteria; order Rhodobacterales; family Rhodobacteraceae; genus Roseovarius; species Roseovarius nitratireducens. The sequence continues at coordinate 187,603 of NZ_PDNI01000036.1, read as the reverse complement.
CATCAGCAGGACCTCGGGTTGCGTGGCCACGGCGCGCGCGATGCAGAGCCGCTGCTGCTGGCCGCCCGATAGCCCGGTACCGGGGGTGTCGAGCCGGTCCTTGACCTCATCCCAGAGCCCCGCGCCGCGCAGGGCGGTTTCCACCACCTCGTCAAGCTCGGCCTTGTTGCGGGTCATGCCGTGGATCTTGGGGCCGTAGGCCACGTTGTCATAGATCGACTTGGGGAACGGGTTGGGCTTCTGAAACACCATCCCCACCTTGGCGCGCAACTGCACCGGGTCGACGGAGGGCGCATAGATGTCCTGCCCGTCGATCCTGATCTCGCCCTCCACGCGGCAGATGTCGATCGTGTCGTTCATGCGGTTGATGCAGCGCAGGAAGGTGGATTTGCCGCAGCCCGAGGGGCCGATGAACGAGGTCACGGTCTTGTCCGCGATATCCACGTTGACATCCTTTATGGCGTGCGTGTCGCCATAATAGACCTGCACGTCTCTCGCGGATATCTTGGTTTCGGCCTGGTCCACGTCGTGCTCCGGTTTTGTCACGTCATACATCTTTTCTCGGTCCTTTCTACCATTTCCGCTCGAATTTATGGCGCAGGAAGATGGCGATGGCGTTCATCGTGATGAGGAAGGTCAGCAAGACCAGGATCGCGGCCGAGGTGCGGCTGACGAAGCCCCGTTCCGGGCTGTCGGCCCAGATGAAAATCTGAGTGGGCAGGGCGGTGGCGCTGTCGAAAGGCGTCGAGGGTGCCGAGGTGATGAAGGCATTCATTCCGATCAGCAAGAGCGGCGCGGTTTCGCCCAGCGCCTGTGCCAGCCCGATGATCGTGCCGGTCAGGATGCCCGGCATGGCGAGCGGCAGCACATGGCCGAACACCACCTGTTGCTTGGACGCCCCCACGCCCAGCGCCGCCTCGCGGATCGAGGGGGGCACGGCCTTGAGTGCTGCGCGGGTGGCGATGATGATCGTCGGCAGGGTCATCAGCGCCAGCGTCAGCCCGCCCACGAAGGGCACCGAGCGCGGCATCCCGAACCAGCCGATGAACACCGCGAGACCCAGCAGGCCGAATACCACCGACGGCACCGCAGCGAGGTTGTTGATGTTGATCTCGATGAGATCCGAGACGCGATTCTTGGGTGCGAACTCCTCTAGATAGATCGCCGCGCCAATGCCCACGGGGAAGGCGAGCAGGAAACACACCAGCAGCGCGTAGGCCGAGCCGATGATCGCGCCCTTGAGCCCCGCCAGTTCCGGAAAGCGCGAATCGGCGTTGGTGATCAGTCCCCAGTTTAATGGCTCGGAGACCACCTCCGCCTCGGCGAGCCGATTGAAATTTGCAATCTCGTCATCCTTGAGGCGGCGGTTCTCCTCGGGGGTGTCGGGGTCGATCAGCCCCTTGTTGAGCTGATCATAGGGATCCGAGAGCGGGACGGTCACGCTCACCGTCTCGCCGATCAGGCCGGGATCGGCGACAACCATGTCGCGGATCATGAACTGCGCGCCGTTGGACAGGATGCTCGTCAGCTTGCGCAACTCGGCGCGATCATCGGGGACATCGGGGAATAGCGACTGCATCGTGTTCGTCAGGATCTGGCGGTAATTGCCGCGTTCGGGCGCGTCCGCGCGGATTAGGTCGGGATCAAGCTCCACCTCGATTTTCAGATGGGTCTGGGTGAAGGCGTGATACCCGGTCGATATCAACGAGCCGATCAGCAGAAGCAGCATCGCGAAGGCGATCGAGATCGCCCCCAGCCCGAGGGATTTGAGCCACAATTCGCTGCGCTTGCGCTTGCGCAGACCGGCCTGGAAGGCGGGGGCCGTCCAGTCGAACTTGTCCGTGGTCGCGTCGGTCATGGCCATGGGTCCTAGTCGTAGATTTCACGGTATTTGCGCACGATGCGCAGGGCGGCGACGTTGATCACCAGCGTCATCAGGAACAGCACCATACCGAGCGCAAAGGCCGCGAGGGTCTTGGGGCTGTCGAACGCGGTGTCGCCGATCAGCAGGGTCACGATCTGCACGGTGACGGTGGTCACGCTGTCAAGCGGGTTGATCGTCATCTTGGCGATGAGACCGGCGGCCATCACGACGATCATCGTCTCGCCGATGGCGCGGCTCACCGCCAGCAGGATGCCCCCCACGATGCCCGGGATCGCCGCGGGAAAGAGCACCTTGAGAACGGTCTCGGCCGAGGTGGCGCCGACTGCGAGCGATCCGTCGCGCAGGCTGCGCGGCACCGCGCCCAGCGCGTCGTCGGCAAAGGACGAGATGAACGGGATCAGCATGATGCCCATGACACTGCCCGCCGCCAGCGCGGTGTTGGGCGCGATGGGCAGGCCCAGATCGCTACCAAAAGAGCGAATCGCGGGGGCAATTACGAGAATGGCGAAAAAGCCGTAGACCACCGTCGGCACGCCGGCGAGAATCTCGAGCACCGGTTTGACCACCGAACGCACCCGGTGCGAGGCGAATTCATGCAGGTAGATGGCCGACAGGAGGCCGATGGGCGTGGCCACCACCATGGCGACCGTGGCGATGACGAGCGTGCCGAGAAACACCGGCAACATGCCAAAGGCGCCTTCTGCCGCGATCTGGTCCTCGCGCAGCGGGATCTGCGGCTCCCACGATGTGCCGAGCACGAAATCCCAAAAGGGGACCATGTTGAAGAAACGGATCGTCTCGAACAGGAGCGACGCGACGATGCCGATGGTCACGAAAATCGCCACCGTGGCGCAGGCCACCATCAGGCCATGCACCATGCCCTCGGTGCCCTGCCGCGCCCGGAAACCGGCGGACACGCGGCGACGTGCGCGGTAGAGAAGCAGCGCCGCCAGCGCCGCGGTGACGGCGACCAGAAGCATCCCCGAGGTCGCGCGCAGCGACACGAGACGCTCGGCGGCGTCGAGCTTCCATTGCTCGGGCTCACCGAAGATGCGGCCGCCCGCGATGGAGCGGATCTCGGCCATGATCAACTGAATTTCGCCGGTTCCGAGGCCATCGAGCTGCCCCGAGGGCAGCCCCCCCTTGAGCAGCATCTCGATCACCGTTCCCTGGAACAGCAGCCACAGCACGATGAGAAAGAAGGTCGGGATGAGAACCGACAGTGCGGCATATCCGCCGTGGAACCCGTCGAGCGAATGCATCGCTGTGCCGCCGGCGCGGAGGGTGCGCGCCGCGCGCAGATTGAGAACGTATCCGATCACCACGGCGACGAACAGGATCAGAAAGGCGATGAGCGTCATGGGAATGCCTGCCGTTTCAAGTAATGACGCCCCCGCCACTGCGAGAGGGGGCGTCGGGAAGGCGCGGCGTACCGTGCCCGGTCGGGACTATAGCCGTATCAGCTCTTGGGTTCCATGGAGGCACCGTTGATGACGTCGTCCTGGGTCTTGGCGCGCAGATCGTCGGGCAGGGTGACCATGCCGCGCTCCTCGAGATAGCCGCCGGGGGCCATCGCGTCCTCGGACATGTACTCCTCGACGAACTCCTGGAAGTTCGGGATCACGCCACGATGCGCGTTCTTGACGTAGAAGAACAGCGGGCGCGAGATCGGGTAGGAGAAGTCGCCGATGGTGTCGGCGGTGGGCTGGACGCCGGCGATGTTCACGCCCTTGAGCTTGTCCATGTTCTCGAACAGGAACGAGTAGCCGAAGATGCCCAGCGCGTTCGGGTCCGAATCGAGGCGCTGCACGATCAGGTTGTCGTTCTCGCCAGCTTCGATGAAGGGGCCGTCGGTACGCATGCGCGAGCAGTTTTCCTTGACCCATTTCTTGTCGAAGTCGCCATTCGCGACGTAATCGGTCTCCTTGCAGCCCTCGCGCATCGCCAGTTCGACGAAGGCGTCGCGGGTGCCCGAGGTCGGCGGCGGTCCGAGCACGAGGATCTCGGTGTCGGGCAGGTCGGCGTTGATTTCCGACCACTTGGTGTAGGGGTTGGCGACCCACTCGCCATCGACCGGAACCTCGGCGCCCAGCGCAAGGTAGACTTCCTCGAGCGACAGGTCCCATGCAAAATCGTTGTCGCGCGACACGGCCATCGACAGGCCGTCATAGCCGATCATCGCCTCGGTGACGTCGGTCACGCCGTTCTCGACGCACTTGGCCCATTCCGAGGCCTTCATCGCGCGCGAGGCGCCGGTCAGGTCGGGATGGCTTTCGCCGATGCCTTCGCAGAATATCTGCATCCCGCCGCCGGTGCCGGTGGATTCCACGATCGGCGACGGCGCGCCGGTGGTGTTGGCGAATTGCTCGGCCACGGCCTGCGTGTAGGGGAACACGGTGGACGAACCGACGATGCTGATCTGGTCGCGCGCGGCGGCCGTGGTCGCGGACATGGCGGCGAGCGCCAGGGCCGAGACGGAAAGTTTGGTGTAGGACATGATAGCTCCTGCTGTCAGGTTTAGGTTTGGACAACCACGCGTCGGATAGGCGTCTCGGGTGACATCAGTGCTACGCTTTTGTAACATTTACATGAAGCACGGCATCTACCGCGACTTCTTTACGCGACGTGTGAAGTTGCTTCTCCGAGGTCAAGCGCCAACCCATGGACGACGGTGCTATCTTGAGTCGCCGAACGCGGGCCATGACACACGGAGTCGCGGAGCGCATCAACCCCGGATATGCCTCGGATCGTGAGGAGGTAATGCCCTGTTACCGGTGCCTAGAGCGTGTCGCGTTCATTCGCATTCACGCAACCGCTCCAACTCATTGATTTCGCGTGTCCGAGAAGCTCAAAACCGGTTCCCACTTTTGAGCGACACGCTCTAGCGCCTACCCTCGCGCAGCCACCCGGCGGTGATAAACCCGGCGGCCAGCAACAGCACCAGCCACGGCGGCAGGAGCGCCGTCTGCCGCACGCTCACCGTCTCGTAGGCCCCGCGGGGGGTGATCCCGATCCAGCCGCGCCCGGCGGCGGGGCGGCCTGCGCGCACCTCGCGGATCGCCGGCAACCCGTCCTTGAGCGCGCGCACGCCGCCGCCCGTGGGAGCGATGGCGGGCTCGAACACACCACCGGTGGCCAGCGTTCGCTCGAATTCCACCGGGGCCGCCGGGCCGAGGCCGATTACCGCCGTCTCGTCACCGTTCTCCAGCCGGTAGAGCCCGATCTCGGGCCCCTCGTAGACCGTCTCGAACCGGCCCGGGGCAACCTCTTCGAGCGAGCGGATCACCTCGTCGCCCGAGGGGGTCGTAATGGTCACGTCGGGCACCGATTCGGAGAGCGTGCGGCGGGTGATCCGCATCGTCTGCCCGGTCGCCTCGGCGCGCAGCGCCTCTTCCTCGAGCTCGGGCTCCTTCATCATCCAGTGCGCCAGCCGCCGCAGCAGGTCGAGCTGCGGCCCGCCACCCTCGTAGCCGCGCCCCCACAGCCAGGCGTGATCCGAAGCCAAGAGCGCCACGCGTCCCTCGCCCACCCGGTCGAGCACCAGCAACGGGCGCTCATCCGCGCCGGTCATCACCACCTCGCCATCCGCGTCGGGCTCCACCTCGATCTGGCGCATCCAGCGACCCCAGTCGCCCTCCCAAGCCGCATCGAGCCCCGCTGTCACCGGGTGCCGTTGCCCCAGCTCGTTGATCCGCGGGCGATAGCCCTCCTCGACTACGCGCGCGGTGGGGCGCGCAGGGACCATTTCCTCGAACGGGCCGCGATAGATGCTCTCGGCCCCGGCGAAATCCGGCCCGGCGGCGAGCAACACCGCGCCGCCACGCTCGACATACTGGCGGATGTTCTCGAGATAGATCGAAGGCAGGATGCCGCGCCGCCGGTAACGGTCGAAGATGATGAGGTCGAACTCGTCCACCTTCTCGAGAAACAGCTCGCGGGTGGGAAAGGCGATGAGCGACAGCTCGCGCACCGGCACGCCGTCCTGTTTCTCGGGCGGGCGCAGGATCGTGAAATGCACGAGGTCCACGGAGCTGTCGGATTTGAGCAGGTTGCGCCATGTCCGCGTGCCCGCGTGCGGCTGCCCCGAGACGAGCAGAACGCTCAACCGGTCGCGCACCCCGTTGATCTGCACCAGCGCGGTGTTGTTGCGGTCGGTCAGCTCACCCTCGGCGGCGGGTGTGGAGAATTGCAGCACGTTGCGCCCGCCATGCGGCAGGGTGAGCGGCAGCGCCACCTCGCGCCCCAGCGGGACTTCGTAGCGCTGCGGCGCCGCGCCGTCGACGGCGATATCCACGGGGACGGTGGTCACGCCCTCGGGGGCAGCGCCCTCGTCGGTGATCGTGAGGGTCAGGCGCACCTCCTCGCCGAGGATGGCGAAAGCCGGAGCATTGTCGATGCGCAGCCGCCGGTCCCAGTCGTCCTCGCGGCCCGTGTGCAAGAGATGCAACGGTGCAGGCATGTCGGGGGCGGCCTCGATATCGTGCACCTGCCCGTCCGACAGCAGAATCGCCCCGGCGATCCGCCCGCGGGGCAGCTCTGCCAGCGCCTCGGAGAGTGCGCCCATCACCAGCGAGCCGCGGTTGTCAGGCGCGTCGCCGACGGTGACACGGCGCAGCTCGGTATTGTCGCGCGCCTCGATCCGGGCGGCCAGCGCCTCGGTGGCGGCGGCGGTGGTTTCCGCGCGGTCCGCGAGCCGCTGGCTGGCGCTGCGGTCATCGACCAGCAGGACGATATCGCTGAGCGGATTTCGCTCCTCCTGACGGTAGGAGGGGCCCGAGAGCGCGGCGACCAGCACCAGCGCGGCCAGCGCCCGCAATGCCCAGCCCGCCAGCCCGCGCCGCGCCGCGAGCACCAGCCCCGCCGCCGTCACAACCGCCAGCGCGGCAACGAGCCACAGCGGCACGAGCGGGTCAAAGATCACCGTGCCGGTCATTGTCCCAGCCTTTCCAGCAGCGCGGGCACGTGCACCTGGTCGGATTTGTAATTGCCGGTGAGCACATGCATCACGAGGTTGACGCCGAAGCGGTAAGCCATCTCGCGCTGCCGTTCGCCGGTATAGCCGCGGCCTACGGGAAAGAGCGGATCGCCCCGCTCGCTCACGGCCCAGGCCGAAGCCCAGTCATTGCCGCCGATCACCACCGGCGTCACCCCGTCGTTGAGATCGCGGAACGGCATCCCCTCGGCCCGTTCGGCATCGGGCGGCGCGGCCTCGACCCAGACGTCGCGGCCCCTGTGACGGCCGGGAAAATCGCTCAGCAGGTAGAAGGTGCGGGTGAGCACGTGATCCTCGGGCACCGGCTCCAGCGGCGGGATGTCGAGCGGGGCGGCCAGCCGTTGCAGCCGGGCACCGTTGGGCGAGGACGCGCCATAGCCCGCGATATCGGCATCGCGCGTATCAAAAAGGATCAACCCGCCCTTGCGCAGGTAATCGTTGAGCCGGGCATAGGCCTCGGGCGACGGCAGCGGCTGATCCGGGGTGACGGGCCAGTAGATCATCGGGTAGAAGGCAAGCTCGTCGCGTTCCAGATCGACGCCGATGGGGGCCGCAGGCTCGACCGAGGTGCGGAAGGTGAGTACGCGCCCAAGCCCCCGCAGACCGGCGCGCGCGGCGTCATCCACCTGCGGATCACCGGTGAGAACGTGGGCGAGCACCACCTCGGACGTGGCCTCGATCGCGCGCGCGTCGTCGCTGGCCTGTGCATGCGCCAGACCGGGTGACACAGCGGCAAGCGCGAGCGCGGCCAGGACGGACGCCACCGCCCCGCCGCGCCAGAGCCGCCCCGAGAGCGCCAACGCCGCAAGGATATCGGCCACCATCAGCGCCAGCGCCGCCGACAGGAGCCAGCCGCCCAGCGGCGTCTCGGGCGCGAGCGCCAGCCCCTCGACGGGCACGCGGGCGGGCCATTCCGCCGCCGCGATCTGCGTCTCGGGCCCGATCACGTTGCGCGCCACGCGCCGCTCGGGTCCCTCGTAGATGCCGGGCACAAGGTCGGGGCCGAGGGCTGCGTCAAGCAGACGCTCGCCCGCCACGCCGGGCCGCGTGCCCGCGTCCTGCAAGCGCCCGAACCCGTCGAGCACCTGCACCGGCTGCCATATCGTCCCGGCAAGCTCTGCCGGTGACGGTGCCGCCCGGGTCGAGGACACCGCGAGCCGGTCGAGCATCTGCACGAACAGCCCCGACAGCGGCAGCGACGACCACGCGGTGTTGGCCGTAACGTGAAACAGCACCACCTGCCCCGCACCGAGCCGCTTGCGCGTGACCAGCGGCGTACCGTCGCCCAGTTGGGCGATCACGCGGTCGGCAAGGGTGGGATCGGGTTGCGCCAGCACCTGTGCGGTCACGTTGACGTCCTCGGGGATGTCGAGGCCGCGGAACGGGCTGTTCTGGGGGAAGGGGGCCAGTGTCTTGGGCGCGCCCCAACTCATCGCGCCGCCCACGGTGCGCCCGCCGGCGCGCAGGCGCACCGGCATGAGCGGGGCCTCCTCGCTGCGCGACACGTCGCTCGCCGCGAGCCGTGGCCCGGCGAAGCGCACCAGCACGCCGCCCGCCTCGACCCATTCGCCCAGCGCGGTCTGTTCCGCTGACGAGAGCGTTGCCACGTCGGCCAGCACCACGGCGTCGGGGTTGGCAGGCATGAGATCGAGCAGTGCACCCTCGAGGAGGTCGGCATTGGGGGCGAGCGCCTTGCGCAGGTAATAAAGTGGCGACAGAAGCTCGAGCCCCTCGCGGTCCTCGCGGCCCGCGACCAGCGCAACTTCGCGCCGCCGCAGCCCATCATCAGCGAGGCTGACGGCGCCGGCGTGGCGCGCGCCCTCGATCTCGAACCGGTCGATCCGCGCGCGCAGCTCGGGCGGTAGCGAGAGGCGGCCAGTGGCCTCGGTGGCCCCGGGCGCAAATTCCAGAGGCAGGCGCGCCAGCACCCGCTCGGCGCCGCCCGGGTCGCGGCCATGCGCGGCGATCTCAACGTCGCGCGCGCCCTCCGCCCCCGCGCGCAAGGCACGCAGGGCCACCATCCCGTCCTCTAGGCCCGGCGGGGCAAGCGCCAGCACAGGGCGCGCGCTTTCGTGCACCACCACCGGGCCGCGCGCCTCGAGCGCAGCGAGCAGGTCCTCGCGCCCGTCGCGGTCCAGCCCGTCGGAAAACCAGCGCGTCTCTACCGCGCCCTCAGGCAGCAGCGCCGCTGCCTCGGCATAGCTCTCGGGCCGTGCGCTCCACGGGGCGGGCGCGAGCCCCGGCAGGCGGCTGCGCAGGTCGGCAGCGGCGCGGAACACGGGGCGCTCGGGCGCGCTCAACCGCATCAACGCGGCGGTGCGCCCGTCACGCGCGGCCTGTGCAAGCTGCGCCTCGATGGCGGCGCGTTGTGCCGGCCAATCGCGTGCGGCGGCCCATCCGTCTTCGACCACGATCAGCAGCGGCGCGGTGCTTGCCGTACCGTCGACATCGCGAGGATTGAGCACCGGACCCGCCAGCCCGACGATGGCCGCCGCCACTGTCAGCATCCGCAGAAGCAACAGCCACCACGGCGTGCGGTCGCTCACGCTGTCCTCGTCGCGCAACCCCAAGAGTAGCGCCACACCGGGGAAGCGCCGCCGCACCGGCGCGGGCGGCACCGCGCGCAGGATGAGCCACAGCACCGGCAGCGCCACCAGCGCCCACAGGAGCCACGGCGTCGTGAACCCGATGGACAACAGGCTCATGCGCGCCCTCCCCGTCCCTCGGCGATGGCACGGTGCAGCCACAAGAGCGCTGCCTGCGCGGGGCCGTCAGTGTGGTGGCAGCCGTATTGCCAGCCGGTCGCCGACGCCAGCGACGACAACTCGTCCTTGCGCGCGGCGAGCCGCTCGAGATAGCGCGCGCGCAGATCAGATGCCTTGAGCGTCTCGTGGGTGAGCGTGCCGGCGACGCTCTCGAAAATGGTGCGCCCGCGATAGGGAAACGCCTCTTCCACAGGGTCGAGCACCTGCAGGAGCACGCCGCGCACGCCGCGATCCGCCGCCGCGGTCAGCGCGTGGCGCACCGGCCCCGGGTCACCAAGGAAATCCGAGACCAGCAGCGCGCGCCCATACGGCACGAGGCCGGACATGTCGGGCGCTGCGTGATCCTCGCCGCTCTCGGCGATGAGCGCCTCGGCCAGTCGCGCGACCTGTGCCGCACCGCGCCGCGGCGGCAGCGCCGTGCCGGTCATTCCCACCCGCTCGCCAGCGCGATCAAGGAGCAGTGCCACCGCCAACGCCAGAAGCCGCGCGCGGTCGGCCTTCTCCGGCAGATCCTTGCGCGAGGCGAAGCGCATCGAGGCGGCAGGATCGACCCAGAGCATCACGCTTTGCGCCAGTTTCCATTCGCGCTGACGGACAAACTGGGCATCCGACCGTGCCGAGCGGCGCCAGTCGATCATGCGGCGGCTGTCGCCCGGCTGCACCGGGCGGTATTGCCAGAAATCGTCACCGGTGCCCGCCCGTCTGCGCCCGTGCTCGCCCATCATCACCGTGCGCGCCAGCCGGTCGGCGCGCGCCAGCAGCGGCGGCAGGCGCGCCGTTTCCGCTTCGGCGCAAGCGCGCAGGCTCGGGGCGGCATCGGCCATCTCAGGCGGCCGCCTCAACCCGGGTGATGTCTTCGATCAGCGTCGAGATCAGAGCGCCGAGGCTGTCGCCGCGTGCCCGTGCCGCGAAGTTGAGCGCCATGCGGTGGATCAGCACCGGCATCGCCATCGCAGCCACGTCGCTCGCATCCGGGGCGAGGCGGCCCTGCAACATCGCCCGCGCGCGCACCGTCAGCATCAGCGCCTGCGCGGCGCGCGGCCCCGGCCCCCAGGCGACGCTTTCGCGCACCGTCTCGGAGACGCCCGGCTCCTCTGGACGGGCGGCGCGCACGAGGTCTAGGATCATCTCCATCACGCTCTCGCCCACCGGCATCCGCCGTAGCATCCGCTGCGCGGCGATCAGGTCCGCGGGCGTAAACACGCCGTGCGCCTCTTCCTCGTCGGCCCCGGTGGTGGCCAGAAGGATCGCGCGCTCGGTGTCGCGATCAGGGTATGGCACCTCGATCTGCACGAGGAAGCGGTCGAGCTGCGCCTCGGGCAGCGGATAGGTGCCCTCCTGCTCGATCGGGTTCTGCGTGGCCAGCACGTGGAACGGAGGCGCGAGCGCGCGGGTCTCGCCCGCCACGGTCACCTGCCGCTCCTGCATCGCCTGCAACAGCGCCGATTGGGTGCGCGGACTGGCGCGGTTGATCTCGTCGGCCATGAGAAGCTGGCAGAAGATCGGCCCCTCGATGAACTTGAACGCGCGGCGACCGTCATTCGAGGTCTCGAGCACCTCGCTTCCGAGGATGTCGGCGGGCATCAGGTCGGGGGTGAACTGGACCCGGTTGGTCGCGAGCCCCATCACCGTGCCCAGCGTCTCCACCAGCCGCGTCTTGCCCAGCCCCGGCAGGCCGATCAAAAGCCCGTGCCCACCGCACAGGAGAGCCGAGAGCGACAGGTCGACGACGCGCTCCTGCCCGATGAAGCGCCGGGTGATCGAGGCCCGCGCGCGCGCCAGCTTGTCCTCCAGCGCCTCCAGCCCGGCAACGAGATCGGTCTCTTCGGTCATGGCAAAACTCCGGTTGGGCCTATATCCTTATGTGGAATGTATCGTTTCAATTGGAAATGGCAAAAGCAATGAGTGCGAGCAGCGTCACAACCCCGTCAGCCGAGAGCCTCGCCGCCTCGGCGCGTGCCGCGAAATCGGGCGGCCGGGATCTGCCGCCGGTGCATGAGTGGAACCCGCCCTTCTGCGGCGATCTCGACATGCGAATCGCCCGTGACGGGACGTGGTACTATCAGGGCACGCCCATCAACCGCCATGGGCTTGTGCGGCTGTTTTCCACCATTCTCCGCAAGGACGGCGACAAGTACTTCCTCGTCACCCCGGTCGAGAAAGTGGGGATCACCGTCGATGACGCGCCCTTCGTCGCGGTCGATTTCGAGCGTGACGGCGAGGGCGAGCGCCAGAACCTGCGATTCGAGACCAACGTCGGCGATCACGTCATCGCCGGGCCGGATCACCCGATCCGGGTGGAGCGTGACCCGGAGACCGGCGAGCCCTCGCCTTATGTCCATGTCCGCGCCGGTCTCGAGGCGCTGATCGACCGCAAGAGCTTTTACCGCCTTGTCGAGATCGGGGATCGCCAAGACGGGTGGTTCGGCCTGTGGTCGGGCGGCGCGTTCTTTGCCATGATCCCCGAGGCGGAGCTGCCGGAATAGCGCGCGCTTTGCTCTTGCGGCGCGGGCGCATTTGCGGGTAATCAAGGCGCGTCGCGGGTGTAGCTCAATGGTAGAGCAGCAGCTTCCCAAGCTGACGACGAGGGTTCGATTCCCTTCACCCGCTCCAATCCCATCAGGCAGGTCCGGCTGAGACCGGCGCGACGCGAGCGCCGCGCCGGCAGAGTTCAGGCGTGGATCGCGCCGTCGCCGCAGGCGAGCGCCGCCTCGCGCACCGCCTCGGAATAGGTGGGATGCGCGTGGCAGGTGAGCGCGAGATCCTCGGCGCTTGCGCCGAATTCCATCGCGACGCAGATCTCGTGGATGAGATCGCCCGCCATCGGCCCGATGATATGCGCGCCGAGGATGCGGTCGGTCGCCTTGTCGGCGAGGATCTTGACGAAGCCGTCTGCGGCGAAATTGGCCTTGGCGCGGCCGTTGCCCATGAAGGAGAACTTGCCGACCTTGTAGGCACGCCCTTGATCTTTCAGGGTTTCTTCGGTCTCTCCCACGTTGGCCACCTCGGGGTGGGTGTAGATCACGCCGGGGATGACGCCGTAATTGACGTGGCCATGCTTGCCCGCCAGCACCTCGGCCACGGCCATGCCCTCGTCCTCGGCCTTGTGGGCGAGCATCGGGCCGTCGATGGCGTCGCCGATGGCGTAGACGCCCTTGACGTTGGTCTGCCAATCGCCGCCCACAGCGACCTGTCCGCGCTTGGTCATCTCGACGCCGAGGCTGTCGAGGCCGAGCCCCTCGGTATAGGGCTTGCGGCCCGTGGCGACGAGGACGACATCGGCGTCGAGTTGATGCTCGCTGTCGTCCTTGCGCAGCTTGTAGTGCACCTTGGCCTTGGTCTTGAGCGTCTCGACGGTGTGGACGGCGGCGCCCATGACGAAATCAATGCCTTGTTTCTTCAGGATTTTCTGGAAGTTCTTCTGCACCTCGCCGTCCATACCGGGGGTGATGGCGTCGAGGAACTCAACCACCGTGACCTGCGCGCCGAGGCGGGCATAGACCGAGCCCATCTCGAGCCCGATCACGCCGCCGCCGATCACCACCATCTTCTTGGGAACCTTGGACAATTCCAGCGCGCCGGTGGAGGTGACGACGATTTTTTCGTCGATGGTGACATCGGCGCCGGGGACGTTGGCGGATTCAGACCCCGAGGCGATGACGATGTTCTTTGCTTCGTGGGTCTCGTCGCCCACCTTGACCTTGCCCGCCTCGGGGATCGAGGCCCAGCCCTTGATCCAGTCTATCTTGTTCTTCTTGAACAGAAATTCGATACCCTTGGTGTTCTGGCCGATGACGTCGTCCTTGTAGGCCAGCATCTGCTTCCAGTCGACCGAGGGCGACTTTCCCTTGAGGCCCATCTTGGCGAAATTGTGTTCCGCTTCATGGAGTTGGTGGGTGGCGTGCAGGAGCGCCTTGGAGGGGATGCAGCCGACGTTGAGGCAGGTGCCGCCAAGTGTGGCGCGGCCCTCGACCACGGCGGTTTTCAGGCCGAGTTGCGCGCAGCGGATGGCGCAGACATAGCCGCCGGGGCCGGCGCCGATGATGATCACGTCATAGGAGGCCATGGGTCAGAGTCCTTTCATTTTTCGCGTCGGTATCGCGTCGGTATTCTGTCGGTATTGCGTCGGTGGTTTTGGGGGCGCTGCCCCCGTCGCCTTGCGGCGACTCCCCCGGGATATTTCGGGCAAGATGAAGCATCAGACGAGCGCCGCCAGCAGCATGAGGAGCGTGGCGAAGAAGCCCACCGCCCAGATCAGCGAGCGCCAGGGGCGCAGGCCGAGGTAATAGGCCGGGATATAGGCCATGCGGGCGGCGAGGTAGGTCCACGCGCAGGCGGCGGTCAGGGGGGTGGATTGGTCGCCGAGCGTGACGGTGACGACGGCGATGGTAAAGAGGATCAGCCCCTCGAAATGGTTGGTCAGCGCCCGGCCCAGACGGGCGGTGCCGTCGGACATCTGTTTTGAGGGCTCGCGGTCGCGGGCGGACATGGTGTAGCCGGGGCCAAGCTCGAGATTCGCCGGGATGGCGTAGAGCAGGTATTGGACAACCTGCAGAAGCGCGGCGAGGGTGAGGGCGGTGAGTTCGGGGGTCATCAGTTAGGATCGCTCTGAATGCAAATGCTTATTGGTCAACGCTGGTACACCAAGTTATCCATTCAAGAAGCAGTGGGCCATTTGCTAAGTCGTCGATGACTAAGCTGGGATTTTCGACAGGCAAAGATCTATCGCTGGATTCAATTACTCCATTCTTGGAGAAATTCGCGATCCACCCCGAACTTGGTTCCGTGACTCGGTAGTGGTCAGGAAAAAAGGATACTTCAAAATCCAGTCCTGCGGCCGCTGAAGGACTGTGGTTGAATGTTTTGGTAGGGACATCTGGCATCGAAATCTCCGTCATTGGGGCGCAGTGGCTGCTATGTGATTAAGGATATAGTGGCCATCTAGATAGGTCATTGATGAATCAGATATCCATCAGCAACCGCCACGGGTCTTCTAGCGCGTCCTTGACGCGGACGAAGAAGGTTACGGCACCTTTGTCGTCGAAAGGTCGATAAAATTGCGCGCTCATTTCATCACCTCAAGTGTTTCGCGCGCCTGCGCAATTGCGTCATCCACGGAGCGGCCCTCCTCATGTGCCTTAACGATCTGTTCCAGCACTCCACGCAGGCGGGCCGCCTCGCCGGGAGCGGCGGGACGGGCACGGGCAAAGAATTCTGCGTCGAAGAGCGGGTTTTCGTCAAAGCTTTCGGGTGGCTTGGCGCGGGCGGTCATGGAGCTTGCCTCCGGTTGGTTTGATGGCGGGGTGAACCCCGCCCTACGGTAGGCCGGGGTTTACTCCGGCCCCAGGTTACAAATCCATCAGCAACCGCCGCGGGTCTTCGAGCGCCTCTTTGACGCGCACCAAGAACGTCACCGCGCCCTTGCCATCGACGATGCGGTGGTCGTAGCTCAATGCCAGGTACATCATCGGGCGGGCCTTGATCTCGCCGTTCACCACCATGGGCCGTTGCTGGATCTTGTGCATGCCCAAGATTCCCGATTGCGGCGGGTTGAGGATGGGCGAGGACATCAGCGAGCCGTAGACGCCGCCGTTGGAAATCGTAAACGTGCCGCCCTGCATTTCGGCCATCGAAAGCTTGCCGTCGCGGGCGCGGGCGCCTTTCTCGGCAATGGCCTTCTCAATGGTGGCGAAGCTCATGGAATCGGCGTCGCGGATCACCGGCACGACGAGGCCGGTGGGCGTGCCCGCAGCGATGCCCATGTGGACGAAGTTCTTGTAGACGATCTCGGTGCCGTCGATCTCGGCGTTGACCTCGGGCACCTCCTTGAGCGCGTGGCAGCAGGCCTTGGTGAAGAAGGACATGAAGCCGAGTTTCACGCCGTGCTTCTTCTCGAACTCGGCCTTGTACTCGTTGCGCAGGTCCATCACCGCGGTCATGTCCACCTCGTTATAGGTGGTGAGCATGGCTGCCGTGTTCTGGCTGTCCTTCAGCCGCCTGGCGATGGTCTGCCTGAGCCGCGTCATCTTGACCCGTTCCTCTCGCGCGGCATCCTCTGCCGGGGAGGGCGCGCGGGGGGCCTGCGCGGGGGCGGCGGCGGGGGCCGGTTTCGGGGCGGCGGCGGCCTTGGCCACGTCCTCTTTCATCACGCGGCCATCGCGGCCGGAGCCCTCGACCTGATCGCGCGAGACGCCCGCCTCGGCCATCGCCTTTTTCGCCGAGGGGGCATCCTCGACATCCTTGCCCGAGGATTTGGCGGGGGATTTGGCCGAGGATTTGGCGGGGGCGTCGTCGTCGCTCTCCTTGGCCTTGGCGGGGGCCGCCGCGCCCGCGCCCGAGGACATGAGCGCGAGCTTGCCGCCCGCCTGCACGGTCTCGCCCTCGCCGGCGAGGATTTCCGTCAACGTACCCGAGGCGGGGGCAGGCACCTCGACCGAGACCTTGTCGGTTTCAAGCTCGCACAGCATCTCGTCGGTCTCGACGGCGTCGCCGACCGCCTTGAACCATGTGGCGACGGTGGCCTCGCTCACGCTCTCGCCAAGGGTGGGGACCATGACGTCGATGCTCTCGCCGGAACCGCCGCCGCTGTCCTTCGGGGCCGCGGCCTCGGCCTTCTTTTCTTCCTTGGGGGCGGGTTTGCCCGCGCCTTCGGTGATGGTGGCGAGGAGCGCATCGACGCCCACGGTTTCGCCCTCCTGCGCGACGATCTCGCCCAGCGTGCCGGCGGCGGGGGCGGGCACCTCTACCGTCACCTTGTCGGTTTCAAGCTCGCACAGCATCTCGTCGACGGCGACGTTGTCGCCGGGTTTCTTGAACCAGGTGGCGACGGTCGCCTCGGAGACGGATTCGCCCAGGGTGGGGACACGGACTTCGGTGCTCATCACTTATTTCCCTTCGATGGTCAGCGCGGCATCCACCAGCGCCTCTTGTTGTGCTTTGTGCTGTTTGGCGAGGCCCGTGGCGGGCGAGGCAGCGGCGGGACGACCGGCGTATTGGGGCCGCTTGTGCCTGGCCTTGATGCGCGTGAGAACCCATTCGATATTCGGCTCGATGAAGGACCAGGCGCCCTGGTTCTTGGGCTCTTCCTGGCACCAGACCATTTCCGCCTGCTTGAAGCGCTCAAGCTCCTTGACCATGGACATGGCCGGGAACGGGTAGAACTGCTCTATCCGCATCAGGTAGACATCGTCGATGCCGCGCTTGTCGCGCTCTTCGAGCAGGTCGTAATAGACCTTGCCCGAGCACATGACCACGCGCTTGATCTTCTTGTCGGGGACAAGCTCGGTATCGGAATTGCCGTATTGGGCGTCGTCCCACAGCACCCGGTGGAACGACGAGCCGGTGGTGAAATCCGCCGCGACCGAGACCGCCATCTTGTGGCGCAGGAGCGACTTCGGCGTCATCAGGATGAGCGGTTTGCGGAAGGTGCGGTAAAGCTGGCGGCGCAGGATGTGGAAGTAGTTGGCCGGGGTGGTGCAGTTGGCCACGATCCAGTTGTCGCCGCCGCACATGGTCAGGAACCGCTCCAGCCGGGCCGAGGAGTGTTCGGGGCCCTGCCCCTCGTAGCCGTGGGGCAGCAGGCAGACGAGGCCCGACATGCGCAGCCATTTCGCTTCGCCCGAGGAGATGAACTGGTCGAACATGATCTGCGCGCCGTTGGCGAAATCGCCAAACTGCGCCTCCCAGAGGGTGAGCGCCTTGGGCTCGGCCAGAGAATAGCCATACTCGAACCCGAGAACGGCGTATTCCGAGAGCATCGAGTCGATGACCTCGTATTGCGCCTGGCCCTCGCGGATATGGTTGAGCGGGTAGTAGCGGTCCTCGGTCTCCTGGTCGATCAGCCCGGAATGGCGCTGGCTGAAGGTGCCGCGGGTGCTGTCCTGACCCGAGAGGCGGACGCCGTAGCCCTCTGTCAACAGAGAGCCGAAGGCGATCGCCTCGGCGGTGGCCCAGTCAAAGCCCTCGCCTGTCTCGAACATCTGGCGCTTGGCATCGAGCAGGCGGCCCACGGTCTTGTGCAGGTTGAAGCCCTCGGGCGCACGGCTCAGCGCGGCGCCGATCTCCTTGAGCGTTTCGGGCTTGATCGAGGTCTCGCCGCGTTCGTAATCGCCCTTGTGGGGGTTGAGGTCGGACCACACGCCGTCGAGCCAGTCGGCCTTGTTGGGGCGATAGTCCTTGCCCGCTTCGAACTCGTCGCCGAGATGCGACTGGAACGCCGCCTTCATGTCCTCGACCTCGCCCTCGGGGATGAGGCCATCCTTGACCAGCCGGTCGGTGTAGAGCGCGAGCGTGGTTTTCTGCTGCTTGATCTTCTTGTACATCAGGGGGTTGGTGAACATCGGCTCGTCCCCCTCGTTATGGCCGAAGCGGCGGTAGCAGATGATGTCGATGACCACGTCCTTGTGGAACTTCTGGCGGAATTCCGTGGCGACGCGGGCGGCATGCACCACCGCCTCGGGGTCGTCGCCGTTGACGTGGAAGATCGGCGCCTCGACCATCAGCGCGATATCGGTGGGATAGGGCGAGGAGCGCGAGAAATGCGGCGCGGTGGTAAAGCCGATCTGGTTGTTGACCACGATGTGCATGGTGCCGCCGGTCTTGTGCCCCTTTAGCCCCGAGAGGCCGAAACACTCGGCCACCACGCCCTGCCCGGCAAAGGCCGCGTCGCCATGCAGCAGGATAGGCAGGACCTTGGTGCGCTCGGTGTCGTTCAACTGATCCTGCTTGGCGCGGACCTTGCCGATGACCACCGGGTTCACCGCCTCGAGGTGCGAGGGGTTGGCGGTGAGCGACAGGTGCACGGTGTTGCCGTCGAATTCGCGGTCGTGGCTGGCACCGAGGTGGTATTTCACGTCGCCCGACCCGTCGACATCCTCGGGCTTGAAGCTGCCGCCCTGGAACTCGTGGAACAGCGCGCGATAGGGCTTGCCCATCACGTTGGCCAGCACGTTCAGCCGCCCGCGGTGCGGCATGCCGATGACGATGTCCCGCACGCCGAGCTGGCCGCCGCGCTTGATGATCTGCTCCATCGCCGGGACCAGGCTTTCGGCCCCGTCGAGGCCGAAACGTTTGGTTCCCATGTACTTGACATGAAGGTATTTCTCGAAGCCCTCGGCCTCGACCATCTTGTTCAGGATCGCCTTGCGCCCGTTCCGGGTAAAGCTGATTTCCTTGTCGTAGCCCTCGATCCGCTCCTTGAGCCAGCCGGACTGTTCGGGGTCGGAGATGTGCATGTATTGCAGCGCGAAGGTGCCGCAATAGGTGCGCTTGACGATGGCGAGTATCTCGCGCAGCGACGCGACCTCGAGCCCGAGCACGTTGTCGATAAAGATCGGACGGTCCATGTCGCCCTCGGTGAACCCGTAGGATTTCGGGTCGAGCTCGGGGCGGTGGCCGTGATCGCGCAGGCCGAGCGGGTCAAGCTCTGCGATGAGGTGGCCGCGGATACGGTAGGCGCGGATCAGCATGAGCGCGCGCACCGAGTCGAGCACCGCGCGCTTGACCTGTTCGTCGGTGACCTCAATGCCCTTGTCGGCGGCCTTGGCGGCGATCTTCTTGCCTGCGTCCTTTAGCTCTGCCTCGGCGGGCCATTCACCGGTCAACGCGGCGGTCAGGTCGTCCGAGGGCTGCGGCGGCCAGTCGCCGCGCGCCCAGGAGGGGCCGGCGGCCTCGCGCGTCACCTCTGACCCGGGATCGCCCAGATCGTCGAAGAACTTCTTCCACGCCTCGTCCACCGCACCGGGATCGCTGGCGTAGCGCGCGTAGAGTTGCTCGAGATACTCGGCGTTGTGCCCCTGCATGAAGGAGGAGGCGTGGAACTGGTCGTTGGAAGATTGTTCGGTCATGATGGCACCTCGGAGGAGCTTGGAACCTTGCGTGTCTGGGCAGGCCGAGGATGCCCCGGCCTGCCGAATACGTCACCCGATCGCTTCGAGCACGGCCTCGCCGAGGCCTGCGGGGCTGTCGGCGACGACGATACCGGCGGAGCGCATCGCCTCGATCTTGTCATCGGCGCCGCCCTTGCCGCCCGCCACGATGGCGCCGGCATGGCCCATGCGGCGGCCCGGAGGGGCGGTGCGCCCGGCGATGAAGCCGGCGACCGGTTTCTTGCGGCCCTTCTTGGCCTCGTCCTTGAGGAACTGCGCGGCGTCCTCCTCGGCGGAGCCGCCGATCTCGCCGATCATGATGATGCTCTCGGTCTCGTCATCGGCGAGGAACCATTCCAGCACGTCGATATGCTCGGTCCCCTTGATCGGGTCGCCGCCGATGCCGATGCAGGTGGACTGTCCCAGCCCCGCATCGGTGGTCTGCTTGACCGCCTCGTAGGTGAGCGTGCCCGAGCGCGAGACCACGCCGCAGGAGCCGCGCCTGTGGATATGGCCGGGCATGATGCCGATCTTGCAGGCGTCGGGCGTGATGATGCCGGGGCAGTTGGGGCCGATCAGGACCGATTTGCTGTCCATCAGCGCGCGCTTGACGCGCATCATGTCGAGCACCGGGATGCCCTCGGTGATGCACACGATCAATTCCATCTCGGCGTCGAGCGCTTCGAGGATGGAATCGGCGGCAAAGGGGGGCGGCACGTAGATGACGGAGGCGTTGGCCTTTGTCGCGTGTTTCGCCTCATGCACCGAGTTGAACACCGGCAGGTCGAGATGCGTGGTGCCGCCCTTGCCCGGCGTCACGCCGCCGACCATCTGCGTGCCATAGGCGATGGCCTGTTCGGAGTGGAACGTGCCCTGGCTACCGGTGAGCCCCTGACAGATGACCTTGGTTTCCTTGTCTACGAGGACTGCCATTTCTCTGGCTCCTTCCTTTGGTGTTGCTGTTTGTCGTCAGGAGCGCCCTGGAGGCGCGCCTTGCATGGGTGGATCAGGGGGCCTTCTCCTCGGCTGCGTGTCGGTCCAGAGCCTCGACCACCTGCGCGCGCGACCACAGGCCCATCGACCGCTGACGGCGGCCACGGGCGGTGTCGAGGAACGCGGGATCGAGGTTGATATCGCCGGTTTCGGGGATTGTCTCCAACGGGTCGGAGAAGTTGAACGGGGCAATGCACGGGTTGAACGGCGCAAAGTCGCCATTCTTGTTCAGCCGCCGGTTCACCGGCGTGTGGTGCATGCTGGTGAGCAGGTACGGGATGCCGCTCTCCACGAAATTTTCGAAGAATTTCCAGCGCAGCCACCACTTGAGGTGAAACAGGCAATCACGGCACATCATCAGGTCAGCCCGTGGCAAGGGGTCGGCGGTGATGTCGAGATGGACGAATTCGCGGCCGGCGCCCGCATGTTGGGCCGCGACCGCATCGAGCACGTCGCGGGCGATATCAGCGCCGATGTAATGGACATCGCCCAGATCGACATGCTGCATCCAGAACCAGTCGCCGCAGGGCGCGTCGAGAAAGCGGCGGACGTTGTGGCGTGCCAGCAGCCCCGGTAGCGCGGCGCGCAGGGCGGTCGTGGCCTCGAGCGTGGAGCCCGCGCCGGAGCGCGATTCGACCTTGCGCCCCGACCAGTCCTTGGCCTCGAATTCCGATCTCAGAGCGTCACGCATGGGAAATCCCTTCCGCTCCTGACCGCGGCACGCCGCGTGCTCACCCCTTCACCGCCTTCACGATTTTCTGTGCGGCGTCGGCGAGGTCGTCGGCGGCGATCACGTCGACGTCGGAATTGTTGATGATCTCCTTGCCCTTTTCGACATTGGTGCCTTCGAGCCGGACGACGAGGGGCACCTGCAGGCCCACCTCCTTTACGGCGGCGACCACGCCCTCGGCGATCACGTCGCAGCGCATGATGCCGCCGAAGATGTTGACGAGGATGCCCTTCACGTTCGGGTCGGAGGTGATGATCTTGAACGCCTCGGTGACCTTTTCCTTGGTCGCGCCGCCGCCCACGTCGAGGAAGTTGGCAGGCTCGGCGCCGTAGAGCTTGATGATGTCCATCGTCGCCATGGCGAGGCCCGCACCGTTGACCATGCAGCCGATCTCGCCGTCGAGCGCGATGTAGTTGAGGTCGTACTTGGAGGCTTCGAGCTCCTTGGGATCCTCCTCGGTCGTGTCGCGCAGTTCGGCGATGTCGGAGTGGCGGTAGATGGCGTTGGAGTCGAAGCCCATCTTGGCGTCGAGGCACTTGAGATCGCCCTTGTCGGTGACGATCAGCGGGTTGATCTCGAGCATCTCCATGTCCTTTTCCACGAACATGCGGTAGAGCGTGCCCATCAGCGCCACGCATTGCTTGATCTGCGGGCCCTTGAGGCCGAGGTTGAAGGCGATGCGGCGTCCGTGGAATGGCTGATAGCCGGTCGCGGGGTCGACCGAGAAGCTGAGGATCTTCTCGGGCGTCTTGGCCGCGACCTCCTCGATATCCATGCCGCCCTCGGTGGAGGCGACGAAGCTCACCCGGCTGGTGCCGCGATCCACGAGCAGGGCAAGGTACATCTCCGTCTTGATGCCCGATCCGTCCTCTATATAGATGCGGTTGACCTGTTTGCCCGCGGGGCCGGTCTGCTTGGTCACGAGCGTGCGCCCGAGCATCCGGCGCGCCTCTTCGGCGGCCTCCTCGACGGATTTGGCAAGGCGCACACCGCCCGCCTCGCCTGCGCCCGGCTCCTTGAAGCTGCCCTTGCCGCGCCCGCCCGCGTGAATCTGTGCCTTGACGACCCAGAGAGGCCCGTCGAGCGCGCCTGCTGCGGTCTTGGCTTCTTCACCGCGCAGGACCACGCGACCATCCGACACCGGGGCGCCAAAAGAGCGCAGGAGCGCCTTGGCCTGATACTCGTGGATATTCATGAAACTGTCCCGTTTTGCTGCGATTGACACAGGTATAGGCACAGATTCGCGCGCGCATTAAATGGTTTTTTGCGCTTTCGGGGCAATTGGGGCAAATTTCGGGGTTTTGTGATCACGGCGATAAATCGTGTGATCACAAACGCGACCAAAACGAATTTATGCGGCTTGAAAAGAATCGGGGCTGGAAATTATCCAGCCCCGGCCCATGTCTAATGGTCGATCTGTCAGGCGAGCGAGCCGTCAATCCCCTTGCAGGCCTCCACGAGACCCTTCACCGCGTCAACGGATTTGTCGAACATGGATTGCTCTTCCTTGTTGAGCTTGATCTCGACGATGCGCTCGATGCCGCCATCGCCGATCACCGTGGGCACGCCCACGTACATGCCCTTGACCCCGAACTCGCCGCTGCAATGGGCGGCGCAGGGCAGGACGCGCTTCTGGTCTTTGAGATAGGCCTCGGCCATCTCGATCGCGGCGGTCGCGGGGGCATAGAAGGCCGACCCGGTCTTGAGCAGACCGACGATTTCGGCACCGCCGTCGCGGGTGCGTTGCAGGATGGCGTCCAGCTTTTCCTGCGTGGTCCAGCCCATCTCGATCAGGTCCGGCAGCGGGATGCCCGCCACGGTGGAATAGCGCACCGAGGGCACCATCGTATCGCCATGCCCGCCAAGCACGAAGGCCGACACGTCGCGCATCGAGACGCCGAATTCGAGGCTGAGGAAATGACGGAAGCGCGCGCTGTCGAGAACGCCGGCCATTCCGCAGACCTTGTGCGCGGGGAGCCCTGAGAATTTCTGCAAGGCCCAGACCATCGCGTCGAGCGGGTTGGTGATGCAGATGACAAAGGCGTCGGGCGCGTTGGCGGCGATGCCCTCGCCGACCGACTTCATCACCTTGAGATTGATGCCCAAGAGGTCATCCCGGCTCATCCCCGGCTTGCGCGGGACACCGGCAGTAACGATGCAGACATCCGCCCCGGCGATGTCGGCATAGTCCTGCGTGCCCTTGAGATTGGCATCGAAGCGGGCGGAGGGGCCGGATTCGGCGATGTCGAGCGCCTTGCCTTCGGGGGTGCCTTCGGCGATGTCGAAAAGGACGACGTCGCCGAGTTCCTTGAGCGCCGCGAGATGGGCGAGCGTGCCGCCGATCTGTCCGGCGCCGATCAGCGCGATCCTGGGTCTGGCCATTGGATTTGTCTCCGTGGGTTGCAAAGCTGCGGCAGGGCGTAGTCCGATTTGTGGCCCCATGCAAGCCCGCGGCACTGCGGCGGATTGGGGCGACGGGGTATTGTATGCGGCAGTATGCTGGGAAATGAGTTCTGAGCCGAAGGGTTAGGAGAATGGACGTCACTTGGGACTTGCTTGCCGTCGGGGCGGTCGCGGCACTGTTCGCGGGTGTCTCGAAGGGGGGATTCGGCTCTGGCGCAGCCTTTGCGGGGGCGACGATTCTGGCGCTGGTGATCCCACCGGGGATGGCGCTGGGCATCATGCTGCCGCTGTTGATGGTGATCGACCTCGCGACGCTGCGGCCCTATTGGCGGCAATGGGGCGTCACCGAGACGGCGCTGCTGATCCTCGGGGGCCTTCCGGGCGTGGCGTTGGGGGCCGCGTTCTACCGGGTGGCCGACGCTGATCTGCTGCGGCTGCTCATCGGGGCGATCGCGCTGGGGTTCGTCGGCTGGCAGGTGGCGCTCCGGTCCGGTGCGATCCGTGGCGCGGCGCGGCCCTTGCCGGGCTGGGCGGGCCTGATGGCGGGCCTCGTGGCCGGGTTTACCAGTTTCGTCAGCCACGCGGGCGGGCCGCCGGCGGCCGTTTACCTGCTGTCGCGAGGCCTCGGCAAGACCGGCTATCAGGCGAGCACGGTGGCGTTGTTCTTCGTGCTCAACATCGCCAAGGCCGTGCCTTACGGTTTTCTCGGCCTGTTCACCGCCGAGACGCTGCGCATCGACCTGATGCTGGCACCGCTGGCGCTATTGGGGGCATGGATCGGCGTGCGCGCGCACCGGGCGGTGCCGGAGCGCGCGTTTTTCGCGATCACCTACGTGCTGTTGACCGTGACGGGCCTCAAGCTGGTGATCGACGGTCTCTGACGCGCCGTCAGGCGTCGTTGCCCGGGGCGGGCAGGCTGTCGGCGATCGTCTCGAAGCCCTGCCCGCTGGCGACGAGGCAGGTGATGCCGTTGGTGCCGGTCACGGTGATGGTCCAACTGCCGGAGGTGGCGGAGGCGAACACCTCGACCACCGCGTTGTTGGCCCCCAGCCCCATTGACTGCCGGGTTTCGCCATAGGCCTCGGCGAGGCGCTGCACCACCGTCTCTCGCGGGGCGCACTGGCCCGATTGCGCCGCCGCTTGCGTGGCCAGAAGACAGGTGAGGGCCGCGGTCAGGCTCAGATTCCTTTTCCTTGCGATCATCGTCACACCCATTCAACTGATGGTCCCTGCCGTCCCGCGAAAGGATGCCGGAGGAGACGTGAAGACTTGGTTAATGCGGGGTGACGGGGTTCGGGCATGCTGCGTCGCGGCGGAAACTGCTTGAAGTTTTGCGGCAATAAATGGCATTCCTGCGAACGATTGTTACTTCTCAGCGCAAGGACAGATCATGGCCAGCCCCTCCCATCCCTATCGCTCGGTGCTCTACATCCCCGGCTCGAAGGAACGCGCGCTGGAGAAGGCGCGGGATCTGCCGACCGATGCGATCATCTTTGACCTGGAGGATGCCGTCGCCCCCGACGCCAAGGCCGAGGCGCGCGACACGCTGGTCACGGCGCTGCGCGCGGGCGGCTATGGCAAGCGCGCGCGGATCGTGCGGATCAACGCGCTGACCACCGAGTGGGGGCTGGAGGATGCCCGCGCGCTGTGCGAGGCGGGGCCCGACGCGATCCTGTTGCCCAAGGTCAACACGCCCTCGGACATCGACAACCTGACCGAGGTGATCGGCCCCGACCTGCCGGTCTGGACGATGATGGAGACGCCGGTGAGCGTGTTCAACGCGCGCGAAATCGCCGCGCACCGGCAGGTGACGGGGCTGGTGGCGGGCACGAACGACCTGACCAAGGATCTCGGCTGCCGGGTGCGCGCCGACCGGCTGCCGCTTATGACCGCGTTGCAGATGGTCGTAATGGCGGCGCGCGCGGCAAGGATCGTGGCGGTGGACGGGGTCTATAACCGGTTCCGCGACGGCGACGGGCTCAAGGCGGAATGCGAGCAGGGGCGCGACCTCGGCTTCGACGGCAAGACGCTCATTCACCCCGCGCAAATCGAGATCGCCAACACCGCCTTTGCCCCCACCAATTCCGAGATTGATCTGGCCGAACGGCAGATCGCAGCCTATGAAGAAAGCCGGGCCTCGGGACAGGGGATCGCTGTGGTGGACGGGCAGATCGTCGAGAACCTGCACATCGTCGCGGCGCAGCGCATTCTCGACCGGGCGCAGGCGATACGGGACATGGCAGCGGAGTAGCGACCTATGGTTTACCTCATTCTCGGGCTGATCCTCTGGACGGCGGCGCATCTGTTCAAGCGGGTGGCCCCCGAGTTACGCGCGGGGATGGGAAATGTCGGCAAGGGGCTGGTGGCCGTGGGCGTTCTCGCGGGGCTCGGGCTGATGATCTACGGCTACCGGCAGGCGGAGTTCATCAATATCTGGTTCCCTCCCGCGTGGACCGTGCATCTCAACAACCTGATGATGCTGGGGGCCGTGTTTCTCTACGGGATGAGCGCCACCAAGGGGCGGCTGCGCGGCGCGCTCCGCCACCCGCAACTGACCGCCGTCAAGGTCTGGGCGGTGGCGCACCTGCTGGTGAACGGCGATCTCGCCTCGCTGATCCTGTTCGGCGGCCTGCTCGCCTGGGCGGTGCTGGAAGTGGTGGTCATCAACCTCTCCGAAGCATGGGAGCGCCCCGCACCGGGCGAGGCAAAGCGCGACATCATCCTCGGCGTCATCACGGTGGTGCTGTTCTTTGGCATGACCTTCGTGCACAACTGGCTCGGCGTCTGGCCGTTCCCGGGGTAAGGCGATGAAACTCTACCGTTTTCTCAGCGCCGACGACAATTCGGCATTTTGCCACAAGGTGACGGCCGCCCTCAACGACGGCTGGGCGCTGCACGGCGGGCCCACCTATGCCTTTGACGCGGCCAACGGCGTGATGCGCTGCGGTCAGGCCGTGGTGAAAGAGAAAGAAGGCAGCTACTCGCCCGACATGAAGCTGGGAGAGCCGTAGGCATGAAGACCAATCCGGGCCGGTTCTTCGAGGATTACACCCTCGGCGAGGTGATCCGCCACGCGGTGCCGCGCAGCGTCTCGGGTGGCGAGCGCGCGCTCTATCATGCGCTCTACCCGGCGCGGCACGCGCTTTATTCTTCGAACGAGTTCGCGCGCGCGAGCGGCCTGCCCGACAGCCCGATTGACGACATGGCGGCGTTTCACATCGTGTTCGGCAAATCGGTGCCGGATATCTCGCTCAACGCGGTGGCGAACCTGGGCTATGCCGAGGCGCGCTGGCTGCGCCCGGTCTATCCCGGCGACACGCTGCGCAGCGAATCCGAGGTGATCGGGCTGAAACAGAATTCCTCGGGCAAGACCGGGGTGGTCTACGTGCGCACCACGGGCATCAATCAGCATGATCTGCCGGTGATGGAATTCACCCGCTGGGTCATGGTGCGCAAGAACGACATGAACGCCCCGGCGCCCGACCCGGTGGTGCCGCAGACAGCGGCGGTGGTGGACCCGAACGACCTCATCATCCCGGCGGGACTCGACTTCACGAATTACGATTTCGGGCTGGCAGGCGAGCCGCACCGGCTGGGTGATTACGAGATCGGCGAACGGATCGACCACGTGGACGGCGTGACCATCGAGGAAGCCGAGCACATGATGGCGACGCGGTTGTGGCAGAACACGTCCAAGACGCATTTCGACGCCACGCCCCGCGCCGATGGCAAGCGGCTGATCTATGGCGGGCATGTGATCTCTATGGCACGCGCGCTGTCGTTCAATGGGTTGGCCAATGCGCAGATGATCGCGGCGATCAATGCAGGCAGTCACGCCAACCCCTGTTTCGCGGGCGATACCGTGCGCGCGTGGTCCGAGGTGCTCGACCGTGCAGAGGTGGACGCGCCGGGGGTGGGCGCGCTCCGCCTGCGGCTGGTGGCGACCAAGGGCGGTGCGCCCTTCACCCTCAAGGGCGAGGACGGCAAGTACCTGCCGCACGTGTTGCTCGATCTCGATTACTGGGCGCTGATGCCGGCCTGAGCCACTGCGTTCAGAGGCTGCGCAGGATCGCCTTCAGCTCGGGCTCCCGCACAAGTTTCGCGGCCTTTTTCGCCGGCACCCAGAGCCGCTTGCGCTCTGCCGCCTCGGGGAAGCTGTCGGCGAGATCGCCCTTGCGCAACCGCACCTTGTAGAGATGCGCGACGATCGGGATCACACTGCCATCGTCGAGCGCCTTGTCGTAGAAGAACTGTCCGGCAGGGCGGGCCTTGTCGGCGCCCGCGCGCACGCCAGCCTCTTCCCACGCCTCGCGCATGGCCGCCTGCGCGTCGCTCAGCCCCTTGATCGGCCAGCCCTTGGGCACGATCCAGCGCCCGGTGTCGCGGCTGGTGATGAGCAGCACTTCCTTGCGACCCGTTTCCTTGCGCCAGCACAGCGCCGCCACCTGCCGTTCCGGCGGATAGGCAGTGCGCGCGCCAGAGCGCTCGGTCACGGATTGCATCTTTACCATTTGGTCTGCCCTGCCCGGCGTGTTCGCGTTTTTTCGTCAATTACCGTTCAGGTTATGCGAAAACCGGGCGCCATGCAAATCACCGTGTGTTTCGCGGCGTGTTTCGCGGCTTGGCCCGCAGCGTCGGGTCCGCCTCGGTCGGGTCCTCGGGCCAGGGGTGCCGGGGGTAGCGGCCGCGCATGTCCTTGCGCACATCCGCGTAGGAGGTGGCCCAGAAACCGGGAATGTCGGTAGTGGTCTGCACCGGTTTCTGCCCCGGCGACAAGAGCGTGACGCGCAATCGCCGCCCGGCAACGACGGGGTGCTCGGTCTGGCCGAACATTTCCTGCAAGCGCAGGGTGATCTCCGGCTCCTCGCCGGAATAATCGATGGGGATCTTGCGCCCCAGCGGCGTGAGGAAATGCGCAGGCGCGCTGCTGTCGAGCGCCTGCATCTGCGCCCATGTGAGCCTTGCGCGCAGCGCGTCCAGCATATCGAACGCCTTCCAGTCCCGTGCCGTTTTCACGCCACCGAGAAACGGCAGCAACCATGTCTCGAGCGTGTCCATGAGCGCCGCATCGGACATGTCTGGCAGGTCCGGCATGGCCTCGCGGCAGAGCGTCACGCGTGCGGCGAAGCGGCGGGCGGCGTCGGTCCAGCTCAACCCGAGGTCGCGCACTCCGTCGAGCATGGCGCGGGCGACCGCCTCTTGCGGCGCGTCCTTCCAGAGCCGGTCATCAAGGATCAACGCGCCGAACCGCTCCTGCTGCCGGGCGACGACGCGCCGGGCGCGCCGGTCCCATGCGCAGACATCCTCCCAGCCGATCCTGTCACCGTAGAGGTCGCGCACTTCTGCCTCGCCGATCTCGATGGCCTGCCGGATGCGCGCCTCGCGCGGGTCGCCGTCGAGGTCGCTGGCGACGATGAGCCGCGCGCCGGACATCGGATCGCCCTCGGGCATGACCGCCCCCTTGCCACCCGAGAGCACGTAGCGCGGGTCATCGCCCTTGCGGCGCAGGCCGACGCGGTCAGGGTATGCCAGCGCGGCCATCCCGGCATCGCTCATCCCGGCCTCTGCACCCCTGGCCTGTCGGGCCAGGCGTTTCGCTTCGGCGCGGATACGTTCGACCGCGCCGCGATTGGCAGGATGCGGGTGCCGCTCGGCATAGGCGCGCGGATCGCGAATCGCGGCCATGCGCAGGGACAGGTCCACAGGCGCGCCTCGCGCCAGCGGGTCGCGATCCGCCAGCAGCGCCGCCATCGGGGCGGCACCGGGGCCAGCCACGGCCAGCATGTGCGCCAACCGCGGATGCAGCGGCAACGCGGCCAGCGCGCGCCCGTGATCGGTGATAAGGTTACGGGTGTCGAGCGCGCCCAGCATCTTCAGCAGCGCCTGCGCCTCGGCATAGCTGCCGGGATTGGGAGGCGTGAGAAAGGGCAGCGCTTCTGGTTCCGCCCCCCACAGCGCCAGTTCCAGCGCCAGCCCGGCGAGGTCGGCGGCCTCGATCTCGGGCGGCGGGAAGGGCGCGAGCGCGCCGTCCTCGCCACGCGTCCAGAGCCGGAAGCAGAGACCCGCGGCCACCCGGCCCGCGCGGCCCGCGCGCTGCGTGGCCTCGGCGCGGGTGACCCGCTCGGTCACCAGCCGCGACATGCCCGAGCCGGGATCGAACCGCGCCCGCCGCGCACGGCCCCCGTCCACCACGACGCGGATATCCTCGATGGTGAGAGAGGTCTCGGCGATGGCGGTGGCGAGCACGATCTTGCGGCCCTCCGGGCACGGGGCAATGGCGGCACGCTGCGCGGCGAAATCCATTGCACCGAAGAGCGGGCGCAGGTGACAGCCGGGAGACAGGCGGCCCTTGAGCAACGCCTCCACCCGCCTGATTTCTCCCTCGCCGGGGAGAAAGACCAGTACACCGCCCTCAGTCTCTGCGACCGCGCGCTCCACCAGATCGGCCACGCCCTCCTCGAAGCGCTGCCGCTTGGGCCGCGGGCGGTCGAGCCAGCGGGTCTCGACCGGGTAGCTGCGCCCCTCGGACGTCACCACCGGCACGTCGCCCATCAGCCGCCCAACCGGCTCGGCATCGAGCGTGGCGGACATGGCGAGCAGGATCATGTCCTCGCGCAGCGCGCCTGCCACCTCGAGGCACAGGGCGAGGCCGAGATCGGCGTTGAGCGAGCGTTCGTGAAATTCGTCGAAGATCACGGCGCCGACTCCGGGCAGGTCCGGTGCGGACTGGATCATGCGGGTGAGGATTCCCTCGGTCACGACCTCGATCCGGGTCGTCCTCGACACCTTTGCCTCGCCCCGGATACGGTAGCCGACGGTCTCACCCACCCGTTCGCCGAGGGTTTCGGCCATGCGTTCGGCGGCGGCGCGGGCAGCGAGACGGCGCGGCTCCAGCATGACGATGCGGCCCGTCGTCAGCCCCGCGCGCAGCATCTCGAGCGGCACCACGGTGGTCTTGCCCGCCCCCGGCGGGGCCTGCAACACCGCGCGCCCGCGCCCACGCAGCGCGTCGAGCAGGGCGGGAATGGCGTCATGGATGGGCAGGGTTTGGGTCATGCCCCGGTTATCCGACAGCGGCGCGCGCTTGGCCAGAGGGGGCGTTTCGCGGCCTCTTCTTGGCGAAAATACCCAAGCCCCGGCCTTTGCGGCCCGCGCGGCGCCGGGGTATTCGGACCAAGAAGAAACAACGGGCGTACGCCCCGGTCTGGACATTTCCCGCGCCGCCAAGGCAAGAAGGCGCGGACAGATCAGGCAACCCGGCGGGCGCATGGATATCGAAGAGACGAGCAAGCGGATCATCGCGGGCGACCGGCGGGCGCTGGCGCGCGCGATCACGCTGATCGAGAGCGGGCGCGCCGATCACCGGGCGCAGGCCACCGAGTTGCTCGAGGCGGTGCGCGGGTCGGGGCGCGAGGCGATCCGGATCGGGCTCTCGGGCACGCCGGGGGTGGGCAAGTCCACCTTCATCGAGAGCTTCGGCCTGATGCTGACCGGACAGGGGCTGAAGGTGGCCGTGCTCGCCGTCGATCCATCCTCGGCGCGCTCGGGCGGCTCGATCCTCGGCGACAAGACGCGGATGGAGCGACTGAGCCGCGAGCCGGGCGCGTTCATCCGCCCCTCGCCCAGCCGCAGCCACCTGGGCGGCGTGGCGCGGCGCACGCGCGAGGCGGTGGCGCTGTGCGAGGCGGCGGGCTTTGACGTGGTGCTGATCGAGACGGTGGGCGTAGGACAATCCGAGACGGTGGTGGCGGAGATGTCCGACATCTTCGTGCTGCTGCTGGCACCGGCGGGCGGCGACGAGCTGCAGGGCGTCAAGCGCGGGATCATGGAGATCGCCGATCTCATCCTCGTAAACAAGGCCGATGGCGATCTGAAGGCGGCGGCGCAGCGGACGCGGTCGGATTACGCCGGGGCGCTGCGACTGTTGCGCAAGCGCGCGCAGGACCCCGAGGGCTTTCCCAAGGCGATCTGCGTCTCGGCGCTGGAGGATGAGGGGCTCGAAGGCGCATGGCAGGAGATGCGCACGCTCATCGACTGGCGCCGGGCCGAGGGGCATTTCGCGGCCCGACGCGCGGCGCAGGCGCAAAGCTGGTTCGTCGAGGAACTGCGGCAGGGCTTGCTGGCGCGGCTCGACGCGCCGGAGGCGCGGGCCGAGATCG
Organism: Roseovarius nitratireducens; assembly: GCF_002925845.1. Lineage (GTDB taxonomy): Bacteria > Pseudomonadota > Alphaproteobacteria > Rhodobacterales > Rhodobacteraceae > Roseovarius > Roseovarius nitratireducens. Next base: position 155,809 of record NZ_PDNI01000036.1, on the reverse strand, counting down.
AGCGCTATTCACGGGACGTGGCCGCAGGGACGATCACACCGGCGGCAGCGGCCACCGAGATGCTGGAAAAGCTCGGCCGCTGAGCCCGCTCACCCCCCCGGCTCGCGCAGGTAGACGCCCTCTGGCAGGTCGAGCGCCGCGCCGAGATCGCGCATCTGGCTCATCGACAGGGTGATCCGCAGAACCGTATCGGTGCGCGGGTCGTATTGCTCGACGGTCACGCATTCCTCGAAGGCGTTGACGACAACATCTTCCTTGAGAGGGGCGGCCCCCTCGTCGACAAGGGTGATGACGGTCGAGTCGAACTCGTGCTCTATGGAAAACATGATTGCAGGCTACCCGTTCGGCGGCGGATTGCAAACCGGTGATGGGTCGCGCGTCGGGGGCTGTCAGAAGGGCGATATCCTGCTACAAGACAGATGTGGAGATTGATCCGAGGAGATCAGATGCGCTGGATTGCCTGCCTTGCCCTTGGTCTCGTCGCCTCTTGCGTCGAGGTGTCAGAGACCGCCCAGACCCGGCAGCCCGCTGCCGAGCGCCCCGCGCCGACGGTCACTCGCGCAAAAGTGCAGCAATTCCTGACTGTTGCACAGCGCATCGAGCCGGTGGCCGAGCGCAGTTGCCGCGCCCGCGCGCCGCGCTCTAACTGCGATTTCCGCATCGTGGTGGATGACCGGCCCGGCCAGCCGGTCAATGCCTACCAGACGCTCGACCGCACCGGGCGGCCGGTCGTCGCCTTCACGTTGCCGATGATCGGCGCGGTCCGCAATGCCGACGAGCTGGCCTTTGTCATGGGGCACGAGGCCGCGCATCACATCGCCGGCCACATCCCGCGCCAGCAGCAGAGCGCGATGGCGGGGGCTGTCATTCTCGGCGGTATCGCCGCGATCACGGGAGCCGGGCAATCGGTGGTCGACGGGGCCGTCGATCTTGGCGCCGGCGTGGGCGGGCGTGTCTTTTCAAAGGATTTCGAGCTTGAGGCGGATGCGCTGGGCACGGTGATCGCGCATCGCGCGGGCTATGATCCGGTCCGCGGGGTGGCATTCTTTTCGCAGATCCCCGATCCCGGCAACCGGTTCCTCGGGACGCATCCGCCCAATGCACAAAGGGTAGAGACGGTGCGGCGGGTGGCGGCGGGGCTTTGACCGAGATCAACGACGCGAGGGAATCCGCATGGCAGGCTAATGGCCGGAGTACAGGGAGACTTGCCATGCAACACAGCTTTATTCTCAAGCGTCATGCCGACCTCGTGGACCGGATGGCAGAGGCACAAGGTGTTGATCTGGAAGAAACAATGATGGCCGGGCACCTCACCCCCGGAGAGCTGGGCGAGGCGGTTCTGGCCTGCACCGGATGTGCCGCGCCGGAGGCATGCGAGCACTGGCTGGCCGCGCATGAAGCGGGCGAGGCGGTGCCGGATTATTGCCGCAACAGCGCGCTTCTGACCGAGCTGACCGCACGGTTCAAGCGCTGAACCGCAAGGTTCAGAGCGCCGCAGCGACCGCCGTGTTAATACCTATGAAGAAGCAGGCCGAAGCCAGCGCGACGAAGACGTGCCAGATCGCGTTGGCGAAACGCAGGCTTTCCCACGCGTAGAAGATCACGCCGACGCAGTAGAGCAGCCCGCCGCCCACGATGAACGCGAGGCTGAGACCCGGCAGCACGCCCGAGAGTGGCAGGATCAGCGCGACCCCGGCCCAGCCCAGCGCCATGTAGGGCAGCCAGCCGGTGGTCATGGTCCCGCGCGGCATGCGCAGCTTGGACAGCGCGCCGAGACAGGCCAGCGCCCAGACCCCGACCAGCACCATGTAGCCGAAGGCGGTGCCCAGCAGGATGCCGAGCGGCGTGAAGGTGCCCGCGATCTTGACATAGATCGCCGCGTGATCGAGCCGCCGCAGGATCGGGCGCAGCGGCGTGTGCGCGAGCAGGTGATAGGCCGCCGAGGCGCCGAGCATCGCGAGCAGCGACAGCGAGTAGACCGTGACTGCGAGGAACGTGACCCCGTCCATGTGCAGGGCCCAGAGCGAATAGACCGCTGCCACCCCGGCGAGCGCCGCAACCAGGCCCATGACATGCACGACGCCATCGGCGATGCGTTCTGCCGGGGAATAGAGCGGGTAGGACATCTGCGTCATTCCTGCATGGTTACATGATCTTGGGGACATATCCTTAATACCCGCCAAATCCGGCCATCATGCGACATGATCGGGGCAGGACCGATGCATACGTGCAACGTGCCGTGCGTAGAGTCGCGGCGCAAGCACGCGCTCGTAGACGAGATGCGCCGCTTGGCGCAGCCCCGGCAGCGCCACGATCCGCGCCAGCCAGCGGTAACGCGGCAGCACGCGCCACAGCGCCAGAAACGCCTCCACGCCCGACAGCACGCGCCCGCCCTGGCGCACATGCAGTTGCCGCGCGGCCATGTCGGGATCGATCCCCCACTCTGCCAGATCGCGGGTGTTGAGATCGTGGAACACCACCGGATGACTGCGCGCCTCTGAATGGGCGCGGTAATGGTCGATCTCGGCGCGGCAGACCGGGCAGCGCGCATTGTAGAGGACGTGGGTTTCGCTCGGGTCTGTCATGTCCGGGGACCTATGCCGGGCTCGGGCGCGGGCAAGGGCTGCGGGTGGAAAAGGCGGTTGCGTTGGTGGATCTTATTTCTTATTATTTTTGTCAGATATAATCGAAACCGAAGGATCACACCATGCACCTGCCTGCCCTGCCCGTTCTTGCCGCCACCCTCGTGCTCGGTCACGGCGTCCTGCCGGCCACCGCCGCCGAGGAGGTCGAGCATTATGCCGCCGCGTCCTCTGAAACCCTCGCGGAGGCGATAGAGAACCTCGCCGCCTACAACGCCAAGGTGGAAGCGGTCATGGCGCGCGACGATCTGGGCGTGCAGGACATGGAAGAGGTGCACGAATACACCTACACGATGGAACAGGCCGTGGCGCGCATCGCCTCGGAGGTGGAGAAGATCGCCGTCGTGCTGGAGCGGGTTCACCTGTCCTCTGAAGGTGACAACCCGCATGCCCTGCGCGGGGCGACCGAGGTCTACCTGGAAATGACCGCGCCGCTGACCGAGTGAGGGGGCGGGGCCCCAAGAAAACCGAGCCAAAGGCGGCTGTCAGATGATGGCCGCGAACTGGTCGGGGTGGGGGGACGGCGGTGGTTGTCGGGGTGTGTTTGGCCTGAAGCGGACCTTCCGGTCTTGGCCCACTTGCGCGGAATCAAGGCGCGGAACGCGCCGCCGCGCAGCGCCCGACCGCCCCCTCGGGCGGGCGCTCCTCGTCGTTGCAAGTAGCTGTGACTGCAGAAGTATCTTGCACCATAAACCGCACAGCACGAGCCGAACTGCGCCCACCCGGCGGTCGGGCGCTGCGCGGCTCACGGCAACGTCCGCTCAAGCCCCAAAACCGCACGTCTCTCTCCAAGCGCCCCGGTGCCCGCGTCCCGCTTGGAGGATGATCGCCCCTAGAAATCCAGGTTCGCGACGCTGAGCGCGTTTTCCTGGATGAACTCGCGGCGCGGCTCGACCACGTCGCCCATCAGCTTGGTAAAGAGGTCGTCGGCCTCGGCCACGTCGTCGATCTTGACCTGAAGCAGCGTGCGCGCCTCGGGGTCGAGCGTTGTCTCCCAGAGCTGGTTGGGGTTCATCTCGCCCAGCCCCTTGTAGCGCTGGAGCGTGAGGCCCTTTTCCCCCTCTTTCAGGATCGCGGCCAACAGGTCGAGCGGGCCGAAGATGGGCTGCGAGCGGTCCTTGCGCAGGAGCGTTGCGCGCTCGCGGTAGATGTCGCGCAGCGCCTGCGTCATCTGCGCAAGGCGGCGCGCCTCGCCGCCGCGCAGCACCGGGCCGTCGAGCGTGCGGATTTCCTCGACGCCGCGCACGGTGCGGGTAAGACGTAGCCCGTGATCCTGCGTCGGGCGGCCCTGCCAGCCGCGCTCGTACTCGTTGGAGATCATGTCGAGCCGGGTGGCCACGGTATCGGCCACGCCCTGCAGATCGGCATCCACGCGCCCGGGCAGGAACGCCTCGGCGATGGCTGCCTGTTCGAGGATATGGCGCGGGTAATGGGTGGGGAACGCCTCCAATATGCGCTTGGCCTGCCGCGCCTCCTCTACCACGCGCACGAGGTCCGGCCCGGCGATCTCTTCGCCGGTGCCAAGGCGCAGGGCGGCATCGGTGGTGCCCTGCTCGATCAGGTAATCCTCGAGCGAGGGGTGATCCTTGAGATAGACCTCGGACTTGCCGCGCATCACCTTGTAGAGCGGCGGCTGCGCGATGTAGAGGTATCCGCCCTCGATCAGCTCTGGCATCTGCCGGTAGAAGAAGGTCAGCAGCAGCGTGCGGATATGCGCGCCGTCCACGTCGGCATCGGTCATGATGACGATCTTGTGGTAGCGCAGTTTCGTGATGTCGAACTCATCCCGCCCGATGCCGGTGCCAAGCGCCATCACGAGGTTGCCGATTTCCTGGGAGCCCAGCATCCGGTCGAAGCGGGCACGTTCGACATTGAGGATCTTGCCGCGCAGGGGCAGCACCGCCTGCGTGCCCCGGTCGCGCCCGGTCTGCGCCGAGCCGCCGGCGCTATCGCCCTCGACGAGGAAAAGCTCGGTCTTGGAGGGATCCTTGGACGAGCAGTCCTTGAGCTTGCCGGCGAGGAAATTGACATCCATCGGGTTCTTGCGGCGGGTCAGGTCGCGGGCCTTGCGCGCCGCCTCGCGGGCATGGGCGGCCTCGATGATCTTGCCGACGATGATCTTGGCGATCTGGGGGTTTTCCTCGAACCATTCGGCGAGTTTCTCGTTCATCAGACCCTCGACCGCCGGGCGCACCTCGGAGCTGACCAGCTTGTCCTTGGTCTGGCTCGAGAATTTGGGATCGGGCACCTTGACCGACAGCACGCAAGTGAGCCCCTCGCGGGCGTCGTCGCCGGTGAAGCTGACCTTTTCCTTGCGGGCGATGCCGGTGGTCTGGGCGTAGGCGTTGATGGTGCGGGTGAGCGCGCCGCGAAAGCCCGCCATGTGGGTGCCGCCGTCGCGCTGCGGGATGTTGTTGGTAAAGGGCAGCACGGTCTCGTGATAGCTGTCGTTCCACCACATCGCCACCTCGACGGTGATCCCGTCGCGCTCGCCGATGATGAAGATCGGCTCGGGCACCATCGGGGTCTTGTGACGGTCGAGATACTTGACGAATTCCTTGACCCCGCCTTCGTAGAAAAGCTCGGATGTGAGCGGCTCGGGTGGGCGCTCGTCGCGCAGGATGATGCGGACGCCGGAATTGAGGAAGGCCAGTTCGCGGAGCCGCCGCTCCAGCGTTTCGAAGCTGTAGTCGAGGTTGGAGAAGGTGTCGGTCGAGGCGAGAAAGCGCACCTCGGTGCCCTTGCGCCCGTCGGCATCGCCGACGACGTGAAGATGGTCGACCGTAAAGCCCCCCTCGAAGCGGGCGAGGTGCTCCTTGCCATTGCGCCAGACGCGTAGTTCGAGCCAGTCGGAGAGCGCGTTGACGACCGACACGCCGACGCCGTGCAGGCCGCCAGAGACCTTGTAGGAATTCTGGTCGAACTTGCCGCCCGCGTGCAGCTGGGTCATGATGACCTCGGCCGCCGAGACGCCCTCTTCCTCGTGGATATCGGTGGGGATGCCTCGGCCATTGTCGCTGACCGAGACGCTGGAATCGGCGTGAATCGTGACGTTCACGGCGTCGGCGTGACCGGCCAGCGCCTCGTCGATGCCGTTGTCGACGACCTCGTAGACCATGTGGTGCAGGCCCGAGCCGTCATCGGTGTCACCGATATACATGCCGGGGCGCTTGCGGACAGCCTCCAACCCCTTGAGAACCTTGATGGAATCGGCACCATATTCTTCGGGCACGATGGCGGGTTCGGACATGCGGATTTCCCTTTGGAATGTTTCGCATTTTATACGAAGTCTGGGGGGGAATGTCACGGCCCCACCCCATATTTTGCGCTGTTTCGCGCTCAGGTGAAGGGGATCACCAGCCCGACGAGGATCAGCAGCAGGCCGGAGGCCGAATTGAGCCGCGCGATGGCCCTGGGGCTCTGCAACAGACGCCGCGCGCGATCGAGAAACAGCGCGAGGCCAAGGTTGCCCAGCATCGGCACGATGGCCGAGACCGCGAGGATGGCGGCGATGTCGGGCACCGTGACGCGCGAGAGATCGAAGAAGCCCGGCAGGAAGCCCATGTAGAAGAGGATCGCCTTGGGATTGCCGATCACCGCTGCCATGCCCACGGAAAACCCGGCCCAGAGACCGGGGCGGGTCATGCGGCTGTCGGCGCCGGGCACGCGCACCGGGGCGCGGAACAAGAGCAGGCCCATCACGATGAACACCGCCGCCGCAACCCAGCGCAGGAGGCCGAGCGCGTCACCATAGAGCGACAGCACCCAGGCCAGCCCCAGGATCGCGCAGAGCGGCCAGATCAGATCGCCCAGCGCCACGCCCACGGCAAGGGGCCACGCCCCGCGCATACCGCCCGAGAGAGAGCGCGCGGTGAGCGCCACCCAGACCGGGCCGGGCACGGCCCAGAGCCCGGCCATGGCGGCGGCGTAAAGCATGAGGTCAAATAGCGTGACGGTCATGGAGCATCGGGCAGGGTGAGGCTGCCATCGGGGGCGAGCGGCCAGAAGGGATTCATCGCCAGTTCCCAGACATGGCCATCGGGATCTGCGAAATAGCCGGAATAGCCGCCCCAGAACACCTTTTCGGGGCGCTTGAGTGCCGTGGCCCCGGCGGCGATGGCCCGGTCATAGGCGGCGTCCACCTCGGCCTCTGTGGGGAAATTCTGCGCCAGCGTCATCGCACCGGTGCCAAGCGCGGCACCCGGTCGCCCCTGATCGGCGGCCAGGTCGGATTTGCCAAACAGTCCGAGAACCAGCCCGTTCATCTGGTAGAAAACGACCTCGTCCTGCGCCGCCGCCGGTGTCCAGCCGAGGGCGGCGTAGAATGCGCGCGCGCGGTCGAGATCGGCCACGCCAAGGGTGATGAGGGTCACGCGCTGCGGGGTCATGATGTGGCATCCTCCGAGATGTGGCTGGTGCCGTCGGTGTCGGTGACGTGGATGTGCTGTGCCCGGTCGCCCAGTTCGGCAAATAGCTCCGGCCCGGTGCCGGTCATCCACGCCTGCGCACCGAGGCCGCAAACCTCGTCATAAAGCGCGGCGCGGCGACCCGCGTCAAGATGGGCGGCCACCTCGTCCAGAAGCAGGATCGGCGGCGCCCCGAAATCGCGCGCCAGCGCGCGGGCATTGGCGAGGATCAGCGACACCAGAAGCGCCTTTTGCTCGCCGGTGGAGCACTCGGCGGCGGGCACGCCCTTGGCGGCATAGACGCCGTAGAGATCGGCGCGGTGCGGGCCGACCAGCGTGCGCCCGGCGACGAGGTCGCGAAACCGGCTTTCGGCCAGCGCCTCGCGCAGGTCATCGGCGCCCTCGGGCATCTCGCCCTCGGTCTGGGTCAGGCCCAGTTCGGCGGTGGGAAAGGCGGTTTCGGCCTGCATCTGCGCGCCGGCGATGAGCGCCAGCGCCTGCTGCCGGTTGGCGTGCATCTCTGCCCCCGCCGCGGCCATCTGCCGTTCGAGGGCGAGATACCAGTGCGCGTCGCGCACCTGGTCCTTGAGCAGGCGGTTGCGCTCGCGCATGGCCTTTTCATAGGCCAGAACCGCGTCGGCATGGCCGGGCACGAAGCTCATGGTCATCCGGTCGAGGAAACGCCTGCGCCCTTCGGCCCCCTCGATCCAGAGCCGGTCCATCGCCGGAATGAGCCAGAGCACGCGGGCGATGCGGCCCAGCGCAAGCTGCGCGGCGGGCTTGCCGTCGATACGGACCTGCCGCGCGGTGCCGTCCTCGGAGACGATCTCGACCTCGTGCACCTGGTGCAGGGACTGCAGGATGGCGGTAATCTTCCAGCCGAGGGCTTCAGGCCGGCGCGCCATGTCCTGCGCCGCCGCGCGCCGCAGGCCCCGCCCGGGCGACAGCAGCGAGACCGCCTCGATCAGGTTGGTCTTGCCCGCGCCGTTGGGGCCGTGGATCGCCACCGGCCGCGCATCAAGCATGAGCCGCGCCGACTTGTGCGAGCGGAAATGCGAGAGGGTCAATTCCGACAGGTAGAGGGACATGTCTCTTCCATATCCCGAGTCAAGAAACCCTGCCAGAAGCAAAAAAAGCCCCGCATGGTGCGGGGCTTTTCAGCATCAGATCACGGCTTGATTTCGCCGGAGGATCTGATGGCCCCGGGTGGGGTCTTAATGCGGATGTTTCCAGAGCCGCCACATGAAACATATGTGCGCTCAGAGATGTCTTGTCAACGATGAGAGGCTCAGGCCATGTAGAACGCAGGCCTGAACGCGCGCCATATCGGCGGCCGCAAGTGTCTGGGTCTGGTAAATCCGTTTAGCGTTTCGGTCTTTGCCGAGCAAGAGCAGGTCCATTCTGTGGAAGCCCGCAGAATAAACCATATCGCCTTTGAGCCACCGTGTTCGTTGCCCCCATCGGTCAGGCAAGCGAAATGGAATGTCGATCTCACAATGATAGGGCATCGGCTTGTTTGGTGGCGTCGTGCTCAGGGGTACAACCGTACAAAGACCGAAGCGTGCCTGGATGGGCTTCGAGATTACCACACATAAACGTGGCTTCACCATTTCAGGTTCCTTGAAGGCACCGTCGAACCGGACGCGCAAAATGGTCCCCTGTTTCGGGTGAAACTTGAGCGCCAAGCTCCGCCCTCACACCCGCATCGGCATGACCACGTAAACCGCCGTCGTATCGTTTCCCTCGCGCATCAGCGTGGGATCGCCGGAGGAGTTGAACAGGAACACCGCGTTCTCGCGGTCCACCTGGCTGGCGATTTCCAGCAGGTATTTCGCGTTGAACCCGATTTCCAGCCGTTCGTCGCCATAGGCCACGGCCAGCTCTTCCTCGGCGGCGCCGCTGTCGGGGGCGTTGACCGAGAGCACGAGACGGTCCTCGTCGAGCGACAGCTTGACCGCGCGCGAGCGTTCGGAGCTGACCGTTGCCACGCGGTCCACCGCCTGCGCGAACTCGGCGGCGTCCACTTCGAGGCGGCGGGTGTTTCCCTGCGGGATGACGCGGGTATAGTCGGGGAAGGTGCCGTCGATCACCTTCGATGTCAGGGTGATGTCGGGGGTGGCGAAGCGCACCTTGGTTTCGGAGACCGAAACCGCGATCTTCATGTCGTCATCCTCGAGAAGCTTGCGCAACTCTCCCACCGTCTTGCGCGGGACGATGACGCCGGGCATGTCCGCCGCGCCCTCGGGCAGGTCGGCGTCGATCCGGGCGAGGCGGTGGCCGTCGGTGGCCACGCAGCGCAGAACCTTGCCGCCATCGGCCTCGGAGACATGCAGGTAGACGCCGTTGAGGTAATAGCGGGTCTCCTCGGTGGAGATGGCGAATTTCGACTTGTCGAACAGCCGCCGGAGCGTCGCGGCGGGGGCCGAGAAGTTGCTCGCGTATTCCGCCGAGGCCATCACCGGGAAGTCCTCTTTCGGCAGGGTGGCGAGGTTGAAATTCGACCGGCCCGCCTGCACCGCGAGCCGCCCCGAGGCGGCATCCTCGGACAGCGTGACAAGCGCACCGTCGGGCAGCTTGCGCACGATCTCGTGCAGCATCACCGCCGAAACCGTGGTGGCCCCCGCGCGTTCGACCTGCGCCGTTGCCATATCCACGATCTCTATGTCGAGGTCGGTGGCGCGGAATTGCACACGCTCGCCCTCGGCCTCGATCAGGACGTTGGCGAGGATCGGGATCGTGTTGCGGCGCTCTACCACCGATTGCGCTTGCGCGACCGCCTTGAGCAGCGTGCCCCGTTCGATGCTGAATTTCATGCCCTCGCTCCTGTCAGATACCGCTCTCGCGCCGGGAGGGGCACGGTACCGAAATCCCCATCCGGCTCAAGCGTTTTGTGACGTTGTCAGCCGGATTTGCCACTGCGTCAAGGGCCGGGGGCCGGTCTGCCGCCTCAGGCCTCGAGCGAGCGGCGCAGCAATTCGAGGTCATCGGCGATCTGGGCATCCTTCTGGCGCAGCTCGTCGATCTTCTTTACCCCGTGCATCACGGTGGTGTGGTCGCGCCCGCCAAAGCTGCGCCCGATCTCGGGCAGGGAGCGGCTTGTGAGTTGCTTGCACAGGTACATCGCCATCTGCCGCGGCCTGGCATAACAGCGGGTGCGCCGGGGGCCGACGAGATCGGACAGGCGGATGTTGTAGTGATCGGCCACCTTGCGCTTGATCTCTTCGACCGAGAGCTTGCGCTCGTAGCTGCGCAGCATGTCCGAGAGGCAATCCTGCGTCAGTTCCTGCGAGATCGGCTTGCCCACCAGCGAGGCAAAGGCGAAGAGCCGGGTCAGCGCGCCTTCGAGAACCCGCACATTGGTGTTGATGCGATGCGCGAGGAATTCGAGCACGCCGTCCTCGATCGTGAGATCGGGCTGAGCCTCGCGGTAACGCTCGGCACGGTTCTGCAACACGCCGAGGCGCAATTCGTAATCGGTGGGGTGCAGGTCGACGACGAGGCCGCATTGCAGCCGCGACTTGATCCGGTCCTCGAGCCGCGCGATCTCTCCGGGGGCGCAATCGGCGGAGATGACGATCTGCTTGTTCTGATCGACCAGTGCGTTGAAGGTATGAAAGAATTCCTCCTGCGTGCTGTCCTTGCCGGCGATGAACTGCACGTCATCGACCATCAGCACGTCGACCGAGCGGAACATCTGCTTGAAGTCCATGATCTTGCGGTCGCGCAGCGCCTGCACGAAGCGATACATGAACTGTTCTGCCGAGAGGTAGAGCACGGTCATGTCGGGTTGTTTCTCGACCAGGTCCCAGGCGATGGCGTGCATCAGGTGCGTCTTGCCCAGCCCGACGCCACCATAGAGAAACAGCGGGTTGAAGGTGGTCTCTCCGCCTTCGGCGACGCGGCGCGCGGCGGCATGGGCAAGCTGGTTGGGCTTGCCGACGACGAAGCTGTCGAAGCGAAAACGGTCGTCGAGCGGGGCGGAATGCAGCGGGTTGTCGCTCCGCGCGGCGCGCGCGGGGGTCGGTTTCGACGCTTGCGGCGCATCGGAACCATTGACCGCGACACGGAAATCGAGCTTGCGCACGCCGGAATCGATCTGTGACAGCTTGTAAAGAATCAAATCGCCGAAATGCTGGACCACGTAATTCCCGATGAACCGGGTCGGCACCGAGAGCATGGCCACACCGTCGGACACCTCCGCGAATTCGAGCGGCTCTATCCAGTTGCGAAACTTGTTCTGCCCGACTGCCTGCCGGATCTGCTGTTTCAGCTCACCCCACTGTTCTTGTGTCATATGTCCCGTTCCGCTGCTCTTTTCTGCGCCATCGGACAGGGGCCCGATAACAGGTCAAAAATTGCAACCCGCGACGGAGGACAAAGGATAGAGTCGACACCGGCCACGAGCCGGCACCTGACACAGACGCCTCTGCACACTGCATGTTGATGGAAAAATCCCTGACCGCGACCCGTCCCAAAGCCACCGGGATCTCTCCGTCAAAATGCTTTTAGACAAGACCGGAAAGCAAAAAAGCTCTCCTCTGGCGAGCCGGGGCAAGATATCTGCCCCAAGCTAGCAATGGCCTGTCCCCCCAAGCGTGAATCGCACTTATGACGTTACCAACGTGGCACGCGTCCAGACAACTCATCATTGCGCTTGACAGGACCGGGGGCGGAAAAGAATCTCTGGCTGTCGCACGGAGGCACAAACGCAAACGGGCACCGCCCCATGGCGATGCCCGTTCGATTTCGCGTCATTGGATGCGCTCAGCCCAGCGCCTTCACCCGTGCCGAGAGCCGCGACATCTTGCGCGCGGCGGTGTTCTTGTGAAAGACGCCCTTGGTCACACCGCGCATCAGCTCGGGCTGTGCGGCGCGCAGCGCGGCGGTGGCGGCATCCTTGTCACCGGAGGCGATCGCCTCTTCGAGCTTGCGCAGGTAGGTGCGGATACGCGAGCGACGCGCCTTGTTGACGGCGTAGCGCTTTTCGTTCTGGCGCGCGCGCTTCTTGGACTGGATCGTATTGGCCATGGGTGTCTGAACCTTTCCCGGGTCTATCAATGTCTGGTTGCACAGATACCCGGTCCTGCCCCGCCAAATCGGGGGCCTCGGCTCTTGCCTGGATAGCGGGCATCACGCGCATGTCTGGCGCGGCGTATACCCGAGTCGCGGGGAAATGCAACCCCGCCGCATCGCGGGCCGCTATTCGCCCAGCTTGGCATGGACCTCGTCGAGGTCGATCTCGCCCACCGGCATCTTGTTTGCCGGGTTCTCGAAATCGTATTTGAACACCTCGAAGTCGCGCTTGTAGATCTCGTAGACCAGATGCATCGACAGATCGTCGAAGTAATCCTCGACCGGATGGGCGCGTTTCGGGCCGTGGCCCTCGGATTCGTTGAAGCGGGGAATCGTCTTGAGATCGACCTCGTGCGGCGTGTCGATCGCGGTCAGCACCTCTCCCATCCCCTCGTTGAATTTCTCGGTCCAGAATATCTTGTCGTAGCGCCCGCCGTTGACGATGAAGGTCGAGACATGGCCCGACATGGCCGACCAGTGGATATCGGGCTCCATCGGGCGCTTCCAGCGGATGGTGTCGCGGGCGAACAGCAGGAACCGGCGAAAGCTGCGTATCTGGTCGAATTCCTGCTTGCCGTCCTCGCCGCCCACCTCGATTCCGTATTTCTGGATGATCGTCGGCACCAGCTTGCCGCGATAGCGCCGCCCGTTGCGCTGGATGCCGCAGATCTTGTCGAAGAACGAGGACAGGATGCGGGTATAGGGATTGCGCACGCAGGTGAAGGCATAGGAGCGGTGACTGCGCACGTTGGCCGAGATGAGCTTCTGGCTGTCCTCGATGGCCCATTTGTGCATCCCCGACATGGCATCGTGGATGTCACCGTCGAAGAACGCGCCGTGGTCGGAGTAATACATGATCTGGCCGATGGTCGAGCAGGCGCATTTCGGGACAACGCGGTAAACCACGCTCTCGCTCTCGGTCATCCATGTTCCGGGAAACCCCATGATCGCCGTGCCTCTCGTCCTGCCCCCGCGTCAGGATTGTCTAACCTCTTCAAAAAAACAACGAAAGCCTGTTTATTGGCGGGGCGTTCACCGCTATTGCTTTAGACAACGCCCGAAAAACGCAGGAAATCGTTTCCTTAATGGCAAGAATCGCCTTCATCCTGCTCTGTCACAAGGACCCCGAGGCCATCGTGCGGCAGGCACGGATGCTGACGGCGGCAGGCGATTACATCGCGATCCATTTCGATGCGCGCGCCAAACCGGAGGCGTTCGCGCAGATCCGCGATGGGCTGGCCGACAATCCCAACGTGGTCTTTGCCCGCCGCCGGATCAAATGCGGCTGGGGCGAGTGGTCGCTGGTGCAGGCCACGCTCCATGCCGTCGAGGCGGCGGTCGAGACATTCCCGCGCGCGACACATTTCTACATGCTCTCGGGGGATTGCGCGCCGATCAAGTCGGCGCGCTATGCGCATGAGTTTCTCGATGCCCGGGACGTCGATTACATCGAGAGCTTTGACTATTTCGAAAGCGACTGGATCAAGACCGGGATGAAGGAAGAGCGGCTCGTCTACCGCCATTTCTTTAACGAGCGCACGCAGAAATGGCGTTTCTACACCTCTTTCGAGTTGCAGAAACGGCTACGCCTGACGCGCGCGATTCCGCATGACATCGACGTGCAGATCGGCAGCCAGTGGTGGTGCCTGCGCCGCCGCACGGTGGAATGGATCCTCGATTTCGTCCGCAAGCGGCGCGACGTGATACGGTTTTTCCGCACCACATGGATCCCCGACGAGACGTTCTTTCAGACGCTGGTGCGCCATCTGGTGCCCGAGACCGAGATCGAGACGCGCACCCTCACCTTCCTGATGTTCACCGATTACGGGATGCCGGTCACGTTCTACAACGACCATTACGACATGCTGTTGGGGCAGGATTATCTCTTTGCCCGCAAGATCAGCCCCGAGGCGGTGGTGCTCAAGCGGCGGCTTGGCACGCTCTACAGCAACGAAACGGCCAGCTTCAAGATTTCGGACGAGGGCCGCAATCTCTACAAGTTCCTCACCGCGCGCGGGCGCGAGGGGCGGCGGTTTTCCCCGCGGTTCTGGGAGGTCGAGAGCACCATCGGGCGCGACCGCGAGCTGATGATCGTGCTGTGCAAGAAATGGCATGTGGCCAAGCGGCTGGTAAGACGCATCCGCCAGATGACCGACCTGCCGGTGATCGAGTATCTCTTTAACGAGGAGGGCACCGCCCTGCCCAACCTCGGCGGCATCCAGGCCAGCCTCGTCAAGCGCACCCGCCATCGCCGCGCGCTGATGCGGATGCTGTTTGACTATTACGAGACCGACCGGCTTGTCGTCTGCATGGACCCTGCCAACATGGATCTGTTGACGGATTTTTGCAGCGATCGGGCCAAGACGCGGCTGCTTGAGATACAGTGCGATTTCTCCGACGCCTACCTGATCGGCCATGCCAGGCGCGTCGGGCTCGCGGGGGAGCAGACCCAAGGCGATACGCTGGAGCGGCTGCTGCCGACGATACGGGGCGATATCGTCCACGAGAGAGACCGCATCCGCGATGCCGGTTTCGCCAATCACCTCATCATGCGGGAAAGCGACGATCGCGACCGCTCTGCCGATATGCTGGCGCGATTCCTTGATATTCCTGCCGAAAAGGCGCAGGAGATCGCCGACTTTGACCATCTTTTCGCGGATTGAGGAGACCACATGGCCTATACCTACGACGACCAGAACGTTTTCGCGAAAATCCTGCGCGGCGAGATTCCCAACAAGACCGTGCTGGAGACCGGGCACACGCTCGCCTTCGAGGACATCCAGCCGCAGGCGCCGGTGCATGTGCTGGTGATCCCGAAAGGGGCCTATGTGGACTACGCCCATTTCGTGACCGAGGCGAGCGATGCCGAGATCGTGGATTTCAGCCGGACGGTGGCCGAGATCTGCCGCTTGACGGGCGTCGGGCCGGGTATCGGCGGCAAGGGTTTTCGGGCCATCACCAACGCCGGCGAGGACGGCGTGCAGGAGGTGCAGCATTATCATCTGCACATCATCGGTGGCCGTCCGCTGGGCCGGATGCTGCAAAGGTCGTGACGCCCGAGACGCGCGCTTGCGGTGCCGGGCATCCGCGCCCATATGACCCGCAATTGCAGCGCGAACAGACGGGCAGGACATGAATTTTCGCAACCGCGTGGGCGGGTTTCTCGACACGTCGCTTTTCCAGAACGCCATTCTCGGCGTGATCCTGTTCAACGCGGTGATCCTCGGGCTGGAAACGGTCGAGCCGCTGATGGCGCGGGCGGGGGCGCTGATCGTCGCGCTGGACAAGTTGTGCCTGTCGATCTTCGTGGTGGAGATCGTGGCCAAGCTCTATGCGCGGGGGATCGCCGGGTTCTTTCGCCGCGGCTGGAACGTCTTCGATTTCGTGATCGTGGGCATCTCGCTGGTGCCGACGACGCAAGGGCTGTCGGTGCTGCGGGCGCTGCGCATCCTGCGCCTGTTGCGCGTGGTGTCGGTGGCACCGTCGCTCAGGCGCGTGGTCGAGGGGCTGGTGACGGCGCTGCCGGGGATGGGCTCGGTCTTCCTGCTGATGGGGATGATCTTCTACATCGGGTCGGTGATGGCGACCAAGCTGTTCGGCGATGCGTACCCCGCGTGGTTCGGCGATCTCGGGCGCTCGGCCTATTCGCTCTTCCAGATCATGACGCTGGAATCGTGGTCGATGGGGATCGTGCGCCCGGTGATGGAGCAGTTTCCCTATGCCTGGGCGTTTTTTGTCCCGTTCATCATGGTTACCACCTTCGCCGTGGTGAACCTGCTGGTTGGCCTCATCGTCAACTCGATGCAGGACGCACATCACGCCGAGGACGTGGAAAAGACCGACACCTATCGCGACGAGGTGCTGAGCCGTCTCGAACGGCTGGAGGAGATGATGCGCGAAGGGCAGGAGGCGCGTGCCCACGATTCCGCAGGTTCCGGGTCGCGCGACTGAGCGGGGCGGGGCAAGCTTGGGCCATCATTCCCGAGGAGGCCCGCCATGCCCAGGATCACCGCCCTGACCACCGATCTCGTCACCGCCTGGCGTTCCGGCGCGCCCGACGCCTATGGCAACCCGCCCGAGCGGCAGGTGGCGCTCGGCAGCGGCAACCCCTGCCGCCATTGCCTCGATTTCATCCCGGAAGGGGCGGAGATGCTGGTGCTCGCGCATCGCCCCTTTGCCGGGCTGCACCCCTATGCCGAGACCGGGCCGATCTTTGTCTGTGCCGCGCCCTGTGCGCGGTTCGAGGGCGCGGGCATCCCACCCGCGTTGCGCGCGAGTCCCGACTACCTGCTCAAGGGCTATGGCGCGGATGAGCGCATCGTCTATGGCACCGGCAAGGTGGTGGCCGCCGATGCGCTGATGGACCATGCCGAATGGGCGCTCGGCTGGCCCGGGGTGGCCCATGTCGATGTGCGTTCGGCACGCAACAACTGCTTTCAGGCGCGCATCCTGCCGGGTTGAGGGGCGTGGGCGCGCTTGCGCCCCGCGCGCAGGCGCGCTAACCCGCCGGGGACAATATCGGGGTGACGGACATGAGCGACCTGCGCGAGAAATACCTGACAGCCATCGCCGGGGCCGAAGACGAGGCCGCGCTCGAGGCGCTGCGCGTGCAGGCCGTGGGCAAGAAGGGCGAGATCAGCCTGAAGATGCGCGAACTGGGCAAGATGAGCCCGGAGGAGCGGCAGGAAGCGGGGCCGCGCCTCAACGCGCTCAAGGACGAGATCAATTCGGCGCTCGCCGCGCGCAAGGCGGCGCTGGCGGATGCCGCGCTCGACGAGCGGCTGCGCGGCGAATGGCTGGACGTGACGCTGCCGGGGCGCCCCCGGCGGCAGGGCACGATCCACCCGGTGTCTCAGGTGACCGAGGAGGTCACGGCGATCTTTGCCGACATGGGGTTTGCCGTGGCCGAGGGGCCGCAGGTGGAGAGCGACTGGTACAATTTCGACGCGCTCAACATCCCCGGCCACCACCCCGCGCGCGCCGAGATGGACACGTTCTACATGCACCGTGCCGAGGGCGACGACCGCCCGCCGCACGTGCTGCGCACCCATACCTCGCCGGTGCAGATCCGCACCATGCAGGCGCAGGGCGCACCCTTGCGGGTGATCGCGCCGGGCCGCGTCTATCGCGCGGATTACGACCAGACGCATACGCCGATGTTCCACCAGGTCGAGGGGCTGGCCATCGACCGCGATATTTCCATGGCCAACCTGAAATGGGTGCTGGAGGAATTCGTCAAGGCGTTCTTCGAGGTCGATCACGTCGACCTGCGATTCCGCGCCTCGCATTTCCCGTTCACAGAGCCGTCGGCAGAGGTGGATATCCGCTGTAGCTGGGAGGGCGGGACGCTCAAGGTCGGCGAGGGCGATGACTGGCTGGAAATCCTCGGGTCGGGGATGGTGCATCCCAACGTGCTGGAGGCCGGGAATATCGACCCGAATGAATGGCAGGGCTTTGCCTTCGGCATGGGGATCGACCGCATCGCGATGCTGAAATACGGGATACCGGATTTGCGGGCGTTCTTTGATTCAGACCTGCGGTGGCTGCGGCATTACGGGTTCGCCGCGCTGGATGTGCCGACGTTGCATGGCGGGTTGTCGCGGTAGGCGGCGGAGCGGGTTGGTGCCGACCTAACAGCAGCACCGCGCATCGACGGGCCGCGGCGCGGCGATCCGACGATGGTTCTGCGCGCTTTATGGCAGCCAAATTCGCACTAGGCCCAAGCGGGGCGCAGGTTGCGGCAATATCGCCGTGCCGGGGGGCGGCGTCATGCCGAAGGCATGCCTCTGGCATGACGATGCGCGGGAGCGCGCAAGGCGCGCTCTGATTCCGCGCGGGGCACATGCTCACCCCACCGTCATCACCTCTCCCCCCGCTGCCTCGGCGTCGGAATGGTCGTGGGTGACTTGCAGGACCGGCAGCGCCCGCTGGCGGGCGGTGTCGAACACCAGCGCGCGCACCTGCGCGCGCAGCCCGGTGTCGAGCTTGGAGAACGCCTCGTCGAGCAGCAGCGCGCGCGGTTCTGACAGCAGCATCCGTTGCAGCGCCACCCGCGCCCGCTGACCGCCCGAGAGCGTCGCCGGGTCGCGGTCTGCAAACCCTTCGAGGCCGACCTCGGCCAGCGCCGCCTCTATCCGCGCGCGGCGGGCGGCGCGGCCACGCACCTCGGGCTTCAGCCCGAAGGCGAGGTTGGCCCCGACCGAGAGATGCGGAAACAGGTATTCATCCTGGAACAGGATGCCGATGCGCCGTGCCTCTGTGGGCAGGCCCGACAGATCATGCCCGTCGAGCCGGATGCGCCCGGTCATGGTAAAGGCCGCATCGAGCGTGCCGGTGATCGCCGCGAGCAGCGTGGACTTGCCCGACCCGGACGGTCCCATCACCGTCAGCACCTCGCCGGGGCCGACCGTGCAATCGAGCGCGATGAGCCGCTCGGGGCCCAGCGAAATCGCCAGGTGCTCGAACCGCAGACCCTCATCCATCGCGCATCCCCTTCCTGTTGCGCCAGGCGATGCGGGGCAGCAGCACGGCGAGCGCGAAGGGGGCAAAGGCCGCCGCCGTCTGCGCCAGCGCATAGACCCCGATGGCCCGCCGGTCACCGCCCGCGGCCAAGGCGACCGCCTCGGTGGTGAGCGTCGCCACGCGACCCGCACCCACCAACAGCGTCGGCAGGTATTGCCCCACCGAGACGGCAAAGCCAACCGCCGCAGCCACGAGGAGCGGACGCAAGAGCATCGGCAGCCGCACCGCCCAGAGCACGCGATCCGGCCCCGCGCCCAGCGCGCGCGCCACGATGTCCTGCCGCGCGTCCCATGCGCGCCACGGGTCCGACAGCGACAGGAAGACGTAAGGCAGCACGAACACCAGATGCGCCAGCACCACCGCCGCGCGCCCGCCATCGACGCCCGTCAGGATCGACAGCGTCTGAAAGCCGGTGAGAAACGCCACCTGCGGCACGATCAGCGGCAGGTAGAGCAGCCACAGCGCCCGCGTGGCGGGGCGCAGGCCGTGGCGGTGCTCGGCCTCGAGGCTCGCCAGCGTCAGCAGCAGCGCCAGCCCCGTTGCCGCCCCGGCGATGAGCAGCGTCTCGATGCCGGGACCGGCGAGGCGCGGGCCGTGGCGATCCCAGTTGCGAAAGGTAAACCCGTCGGGCAGCAGGTCTGGAAACTGCCAGAGACCGGCGAAGGACCACACCACCTGCCCGCCCAGCCCCGCGATCACCGCGAGTGCGGCCAGCGCGCCCAGCACCAGCGCGCCCATCCGCAGCATCCGCCCGGTGCCGCGCCGCCCGCGCCCGCCGCGCACGATCCACGCGCGCCCGGCGCGGGCCACGGCCATCTCGATCAGCCGCCACAGGCCGAGACCGAACAGCACCAGCCCCAGTTGCAGCACCGCCCCCGCCGCCGCCTGGAATCGCAGGGCGAGGTCGGGGTCGCTCATCCAGCGGACCACCTGCACGGCCAGAGTCGGCGGCGTGTTGGGCCCGAGGATGATCGCCACGTCCACCACCGACATGGAGAACGCCAGCACCGCGTAGACCGGCAGGCGGATCTGGCGGTAGACCAGTGGAAAGATCACCTTTAGCCAGCCGGTTACGCGCGCATAGCCCAGCGCCTGCGCCACCCGCAGGCTCTGGCCCGGGCGCACCTGCGTCAGCGCCGCCAGCGTCATCAGCAGCAGGAACGGCACCTCCTTGGTGACCAGCCCGAAAATGAGGCTGAGGCCCGCCGGGTCCTGAAGGATCAGCAGGTCGGGCGGCTGCGCCCATCCCGTGAGCCCGGGCGAGAGCGCGCGGGCAATCCAGCCCGAGGGGGCGATGAGAAAGGCGAGGCCAAAGGCCGCCGCCGCGTGCGGCACCGACAGGAGCGGCGACAACAGCCGCTCGATGGCGGCGAAGGTCCGCGTGCCCGCCCAGCCCGCGCAGATCAGCGTGACGATGGCGAGCGACAGCGCCGTGGCGGCAAACCCCACCCCGAGGCTGAGCGCCACCGCACGCGGCAGGCCCGGCCAGGCCGCGAGCGCCTCGAAAGCGGCGAGGCCAAGGCTGTGCCCGCCCAGCGCGGGCATGTAGCCCAGCGCCGGGGCGAGCGTGCCCAGAAGCCCCGCCAGCACCGGCCCCAGCATCACCGCCAGCGTCAGCAGCGGGGCCCAGTGCAGAAACCGCGCCCGCCGCGCGAGACGCGCCGGGACGGGGATGCTGGCAGCGGCGCGCACGCGGGCCTACTGGCCGACGCCGTAGCGCGCGGTCCAGTCCTGCTCCAGCCGGACCATCCAGGAGGGATGCGGCTCGGGCAGCGCCTCGCCGAGTTCGGCGGGGGTGAGTGTTGCCACGCCGAGTTCTATCGCGTCGAAGCGGGCGCGATCCTGCGCGGAGAGCTCGTCCATCGCCAGAACCGTGCCGTTGCCCCAGACTGCCGGATCCTGCTTGTGCGCCTGCGCCTCGGGCGACAGCAGGAAATTGGCGAGCACCAGCGCGCCTGCCTTGGCGTTGGCGTTGTAGGGGATGGCGACGAAGCTCGCATTGCCGATGGTGCCGCCGTCGAGCACGTAGCTGCGCACCGTGCCGGGAAGCTCGAAATTGGCGATGGCGTTGGAGGGCTCGTTGGGGTTGAAGCTGAGCGCGAGGTCGATCTCGCCATCGTTCATGAGCTGGATCAGCCGCGGCCCCGATTGCGGATAGGCCGCGCCGCCGCGCCAGAGGTTGGGCGTGAGATCGTCGAGGTAATCCCAGAGCGGCGCGGTGGCCTCGTGATAGCTCTCCTCGCTCACCGGCCTGGTCAGCGCCGACGGGTCGGGGGCCAGCTCCATCACTGCCTGCTTGAGAAAGGTCGAGCCGAGGAAATCCGGCGGCTGCGGATAGGCGAAGCGGCCGGGATTGTCCTGCGCCCAGTCAAGCAGCGCGGGGATCGAGCGGGGCGGCTCGGCCAGTCGCGCGGTGTCGTGGTAGAAGATGATCTGCGCCATGCCCCAGGGGGCCTCCAGCCCCTCGGTGGGCACGGTGAAATCCGAGGTCACGGCGGCCTTGCCCTCGACATCGACGTATTGCCAGTTGGGCAGGTCCTCGGCCCAGGGGCCATAGAGCAGCCCCTGTTCCTTCATCGCCGCGAAATTCTCGCCGTTGATCCAGATGAGATCGACCGCGCCGCCGGAATCCTTGCCCGCCGATTTCTCGGCAATGACGCGGCTGACGGCGTCGGCGGTGTCCTTGAGCTTGACATGTTCGACGGTGACGCCATAGCGCCCGGCCACCTCGTCGCCCGCCCAGGCGATATAGTCGTTGATGGCATTCGAGCCGCCCCAGGCGTGCCAATAGACGGTCTGCCCCTCCGCCGCCCCGGTGATCGCGTCCCAATCCCTTGGGTCGGGTGTCACCTCTTGCGCCGCGAGCGGTGCGGCCAGCGCAAGGGCTGCCAGCGATGTCAGCATCTGTCGGATCATGTCGAGGTCTCCTGGTTGGGTTGTCTTGTTATAGTGTATTGGCCAGACGCGCGAAGTCCTGATCCATCCGCGCCGCCGTGGCGGGGGCGAGATAGTGATCGACGCGGCCCCGGACATGGGCGATCAGCGCCGCCTCGCTCTTGTCCGCCGCCCAGTCCTCGCCGTCCTGCGTCGCCTTGGCCTCTGCCCCCGACAGCACACGCCATTTCGCGCACCATGTCATCGACCAGAGCCACATGGCGCGGCGCATCGGCAGGATCCACGGCGCGAGGGCGGCACGCTCGGGTCCGGGCAGGTAATCGAGCCAATGATGGCAGGCATCCGCCACCTGCTCAGGCGTCAGCACCGCGTGGGTGGCCACGTCCCAGGTGGTCGAGGTGTAAAGCGTGGCATGGGCCAGATCGAGCGGCGGCGCGCTGTAGCGGGCCTTTTCCAGGTCGACCAGAACGGCGCGGCCCTCGGGCGTGATCAGGAAATTGCCGGGGTGGGCGTCGAAGGAAATGAGCCGCTTGGGCGGCCGGGGTCCATCGGCGGCCAGATCGCGCAGGGCGGCGAAGTGGGTCTCGATGATTGCCCGCGTTTGTGGGTCCACCGCGTGCAGGTAGGCCGCCTGCGCCCCGATTTCCTCCAGCAGCCCGGCCAGCGGGTCGGCGGGGTCAAGGAGCGGCGGGCGCCTGTCCTTCTCCGGGACCGGCAGGGCGTGGATCGCGGCGAGGGCGGCCATGATGGCGGGCAGATCCTCGGGCAGGCGGGCAACCCGCCCCACGATTTCTTCCACCACCAGCCCGCCGCGCGGCAGCGCATCCGAGGGCGACAGCACGGCGTGCAGGCGCGGGGCGTGGCCGGAGGCGCTCGCGCGGGTGAAACAGGCGGCCTGGTAGGCGAGATTCTCGGCGGCCCCCAGTTGCATCTGGCTCTGCTTGGGCAGCCGCGCGATCCAGCCGGTGCCGCCAAGGCGCACGTGGTCATGCGCAAGCCCGGTGTCGGGCATCAATTCCGGCGTTCCGGGGGCGATGCCCGCCGCGTCGAGTGCCTGCGCCAGCGCCGGGATCAGCGCGGCGCGGCGATCCCCGGCGACCACGGTCATTCCGCCGCCCGCTTCGCTGCCAGCCGGTTGGCGCGCAGGCGTTCAAGCTCTGGCCCCAGCACCTTTTCGAAGAAGCGGTCGCAGCCGATGCAGAGGTTGCGATAGGGCTCTCCATCGGGCCGGGTGGTGCGCGATTCGTCGAGGAAGCGGGGCAAGTCCCAGCCATGCGCCATGCCCATCCGCTCGGGGTGGCCCATCGAGATCGCCTCGAACGCCGGGTGGCCGACGAGGCTGTCGAGGATGTCGTCCAGCCGCTCCTCGCAGAGATTGCCCAGGGGGGCCGCGGTCTTGAGGCAACAGGGAAACACGTCGCCATTGGGGTCGATGGACACTTCCGACCCCGAATAACCGCGATTGAGAAAGCCAAGCCCGCCCGACCAGACATTGCAGAAATTGTCGGTGATACCGGCCTTGGAAAGCGAGTTTTCCCACGCGCGCCCGCGCGGCCAGATCTTGCCGATCCAGGCATCCTCGGTCGCGCCGAACATGGAATAGACCGGCTGATCGTGGGTCTGATCGGCCCAGTTGCGGGTGGTGGAGGCGAGCGCGCTGTCGCGCATTCCCGCAGCCTCGAACATCTCGCGCAGCCGGTCGATGAGCGGCACGCGCTTTTCCCCCTCGTGGCCGACGTGAAAATCGTCCATCCCGGCGCAGGAAATCATCCAGACGCCGCGCGCCAGCAGATCATCCACGATCTGCGGCGTGACCAGATCGCCGGTGGTCTGCACGATCACCCGCACGCCCTGCGTGCCATACTTGCGCTGGATCGCCTCCAGTGCGGGATACAGAACCTCCTCGCGTACCGGATCGACCAACACCTCGCCCCCCGCGAGGATGATGCGGCTCGCGCGCCGCTCATAGCCGCCCGGCGCGGTCTCGGACGGGGCATTCAGATCGAGATAGCTCAGCTCGTCGGGCAGGCTGTCCAGCACCTTGGGAAAGGTGCTGCGCGCCTCGTCTACCACCTCGCGCAGCGCGCCGCGAACGTAGGGGCGAAAACGCCCCTCGTAGCAATGCTTGCACCGGCGGTGGCAGGCCCAGCACAGGACGTAATAGATGCTTTCCATGCGCGGTGCGCTCCTTTCCGTCGGGTCGCGGCTTGGGTGACACAGAAGATATGCCAGGGAAACGCACCCGCGCCCATTCTCACGGGATTGTCAGGCCCCTTGCCGCGTCAGACCCCGACATGGCGCTGCGTGATCTCGGGCGTCAGCGCCGTTATCGCCCCGTCCCACACCGTGCGCCCGCGCGCGAGAATCACCGCACGGTCGGCGATGCGTGACAGTTCCTTCAATGATTTATCCACCAAGAGGATCGCCATGCCGGTTTCCTGCCTGACGGTGTGGATGGCGGACCAGATCTCAGCGCGCACCACGGGGGCGAGCCCCTCGGTCGCCTCGTCGAGGATGAGCAGGCGCGGGTTGGTCATCAGCGCACGCCCGATGGCCAGCATCTGCTGCTCGCCGCCCGAGAGAGAGGCGGCGCGCTGACCGGCGCGTTCGGCCAGCCGGGGAAAGAGGGCGTGCACGCGCGCCATGCTCCACGGACCGGGGCGCGCGGCGGCGGTAAGGTTCTCGGCCACGCTCAGCCCGGCGAAGCAGCGCCGCCCCTCGGGCACCAGCCCGATGCCCGCGCGCGCCGCGCGGTGCGAGGGCATGGCGTGCAGGTCGCGCCCGGCGAAAGTGAGCCGTCCCTCAGAGGGGATCATCCGGCAAATCGCCTTGACGGTGGTGGTCTTGCCCATGCCGTTGCGCCCCATCAGCGCGACGACCTCGCCCTCGTCCACGCTGAGATCGACACCGAACAATGCCTGGCTTGCGCCGTAGCTGGCGGTGAGGTCCGAGAGCGCGAGCAGCGTCATGCCGCGTCCCCCAGATAGGCCGCGCGCACCTCGGCGCTGGCGCGCACCTCGGCCACGGTGCCGGTCATCAGCACGCGGCCGTAGACCAGCACGCTGATCCGGTCGGCAAGGGCAAAGACCGCGTCCATGTCATGCTCCACCAGCAGGATCGGTGCCTCGTGCCGCAGCGCGTCGAGCAGGCGGGTGAGGTCCGCCGAGCCCTCGCTGCCGAGGCCGGCCATCGGCTCGTCCATGACGAACGCCCGTGGCCCCAGCGTCAGCGCCACCGCCACCTCCAATTGACGCCGCTGCCCGTGGCTGAGATCGGCCACGCGGCGGTGGCGCGCCTCCGCCAGCCCGACCCGGTCGAGCGCCGCCTCGGCCTGCGCGACCAGCGTAGGGCGGCTCAACGCCGCGCGCCAGAAGCGCCACGGGCTGCCCGTCGCGCCGAGCGCGCCCAGCACGGCGTTTTCCAGCACGCTATCCTCCATCGCCAGCGCCGAGACCTGGAACGTGCGCGCCAGCCCGAGGCGCGCGCGCTGTGCCACGCTCAGCCCGGTGACGTCCTCGCCCTGAAGCCGCACCTCGCCGCTGTCGGGACGTAGCGCGCCGCAAAGCTGCGCGATGAGGGTGGATTTCCCCGCCCCGTTGGGGCCGATCACGGCGTGTATCTCGCCCGGCCGCAAATCGAGCGTGACCGCGTCATTGGCCACCAGCGCGCCGAAGCTCTTGCTCAGCCCGCGGGCCTCCAGCACCGGATCAGCCATGCCCGGTCCTCCGCGGCGACACGAGCCCGACGATCCCGCCGCGGGCATAGAGCACGATCACCAACAGGATCAGCCCCAGCCAGATTTGCCAGAAATCGGTGACCTGGCCGAGGAAATGCTCGAGCATGACGAAAAGGCCCGCACCAACGACCGGCCCGATGATCCGCGCCACACCGCCGAGGATCACCAGCACGATCAACTCGCCCGACAGGTGCCAGCCGAACATGGCCGGGCTGACGAACCGGTTGAGGTCGGCGTAGAGCGCGCCCGCAAGCCCCGCGATCGCCCCCGAGATGATAAAGGCCACCAGCCGCAGGCGCATCGGGTCGAACCCCACCGCCTCGGCACGGGCGGGGGCCTGCCGCGCGGCGCCCAGAGCGAGGCCGAAGGGCGAGCGCGCCAGCCGCGCGCTGAGCCAGAGCACCACGCACAGGAGCGCAAAGCACAGCCCGAAGAACTGGATCGGGTCGAGCGTGTTGAGCCCCGGAAAGCCATTTCGCACGTAGATCGACAGACCATCCTCGCCGCCATAGGCGCTCCACGAGATGGTGAAGTAGTAGAACATCTGCGCGAAGGCGAGGGTGATCATGATGAAATACACCCCGCTTGTGCGCAGCGCCAGAAGCCCCACCGGGATCGCCACCAGCGCCGAGACCGCGACCGCCGCAAGCCAGATTAACGGCATGGATTTCGTTCCCGCCACCTCGAACAGCCCGAGATCGAGCGGCGTGTAGGTCTGCGCGTGGAAGGCGAGAATGCCCATGACGTAGCCGCCGAGGCCGAAGAACAGCGCGTGGCCGAAGCTCACCAGCCCGCCGAGGCCCAGCGCGATGTTGAGCCCCGCCGCCGCCAGCGCGAGGATCGCCACCCGCGTGGCAAGCGTGATGGTAAACGGCTCGTCGGTGGCCGCGGCGAGCAACGCGACACCGCCCAGCACCGCCAGCACGCCGAGGCTCAGCACCCTTTCGCCGATCATGCCCGCACCCCGAAGAGCCCCGTGGGCCGCCACACCAGCACCACGCCCATCAGCACGTAGATCGCCATCGAGGCAAGCGACGCCCCGATGGAGGTGGCCGTCGCCGGATCGGTGAAGAGGCCGAAGAAGGCGGGCAGGAACACGCCGCCAAGCGTCTCGGTCAGCCCCACCAGCAGCGCGCCGACAAAGGCCCCCCGGATCGAGCCGATGCCGCCGATCACGATCACCACGAAGGCGAGGATCAGCACCGGCTCGCCCATGCCGACCTGCACCGACTGGATCGCGCCCACAAGCGCGCCCGCCAGCCCCGCCAGCGCCGCGCCGAGCGCGAAGACCAGCGTGTAGAGGCGCGAGATGTCCACGCCCAGCGCCGCGATCATCTCGCGGTCGTTTTCGCCAGCGCGGATGCGGATGCCGAGGCGCGTGCGCTCGATCAGCCACCACAGGCCCAGCCCCACCGCCAGCCCGATGCCGATCAGCACCAGCCGGTAAAGCGGATACTCGATCCCGCCCGGCAGGGTCACGGGCCCCGACAGCGCGGCGGGGATGTCGAGAAAGAGCGGGAAAGAGCCGAACACCCAGCGCACCCCCTCTGAAAAGACGAGGATCAGCGCAAAGGTCGCCAGCACCTGGTCGAGATGGTCGGCGGCATAAAGCCGCCGGATCACCGTCACCTCGATCAGCGCGCCCGCGGCGGCGGCGGCGACAAGCGCCGCGACGAGGCCCAAGAGGAAAGAGCCCGTCACCCCCGCCACGGCGGCGGCGGCGAAGGCCCCCACCATGTAGAGCGAGCCGTGCGCGAGGTTGATGAGCCCCATGACGCCGAAGATGAGCGTGAGCCCCGCGGCCATCAGGAACAGCATCACGCCAAGCTGCACCCCGTTGAGGATCTGCTCGATGACGAGGATGAGAGACATGTCCTGCCCGTTATTGTCCCGGCCCGCCGCGATGTGCGCGACGGGCCGGGAGAGTGGCTTACATCTTGCACTCGGCCGCGTAGGCGTCGGAATGGTCTTCAAGTGCGACACCGATCACCTTGTTGGTGAACACGTCACCCTCCTGGATCACCTCGCGGGCATAGATGTCCTGCACCGGGTGCTGGTTGGGGCCGAAGGCGAAATCGCCGCGGGTGCTGTCGAAATCCGCCGCGCGCAGCGCCTCGCGGAACGCATCGGCGTCCGAGACGTCGGCCTTTTCCACCGCCGAAATCAGCAGGTTGGCGGTATCGAAGCCCTGGCTGGCATAGAGCGACGGCAGGCGGTCATACTTGGCCTCGAAGCTCTCGACAAAGGCGGCGTTGGCGGCGTTGTCCAGGTCCTTGGACCATTGCGAGGTATTCACCACGCCGAGCGCGGCGGGCCCCACGGCCTGAAGTATCCCCTGGTCAAAGCTGAAGGCCGGGCCCACGACCGGCAGGCCGACGCCCGAATCCGCGTATTGCTTGAGGAAAGAAATCCCCATCCCGCCGGGCAGGAAGAAGAACACGCTGTCGGCGCCGGAGGCGCGGATCTGCGCGATCTCGGCGGCATAGTCGGTCTGGCCCAATTGGGTGTAGATCTCGCCCGCGACCTCTCCTTCGTAAAACCGCTTGTAGCCGGTGAGCGCATCCTGACCCGCCGGATAATTGGGCGCGAGGATGAAGCTGTTTTCATACCCAACGCTGTTGGCATAGGCCCCCGCCGCTTCGTGCAGGTTGTCGTTCTGCCAGGCGACGTTGAAATAGTTTTCGTGACAACCCTTGCCCGCCAGCGCCGACGGCCCGGCATTGGGCGACAGGTAAAACTTGCCCTGCGCCACCGCGCCCGGGATCACCGCCATCGCGAGGTTAGACCAGATGATCCCGGTGAGCACGTCCACCTTTTCCGACTGGATCATCTTGTCGGAAAGCTGCACGGCGATGTCCGGCTTGCGCTGGTCATCCTCGATCACGACCTCGATATCATCGCGTCCAGATTGCTCGATGGCGAGCATGAAGCCGTCGCGCACGTCGATGCCGAGGCCCGCGCCGCCGCCCGAGAGCGTGGTGATCATGCCCACCTTTACATCGGCCGAGGCCACCCCGGCCCCGAGCGCCAGAGCGGCGGCTGTTGCCAACAGTTTCTTCATTCTTCCGGTCTCCCTGTTTCTTGGTCCCCGGCCATTTGGGTCGCCCGTCCCCGGCCGAAAGGCAAGTGAAATCGCCCCGTCCGGCCACCCTGGCTGCGGCATTACGTCATGCCATTTATCAGCGACGAACCACCGTTGTCACCTGCCTTGCACGGGACTGCGTCGCCGTTTGGGCCAGTAAAATGAGGCGATAAACAAGGGTGGTGCATCTCTTGGCACGGGGGTCATGACAATGCACCGTGGCCCTATTTGGGCATCTCGAACCGCCCTTTTGGTCAGATAATTTTACCAGAACCCTTGTTTTTGTGAAACCGCACGATACGATGGCGACGCTGCGGGGGGCCATGTGCACCGAATCGCCTGTGCGTGTATGCGCGCATGTGCCATCCACACGGGAGTTGCTTATGCAAATTGGGAGGAAACCATGACAGACAAGGCGAAGTTTGACCGCCGTTCGTTCCTGCGCCGCGCCGCGGTGGGGGCACCGGTGGCCGCGGCGAGTACGCTCGCGGCGCCGGCGGTATTGGCGCAGGCGCCAATCGTGCTGAAGATGCAGACATCCTGGGGTGCCGGGAACATCTGGCAGGAGTTCGCACAGGACTATGCCGACCGGGTGGAGGAAATGTCCGGCGGACGCCTCAAGATCGACGTGCTGCCTGCGGGCGCCGTCGTGGCCGCGTTCCAGGTGCTCGATGCCGTGAACGACGGTGTTCTCGACGCCGCGCATTCGGTGCCGGTCTACTGGTACGGCAAGAGCAAGGCGGCCTCGCTCTTCGGAACCGGCCCCGTTTTCGGCGGCTCTGCCACCACGATGCTGAGCTGGTTCTACGAAGGCGGCGGCAAGGCGCTCTATGACGAGCTGACCCAGGACATCCTCGGGATGGACGTGGACGGCTACATGGGCTTCCCGATGTTCGCGCAGCCCTTCGGCTGGTTCAAGGAAGAGGTGAACACCGCCGCGGACCTCGAAGGCTTCAAGTATCGCACCGTGGGCCTCGCGGCGGACCTGCTTCAATCCATGGGCATGTCTGTGGCACAGCTTCCGGGCGGCGAGATCGTGCCCGCGATGGAGCGTGGCGTCATCGACGCGTTCGAGTTCAACAACCCGTCCTCGGACAAGGATTTCGGCGCGCATGACGTGGCGAAGAACTATTACCTGTCGTCCTATCACCAGGCGTCGGAAAGCTTCGAGTTCCTGTTCTCCCGCTTCACCATGGACGAGCTGGACCCGGATCTCCGTGCGATCCTGAAATACGGCGTCGAGGCCGTGTCGACCGCGAACACCGCCAAGGCGATGCGTCGCTACTCGGCAGACCTCAAGTGGCTCCAGGAAGAGGCCGATGTCACCGTGCACCGCACCTCGGAAAACATCCTGGCGGCACAGCTCGAGGCCTGGGACAAGCTGATCCCCGAACTCGAGGCCGATCCGTTCATGAAGAAATGCCTCGACAGCCAGCGCGCCTGGGTCGAGCAGGTCACCTTCTATGAACTGATGAACGCGCCCGATCTGGCGCTTGCCTACGATCACTACTTCCCAGGCAAGCTCAAGCTCTGAGCACGGGCAAAGACCTTATTGAAACAGGCCCCGGTGTGCACAGCACCGGGGCCGCTTTTCCAGCATAACGGGGGGTTCGCGTGATCGGCTTCATACGCTTCGCCGACAATCTGTCGGCCTGGTTCGGCAAGGCATTCGCCTGGCTCATTGTCCTGATGTCGGTCGGTACCGGCTACGAGGTGGTGGTGCGCTATGTCTTCAACAACCCAACAGCCTGGGCGCTCGACGTGTCCTTCATCATGTACGGCACGCTGTTCATGATGGGCGGGGCCTATACGCTGTCGCGCGGCGGGCATGTGCGGGGCGATTTCCTCTATCGCCTGTGGCAGCCGCGCAACCAGGCCAAGATCGACCTGGTGCTCTATATCCTGTTCTTCTTTCCGGGCATCACCGCCCTGATCTTTGCGGGCTGGAAATATGCGGCGCAGTCCTGGTCCTATGGCGAAGTGTCGGTCAACAGCCCCGCGGGCGTGCCGATCTACCAGTTCAAGACGGTGATCGTCGCCGCTGGTATCCTGCTGTTCATCCAGGGCATGGCGCAGGTCTGCCGCTGCATCCTCGCGATGCGCACCAATGAGTGGCTGGCCGCCGAAGAAGACGTCTTCGAGACCGAGGACCTGTTGATGCAAAAGGCCGCCGAGGCCGAAAAGGACGCACATCCATGACCGATCCGCAAATCGCCCTGATGATGCTGGGGCTGTTCATTGTCTTCGTGTTTCTGGGCTTTCCCATCGCTTTCACCCTCATGGCGATGGGTATCGGCTTTGGCTACTACGCCTATTACGAGGAGCGCCGCATGTGGCGCGAGTTCAACCGCCTCGAAGAGGAGGTGGCGAGCACCTGGGACCAGTGGTCCCTCTGGGTCGAGGGGTTCTTCAACAACCGAATATTCGACCTGTTCGTGAACCAGACATTCACGGTGATGTCGAACGAGGTTCTGACCGCCGTGCCGCTCTTTCTGTTCATGGGCTATATCGTCGAGCGCGCCAATATCGTGGACCGCCTGTTTTCCACGCTCAACATCGCGGCCAAGAACATGCCCGGTTCGATGGGCGTGGCTGCGCTCATCACCTGTGCGCTCTTTGCCACCGCCACGGGGATTGTGGGCGCGGTTGTGACGCTGATGGGCCTGCTGGCGCTGCCCGCGATGCTCAAGGCGCGCTACGACCCGTCCTTTGCCTCTGGCATCATTTGCGCGGGTGGCACGCTGGGCATTCTCATTCCGCCCTCGATCATGCTGATCGTCTATGCGGCGGCGTCGAACGTGTCGATCGTGCGGCTTTACGCGGCGGCGCTGTTTCCGGGGCTGGTTCTGGTCGGGCTCTACTTGGTCTACGTGATCGGGCGCGCGATAATCCAGCCCTCGGCCGCCCCGAAGCCGAGCAAGGAAGAAATTCCCGACATTCCGATGGTCAAGCTCATCCTGATGATCGTGACCTCCTTCGTCCCGCTGGCGTTTCTCATCATGGCGGTGCTCGGTTCGATCCTTTTCGGCCTCGCGACCCCGACAGAGGCAGCCTCGATCGGCGCGCTGGGCGGCATCTTCCTCGCCTTTGTCTACCGGGCGATGACGTGGCAGCGGATGCGCGAGAGCGTCTATCTCACGGTCCGCACTACGGCGATGGTGTGCTGGCTGTTTGTCGGCTCCTATACCTTCTCGGCGGTGTTCTCCTACCTGGGCGGCGAGCATGTGATCTCCGAATTCGTGCAGGGGCTTGACCTCAGCCCGCTGGCCTTCCTGTTGCTGGCACAGCTCATCATCTTCCTGCTGGGCTGGCCTCTGGAATGGTCCGAGATCATCATCATCTTCGTGCCGATCTTCCTGCCACTGTTGCAGTTCTTCGATGTCGATCCGCTGTTCTTCGGCATCCTCGTGGCGCTCAACCTGCAAACCAGCTTTCTGACACCGCCAATGGCCATGTCCGCCTATTACCTCAAGGGAATCGCGCCACCGGAGATCCGCCTGACGCAGATTTTCGCGGGGGTCATGCCGTTCCTGCTCTGCGTTTTCATCTCGATGGCGCTGATGTACATCTATCCGCAGATCGTCTTCTACCTGCCGGAGCTGATGTATGGCGGATAAGGTCGATCTTCTGAGCCTCGACGCCTGCGCGCTGCGCGGGCGTCTGGCAAGCGGGGCGGTGCGCGCGCTGGAGCTGGCCGAGGCCTGCATCGCGCGCATCGAAGCGCGCGAACCCGAGGTGCAGGCCTGGGCGTGGTTCGATCCCGATTTCGTCCGCCACCAGGCCAGGGCGCTGGATGCGCACCGGCAGGCGGGGCGGCCCATCGGGCCGTTGCACGGGCTGCCGGTGGCCTTGAAGGACATCATCGACACGGCAAAAATCCCCACCGAGAACGGCTGTGCGCTCGATGCGGGCCGCGTGCCGATCAAGGATGCCGCCATCGTCGAACGCCTCAAAGCGGCGGGCGCGATCATCATGGGCAAGACGGTCACGACCGAGCTGGCCTATATGCAGGCGGGAAAGACCCGTAATCCCCACAATCCCGCGCACTCGCCCGGCGGCTCGTCCTCGGGCTCTGCCGCGGCGGTGGCCGACGGGATGGTGCCGCTCGCCGTGGGCACCCAAACCGGCGGATCGGTGATCCGGCCCGCGTCGTATTGCGGCGTCACCGGGTTCAAGCCAAGCTTTGGCGCGATCCCGCGCACCGGCGTGCTGATGCAGTCGCCGACGCTCGACACCGTTGGCGTGTTTGCCCGCACACCGGCCGATGCGGCGTTGCTGTCGCAGGTACTGATGGGGCACGACACGGGTGATGCGGCGACGGCGGTCGCGCCGGTGCCCGACATGCACGGCATCGCCACCTCGAAACCGCCGGTGAAGCCGGTCTTTGCCTTCGTCAAGCCGCCGGGCTGGGACGAAGCCGATCCGCAGCTACACGCCGCCTTTGCCGAACTGGCCGACGCGCTGGGAGAGCAGGTGTTCGAGGCCCCGCTGCCCAATGCCTTCGGCGAGGCGGCAGCGATCCGCGAGCGGATCAATTTCGCGGAAATGGCACGCTATTACTATCGCTACAGCAAGGAGATGGAGGCCCTCGGCCCCCGCACGCAGGAGGCGCTGACCAAGGGTAACGCGATCCTCGCGCGCGATTACATCGCCGCGCTGGACTGGCCCGATGTGCTTTATGCCGGGCTGGACGAAATCTTCGAGCGGTGCGACGCGATCCTCTGCCCCGCCGCCACCGGGCCGGCGCCGGAGGGGCTCGATTTCACCGGCAACGCGATCTTCAACGGGGTCTGGACGCTGACCGGCGTGCCCGCCGTGACGGTGCCCGCCTTCACCGCTGAAAACGGGCTGCCGATGGGGGTGCAGATGATCGCCGCGCGCGGCAATGACGGGCGGCTCTTGCGCAGTGCGAACTGGTTTCATAACTGGCTTACAGAGGCCGGGGAATGACGAAAGGATGACGACATGAACAGGTTTCTGGCGCTCTTCGCCTTCGTGGTGCTGGCCGCGTTTCTCTATATACTCGCCAGCGAGATCGGCGAGACTGACCTGTGGATCGTGACGGTCTTTGCCGCCGGGCTCGCGGCCTATGATTTCGTGACCTCCAGCAAGAACAATAGCTAGGCCATGTCCAAGCCGGTGATCTGGATTCCACGCCGCCTGTCGGATGCGACGCAGGAGCGCGCACGGCGCGACTACGAGGTGATCGTGAACGAGGCCGACACGCCGGGCACGGCCGAGGACATCGTCGCGATGAGTGCAAAGGTGGACGGGATGATTCCCTGCCACTCCGAGCATTTCACCGCGGACGTGGTGGCAAAACTCGACCCCCGGCTGAAGATCGTGGCCAATCATTCGGTGGGCGTCGATCATTGCGACCTCGACGCGCTGAAGGGCGCCGGCATCGTGGTGACGAACACACCCGACGTCCTGTCGGACGCCACCGCCGAGATCGCCATGCTGCTGATGCTGGGCGCGGCGCGGCACGCGGTGCGCGGGGACCGGTTGGTGCGGCAGGGGCAGTGGGACAGCTGGTCGCCCTCCTTCATGGTGGGCAAGCAGGTGACCGGCGCGCGGCTGGGCATCGTGGGGATGGGCCGTGTGGGCCGGGCATTCGCCGAAAAGGCGCGCGGTTTCGGCATGGAGATCCATTACCACAACCGCTCGCGACTCGCCCCCGAGGTTGAGCAGGGCGCGGTCTTTCACGAGGATGTCGACAGCCTGCTGGAAGTGGCGGATTTCCTGTCGCTGCATTGCCCGGCGACGCCCGACACGGTTGACCTCTTGAATGCCGAGCGCATCGCCAAGCTGCCCCAAGGTGCCATCGTGGTGAACACCGCGCGCGGCGCGCTGGTGGACGAGGACGCGCTTTTGGCAGGGATAGAGTCGGGTCAGATTGCCGCCGCCGGTCTCGATTGCTTCAAGGTGGAGCCGGGCGGCAACCCAGCCTTTGCCGCGCATGAAAACATCTTCATGCTGCCCCATATCGGCAGCGCCACCCGCGCCACGCGCGACGCGATGGGCTTTCGCGCGCTCGACAACCTCGATGCGTTCTTTGCCGGGGATACGCCGGGGGATCGGCTGGTCTGAGTTGCGCGGGGGTCGCGCCGTTTGGCGTGGAGCGGGCGCCCGAAACATTCCTCCGCGCGGAATCAAGGCGTGCTTGCACGCCGCCGCGCGAGCGCCCGACCGCCCCCCGGGCGGGCGCTTTGCGACGATACAAGCAGCTAAAACTGAAGATGTATCTTGCACCATAAACCGCTCAGAACAGGCGATATTGCGCCCACCCGCGGACGGGCCATCGCGCGGCTCATCGCTGCATGCCACACGACCGCTTAAGGTCAAGAGTGCTGTCGCGTCCTCTACCTTCCGCTCCGGCAAACGTGGGAAAATCCCTATTCCGCCGCAATGGGCGTGGTCTCCGCCGCGCGGAACATCGCGCGCGACGCGCGCGCGAGCCGCAGGATGGCGGGCGGGTCGACCATCTCGGGCGTGGCCATGAACCGCGCCAGCCGCCGCCCCGAGAGCATCGACAGCGGCACGGCGAGTCCGAGGCTCACCGCAATGGGCACAAGCCAGAGCGACACCAGCCCCGCCGCGATCCCCAACGCCAGAAGCAGACCGCTCACCGTTTCCAGCGCGTGGAACTTGAGCACTGTCGCCGCGCCGTAATCGCCACCCTTGCGCGCCTGCGGCGACCACATCGGGCGGATGCCCGCGACCGTGCGAAGCACCGCCACCACCTGTTGCACCATCATGATCGGCGCAAACAGGATCGACAGCACGATCTCGGCCACCAGCGACACCGCGAAGCGCCCCGCGCCGCCGAACCGCGCCACCGGCACCTCGCCCAGCAGGACCGCGAGCGCCCCCATCGCCTTGGGCGCGAGCAGCATCGCGTACATGAAGAGCAGGATCATCCCCGACTGCACGCCGCTCATCTCTGGCCAGATCGGGTAGAGGGGATTGTCCGCCGAGAAATAGCTGATGACGCTGTCCGGCCCGTTGCCCAGAAGCGCCCAGATCACCAGCAGGATGAACCACGCGGGCGAGAGCAGGTAGCTCATCGCACCGTGCAGCAGGTGAAACCGCGACACGACATGAAGTCCCCTGGTGCCCAGCAACGCCAAGTGCTGAAGGTTGCCGTGGCACCAGCGCCGGTCGCGCAGCGAATAGTCGATCAGGGTCGCGGGCGGCTCTTCGTAGCTGCCGCCGATCCCCGGCAGGAACCGCACCGCCCAGCCGGCACGGCGCAGGAGCGCCGCCTCGACGAAATCGTGGCTCAGGATCAGCGCACCCCGACGCCGTGTCAGCGTGGGCATTCGCGGCAGCCCGGCACAATCGGCAAAGGCGCGCGTGCGCAGGATCGCGTTGTGACCCCAGTAATTGCTCTCCGCCCCGGTCCAACCCGCGAGCCCGGCGGACAGGAGCGAGCCGTAGACCGCCGCCGCGAATTGCTGCATCCGACCGAACACCGTCTCCGAGCCGATCACCAGCGGCGCCGTCTGAATGAGCCCCGCACCCGGATCGGCGGCCATCTCGTCGGCGAGCGCGACGATCGCTTCGGCGCTCATCAGGCTGTCGGCGTCGAGCACCAGCATCGCGTCATGCGCCCCGCCCCATGTTTCGAGCCATTGCCGCAGGTTGCCCACCTTGCGCCCGGAATTGTCGAGCCGACGGCGATACCAGACCCGCAGACCGGGCGGCAGCGCCCGGCGCAAAGTGGCTAGGGCGCGCCGTTCGGCGAGCGCGATGGCGGCGTCCTGCGTGTCGCTGAGGATGTAGAGATCAAACCGGTGCGCCGTGCCCGCGTCGCGCAGCGCCATCATCATCGCGCAGGCATTGCCGAACACGTCGGCAGTTTCCTCGTTGTAGACCGGCACCACAAGCGCCACGTCGAGCGGCGGGACAGCCCCGCGCACGCCGACCCGCCTGTGCAACAGGTGACAGCCCAGCCCCAGCGTCGCCGTGGCCACCGACAGCGCAACCCAGAAGAACGTGGCCGTCACCAGCGCCAACAGCACCCATTCCAGCCACCACATGCCGCCATCCGACAGCCAGTCGGCAAACGCCCAGGCGAGCCCGCCCGTGGTCGTGACCGCAGGAACGAAGGCCGCCGCACGCCGCCACCAGACACCGCGCGCCGGCGGCCATGCGGGCACGCGGGGATCGCGGTGCGCGCGCCGCAAATCCTGCACCGGGTGCATCAGCGGCGCGGGGGGCGGCATCACGTCACCGCCCGGAAAGGGGGTTACGCCGTCCATTTGTAGAGCCATACCTCTGTCACCGCGCGTCCCTCGTGGAAAAGCTGCGCGCGCAATTCCGCCACGTCCACCTCGCCGGGATCGAAGGAAAACGCGAGCCGCGGCCCGCCGGTTTCGGGGTTGCGCTGAACCAGGCCGTCAGAGGTCTCGAGCCGGTTGGAATTCACGTAGATCACCAACGCGTCCAGATCGTCCGGCACCGCCGGGTGCGGGGCGAAATCCACGGTTACCACCTGCCGCAGATCGTGTGGAAACCCGCGCCCGATCCGCGTCTCCAGCACCGGGGCCACGGGCTTTTGCCCGGGAATTTCGCCGGTCCAGGACATGCGATAGCTGAAAGCGTGTTCGCTGCCTGCCGCCAGCGGCACACGCGGGCGCCAATAGGCCACGATGTTGTCGAAGATCTCCTTGTCGGTCGGTATCTCCACCAGCGTCACG
Source organism: Roseovarius nitratireducens (assembly GCF_002925845.1). Classification (GTDB taxonomy): domain Bacteria; phylum Pseudomonadota; class Alphaproteobacteria; order Rhodobacterales; family Rhodobacteraceae; genus Roseovarius; species Roseovarius nitratireducens. The sequence continues at coordinate 118,751 of NZ_PDNI01000036.1, read as the reverse complement.
GCGCCGCGACCCCAGTCCTCTCCGGGCGTGATCCAGACACTGGGACGGAGGTGATACTGTGCCTCCAGATCGTGGAAATCTGAATGGCGCCGCGCGCGCTGTGCAAGGCCAAAGCCCCGCGGACCGTCATCAACGAAGCTCGATACCTGGAGCGTGCGGGGATTGCCCAACGGCCGCCACAGCATCTCGCCATTGCCGTTATGGATCGTGAGCCCGTTGCTGTCATGCACAGCCGAACGGAAATCGTTGAACCGGTCTCGGTTCTTGGCGTCGAAATAGAACATCGAGGTCAGCGGCGCGATCCCGGCATTTTCGAGATCGGTCCGCGGCCAGAGCGTGCAGCGCACATCGACATCCGCCGAGGGGCCGTAGGGATCGAGCGTGAAATGATACATCCCGGTGACGGAGCGACTTTCCATCAGTGCGTGAATGCGATGGAGCCGCGCGCCGGGGGCGGGCTTCTCGACCCAGAACCGGGTGAAATCCGGAAATTCCTCGCCCTCTGGCGCGGCTGTGTTCACGGTCAGCCCGCGCGCCGACAGCCCATAGACCATGTCGCGGGGGATCACCCGGAAATAACTGGCCCCCTGAAACACGGCATATTCCTGGAAAAAGCCCGGTCTCGCGATCTCGGCCCGGAGCCGGACGCCAGAATAGCCCAGCCGGTCATCGACGGGTAGATCGTCCGGCACGATCTCGTGCTTTTCGAAAAGCGACATGTCGAAGGGCACGCGACGCGCGACGCCGTCCTCGACCATGTTCACCTCGACCGAGTGCGGGAAGTAGAGCCCCGGCGGGAAGAGATCGAATTCGAGCGTCGTGTCGGTCCCGGCCCAAAAGGCACGCGATGTGTCGTAACGGATCGCGCGATACTGATCATAGGTCAGATCGCGCCATGCCTGCGGCACCAGCGGGCGCTTGGCATAGGGGCGCGATGCCACTTCGCGCGCCAGGTCGTGCAGCATTGCCTCGGAAAAGGGCGCGCCCTCGTCCGCCCGCGCCAGTCCGGGCCAAACGGCCAGCGCGCCAAGTCCCTGCAAGACCTCGCGCCGGATCATCGCGCCGCCCTCCACGGTTGCGCCTTGAACCAAGACACCGCGTAGGCCACCACGACGAGCGCGGCGAAACCGATGATATTCGCCAGTGTCATGTTCCAGGTGTTGCGCCCGATCTGGTCCATCACGAAACCCGACAGCCGCGCAAGGAACATCGAGAAGACGAACACGGCGAGCGACTGCTGCCCCACCTTCAGGATCATCGCGAGCAGGCCGCCCCAGGTTTGTGCCGCGATTCCCCGGCCCACGGTCCTGAGCCGCGCACCGCCATCACCCGCCGCCGCCCAGCACAGATAGGCGAGGGACAGGAAATGCACGTAGCGCAGGATGCCGAAATCGGACTTGTTGAGCAGGCCGCTATTGGCGATGCGCCAATCGCGCGCCCAGTCAAAGCCGAACTCGCGCATCCCGATATGCGACAGCGGCACGTTGGCGAGCACGATCACCAGCGCGAGCGCGATCAGCGCCTTGTTCACCGGCGGTTTCGGTATCCAGCCGCGCATCAGGGCAAACCCGGTAAAGAACACCAGTTGCCAGCCGAACGGGTTGAAGAACCACTTGCGATCCGACCACGGCTCTGCCGGAAAGCCGAGATGCAGGTCGATCATGCCCAGCGCGTCGAGCACCGACCGCTGTGCAAAGAGCCAGATCACCGCCATCACGGCGAAAACCGCCCAGACGCTCACCCGGCTCAGCGCCATCATCAGCGGCATCATCACCAGGATGACCATGTACATCGGCAGGATGTCGAAATAGTTGGGCACATAGGTGAGCGTGAACAGCCCCACCAGTTGCGGCCCCGGGTCGGCAAAGAACTTCCACAGGTTGAGCGAGCCGATATAGACCTTGTCGAAATCGCCGAAATGGTCGATCGCCGCCATCAGCGTGGCAACGGCAAAAAACAGCCCGAGATGCGCCCAGTAAACCTGCCAGACGCGGTAACCTACCCGCGCCGACCCAAGCCGCCAGCCCGCCCGGTCGAAGGTGCGGCCAAAGGCGATGGCCGAGGCCATGCCCGAGCAGAACACGAAGATCTCGGTGGCATCGGAGAATCCCCAGCGTGCCGGGATCCAGCTCGTAACGAAATTGCGCGGCGTATGGGCGGCGAGGATGATGAACATCGCCAGCCCGCGAAAGAAATCCAGCCGAATATCGCGCGTGCCCGTCGCGGGCGCGACGGTGGCCGCCTCGCGGGCCGGCGCCCGTGGCATGGCTGGATCGGCAACACTCGTCATGGCGGTGTCGTGTCCTTGCTGATCGTGTCGCGCGCTCACTCGGCCGGCAGGCGCCCGGCCTCGCCCCACTCGCCGCGCGTCTCGGCGATGAGATCGAGCCGGGTGCTGGCATAGCGGTCGTGCCTGCCGGCGCGCCGCGCACTGCGCTCGCCCAGCATCGTTTCGGCGTCGTCAAGGAATCCGGCGCGAATCCCGGCATCGATGCTCAGCCGTTCAAAGATGTCGCGTTGCGCGTGGCTGCCGCCGACAAGCTGCATGGAATGGCGCGCCTGTTTCAGGTTGAGGAAGGCTGTCTTGTAATCACCCTCGCCGAAAGCCTCAAGCCCGGACGCCGCCGACAGGCCGGGATTGGCCATGCGCCTCATCATCTCGCTCTCGCCGCCACGCTTGGCATCGGCATGAAGCCGAGTCATCATCCGCCGGATCGCGCTCTCGCGGCCGCCGCCAATGAGCGCCAGCAGGTAGTGCAGATCGGCAAAGATGAGACAGGCGTCCTCGGTGCGCGCCTCGCAGATATCGGCCATCTCTTCCCAGCGGTCACCCACGTCGTGCCCCTCCAGCTCGAGCCGCATCAGCATCGCCGTGCCGTTCGAGATGTCGCGGAAATCGTCTGTGCGGTCCTTGCGTACCTCGGTGTCGTAGAGGTGAAACACCGCCTCTATCTCGTTCTGGTCGAGATGCATCAGCGCCTTGTGCCACCAGACATGGTAACGGAAATTGTTGCAATGCGCCCAGGCGTGTTCGCGCCCCTCCAGCCAGTCGAGCCCGGCGCGCGCGTTGCAGGTCATGTCAAAGACATGCGCCACCGCGTGCAGGCCCCAGGCGTCGTCGGGCGACACGCTCAGCCCCATGCGCCCCGCCGTTTCGGCGCGGCCATACTCGCCGGTTTCCTCCAGCGAAAAGGCGTGACAGCCGAACAGGTAGCCGCGGGCCGGGTTCTGCACGTCGTAGGCGGGCAGGAGCGCCTCGATCGAAGCGCGCATACCGTGCCGGTCGCCGAGGATGAAGCGGATCGCATGGCTGATCTTCATCGCCAGCGCATCCTCTGGCCAGCGCGTCAGGATCGCCTCCATCTCGCGCACCGAGTCCGAGGGTCGCCCGCCAAGCCAGGCACCCAGCGCGCGCACATAGCCCGTCTCGCGCGGCAGCGGCGCGCCCTGCCGGGCACAAAGCACCGCGGTCTCGTGTGCGGCGCGGGCGGTTTCATCCATTTCGCGCCGCCCCAGCATGAGGCAGAACAGCCCCTTGACCGCGTGCGCCATGGCAAAGCCGGCCTCGGCCTCCAGAACCTTGCCCAGATGCTCGGGCGTCGCGGCGGCGTGGGCAAGGAATGCCAGCACCATCCTGTCCCAGGCCTGAACGGCCTCGGGGGACGAGAGCGAGATGTCATACCCGAATTGATCGTTACGCATGGCCCGGTTTCCTTTCGGCGATACTTATCGGTTTCAGCTAGCCCGCTAAATGTGATACCGGCAACACGGTCGCGAGGGTCCTCACCAATACGTTATTTTCCGGGTTCGGAATGTGACGTGTTGTGCAGCGCTGCTCAACCCTCAGGCGCATGGCGACGCGCGAGAACCCGCTTGCGGCGAGGAAACGGCACAAAATCGGGCCTCACTCGGCCACAGCCGCCCGCGCCACATCCTCGAACACCGCGTCAAGCTCGTCCGCCAGTGCACGCAGCGCCGCGCCCCCCTCCTCGGCATAGGGCGCAAAGACATGGCTCGGCGTCTTGTAACTGAGCGTCGCGGTGCCGTCTGCCTCCTCGGTAACGTAGAGCCGGATCGGCGCCTCGATGCCCGCCGCGACGCTCGCATCAAGCATCCGGCGGGCGTAATCGTTTCGGTAAAGCCCGAAGACGCGGTTGCCGGGGATGGTGTGGCCCTGCATCCGCGCCCCGTCCGAGGCGCTGGCCTGCGTGACGATGGCGATGGGGGCCTCGCTGACCGCGTCGCGCACCGCTTGTACCAGATCGGTATAGGATTTGTCCGTGTCGTGGACGATCCAGCCGTCGCGCGGCCCGAGCGCCTGCGCGGGCGCGGCAAGGAGCAGGAAAATGGTGAGAAATTTCAGAATTCTATGCATGAATAGCCCTCCGGTTTGATACCCGGAGGGCTACGCCTTGCCTCGAGTCGCGGCAAATCACGTGGCCGCGAGCCAAGGTTACAGATCGTCCCGGAGCCGTGACAGAACCGCCTCGGTATCGGCCCCTGTCGCGGGTGGCGCGCTGCGATAGCTGACCGGTGTGCGCGAGAATCTGAGCGGATTGCCCAGCAGCCGCACCTCGCCCGTCGCGGTCTGCGGCGCGGGCAGGGTGATCGTCATCTCCCGCGCCTGCGCCTGGTCGGATTCGAGCGCCTGGTCGATGGTGTTGACCGGGCCCACCGGCACCTTGCGCGCCTCCAGCCCGTCGATGACGTCGCGTGTGGTGCGGCGCTCTAGCACCGCGGCGATCATCGGCACCAGCGTGTCGCGATGCGCGAGCCGCTCGCTATTGGTGGCAAAGCGCGGATCACTGGCCCAATCGGGCTGGCCAAGGTAATCGCAGAACCGCGCATACTGGCTGTCATTGCCCACGGCGACGATCACGTACCCGTCGGAGGCGGCAAACACCTGGTAGGGCACGATATTGGGGTGCGCGTTGCCCGCGCGGACAGGCGCAGTGCCGGAGGTCAGGTAATTGAGCCCCTGGTTGACCAGCCAGGACATGGTGCTGTCCACCAATGCCAGGTCGATATGCTGCCCCTCTCCGGTGGCGTCGCGGTGACGCAGCGCCGCCAGAATGCCAGTGGCAGCATAGAGGCCGCAGACCACATCGGCCACGCCCACGCCCACCTTCATCGGCTCGCGCCCCGCCTCGCCAGTGATCGACATGATGCCGCCAAACCCTTGCGCCATCAGGTCATAGCCGGGCTTGTCGCGGTTCGGCCCGGTCTGGCCGAAGCCGGAAATGGAGCAGTAGACAAGACCCGGATACGCGGCGCAGAGCGTCTCGTGATCGAGGCCGTATTTGCGCAGGCCCCCGGGCTTGAAATTCTCGATCACCACGTCGGCACGGCCTGCCAGATCGCGCAGGCTTTTCTGGACCTCTGGATCGGTCAGGTCCACCGCCACCGATTTCTTGTTGCGGTTGACGGACATGAAATAGGCCGACAGGTCGGTGGGATTGCCCTCCGCGTCCAGCGCGAAAGGCGGCCCCCATTGCCGCGTATCGTCACCGGCGAGGCTCTCGATCTTGATGATTTCGGCGCCGAGGTCGCCCAAGAGCTGCGTGCAGGTGGGACCGGCCAGAATCCGGCTCAGGTCGAGAATGACGAGACCATCCAGCGGGCCGGGCATGGGCACCTCCTCAGAAACGGTTGTCATAAGAGCCACGGTCGATCTCGGCGGCGATGACGGTGAAGCGGTCGGCGCCCTGCGCTTCGATCAGCGCAGCGTGCAGCTCGGCCCGGCTGGTCACCCGCACACCATTGCCGCCGAACGCGCGGCCGATAGCTGCGAAATCGTGATGGCCGAAATCCACGGCGAGATTGGTCATCTGCCGCTCGCGCTGCTTCTTTTCGATCAGCGCGAGGCTCGCATCGACGAACACGACGAAGATCACCGGCAGGCCCAGTTCCGCCACGGTCGACAGCTCTCCGGCCACCATGAGAAACCCGGCATCGCCGGAAAAGCTCACCACCGTCGCCTCGGGCGTGGCGAGCTTGGCGCCCATCGCCAGCGGCACGGCACAACCCATCGTGCACAGCGCGGTGGATTGCAGCACGGAGCGGGGGTGATGCGTCACCCACATCTGCGACAGCAGGATGCGGTGCGCGCCGCTGTCCACGGTCGCGATGGTGTCTTCTGGCAGCACGCGGCGCGCTTCGTCGATCACCGCCGCCGCGCCCCATCTGTCCGCCACCGGGAACGCCTGCGCCAGCGCCTCGCGCGCCGCGACCACCTCGCCGCCGGGCCATGTGGCGCGCGGTGTCACGCTCTCGGCCATCGCGGCAAGCGACGGCGCACAGGCCCCCACGACATTCATCGTCGCCTGGTGCATGTACTGGTGATTGGGTTCGGCGGTGATGTCGATCACGTTGACCGCCGCCGGGTCCCATATCTCGCGCCAGCCGGGGCGCATCTCGATCGGGTCGTAACCCACGCAAAGGATCAGGTCGGCCTGCTGAACGAAGGGCACGAGGATACCATCGGCCAGCGGCGACAACCCCGCGCCGCCCAAGCTGAGCGGATGCGTCTCGGGGATGATGCCCTTGGCCTTATATGTGGTGATGACCGGGATCGACAGGCGCTCGGCCACCTCGCGCACGGTTCTGGCCGCGCCCTCGTTGACGGCATCGAGTCCCACGACCATCACCGGTCGCTCCGCCGCGGCAAGCCAGCCGCGCGCGCGTGCCAGCGTGGCGGCGTCGGGCACCATCGGCGCGGCGTCGGGGCGGCGGCGCAGGCGCGGCAGGCTCACTCGCTCGTCGGCCACGGAAATCGGCACGTCGATATGCACCGGGCCGGGGCGGCCTTCGGTGGCGATGCCCACCGCCTTGTCGGCGATGATGTCGGCGCCTTGCGCGGTCAGTCGGAACGTGGCCTTGGTGATCGGGGCAAGCACCGCCTCGTGATCGAGTATCTGATGGGAATAGGTCAGCGCCTCGTCGGCATCGACACAGCCGGAAATCACGATCAGCGGCACCCGGTCCTGATGCGCGTTGGCGATGGCGTTGACCCCGTTGAGCACCCCCGGCCCCAGCGTCGCGATCAGGATGCCGGGCGCGCCGGTGCGGTGCCACGTCCCCTCGGCCATGAAGGCGGCGGCGTTCTCGTGCCGGGCCAGCGTCACCTCGATACCCGCGCGTGCCAGCGCGTCCATCACGGTCAGCACCTCGCCGCCGGGCATCCCGAAGGCATGGCGGCAGCCGGCCTCGTAAAGACGCCGGGCGAGGTGGTCGGCGGCGCGTGTGCTGGCGTCGGTCATCGGGGGCTCCTTCTCGATATCCGCACGATTTGTGGCCGAGCCGCCCCGCGACCGCAAGCCGGATTGCGACGAAAGCGGTGGCGGCGCGGCCGGACGCGCCCCATATCCGGGTTGAGGGATGCGGCGAAAGCGCCTAATCAGACCCGAACCTCCTGTTTTCACGGCGTGACCCCGCGCGGGCGAAAGGGCATTTCATGACGAACCACATCTACCAGGCCGATCTGCCCGACGGGCTCGATCTCGGCCCCGTTGTCGCGATAGATTGCGAGACGATGGGCCTCAACCCGCACCGCGACAGGCTTTGCCTCGTGCAGCTCTCGGGCGGCGACGGCGACGCGCATCTGGTGCAGGTGGCCAAGGGGCAGACACGCGCGCCCAATCTCGAGCGGCTGCTGACCGATCCTGACGTGCTCAAACTCTTCCATTTCGGGCGGTTCGACATCGCGGTGATGTATCACGCCTTTGGCGCGCTCGCCGCCCCGGTCTATTGCACCAAGATCGCGTCCAAGCTGGTGCGCACCTATACCGACCGGCACGGGCTGAAATACCTGCTTCAGGAATTGCTGAACGTGGATATCTCCAAGCAACAGCAAAGCTCGGACTGGGGGGCAGAGACGCTCAGCGAGGCACAGCACGCCTATGCGGCGTCGGATGTGCTCTACCTGCACCGGCTGCGCGAGACGCTCGACGCGATGCTCGCCCGCGAGGGGCGCACCGATCTGGCCCAGGCCTGTTTCGATTTCCTGCCCGTGCGCGCGCGGCTCGACCTCGCCGGATGGCCCGAGGCCGACATTTTCGCCCACTGACCCGATGGCCCGCGCTGACAACACCTATTCGCGCATCGTGGCGGGAATGAAAATTCTCCTGCCGCTCGTGGCGCTCGGGCTGTTGTCCACCCTGTTTCTCATTTCCAACACCGTTGATCCGTCCGGCCCCGTGCCGACTGCCCCCATCGACCTCGAACAGCGCGCGCAGAACCTCGGAGTGACGCGCCCCAGCTTTGCCGGGATTTCCGGGCGGGGAGACGAGATCAAGATGCGCGCCGATGTCGCCTGGCCCGACCCCGACGATACGCGGCGTCTCATAGCCGAACGCATCACCGGCGAGATTGGCCTGATTGGCGGGACCGTGCTGAACCTGAGCGCGGCCAACGCCCGGCTCGACCAGACGAAGATGACAGCAATGCTCGAAGGCGCGGTCCATATCACCAGCACGGCCGGCTACGAGATCGACACGGACCGGCTCGACACCCGCCTCGACGCGCTCTACGCCAAGAGCCCCGGGCCGGTTACCGCGACCGGGCCGCTGGGTGACCTGGACGCCGGGCACATGATCCTGCGCGAGGCCCCCGGAAGCGGCGATGCCGAATTGGTTTTCAGCGGGGGCGTCAAGCTGGTATACCGCCCGAATATCGAGAAGGAACAGGACCAGTGACGATGTTTGCACGCCTTGCCGCCGCCGTGGCCCTTTCGTGCCTGCCGGTACTGGCAGGAGCGCAAGGCACGCCCGTGGCGTTCGGCCAGGTTCAGAGCGACCGTTCTCTGCCGATCGAGGTGACCTCGGACAATCTCAACGTCAACCAGGCCGACAACACCGCGCTCTTTACCGGCAGCGTGGTCATCTCGCAGGGGGCCATGCGGCTGTCGGCCCCGAGGGTGCGAGTGAACTATCTCGCCGACCAGAGCGGTATCGAGTCGCTTGAGGCGACCGGCGGCGTCACCCTTGTCAGCGGCGAGGACGCCGCCGAGGCGGCGCGCGCCGATTACAACATCACCACCGGCATGATCGAACTGCGCGGTGACGTGCTGCTCGTGCAGGGTGACAACGCGATCACCGGCGACACGGTCTTTGTCGATACCGCCGCGGGCACCGCCCGCGTGAGCGGGCGGGTCAAGACCGTGCTGCAACCGGGTGGCGATCAATGAGCGCGGCGAACCTCAGCCTCGCGCACAGCAACGACACGACCGGCCTGCGGGTCGAGAACCTGCGCAAGAGCTACAGCAAGAAGCTGGTGATCCGCGACGTCTCGCTCTCGCTCGATCAGGGCGAGGTGGTGGCGCTGCTCGGTCCCAACGGCTCGGGCAAGACCACGACATTCTACGCCATCGCGGGCCTCATCCATCCCGAGGGCGGGCATATCTTTATCGATGGCCGCGACGTGACGGCGCTGCCGATGTATCGCCGCGCCAAGCTCGGGATCGGCTACCTTCCGCAGGAAATGTCGATTTTCCGCGGCCTCTCGGCCGAGGACAACATCATGGCCATCCTCGAGATCGCCGAGCCGTCGCGCGCGCGCCGCCGCGAGCGGCTTGAACAGCTCTTGTCGGAGTTCTCGATCGAACACCTGCGCCGCGCCCCCGCGCTCGCATTGTCGGGTGGCGAGCGGCGCCGCGTCGAGATTGCACGCTGTCTCGCCGCCAATCCGCGCTACCTGCTGCTCGACGAGCCGTTTGCCGGGGTCGATCCGATCTCGGTCGGCGATATCCGCCACCTCGTGGCCGACCTGAAGAAGCGCGGCATCGGCGTGCTGATCACCGATCACAACGTGCGCGAAACGCTAGAGATCGTGGACCGCGCCTATATCCTGCACGATGGCAAGGTTCTGATGTCCGGCAGCCCCCGCGACGTCGTCGATAACGAAAACGTGCGCCGGGTCTATCTCGGCGACACATTTCGCATCTCGTGATCGCCTGCGCAAAGCGGATTGACAAAGGCCCGGCAAGGGGCGTCAATTGCACCATGACATGTGGTGATCGCACGCCGGATTCCCGATCATCCCCACGCGGTGGGGCGGGCTTTGGCCAAGATCAGGACATGTCCCCTATCTGCATCGAGTACCGGGCCTGACCACGCGCGCACACCCTGTGCCGCGCCAGTCCGTGGAATAAAAGGAGGCAAGATGCGCTATCAAATCAGTGGAAAGCAGATCGACATCGGCGAGGCCCTTCAGACTCACGTCAAGGACGAGCTTGGCACGGTGGTGTCGAAATACGCCGAACGCCCGACCGACGCGCAAGTGACCTTTTCCAAGAATGCGAGCGAATTCGCCTGCGAGGCCGTCGTGCATCTTTCCACCGGACTGACCGCGCAGGCCAAGGCCAAGGCGCACGAGATTTACGCCGCCTTCGATGCCTGCAGCGAGAAGATGGAGAAGCAGCTCCGCCGCTACAAGCGCCGCCTGAAAGATCATCACAAGGACCGCTCGGAACCGGTTGAACTCATCGGCGTGTCCTCGTATATCCTCTCATCGGATGTGGGCGGGGCCGAGGACGAGCCCGACAGCCTGCAACCGATCATCGTGGCCGAGATGGAGACACAGATCCCCTCTCTCTCGGTCGGAGAGGCGGTGATGCAGATGGAGCTTGCCGGCGCGCCGGTGCTGGTATTCCGCAAGGAAGGCAAGGAGTCGGTCAATGTCGTATATCGCCGGGATGACGGCAATATTGGCTGGATTGACCCCTGATCGAGGATGACCGGTAAGCCGGTCGATACGTCATAAATATGGATTTAACCATGCTCCTCAAACCCGAGGCCGTCCGCGCATTGTCCGGCGTCAGCAGCAAGAAGCGCCTGATGAACGAGTTGGGCGCACTGGCAGAGGCGGCCTACGACGTGCCGCATTCCGATGCCATCGACGCCCTGCTGGAGCGCGAGAGCCTTGGCCCGACGGGCGTTGGCAACGGCGTCGCCCTGCCGCATGCGCGGCTCGACGGGCTCGAGCACGTGGTCGGCGCGCTCGCCGTGCTCGACAAGCCGATCCCGTTCGACGCGGTGGATCGCCAGCCCGTGGACCTCGTCTTCGCACTCTTCGCGCCCACCGATTCGGGGGTCGAGCACCTCAAGGCGCTGGCACTGGTCTCGCGCACACTGCGCGACACCGCGTTCTGCGCCAAATTGCGCGCCAACCACGACAGCGCGACGCTCTACACCATCGTGTCCGAGGCTCAGGCGGCACAGGCCGCCTGAGCCCTAAGACGCCCAATCGGCGAAGCCAAAGGTCACGTAGTCGCGCTGATAGACAGCGCGCGTCAGGCGCTCGATCTCCTCGTCGTAGATATCGCCGAGCGCAAACGGTCCCGTCGGCACCACCGAACCCGGCGCTTGCGGTGCCGCGATTCCCGCCTGCCGCGCCATCGCCACGAGCCCCGCCGCCATCTCTTCCTCGCGCAGGATCGCGTCGGGCGCGCCGAATTGCGCCATCCCCTCGATCACCGCCGCCTGCGTCGCCCAATGGGCATCCACCCGGATCGCGGTCTGCCCGGCGAGGTTTGCCTTGAGAAACCCGAGAAACCCGGCGAATGCCGCGCGATGCGCCGCCCGGTCATAGCCCGGATCAGGCCAGTCGGCGGGGATCGGCAACTTGTAGGCCTTGCGCAGGGTACGCCGGATGCTGTTGAAACAGCCCGGCCCCGGCACGAGGATCCGCTCGCAGAACGCGGCATGTGCCCGCGCCGCCGGGTGGCGCAGCACGGTGAACCGCCGGTGCCCCGGCTTGCCCCGCATCCACCGCCGCAGCGCGCCCTGGTTGAGCCGGGTGGGCAGCGTGTCCTCGGGCATCCCGTCAAGCTCGGCCATCCACGCGCGCACTTCCGCCTCTGGCCCTCCTCGCACCGGCATGTAGACAAGCGGCGCATGCACGGCGGTGACGAAACCCGGCACCGCCGCGCCCCTGCGCGGCTCGAAATTCGGCGTGCGCGACAGGTCGAACCGGTCGAACTGCGCCAGCGCCCGCGCCATCTCGTCGTAATTCTCGACCTTGCGTTCCAGCGGCTCGGGATTCTGCGGCTTGAGCGAGGCATCGAGCGCCTCGAGCCGCGCCTCGCAGCCGAGATAGCGCGCCAGCCCGTTCATCACCTCGACCGATTGCAGATCGTCGTAGCCGATGTAGAACGCCGTCTGTCCGCTGGTCTGAAGCCGGTTGAGCAGCACGAGCTGAAACGCCTGATGCCGCGCGAGATGGCCCTCGAATTCCCCGGCGTCAAAACGCACGGTGCTGTCGCGCCGCCGCTTGACGTTGGTAAGCTTCCACTGCCCCGTCGCCTGCGCGATCTTCCACGACACGTAGCTGTCCACCGGGTTGCGTGTCAGCACGATCTTGGCGCAGCGCGGATCGTCCAGCATCGGGTCGAGCACCCGCGCATCGTGATCGTGAAAGAAGCGGAACCCGCCGATACCCTGCGACTGTCCCTTGATCGCCCCGATCAGGCGTGCCGGCTCCTCGTCGCGCATGGCCTGCGTTATCCCCAGCAGCTCGGTCCGGTTCGGATAACCGATGAAATGCGGGTTGAACGCCTCACCGTGACACTCGATCCCGTCGAACGCATTGAGATTGCTCTCCAGGAAATTGGAGCCGGTGCGCATCTCCGCGAAGATCACGAAATAATCGAAACTCGCCGTCATCGCCCGCTACCGCACAAGGTAGGGCCTGCCCCGGTTTCCCGGCGGCTCGTGAACCCCTGTATCGGCCCGGAAATCGCCCATCAGGTAGGGATGCATCCCCTGGTTCTTGAGGTTTTGCAGGAATTGCCCGAAACCGCTCAGATCGGCCATGCGCGGCACCTCGGCCAATCCGCGCGGATTGCTGTGACCGATCTCGTCAAGGATGCTCTGCAACGGCTCCATCGGCGATTCGACGAATTCCGCCATCGTCCATATCCGCACCCGCGCCCGCGCCCATTGCGAGCGCAGCACCTTGAGATGCTCTGCCTCGACATGCTGGAGCCGCGCCGCCTCGCTGCGCAGGTCGGCGAAATTGGCGTTGGACTGAAACAGCGGCACCGCCCACGCACCCGAGATCACCGAAATCTGCGCGTTCGGGTCCTTGGCGATATCCCACTCGATATCCTCGACCTCGTCGCCCGGGCCCATCTGAAAACATTGCCGCTCGCCGCGCGTATTCCAGATCAGGCTGGTGAGAAAGGCGCGCTTGTTGTAGTCGCGCAGCGCCGCGCTGTCCGACAGCGCCCCGGCCATCACCGCCTGACCATCGGCAAACTCGGCGCGCGCGGGGGCGAACAGGTGGCCATGGACCCGCATTCCCGTCACCCGCGCCAGCCACGGCTCGAAATTCTCGAACAACTCGGTGAACCCCTCGAACACCGAATACGGTGCGCAGGTCGTTCGGTTCTCGCGCCCCTCGACCGGGAACCGGCTCTGCATCAGCAGGCCCGGCCGTCCGCGCACGCGCCGCTCCACCGCCTTGGCGAAAATACGGTCGATCTTGCCCGGGTTGGGCTCGGTCCGCTTCATCGCGCTGGCCTGATCGGTCAGGAACGCCTCGTAGAGCCGGTTGGCATAGGGCCATATCTTGCGCGCCACGAAACAGTCCGACCGGCGCAAGAGCTGGAGGTGGTCGTCGTAAAAGATATGCGGCTTGCCCTGGTAGTCGAATTTCGACAGCGTCAGCGACCGGCTCTCGATCTGGCGGGAATACTGCCGCGCCAGGGTCTGGAAATAGCTCTCATCGGGGATCCACACCTTCGAGAAGTAGCGGTCGTAGACCGGGCGCTCCGGGTCCTGAAGCACCGCCGAAAGCGTCTGCCGCGTGAGGCACCACCACTGGCTGCCCATGTGCGGCACGATGCCGTTGGGGATGCGCCGCCGGAACCCCACGCCGCGTTGCAGCGCCACGTATTTGTCGAACAGATACCGGTTCTTGCGCCAGGAAAACGGGAACCGCAGGGTAAATCGCTCCTCGTCCAGCCCGCCGATTGTCCAGGGCACGTCCGCCGTCGTCGCGCTCTCGATGAAATCGGCATGCGGGCGCGCGGCGAGATAGTCGATCAGCTCCTGCACCGGGCGCAGCGGCAGGCAGGACCCGGACGCGAGGTAGACATGCCGCACGTCGGGAAACGCGCGCAGCATGACCTCCGAGGCATCCTGCGTGGCCGCCACCAGCCCCCACATGCCCCATTCGCAGCGATGGCGTTTGGCAAAGCGCAGGTCCGGCAGGTCCGACAGCGCCTCGACAAAATCGGCGTGGGCCTTGCGCGGCACCGATTTGTCGACGTGGATCACCAGCGGACAGCCCGACGCCGCCCAATGGCGCGCAACCTGCTCGGCCCGGCCAAAGGCGGTATGAACCAGCATGACGATGCCGAGGCTCATGTCGCTGCCATTCCCTGCCCCCTGGCCCTGCCTCATGCCCAGTTGCCCTTTGACATCAGCCCAAGGATCTCCAACTGCCGCCAGTTTATATACTTTTCCGACCACTTGCACCAAAGTTCGGGGTTGTCGCGCACATGCGCGGCATAGGCCTTGTACTCCACGCTGCCCGCGTAGTGCTGACCCCGGCTCAGCTCTTCCTCGGCCTTGGTGGCAAAGGTGTCGAGAAACTTGGCGTGCAACAGGATGCCGCTCGCCTTCTCGCCGCCCCACTCGTCATAGGTGAGGTTGAGCCCGCGCGGCAGCAGCATGTGGGTAGAGCTGTCATAGGCATAGCGCCGGTCCCAGCGCACCAGCGGCGTCTTGTTGAGCGCCGGCGCCTTCTTGGGCCGGTCGGCGAAAAACACCCGCGCACGCGGCCCGCCCTGTATCCACAGGTTGCCGTAGAGACGGTTCTTCTCGACCATGTAGTTACCAGAATCGAACCAGGCGGCGATCTCTATCGGGTCCTGCCCGGCGCGGTAGGGCACCGCGTCGATGCGCCCCTTGGGATACATGTCCAGCAGCATCGCGCCAAAGGATTTGACCGCGCTGGAATCGAGCCAGTCGGTCAGCGCCCGGATGGGTCGCGTGTCGCAGAACGGGTAGACGAGGAATTCGTCGGGATCGACCACCAGCGTCCAGTGCCCGTGGCCATAACGCGCCTGAAGCCAGTTGAGCCAATCGACGCCAAAGCGTGACCGCTTGTAGCTCGCCTTCGTGGTCCAAAGCGACACATCGGGCTGCCGTGCGAGATACTCGGTTCCCCCGTCGCTGCTGTCATTGTCCACAATCAGGAAATGCGCGATCCCCAGGTCGCGGTAGTACTTTAGAAAATAGGGCAGCCGCACATATTCGTCACGCAGCGTCGAGAACAGCAGCACTTGGCCGGGGCGGATCTGTCCGGTGCGATCGGATACCGGGCGCAGCGAGAAATGCTTGCGGAATGCACGTATCTTGGCCCGTTTGCGCCTGAGCCGCATCCGGTATGATTGCCAAACCCCCAAAGCGATCCCCCAAAAATCCCTGTCGTCACCACACTACCCGAGAACGGTTAATACAACCCCGCATCGGAACAGATTGCCACTATTCAGAGAATTGTTGCGGTATCGGCAACAGATTGAACGGCATCCTATTTCGGCGAGCGTTTCGCGAGAATACGCTGCAACGTGCGCCTGTGCATGTTGAGCCGCCGCGCCGTTTCGCTCACGTTGCGGTCGCACAGCTCATAGACCCTCTGGATATGCTCCCACCGCACGCGGTCGGCGCTCATCGGGTTCTCGGGCGGCGGCGGCAGGTCGACATCGCTGGCCAGCAGCGCGTTGGTGATATCGGTCGCGTCGGCAGGCTTGGACAGGTAATCCGTTGCCCCGATCTTGACCGCGGCAACGGCGGTGGCAATGGCCCCGTAACCCGTCAGCACCACGATCCGCGCATCCGGCCTGCGCTCGCGGATCGTCTCGACCACGTCGAGCCCGTTGCCGTCCCCGAGCCGCAGGTCGCAAACCGCATAGGCGGGCGGCCGCGCCAGCGCGCTTGCGCGGCCCGCGGCGACCGAGTCGGCAATCTCCACCTCGAATCCGCGCTTTTCCATCGCCTTGGCAAGCCGCCGCAGGAACGGCTCGTCGTCATCGACCAGCAGAAGCGTCCTGTCCTCGCCGATATCGAGTTGTTCTGCGGTCATTACCGACCTCCCTTGCGCGCATCCGTGCAAGGGGTTGTAGCCCGTGGACTATTCGGCGTCAAAGCAAACGCGTCAAGAGGCCGCGTCGGCGAAACAGGCGATCCGGTCGGCCATCTGCTCGGGTGTCACGTCGCGGCGAAAGAACTCGACAAAGCCGTGCCCGGGCAGGCTCAGATAGCTCATCGTCGAGTGGTCCACGAGGTAGAACTCCTCCGCGCCGTCCTCGGGTTCCTGCGCCTGGTAATAGGTGCGATAGGCCTTGGACGCGGCGCGCACCTGCTCCTCGCTGCCGGTGAGGCCCAGCATCCGGGGGTGCAGGTAATCGGTGAATTCCGCCATCACCTCGGGCGTGTCACGCTTTGGGTCAATCGAGATGAAGACCGGCTTGACCATGTGACCGCGCTCTTCGAGCAGATCCACGGCGGCGGCGTTGCGCGCGGCATCCAGCGGGCAGATATCGGGGCAGAAGGTATAGCCGAAATAAATCAGCGTCGGCTTGTCGATCACGTCCTTGTCGGTCACCGTCTCGCCGGTCTCGCTCACAAGCTCGAACGGCCCGCCGATCTGCGCGGTGCCCCCGGCCACGTTCGACGCCCGGCACTGGGCAAAGCGATCCTCGGAATCGCCCCCGCCAAGGCCGACGACATACATGGCCCCAAGTCCCGCGACGGCGATGGCGGCGGCGGCAATGGCAACGGTGCGGATCATTGGTCTCTCTTGCCTCGGTCGGTTTCCGGTGCAACCCTCTACCTTCGATCCTTGGTTCACACAATGGGACGTGTCCGCGCAGATGTCCGATATCTCCCCCGACAGCTTCCCGCCTGGCCACGGGCGCAACTGGATCCGCCTCAAGACGCTAACCCTCCTTCGCTGGTGGGCCATCGCCGGGCAGGCCAGCGCGCTCGTCGTTGCCGAACATTTCTTCCACCTCGACCTGGAAATGGGGCTGTGCTTTCTCGTGATCGGCGTGTCCGTCGCCTCCAACCTCGTCGCCACCTTCGTCTTCGCCGAGACCAAGCGCCTCGCCGAACAGGATGCGCTCCTCGTGGTGCTGTTCGACATGCTGCAACTTGGCGTGCTGCTCTATCTCACCGGCGGCATGAACAACCCGTTCTCGATCCTGATCGTCGGCCCGGTCACCGTCTCCGCCTCGGCGCTCTCCGGTCGCTCCACGGTGTTCGTGGGTGTGACGGCCATCGTCATCGTGACGCTGCTGATGCAGTTCCACCTGCCGCTGCGCACAGTGCAGGGCGAGGTGCTGCGCGTGCCCGACATCTTCCGCTTCGGCAACTGGGTGGCCATCGTCATCGCGGTGGTGTTTCTCGGGGTCTACTCGCGCCGCGTCGTGCAGGAGATGCGCACCATGTCCGACGCGCTCCAGGCCACGCAGATGGCGCTCGCGCGCGAGCAGAAGCTCACCGACCTGGGTGGCGTGGTGGCGGCGGCGGCGCACGAACTGGGCACGCCGCTCGCCACCATAAAGCTCACCAGCACCGAATTGGCCGATGATCTCGACGACCGCCCCGACCTGCGCGAGGACGCGCTGCTGATCCGCGACCAGGCGAATCGTTGCCGCGATATCCTTCGCTCGATGGGCCGCGCCGGCAAGGACGACCTGCACCTGCGCCGCGCCCCCCTCACCGCCCTGGTCGAGGAAGCCGCCGAGCCGCATGTCGATCGCGGCAAACGCATCCGCTTCCGCCACGGCGCCAATGGCGACGACCCGACGACGCAGCCCACGGTGCTGCGCCGCCCCGAGATCATCCACGGCCTGCGCAACCTGATCCAGAACGCGGTCGATTTCGCGCGCGAGACGGTCATCGTAGAGACCCGCTGGAGCGACCGCCGCATCACCCTGCGAATCATGGATGACGGGCGCGGCTTTCCCCCGGACATGATCGGGCGCCTGGGCGAGCCGTTCATGCGCCGCCGCGGCGCCGCGCCCGATCCGCACAGGCCGGGCTACGAGGGCATGGGACTTGGCCTCTTCATCGCCAAGACCCTGCTGGAACGCTCGGGCGCCGATCTGACCTTTACCAACGGCACCGACCCGCCCGGCGCCCTCATCGAGGTAAGCTGGCCACTCGCCGCAATTGCCGTCACTGACGAGACCGGGGCCGCCGGTCTGGGCGAGAACCGCCCGTTCTCCGGCTGACTGCCCGGATCGACGTTAAGCCCGTCTTAACCAGTTTGCGCAACGCTGAACGCGATGACAGCGAAGCGGATGGATGGCGGCGATGACGATGACGGAAATGGTGATTCTGGCGGCGGCGGCGCTCGCGCTCTCGGTCGCGGCGCTGTGGATCGCGGGGGCGCTGCTGCCCGCGCCACGTCGCGCGCCCGCCGCTCCGCCCGATCACTCCGCGGCCACCTCCACCTTTCTGCTGCGCGACGGCGCACTCATCGACACCGACGCGGACGAGGGCGCTCTCCCGCCCACTCAGGACGGCACCGGCGATGACTGGGCGCGGCTCGCCCGCTGGCTGGCACCGCGCTTCGCGCTGCCCGGCCAGCCGCCTGGGGGAACGCGCCGCTACACCGCGCAAGACCCCGAAACCGACCCGGCCACGCTGGAGGTCGAGACCGGCGGCCCCCGTACCCGTCTCACCCTGCGCGACCCGCGCGCCGCCTGCCCGGCGACGCGCCACGCGCTTCTTGCACACCTCCAGGAAACCTCGCGCCAGGGCGCGGCGCTCTCGCGGATGCCGATGCCGGTCTGGCTGCGCGACAAAGAGGGGCGTGTGACCTGGGAAAATGCCGCGGCGGCGGCCCTGCCGCCCGATGACCGGGCGCAGCTTCTGTCAGCCACGGGATCGGCGCGCGTCGCGCTCGACAGCCCTCCACGCTGGTTCGATCTCGCCAGCCACGACGACGCCGGCGGCACTCTGGTCTTTGCCACCGACGTCACCCCCCTCGTCCGCGCCGAGAAGACGCGGCGCGACTTCGTCCAGACGCTGGGGCGCAGCTTCGCCGACCTGCCCACCGGCCTCGCCGTCTTCGACCGCGCGCACCGGCTCGCCATGTTCAACCCGGCGCTCGCCGATCTCACCGGGCTCGACCCCGTGTTCCTCAGCGGGCAGCCGGAAATTTTCTCTTTCTTCGACATGCTGCGCGACCGGCAGGTGATGCCCGAGCCGCGCAACTATTCAAGCTGGCGCGGCCAGATCCACGCGATGATCGACGCCGCCCATGACGGCCAGTACCGCGAGGTCTGGAGCCTAGCGACCGGGCGCACCTACCGCGTCACCGGGCGGCCGCATCCCGACGGCGCGGTGGCCTTCCTGATCCAGGACATCTCCGACGAGGTCTCCGCCACCCGCCACCAGCGCGCCGAACGCGACGTTCTGCTCGCGGCGCTCGACCGCGTGGACGACGCCATCGCCGTGCTGTCCCGCGACGCCGGGCTGGTGTTCTGCAACCGCCGATTCGCCACGCTCGCGCGGCTCGACCCGGGCGCACGAGAGGCTGGCCTGCCGCTCGACACCGTGATCGACACCTGCCGCGCGCGGTTTCCCGACGACACGATCTGGCAGGGTGTGGCCGCCCGCCTCGACGCCGACAGCCAGCCGCAAGCGATGACCGGGCAGCTTGCGCGCGACACCGGCCCCGCGCTGGCCCTGAGCCTGGTCCCGCTCGGCCCCGGCCAGGTGATGCTCACGCTGCGCCGCGCACCGCCAGAACACCCCCGGGCCGCGCTCTCCGCCTGACCGCCGCATCGCGCTTGCAGGCGCGCGCGGGCCACGTGTAGTCTTGGCCCATGCCGCAAGAGACCCGCCGCCTTCGCCTCACCAGCCCCGACGCCACCTGCGGGCTGGCGCGGCACCTCGCCCCGCGGCTCGGGGCAGGCGACGTGTTGCTGCTCTCGGGCCCCGTCGGCGCGGGCAAGACCCATTTCGCCCGCTGCCTGATCCGCGCCCTCACCACGCCGGCCGAAGAGGTGCCGTCCCCCACCTACACGCTGGTGCAGACCTACCCCGGCCCCGCCACCGATATCTGGCACGCCGATCTCTACCGGCTCACCGACCCCGCCGAGATTGTCGAACTCGGTCTCGCCGAGGCTTTTGACGCGGCCATCACGCTCGTCGAATGGCCCGACCGCCTCGCCGACATGACCCCGGAGACGGCGCTGCATCTCGATTTCGCCCACGGCACCGCGCCAGAGACGCGCCACCTCACCCTGCGCTGGTCCGATCCGCGCTGGACACCCCGGCTCGAGGACGCAAAGGCGCACGCAGATGCCTGACGACCGCGCGCCCCGGATCGACGCCTTTCTCGCCGCCAATGCCTGGGGCAGCGCCGCGCGCCACGCGCTCGCCGGCGACGCCTCCAACCGGCGCTACCTGCGGCTGGTGCAGCCCGACGGCGCACGCGCGGTGCTGATGGACGCCCCGCCCGAACGCGGCGAGGACGTGCGCCCCTTCACGGCGATCGCGCGCCACCTCGGCAGCCTCGGCCTCTCCGCCCCCGCGATCCTTGCCCAGGACGGCCAGGCGGGCCTGCTGCTGCTCGAGGATCTGGGCGACGCGCTCTACGCACGCGTGCTGGAGGATACCCCGGCGCTGGAGCCAGAGCTCTACCGCGCCGCCACCGATCTGCTGGTGGATCTGCACCGCCATGCGCCGCCCCCGGGCCTCGCCCCTTATGATCCGCCGCTGATGGCCGATCTCGCCGCCCTCGCGCTCGACTGGTATCATCACGGTGCCACCGGCGACGGGAATGCCGCGCTTCGCGCCCGGCTTTGCGCCATGTTAGAGACACATCTGGCCGCTCTGCCAGAGGGCGAAAGCGTCCTGATCCAGCGCGACTACCACGCCGAGAACCTGCTCTGGCTGCCCGACCGCGCGGGCGTGGCGCGCGTCGGCCTGCTCGATTTCCAGGACGCGATGCGCGGGCACCGCGCCTACGATCTCGTCTCGCTGCTGCAAGACGCGCGGCGCGATGTCTCGCCCGCCACTGCCGACGCGATGCTCGCCCATTACATCGCCGCCACCGGCGCGGATGCAGAGGGCTTCACCACCGCGTTCCACTGGCTCGGTGCCCAGCGCAACCTGCGCATTCTCGGCGTCTTCGCCCGGCTCAGCCTGCGCGACGGCAAGCCGCATTACGTGGCGCTCATTCCCCGCGTCTGGGCGCATCTGCAAACCGACCTGCGCCACCCCGCGCTCGCCCCCCTCGCCGCGCTGGTGCAAGAGGTGCTGCCGCCGCCCACCCCCGCGCATCTTGCGCGTCTCAAGTCAGTCCACGCGGCATGAGCTTTCCGGTCATGATCTTCGCCGCAGGCTTCGGCACGCGCATGGGCACGCTCACGCAGGACCGCCCCAAGCCGCTGGTCGAGGTCGCCGGGCGCCCGCTCATCGATCACGCGCTCGACCTCGTGGCGGACTATGCCCCGCCCCGCACGGTGGTCAACCTCCACTACCGCGCCCCGCAACTGGCCGCGCATCTCGACGGGCGCGGCATCCTGCTCTCGCACGAGACGCCCGATATCCTCGACACCGGCGGCGGTCTGCGCGCGGCGCTGCCACATCTCGGCGCGGGTCCGGTGCTGACGATGAATTCCGACGCGGTCTGGCGCGGACCGAACCCGCTTTCGCATCTCGCAGCCCGCTGGGACGGCGCGCGCATGGGCGCGCTGCTGCTGTGCCTGCCGCCCGACCGCACCCTTGGCCATGCCGGGCCGGGCGATTTCACGCGGGCCCCCGATGGCCGCCTCTCCCGCGATCCGGGCCTCGTCTATTCCGGCGTGCAGGTGATCGACCCCGCCTGCCTCGCCGACATCCCCGACCGCGCCTTCTCGCTCAACCGCGTGTGGGACGCGCTCGCCGCCGAGGGCCGCCTTTTCGGCGCAATCTACCCGGGGCACTGGTGCGATGTCGGCCACCCCGGGGGCATCGCGGTGGCCGAAGACATGCTGAAATCCGGCCATGTTCGAGACTGATTCCGCCCCCCGAATCTTCGGCCTCGC
This sequence comes from Roseovarius nitratireducens, assembly GCF_002925845.1. Lineage (GTDB taxonomy): Bacteria > Pseudomonadota > Alphaproteobacteria > Rhodobacterales > Rhodobacteraceae > Roseovarius > Roseovarius nitratireducens. The sequence continues at coordinate 96,700 of NZ_PDNI01000036.1, read as the reverse complement.
GCCGGGCGTCGATTTTCCCCGCGCGCTAATCGACGGCCTGCGCGCACGGCTCGGCGATGCGCCCCCCGAGGCGCTGGCGCGGGTACAGATCATCGTCAACACCCGCCGCATGGCCCGCCGCCTGCGCGACATCCTCGACGACGGGCCGCCCGGCCTTCTGCCACGTCTGAGCCTCGTCACCGATCTCGGCGAAAGCTGGCAGGCGGGCCGCCTGCCGCCCCCCGCCCCGCGCCTGCGGCGGCAGCTGGAACTGGCGCAGCTCGTCTCGGCGCTGCTCGACCGCGCGCCCGATATCGCGCCGCGCAGTGCCGTCTTCGGCCTCGCCGACAGCCTCGCCAAACTCATCGACGAGATGCACGGCGAGGGTGTCGCCCCCGAGACCATCGCCGCACTCGACATCGCGGATCAGTCCGGGCACTGGGCACGGATCAAGACCTTTCTCGGCATCCTCCGACCCTTCTTCGACAGCGGCGCCGACGCGCCCGACGCCGAGGCGCGCCAGCGCCGCGTGGTCGAGGCGCTCATCGCGGCCTGGGCCGAAACACCCCCCGACCACCCCGTGATCGTTGCCGGGTCGACCGGCTCGCGCGGGGCGACGCATTTGCTGATGCAGGCGGTGGCGCGGCTGCCGCAGGGGGCGGTGGTGCTGCCGGGCTTCGATTTCGACGCGCCCGCGCATGTCTGGGGCGCCCTGACCGATCCCATGGTGTCCGAGGACCACCCGCAATTCCGCTTTGCCCGCCTCGTGCACGGCGCCGGGATCGCACCGGACGCGGTCCGGCCCTGGCATGACACCCCACCGCCCTGCCCCGCGCGCAACCGGCTCGTGTCGCTGGCGCTGCGGCCCGCACCGGTGACGGATCAATGGCTGCGTGACGGCCCGGCGCTCGCCGACATCCCCGGGGCGATGCAGCACGTCACCCTGCTCGAGGCACCCGACACGCGGCGCGAGGCGCTGGCCATCGCCATGCGCCTGCGCGCCGCCGCCGAGGAGGGGATCACCGCCGCCCTCATCACCCCCGACCGCACGCTCAGCCGACAGGTCACCGCCGCGCTCGACCGCTGGCGCATCCTGCCCGATGACAGCGCTGGTCAGCCGCTACACCTCTCGCCACCGGGGCGGTTCCTGCGCCACGTCGCCGATCTCTTCGCCGACCGCACCGGGGCCGACGCGCTGCTCGCCCTGCTCAAGCACCCGCTGACCCACACCGGCGCGGGGCGCGGCACCCACCTGCGGCTCACCGGCCTGCTGGAGCATCACCTCCGCCGCCACGGCCCGCCCTATCCCGAGACGGGCGGCCTGCGCGCCTGGGCCGCCGCCCGGCAACGCGAAGAGCCCGCCATCGCCCAATGGATCGACTGGGTCTGCACCTGCCTGATCGGTCGCGACCGGCCCGGTCCCGACCCGCTCGGCCTGCTCGTGACCGCCCACCGCGCGCTGGCAGAGCGGATTGCCCGCGGGGCCGAGGCCCCGGACGGCGCGGGCACGCTCTGGGACAAGGCCGCCGGCGAAGAGGCCCGCGCCGCGATGGACGAGCTGGCCGCCGAGGCCGCCTCTGGCGGCACCATGACCGCGCTCGACTATGGCCGCCTCGTCCACGACGCGCTTGCCGCGCGCGAGGCGCGCGACCCGGTCGAGCCGCATCCCCGCATCCGCATCTGGGGCACGCTCGAGGCACGGGTGCAGGGCGCCGACCTGCTCATTCTCGGCGGGCTCAACGAGGGCGGCTGGCCCGATCCGCCCCCGCCCGACCCGTGGCTCAACCGGGCGCTGCGGGTTCAGGCAGGGCTGTTGCTGCCAGAGCGGCGCATCGGGCTTCAGGCGCATGATTTCCAGCAGGCGATCGCGGCGCGCGAGGTCTGGCTCACCCGCTCGGTGCGCTCGTCGGATGCGCAGACGGTGGTCTCTCGCTGGCTCAACCGGGTGCAGAACCTGCTCGGCGGCCTGCCCGATCAGGGCGGCCCCGAAACGCTCGACGCGATGCGCGCGCGCGGCCGGGACTGGCTGCACCGCGCCGCCCTGCTCGAAACACCGGGCGAGGAGCCGCGCGCCCCGCGCCCCGCGCCCTGCCCACCGCCCGATCTGCGCCCCCACCGGTTGAGCGTGACCGAGATCCAGACCCTGATCCGCGATCCATACGCCATCTATGCCCGCCACATTCTGCGGCTGCGCCCGCTCGACCCGCTGATGAAGGTGCCCGACGCGCTCCTGCGCGGCATCGTGCACCACACCATCCTCGAGCGATTCATCGCCGAGACGCGCGACCACCCCGAGCGGCTTACCGCTGCCGCCTTGATGGAAATGACAGAGACTGTTCTGGCCCAAACCGTGCCCTGGGCCGAGGCACGCGCGCTCTGGCTCGCACGGATGGAGCGGGTCGCCCAATGGTTCGTGGCCCAGGAAACCGCCCGCCGCGCCGGGGCCACCCCCGCCGCGCTTGAACGCCCCGCGACGCTGCGGCTCGCCGATCCGCCCTTCACCCTCACCGGCAAGGCCGACCGCATCGACATCGACCCGCAAGGCCGCGCGCTGCTCTACGATTACAAGACCGGCACCCCGCCGGGCAAAAAGGAACAGGCGCATTTCAACAAACAGCTCCTGCTCGAGGCTGCGATGGTCGAGCGCGGTGATTTCGACGATCTCGGCCCGATGCCGGTGCGGCGCGCCGCCTATATCGGCATGGGCGCCAAGCCCGGCGAGATCGACGCCCCGCTAGACGAGATGCCGCCCGCGCGCATCCTGTCAGAGCTTGCCGCGCTGATCGCCGCCTACGGCGACCCCGCGACCGGCTATGTCGCCCGCCGAGCCCCGCGCACCACCGAGGCACGCGGCGATTACGATCAGCTCGCCCGCCACGGCGAATGGGACATCACCGATCCGCCGCAGCGCATGAAGGTCGGCCAATGACCACGCTCCACCCCGCCTCCCTCGCGCAGATCATCGCCGCGCGGCCCGACCGCTCCACCTGGCTTTCGGCCAATGCCGGGTCGGGCAAGACCCGGGTGCTTACCAACCGGGTGGCGCGGCTCCTGCTCGACGGCGTCAACCCGCAGCACATCCTGTGCCTGACCTACACCAAGGCCGCTGCCAGCGAGATGCAAATCCGCCTGTTCGACACGCTCGGCACATGGGCGATGATGCCCGATGGCGCCCTCGCGGCGGCGCTCGGCGATCTCGGTCACGACGGCGAAACCGGCCCCGACATGCTGCGCCGCGCGCGCCGCCTCTTCGCGCAGGCGATCGAGACGCCGGGCGGCCTGCGCATCCAGACCATCCACGCCTTCTGCGCCGCGCTCCTGCGCCGGTTTCCGTTGGAGTCGGGCGTGACACCGGATTTCGCAGAGATCGACGACCAGACCGCACGCCTGCTGCGCGCCGAGATCGTTGAGGAGATCGCCGCCGGTCGCGAGGCCCCGGTGCTCGCCGCGCTCGCGCGCCACCACGCCGACGAGAGCCTCGATGCGCTGGCAAGGGACATCCTCGCCAGACAGGCCGATTTCACCACCGCGCCCGACGATGCCGCGCTCTGCGCGCTGCTTGATCAACCCGGCGATCTGAGCCGCGAAAGCATCGCCGCCCGGGTCTTTCTCGGCTCTGAGGGCGCGCTGCTCGACCAGCTCCTGCCGGTGCTGCGCGCGAGTTCCTCCAACGACGTCAAGGCCGCCGAGAAACTCGCCGCGCTCACCACGCTCGATTTCGGCGCGCTGCCGGTACTCGAAAGCGTGTTTCTCACCGGCGCGTCGGCCAAAGCCCCGTTCTCGGCCAAGATCGGCAGCTTTCCCACCAAGACGGCGCGCGAGGCGCTCGCCCCGATCATGGACGAGATCGAGCAATGGATGGCGCGTGTCGAAATGGCCCGCGAGGCCCGCCTCGCGCTCCTCACCGTCGAACGCACCCGCGCGCTCCACGATTTCGCGCAGGTCTTCATTCGGCTCTATTCCCGCACGAAACAGCGTCGTGGCCTGCTGGATTTCGACGACCTGATCCTGCGCGCCCGCGACCTGCTCACCGATCCCTCGGTCGCCGCATGGGTGCTCTACCGGCTCGATGGCGGGATCGACCATATCCTCGTGGACGAGGCGCAGGACACCAGCCCCGTGCAATGGCAGGTGATCGAGCGGCTGGCACAGGAATTCACCGCCGGCGCGGGCGCGCGCGCGGACGTGCGGCGCACGCTCTTCGTGGTGGGCGACCGCAAACAGTCGATCTATTCCTTCCAGGGCGCCGACGCGCGCGAGTTCGACCGGATGCGGCAGGAATTCGGCCTCCGGCTCGACGCCACCGGCACCCCCCTGCAAGAGCGTCGGCTCGACTATTCCTTCCGCTCCTCACAGGCCATCCTGCGGGCGGTGGATACGTGCCTCTCCGGGGCCGAAGACAGCGGTTTCGCGCCGGATCAGAGCCACATAGCCTTCTTCGATACGCTGCCCGGCCGGGTCGATCTCTGGCCGCCCGTGGCCAAGCCCGAAAGCGCCGAGCCGCCGCCCTGGCATCACCCCGTCGATATCCCCGCCGAGACCGACCCGGCGGTGATCCTTGCCCGCCATATCGCCGACCATATCCGCGCGCTGCTAGACGCGCGCACCGCCATCCCCGACCGCGACGCAGAGGGCGGCGCGCGGCTGATGCGGGCGGGCGACGTGCTGATCCTCGTGCGCAGCCGCAGCCGCCTGTTTCACGAGATCATCCGCGCCTGCAAATCCGCCGACCTGCCCGTCGCCGGAGCAGACCGGCTCAAGGTCGGCGGCGAACTTGCGGTGCGCGACCTCGCCGCGCTCCTGTCCTTCCTCGCCACCGGGGATGACGACCTCGCGCTCGCCACCGCGCTGCGCTCGCCACTCTTCGGCTTCACCGAAGCACAGCTTTTCGACCTTGCCGCCCGTCGCGGCCGCCGCACCCTGTGGGAGGCGCTGCACGCCGCCCGCGCGGCCCACCCCGAGACCCTCGCCATCCTCGACGACCTGCGCGACCATGCCGACTTCCTGCGCCCCTACGACCTGATCGAGCGGATGCTCACCCGCCACGAGGGCCGCCGCCGCCTGCTCGCCCGGCTCGGCCCCGAGGCCGAGGACGGCATCGACGCGTTGCTCGCGCAGGCGATGACCTACGAGGGCCGCGCCGTCAGCAGCCTCACCGGCTTTCTCGTCTGGATGGAAACCGACGAGATGGAGATCAAGCGCCAGATGGACAGCGCCGGAGACCGCATCCGCGTGATGACCGTGCACGGCGCCAAGGGGCTGGAGGCACCGGTGGTCATCCTGCCGCAGGCCGGGAAATGGAACGCGCCCACCGCCCCGGCCATCGTCATGCACGAGGGCACCCCGTTCTGGCGCGGCAACAAGGACGAGATGCCAGGGGCCCTCACCACCGCCGCCGAAACCGGCCAGGCCGCGCAACTGACCGAGCGCGACCGCCTGCTCTACGTCGCCATGACCCGGGCCGAGAAATGGCTGATCGTCGCGGCGGCGGGCGACCTCGGCTCCGACGGGGCGGCGTGGCATGACCGCATTCGCGCGGGTCTCGCCACGGCGGGGGCAAGACCGCACGCCTTCCCGACCGGCGACGGCCTCCGGCTCGAGGCCGGAGCCTGGCCGGAAACAGGCACTGATACGGCCCAACTGGCCCCTGGGGCAGAGACAATCCTCGATCCGCTCTTCGCCGCCCACGCCCCCGCGCATGACACCGCGCCAAAGACCCTGAACCCGTCTGATCTCGGCGGCGCCACCACGCTGCCCGGCGAGGGCGGGCTTGACGAGGCCGCCGCCAAGCGCCGCGGGCGGCAGGTCCATCGCCTGCTGGAAATCCTGCCGCCGCTACCCACCACTGACCGCCCCGCCGCCGCCCGCACCCTGCTCTGCCACGGCCCCGACGCCGCCGGCGAGGAAGAGATCGCGCTCCTGCTCGCCGAGGCGGAGAAGGTGCTGGGCAAGCCCACGCTCGCCCACCTCTTCACCGCCGATGCGCTCGCCGAGGTGCCTGTTTCCGCCGCGCTCGACGCGCTTGGCGGGCGGCGCATCCACGGGGTGATCGACCGGCTGATCCTCGCACCCGACCGCGTGCTTGCCGTCGATTTCAAGACCAACGCCGTGCTGCCCGACCGCCCCGAGGATACCCCCGAGGGCCTGTTGCGGCAGATGGGCGCCTATGCCCACGCGCTCACCGCGATCTACCCTGACCGCAAGGTCGAGACCGCGCTCCTCTGGACGCGCACCGCCACGCTGATGCCGCTGCCACACGCCCTCGTGACCGCGGCGCTGATGCGGGCGGGACAGCTTGACGCCGGGGGCGGGGCTACATAGGTTCAGCGCAAGTTCCGGACACAGTTCCACACACAAGGAGTAATGCCGATGGCCACCGTCGCCGTAACCGATGCCACCTTCGACGCCGAGGTAAAGAATTCCGATATCCCCGTCGTGGTGGATTTCTGGGCCGAATGGTGCGGCCCCTGCAAGCAGATCGGCCCCGCCCTCGAAGAGCTTGCCACCGAGATGGAAGGCAAGATCAAGGTCGCCAAAGTCGATGTCGACAGCAACCCCAACTCCGCCGTGGCGATGGGCGTGCGCGGCATCCCCGCGCTGTTCATCTTCAAGGACGGCGAGGTGATCTCCAACCGCGCCGGCGCCGCCCCCAAGGCCGCGCTGCAAAGCTGGATCGAAGACAGCATCTGAGACCCGGAAAGGTCGAGAGCGAAGGGCCGCGCCCCGCGCGGCCCTTTTCTTTTGCGCCGATATCCGCATGATCGCCTCATGAAGAGATTGGCATGACGCGCCACAATCGCGGATATCCCTCGCCCGGCGGCACCGCCGGGCAGCGCCTGCCTGCCCCCCGGCAGGCGCTGCCCTCCTTTCCAAGCCGCCCCGCTGCAATGAGCGAGTCCATATGACCCTGACCAATTCCGATGTTGCCGACCTCACCGCGTTCCGCCGCGACCTGCACCGCCACCCCGAGATCTCCGGCAAGGAGGCCGAGACCGCGCGCCGGGTCACCGCGGCGCTCGGGCCGCATGCGCCCGATCACCTGCTCACCGGCCTCGGCGGCCACGGCATCGCCGCCACCTACGCGGGCGCAGAGCCCGGACCGACCGTGCTTTTTCGCTGCGAGCTTGACGCGCTGCCCATCGCCGAAACCGGCACGGCCCCGCATCGCTCGAACGTGCCCGGCAACGGGCACCTCTGCGGCCATGATGGGCACATGGCGATCCTCGCGGGCCTCGCCCGCCTGCTGTCGCGTGCCCGCCCCGAACGCGGCCGCGCCGTGCTGCTGTTTCAGCCGGCCGAGGAAACCGGGGCAGGCGCGGCAGCCGTGCTCGCCGATCCGCGATTCGACACTGTTTCACCGGATTACGCCTTTTCCCTCCACAATTTTCCCGGCCTGCCCCTAGGCCATGTCTCGCTCATCCCCGGTCCCGTGACCTGCGCCTCGCGTGGCATGGAAATCACCCTGACGGGCCGCTCCGCCCACGCCTCGCAGCCAGAGACCGGCACCTCGCCGATGGCCGCGCTCGCCCGCCTCATGCCCGATCTCACGGCGCTGTCGCACGGCACGCTGGACGAGGCCGAATTCACCCTCGCCACCGTGACACATGCGCGGATGGGGCCGCCCGCCTTCGGCATCGCGCCGGGTGACGCGACCCTCCACGCCACGCTGCGCACGCTCACCGATGACCGTATGGCGGCCCTCGTGAACGCGGCGGAAACGCTGGTGTCAGAGACGGCAGCGGCCCACGATCTCTCCGCCGGGATCGCGTGGCATGACATCTTTGCCCATTCCGAGAACCACCCCGAGGCCACCCGCATCATCGAAACCGCGCTCGACGCGCTCGGCCTCGCCCATGACGGGCGCGGTCTGCCCATGCGCCCGTCCGAGGATTTCGGGCGCTTCGGCCATTCCGCCCGGGCGGCGATGCTGTTTCTCGGCGCCGGACAGGATCACCCGGCGCTCCACAATCCCGATTACGACTATCCCGACGACCTCATCCCCTCGGGTGTGCGGATCTTCCACCGCATCACCCGCGACCTGCTCGGCTGACCACAGACCTTGCACCCCGCGCGCGCCCCTTCCATATAGGGCCAACCACACCGGAGGACGCATGAGCGACGAATTTCCAGGCTGGCACGGCACCACCATCATCGGCGTGCGCAAGGGCGGCGAGGTGGTCGTCGCGGGCGACGGGCAGGTGAGCCTCGGCCAGACCGTGATCAAGGGCTCGGCTCGCAAGGTGCGCCGCCTCTCGCCCGGCGGCTACGACGTGGTGGCGGGCTTTGCCGGGTCCACGGCGGACGCCTTCACCCTTCTGGAAAAGCTCGAGGCGCGGCTCGAGGCCACGCCCGGCCAGCTTCAGCGCGCCTGCGTCGATCTCGCCAAGGAATGGCGCACCGACAAGTACCTGCAAAAGCTCGAGGCCATGCTCATCGTCACCGATGGCGATCAGCTCTACGTCATCACCGGCGCGGGCGACGTGCTCGAACCGGAACACGACGTGGCCGCCATCGGCTCGGGCGGCATGTACGCCCTCGCCGCCGCGCGCGGGCTGTCCGAAACCGACCACACCGCCGAGGAAATCGCCCGCAAGGCGATGGCGATCGCGGCGGATATCTGCGTCTACACCAACGGCAACCTGACCGTGGAGCGCATCGCGCGCAGCTAGAGCATGTTGCTCAAAAGTGGGAACCGGTTTTAAGCTCCTTGAACATGCGAATCAAGGAGTTAGAGCGTGTCGCGTGAATGCGAATGATCGCGACACGCTCTAGCCCTTCTTCTCCACCGCCTCCATATAGGCGCGCAGAACGGCGTTCATCCGCGTCTGATAGCCCTTGCCCTGGCCGCGGAAAAACTCGACGATATCGGCGTCGAGGCGCAGTGATATCAGCTTTTTCGGCTCTGGCTCCACCAGTCGCGCCTTGGACCAGTCCACGTCGATTTCCTGTTCGCCTTCGTGATCCGGGGCCGCCTTGACGCGGTCCCAATCAGTTTGGCTCTTCATCTTGCGTATCTCGTCGAGCGACATACGCGTCATATGCTTCTCGCTCATCGCGTCTTGCCTTTCGAACTGTGATGATCCGGATGGTCTCACCGCGCATGGTGAAGACCACCGCGAGGTAGCTTCCGTCCAGATATCCGACCGCGATTTCCCGTATCTCGATATCGCTTCTGCCGGAGAGACAAAGATAGTCGCTCTCGAAAATCTCGACTGCATCAAGGAAGTCGATACCGTGCTTCTTCAGTGCAATCAGGCGCTTGTCGTCGTCCCATTCGAACATCGGGGCGCTCCCATAGTGTGATTATAAGTGCTCGATCCTGGTTCATGGGTTTACCTCCGTTGGCCCGCGAAGAGTGACCGTCGCCTTCGCAAGCAATGAAATGGGCATTGGTCACATAATAGTATGTACATTTTGTAGCTACAATTCACAACCCCTTCAATTCCCCGCCCGCCATGCGTATCTCTCGCCCAAACCGGTAAAGGATTCCTCAATGACAGACCTCACCCCGCGCGAGATCGTCTCCGAACTCGACCGCTTCATCATCGGCCAGCGCGACGCCAAGCGCGCCACCGCCGTCGCCCTGCGCAACCGCTGGCGGCGCAAGCAACTGCCCGATGACCTGCGCGAAGAGGTCTATCCCAAGAACATCCTGATGATCGGCCCCACCGGCGTCGGCAAAACGGAAATCAGCCGCCGCCTCGCCAAACTCGCCCGCGCCCCCTTCATCAAGATCGAGGCCACCAAGTTCACCGAGGTGGGCTATGTCGGTCGCGACGTCGAGCAGATCATCCGCGATCTGGTGGACAGCGCCATCGCCCAGACCCGCGAATATATGCGCGAGGACGTCAAGACCCGCGCCCAGGCCGCCGCCGAAGAGCGCGTCATCACCGCCATCGCCGGCGAGGATGCCCGCGACGCCACCCGCGAGATGTTCCGCAAGAAGCTGCGCGATGGCCTGCTCGACGACACCGTGATCGAGATCGACGTCGCCGACACCTCCAACCCCCTCGGCGGGATGGAGATTCCGGGCCAGCCCGGCGGCCAGATCATGAATCTCGGTGACATCTTCGGCAAGGCGTTCGGCGGTCGCACCACCCGCAAGCGCACCACCGTGGCCGAGAGCCACGACCTCCTCGTCAGCGAAGAGGCCGACAAGCTGCTCGATGACGAAACAGTCACCCGCACCGCCCTCGAGTCGGTCGAGCAGAACGGCATCGTCTTTCTCGACGAGATCGACAAGGTCTGCGCCAAGTCCGACGCGCGCGGCGGCGATGTCAGCCGCGAGGGCGTGCAGCGCGACCTGCTGCCGCTGATCGAGGGCACCACCGTCTCCACCAAGCACGGCGCCGTGCGCACCGACCACATCCTCTTCATCGCCTCGGGCGCCTTCCACATCGCCAAGCCGTCAGACCTGCTGCCCGAATTGCAAGGCCGCCTGCCCATCCGGGTGGAGCTGCGCGCGCTGACCGAGGCCGATTTCGTCCGCATCCTGACCGAGACCGACAACGCCCTCACCCGCCAGTACACCGCCCTCATGGGCACCGAGGAGGTGACCGTCGACTTCACCGAGGACGGCATCGCCGCGCTCGCCCGCATCGCGGCAGAGGTCAACCAGTCGGTCGAAAACATCGGCGCCCGCCGCCTCTACACGGTGATGGAACGGGTGTTCGAAGAACTCTCCTTCACCGCCCCCGACCGCGCGGGCGAGGCGGTGACGGTGGACGCTGCGTTTGTCGAGAAGAACTTGGGCGAGCTGATGCGGTCGGCGGATTTGTCGAGGTATGTGTTGTAGAGGGGGGGGCGACAAAGTACCTATGAAGCCAATCAAACGCGGAACGGGAGTCACGGACAGCGAACGATACCTCGCTCGCGTTGCGGAGAAAACATTCCTGAACCTATGGTCCTATCCTAATACTTTCATCGAAAAGAAGCTAAGGGGCCAAGGCGACGGTAAAGAGCTTTGCGACCTTTTGGTAGTTTTTGGGGATGACGTTCTGGTTTTCAGCGATAAGGAAATCGAGTTTCAGCCGCATAGCGATATTTTCATCGCGTGGAACCGCTGGTATCGGGCTGCCGTCCAGAAGTCAGTTGCTCAAATTCATGGTGCGGAACGGTTCCTACGAGACCACCAAGAAAAGATTTTCTTGGACAAGGGGTGTACGGAGCCATTTCCGATCACCTTGCCAAACCCGGAAGAAATGCGATTTCACGGCGTAAGCGTTGCAATCGGTGCGGAGGACGCTGCGCGAAGGTATTGGGGTGGGGACGACGGAACACTGATCATCGCTGACACCTCTACATTGGGAGAACCTGGAATAGGTCTCCCATTTTCCGTAGGTGACCCAAACCCAGGCAAGTCATTTGTTCATGTCTTTGATCGCACCAGCCTAGACGCTTTATTCACTGAATTCGATACTGTTGCAGATTTGGTTGAGTATTTGTCCCATCGTGCCGCCGTCATTCGCGATGGGAGCATTGTCGCGGCACATAGTGAAAAGGACATGATCGCGACCTACCTGCAAAACGAAGATGAGCAAGGAAACCATAGTTTTGGTTTGCCGATGCGAGCGCCGAATCAGGTTCTGAGTATTGCAGAGGGTCTCTATGAAATTTTTCAGAAAAGGCCCGAATACAAAGCAGGAAAAGAAGCCGACGCAGTCTCCTATACTTGGGACAAACTGATAACCCAGTTTACAGGTCATGTGTTGGCCGGAAGTTCAGTAAAGATCACCCACGACAATCCGTCAGCGGCTTTAGCCGAGCCGGCATTACGTTTCATGGCGGCAGAGCCTCGTGTTCGGCGAAGAGTATTAAGCCAAGCCTTCTTAGAAGCGCTGTCGAAATCCGCGGAACTGAACCAAGATAGATATGCGCGCGTTGTGTTGCCTGGCGACGATGTTTCGTCGAAAGTCGCTTACATATTTTTGATACTGAAGTACCCGAGTTTTTTGGATGATAAAGGAGGGTACGATCAATATCGGCGGGCTCGCGTCACTATACTTGAAACATATGGATACGCAATCCTTCAAGACCATCGCTCGATTGAGACAGTCGTGGGGATAGCGATTGATGGCCATGATCCAAGCACTGAGTACAAGGGGGGGTCAGAAGACTTGATGGCCTTGCAGGTAGGCAACTGGAACGAGGAACTTGAGGCAGAAATCACGCAAAGAAGAAGTGAGCTTGAAATCCTTAATTCTGGGCAAATGAGATACAATAGTGTTTCCGCCCAGCAGTTTCCTTCACCCCAAACTTTCCCTGCGAAAGAAACACGCCAACAGCGCCGCGCTAGGGAGCGGCGTGAGGCAAAAGAAAAGCGACTGTCCGATTCGTAACCGCTTGTTACTTAGATGTGTTTTCTCTCTTTCTGAATACTGGACTTGTTCTGAACCGAAAAGAAGCAAGCGTAGGGTGGGCAGTCCTCCCCACCACCCCCGTCCTTCCCGCGAAAGCGAGAAACTCTCTGCCATCTCCGCCCCCACCCAAATCCCACGCTTCCCCCTTCGCACCACCCGCGCTAAACACCCCTCAAGGTTGTTCCGGTCCTGCTCCTGATCCTGTCCCTTGTCGGCGTCGCCGCCGCACTTCTGGTCCCCGGCTATGCCGATCTCCTCCTGCTGGCGGGCCCCTGTGCTGTGGCAGCCCTCATCCTGTGGCCCCCCACCGCCCGCCCCGTTAACCCCGCGCCGCCTCCCCCCGATACCGACGCGATACCGACAGGATACCGACGCGATGCAACCCCGGCTTCGGCCTTGTTAACAAGGGGCGTCAGCCCCGATTCGCCCGCCCGGGCGGAAACCGCTTTTCTCTCCCCCCGTTTCACGCAAAATGGGGCCATGCCGATTCCCGCCCACGCTACTGACCGTCCGGCCCCCCCGTTGTGACCGGCTTCCGGCGCATCCTCTCCCGCCTCCTTTCCCGTCGCGCACCGCCCCCGGCGCAGGCACCTTTGCCCCTGTCCACACTGGCGCCGGAGCGGCCATTCGTGGCGGTCGGGGATATCCACGGGCGGGCCGATCTCCTGCTCGATCTCGACCGGCAGATCGCGGCCCACTGCGCCGGCTGGCCGGTGGTCCTGCTGGGCGATTACATCGACCGCGGAGAGCAGAGCCGCGAGGTGCTGGAGCTGTTGATGACACTCTCGGCCGAGGGCACGCCGCCCGTCACCTGCCTGATGGGCAACCACGAGCGTATGCTGCTGGATTTCTTGGATTTTCCAGAGAGACGCGGTCCCGTCTGGCTCCGCAATGGCGGCCTGCAGACGCTGGCCAGTTTCGGCATCGCCCCGCCCGTGGGCACGCAGGCCGATGCCGTGGCCCTGAAGGCACTGCGCGCCCGGCTGGCGGACACGATGGGAGAGGCGATGATCGCCTGGTTGCGGGCGCGGCCATTATTCTGGCAGAGCGGCAATATCTGGGCCGTCCATGCCGGTGCCGACCCGGACCGGCCGATCCCCGACCAGGCGGCCGATACCCTGACCTGGGGTCACGCCGATTTCCTGCGACGGGCGCGTCCCGACGGGCACTGGGTGGCGCATGGTCACAGCATCGTCGATATGCCCGAGGTCCGCGACGGCCGCATCGCGCTCGACACCGGGGCCTACGCCACCGGCCGCTTGACAGCGGCGGCCATCGCCGCCGGCGACGTGCGGTTTTTCCAAACCGGCCCAAGTCGTTAGCCCGCGCGAGCCCCCCCCGTCCAACCCGGGATTGGGGATGATGAGGACGGCGCCCCACCTGTCCTCGACTGACACAGGCACTTTACCTTATGAGTGTTATCAACTAGCAATTCTCAACCACAGGTTGGGGATTGCCGTCCGATGAATGACACCAGACACCCTCTTTTCGAGCAGGCCGTTCCCCGCCCGTCACGACCCGAGCTTGCGGACGACGAAATCGACCTGGTGGAGCTTCTCCGGGCGCTTTGGCGCGGCAAGTTGACCATCATGCTGGTGACGGCACTGGCGATCCTCGCGGGCGGATACTACGCGCTTGGCCTGGCCCAGCCGCAATACCGCTCGAGCGCCAAGCTCATGCTGGAGGCGCGCAGCAACCAGGTCGTCGATATCGAGAGCGTGATGTCCGGGGTCTCGACCGAAACCGCCGCGTTGAACACCGAGATCGAGATCATCCTGTCACGACGGCTCTTGGGCAAGCTGGTGGACGAGCTGGCACTGGTGGACGACCCCGAGTTCAACCCCGACCTGAGATCGCCGCCGCTCATCGCACAGGCCCGTTCCCGGGTGCAGGCCCTGCTGTCCGCATTGCTCGGCACAGGGACAGCGCAGCAGGAGAGCACAACGAAAACTCCCCGGGCCGAGGCCGTCGACGGGCTGCGCGACGCGCTCTCGGCCTCGGTGCAACGGGATACCTACGTGTTCACCATCTCCGCCACCACCGGCAGCGCCGACAAGTCGGCGCGGATCGTGAACACCTTGGCCGACCTCTACCTCCAGGACCAGATTTCGGTAAAGTTCGAGGCCACCGAAACAGCGGTCACATGGCTGTCGAAACGGGTCACAGAGCTTGAACAGGATCTCCGCGAAAGAGAGGAGACGCTCAAGGCCGCGCGGGCCGAGACCGACCTTGTCAGCCCCGAAACGCTGCAGGGCCTCAACCTTCGGTCCAAGGACATGCGCGAGCGGCTCGAGGAAATGCGCGCGCGTGCGCGCGAGGCAGAGGCAGAGGTGATCCGCCTGCAAGAGCTGCGCGATACCGGCAACCGAGAGTCCATAGCCGAGGAAACCGGCGACCCCTCGCTTCGGCAGTTGCTGACCCCCATCGCGCGCGGCGATGCCGAGGCCAAAACCCTGTTCGATCAACGCCTCGATACCCTGATCGCGGGGGCGCGCGAGGCTCATGAACGGATCCTGGGCCAGACCAACGCGCTGGCAACCTCGTATCAGAACCTGCAGCGCCGCATCGACCGTCAATCCGCCGACCTGGTGCGCATTCAGCAGATGGAGCGAGAGACCGAAACCACGCGCACGCTATACGAGACGTTTCTCACCCGGCTCAAGGAAACCACGGTGCAGCGCGGGCTTCAGCAGGCCGACAGCCGGGTGCTCTCGGACGCCATCCCCGGCGAGAAGGTCGCACCGCGCACGGCGCTGATCGTCGCGCTGTCGATGGTGCTGGGGCTGATGGCCGGGACGGCGATCGTGCTCGTCCGGCAGTTCATGCATGACACGTTCCGCAACGCAGAGGACCTGGAGGCCGCAATAGGATTGCCCGTGCTCGGCCAGATACCGAAAATGCCGCTCAAGGCACGCGAAGACCTGATCGGTTACCTGCGGGACAAACCCACATCCGCCCCGGCCGAGGCGGTGCGCAACCTGCGCACCTCTCTCCTGCTGTCGAATATCGACAATCCGCCCAAGGTAATCATGTCCACCTCCGCCCTGCCCGGCGAGGGCAAGACCACGCAATCCATCGCGCTGGCGCAAAACCTGGCCGGGCTGGGAAAGAAGGTGCTGCTGATCGAGGGCGACATCCGCCGCCGGGTCTTTGCCGAATACTTCCGCAACGCCCCGCAAGGCGGGGTCCTGACCGCGTTGTCGGGCGAGGTCCCGCTGCACGAGGTGGTGTTTCACGACGACCGTCTCGGTGCCGACGTGCTGATGGGCGAGAAATCGCGCGCCAACGCCGCCGACCTGTTCTCGTCCGACACGTTCAGCGCCTTCGTGGCACGGGCGCGCAACGCCTATGATTTCGTCATCATCGACACCCCGCCGGTGCTGGTCGTGCCCGACGCGCGGGTGATCGGCCAGCACGTCGATGCCATCATGTTTACCGTCGCCTGGAACAGCACGCAGCACTCACAGGTTGCCGCCGCCCTGCGCGAGTTCGCCTCTGCCAATCTGACGATCACCGGCATTGCACTGGCGCAGATCGACCCAAAAGGGATGCGCCGATATGGCTATGGCGGCAAGTACGGGGCCTACGGGGCCTATGGCAGGGGCTACTACGAGGCGGCCTGAATCGTGCCGCCCGAATATCGACTGTTTAAATCTGACGCGACTTCGCATACATTCAACCTGAAGATGTTTTCACTAGGCAAGGAATCCGGAAATGAAGACGGTCACAGGTTCCACTTTGGCTCTCGTCGCGGGGCTCGCCACGGCTCTACCTGTGATTGCGTAGCAATCCGCGGTTCGACAGGGCAATGAAACGGCCATGGAAATGGCCACCCGCCTCGGCGTGTGCGGCGGGGCCGGGATCGAAACCGCCCGGTTTGGCGGAGCCGGAGACACCCTGAGGGTCAGGTGCGTCAACGCGACCGCCGGTATGGAAGGTGGGCTTGGCGGCGGTGGTGCCATCCTTGCCGGCCTCGTTGTCATTGCAGTCATCGCCGCAGCTTCGGGCGGCGGCGGTAGCAGCTCCACGCCCGGCACCTGACAGGCGACCAATCAGGGGGTCGGCTATTATGAGCGCCCCCCGGCATGTGGGCGGGTACGGCGGCTCACAGCACGCACAAGGCGTCTGTCACTGCGGTTGACCGCTGCGATCCCGAGCTCCCGTTTCCGCCCCGTGCCCCCCCAATGGACGCGTCCGATCTTTCGATGCGGCCACGCGCCCGCCTGTATAAACAACTAAAAATTGCGTTCATTGCAAAAACGACCTGTCCCGGCACGCGCGACGTAACCCTAATGTCACGATCCCGATCGCCGAACAGAATTGACGCACTTCCGTCGTTGTTTTCGTTCCGCGTTCTGCTAACCACACGTTATGCGGGAGTTGTCGAGGAAAACAGGTGCCTGGGTGATCGCGGTCGTGTTCGGCGCGGCTCATGCGGCATTTGCGGACGACGCGCCGACGATCGAGACCGGCTACAACAGCTACGGCTCCCCGGGCCTGATCGACATGCCGGTCGCCTCAAGCAGACCCGATGGCGAGCTGGCCTTCACCGCAAGCAGCTTTGCCGGGCAGACCCGCAATACGCTCACGTTTCAGATTCTGCCCCGCGTGTCGGGCAGTTTCCGCTATTCAATCTTGGATGACTTCAACGGGGGCGGCACACTCTATGATCGCAGCTTCTCGTTGCACTACCGTTTCGCCGACGAGACCGCCTGGCGCCCGGCTCTCGCGGTCGGGCTCAACGATTTTCTCGGCACCGGCATTTATTCCTCGGAATACCTCGTTGCCACCAAGACCTTTGGCGAGTCCGTTCGGCTCACCGGCGGGATCGGCTGGGGGCGGCTGGGCGGGTCGGGTGGGTTCACCAACCCGCTGGGCGTGCTCGACGACCGGTTCAAGCGCCGGCCCGAGCGTGACGCCGGGCAGGGCGGCGATGTGGAAGCGGCGCAATTCTTCCGCGGCGACGCGGCGCTCTTTGGCGGCGTCGAATGGCAGGCGACCGACCGGCTGAAGTTCACGGTCGAATACTCCTCCGACGATCATCCGCGCGAGGACCCGAGCGCGTTCAGGCGCACATCACAGTTGAACTTCGGGGTCACATACGGCCTCGGGCCGATGACCGATCTGTCGCTGCA
The DNA here is from genome assembly GCF_002925845.1 of Roseovarius nitratireducens. GTDB lineage: Bacteria > Pseudomonadota > Alphaproteobacteria > Rhodobacterales > Rhodobacteraceae > Roseovarius > Roseovarius nitratireducens. The sequence goes on along the minus strand of NZ_PDNI01000036.1, from coordinate 79,227 downwards.
TTACCTCTATGGCAGCGAACTGGGCGTTCAACTCAGCACCGCGCTCAATCCGAAATCCCCGCCCAACCATGCCGGGCGCGATCCTGCGCCGCCGCCCATCCTGGCACGCGACACCCCGACAGTGGCCGCGCTCGGCTGGACCGACGGCGTTGTCGAGCGCGATGCGCTGCGCGGCGATATCGCGCGCGCGCTTTCTTCACAGGGCCTCGGGCTGCATGGCTTTTCACTGTCCGGCGGCACCGCCCGGATCGAGATCGAGAACGACACCTACCTTCAGGAGGCACAGGCGGTCGGGCGCACGGCGCGGGTGCTCACACGACGCCTGCCCGCGCATGTCGATGTTTTCGACATCACGCTTGTCGATGCGGGCCTTCCGGTCACGCAGATCAGCCTCCGCCGCGACGACATGGAGACGCTCGAACATGATCTGGACGGCACGTGGAAAAGCTTTGCCCGGGCGCGAATCTCCTCGCCGGAGGGAACGACCACCCCCGCGCCAGAACGCTACCCGCGCTTCGACTGGAGCATCTCGCCCTACCTGAGCCCCAGCTTCTTCGACCCCGACGATCCGCTGCGCGCCGATGCGGGGGCGCAGCTCGATGTATCCTTTCAGCCGATGCCGGGGTTTGAGGTCTCCGGCATCCTGCGCCAGAAGGTGCTTGGCAATCTCGACGACGCCACGCGGCGCTCGGATTCGGTGCTGCCCCGGGTCCGCAGCGATTTCGCGCTCTACGACCGTGAGGGGGAAACCGCTCTCACCCAACTGACAGGCGCGCATTATTTCAAGCCGGGGCGCGATCTCTATGGCCGGGTGACGGTCGGATACTTTGAGCGGATGTTCGGCGGGCTGTCCTCAGAGCTGCTGTGGAAACGCAACGACAGCCCCTTCGCGCTGGGGGCAGAGGTCAATTACGCCTGGCAGCGCGATTTCGATGGCGGGTTCGGCTTTCGCGACTACGAGGTGGCGACAGGCCATGTCTCGGCCTACTGGGACATGGGCGGCGGCTTTCACGCGCAGCTCGATGCCGGGCGCTACCTCGCCCGGGACTGGGGCGCGACATTCTCGCTCGATCGCGAGTTCGGCAATGGCTGGCGGATCGGGGCCTTCGCGACGCTGACCGATGTGCCCTTCGACACCTTCGGCGAGGGCTCGTTCGACAAGGGCATTCGCATCACCGTGCCGATCCGCTGGCTGACCGGCGAGCCCAACAAGACCGCCTACACCACCACGATCCGGCCCGTTCAGCGCGACGGCGGCGCGCGGCTCGACGTGCCGGGGCGGCTCTACGACCGGGTTCGCCCGCGGCAGAAACCGGCGCTACAGGATGGCTGGGGGAGGTTCTGGCGATGAGTGTCCGTCCCCGCAGGATCCCCGCGACCGCGCTTGTGGCCGGCCTCGCCCTGCTGCTGGCTGCGGGATGCGACCGGGTGAGCCGGACGCTGGACCTCACCGGGACCGTGGCAGCGGTGCCACCGCAACCGATCGGGCCCGCGCGCCTGCGCGTCACCCTGCCCGCCACCGGCGCACAGGCCACGCTGGCCCCGGTGGCCCGCAACGGCGACGTGACCGTCTGGCAGACGCTCGACGGCATCACGCTGAGCTTTCGCGGCGGGGTGCTGGTCGCGACGCGCGGGCTGGGGGACGACCTGATGTCCGCCGACGTCGACGGCACGCTGGCGATGCTGCGCGGCACCGATGAGGCGACACACTATCCCCATATCCGCAGCTATCTCGACGGCGAGGATCGCACGGTGTTTCGCAGCTTCCAATGCCGCCGGGACGCGCGGGCCGAGGCCGCACCGGCCCATCAGGTTGTCGAACGCTGCATCTCTACAGATGCCGAAATCACCAACACCTACTGGCTCGATCAAACCGGCGAGACCACGAGATCGCGGCAATGGGTCAGCCCGGCCATCGACTACATGGAAACCGAACGCCTGCCGCGCGAGTGAACCCCGGGGCGAATGAAGGAGGATGACAAGATGAGACACCGCAGGGCCGGATTCGGCGCGCATCCGCTACACGCTCTGGCACTCGCGGCAGGCCTCCTCCTGCCCGCAGCCTGTGGCGTCGTCTACACCAGCCCCAATGTCAGCCGCACGGCGGGGGGCGTGGATGTGCGCGAGATCGCCCTGACACCGGAAACCGTGATCATGGCCAACCGCAGCCCCTACAGCCCGCGCAATCTGCCACGGGAATTCTACAGCGCCGCCAGCGCCCGGCAGGGGCCGGGACTGGGTACCTTGCCGGAGGCTCCGCAGGTTCCCGACGAGAACCCGGGGCTTCTTGAACTTCGCCCGCCCCCGGATCTGGCGGATCAACCCTATCGGCTCGGTATCGGCGACGTGGTGCTGCTGGCAACCAAGACAAACGGCGACACCGTCGAACGGCTCAGCGGCCTGCTGGCGGCGCAGACGCGGCGGCAGGGCTATACCGTCTCCGATGACGGGGCGATCTCGATCCCCGATATCGGCCGGGTCGAGATCGCCGGCCTGACCCTGCAAGAGGCACAGGACCGGATCTTCCGCTTCCTGCTTGATCAGCAGGTGGACCCGGCCTTCTCGCTCGAGGTCGCAGAGTTCAACTCGCAACGTGTCACCGTGGGCGGCGCCGTGCACCAGGCCGCGCGCCTGCCGGTCGCGTTGACCCCGCCGGTGCTTGGCGACGCACTCACCGCCGCGGGTGGCGTGACGGTGCGCGACGAGGAATTCGCATCATTGCGGCTCTACCGTGACGGGACGCTCTACCAGATCCCCTACGAAGACTATCTCGCGCGCCCCGACCTGCACGACCTGCCGCTCAAGGACGGTGACGCGGTTTTCGTAGACAACACCTACGACCTCGACCGCGCTTTTGAGTTCTACCGTCAGGAGGTGGACGTGATCCGCCTGCGCTCGCAGGCGCGCAAGGATACGCTCGACATGATGCAGGCCGAAATGGAGCTCCGGCGCAGCGTCCTGGAGGAGCGGCGCAGCAATTTCCGCGCGCGCACAGAGTTGGGGGCCGAGCCGCGCGACTACATCTACCTCGCCGGCGAGGTCGAGCAACAGGCCCGCGTGCCGCTACCCTACGCGCAGCAGGCCACGCTCGCCGACGTGCTCTACGGCGAGGGCGGCATCCCGACCCGCACCGGCAACCCGGGCAATATCTACGTGCTGCGCCCCTCCGCCGATCCGGCCGAGTTCGGGGCTGTCACCGCCTGGCATCTCGATACGCGCAACGCCGTCAACATCACCCTCGCCACGCGGATGCAAATGCGCCCCAACGACATCGTCTTCGTCGAGGAGCAACCGGTCACCAAGTGGAACCGCGTGGTCCAGCAGTTCGTGCCATCGCTGCTGACGACACCCGCGAGCATCGCGGCGCGGTGAGGTAGCCCGCTCAAGGCGCGCTCCCCTGAAACGATCGCCCGGCGCCTCTCCGAGCGTGGCTGGCGACAAGCCTTCGTTCTCGACGCCGATGGCAAGCTTGTCGGCATCCACAGCCCGTCCGAAGGGCAGCAGCCCGCGACGCTCACCTTCGAGGACGACACCAGCCTCGCCGACGCGATGGAGCGCATGCGCGGCTTCGTCGGCGACGCGGTGCCCGCCGTCGCGCGCGTGGACGGGCGCTACCTCGGGGCCGTGTCCGAGGCGGACATGGTCAGCGCATGGCTCGATCACGTCGCCCGCATCAGGGAGGAAGAGAATGCTGCGCTCTAGCCTCATCACCCTCTGGACCGTGCTCCTCTGCACCCCGGTGCTGGCGCAGGATCTCACCGTCGCCACATGGGGCGGTGCCTACGAGGCCGCGCAGCGCAAGGCGGTATTCGCCCCCTTTTCCGAAACCACCGGCCATGCGGTAGAGGCCGTGCAGTACGACGGCACCGTCGCGGCGCTACGCGACCGCGCCGGGGCAGAGGGATGGGACGTGATCGACATGCTCGCCGATCAGGCGCGCGTCGCCTGCGCCGAGGGGCTGTTGCTGCGGCTCGATGCGCAGGCACTGGTCGGCGATGCCGCGATGGCGGATTTCGCCCCCCACACGCCCACCCGCTGCGCCATCCCGCAGAACGTGTACGCCCGCGTCATGGCCTATGACGAACGCGCCTTTCCGGGGATAAAACCCACGCGGATCGAGGATTTCTTTGACACCACGCGGTTTCCCGGCAAACGCGCGGTCCAACACGCCTGCACCGAAAGCGCGAAGAATTTGCGTAAAGCCGTAGGCGAAAGGCATGGTTCTGCCGGAATTTCGATCCGCCTCGTGCAGGATCGCGGCGCATAGCGATCCGGTGTCCCAAACCGGATTGGCGCCAGGATGAGCCTGCAATTCATCTCCCACCTGCTGCTCGGCGATCCCCTGCTGGATCAGGACCTGCGCGATCTCGGGCTCGCGCGGCTCGATGGCGGCCTGCATCTCGTGGCCGGAACCGGCCCCGCCGGTGGGCTGATCTCCTGGCGGCTGGACGAGGGCACGACCGCCACGCTGGTGGACAGCACGCATTTCTCCGGCTCCGCCAGCACCGGCAAAACCGGTCTGGCAACGCCGGTGGGCGCGCCGGGCCAGCAATCACTCGCCTTCGGCGCCGCGCCCGATGGCAGCGGCGCGGCGCTTCTCGCCCACCGGATCAACGACGATGGCAGCTTCGGAGAGATGCTGTCGCTGGCCGCGCTGCCCTCGGATGGCGGTACTGTCTCGGCAATGGTCTCGGCCTCGGTGGGCGGGGTCGAGACGCTATTCGTCGCCGATAGCGATGCAGGCCGGATCCTCGTCTACCGCCCCGGCGCGCCGACCCCCGCCCTGGCCGCCACGTCGCAGGGGCCCGGCGACATGCCCGCCTTCGACGGCCCGACGCTGCTGGCAATGGCCGGGACGGGAAGCAGCCAACACCTTCTCGCGCTCGACCAGGCCACCGGCGTGCTGCACTCCCTCGGCGTCGATGCCACCACCGGCGCGCTCAGCCCGGGTGGCCGGGTCGATGGCACGCACGGCCTGTCGGTGGCCGACCCCACCACGCTGGGGGTGGTCTCGGCGCATGGTGCCACATGGGCGGTGATCGGTTCGGCGGGCACCGATTCGCTCAGCGTCGTGCGCGTCGGCGACAACGGCAGCCTGACGGTGACCGACCACCTGCTCGACACGCTCGGCACCCGCTTCGGCGAGGTCCACGCGCTGAGCGTCGCGCAGGCGGGCGATCACGTCTTCGTCGTCGCGGGCGGCGCCGATGACGGGCTCAGCCTGTTTCGCCTGCTGCCCGACGGTCGGCTATTGCATGTCGAGACGCTGCCGCACGGCATCGGCCTCGGGCTGGAGAATGTCGAGGATATCGGCGCGGCGATACTCGGCGATCAGCTACAGGTCTTCGTGGCTGGCGATTCGCGGGGCGGCGTCAGCCAGTTCTCGCAGGACGTCTCGGGCCTCGGGATCGTCGCGACCAACACGGGCGACACCGCAGCCCTTGTCGCGGGCACCGCGGGCGACGACCTGCTCGCCTCGCAGGGTGCCGGTGCCGATACCCTCGACGGCGGCGCGGGCGACGACATTCTCGTGGCAGGGCCGGGCGACACGGTCCTGCGCGGCGGCGCGGGCGCGGATACCTTCGTCATCTCCGCCGAATCGGGCCGCGTGACGATCACGGATTTCTCCCCCGGCACCGACCGGCTCGACCTGTCGGACCTGCCGATGCTGCGCAGCCCCGCACAGCTCGGGATCGAGGCCGGGCCCGGCACCGCGCGCATCACCTTCCGCGACACGGTGATCGAGCTGTCGAGCCCCACGCCGGTCGTGCCCGACGCCGCCGCCCTGTTCGGGCCGGTGTTCGACTGGCCCGACCGGCTGCCGATCATCGCCGCCGACGCCCCCCCGCCGGTCCCCGCCCGCCCGGAGCCTGACTCGCCTGACGCCCCCAACGAGTCCAACACACTCGTCGGCACCTCGCGATCCGACGCGTTGACCGGCGGCGCGGGCGACGACACGCTCCGGGGTGAGGCTGGCGACGACACCCTCACCGGCAACGCGGGCGATGACCTGCTCGACGGCGGGGATGGCCGGGACACGGCCGTCTATTCCGGCAACCAGTCCAGCTACACGCTGACGCTGAGCCCGACGGCGGCCACGCTCACCGACCGGCGCGCGGATGGCAACGGCACCGACACGCTCATCGACATGGAATTCCTGGACTTTGATACCGAGATCCCGGCGATGGGGGGAAAACCCATGAACCTGGATCGGTTCGGTGGGCCAACGGAGCTCAATGACGAGCAATTCGCGGACCTGATCGAACTCTACATCGCGTATTTCAACCGGGCCCCGGATGCGACGGGCCTGTATTTCTGGGCGACGGCCTTCAGTGACGGATTGACCCTGGAAGAGATCGCCGCCCGGTTTGATACCGCAGACGAGACCCGGGCGCTGTACCCGGAGGGTTCGTCCAACGCTGACTTTGTCGAGGCAGTCTACAACAACGTTCTCGGACGCGATCCCGATCAAGGCGGCTTCGACTTCTGGCTGGGGCATTTGAACTCGGGGATAATCCCGCGGGACGTCTTTATTTCGAGACTTCTCAATGGGGCGCAAGGCACGGATATCGACTATATCGAGAACAAGGTCGATATCGGCATCTACTTCACCGTCATCAAAGGCATGTCTGACGGTCAGAATGGCCGCGAAGTCATGGAACTGTTCGATGGATCACAGCAGAGCATCGAAGACGCCATCAACGCGACAGATCAATTTTATACAGATGCTCTCGACCCGACGAACGGCGAATTCCTCATGCCGCTCGTCGGCGTGCTGGACGATCCGTTTGCCATTGCCTGACGACATCGCCCAATCCGCGAGATCGTTCTGACACGACGCCTTCTGCGGATGCCGCTACCTCGCACCGCCCCCGCTACGTCCTCTTGCCGATTGACGCGCCGGGCCAGCCTGCTACCAGTGCCCGCCATGCTCGGCGTGTTCTTCCAGACCCTGCCCTTCTTTCTTCTCATCGGCCTTGGTTACGGGGCCGGGCGCAGCGGCTTCTTCTCGCCCGCGGGCACCGCCTGGCTCACCAAATTCGTGTTCTACTTCGCGCTCTCGGCGATGCTGTTTCGCTTCTCCGCCAACCTGTCGCTCGGCGAGGTGCTCGACTGGCGGCTGGTCGCGGCCTACCTCTCGGCCAGCCTCGTCGTCTACCTGCTGGCGACGCTGGTGGCGATGCTGCGCCGCCAGCGGGTCGAGACGGCGGCGATCGAGGCGCAATGCGCGGTGATCGGCAACGTGGGCTTTCTCGGGGTGCCGATGCTCGCCATGCTGATGGGCGAGGCGGCCATCGGCCCGGTGATGCTGGTGCTGGCTGTCGATCTGCTGGTGTTCGGCTCGCTGGTGGTGATCCTCATCACCGGCGCACGCGACGGGCGCATGTCGCCCGCGATCCTGCGCAGCATCGGCGGCGGCCTCATCCGCAACCCGATGATCGTCTCCATTGCCGCGGGCTTCGCGTGGTCCGCGCTCGACCTGCCAATCCCCGACACGATGAACGCCTTCCTCGCGCTTCTGGGCGGCGCGGCCACGCCCGGCGCGCTCTTCGCCATCGGCGCGTCGCTGGCGGAAAAGGCCGCCGAGCGGCCCCACGTGGCGGGCTGGCTCTCATTCTGCAAGCTGGTGCTGCACCCGGCGGCGGTGGCAATCTCGCTCTTGTGGGTGTTCGACATGCGGGGCTTTCCGGCGGCGGTGGTAATCGCGGCGGCGGCCTTGCCGGTGGCGGGAAACGTGTTCATCATCGCGCAAAGCTACGGGGTCGCGCCGCGCCGCGTGTCCTCGGCGATCTTCATCTCCACCGCCGTGGCGGTACTCAGCGTCTCGGCGGTGATCGGCTGGACCGGCACGCTCTACTGACACGAAGACGACGAAAGGACAGGACCATGATGCACACGGTTTCCGAAAACGCCTGCTTCGGCGGCAGGCAGGGCGTCTACACCCACGCTTCCGAGGTTTGCGGCTGCGACATGACCTTCGGGCTATTCCTGCCCGAGGAGGCGCAGAGCGGCCCGGTGCCGGTACTGTGGTATCTCTCGGGGCTGACCTGCACGCACGAGAACGCGATGGTCAAGGCCGGCGCACAGGGCTGGGCCGCCGAGCAGGGCATCGCGCTCGTGTTCCCCGACACAAGCCCGCGCGGCGAGGGTGTGGCCGACGACGAGGCGTTTGACCTCGGTCAGGGGGCGGGCTTTTATGTCAACGCGACCCAGGAACCCTGGACCCCGCATTTCCGCATGTGGGATTACGTGGCCGAGGAGCTGCCCGCGCTTCTGGCCTCCGAGTTTCCGCTCGACATGGACCGGCAGGCCATCACCGGCCACTCGATGGGCGGGCACGGGGCGCTGACGCTGGCGATGTCGCTTCCGGGGCGGTTCCGCTCGGTCTCGGCCTTCTCGCCCATCTGCAACCCCACCGGCGGCGACTGGGGCCGCAAGCAGTTCGCCGCCTATCTCGGCCCGGACGAGAGCGCCTGGGCCGCCCATGACGCGAGCCTGCTGATGGCCGAACGCGGCTTTGACGGGCCGATGCTCGTCGATACCGGCACCTCCGACCAGTTCCTCGATCTTTTGCGCCCCGAAACCCTCGCCACCGCCGCCATCGGCCGCCGCCAGCAGGGCAGCTTCCGGATGCAGCCGGGATACGACCACAGCTACTTCTTCATCGCGACGTTCATGGAAGAGCATGTCGGCTTTCACGCCGAGGCCCTCTGGCGCGACTAACAGCGCGTAAACCAACCGCGCGCCGTTCGGGGGCGAACCGTGCGGTTCGCGCCTTGAACCTGCAGGTTCATCCCTGATCCATCTGCCACCAGCGAGCGCGGTCGCCGGGCCCGTCGCCCGTGCGCCAGCGCCGCTCGTTCGCGCGCCGCCGTTGACAATTGTCAAGGAGCACGCCGCGCGCCCGACGCAGTGTCCCCGCACACGCATCAACGCGCAAAGGAGATCATCATGCGCGAAGTCATGACCAAGAGCATGGCCCGAAACATATTTTACGGGGGGTCACTGTTCTTCATCATCATCTTCGTGGGTCTGTCGGTGCACTCGCATCGCTACATCACCACCACCTCGACCAACGCCGAGACCCTGACCGAGAGCGTCGCGCTGGGTAAAAAGGTCTGGGAAGACAAGACCTGCATCAACTGTCATTCGATCATGGGCGAGGGCGCATATTTTGCGCCTGAACTGGCAAATGTCACTACCCGTTGGGGCGTGGCCGACGACCCGGACGGAGCCTACGAGATGCTCGACGGCTGGATCAAGTCGCAACCCAGCGGCATCGAGGGGCGTCGCCAGATGCCCTATTTCGAGCTGACCGAGGAAGAGACCCGCGGGCTCGCCGATTTCCTGCGCTGGGTCGATTCCATCGACGCACAGGGCTGGCCGCCCAATGACGCGGGCTGAGAAAGGACCGGACGAATGAAATACGAAACGCAGAAAATCGCGCTGGCCTACTTCTCGGTGGCGCTCGCGCTCTTTCTCATCCAGATCATCGGCGGCCTGCTGGTGGGCTGGGTCTATGTCAGCCCCAATTTCCTAAGCGAACTGGTGCCGTTCAGCACGCTCAGAATGCTGCATACAAACTCTCTCATCGTATGGTTATTGCTGGGTTTTTTCGGGGCCGCCTACTTCCTCATCCCAGAGGAGGCCGAGCGCGAAATCCACTCGCCCAAGCTGGCATACCTGCAATTGATCATTCTTGTGGTCGGCACACTGGGCGTGGTCGTGACCTATCTCTTCAACCTGTTCGAGGGGCACTGGCTCCTGGGCAAGGAAGGGCGCGAATTCATCGAACAGCCGGTCTGGGTCAAGATCGGCATCGTCGTCGCCGCGCTGATCTTTCTCTACAACGTCTCGATGACGGTGCTTCAGGGCCGCAAGACGGCGATTTCCAACATCCTGCTCCTGGGTCTGTGGGGGCTGGCGCTCCTGTTTCTCTTCGCCTTCTACAACCCTGACAACCTCGCCGTGGACAAGCAATACTGGTGGTACATCGTCCATCTCTGGGTCGAGGGCGTGTGGGAGCTGATCATGGCTTCGATCCTCGCCTACCTGATGCTCAAGCTCACGGGCGTGGACCGCGAGGTGGTGGAGAAATGGCTCTATGTCATTGTCGCCGCGGCACTTTTCTCTGGCATTCTCGGCACCGGGCACCATTACTACTGGATCGGCACGCCGGGTTACTGGCAGTGGATAGGTTCGGTCTTCTCCTCGCTGGAGGTGATCCCCTTCTTCGCGATGATGGCCTTTGCCTTCGTCATGGTCTGGAAGGGGCGGCGCGACCACCCCAACAAGGCGGCGCTCCTGTGGTCGCTGGGCTGCGCCACGCTTGCCTTCTTCGGCGCAGGCGTCTGGGGCTTCCTGCACACGCTGCACGGGGTCAACTACTACACCCACGGCACGCAGATCACCGCGGCGCACGGGCACCTCGCCTTCTACGGCGCCTATGTCTGCCTCAACATTGCGATCTTCACCTACGCGCTGCCCATCCTGCGCGGTCGCGATCCCTATAACCAGGTGCTCAACATGGCGGCGTTCTGGCTCATGTCGGGCGGTATGGTCTTCATGACCTTCACGCTGACCTTCGCGGGCACGGTGCAGACGCATATGCAGCGCGTGCTGGGCGAATATTACATGAACGTCCAGGACCAGATCGCAATCTTCTACTGGATGCGCTTTGGCGCGGGCGTGGTGGTGTTCATCGGCGTCGTCCTGCTGATCTATTCTCTGGCCGTACCGCGGCGCGAGATCATCTCGGCCGAGCCTTCGGTCGCAGCGGAGTGAGACCGATGGACGGAGATATGACCCTGCAACAAAAGGGGGCGGCCACCGCCCCCTTCTACCTCGCACAAGGCGGGGAATGCGCGCTGTTCGAGGCGGCGAGCCAGAACGACCTGCCGGTACTGCTCAAGGGGCCGACGGGCTGCGGAAAGACCCGATTCGTGGCGCATATGGCCGCAACGCTTGGCCGCCCGCTTTATACCGTGGCCTGTCACGATGACCTCTCGGCGGCGGATTTGATCGGGCGCTACCTGCTCAAGGGTGGCGAGACGGTCTGGGTCGATGGCCCGCTCACCCGCGCGGTGCGCGAGGGCGCGATCTGTTATCTCGACGAGGTGGTCGAGGCCCGCAAGGACGTGACCGTGGTGCTGCACCCGCTCACCGATGACCGCCGCATCCTGCCCATCGACCGCACCGGCGAAGAGATCGAGGCAGCGCCGGGCTTCATGCTCGTGGCGTCCTACAACCCGGGATATCAGAACATCCTGAAAACGCTTAAGCCCTCCACAAGGCAACGCTTCGTCGCGATGGAGTTCGACTTTCCCGCCCCCGATCTGGAAACCCGGATCGTCAGCCGCGAATCCGGTCTGCCGGAGGAGCGCTCCCGCGCCCTCGTGCGCCTCGCCGGCAAGCTGCGTACCCTCAAGGGTCAGGACATTGAGGAGGGTGTCTCGACCCGTCTCGTCATCTACGCCGCGACCCTCATCGCCACGGGAATGCCGGTCGAGCGCGCCATCGAGGCGGCGATGATCCAGCCCCTGACCGATGACGCGGATATCAAACGCGGGCTCCTTGATCTCGTGACGGCCGTCTTTGGGTGAGGCATGGCCATGACCGGGATCGAAATCGAGCCATGGGAGCCCGAAGAAACCGTCGGGAAGCTGTGGCACGCTTTTGCCAGTCGCCTCGATGCGCCGCAGGTGCATCACGGAGCCGCGGTTGACCTCTCTGAGGTCAGCGGGCGGCTGGCAGTCTTTTTCCGCGGGCTGGGCGGCGCGCCGTCGGTCGAAATCAGGCCGGTCTCGCCGGAGGTTTCGCGCCACCGCCTGCGGTTCCTGCGCCGCTTGGGCACCGAGGCCGAACGCACCCCGCGCGCCAGTTTCGACGGCGAGGTGCTGCGCCTGCCCGATACCCTGGCGCTCTTTCCCTCGCGCGAGGCCAATGGCGCGCTCTACCTCTGGCTCGCGGCGGCTGTGGCCCATGCGCCCGATCCCGCGACCGACCCAGACCCGCTGCGCGCCGACCTGCTATCCTTGCGCGCGGCGCATGAGATGACCCGCGCCGCGCTCACCGCCGCACCGGGGCTGCGCGACCTCTACAATGGCCTCTGTTCGGCCACGCTGCACTATCGCCCCGCCAATGGCCTGCCGCGCACCGAGGCGGCGACCGAGGCGCTGATCCGGCACCTGCTGGGCGACCCCGCGCCGCTCTGCGACCGCGCCCAAGCCTTCAAGACGGCGGTGGAGACCGGCGACCTCCCCACCATCACCGCCCCACGCGGCTATCGCCCCTACCGGCCCGTCGCGCTCTGGCCCGACCTGCGCGAACTGATCCTTTCGGCCCGCGACGAGGTCGAAAGCCGCGATGCCGACGGCCCGCCCGAGGAGGGCTCGAACAAGACCCACCGCGCGCGCCGCCGCAAGGCCGATCAAGCCGATCGCCGCGACAGCCTGATCCTGCACAAGTTCGAGGCGATCCTGAGCTGGGCCGAGTTCCTCAACCTAAACCGCCGGGTCGATGACGACGATCCCGACTCGGCCAAGAAGGCCGCCGACGACCAGGAGGAAATCGGCCTTGGGCAGATCTCCAAGGCCCCGGCCACGCGGCTAAAGCTTCACCTTGACCTCGCCCCGGAAGACGTCGACCGTGAACGCCTTTCCGGCGTCACGCTCTACCCCGAATGGGACACGCGCATCGGCGCCTACCTGCCCGATCACGTGCGCGTTCTCGACAGTATGGCGGAGCCGGTGGACTGCGTCCCCGCCTTTCGCGAAGACCCGCGCGCCGCGCGCCGCATCACCCATGTCAAACGCCAGTTCGAGGCGCTGCGCCCCGGGCGCATCTCGATCCCCGGCCAGTTGGATGGTGACGAGCTCGACTTGGAGGCCGCGGTGCGCGCGCGTGTTGATATCCTGGCCAACGGCGCGGGCACCAACCGCATATGGCGGCAAACCCGCCCCATCGCGCGCGATCTCGCGGTGTCGATCCTGCTCGACGTGTCGCGCTCCACCGAAAGCGCGGTGGGTGACCGCGCCGTGATCGACATCGAACGCGAGGCGCTGGCGGCACTCTCCTGGGGATTGGATGCCTGCGGCGACGATTTCGCCATCCACGCCTTTTCGTCGCTCAAGCGCGACCGCGTCTATATCCAGACCTGCAAGGATTTCGCCGAACCAATGACCGGGATGGTCGAGCAGCGCATCGGAGCGCTTCGCCCCGGCTTTTACACCCGCCTGGGGGCCGCAGTTCGCCATTCATCTGCCGGTCTGGCGCAACAGGCACGCAAGCGTCGCCTGCTGCTGGTCATCACGGATGGCAAGCCCAACGACCTCGACCATTACGAGGGCCGTCACGGCATCGAGGACACCGCGATGGCAGTGCGCGAAGCGCGCCGCGCCGGGCAGTCGGTCTTTGGCATCACCGTAGACAAACAGGCCAAAAGCTGGTTCGCGCGGATGTTCGGGCAGGGCGGCTTTCACGTGATCCCACACCCCGAACGCCTGACCGAGGCACTGCCGATGATCTACCGCGAACTGGTCGGTGCATGAGCGACACAAGCGTTTTCGACGAATTGCCCGGCGATCTGATGGTCTGGGTGTTGATCGTCAGCGAGCTGCTGGTGTTCGGCGCGGGTCTCGCGGCCTTTCTCGCCGTGCGGATCACGGACCCTGCGGGCTTTGCCACGGCGCAGGACGCGCTCTACCGCACCTGGGCGGGGGTCAACACTGTCGTGCTCATTACTTCCGGCGCACTCGCCGCTTTCGCCTTGCGTCAGAGCGAATGCGCCCGGCGCGGCATGGCGCGTCTTGCGCTTCTCGGTGCGGCCTTGCTGGGCGTGGTGTTCCTGATCATCAAATCCGTGGAGTACGCGGCCAAGGCAGGCGCGGGCATCGCCTGGGACACGCACCCGTTCTTTACCTTTTACTACCTGCTCACCGGTTTTCACGCCGCGCACGTTGTGGCGGGGGTGGTGGTTCTCACCCTGGTCGCATGGCAGGACGCGCCCCGCAACATAGAGGCGGGGGCGGCCTTCTGGCACATGGTCGATCTGGTCTGGGTGCTGCTCTTTCCTGTCATCTACCTGCTGAGGTGACCGCGATGCCCCGCAATCCCCTGCTGCGCGCCTGGGCCGTGCTGATCGGGCTCAGCCTCGGCTCGACCGCCTTGTCGCTCTGGCTCTGGCCGCCGGGCCTCACGGCGATCGCCGGGGCGTCCATCCTGACACTCGCATGGCTCAAGGCCCGGGTGATCCTCGCGCAATACCTCGGGCTGGCGCAGGCGCCATTCTGGCGGCGCGGGTTCGAGATCGCGCTCGCCCTGTTCTGCCTCGTCCTCCTCGGCCTCTACCTCGCGCCGGGCCTGGGCTAGGCTCGGGGCCGGAACGCCGCGGCGAATGTCTCGGGAAGATCAAACTCGTCAAGCACGCGCGCGCGCCCTTGCGCCGACATCTTGCGCGCCGTCTTGACGACGATCCTTTCGAGCTTTTCCGGGTCCTGCGTGGGCGCAAAGGGGGCGAAATACCACTTCAGGAAGGTGAAACAGATGACATCTTCCAACGCCTGCACCTCCGGGTCGCGCTTGATGCCCTCCTTGCGGATCATGCGGCCCGCGCGCTCGGCGTCGGCCCGGTCGTAGCCCGCGCGCTGCATGATCTCGCCCACGCGCTTGGCATGATGTTTGGCAAGCTCGGTGCGCCATTCCAGGTACCCGGCACGCCCCTCCGGAAACTCCTGCCTTCTCATGATCCAGCGTTCGATATGCTGACCCCGCGCGGCGATCTGCAATGGCTCCGAGGCATCGGGAAACAGCCTGGACAACTCCGCGCTCATCCTCTGGCCATAAAGCTGCGCGGCCGGTTGCCCCTCTTTAGTGTCGGGGTCGTGCGCGTTGGCCGCATCAATCGCGGCGAGGGCAATTTCGAGCCTGTTCACAGTGCCTTGCCCCATGCGTCTGCCGGATCTCTTTCGGCATAGTCATGCAGCGCCTCGATATCGTCTATGGTGGCGTTGTGGCGTGCGACGTGCACTCCAACGGGTTTCAGCTTGGCAAATGCCCGCGACAGGCTCTCGGGTTTCATTCCCAACCGCCCGGCAATCAGCACCTTGTCATAAGGCAGCGTCACCACGCAGGTCCCTGAATCGCGGGTGCAAAGATGTATCAGGAAATCCGCAACACGCTGCGCGCCGGTCTGCGATTTGATCTGCTCGACCTGCCCGACAAGATCGTGCAGGTGCTGGAAGGTCGAGGCCAGAACGGCAATCGCCACTTCCGGTTCCCGATGCAGGATAGAGATGAAACGACGCGCCGGAATCTGCATGAGAACACAATCCGTCACGGCTTCGGCCGACACCGGATAGGGCTGCATCCGAAACGCCACCGCCTCGCCAAAGCTGTGGCCTCGCGTAAACACGTTGACGACGGCCTCGCTGCCATTCGGCGCAATTCTGTAAAGCTTGACCCACCCGTCTAGAACCACGTGGATCACGCTCGCGTTCTCTCCCTGCAGGAAAACCGTTTCTCCCCGGGCGAACTCACGGATCGACGCATCGCACAGCAATGCGTCGGTCACCTGCTCCGGCAGGTTGGCCAACAGCAGCGATCTTTTCGCGATCTCTAGACTCTCGGATTTCTTCATGAGGATCAAACCACCGACCAGAGCACGTTCTTCGCCTCGAGTCTTAGCGCAATGGCTGCCGCCGGTCCATTGGCAGACAGGCTGTCCCTGTCAACGTTTCGGTTTTCCTGTCAGGACCTTGCCGAAGAGTGGCCTCACGGGACCGGCCATCATGTGGGGGCTTCGGTCCGGCGTTGGCGACGTTTGAGCACCGGGCACGTCCCCGGATCGTTCATCACCACCTGACATCGCAGGCAGAGCACGCATTCATTCGGGTTGATGCGCCCCAGCGGATCGATCGCGCCGACGGTGCATTTCGTCTCGCAAAGTCGGCATTCGCGGCCGCATTGCGGGCGGCGGTGCAGCCAGTCGAAGACCCGTAACTTCGCCGGGATCGCCAGCCCCGCGCCGAGCGGGCAGAGATAGCGGCAATAGAACCGCTCGATGAAGAGCCCCGCCAGAAGCAGCACCAGAACAAAGGCGACGAACGGCCAGGCGCGCATCATCCGCATAGAAATGGCGGTCTTGAACGGTTCCGCCTCGGCCAGACGCAGCGCCAGGTCCATCGAGTAGAAGCTGAGCGCGAGGATCGCCAGAAAGAGCGTGTATTTGATGATCCAGAGCCGCTCATGCACCGCGTGCGGCACCGTAATCTGCGGCACGCCCAGACGGCGCGCGGCGAGGTTTGTCAACTCCTGCAGCGCCCCGAACGGACAGAGCCAGCCGCAAAATACCCCGCGCCCCCAGAATAGCAGGCCCAGCGCCACGCCGGACCAGAGCGTGAAGATCACCGGCTCGATCAGGAAGGTCTCCCAGCGAAAGCCCGAAAGCAGCGACTGCACGAAAGCCACCACCTGCACGACCGACAATTGCCCACCCAGCACCCAGCCAAGCCACACGAGCGTGAGCGTGAGATATCCCAGCCGGAGCCCCAGCCACAGCCGTTTGCGCCGGACGATCCATTCCTGCGCCAGCAGGATCAGCGTGAGCGCGGCCATCATGCCCATGACGGAGGCGACCTGAAGTCGCTTTTCCTGCCAACGCTCTTGCCAGAGCGGGGCGGGCTCGGCGGGCGGCTCGGTGATATAGGCGGCAGGCAGTGCGTAACCCAGATCGGTGGTAAAGCTGGCCTCGCCCGTCTCTGTGGCGCGGGTGGCGGTCAATTCCAACGTGAAGGGCTGCGTGGGGTCAAACCCGTCGCCCGGCAGGCGGAAAATGCTGCGTTCCTTGAACTCGGGCGCGCCTTCGATGGCCAGCTCGTCGATCCGGGTGTAGCCGGACTTGACCAGCGCGATGCGCGCCTCCCCCTGCACCACCGTCAGCCGGTCGAACACGCCGTCCTGACGCCACGCGGTGCCGCGATGCGAGTAAAGCCCGCGCGAGGCGACGAAAAGCGCGGTTTCCCCGGGGCCAAGCGCCCCCACCGCGCGTGTATATTGCTGTTGGCCCAGGATGTTGCGACCGATCATGGGCGGATCGAGCAGGGCCGCGTATAGCTCTATGAAAGGCGCATCGCCCGTCGGCACCGGCACTTTAGCGTCGGCCAGCGCCTCGGCCGCCTCGGTCAGGGTTACCTTGCGGCTTGTGATGGCCCCCTGCCCCATCAGCGTAGCCCAGTCGCGGGGCTTATATGTCACCCGGTCGATCCCGCCGCCCGGCAACAACCCGCGCGCGATGGCCAACGTGCGCGCGGTGCGCAGGATCGAATCGCGGATCACCCCGGTGGAGACTGTGGCGCGCGAGATGATGTCAGGCATATCCGGCCCCGGGCCGGGGCCGCCCGGATCGGCCAGATCGACCCCGGCAAAGCCACCGACGAAGCGCGCGATGTCATCGTCCGCCAGACCCAGCGTCAGGATCGGCTCGGCATGACGCATGAGCCGCGCCCCGGCGATACGGCCCTGCATGTCCACGGCCACGAGCATATCCAGCGGGCGGCCCGAATAACCCACCGAGCGCGTCACCTCCCAAGTCGAGGCAATGAAGCCCACCACACCTGTCCGCCCGGAGACCTGCCAGCCCGGCACAGCCTCGTCCTGCCAGGTCACGCTCAGCGGCCCATCGAGATCAAGGAGTTCGGCGGCCATCTCGCGGGTGGGAACGGCAGGAGACATCGTCCGCTCTAAGCCGGGTCGCGCCACGCCCTGCGCCCATAAGGACCCGAAGGGCCACAAAAGAGCGATCAGACAAAAAACTAGGAGCGCGCGCATCATCCACCGCTTGTCGCGCCAGGTCGAGCGGCGAGCGTTGACTTTGGTCAAGGAGATCACCCCGCACCCGACGCAGGCTCTACCCTGCCTCACCAGCGGAATTGGAGAAACCCAAATGATACCCAGGAAAGCCACATGGCGCGCCACGCTGCTGTCAAGCGCGGCCCTCGCCCTCGGGCTGGCCATCTCAGGCGCCCAGGCCCAAGAGGCAAAGCCCGCCGACCATGCTGACGGCCCCGCGGCCGCCTATGAGCCCAGCATGACCACGCTCGGCCAGCTTCAGGTCGAAATACCGGGGCGCAAACCCGGCGACCCGGTGATGACACCAAGTGAATACCAGAAGGCCAACACCATCTATTTCGAACGCTGCGCGGGCTGTCACGGCGTGCTGCGCAAGGGCGCAACCGGCAAGCCGCTGACCACAGACATTACCCGTGAGAACGGCTTTGAATACCTGCGCGATTTCATTACCTACGGTTCGCCCGCCGGCATGCCCAACTGGGGCACCTCGGGCGACCTGACCGAGGACGAGGTCGGCATGATGGCGCGCTACCTGCTTCTGGATCCCGCCGCACCACCGGAATTCGGCATGCCCGAGATGCAGGCAAGCTGGAAGGTACACATCGCCCCCGGGGACCGGCCCACCGAGAAGATGAACGATATCGACATCGACAACCTGTTTTCGGTCACGCTGCGCGATGCCGGTCAAATCGCCCTGATCGACGGGGCCAGCTATGAGATCAAGGCGGTGATCGACACCGGCTATGCGGTGCATATCAGTCGCATCTCGGCCTCTGGCCGCTATCTGCTGGTGATTGGCCGCGACGCCAGGATCAACATGATCGACCTGTGGATGGAGACCCCGGCGACGGTGGCCGAGATCAAGGTCGGAACCGAAGCGCGCTCGGTCGAGACATCCAAGATGGAAGGCTGGGAAGACAAGTATGCGATCGCCGGCAGCTACTGGCCGCCGCAATACGTGATCATGGATGGCGACACGCTGGAGCCCCTCAAGATCAAGTCGACCCGCGGAATGATCTATGACGAACAGACCTACCACCCCGAGCCGCGCGTCGCGGCGATCCTGTCGTCGCACTATAACCCCGAGTTCATCGTCAACATCAAGGAAACCGGCAAGATTCACCTGGTGGATTATTCCAACATCGAAAGCCTCAAAATTACCGAGGTAGAGGCCGAACGCTTTCTGCACGATGGCGGGCTGGACAGTACCAAGCGCTATTTCCTGACGGCGGCAAACGCGCGCAACAAGGTGGTGGTGCTCGACACCAAGGAAGGCGATGTCGAGGCGGTGATCGACACGCAAGGCCTCACCCCGCACCCGGGCCGGGGGGCCAATATCGACCACCCCACCTACGGGCCGGTCTGGGTCACCTCGCACCTTGGCGATGAAACCGTCGCCATGATCGGCACCGATCCCGTGGACCATCCCGAGCATGCCTGGAAAATGGTGCAGCAGGTCTATGCGATGGGCGGCGGGTCGCTTTTCGTCAAGACACACCCGGAATCGGAGCACCTCTATGTCGATGCGCCGCTCAATCCGGATGCCGAAGTGTCAGGCTCGGTCGTCGTGTTCGATGTGGCCGACCTCGCGCAGGAAGAACCCGAATACACCGTTCTGCCGCTGGTGGAATGGGCCGGGATCACCGATGGCCAGCCCCGCGTGGTGCAGGGCGAGTTCAACAAGGCCGGTGATGAAATATGGTTCTCGGTCTGGAACGCGGCGGACAAGGAATCGGCCCTCGTGGTGATCGACGACAAGACGCTGGAGCTCAAGAAGGTGATCAAGGACGAACGCCTGATCACGCCCACGGGCAAGTTCAACGTCTACAACACGCGCGCCGACGTCTACTGACGCGCGCCGCCGGGGTTCCGTGAGGGCGGATCCCCGGCACCTTTCCCGAATGAACCCCGAGCCAAGCCGAGGAGCCAGGACAATGACAGGCAAGGTTTATCTGATCGGCGCAGGCCCCGGCGCGGCAGACCTGATGACGGTGCGTGCGCGCAGGATGCTGCAAACCGCCGGCGCAGTGGTCTATGATCGGCTGGTCTCGCCGGAAATCCTCGCCCTCGCTCCAACAGATGCCCGGATGGTGCCGGTAGGCAAGGCGCCCAAATGCCATACCGTGCCGCAGGAACGCATCAACGAGATCCTGTGCGAGCTTGCTTGCGAGGGCCTGACCGTTGCCCGGCTAAAGGGCGGCGACCCGCTGATCTTCGGGCGCGGCTCGGAAGAGGCCGCCTATCTCGCCGCCCACGGTATCGAGGTGGAGTATGCCCCCGGCATCACCGCCGCGCAGGGTATGGCGGCGGCGACCGGCGTTCCGCTCACCCATCGCGGGCTCGCGACCGGCGTGCGCTACGTGACCGGTCACCGCGCCCGCGACGCGCGGCTCGATCTGGATTGGAAGAGCCTGGCCTGCGAGGACACCACGCTGGTGATCTACATGGGGGCCGCCAATATCGCCGAGATCGCGCTCAACCTGATGCGCGCGGGCCTGCCGGGAACCTTGCCGGTGCTGGCGGTCGCCAATGCCACTACCCCGCGCGAGGCACGGGTACTCTCGCGGCTCGACCGGATCGGCACCGACATGGCCGCTCGCTTGATGGCCGCGCCGGTGCTTTTCGTCCTCGGACACGTGGTGTCGCTCTACCATGACGTCCCGCTGCCGGCCGACCTGCCGCAGGTGATGGCCGGTGAATAGGGCGGCGCTGATACTGGTGTTGGCCGCGACGCCGGCGCTCGCCGATCCGGATGCCGCCGCGCTCAAACGGCTGGTGCTGCAGGATTGCGGCTCATGCCACGGGCTGACGCTCCGCGGAGGGCTGGGGCCGGATATCCGCGCGCGGACCCTTGCGCATCACGACGACAAAAGCCTCGCCGCCGTCATCCTCGACGGCGTCCCCGGCACGCCGATGCCGCCCTGGCGCCCGCTGCTAAGCGAGGAGGATGCAAGGTGGATTGCCGAGTATCTGCTGAACGGAGATCACGAATGACCCGGATCCGACGCTTGTTCGGGGGCGCTGCCCCCGTCGCCCAGCGGGCGACTTCCCCGGAGTATCTGGAGAAAGATGAAACCGGCCCTGCGCTTCTTCTTGGCAAAAATACCCATTTCCGACACCTGCTGAACGCGGTGACCGTCGTGTTGTGCACTGCGATGGCCACGGGCGCGCAGGCGCAAGCCACGGGCGACCTCGGCCTCGTGGTGGAGCGCGCGAGCGGATCGCTCCTGGTCGTGGATCAGTCCGAGCGCGCGCGGCTGGGGCGGATCGATGGCCTGGGTGATCTGAGCCACGCGAGCCTTGTCTATTCGCCCGACCAGCGCTTTGCCTATGTCTTTGGCCGCGATGGCGGACTGACCAAGGTCGATATCCTCGAACGACGCATCGTGGCGCGCGTGATGCAGGCGGGCAATTCCATCGGCGGGGCAATATCGGACGATGGCCGTTATGTCGCCGTGTCGAATTACGAGCCGGGCGGCGTGCGGGTGTTCGACGCCGAAACGCTGGAAATGATGGCCGACATCCCCACCGGCTCCAAGACCATCGGGCTGGTGGACATTCCCGGTACGCGCTTCGTCTTCTCGCTGTGGGACAAGGGCGAGACATGGATCGCCGATCTCAGCGGCGAGACCCTGCAGATCACCAGAATCAGCGGCATGGGCAGCAATCCTTATGACGCACTCGTCACGGGTGACGGGCGGACCTATATCGCCGGGCTCTTCGGCGAGGATCACCTGACCGCGCTCGACCTGTGGCAGGACGACCCCACGCCGCGCCCGATACTGCCTGGCTATGCACGGGGGCGAGAGGGGCTGCCGGTCTACAAGATGCCGCATCTGGAAGGCTGGGCGCTTGCCGGACACGAGTTCGCCTTGCCCGCGATGGGCCAGCACGAAGTGCTCTGGGTCGACGCGCGCAGCCTCGAGGAAAGCGGGCGCACCGCCGTCCACGGTCAGCCGGTGTTCGCGATGGCACGACCCGACGGTCGCCATGTCTGGGTGAATTTCGCCCACCCGAATAACGACACCATCCAGGTGATCGACACGCTGACCAAGCAGGTCATCCGCACGTTCAAACCTGGCCCTGGTGTGCTGCACATGGAGTTCACCGCGCGCGGCCACGAGGTATGGTTGTCGGTGCGCGATGCCGGCAAGATCATGGTCTACGACACGCAGAGCTTCGAGAAACTGCGTGAGATCGCTGCCGAGAACCCATCGGGCATCTTCTTCACCGCCCGCGCGCACAAGACGGGGCTCTAGAGCCATGCACCGTTTCGCCGATCCCATCGACCGTGCGTTACTGGATGACTGGCAGCGCGATTTCCCGATCGACGCGCGGCCCTTCGCCGCGCTGGCACAGCACCTGGGCACCTCGGAGGCGGATGTGATCGCGCGGCTGCGGGCCAAGCAGGCTGCCGGGCAGATCACCCGCGTCGGGGCCACCGTCGCGCCGGGCACGATCGCGGCCAGCACGCTCGCTGTCGTGTCAGCGCCCGAGGACCGGGTCGAGGAGGTGGCAGCGCTGATCGGGGCGGAGCCGGGAGTAAACCATTCATACCTGCGTGAGAATTCCTGGAACCTGTGGTTCGTCGTCACCGGCCCGGACCGCACCCATGTGGAGGCCACACTGATCCGAATCGGGCAGCGCAGCGGGCTGCGCGTGCTCAACCTCCCGCTGGTGCGACCCTTCAACCTCGATCTGGGATTTTCCCTGCGCGGCGAGACCTGCGTGAGGCCGGTCGCACCGCCACCCGATGTGTCGGTCCTACAGCCCGGCGACCGCGAGATCGTGCAGGCGCTGGCGCGCGGCCTGCCGCTGATCGAGCGCCCCTATGCCCATGTCGGTGACGCGCTGGGGCTGAGCATGGACGAGGTGATCGCACGCGTCCGGGCACTGTCGGCGGCGCGGATCATTGCCCGCCTCGGCGTGATCGTGCGCCACCGCGCGCTTGGCTGGCGATCCAATGCGATGGTCGTCTGGGACATGCCGCATGACGCAATCACGCGCGCCGGGCCGGTTCTTGCGGTCCAACCGGGCGTGACCCTGTGCTACGAACGCAGGCCGGTGGCAGGGGTCTGGCCTTACCGGCTCTATTCCATGATTCACGCCCGCAGCCGGGCCGAAGCGCTGGAAAAGCTGGAGGCGGCGGCACGGCGCCCCGAGCTTAAGGACGTGCCGCACCTGGCGTTGTTTTCAAGCCATTGCTTCAAGCAGACCGGCGCGCTCGTGACCCGCGAAAGGAGCCCGGCATGACCCTCGACGCCACAGACCGGGCGATCCTGAACCGACTACAGGAGGGATTTCCGATCACCCCCGAACCCTTTCGCGTCGTGGCGCAGGAACTGGGGTTGAACGAGGCCGACCTGCTGGCGCGGCTCGAACGGTTGAAGGCAGACCGGATCATCACCCGCTTTGGCCCGTTTTACGACGCCGAGGCAATGGGAGGTGCGTTTTGCCTATGCGCCATGGCGGTGCCCGATGCGGATTTCGAATGCGTTCTGACAAAAGTCAATGCCCGGCCCGAGGTCGCGCATAATTATCAACGCGATCACCGGCTCAACATGTGGTTCGTGCTGGCCACGGAAACGGAAGCAGAAATCGAGGAAATGGCCATGTCGATCGAGCGGGAAACGGGGCTGCGCGTGCTCCGTTTCCCGAAACGCCGGGAATTCTTCATCGGGTTCAGGATAGCCGCATGAGCATCGACGCCACAGATCGCCGCATCATCGCCGCCACGCAGGGCGGGCTGCCGCTGGTACCCGAGCCCTATGCCGCCATCGCGGCGGAGCTGGGGCTGAGCGAGGCCACGCTCTGCAACCGCCTGCATAACATGCAGGCGCGCGGCGTGATCCGTCGCATCGCCGCGGCCCCCAATCATTATGCCTTGGGGATGGTGGCCAATGGCATGTCGGTCTGGGATGTGGAGGATGCGGCAGTGGCAGAACTGGGCGCGCACGTCGGCGCATTGGATTTCGTCAGCCACTGCTACGAGCGCCCCCGCGCCCTGCCAGACTGGCCCTATAACCTGTTCGCCATGATCCACGCGGAGAGCCGCGCCGAGGTCGAGGAGAAGCGCGGGCGCATCGCCGCGCTGTTGGGCGCGGCCTGTCGCGGCCATGACATCCTCTATTCGACCCGGATTCTGAAAAAGACGGGGCTGCGGCTACGGCCCGAAGGAGGCACGTAATGTTTCGCCTGACCGAGTATATGCACCAACTGGTGACCCCCACCCCCGTGCGCCCAAGGCGTGGCGCGGCCGAGGTCAGGCCGGTGGTGATCTGGAACCTTACCCGGCGCTGCAACCTGAAATGCCGGCATTGCTACACGGTCTCCGCGAACGTGGATTTCCCCGGCGAGCTGACCCATGCGCAGGCCATGGCGACGCTGGACGATCTGGGCGATTTCGGAATTCCCGCACTGATTCTGTCGGGGGGCGAACCGCTCGACAGACGGGACCTGTTCGAGGTCGCGCACGCGGCGCGCGACAAGGTGCGGATGCTGGCGTTGTCGACCAATGGGACGCAGATCCATGGCGAGACGGCGGATCGCGTGGCCGAGATCGGCTTTGACTATGTCGGTATTTCCATCGACGGGATCGGCAAAACCAATGACTGGTTTCGCGGAGTCGATGGGGCCTTTGACGACGCATTGCGCGGGGTGCGCGAATGCAAAAAACGCGGCATCAAGGTGGGGCTGCGGTTCACGCTGACGCGGGACAACGCGACCCAATTGCCTGACTTGCT
Source organism: Roseovarius nitratireducens (assembly GCF_002925845.1). Taxonomy (GTDB): domain Bacteria; phylum Pseudomonadota; class Alphaproteobacteria; order Rhodobacterales; family Rhodobacteraceae; genus Roseovarius; species Roseovarius nitratireducens. The sequence goes on along the minus strand of NZ_PDNI01000036.1, from coordinate 54,637 downwards.
GCAGCTTTGCGATGATGAGGGGGTGGACAAGTTCTACCTCTCGCACCTCGTCTATGCCGGGCGTGGTGACAAGAACCGGGGCGAGGACGCCGTTCACGCCCATACCCGTGCCGCCCTCGACGCGTTGATCGACCGCGCCTGGGTGGCTGCGGCGGACAGCGCGCCGCTCGATATCGTGACTGGCAACAACGATGCCGACGCGGTCTATCTGCTGCGCTGGGCCGAGCGTCACTTTACCCCCGACCGCGTGGCGCATCTGCATGCCCATCTCGAGGCTTGGGGCGGCAATTCCTCCGGCCTCGGCGTGGCCAATATCGACACGCTGGGACGTGTGCATCCCGATACCTACTGGTCGGACTACACCGTGGGGAACGTGAAGACCGCGCGCTTCTCCGATCTGTGGACCGGCGACGACCCGATGCTGGCGCAACTGCGCCGCCGTCCGCGCCCGCTCAAGGGGCGCTGCGGGGCCTGCGCCCATCAGTCGGTCTGCGGCGGCAACACACGTATCCGCGCGCTGCAACTGACCGGCGATCCCTGGGCCGAGGACCCGGCCTGTTACCTTGATGACGACGAGATCGGCGTGCGCGACGCGGGCGACCGCCTGACCGTCACCCCCTTCAGAGGCAAGCGACATGATCCGGCTCATCGTTTCCATTAGCGCGTTGACCCTCGCCGCCGGCATGGCACTGGCAGAACCGGCAGAGACCTACGACGCCCATTGCGCCGCATGCCACGGCGCGGATCGGCTGGGCGGCCTCGGGCCCGCGCTCATCCCCGAGACCCTGGGGCGGATGCGCGGTCCCGACCTGACCCAAGTGATCTCCAGCGGGCGCGCGGCCTCGCAGATGCCCGCCTTTGCCGGTCAGATTGGCGAGGGCGAGATCGCAGCGCTGACCGACTGGTTGCGCAAACCGCTGGCCGAGGTGCCGGAATGGGGCCTGGCCGAGATCGCGGCGACACGCTGGTTCGACCCCGAGTACACCCCCGCCGAGACCCCGGTATTCGACGCCGACCCCCTCAACATCACGCTGGTGGTGGAGACGGGCGACCATCATGTCAGCGTTCTGGATGGTGACACGTTCGAGGTGCTCGACCGATTCCAGACGCCCTTTGCCGTGCATGGCGGCCCGAAATTTTCGCCTGACGGGCGCTATGTCTTCATCATGTCGCGCGATGGCTGGGTGCAGAAATACGATATCTGGTCGCTGCATCAGGTAGGCCGCGTGCGCGCGGGCCTCAACAGCCGCAACATCGCGATGAGCCGGGACGGCAAGTGGCTCGCTGTGGCCAATTACCTGCCGATGACGCTGACGATCCTCGATACCGAAAACCTGAGCGTCGAGAAGGTGATGGCCGTCACGGGCAAGGATGGCACGGCGAGCCGCGTTTCGGCGGTCTACCAGGCGCCGCAGCGCGACAGCTTCATCCTCGCGCTCAAGGATGTGGCGGAAATCTGGGAGGTCGCCACCGACCCCGACGCCGACCCCGTCTACGAGGGCTTCGTTCACAGCCGCCGCAAGGACATGATCGAGGCGCTGCCCTCGTCTCAGGGCCTTTTCGCGCGGCGGCGGATCATGCTGAGCGCACCACTCGACGATTTCTTCTTTACCGACGATTATCGCCACCTGATCGGGGCTGCGCGCGATACCGGGCGCGGCGTGGTGGTCAATCTCAACGTGGGCCGCGAGATCGCCGATCTGCCGCTGCCGGGGATGCCGCATCTGGGATCGGGCATTTCATGGGAGCGGGACGGCCGCCGGGTGATGGCCACGCCGCACCTGAAGGAGGGCAAGCTCTCGATCATCGACACCGAAAGCTGGACCGTGACCGATACCATCAAGACCGACGGCCCGGGCTTCTTCCTGCGCAGCCACGAGAACACGCGCTATTTCTGGGCCGACGTGTTCTTTGGCCCCAACCGCGACGCGATGCACGTCATCGACAAGCAGAGCCTCGAAATCGTGCGCACCCTGCGCCCGGTGCCGGGCGCCACGGTGGCACATGTGGAGTTCACCCGCGACGGCAGCCACGCGCTGGTCTCGGTCTGGGAAGAGGATGGCGCGGTGATCGTCTACGATGCCGAATCGCTGGAGGAGGTGACCCGCCTTCCGATGCGCAAACCCTCGGGAAAATACAATGTATACAACAAGATCACATTCTCCGAAGGCACCAGCCACTAGCCCGCCCATGTCCACGCCCAAACGCCCGCCCCTGCGGCTTTACCTGCTGCTCTACCCGTTCACCGCGCTGGCGGTGGCGATCAACCTCTTCATGCTGGCGCTGATGTGGCAGGCGGTGGGATGGCCCGCCCTGACGCCGGTGACCGCCCTGTGGCTCTGTCTGCCGCTTGGCCTGCCAGCCAACTGGTGGGTGACGCTGTGGGTCAAGGGCCTGATCGACGAGGCCGAAGGGCGCAAATGAGGTGGGCCGCCCCGCGCGTGGCGAGGCGGCCCTTGTATATCGCGCCGAGGCGCTTACTCGAACGTCGCGAGATAGGCGATCACGTCGGCGATCTCCTCTTTTTTGCGCAGGCCGGGAAAGGCCATCTTGGTGCCCTTGGCATATTTACGCGGGCTGTCGAGGAAGGCAGCCAGTTCCTCCTCGGTCCAGACCGCGCCCTCGGCGGCCATTTCCTGGAACACGTCGGAATACTTGAACCCCTCGACAGATGCGACCGGCCCGCCCACGACACCGTTGAGCGCGGGACCAACGCGGTTCTTGGCGCCCTCGCCGACCATGTGACAGGCCTTGCACTTCCGGAATACCTTTTCGCCGGCCTCCGGGTCGCCCTCGGCCCATGCCGGGGCTGCCACGGCAAGTGCGAGAATCGCGGTCACGAGTTTCTTCTTCATGGTGTTTTCCTTTGCTTGGTTGCTGATCTTTCAGGTGAATACCTCGATCCGCGCTCCTGCGAACCGGGCCACGGCGCGGCGCGCCGCGCCCGCATCCAGCAGGCAAAGCGCGGTCGAAAGGCCATCGGCGACAGATGCCCGACGGGCGGAAACGCTGACCAGCGCATGGCGCGGTGCGCGGCCAGAAGGGTCGATGATATGGCCCCGCCCGCCCGGCATGACCGTGCCCATCGGCGCAGAGGTGGCCAACGCGCGGTCGCGCAGCGTCACACGCTCCACCACCCGGCCATCCGGGTCGGCAATGCCCGCGCGCCACGCCGCGCCGTCTGCGCGCCGTCCGCGCGCCACGACCTCGCCAATATCCACCAGCACGTCGCCGAAACCGCGCGCCGCCAGAAGACCGGCGATGCGGTCGGAGACATAGCCCTGCGCGATGCCGTTCAGGGTAAGCGCCATGCCGGGGCGGTCGAACCGCACGGTTCCGGCGTCGAACCGCACGGACTGCCAGCCTACGCGCGACTGCGCCGCGGTCTCTTCCCGGCCCACCGCGCGCGCCTGCCAGAGCGGTTGCACCGACGGATCAAACGCGCCGCCGGTCGCGTCATGGATCGCGCCCGCCAATGCGAGCACCTCCAACAGCTCGGGCGGGGGCGCGTCGAGGCGACCATCCGTATTGAGCCGCACCAGCGCGCTGTCGTCGCGGTAGAGGCTGAATATCCGCTCCAACCGCCGCAACTCGGCCTCCAGCGCGGCAAAGACCGGGCGCGCCTCCAGCGAGGTGACACCCGCGAGGACCATCGTGGCCGATGCACCCAGTGCGACGCCATTCCAGCGGGCGCCCTGGCCTGCAACGGCGGCAGAGGGCGCGGCCAGCGCGGCCGCGGAAATGCTCAGGAAACGGCGACGGGTCAGGGTCATGTCTGGGTCTCCTCCAGCACGATGTCTACGGGGGCGAGCACGGTCTCGGGCGGGATGGCGTCGAGCATCATCACCTCGCCGCCCTTGTCGGCAGCAAACGCACGCGCCGCTGCGACATCCGAAAACGGCACGATCTCGGGCGCGCCCATGCCACCGGTAACGTCTGCGCCCACCACGAAATGCGCGGTGGCGGCCTCGGTCCAGTTGTCGATGCCGGGCGCGTCCCAGCTCGGGGCACGGCCCATGTCGCTGACATAGACGGCACGGATCTCGGCGTCGCGCTCGGGCCCCTTCAGATAGGCCAGCGCATCGCGCACCTGGCTGAAGAAAATCGGATCGGGCAATCCGGCGAGGTGGATCTGCGCCTTGGGGCCGGGGTGCTGGTCGAGCTGCATCATGCAGAAATGGCCCAGCGCATCGCTGGTCATGGTGACGGGGTCGGGGGCGCGCGCCTCCTCTTCCTGGCAGGCGGCCAGGATCAGCATTGCGATCACGGCAAGATGCCTCATGGCTCGACCCTCTCAAAGACCGTCCGCGCCAGCGCAAGCGCCAACACCGGCCACAGCAAGAGCGACAGTGGCGCGGCCCAACCGGGCAGAGCCTCGCCCGCACCCGCCATGCCGGACACCAACGCCACCTCCTGCGCCGCCGAGACGTTCCACAGCCGGAACGCATCCGCCGGGTTGAGCGCCAGAAGCCATGGGAAAACGTGCTTGGTAAACCCGCCCCCCGCATCCATCACCAGCGCGCCGAGCAACCCGAGGTCGTAGAGCACCACCAGCACCAGCCACAGTGCCACCGCCAGCCCCGCGGCCCCCGCGCCGCTGCCCGACAGCGCCGACGCAACATAGCCCAGCGCAAGGAAGCAGGCCCCCAGCAGGATCGCCGTGGCGATGAGCCGCGCGAGCGCCTGCACGCTCGCCGGTCCCGCGCCCCCCGCGAGCCAGGCCGCCACCCCGGCAGAGCCGAGGCCGAGCGCGATGGCGATGGCCAGCACCGCAAGATGCGCCGCGAACTTGCCCAGCAGCATTTCGCCGCGGCTGAGCGGGTAGGTGAGCGTGAGGCCCAGCGTGCCGCGCTCCGCCTCTCCCGCGATGGCGTCGAAGGCGATCATCAGCGCGAGGAAGGGCGCGAGGTATACCGCGAGCGTCGTCATCGAAGCGACCGAGACCGTCAGCAAATCCACCCCCAGCGATCCGGTGGGCGCCGATCCGGCAAAGGTCAGCGCCAGCGCGAAGAGCGTCATCAGCACCGTGGCCGACGCCAGCCAGCGGTTGCGCGTCTGAATGCGGAATTCGGTCGCCGCAATAGCCATGATCCGGGTGATCATTGCCTGTTCTCCCCGCAATAGTGTCGATAGAGGTCCTCCAGGCTCGGTGGCACCATCTCGACATCGCGCACCGCTTCACCCAGCCCCGAGATACGCGCGAGCTGCGCCATCTTCTGCTCGGTCGTGCAGTCCAACTCAACGGCGCGACCATTGACGCGCCGCCCGCCAAGCTCGGCCTGCACCGCCTCTGCCGCGCCCTCGCGCGCCGTGAGGCGGATGCGCGTGGGCAGCGCGGCGGCGCGCGCGAGGTTACCAAGGCTGTCATCCGCCACCAGCCGCCCCTTGGCCATGATCGCGATGCGGTCGGTGCGCGCCTCCAGCTCGGTGAGCGCATGGCTCGCGATCAGGAGCGCGGTGCCGTTCGCCGCCATCTCGTCGATAACGGCGTAGAGATCGTGGCGCGAGATCGGGTCGAGGCCGCTCGTCGGCTCGTCCAAAAGCGCCACGCGTCGGCGGCCGAGAAGCGCTTGTGCCAGCCCCAGCCGCTGCCGCATCCCCTTGGAATATGTCCCGATGCGACCGTCGGCCGCCAGGGCCAGCCCGACCCGTTCAAGCAGCGGCGCGACGGTTTTCGGATGCTCGCCCGCCAGCCGCGCGAACATGGTCAGTTGCTCGCGCCCCGTCAGCGATCTGTGAAACGCCACCTGCTCGGGCAGGTAGGCGGTGGCGGCGCGCGCCGCCGCGCTGCCAGGCGCATTACCGGCCACGCGGATGCTGCCCGCGCCGGGCCGGATCAACCCGAGGATCATCTTGATGAGCGTGGATTTGCCCGCGCCGTTATGACCCAGAAGCGCCACCCGCTCGCCCGGGGCCACATTGAGCGTGATACCCCCGAGCACCTGCGTGCGCCCGAAGCTCTTGTCCAGCCCCGCGATGGCCAGCGCCGTGTCACGATCCGTCATGTCTCAGCTCCCAGTCCGGGATGGAAATCTCCACCGGCTGCATCATTGGCGCACGGTCCACCACGCCACCCGGCAACAGCGCCGGAAACGCCGATTGCGCCCATTTAACCAGTTGCACGGCCGGCGAGCCCAATAGCAGCTTGGCCGCCGGTTGCGTCCACAGGATGTGATCCATGCTGTCATTGGGCCGGTAGGGCGCATCGGCGATGCCGTCGCCGTCGAGGTCATAGCCCGCGAAATCAGACCAGTAATTGCCGCGCCCGCCTTCGCTCCAGTCCACCCAGGTGGAGCCCACGTATTTTACCTGCGTGCGGTTTCCGACAAAGGCGTTGCCGGTAATCCTGTTGCGCTCGGATCCGGCGGTGAAATGCACGCCGATGTCGCAGCGCTCGAACCGGTTGCCGGTGATCTCGTTCTTGTGGGCATTATAGATGAACAGGCATTTTGTACCGCCGCCCAGAACCAGATTGTCCCGCACCTCCGAGCCATTGGTATAATTTAGCATCACCCCGTGCTCGGCATCGTTCACCGAGACGTTGTCGATGATCTTCACACCCCGCGAATACATCACGGCAAAGCCAAGGCCGTTGCCGATGGAGAGATTGCCGCGCACCTCCGAGCGGTTGGCATACATATAGTGCACCGCAAAGCGCAGGTCGCGGAAACGGTTTCCGACAAAGGCGTTGGAATGCGACGTGTTGACAAAGATGCCGTCGCGGCCCCAGCGGACATCGTTGCCGATGACCCGGGCACCGGGCGCGTTCCAGACATAGACACCGTTGCCGCGTTCGTTCATCCGGTGGTCCTGCCGTCCCTCGATCACGTTGCGTGCGACCAGCGCGTCGCGCGCGCCGTGGATATCCACGCCGTAGAGGTTGCCGGTCAGGCGATTGCCCGTCACACGGGCCTCATCCGCCCCTTTCAGCAGGCGAATACCGCTGTCGAGAGATTCGTGATCGTTGCCCGATCCGGTGATGGCACAGCCGGTGATCGTCACGTCGGGCGCCGTCACCTCGAGGACGGAGCCCTGCCCGCCGCCGTCAATCCGCGCGCCCGGCGCGCAATCGAGGGTCAGCGGTTTGTCAATCTCTATGCCGCCCCGATGGCGACCGGGGCCGAGGCGGAGGGTCTCCCCCGCCCCGGCGTTTTCAATGGCCTGTGCCAGCGCCGTGCCACCTGCCGGGATCTCGCGATCCGCGGCCGGGGCCATCGGGGACCACGCGACCCAGATCAACCAGATCAGAAGCGGCAGCAGCAGGCGCAGCATGATTCAGGCCCCCTGCGGCTCGACCAGCATCCGGCCGCGCATCTCCATATGGAGCGCGTGGCAGAACCACTGGCAGTAGAACCAGTGCACGCCCGGACGGTCGGCGGTGAAGGTGACCGAGGCGGTGGCTTGCGGCGCGACCTCCATCGCCACCCCGTAGTTCGAAATGGTCAGCCCGTGGGTCACGTCATCGATATCGTCGAGATTGGTGACGTAGATCGTCACCTCGTCGCCCTGCCGCACGGTGAATTTCTCCATCGAGAAGGTCGGGGCTATGGACCACATGTAGATGCGCACCTTGTTGCCGTCGCGGATCGGCTCGGGGTGACCGTCCTCCAGCACCACGCCATCGGCCTCGGCCTGCTTGCGCGCCTCTTCCCACGTCGGATCGTTGCGGTCCCAGACATTCACCGGGTTTACGATATCGCGACGCACGATGACGCAGTCATGCGGCTCGGCAAAGGTCGGGCCATCATGAACGACCGGCATGTCATCCTGCGTGATGTCCAGAAGCTGCTCGTTCTCAGGCTTGAGCGGTCCGACATTTATGAACCGATCCTTGGAGAACTTATTAAGCGAGATCAGCCACTTGCCATCTGCCTCTTTGGTCTCTCCCATCGAGGTGTGGTTGTGACCGGGCTGGTACATCACGTCGGTCTTGGTCACGATCGGATCCACGTCCTCGCCGGCATAGGCGCGCACGGCCTTCTCGATGTCCCATTTCACGATCTGGCTGTCGAGGAACAGCGTCGTATAGGCCATACCCTTGTCGTCGAAGGCGGTATGAAGCGGCCCAAGGCCCAGTTCCGGTTCCGCCACGATGCAGGAGCGTTCATCGGCATTGTCGGTAAAAAGCGCATCGACCTTGGTCACGTCGATCACCGAACAGGTCGGGGACAGCTTGCCATTGATGACCACGTGGCGCCCGTCCGGCGCAGTGTTGCAGCCATGCGGGCTGTTGGGGACTGGCACGTAGCGGGTATAGTTCTTGTTGCGTTCCTTGCGGCCGTCGATCACCTTCACGCCGCTGTACTCGGTGTAATCGCCCGCCGCGATACCCTTCTCGATCTCCTTGATGTTAAAGATCACGCAATGGTCCATCTCGCTCTCGGTCATCTCGGCGAGGTTCATCCCCATTTCCGAGTTGTACGAGGTCGAGAAGGCATACTTGCCCTGATAATCGGCATCGCAGTTATCAAGGTTGCCCGACACCATCACCTGCCACGCGATTTCCATCGTGTCACCGTCGATGGCGGTAAAGATGTTCACGTATTCCTCGGGCTGATCGAGGATCGTGCCATCGTTGACGATCGGCATTTCATGCTCGCCATTGGCAAAGACATAGCCGGTACGCGGGTATTTCTGCGGGCGCAGCCCGTGAATGTCGCCGGTATTGGGGATCTCGATGATCTTGTCGCATTTCATCACGTCACAACGCACCCGCGCCACGCGGGTGTTGGCCTTGTCGTTCATGAACAGGTAGCGACCGTCATAGGTCCCGTCGGTAAAGGACATGTGCGGGTGGTGCAGGTCGCCGTTGTCATAGGTGACCTTGCCGCGCTTGGCGAGGAACGCCTTGGTTTCCTCGGTCAACCCTTCGGTCAGTACCTTGAGGCTCTCGTTGGTCTGGCCCCAGCCGGTGGCCGAACAGCGGTTGAACACCGGTACGCGCATCAGCTCGCGCATGGACGGAAATCCGAGGATGCGCATCTCTCCGGTCTGGCCCGAGGACCAGAAGCCGTAATACTCGTCCAGCTCGCCGGGGGCGAGATTGACCTTGCCCGCCGCCTGCGCCATCGGCGCACTGGCGAACAGGCCCGCACCGCCGGTGGTGACCGCGAGCGCGCCGGTGGCGGTGGCCCCCAGCATGCCCCGCCGGCTCAGTTTCATCTGTGTTTTGTCGTCAGACATTAGTGGGTCTCCTTTCCCGCTGTCTTGGGGCTGACGAGGCGCTCCAGCGCGCCTCCATCGGCCTCCTGCGACGCGCGGTCCTTCGCGCGTCGTTTCAGTTGCCGGATGATTACCGGGCATTTCGCGTCGGACTGGTAGAGCACCTGGCAGTGCAGGCAGTTGACGCATTCGTTGGGGTTGATCTCGCCCGTGGGGTGGATCGCCTGTACCGGGCATTCATGGGCGCAGGTCTGGCACGGGCTGCCGCATTCGCGGTAGCGCTTGAGCCAGTCGAACATCCGCATCCGCGCCGGGATCGCCAGCGCCGCGCCCAGCGGACAGAGATAGCGGCAGTAGAACCGCTCGATGAACAGCCCGATCACCAAGAGCACCACGGCAAAGACCACGAAGGGCCAGTCGCGCACGAATTTGAGGATGATCGCGGTCTTGAAGGGCTCTACCTCGGCCAGTTTCTCGGCCATCGGCATCGAGGCGAGCGAGACGCCGAACAGGCCGAGGAAGATCATGTACTTCACCGGCCAGAGCCGCTCATGCAGACCCCAGGGCAGCGTCCATTGCGGCACCTTCAGCAGCCGCGCAACCCGGTTGGTCAGCTCTTGCAGCGCGCCGAATGGGCACAGCCAGCCGCAATAGGCCCCCCGTCCCCAGAAAATCAGCGCCGCGGCCACCGCGAACCACTGGATGAACACCAGCGGGTCCATCAGGAACGCGTCCCAGGTAAACCCCTCGCGCAGCGATCCTGCCAGCGCCATCAGGTTCACGACCGACAGTTGCGCGTTGGCATACCAGCCGAGGAACACCAGCGTGACGGTGAGGAACGACATGCGAAACCACAGGTAGGCGCGCGGGTGGGCGGTGATCTGCATCTGGAAGAAGAACGCACCGGTAAGCACCGTCAGCATCACCGCCAGCACCGCGATCTCGGGCGTCTTGTCGCGCCAGATGCGCTGCCACAGCGCGGCCTTGGCGGCGGCCTCTTCATCGGGGGCGTTGATCTGCGGCGCGGGGGCCAGCGGCACGAGGTAGCGCTCGGGCAGGCGGTAGCCGAGGTCGAACGTGACGAAGGTCTTTTCCACCGCGCCCACGGCCCGCTGCACCAACAGTTGCAGGCGCCACGGCTCTGCCGGATCAAAGCCGCTGTCGGCGGGGATGCGGAATATGTCGAGCTCGGTGAAACTCGGAGCGCCATCCGCCGCGATCTCGCCCAGCCGCCGGTGATCGCGGTCGAAGAACCGCACCGACCGGTCCCCCTGGATAAGCTGTATCCGGTCGAAGATGCCGCCGCGCACATACCCCGACCCCTTGAAGGAATAGCGCCCGCGCCCGGCGACGAGCAGCGCGTGGTCGCCCTCGTTCAGCCAGCCTTGCAGGTTGGCGTATTCGTTCTCGCCCAGCAGGCTGCGCCCGATGGTGGGCACGCTGACCAAGGCGGCGCGCATGTCGATGAAGGTGGCCTCGTCCGGGCCCTTCTCGGGCCGTGCGACAGCACGGTCATCGCCGCTCTCGGCAAAGGCGCGGTTGACTTGCCCCACGTCCAGCGTCAGCCCGCTCACCGATCCGTCGCCGGCCAGCACCTGCCAGTCCTCGACCGTGCCCTCGCCGGGCCTCAACTCGCGCGCGGGCCCCGTTTTAGCCACCGGCGAGAGGCCCCCCAGCCCCAGCGCGCGCGCCACCTTGAGCCCGCCGCGCACGAGGCTGTCGTCGATCACCATCACCGTGACCGTGGCGCCCGAGATGATGTCGAGATCATGCGCCGTGCCGGATTCGGCAGCCTCGGCCTTGAGGTCGAGCCCGGAATAGCCCTCGATCACGCGGCGCATCTTGGATTCGGGGATGCCGATAAGCACGATGGGCTCGGAATGCTCGACCAGCGCCGCACCGGTCACGACCGCATCATCGTCGATCGCGGCGACGACGTGGATTGGCTTGCCCGAATAGCCGGTGGTGCCTGCGAAATCCGATGTCAGGAAGGCCCACGCCACCGTCTCGCCATTCCGCAATACCGGGGCGACGGGCACGTCTTCGCGCAGCGCGCCAAAGCCGTCGGCCCCATCGACCAACGTGGCGGGATCGAGGTCAGGCAGAAAGCGGCCAAGCTGTGCCCCCTCCTGCGCCTGCGCCGCCATAGCGGACAGGACAAGACCGAGGGCCAGGACAAGACGAGAGACGAGATGCGCGACCATGAGACCCCGGCGATCAGATTGCTTGGGCTGGAGCTATGTGATGAGGCTGAGGACCGCGTTGACCAAAGTCAAGCGTTGCAGATCACAGCGGCGCGCGGGACAATCAGAGGCTAGTAGTGCGGCGGGCGTTCCGCGCCGAGCACGACGCTGCCCTCGCCCTCTCCCTCGCGGTTCGACTCGCGGCGCAGGAGCCAGGCCACCTGCGCGCGCAGTTGCTCGATCTCGCGATCCTGCCGGGCGATGACGTCCGACAGGTCGTCCACCGCGCGGATAAGATGGGCCAGGCGTTCCTCGATCTCGGTCATGGCGCGGGCTTACGCGGCCCGCGCGCACCGGTCAACCTTGCCCCTGCGCGCCCCTTGGGCTAGACCCCGCCGCGAATTGCCCGCGAAGGATCGCTGACCGATGGCCAAGCCACGTAAGACCCCGCGCCCGAGGGCCGAAACGCCCAAGGGCTTCCGCGATTATTTCGGCGCCGAGGTGACCGAACGCGCAGACATGCTCAGCAAGATTGTCGGGGTCTATCACGGCTACGGCTTTGACGCGCTGGAATCGAGCGCGGTAGAGACGGTCGAGGCGCTTGGCAAGTTCCTGCCCGACGTGGATCGGCCGGGCGGGGGGGTCTTTGCCTGGCAGGACGAGGACGAGAAATGGCTGGCGCTGCGCTATGACCTGACCGCGCCGCTCGCCCGTGTCTATGCCCAGCACCGCAATGATTTACCGACACCTTACCGACGCTATGCAGTGGGCCCCGTCTGGCGCAACGAAAAGCCGGGACCGGGGCGATTCCGGCAATTCTATCAATGCGACGCGGACACAGTGGGGACGGCGTCGATGGCCGCCGACGCGGAAATCTGCGCGATGCTCGCCGACACTCTGGAGGCCGTGGGAATCGAGCGCGGCGACTACGTGGTGCGGGTGAACAACCGCAAGGTTTTGAACGGAGTTTTGGAGGCGACGGGCATTCCGGTCGATGACATCGCCACTCGCGATGCGGTGCTGCGGACCATAGACAAGTTCGACAAGGTGGGCGAGAGCGGCGTGCGAGAGTTGCTGGGCAAGGGGCGCCTCGATGCCTCGGGGGCCTACATTGATGGAGTAGGGCTTCTCGAACCGCAGATAGAGCCGGTAGTCGGCTTTCTGATGTCCTTCTCAGAAGTTCAGCGTGACCTCGCATTGGAAGCTACTAGAGCATTCGATGAAGGGGATAGCGAACGAGGTGAGAAGCTAGACCGGGCGCGCCACTCAGTTTCACCCGAATTTAAGGACGATCCAGAGATCCGTAATGATGTCGAAGCGCGGGCAATATGGACCACGAGAGTGTTGGACCATTTACAACGAATTGTCGGCAAATCCGTTATAGGCGCAGAAGGCGTTGAGGAACTTCGCGAGATTTCTGATCTCTTGATGGCGCAAGATTACCACGCCGATAGAATTATCATCGACCCCTCCGTCGTCCGTGGCCTCGGCTACTACACCGGCCCCGTCTTCGAGGCGGAGCTGACCTTTGAAATCCTTGACGAAAAAGGCCGCCCCCGGCAATTCGGCTCGGTCGCGGGCGGGGGTCGCTACGATGACCTCGTTAAGCGCTTCACCGGGCAGGCGGTGCCAGCGACGGGGGTTTCCATCGGGGTGGACCGGCTGCTTGCCGCGCTACGGGACAAGGGGCGCACGGGTGGCGAGGCGCAAGGCCCCGTGGTCGTCACGGTCATGGATCGCGACCGCATGGCGGACTATCAGGCGATGGTGGGCGACCTGCGCCGCGCGGGCATCCGTGCCGAGGTGTATCTCGGCAACCCCAAGAATTTCGGCAACCAGATGAAATATGCCGACCGGCGCGGCAGCCCGGTGGCGATCATCGCGGGCGAGGATGAATTTGCGCGCGACATGGTGCAGATAAAGGACCTGATCCTCGGCGCGCAGATCGCCGAGAACGCGACACTGGAAGAATGGAAGGAACGGCCCAGTCAGGTCGAGGTGCCGCGCGCGCAACTCGTTGAAAGTGTACGTGAAATCCTGTCGAGGCAAGGCTGATGCCAGAGCGCGCCGCGACCCTGGCCGAGGCCGCGCGCCTGCGTGGGCTGTTCGAGGCGGCGGGCGCGCAGTCGGTGGAAACATCCGTGCTGCAACCCGCCGAGGTGCTGCTCGACCTCTATGGCGAGGATATCCGTGCGCGCGCCTACGTGACCTCCGACGCCCTGCGCGGCGAGCAGATGCTGCGGCCCGATTTCACCGTGCCGGTGGTGCAGATGCACATGGAGCATGGCGCGGAACCGGCGCGCTACACCTATTCCGGCGAAGTGTTTCGCCGGCAGGAAGAGGATGCGCGGCGGCCCAACGAATACGTTCAGGTGGGCTTTGAAATCTTCGAGCGTGACGCGCCGGAGACTGCGGATGCCGAAGTTTTCTCGATGTTTTTCAATATCCTGCACCCCCTTCGCCTGCGCGCGGCGACCGGCGATATCGGCATCCTGATGGCCGCCGTCGACGGGCTGCGCACGACCGACAGACGCAAGGCGGCGCTGCGGCGGCATATCTGGCGGCCACGCCGGTTTCGCGCGCTGATCGAGCGGTTCTCGGGTCGCGCGCCCGTGCCCGAGACGCGGGCGGCGCTTTTGTCCGCGCGTGATCCGATGGCCGGGGCAGGGCCGCTGATCGGACTGCGCGGAGAAGACGAAATAATATCCAGAATCAATGCTTTACGTGAGGATGCACAGACCGATCCGATCTCCGAAACCGAAGTTGATCTGCTGGACGCGATTCTCGCCGTGCGCGAAACCTCGCCCAACGCGCTGGAACGGCTGCGCGACATCGCGGTGGACATGGCCGCGATACAGGGCGCGGTGGACCGGCTGGCCCGGCGTCTCGAGGCACTGGATGGGCGTGGCATCGACATCGGGGCGCTCGATTTCGAGGCGAGCTACGGGCGCACGCAGATGGAATACTACGACGGCTTTGTCTTTGGTTTTCATGCAGAAAATCGCCCCGACCTGCCGCCCGTCGCGACCGGCGGGCGCTATGACGCGCTGACCCGGCACCTGGGGCAGGGGCGCGAGATACCTGCGGTGGGCGGAGTGATCCGCCCGGGGCTGGTGCTGGATCTCGGGGGGGTGTCATGAGCCTCAAGCTGGGTGTGCCCTCCAAGGGGCGGCTGATGGACAAGACGGTGGAGTGGTTCGCACGCCACGGCATCGAGCTTGGCCGGAGCGGCTCGGACCGGGAATATGCCGGGTATGTCAAGGGGATAGACGGTGTTGAGCTGGTCCTTCTGTCGGCGGGAGAGATTCCGCGCGAGCTGGCCACCGGGCGCATCCACCTGGGCGTGACGGGCACAGACCTGATCCGCGAAAAGCTCGGTCAGTGGGAACAGCAGGTCGAAGAACTGGCGCCGCTCGGCTTTGGGCAGGCCGATCTGGTGATCGCCGTTCCGCACGCATGGGTCGATGTGAACACCCTTGACGACCTCGATGCCGCCGCTGCCGCATTCCGGCTAAGGCATGGATTTCGCTTGAGAATTGCCACGAAATACCACCGGCTTGTGCGCGAATTCCTGCGCGAGGCAGGGGTGGCGGATTACCAGCTTGTCGATAGCCAGGGCGCGACCGAGGGCACGATCAAGAACGAAACCGCCGAGGCGATTGCCGACATCACCTCGACCGGCGACACCCTGCGCGCCAACCATTTGAAAATACTGGAAGATGGCTTGATCCTGAAGAGCCAGGCGACGCTCTGCCGCGCGCGCGCCGCCGCGCTTTCGGATGCTGAACGCGCGACGCTCGGAGAGCTGCGGGCGCGGCTCGGGGTCGACTGATCCTATGCGAAAACGGGCGGCCCCGGCAGGGCCGCCCGCGCGCGAACCTCCAGGTTCAGGCTTAGAACCGATAGGTTACCCGCACCTGAGCGGTCGTTGCGTCAACGTCGGTGTTAGCATTTCCGAAATTGTCGAACTCGTGGTAAAGCACCTCGCCGCCAACGGAGATGTTCTCGGTCACGAGATGCTCGTAGCCGCCGCCAACGAACCAACCATCGCCGTCGCCGATATTGTCGGTATCAGCCCAGGCATAGCCGCCGGTGCCATAGACGAGGCCCCGCCCAATCTTGTAGCCGCCGCGCAGCTTGGCGCGGAACATCTCTTCGACGCTGGCGTTGGTGCCCGAGAGGCCGATATCGGCGAAATCATAGTCGAGACCACCGCCCAAGACCCAGTTGCCAAAGTCATAGTCGTAGCCCGCGACCAGACCGCCGATGACATCGTCACCATCCACGCCGGCGATATCGGTATCGACCCAGGCCCAGCCAAGCTGACCCCCGGTGTAGAAGCCGGTCCAGTTGGGGGTGGATGGGGCGATCGGGGCCGGAGCCGCGATCACGGGTTCGGAGGTGGGTTCGCTCACGTTGCCTGCCAAGGCGGGCATCGCCGCGAATGCGGCCACTGTCGCGATTGCCGTTGTCGTCTTGAACATCTCGTGTCCTTTCCTTGTTACTCGCTCGGGGCCGAAGGCACCTTGCCCGGCCCGGCGGTCATCACACTGACCGTCTCGGCGCATATCGTGGCCATGCCGGGTAAGGACAAGGGGTGCGGATCTAGGCACGGTTCACGAGCCGGTGATTGGTGGGTTTTCGCTTGTTTTTCAGAGGTTTTAGGCGGATTTTCGCGCGCCGGTGTTGCCGGTTTGCAACGGCGCGGCGATGTCTGCGCCCGTCCGCTTGAAGGCAGCGGGGCGGGCGCAATTCGCGATCAGAAGCGGAACGTGGCACGCACCTGAAGGGTGGTGAAGTCGATGTCGTTGCCGGTGCCGTTGAAGCTGTCGAACTGGTGGTATAGCACCTCGCCGCCGACCGAGAACTGGTCACTGACCATGTATTCGTAGCCCCCGCCGATAAACCAGCCATCATCGTCGCCGAGGTTGCTGGTATCGGCATTGGCCCAGCCCGCCGCGCCGTAGATCAGGCCGCGGTCGATCTTGGGGCCGCCACGGACCTTGAGGCGAAACACCTCTTCGAGATCGGTTCCGGGGGCGACATTGGCATCGGCGAAATCGTAGTCGAGCGCGCCGCCCAGCACCCAATTGCCGAAATCACGGTCATAGCCCAGCGTGACACCGCCCATGAAACTTTCGTCGCTGCTGGTGAGGTCGGAATCGGCGAAACCGTAGCCAAGCTGCCCGCCGACATAGAAGCCGGTCCAGTCCGCCGACCCGCCGATCGCGGTGCCCTGCGAGGAGAGGATCGAGCCGCGGCCCGTCGCCGGGGCGCTGGCCCCGGCGTCAAAGCTCAGGTCGGGCTGCGTCCCGAAAACCGGGGGCGGGGCCGCGGTATCGGTGCCTTGGGCCAATGCCGGGGCGGCAGCGAGGGGAAGCGCGGTGGCGGCGACGAACGCGAGAGTGGTGGAGCGCATGATCCTGTCCTTTCCGTTTCCTTGTCTCTGAAAGGATGGGGACAGGGGGGCGGAGCCGCAATGAACGTTGCGGTCGCGCGTCGTCAAGTGACGGTGAGCGACGCGAGAGGTGCTCAGATCACGCCGATATCCGCGAGCGCGCTCGAAAGCTCCGGCGGCAGGCTGTCGTCGCTTTCGCGAGAGCGCGAGAGATCGGGGGGCGTGTCGCCGGGCGGCAGATAACGCCAGCCCTGGAACGGACGCTTGCGTGCGGTGGCGGTGCGGATGATCTCTGGCTCGAGCACGATGGCGCAGCGGCGGATACCGTCGCTGCCGATCACCTCGTCAAGCCGCAGGATGCGCTGGCGGCATTGCACGAGCCCCTGAATGACCCAGTAGATCGAACCACCGTCGAGCAATTCCTCGGCGCGACGGGGCCACATGCGGGTGACATGCCGAGGGAGGCCGTCCGGCCCCTTGGCACGGGCCGAGCCCTGCCATGCGACAAGATCCTCGACCGAAGAGGTGCCAACGCTCAGCTTGATCAGATTCAGTGCCACGCGAATCCCCTTTTGCACGACATATCGTAGCGCCTTGGTCGCCGGGAGCAAGGGATGGTGGCGCAATCGCTGCCGGCCGCGAAGCATCCCGCCAAGAGAGGCCCCCATCGAGCGTACAAGGGCAAGAACGCTCCGATGCCCCGTGTCGCTTTCTGCAAAAGCGTTTCGCAAAGCTGCACGCGGTGCGCGCGGCGCTTTTGCATCATGGCAGGCAGAAGGAGACACGCCATGACAGCCATGACCAAGCCCCGCAGCCGCTTGGGCGGGCGCGCCGCCCGGAGGAGCAGCCGCAGCGCGCCCAAGTTCGACATGCTGCCCGGCCTCACCCGTGCCCTGCCCACCTGCGAGGTCATGGACCCCGACCAGATCGCGCGGATCGACGCGGCGTCGATGGATATCCTCGAAAACGTGGGCGTGGTGTTTCGTGACGAGATCGCCCTTGCGGATTGGCGTCGCGCAGGCGCCAAGGTGGTGGGCGAGCGTGTCCATCTCGACCGTGGCCTCGTGCGCGACCTGATCGCGACGATCCCGGCGGATTTCACCTATCACGCCCGCGATCCCGAGAAAAACGTGCGCCTCGGCGGGCCGCATTCGATCTTCGTGCCGATGACCGGCGCGCCCTACTTGCGCGATCTCGACGACGTGCGCCGAAACCCCACGCTCGCCGACCTGGCGATGTTTCACAAGCTGAGCCACATGATGCCCGCGCTGCATTCCAGCGCGCATCACATAGTGGAACCCTACGACCACCCGATCAGCCAGCGGCATCTGCGCATCACGTATTCGTCGATGAAACACTCGGACAAGACCTTCATGGGCATGACGACGAGTCCGAAGAACGGCGAGGACGTGATGGAGATGTGCGCCATCCTCTTTGGCGAGGCGTTCATGGACGAGCACCCGGTCACCACCGGCAATTGCAACGGCAACTCGCCGCTGGTCTGGGACGAAACGATGCTGGGGGCGATGCGCGCGTTTTGCCGGCGCAACCAGCCGGTGCTGTGCTCTCCCTTCGTGCTGGGCGGCGCCAACACGCCCGCGAGCGTCCCCGCCACCGTGGCGCAGCTCAACGCCGAGGCGCTCTCGGCGCTGGCCTATACCCAGGTGATCCGCCGCGGCTGTCCGGCGATCTACGGCCACTACCTCTCGACCGTCAGCATGAAATCCGGCGCGCCGATGGCCGGCACACCCGAGATCAGCCTGATGAATTTCATGATCGGCCAGATGGCGCGGTTCTACGGCGTGCCGTGGCGCACCTCGAACACGCTCGGCGGGGCCAAGACCTTCGATGCGCAGGCAGGCTATGAGAGTGCCACGACGCTGTCGGCGGTGATCCATGCCGGGGCCAACTATATCTGGCACTCGGCGGGCTGGAACGAGGCGGGGATGCACTGTTCCGTCGCCAAGTTCGTGGTGGATGCCGAGCAATGCGCGATGGCGCATCGCATGGCCTCGGGTCCGCAATGGGGCGATTTCGAGCAGGCGCTCGCGGCGATCCCCGATGTGGGGCCGGGCGGGCATTACCTCGGCCACCCGCACACGCAGGAGAATTTCCAGACCGCGTTCTTCATGCCGGACCTGTTCGACAACAACCCGATCGGGCAATGGGTGGCGGATGGATCAAAAGAGATCACCGAGCGCGCGCTGGCCTATGCGCGCCGGATGCTCGACGCCTACGAGGAACCAAGGCTCGACGAGGGCGTGAACGAGGCGCTGCTCGACTATATCGCGCGGCGCGAACGCGAGATCCCGGCGGCCGACGCGCTCAACCAGGACTTCTGAGACATCCTCCCTGACCTGGCCCGCCCTTCACGGCGGGCCTTTTCCCTTGGCTTCATCTTGCCCCAAGTATCCCGGGGGAGTCGCCCGCAAGGGCGACGGGGGCAGCGCCCCCGCTTACTCGTCACCCGCGCGCCATTCCTTCCAGCGCAGGACCGCGTTGGCACCGATCTCGCGAAAGGGCTGCGGCGGCAGGCGTTTGGGCGGGTCCTCTGCAGTGAAATGGCGGGTGATGGCGCTCGTGGTGCCGCAGGCCAGTTCCGCCGCACCCATCCCCGTCAGCGTACCGCGCGCGGTGCCGAGGCCGTTCTGCACGCAGGCCGAATAAAGCCCCGGCTCGATCTCGCGCATGACCGACACGCCGTTCAGGCTCAGGCACAGGTGCCCGGCCCAGGCGTGTTCCATGCGCATCCCGGCAAGCTGCGGGAAACGCTGGTCGAACTTGCGCTGCATGACGCGGGCGGCGCGGGCCATGTCTGCCTCGGTCGCGCGCATCCTCGGACGCAGCACCGCGCAGGTGCGGGTGACGATCCGGTTGCCGCCCTGTGCGCTGTCGATCCGGCGCATGGTGGTGCCCATCGGGTCGGAGGGGGTGACGCCCCATCGGGGGCGTCCGCCGAGGCGCCCCAGGGTGTCGGCGTCGAGTTCGGGCGTCATGGTGGCAAATAGAAACACCTGCATCAGCCGCCCGCGCGCGATGCCGAAGCTTTCGAGATGGCCGTTCACCGTCAGGATCACCTTGCCCGCGCTCAGCGGCCCCTTGGGTGTCTCCACCCGCCACGTATCGCCCTGCCGGGCAAGGCCGGTGACGGGGCTCTGCTCATGGATCGCCACGCCCTCGCGCCGCAGCCCGGTGGCGAGCCCACGCACGTAACCGGCGGGCTGGAGCATGACCGTGCCGGGGGTGTAGAGGCCCGAACGGTAATGCGGGCTGCCGGTCAATTCGCGCATCGCCTGCGCGTCGAGCATCTCGGACCTCTCGCCAAGGCTGGCAAGGTGGCGGGCGTAGCTTTCGTTATGGGCATGGGCGGCGGCGCTTGCCGCGCCGTTGACCTTGCCGGAGGGATCGAAGAACGCGGGGTCGATGCCGTACTCTTCTACCGCCGCGCGCCCGAACTCCTGCGCCATGCGGTTGAGCGCGATCATGGTGCGATCATCGCCCGTCCCGGCGTAGTCCTCGCTGGTCAACTCGTGCGGCAGGTCGATCATGAAGCCTGAATTGCGGCCCGCCGCGCCCTCGGCCACGCGCCCGGCATCGAGCAGGGCAATGCGCGCACCGGGGACAAGCTGCGTCAGCCGCCGCGCCGCCGACAGCCCGGCGAAGCCCGCGCCGATCACGGCGATATCGGCGGAGGCGTCACCGTCGAGTGGATGCGCCGCCGCCTGCGCGGGCAGGATCGCGTTCCATGCCGCAGGGCCGAGGTGGCTCGGGGTGGTTGTGGCGCGGTAGTCGCTCAATCCACCGCCTCGTCCGCGTCGTCGGCCAGGTCGAGCCAGATGGTCTTGAGCTGGGTGTACTGGTCATGGGCGTGCAGCCCGTTGTCACGCCCACCGAAGCCCGACTGCTTGTAGCCACCAAACGGCGTGGAGATATCGCCCTCGCCGAAGCTGTTGACCGTGACCGTGCCCGCCCGCAGCATCCGCGCGCCGCGCAGTGCGCGCTTGGCATTGGCGGTGAAAAGCGCGGCACATAGGCCATAGTCGGTGTCATTGGCCACCGCGATGGCCTCGTCGAAGCTGCTTACCTCGATCACGCTCAGGATGGGGCCGAAGATTTCCTCGCGCGCCAGCGGGTGGTCGTTGCCCGGGAGCGCCACGACCGTCGGTTCGACGAAACCTTTTTCGGCCTTGCCGCCGAAAACGATACTCTCCGCCTGATCGAGATAGCCGCAGACCTTGGTGAAATGCGCCTCGCTCACCAGCGCGCCCACGCGGGTTTCGGGATCGAGCGGGTCGCCCACCACCCATTCGCGGGCGTGGGCCTCGATGCGCGACAGCAGCGCCTCCTTGACGTCGCGGTGCACGATGAGGCGCGAGGTGGCGGAACAGTTCTCGCCCATGTTCCAGAACGCGCCCTGCACGATATGCGCGGCGACGCGGTCGAGGTTCTCGGCGTCGTCCATGACGATGGCGGGGTTCTTGCCGCCCATCTCGAGGACGATTTCCTTGGCGTTCGTCTCAGCCGAATAGCCCAGGAACCGTTTGCCGGTGACGGTGGAGCCGGTGAAGCTGACCATGTCCACGTCCATGTGGCGGCCCAGCGGCTCGCCCACCTCCGGCCCGCTGCCGGGCAGCACATTGAGCACACCGCGCGGCAGCCCCGCCTCATGCGCCAGTTCGGCCACGCGCAGCGCGGTGAGCGAGGTCTCCTCGGCCGGTTTCACGATCACCGAACAGCCCGCCGCCAGCGCCGGGCCGATTTTCCACGCGAGCATCAGCAGCGGGAAATTCCACGGCAGGACAAGGCCCACCACGCCAATGGGCTCGCGCAGGATCATGGCGATGTGATCGTCTGAGGCGGGGGCGACCTGATCGTAGATCTTGTCGATCGCCTCGGCGTGCCATTTCAGGCAATGGATGGTCTCGGGCACATCCACCGTCTCGCAATCATAGATGGTCTTGCCCGAATCGAGGCTTTCCATCACCGCGAGGTCCCGCGCGTTGCGGGTCATCAGCTTGGCGAGGCGGATGAGCACCTCCTTGCGCGCGGACGGGTGCAGGCGCGACCAGCGGCCATCGTCAAACGCCTCGCGCGCCTTGGTCACCGCGAAATCCACATCGTCGGCACCGCAGGCGGCGATTTCGGCCAGCGTCTCGCCGGTGGCGGGGTTTGTGCTCGCAAACGTCTTGCCCGTGATCGCCGGGCGGTAGCCGCCGTCGATGAACGCGCCGGTGGGCAGGTCGAGCGTGGCGGCAATGGCCGCATATTCGTCGCGTGTCAGTAGGCCCATGTCTCAGCCCTCCGCCGTAATGGTTGCGATGGTGGTTTTCAGAACGCGCACCACCTGTTCCAATGCGCGCTTGTCGTCCTTGTTCAGCCCCTTGAGGGGCGGGCGCACGGGGCCCGCGTCGATGCCGGTCATGGTCACGCCGTGCTTGATCGTCTGGATGAACTTGCCGCCCTGCTCCAGCACCCGCATCAGCGGCAGCATCGCCGACATGATGCGCCGCCCCTCGGCGAAGTCACCCTCGACCACGCAGGCGTTGTAGAGCGCGATATGCTCGGCGGGCAGGAAGTTGGAGCCGCCACAAACCCAGAAGGGCGCGCCCCAGGCGAAGAATTCCAAGGCTTGGTCGTCCATGCCGCAACCCATCTGGATATGCGGATAGTCGCGGGCCAGCAGGTGAACGCGGTTGATATCGCCCGAGCTTTCCTTGATGCCGCAGAAATTGCGGCTGCGACCGACCCGGTCGAGAAACTCCTCGCCCATCATCGTGCCAGTGCGGCCGGGATAGTTGTAGAGCATCACCGGCAGGCCCGCCGCGCGGTCGATGGCGAGCGCGTTGAGCGCGTTCTCGCGGTCCGTGGGCACAGCGTAGGGGGGCGAGGCCAGCAGGATGGCATCGGCGCCGATCTCGCGGGCGGCCTTGGCCAGGGCGATGGAATCGCTGGTCAGCATCGCGCCGGTGCCCATCACCAGCGGCACGCGGCCCTTGATCATATCGTGGGTCAGCCGGGCAAGCTCCACCCGCTCGGCCACGGTCTGGGCATAGTTCTCGCCGGTGGAACCGCCGGTGATGAGGCCGTGCACGCCGCTGCCGATCAGGTGCTCGATCACCTGCCCGAGGGCTGCGCGATTCACCGTGCCGTCAGGGTGATAGGGGGTGATGACGGGGGTATAGATGCCGTCGAAGCGGAAGATCGGGGTCATGGCGGTCCTCATGCGGGGCTGGAGCGGGTGAGACGCCCCATCGGCACGTCGATGGCGGCAGGCATCACGAAACGTTCGATCTGGTGGCGCGAGAGGTTCCAGTGATCCTCGGCCAGCCCAGCCGCCGCGGCCTCGTCACGGTCGGCGATGGCGTCGATGATGGCGTCGTGCTGGCGGCTGGCCTCGGCCACGTTGCCGACCATGTCGGCGGTATCGGCGCGGTAGAAGGTCATGGAAATGCGCGCGTGGTCGATCAGCAGGCGGTGGAAGGAGGGCAAGAGGTAGATGTTGCCCGCCATCTCGCCGGTGATCTCGTGAAAGCGGTTGTTGGCCAGCGTGCGATCGGGGGTGGAGCCGGCGCGCAGCGCGGCGCGGAACGTCTCTTGCGCGGCGCGCAGGGCGGCGATTTGCATGTCGGTGGCGTTCTGCGCCGCGAGCCGCAGGATCGCGCCGTAGATCATCGGCGCGGCGAGGAAGAAATCGCGCAGGGTGGTGTGCGACAGGTCCGACACCCGCGGGCCGCGATTGTCGCGCAGGTCGACATAGCCCAGCCCCGCCAATTCGCGGAACACCTCGCGCACGGGGGTGCGCGACAGGTCGAACTCGGCGCAGATCGCGGCCTCGTCGAGATCGGCACCGGGGCGCAACGCGGTGGTGAGAATCGCGTGTTTGAGATGCGTTGAAAGCGCGGTCTTGCGGTCCCTGGCGGCCATCTCCGGACCTCCCTCACAGTGAATTATCGCTTGCCTTCTATATAATACAGATTGTATACGCAATGGATAAATTCTGACTCGCGTTAGTTTGCTACCGATCAGGATGCCGCCCGCCGATGGACTCGCCATGAAGAAGCCGCAGCACTTCGTCTTTGTCCTCGTCGAGGACTTTTCGCACCTCGCGTTCGCCTGCGCGGTCGAGCCGTTGCGCATCGCCAACCTGCTGAGCGGCGAAACGCTCTATCGCTGGTCCTTCGCCTCCGAGGACGGGCAGAGCGCGACCTGCTCCAACCGGTCGGTGACGCTGGTGCATCACGGGCTCGACAAGCTGCCCGTGTGCGACCGGCTGTTCATCCTGTCGGGGATCAACATGCGACAGCACGTCACCCGCCCGCTGCTGAACATGCTGCGGCGCGAGGCGCGGCACGGCACGCCCATCGGGGCGCTGTGTTCGGGGGCGTGGGTGCTGGCCGAGGACGGGTTTCTCAACGGGATGAAGGCGGCGATCCACTGGGAATTTCATGACAGCTTCATGGAGCGGTTTCCCGAGGTGAACCTCGTGCGCAACGTGTTCGTCGCGGACGAGCGGCATCTCACCGCCTCTGGCGGGACGGCAACGGCGGACCTGATACTACACCTGATCGAGCGCGACCACGGCCATGACCTGTCGATGGCGGTGGCCGACCAGATGGTCTATAGCGCGGCGCGTGAGGCGACGGCGGCACAGCGCGTGTCACTGCAATCGCGCAACGGTATTCGCAATGCACATCTCACCCGTGCCATCGAACGAATGCGCGAGACGATCGAGGAGCCGATGAGCCCTGCGCAGATCGCCGCGGAGATCGGCATTTCAACGCGTCAGTTGGAGCGGCTCTTCGGGAAGTTTCTCAATACCTCGCCCAAAAAGTACTTCATGGATATGCGGCTCGACCGCGCGCGGAACCTGCTCATCCAGACCGAGGCGCCGGTGATCGATATCGCGCTCGCCTGTGGATTCGAAAGCTCGGGCCATTTCTCGCGGGTCTACCGGGCCGCCTATGGCGTGGCCCCGACGCAGCAGCGCGGGCGGCTGACGTAAGGTGCCCTGAAGCCGGGCAGGTGTTGTCGGATTGGTGGAGGAAATTTACATACAGTCATGATTGTTTGTTGCCAAAGTGGCTTACCTGTGCTGTGCTCGGGTCAAGGGGTATGTGATGATGGGACAGCACGACAACACCGAGACCGAGGGCACCGGGACGCCACGCCGCCGGACGCAGGACGAGCGCTCTGCCGCCACCATAGAGAAGCTGTGCAACGCCACCATCTCGCTCATCGCCGAAGTGGGCTATGCCAACCTCACCACGACGATGATCGCGCGGCGTGCGGAAATATCGCGCGGGGCGATCCTGCACCATTTCGACACGCGCGCCGACCTCGTGAAGCGGGCAACCGGCGGGATGTGGGCCTCGGTGGTGGAGGCCGCAGCCGCGATTCGGGCCGATCATCGCGCCGGGGGGCTGACGGCGGAAGAGTTCATCGAGCGCTCCTGGACGGGGTTGATGACGGATACCTACGTGTCGGTCACCATCGACATGATGACCGCCTCGCGCGGTGATGCGGACCTGCGCCAGCATGTCGAGAGCTGGATGCGGCGCATGTTCTCCAGCTATCGCCGCACCGCGCGCGAGGTGTTCGGCGATTCCGGGCTGACCCCGGAGGAGGCCGAGACGCTGATGCTGGTGGTGACATCTTCGCTGCGCGGGCTGCGCGTGGGGCAGATGATCGAGCCCGACCCGGCAAGGGCGCGGGCGGCGCTGGCGCTGCTGGCCGAGGTGATCCGCGCGCGCGTGAGCACGGGATTCAGCCCATGAGCCCCCTGCTCGAAGCGCGCGGCATGAGCCGCAGCTTTGGCGGCGTGCAGGCCGTGCGCGACATGTCGCTCGACGTGGAACGGGGCACGATCACCGGCCTCATCGGCCCCAACGGCGCGGGGAAATCGACCCTGTTCAACCTGCTGAGCGGCGTCATCCGCGCGGATGCGGGCGAGGTGCGCCTGAAGGGGCAGGACATCACCCGGCTGGCCCCGTGGCGGCGGGCGCGGCTGGGCCTGATCCGCACGTTCCAGCTTGCCCGCGAGTTTCAGCGCATGACCGTGCTGGAAAACTTGATGCTGGCACCGCAGGCGCAGCTTGGCGAGCGGTTCTGGCCGATCTTCCTGCGCCCCGGCGCGGTGCGCGCGCAGGAGGCGGAGGTGTATCGCCGCGCCTGCGAGGTGATGGAAATCGCCACGCTGACGCATCTGCGCGACGATTATGCCGGCGACCTGTCCGGCGGGCAGAAGAAGCTGCTGGAACTCGCCCGAACGCTGATGATCGACTGCGACCTGATCCTGCTCGACGAGCCGGGGGCGGGGGTGAACCCGGCGCTGATGAACACGCTGACCGAGATGATCCGTCGGCTCAACCGCGAGCACGGAAAGACCTTTCTCATTGTCGAGCATGACATGGACATGATCGCGCAGCTTTGCGACCCGGTGGTGGTGATGACGCAGGGCAGCCTGCTGACCAAGGGCAGTTTCGACGAGTTGCGCCGCCACCCAGAGGTGATCGAGGCCTATCTCGGGAGGGTCGCCGATGCCTGAAACGGTGCTTGCAGCAGAGAGCCTGACGTCAGGCTATGGCAAGGCGGTGATCTGCCAGGACGTGTCGCTCGCACTGGCCGAAGGCGAGATCACCTGCGTGATCGGGCCGAACGGCGCGGGGAAATCGACCCTGCTCAAGACCATTGCCGGAGTGGTACGCCCCATGTCGGGAAGCGTTCGGATCGCCGGGCGCGAGATCGCCGGACTTCCTGCGCCGCGCATCGCGCGATCGGGTATGGCCTATGTGCCGCAAGAGGCCAACGTCTTCCGCCAACTCACCACGCACGAGAACCTGACCATGGGTGCATGGACCGATCCGGGCCGGGCCGAGGCCGCCTGCGCGCGGGTCTACGGGATGTTCCCGGATCTAAAGCCGCTGCGCCGGGTGCGCGCGGGCAATCTGTCAGGCGGGCAGCGGCAGATGGTGGCCTTTGGCATGGCGATGATGCTGGAGCCGCGGGTGCTGTTGCTCGACGAGCCGTCGGCGGGGCTGTCGCCGCTGATGGTGCGGCATATGTTCGACATCGTGCGCCGCGTCAACGCCGACGGTGTGGCGATCCTGATGGTGGAACAGAACGCCATCGAGGGGCTGCGAGTCGCGCATCGCGGGATCGTGATGGCAGCGGGGCGCGTCGCGCTTGAAGGGACGGCCGGGGCGCTGCTGGACTCGAGCGAAGTATCGGAACTTTACCTGGGGACGCGGGCATGAGCCTTCAGATGATCGTCAACGCGCTGGTCAATGCTGCCCTCATCGCGCCGCCAGCGATGGCCTTTTCGCTGCTGTTCGGGATCCTGCGCTTTCCGAATTTCGCGATCGGCGGCTACATCACGGTGGGGGCCTTTGCCGCCTTCACGCTCAACGTCCCGCTGGGCCTGCCCTTGCCGCTGGCGGCGGCGGGGGCGATGGCGGTGACCGCGCTGGTGGTCTGGGGTGCGCATGTGCTGGTGTTCCGACCGATGGAGGGACAGTCTGCGATCACGCTTCTGGTGGTGTCGATCGCGGTGACGCTGATCCTAGAGAACGTGATCCGGCTGTTTTATTCGGCGGATGTGCGCGGCTTTGACATCCCGCTGCAACGCCCGTGGAAGGTATTCGGCGCGCACATCACCCCCGAACAGGTGGAGATCATCGGCTGGAGCCTGGCCATCGGTGTCATGCTGCACCTGCTGCTGGCGCATACCCGCATCGGGCGGGCGATGCGGGCGGTGGCGGACAACCCGATGCTGGCGGCGATCCGGGGGGTGAACGCAGGCCGCGTCACGGCCTTTACCACCGCCATCTGCGGGGCGCTGTTCGGGCTGACCGGGGTGTTTGCCGGGCTCGATCTGGTGATCGAGCCGCTGGTGGGCTGGAACCTCACGATCCCGATTTTCGCGGCCGCGATCCTCGGCGGCATCGGCTCGCCCTACGGCGCGATCCTGGGCGCGTTGCTGGTAGGTCTGGCGGAGGAGGCCACGATCCTCGTGCTGCCCTCGACCTACAAGATCGCGGTGGGCTTCGTCATCATCGCGGTGCTGCTGCTGGTGCGCCCGCAAGGGCTGTTCGGGACGGCGGAGATCAAGAAATGAGCGCGTATCTCGTCTCGATGGGCACGTTCGTTGGGTTCTTTATGATCCTCGCACTGGCGCTCAACCTGCAATGGGGGATCACCGGGATGGTCAATTTCGGCATTGCCGGGTTCTATGCGCTGGGGGCCTATACCTCGGGGCTCTTGTCGGCAAAGCTGGGCGTCCCGGTGGGCCTCGCGATTCCGGCGGCCTGCCTTGCGGGGCTGGTCATGGGGGCGGCGGTGGCGCTGTTGTCGGTGCGATTGCGCGAGGATTTCCTCGCCATCGTGACGCTGGGCGTGGGCGAGGTGATCCGGCTGATCGTGCTCAACGAGGATCAGATCACCGAAGGCCCGCGCGGATTGCGGATCGAGGCGCGGCCTTTCGGCGAAATGATCGGCCCCGACCTCTACCCGCTCTTTTATCTCGGCCTCGTCGCGGCCTGCGTGCTGCTGACTTATGCGGTCTGCGAGGCGATCAGGCGCGCGCCGATGGGCCGCACGCTGCGCGCGATCCGCGAGGATGACGTGGTGGCCGAGGTGCTGGGCAAGAACGTTCTGTTGCACCGGGTGCAGATCTTTGCGGTGGGCGGGTTCTTCATGGGCCTCGCCGGGGCGCTTTATGCTCATTACGTGCAGAATATCAGCCCCGAGGTGTTCATGCCCGTGGTGGCGATGTTCATCTGGATGTCCGTGATCGTCGGCGGTGCGGGCAACAATCGCGGCATATTGCTCGGCGCGGGGGCGGTGATGGTGTTCCTGGAAGGAACCCGCTTCGTCGGTGATTTCACCGATGCGCTCGACGCCGAGAAGATGTCGGCGCTGCGGATCATCGCCATCGGCCTCTTGCTCATCGTGACGCTACGGCTGCGCCCGCGCGGATTGCTGCCGGAACGGAAATTCAAGGCCCCTTCCGACTGAAGCGCCCGACAGAAGGCGCCCGACCTCAAACCAACAAGGAGACTGCCATGAAGACCCTGATGACCAGACGCACGCTTCTCGCCAGCGGCGTGGCGACGCTTGCCGCGCCGTCGATCCTGCGCGCGCAGGAGGGCGATATCGCCATCGGATCGCTGACGCCCAACACCGGCGGCGGCGGCCCGTTCGGCCCCAACATCACCGCCTCGCACAAGCGGGTGGCCGAAGCGGTGAACGCCGCAGGTGGCGTTCTCGGCCGGCAGATCCGGCTCTACCAGGAGAACTCCGAGACCAACCCGGAAACGGCGGTGCGCGCCGCGGACAAGCTCATCAACGTCAACGGGGTGCTGGGGATCATCGGTACATGGTCATCCTCGGTGACGCTGGGGATCATGCCCAAGTGCCAGAGCGCGGGGGTGATCCAGATGTGCACCTCGTCAAGCTCTGACATCCCGGTGGCCGACGAGAAGGGGCTTGTGTTCAACTTTCAGCCGCTGTCGCCGATCTGGGGCCGCGCCATCGCCGACCTGGTGCTGAGCCGTGGCATCGACAGTTATGCAC
The DNA here is from genome assembly GCF_002925845.1 of Roseovarius nitratireducens. Classification (GTDB taxonomy): domain Bacteria; phylum Pseudomonadota; class Alphaproteobacteria; order Rhodobacterales; family Rhodobacteraceae; genus Roseovarius; species Roseovarius nitratireducens. Next base: position 25,324 of record NZ_PDNI01000036.1, on the reverse strand, counting down.
TGATGGCGCTCAACAACGACTTCACTCGCTCGATGATGGACGGCTTCATCGAGAAGGTGGGGCAGGACGCGATCGTGCAGGAGCCGTTCTACTACAATGCCGGGCAATCCTCCTACCGCTCGGAGGTGACGCAGCTGATCGAAAAATCGCCTGAGGCGGTGTTCATTCCGTCCTATGTCAGCGATTTTACCGCCGTTTATAAAGAGCTTTACCGGCAGGGATACGAAGGCGTCGTCATCACCACCTCGCTGTCCACGGGAACGCAGTTCAAGGACACCGTGGGCGCGGCGGGCGACGGGGTGATTCACGGCTTCCCGGTCCCGGCACTTTCCTCACCCGCCTACAAGCAATATCTGGATGAGGTGGGGCTGGAGGATACCGGCTCGGTGCAGCACCCGTTCGGCACCGCCGGACGCGACCAGATGTCGGCGCTTTTGCTGGCCATCGAGAAGGCCGGCACGACCGACAGCGCCGCCGTGGCGCAGGCCATCTGGGACGTAACCACCGGCGAGGGCAAGACCACCGTTTACAACGTCGCCGACGGGCTCGCGGCGCTGCGCGCGGGCGAGGAGATCAACTATTCGGGTGCGTCCGGCAGCCTCGAATTCAACGAGGAGGGCATGGTGCTCGGGCGCGATTTCCAGCTCTCGGAAATCCGGGACGGGCAGGACGTGGTCCTGCAACGTCTCGAATTCTGAAACCCAACGGGAGGGGGCCAAGGCCCCCTCTCACAGCCAGATCGGAGGTAACATGGCCCGTGTCAGAGATGTCGGGATCGACGAGGTTCCCGAGGAGGTTCGGCCCGTTTACGAGCGTTACGCGCGCGAATACGGCCCGTTTCTCAACCAGGTGAAGGTGTTTGCCCATCGCCCCCCGGCGGTCAAGCACATCATGGGGCTGTTGCTGGAGCTGCATGACGAGGCGGTGCTGCCCAAGCGCTACCTGGAAATCGCGCTGGTGACCGTCTCGACCATCAACGCCTGCGAGTATTGCATCGGCCACCACGCGCCGCGCGCCGTGTCGCACGGGCTGAGCGCGGCGGCGGTGGAGGATATTCTTGTCGACAGCCCCGAGGGGTTCGACGCGGTCGATATCCTCGTGCGCGACTATGCCGTGCAAGTGACCAGCAATTTCAACTACATGAAGGACGCGATTTTCGACGAACTGAAGCGCCACTTCACCGAGGAGCAGATCGTGGAGCTGACGTTGCGCATCGCGCTGTGCGGGTTCTTCAACCGGGTCAACGATTCGCTCCAGATCGAAACGGAGGACGGCGTCGAGCAGATGCTCGCCTGAACGGCGGCGGCAACAGGGAGGACCGCGATGACCGAGCGGCTGAACGACGGGCTCTGGGCGTGGAAGCAGAGCGAGAACAACAACCGCATGATCGACCTGCAACGCGATGCACCCGCCGGGAGGCCGGTGCGGCTGGCGTATTTCGGCGGCTCGGCCTTTCGCATTACCGCGCCCTCGGGGCTTACGCTGATGATCGACCCGTGGCGCAACCCGCCCTGGGGCACGTGGAACTGGTACCTGTGCGAGTTTCCCGAGGTAGAGGTCGATATCGGCCTGTCGACACACGCCCATTTCGATCATGACTGCCTGCACCGCCTGCACGCGAGCACGCTTCTCGACCGGCTCATCGGGCGCTATGAATTCGCCGACGTGGCGATCACCGGCATTGCCGACAAGCACGTCTCGGACACCTCTCACGCGGATGTGGACTGGGCCGGGCTTACCCGCAAGCTCACCCCGATGGAGACGCTGCCGCCTGATAACTGGCGCTCGTTCGACAACACGCTGCTGCTGATCGAGACGGGGGGGTTGCGTATCCTGCACTGGGGCGACAACCGCCCTGATCCACCGCCCGAGGTATGGGACCGGCTGGGCCATGTCGATGTGGCGCTTCTGCCCATCGACGGCTCGCAGCACGTGCTGGGGTACGAGCAGATCGAGACGCTGCGCGAGCGCCTGCAGCCCAAGGTGATTGTGCCGCACCATTACTTCATCTGGAACGTCACGCATCGCGCCTCGACGCTCGGACCGCCGGGCGAATGGATGGCACGGCAGGGCAATGCGGTCTGGACCGACGACGCCGAGATCACGCTCGAAACCGATTGGGTGATGCAGCAAACCGATCTGGCGCTGTGTTTCGGCGACCGGGTGAGCTTTGACCCGCCCGATCCGGCGCGCGCGAGCGACCGGCATGACGGCGCCTGACCGCGCTGCGGGTCTCAGATGTCGTGATAGTCGCGATACCATTCGACAAACCGGCGCACACCCTCGCGAAACGGTGTCTGGGGCCGGTAACCGGTGAGGGTTTGCAACAGCGTCGCGTCGGCCCATGTGGCGGGCACGTCGCCTGTCTGCATGGGCATGTAGTTGCGGATCGCCGCGCGCCCGGTTTCGGCCTCGATGGCGTCGATGAAATCCAGCAGGCGCACCGTGTCGGAATTGCCGATATTGATCACGCGGAACGGGGCGGCGGAGCTTAGGCTGTCGCCCTCCACCGCCGTCTCGGGACCGCCGGGCACGACATCGACAAGCAGCCGTATGGCGCGCACGAGATCGTCGACATAGGTGAAGTCGCGCCACATCTCGCCGTTGTTGTAGATGTCGATGGGCGTGCCCTCGAGAATGCCCTTGGTGAACTTGAACAGCGCCATGTCGGGACGGCCCCAGGGGCCATAAACGGTGAAGAATCGAAACATCGTGACCGGCAGGCCGTGGATATGCGCCCAGGCATGGCCCATCGATTCGTTCGCCTTCTTGGTGGCGGCGTAGATGGTAAGTTGCGTGTCGGCCTTCTGCCGCTCGTCAAAGGGCATGTCCTCGTTGGCACCATACACCGAGGAGGTCGAGGCCATCAGAAGGTGCCGCACGTCTGCCACGCGCGCGGCCTCCATCACGTTGAGCGTGCCGACGACATTGGAATCGACATAGGCACGCGGGTTTTCAAGGCTGTAGCGCACGCCCGCCTGCGCGGCGAGATGCACGATCACATCGGGGGCAAAGGCCGAAACCGCTGCGCCGAGCGCCGCCTCGTCCTCGAGCATCGCCTCGGTGGCGGTAAAGCCGGGGGTCTGGTGCAGCATCGCGTGGCGACGCTGTTTCAGGCGGACATCGTAGTAATCCGTCATCCCGTCAAAGCCGGCCACCCGGTGCCCCTCGGCCAGAAGCAGCCGGGCAAGGTGAAAGCCGATGAAGCCAGCGGTGCCGGTGATGAAGACGCGCATCAGCGCCCCACCCCCTCATACCGCTCGAACCCGGCGCGGCGGGCATCCCGCGCGGAATAGATGTTGCGAAAATCGGCCATGCGGGGCGTGGCCATCTTCTTTGCCAGCTTTTTCAGGTCGAGCGCGCGGAACTCGTTCCACTCGGTGAGGATCACCAGCAGATCGGCGTTGTTGGCGGCCTTGTAGGGATCTACCGACCAGACCACCCCGGGCAGCAGCGCCTCGCCCTCGCGGCGGCCCTGTGGATCGACCACGCGCACCTTGGCCCCACCACCCACCAGTGCGGGCACGATGGTCAGGCTGGGCGCGTCGCGCATATCGTCGGTGTTGGGCTTGAAGGTCACGCCCAGCACGGCGACCACCTTGCCGTTGAAGCTGTCATCGACGAGGTCGCGCAGCTTCTCGATCATCCGCGCCTTGACGCCCGCGTTGACGCGGATCACCGTCTCGACGATGGTTTGCGGCACCGCGTGCTCCTGCCCGATGCGCGCGAGCGCCGAGGTGTCCTTGGGAAAGCACGATCCGCCATAGCCGGGGCCCGCGTGCAGGAACTTGTTGCCGATGCGCCCGTCGAGGCCCATGCCTCTCGCCACTTCCTTGACATCCGCGCCCACCCGCTCGCACAGCGCGGCGATCTCGTTGACGAAGCTGACCTTGGTGGCGAGGAAGGCGTTGGCCGCGTACTTGATCATCTCCGCCGATTCCAGATCGGTGTAGACGATGGGAAACTCGCGCAGGAACAGCGGGCGGTAGACATCGGCCATCACCTCCTGCGCGCGGCTCGATTGCACGCCCACCACCACGCGGTCGGGCTTCATGAAATCCTCGATCGCCGCACCCTCGCGCAGGAACTCGGGGTTCGACGCCACGTCGAACTCGGCCTTCGGGTTGGCCTTGGCCACCGCCTGCTTGACCTTGCGGTTGGTACCCACGGGAACGGTCGATTTCGTGACGATCACGGCATAACCGGTCAGCGCGCGGGCCACCTCTTCGGCGGCGGACATGACGTAGGTAAGATCGGCGTGCCCGTCGCCGCGGCGCGTGGGCGTGCCCACCGCGATGAAGACCGCGTCGGCCCCGTCCACCGCCGCCGCGAGGTCGGTGGTGAAGGAGAGCCGCCCCGCCTCGACATTCCGGGCCATCAGCGCGTCGAGCCCCGGCTCGTAGATCGGCACCTCGCCGCGTTCGAGCATCGCGATCTTTTCGGGCTGCTTGTCGACGCAGATCACGTCATGCCCGAAATCCGAAAAACACACCCCGGAGACGAGCCCGACATAGCCCGTGCCGATCATCGCGATTCTCACAATCCTGTCTCCCCGATGTCCGCACCTGCCCGGTAAGGCCCGCTACACTATCGCTCGTACCCCCGTGTCTTACACATCCGCTTCGGGCTTGAGAAGGCAGGAGGCGGTGCGGACCGAGACAAATGCGGTCGCCAAGCGCCCCGGGGGCGTATCAGAGACCGAGCTTTGCCGTCACGATCTGGTTCACTGCCTTGGGGTTGGCCTTGCCGCCGGTCGCCTTCATCACCTGGCCTACGAACCAGCCCGCAAGCTTGGGGTTGGCTTGTGCCTTTTCCACCTGCGCGGGGTTGGCGGCGATGATCTCGTCCACCGCCTGCTCGATGGCACCGGTATCCGTCACTTGGCGAAGGCCGCGCACCTCGACGATCTCTTCGGGGTCACCGCCCTCGGTATAGACGATCTCGAAGAGGTCCTTGGCGATCTTGCCGGAAATGGCGTCGGACTTGATGAGCCGCACGATGGCCGCGAGTTGCGCCGGGCTGACGGGGCTCTCCTCGATGGAATGATCCTCTTTCTTGAGCCTGCCAAAGAGTTCGTTGATGACCCAATTCGCGGCCAGCTTGCCATCGCCCGCGCCCGCCGCCACCGCCTCGAAATACCCGGCATTGGCGAGATCGGCGGTCAGCACGCTGGCGTCGTATTCCGAAAGCCCAAACTCCAGCACGAACCGCGCCTTCTTGGCATCCGGCAATTCGGGCAGGTTGGCCTCGATCTCGTCCACCCAAGCCTGCTCGATTTCCAGCGGCAGCAGGTCGGGATCGGGGAAATAGCGGTAATCATGCGCCTCTTCCTTGGAGCGCATGGAGCGGGTCTCGTTGCGGTCCGGGTCGTAGAGACGGGTTTCCTGCACCACCTCGCCGCCCGATTCCAGAATCGCGATCTGGCGGCGCGCCTCGTAGTCGATGGCCATCTGGATAAAGCGCATGGAGTTCATGTTCTTGATCTCGCAGCGCGTGCCGAGGTGCGCGAAGTCCTGTGTCTCCTGGTATTTCTCATACTGCCCCGGACGACAGACGGACACGTTGACGTCCGCCCGGAGGTTGCCGTTCTGCATGTTTCCGTCGCAGGTGCCCAGGTAGCGCAGAATCTGGCGCAGCTTGGTGACATAGGCGGCGGCCTCTTCGGGGCCGCGGATGTCGGGGCGGCTGACGATCTCCATCAGGCAGACGCCGGTGCGGTTGAGATCGACGAAGGACATCGCCGGGTCCATGTCGTGGATCGACTTGCCCGCGTCCTGTTCCATGTGGATGCGCTCGATCCGCACAAGCCGCGCGATCCCCGGCTCCATGTCCACGAGGATCTCGCCCTCGCCCACGAGCGGGTGGTAAAGCTGGCTGATCTGGTAGCCCTGCGGCAGGTCGGGGTAGAAATAGTTCTTGCGGTCGAAGGCTGACCAGAGGTTGATCTTTGCCTTCAGCCCCAGCCCGGTGCGCACCGCCTGCTCGACGCAGAACTCGTTGATGACGGGCAGCATGCCGGGCATCGCCGCATCCACGAAGGAGACGCAGGAATTGGGCTCGGCCCCGAATTGGGTGGAGGCGCCGGAAAACAGCTTGGCGCGCGAGGCCACCTGCGCGTGCACCTCCATGCCGATGACCAGCTCCCAATCGTGCTTGGCCCCGGCGATCACCTTGGGTTTCGGCGCGTCATAGGTGAGATCCAGCATGCTCGGGCTCCGTGTCTTGGCTCGGCCTGCGTTCTACGCGGCGGGCCGCGGCGGGGCAAGAGGGCCTAGCGCGCGAAGGACAGCCCCATGTCCCAGAAGCCGACCTCCAGCCGGGTCGCGGTGGTGAAGCGGTGGCAAAGCCTGTCCCAACCCGGCGTGGTCTCGGGCGCCGGGCCAAGACGGCGCGCCACCGCCCCGTCAAAGAGCGCCCCCACCTCGCGGCAAACCTGTTGATACTCCTTGCCACCATAGGTGGCGATCCAGTCGGCATAAGGGTGACCGTCGGCCACGTCCTGCCCCAGCCGCGCGCCGATCTCGCCATAGCCCATGACGCAAGGTGCCAGCGCCGCCAGCAGATCGAGAAAATCACCCGAATGCCCGGCATCGAGCACGTAGCGGGTATAGGCGAGGTTGGCGGGGTGTTCCGCGGTCTCGAACAGGTCGGCCTCCGACAACCCCGCTTCGGCGCAGGTGCGGACATGCAGGCCGATCTCGGTATTGACCAGCGCATCGACGGTGGCCGCGCAGGTGCGCATCTCGTCCACCGTTTCGGCCTTGGTCACGGCCAGCGCCCAGGCCCGCGCGAAATGGACGAGGAATATGTAGTCCTGCACGAGGTAGCCGAGAAACGCCGCGCGCGGCAGGCTCGCTTCGCGCAGCCGCTCGACAAAGGCGTGGCCTGTGTAGTCGCGCCAGACCGCCCCCGCCGCGTCGCGCAGGCGGGGGAAGGTCGTGCCGTAGCCCTCGGTCATCGCGCGTTCAGGTCCAGCGCGAGGCCCGAAACGGGCGTGTCGGTCTCGATCATCCCTGCGTCGAGCAGAAAGCGCTCGAAGCGGCGATAGCGCGCGTGATCGAGCGCTGCGGGGCGGGTGGCAAAGCGCGGATAGGTATCGGCCCAGGCTTTTTCGTTCAGCTCGTCCTGCAACTCGGTCGAGGTGCCCGCGAACATCTCCCAGCTTTCCTGTGGATGGTTCATGATGTATTGCGTCGCGCGCTCGGTGGCGTGCAGGAAGCGGCGGATCATGTCCGCGTTCATCGTCTCGGGATTGGCCACGTAGATAAGCTCGTCATAGGAGGGCACGCCCTCTTCCTCGACGTAGAAGCAGCGCCCCGGCACGCCCTCGATTTCCATCTGGTTCAATTCGAAATTGCGGTAGGCGCCGATCACCGCGTCCACCTGTCCCGACATCAGCGAGGGCGAGAGCGACCAGTTGACGCTGACGAGCTCGATGTCATCGAGGGTCAGGTCATGCTGCGCGAGGATGGCCGACAGCAGCGCCTCCTCGACACCCGCGACGGAAAAGCCCACCTTGCGGCCCTTGAGATCGGCGGTGGATTTGACAGGGCCATCCTCCAGCACCAGAAGGCAGTTGAGCGGTGTCGCGATGAGCGTGCCCACCCGGCGCAGCGGCAGACCCTCTTCGACCTGAAGGTGAAGCTGCGGCTGATAGGCGATCGCCAGGTCGGCCTTTCCGGCGGCGACCATCTTGGGCGGGTCGGAGGGATCGGAGGGGGCCACCACCTCGACCTCCAGCCCGGCCTCGTCGAAATAGCCAAGCTCCTCGGCGAGGATGATCGGCCCGTGGTCTGGGTTCACGAACCAGTCGAGGATCAGGGTCATCTTGTCCTGCGCCGTGGCCGGGGCGGCCAGAAGCGCGAGGATCAGGGTCAGGTATCTCATGTGTCTGTCTCCTGTTGAACGTCGCCTAGGGCGATCAATGCAATCTCTCCGTCCCAATGGCCGCGCAATCGCGTCGCGGCCTGCCACGACCGCAGGCCGGATCGGCAGGCCAACACGGCGCGCGTACCTTTGGGGTGGAGGGTGTCGAAATCAGGCACGCTGTGGCGCGTGGCGTCAGGCAAGGCGGGACCGCTCTCCTCCTCCGCCCGCAGATCGACGAGCCAGTCGTCATCCGTGATCTGCGCAGGCGTGATGAAGCCGAAGCCGCTTTCGGGCTCGGGCGCGCCGTCGAAGCGGAAACCGCCGAAGCGGTGGCCGATGGCCTCGAAGGTGACCAGTTGGCCGAGTGGCTGTGGCTCTATTCCGGCCAGAACCGTCAATGCCATCTGCGCCTGAAGACTGCCGATGACACCGACAGCGGGGCCGAGCACGCCATCGGCATCGCAACTGCCCAGCCGGTCCGGCAGGTCGGGGAACACCGCACGCAAAGACGGCGCGCCACCGCAGAACCCGCCAACGTAGCCGGAGGTGCCCACCACCGAGGCGCTGATCAGCGGCGTGCCTAGCGCGAGGCAGGTGTCGGACAGGATGTAGCTCGCCGCGAAACTGTCGGCGCAATCGAGAACCAGGTCGGCCGCGGCCACGTGATCGGGGGCGTTCAGTGGATCAAGCGGCTCTAACACGGCGGAAATCTTACATTCCGGGTTGAGCGCAGCCATATGCACGGCGGCGGTCTGCGCCTTGGGGTGGCCGATATCCGCCATCCGAAAGAGCGTCTGCCGATGCAGGTTGCTCAAGGAGACCCGGTCGCCGTCCATCAGCGTGATCCGCCCCACACCTGCGCCCACCAAGTATTGCAGCACCGGAGCGGCAAGCCCGCCCGCACCTATCACCAGCACATGCGCCGCGCCGAGCCGCGCCTGCCCCTTTGCCCCGAACTCGGGCAGGGCGATCTGACGGGCATAGCGGGTCACTTGGTGGCCTCGATCCATTGCCGTACCCGCGCCTCGGGGTCATCGTTCAGCGTGATATCCGTCACCGCAGACACCACATCCGCACCCGCGTTGAGCGCGCCTTGCGCGCGCTCCACCGACATGCCGCCAATGGCGACGAGGGGGATGTCGCCGATCAGGCGCTTCCATTCGGTGAGCTTCTCAAGCCCCTGTTCGTGCCATTTCATTTTCTTCAGGATGGTGGGATAGACGGGGCCAAGGGCGACGTAATCGGGATCGTGCGACAAGGCTCGATCCAGTTCGGCATGGTCATGGGTGCTGAGCCCGATCTTGATCCCCGCCCGCCGGATGGCAGGGATGTCGGCGGTATCGAGATCCTCCTGCCCGAGATGCACCCAGTCGCAGCCCAATTGAATGGCCACCTCCCAGTGGTCGTTGACCACGAGGATTGCGCGATTCACCCGACACAGGCTCTGAGCTTGCGCAATCTGCTGTTTCAGCATTTCGCCGGTCAGCGCCTTGATGCGCAACTGCACCAGCCCCACGCCGAGCGGCAGGGTGCGGCGAAGCCAGTCCGCGTCATCGAAGATCGGGTAAAAGCGCGGCAATGCCATCAGGTGAACGCCCTCCCCAGCACCGGCGTCGACGGCGCGGCCATGTCGCGCGGCTCCATCGGGTCAGCCTCGAACCCCAGCCGCCCGGCCTCCAGCGCACGCGCGAAACCCTCGGCCATCGCCACCGGATCACCCGCCTTGGCCACGGCGGTATTGAGCAGCACCGCGTCATAGCCCAATTCCATCGCGTGGGCCGCCTGAGAGGGCAGGCCCAGCCCCGCGTCGATCACCAGCGGCAGGTCAGGGAAATGGGCACGCAAGCTGCGCAGTCCGTAGACATTGTTGAGCCCCAGCCCGGTGCCGATCGGCGCGCCCCAGGGCATCAGCACCCGGCACCCGGCCTCGACCAGCCGTTCGCAAAGCACGAGATCCTCGGTGCAATAGGGAAACACCTTGAACCCCTCGTCGGTCAGGATGCGCGCCGCCTCTACCAGTCCGAAGGGGTCCGGCTGCAAGGTGTCGGCATGACCGATCACCTCGAGCTTGATCCAGTCGGTGTCGAAAAGTTCGCGCGCCATCTGCGCCGTTGTCACCGCCTCGCGTACCGAGTGGCAGCCAGCGGTGTTTGGCAGGACGTGCGCGCCCAGATCGCCGATCATGTCCCAGAACGCCTGTCCCGCGCGCTCGCCCCCCGCCTCGCGGCGGACCGAGACGGTGGCGATGCCCGCACCGGAGCGCTTGAATGCCTCGGCGAGGATCGCGGGCGAGGGGTATTGCGCGGTGCCGAGCATCAGGCGCGAGGTGATCTCGGTGTCGTAGTAACGTGGCATCTCAGCCCCCTTGCCGTGGCGCGACGATCTCGATCTGATCGCCATCAGCTAGTCTGTGTTCCGGCCTCATCGCTGCCGGGACGAAGCTCTGGTTCACCGCGGTCGCCACCTTGGCCGCGCCATAGCCCAGCTCATCCAGCAGCGCGTCGAGGGTGGTGGCCGCGCTCTCCTGCTTGGTGCCATTAACCGTGATCTTCATGGTAAAACTCCGGTCTCTGATTTTCGCGCATCACCAGCCCGGCGGTCATCCGTGCCACCGCGGGCGACAGAAGAAAGCCGTGCCGGAAAAGGCCGTTGACGTGGATCGTCTCGCCCTTGGCCGTGATGCGCGGCAGGTTGTCGGGAAAGGCGGGGCGCGCGTCGGCCCCGATCTCCATCACCTCGGCCTCGCCGAAGGCGGGGTGCAGGGCGTAGGCGGCCGAGAGCAATTCCATCACCGAGCGCGCCGAGGCGCGCCAGCGCTCCTCGCTCTCGATCTGCGTCGCGCCCAGCATGAACACGCCATCGCCGCGCGGCACGATGTAGAGCGGAAAGCGCGGATGCAGCAGGCGTATGGGCCGATTCAGGGTCACATCCGCCGAGCGCAGCACCACCATCTCTCCCTTGACGCCGCGCAGATCAGACAGGCTGTCCTGCGCCGCGAGGCCACGACAGTCGATCACCGGGCCATCGGGGGCGGCGGCGTCTTGCTCAAAGCGCGCGCCCGCCTCTTGCAGCCGTTTGCGAAGGTGCATGAGCGCGGCCCGCGGGTCGATATGCGCCTCGTCCTGAAAATAGAGCGCGCGGTCGTGGCGGTCGGCCAGATGCGGCTCTAACGCAGCTAACTCCTCACCGCTCACCAGCCGATGCCCGGTGGTGCGCCGCGCGAACTGATCCAACTCGCGCCGGTCGCGCTGCAGCGTGACAACGAGTGAGCCGCGCCGGATTACCTCGACACCCTGCGCTTCCCACCAGTCGGCGACCTGTTGGCCAAGGCGGACCACCGGCTCTTCCGCCGTCATCCCCTCGCAGAAGGGCGCAAGCATGCCACCCGCCCACCACGAGCAGCCATGTGCGCCGGGTTCCGGTGCGGGATCGCGAAGGGTAACGTGGACGCCCCGCGCCATGAGTTCAGTGGCCACACAGAGCCCCACGATCCCCGCACCGCGAATGGTGATTGCGTCGGTCATGTCCAGACCTCGTGAAAATGATGTACCGGGCCATGCCCCTGCCCGATCTCTAGCCCGTCGGCAGCAAGGATCGCCCGATGCAGCCAGCCATGCGCCCGCGCGACCGCCTCGCGCAGGGTCAGCCCCTGCGCCAGCCCCGCCGCGATGGCCGAAGAGAGGGTGCACCCGGTGCCGTGGGTGTTGCGCGTGTTGATGCGGGGCGCGTCGAGGCGCGTCACCTCATCGGTGATCAGCCAGTCGGTGCAGGTCTCTCCCTGCCCATGACCGCCCTTCATCAGCACCGCACCCGCGCCCATCCCGCATAACCGTGTGCCCTGCGCCTGCATGTCTGCATCGCTCATGGCCTCGGCACTGCCCAACAGCGCCGCCGCCTCGGGCAGGTTGGGTGTCAGCAAATCAGCGCGCGGCAGCAGATGCGCGATCAGCGCCGTGCGCGCCGCCTCGGGCAGGAGCCGCGCCCCGGACTTGGCGACCATCACCGGGTCGAGCACAATCGGGCCGTCATAGCCCGCTAGCGCCTCGGCGACCGTCTCGATCAGCCCGACATCGCCGAGCATCCCGATCTTGATGCAATCGATCCTGATATCGCCCAAAACAGCCGCAATCTGAGCGGCCACAGTCCCGTTGGGCACCGGGTGCACATCGGTCACGGCACAGGTGTTCTGCGCGGTCACGGCGGTGATCACGCTCGCGCCATACACGCCCAGCGCCGAGAACGTCTTGAGATCGGCCTGGATCCCCGCGCCGCCACCGCTGTCGGAGCCTGCGATTGTCAATGCGGTCGCCGCCATGCGCGTCTCCCTCAAGTTTTCGGAGAACGGATGCAGGGCGCGCTCGGGCTTGCTTATATCCGTTCCCTACGCCGGTATCATCCGGATCAGGTTCGATGGGTTGGCGCATCGCCTCTCAGCCCGTGCATCCCGGGCACCCCAACGGAGCTACCCAAGAGGTAACAGTGGCGCCGGACGCTCGCAAGGGGGGAAAGCGGGACAGGATATGTCGCAAACCGGCCGCACGCCGCCGGCTCCCGGGGTCAGGATGGGGCATGGCCAATCCCTCGGAGATGCGCCCATGTCCTATGCCGCCAATATCGACCAATTCGCGCCCATCGCGCGCTTCGCGCTGAATGCGGCGTTGCCCGTCCCCGAGGAGGTGCTGGCACGAACAGCGGTGCTGCTCATCGACACGCTGGGAGTGGCCGCGGGGGCGGCGTCGCTCGACGCAGGCCGCATCGCGCGGGATTTCGTCTACGATTTCCACGGGGCCGCGCGCGAGGATCACCGCGCCACCCTCCTCTTTGACGGGCGGCGCTGTGCCATGCCGGGGGCAGCCTGGGCGCTGGCCACGCAGCTCGACAATCTGGATGCGCATGACGGGCTGAATGCCACCAAGGGGCATATCGGCTGCGCCCTGGTGCCCGCGCTTTTCGCCTTTGCCGAAGCGCGCCCCGGACTGACCGGGCGGCAGGCGCTCACCGCGCTGGCGATGGGCTACGAGGTGGCCGCGCGCGCCGCCGTCGCACTGCATGCCACGGTGAGCGATTATCACACCTCCGGCGCGTGGAACGCGCTGGGCGTGGCGGCGCTGGGGGCGCATCTGCGGGGCGATACGGCGGATGTGCTGCGCCACGCGCTCGGCATCGCCGAGTATCACGGACCGCGTAGCCAGATGATGCGCGAGATCGCCAACCCGACGATGCTGCATGACGGCTCTGGCATGGGGGCCCTTGTCGGAGTTTCGTCCCTGTTACAGGCCGAACGTGGCTTTACCGGCGGGCCCGCGATCACCGTGGAGGGGGCGAATGTGGCGCCTGTCTGGGCCGATCTGGGCCACGACTGGACGGTGATGCGCAATTATATCAAGCCCTACCCGATCTGCCGCTGGGCGCATGGCGCGCTGGAATGCCTGCGGATGCTGGTCGAGGAGGAGGGCGTCAGACCGGAGGAGATCGAGGCACTGGAGGTCGCCACCTTCGCGCAATCCGCGGCCCTCTTTCCCGGGATGCCGGAGACAACGAGCGAGGCACAGTATTCGCTGGGCTTCGCGCTGGCGGCCTACCTCGTGCATGGCCGACTCGGCCCGACGGAAATAACCGGGGCCGCGTTACGCGATCCGCGCGTGGCGGAAATGCACGCCGGGATCACCGTGCGCGAGGAGCCGCGCCATTCCGCGCGCTTTCCCGAGGGGCGCTGGTCTGACGTGACCGTGCGGCTGCGCGACGGGCGCGTAGTCCGTTCGGGCGATTGCAACGCGCGCGGCGGGCCGGAGGCACCGATGCCCGAGGCCGATATCCGCGCCAAGCTGTCGGTGATGGCCGGGGGCGCGCTCTCGGAGGCGCGGATCGGCGCTCTATGGGAAATGCACGAGCGGCTGCTTGACCATGGTGCCAAATTCTCGCAGCTTGCCGGGCTCGTATACCCCGAACCGGACAGGCCATGACCGACGCCCCCCGTATCCTCGTCCACACCAGCGACCCCGCCCCGATGCTGGCGCGGCTGGCCGAGGTCGCCCCGGAGATCGAGGCGCGCGGACATGATGGCTATGAGGACCTTGATCGGGTGCTGGCGGAGTTCCGACCCGATATCGCCTATTCCGTCGCCTTCCACGGGCGCGGGGGTTATCCGCGCGAGGCGCTGCTCGGCCCGCGCGGGCCGCGCTGGATCGCCGTGGGCGGGGCCGGGGTGGATCATCTGACGCCGTGGGACACGGGCACCGTGACGGTCAGCAACGCCGCCGGGGTCGCCGCGCCGATGATCGCCGAATACGTATTCGGGTCGGTGCTGCATTTCACGCTCGACATCGACGGGATGGCCGCCGACCGCACAGCGCGGCACTGGGACAGCACGCGGCTGATGACGCCGCTTCAGGGCAAGACCCTCCTGATCGTGGGGCTGGGCCATACCGGTCAGGCGGTGGCGGCGCGGGCCAAGGCGTTCGGTCTCAACGTGATTGGCACCCGTGCCCGACCGAAACCGATGGAGAACGTGGACGAGGTACATCCCGCCGATGCGTTGCCCGATCTGTGGGGCAAAGCGGATATCGTGGTGCTGTCGGTGCCGCTTGTGCCCGGGACGCGGGGCCTTGTGAACGCGCGGTCGCTGATGGCGATGAAGCCGGATGCGATCCTCGTGGACGTGTCGCGCGGCGGCGTGCTCGACGGGGCGGCGCTCGTGAATACCATGCGCGCAGGGCATCTGCGCGGCGCCGCGCTTGACGTGTTCGAGACCGAGCCGCTGCCCGGCGATCACCCGCTCTGGGGTCTGGACCGGGTGATCCTGTCACCGCATTGCTCGGCGGTCTGGGAGGGCTGGGCGATGCGGTCCTTCGAGCTGTTTCTTGACAATCTCGGGCACTGGCGGCGGGGCGAGCCGCTTTTCAACGTCGTCGATCCGGAACGCGGCTATTGAGACCGAAAAACGCCCCGCCACGAGGGGCGGGGCAAGGCAAGGGCGCCCGGCCAAGTCAGGCCCCGGGCACCGGCGGTATGGGTGTCAGTTCGGGCGGTCGGCCATCTCGGCGCGGATCTGCTGGCGCAGCACGTCGATGGGCACGGTCTTGCCCTCGCGGCGAAAACACCAGTAGGTCCAGCCGTTGCAGGACGGCGCGCCCTCGAGATGCGCGCCCACCTTGTGGATCGAGCCGTTGATCCCGTCGGCCACCAGCGTGCCGTCGGCGCGCACCTTGGCGGCGGATTTGCCGTTCATCGAGGTCAGGACCTCGCCGGGGCGCAGCATCCCCCTCTCGACAAGCTGGCCAAAGGGCACGCGCGGCTCGGCGCGCTTGGACGTGGAAACCTGGAGCGCGTCACGGTCGTACTTGCGGATATTGGCGAGCCGTTTCTCGGCCACGCGGCGATAGCTCTCTTCGCGCTCGATCCCGATGTAATCGCGGCCCAGCATCCGGGCCACCGCCCCGGTCGTGCCGGTGCCGAAGAACGGGTCGAGCACCACGTCGCCGGGGCTGGTGGTGCCGACGAGCACGCGGTGCAGCAAGCTCTCGGGCTTTTGCGTGGGGTGCGCCTTGTCTCCGTTCTCGTCCTTGAGCCGCTCATGCCCGGTGCAGAGGGGCAGCACCCAGTCAGAGCGCATCTGGATACCGTCATTGAGCGATTTCAGCGCCTCGTAATTGAAGGTGTATTTCGCGCCCTCCTCGCGGCTGGCCCAGATCATCGTCTCGTGCGCGTTGGTCAGCCGCTTGCCGCGGAAATTCGGCATCGGGTTGGACTTGCGCCACACCACGTCGTTGAGGATCCAGAAGCCCGCATCCTGCAACGCGGCGCCGACGCGAAAGATGTTGTGATACGAGCCGATCACCCAGATCGCGCCGTTGGGCTTGAGGATGCGCCGCGCCGCCGCCAGCCATTGCTGCGTGAAGCGGTCATAGGCGGCGAAGCTGGCAAAGCTGTCCCACGCGTCGTCCACCGCATCGACCTGGCTGTTGTCGGGACGGTGGAGATCGCCGCGCAGTTGCAGGTTATAGGGCGGGTCGGCAAAGATCAGGTCGATGCTGGCCTCGGGCAGGCCATTCATCACCTCGATACAATCCCCGGCAAGAATCGTGTTGAGAGGGAGCGCGGCGGGGCGCCCGGTCTTGGTCTTGGTTGTCATTTTCTGCCTCTGTTCCCGGCGCCTTTGGCGCTCTGCTCATTGGCAAAAGAATGAGTCAAAGCCGATTCGCGGTCAATTTCTTTTTTGAATCAGGGGGTTAGTTATTTTTCTTGATACAAGATATTGTGCACCGGTTTGAAAGAACGCCTATGGTGAGGGGTGACCCCGAGATTTAGGAGCGCGGCGCGATGCGCCTTTGACGGATAGCCGGCGTTGCGCTCCCATCCATAGCCGGGAAACTGTTGCGCCAAATCCCGCATGAGACGATCACGGCAGGTTTTTGCCACGATCGACGCGGCCGCGATCGACAGCGAGACGGCATCGCCCCTCACGATGGCCCGCGCCGGGAGCGCCAGGCCGTGCGGCAGCATGTTGCCGTCGATAAGCGCCATGTCGGGGGAAGGATCGAGCGCGGCGACCGCCCGCTCCATCGCGAGATGCGCGGCGCGCAGGATGTTGATCTCGTCGATCTCGGCGACGGTAGCGTGGGCAATCGACACCTGCGCCGAGGCGAGGATCGCCTCGGTCAGCGCCTCGCGGCGCGCCGCACTCAGCTTCTTGGAATCGTTCAGCCCCTCCGGGATGGCCCCCGGATCGAGGATTACCGCCGCCGCTGTCACCGGCCCGGCGAGCGGGCCGCGCCCAACCTCGTCCACCCCGGCGATGCGGGCATGACCGAGGGCGCGCGCGGCGCTCTCGTACGTGAAATCGGGGCCTGTCATGCGCCCTGATGGCACGGGCCTCCCACGAATGCAAAGGGAGGGGCTCAATGGCCCCTCCCCGCGTGCCTGCTCGATGGCCTGCGGTTCAGTGGTATCCGTACCGATTGAGGCACCGGTCGCGATAGATCGTCCCGTGACGCCCGCCCACACGGACGGCACAGGCCGAGGGCAGCGCGGCATAGCCGTAGTTGTAGCCGCTCAGGCAGCGCCCGGAATAGCCAGACCGGTGGCCGTTTTGGACGCGGCAAGCGCCGGGCAGGTTGACGCGCCGTTGGCCGTAGCCATCATGGCGCTTGTATCCGCGGTCGTATCCGCGGTGACGGCCCCGGTTCTGCACACGCCCATAGGTGTCGTGGCTCCGACGCGAGACATAGCCGTCGTTGTTTCTCCGCTTCTTGTTGTTGCTGGCGATAGCCGCACCGATGATCGCACCGACGGCGATGCCCGCGACAATCTTGCCGGTGTCGTTCCCGGCGCGCACCTCCGTCGGGGTGGCCGCAGAGGCGAGCGCTAGCGCGCCGGCCATGAGGGTTGCAGTGAACTTGGTGAACATGGGTTTGATCCTTTCCCTAACTTGGACCGAGTTGTCGGGGCGCCCCGGGAGCCGTCACTTGCCGTAGCGGTCGCGCAGGTAGTTCTGCCGCGCGTCGTATCCGTGACCGCGCCGATAGCTGTCATGTTGGCCAAAGACCGGATACCGTCCGCGATAGCCGTGCCGATAAGCCCGGTAGTATCCATGCCGGGGGCGTTGGTAGCCGCGCCCGCGATAGCGGGGCCGCGCGTCTCGATAGCCGCGCCAGTATCCGCGGGCATCATGGCCGCGGTGGGCGCGGTGGCCGACGAGCATCACCTCTGCACCGATGGCCGGGGCGCCCTGCAAGGCCGGGGTGGCGGTGGCCGCCTGCGCGCCGCCAACACCAAGGGCCATGCCGAAGGCGAGAACGAGAAGCTTGCGAAACATGGTGTCTCCTTTCAGGTTTACGTGGCAGCGCGGTGCGAGAGGTGTGTCAGACCGCCATGACCGCAGGTCGTGCCCCGAAGGATGTGCCCGGTCCCGAGGGACAGACAATATCGCCCCCATGATATCCGATAACGCGCGTTTTCAGGGTCATTTCGCGTCACGGGATATTGAATAGCCGTGTGCGCTGGCGCATCTTGGCTCCATGACACGGATCATTCACACCCTCGCTCCGGCCCTCGCTTTCACGCTCGTTGCAGAGGCGGCGGTGGCGGCCTGCCAGATCGAGTACAAGGCCAAGCGGGAAAACCCGTTCGAGCTTTTCTATGACGTAACCACGGTCAACGCACCCTGTCCGGCAGCCGAGGCGGCGCTGAGGGCGCAACTGGCGAAACAGGGTCTGACCTTGCTCAAGGTCATGTCGAAAAAGGAAAAATAACGTGACCATGCGAGCATGATGACGCCGCGCGGACAGGGCACATCCGCCGCAGACATGCGTCGGTCGGCCACCCGCGTCGTGGTGATCGGCGTGATTGTCATTGTCGCGATCCTGACGCTTGCCGCCGTGTTCCTGTTTCTCAGCCTGCCCGACGCCAACGCGTTCAACGCGCGGGTCGAGCGCATCTTCGTCGAGAATGACGCGCTGACCGGCGAGGGCGAGATCAAGCTGCTGGAGATCCTCGCGCTATCGGGCACGGCCTTTTCCGAGACACTTGTCAGTTACCGGATGGTGATCTTTGTGTTGCTGGTGTTTTCCACGGCGCTGCTGGTGGCGTCGCTGGTGTTCCTGGTGATGCTGGTCACGCTCAACCGCCGCATGGCACAGATCGAGCGGACGGGCATACAGGTCTCGTCGCTGCTTATCAGCCGCGACGAGCGGACCGTCTATCTCAACGACATGGGCTTCAAGTTGACCGACGCCGCGCTCGAGACGCTGAGCATTCTGGCCGAGGCGCGGCTCGACGGCGATGTGCTCAGCGGGGCCGAAATCGAGGCGATGATCTCGGGGCGGCGGCCCGAGGACTGCGAAGAGGCCGCCGGTGCCACGCGGATCAAGCGGCTGCGCGACGCGCTCGGCAATCAGCTTGTGAGCGAGATGCTGGTCAAGAACATCGCGCGGCGCGGCTATGTGCTGCTGGTGGACAAGTCGGTGATCCGGGTGCAGTGACGAGCCCCCGGCGGCGCAACCCAAACGGGGGACGCCTACCCCTTTGGCCGACACCCCCCGCTACCCCACGTGCTCCCTACGCACCACACGTGTAACTCTTTGGAAGGTCCCGGCCATCCTGGCCCTGACAAGATGACCTTACCGCAAACGCGCGGCCCCTCCAAACCCGGAGTGCCGCGCATTCGTTTCAAATTGATGGGTTGCCGCGCTCAGGCGGCCTTTTTAGGGAATTGCGCCACCGCGCCCTCGATCAGCACCCGGTGCAACGCGGTGATCGCCGGTTCCATGTCCCTGGAGCCGAGAACGAATTGCACGTCCACGCCGCGCGGGGTCTGGTGCGCGGCGATCACTTCGATGCCCGCTTCCTCCAGCGCCGACAACCCGCGGCTCAGGACCTTGAGCCCTTGAAGGTTGCGACCGATGGGTGACACCACCGACAGCGTGCGCGCCGAGACCTTGGCCGAGGGGAACACCTCTTCGAGATCGCGCGCCACGCGCCGCACCGTCTTGAGCGAGGCGTGCACATAGTGGGTGATCGTGTTGGCGTTGGAGGTCTTGGACACGATCCAGACATTGTGCCGCTTGAGCGCGTCGAGAATGGCCGCGTCATAGCCCTTTACGCCCACCATGTCCTGCTCGAACAGCTCCAGCGCCACGACCTTGAGCCCGGTCACGATCTCGACATTCGCCTCGTCGGCTGGCTGATCGTCGATCAGCGTGCCGGGATCGCCGGGGTCGAAGGCGTTGGTCACGCGCAGCGGTACCTCGGCCTGGCGCAGGGTCTTGGCTGCCTTGGGGTGGATCGCCTCCATCCCGAGATTCGAGAGCTGATCGGCCACGTCGTAATTGGTGTGCCCC
The DNA here is from genome assembly GCF_002925845.1 of Roseovarius nitratireducens. GTDB lineage: Bacteria > Pseudomonadota > Alphaproteobacteria > Rhodobacterales > Rhodobacteraceae > Roseovarius > Roseovarius nitratireducens. Next base: position 5,618 of record NZ_PDNI01000036.1, on the reverse strand, counting down.
AGCTTGCGCACGGCACCCTCGCCCACGAGGTTCGGATCGGCGGAGGACAGATGGAATTCCTTGTGGATGATCGCCTCGGATGCGCCCGTCCAGGCGGCGATGCGGGCGAATGTCACCTCGGAATAGCCGCGGTCGAATTCGCGCATCAGCCCCTCGGTGCATTGCGCATAGCCGGTGACGATGGGCAGCTCGGTGGCAAGATCCACATCGCCCAGCCCCTGCGCGATGCGCTCAGACAGGGTGTGCTCGGCCTCGTCGCGCCAGCCGCTGAGGTCGATGAACCGCGCATTGACGCCCGCGCGCTGCAACAGCAGCGTGGTGACGAAGGCGGAATGCGCCTCGCCCAGCCCCGAGAGCAATTCGCGGATGACCAGCATGTGATCGGCCAGCCGGAAATGCCCGTAGGAACACAGCCGCTGAAGGTCGAACAGGCACGAGCGCGCGCCCTCGATCCGCTCGCGCACGAACTCGTCGGCCATGGTGCGATCGCCAGGGTGCTCGAGAATCTCGGTATGCGCCTCGCGCATGGCATGGCCCACCTCGGTCAGCGCGTCGAGCCAGCCGTGATCGTCATCGTCATTCGCAAACCGCGCATAGACACCGGGCGTGCCGGATTTCTTGTGCTCCAGCAGCTTGTTGGTGATCCCGCCAAAGGCCGAAACCACGAAGACCCGGTGATAGAGCGATGCGCCCTCGCGGTTCCCGATGAATAGCGTGTCCAGCAACTCGGCCACGCGGCTCATGGATGTGCCGCCGATCTTCTCGACGGTGTGCTGTGGAAAATTCATATTCTCTTTCCGGGGCGCGCGGCCCCAGACCTTTCTCAGCTGTCTTCCAGCGCGTAGGAGCCGTCTTCCTGATGGACTTCCTTGCCGGTCACCGGCGGGTTGAAGCAGCAGGCCATGACAAGCTCTTCCTCGGCGCGCAGGATGTGGCGATCGTGCTTGTCGAGCGCATACATCACGCCGGGCTTGATCTCGTGCGTCTCGCCGGTGGCCAGATCGGTGATCGAGCCCTTGCCCTGCACGCAGTAGACGCTCTCGAAATGGTTCTTGTACTCGAACGTGTGCTCGGACCCTGGCTCGAGGAAGGTGATGTGGAACGAAAACCCCATCCCGTCATCGGCCAAGAGCATCCGCACGCTCGACCATTGCGCGTCCGAGACGACGCGGTCGCGCTCTTCCTCGACGATCTTGTTGAAATCTCTCACGATCATGTTTGTCACTCCGCTGCGATCTTCTGTGTCTCGGTCACGTCCTGCACGGCCTCGACGAGGATGTCGAGGCCGCGGGCAAAGGTGTCCTCGGGCGTGGTGAGCGGCGCAAGCACCTTGACCACCTCATCATGCGCGCCCGATGTCTCGATGATGAGACCTTTTTCAAAGGCACGCGCGCAAATCTCGCCCGCGAGATCGCCATTTCCGACATCGACGCCCTGCATCATGCCGCGCCCCTTGAGGCGGGAACCGGGAATGCCGTCTGCGATGCGGGTGAGCGCGTCGCGCAGCATCTCGGCCTTGGCGGTGATCTCCTTCTGGAACGTGTCGTCCTTCCAGAATTTCTCCAGCGCCACGCGCGCGGTGACAAAGGCATGGTTGTTGCCGCGGAAGGTGCCGTTATGCTCGGCCGGGCCCCAGACATCGTGCTCGGGCTTGATGAGCAGCGCGGCGAAGGGCAGGCCCATCCCCGAAAAGCTCTTGGCCATCGGGATGAGATCGGGCTCGATCCCCATCTCCTCGAAGCTGAAGAACGTCCCCGTGCGGCCGCAGCCCGCCTGAATGTCATCGACAATGAACAGCGCGCCATGCTCTTTCGCAAGCTTTGCCACCCCCTGCATGAAGGCGGTGGAGGCGGCGTTGAGCCCGCCTTCGCCCTGCACCGGCTCGATGATGAATGCAGCGGGCGCATCGACGCCGCTCGACGGATTGCCGAGCATCTCCTCGATGATCTTCAGGCTGTCCATGCCATCGCCGAACGCGCCCTCGTAGGGCATGTGCGTGACATCATGGAGCGAGACAGGCCCGGCACCGGCACGCTTGCCGGCATTGCCGGTCGCTGCCAGCGCGCCCATGGTCATACCGTGGAACCCGTTGGTGAACGCGATGATGTTGCGGCGACCGGTGATCTTGCGCGCCAGCTTCATCGCCGCCTCGACGGCATTGGTACCGGTGGGGCCGGTCATCATCACCTTGTAGTCCATGTCGCGAGGCTTGAGGATGATCTCCTCGAACGCACCCAGGAAATCGGCCTTGGCCCCGCTGTGCATGTCAAGGCCGTGGGTGATCCCGTCGGCGGTGATATGCTCGATCAGCGCCGCCTTCATGTCGGGGTCGTTGTGCCCGTAGTTGAGCGACGAACACCCGGCGAGAAAGTCGATATAGGTGCGACCCGTCGCATCCGTCAGCTCGGACCCCTGCGCCTTGACAAAGGACGTGGGGAAGCTGCGGCAATAGCTGCGCGCCTGCGATTCACGGCGCGCATAGATTTCGAGATCGGCTGACTTGTCAGTCGGCATAACGTGTTCCTTCATGTGATTGGGTATGGGGCGCGGGCGGCGGCCGGTTTCAGGCCGCCTTCTTCATCCGCGCCTTGAGAGAGATCGTCACCATGTACTCGGTGTCGTGAAGCTCGTCGAAATGATCGTCCTTCGAGAAGTAGGGCGCGCTCGACAGCGCGGCATCGCTCATCTCGGTGAACTTGCGGAACAGCGCCCAGCTTGCGGCGTTGTCGCGGGTGATCGTGGTCTGCACGCGGGTCACGCCCTTGCAGATGTCGCGTGACAGCAGGCCACGCAGCATCAGCGTGCCAAGGCCCGTACCGCGCGCCGTTTCCGACACGGCGACCTGCCAGACGAACAGCGTCTCGGGGTCATGGGGCAGCTTGTAGCCCGAGACCCAGCCCACGATCTCGCCATCCATCTCTGCGACGATGCAGGTGTCGCGGAAATGATCGCACTGCACGAGGTTGCAATACATGGAATTCTCGTCGAGCGGCTTGCAGGCGCGAACGAGCCTCCAGATATCGGCCCCGTCCTCGGCTGCGGGCTTGCGCAGCGACGGCATGGCTTTCCCGAAAATTTCCCTTGCATGGCGCATGGATCATTGGCCCTCTGTTGTTTCGATTGACTAACTATAATACTTAGCCTATGAAATCAACCTTGATCCGTAAAATAGTTAATTTTCAATTGAAGTCGCCGATAAAGCCAAGGAATTCGAGAAGAAACGATTAGTTTTCTTTGACTAACTAGGCGAGAAAGATGAAGGAGGGAAGAATTTGCAATTGAGTGACAGCTTTGCAACCATCGCGTCCATCAACGGGAGAGACCGCATGGATCGCACCGATCAGAGCCTCATCGCGCTCCGGCGCATCCTGCGCGCCACCGAGATTTATGGGCGCAAGCTGGCCAATGCCGCCGGACTCACCGCCGTGCAGTTCCGCGTGCTCCAGATCGTGGCCGAGCGCGGCCACAGCACCGCGACCGAAATCGCCCGGCGGATGCGCGTGAGCCAGGCAACCGTTACCTCGCTGGTCGACAAGCTGGTCAAGCACGGCATGGTCACCCGCGAGAAATCACAGGCCGATCGGCGGCAGATCAACATCCTCATCACCGAGCGCGGGCACGACACGATCAACCTCGCGCCTGACGCGCTGCAACAACGCTACGTGCGCAAGTTCGAAACGCTGGAGGACTGGGAACAGGCGCAGCTTGTCGCGTCGCTCGAACGGGTGGCGGCGATGCTCGACGCCGATGACATCGACGCCTCGCCGGTGCTCGACACCGGCGACCTGCGCAGCGCGTCCTGAGCCGAAACGCAAACGCCCGCCACGAGGGCGGGCGTTGTCGCGAAATGACAGCCGGTCAGCCGTAGACCGATTCCCTGCCGAAATGCCTGGTCAGCATGTAGTAGACCACGGCGCGATACTTGTTGCGCTCGGAGCGACCATAGGTCTCCAGCACCTGGTTGATCGCGTCCATCAGCGCAGGCGTGTCGGAGAGGCCCAGCTTCTTGACGAGAAAATTGTTCTTCACGGTTTCGAGCTCCCCGGGCTGCCCTGCCGCCACTGTCGCGGCATCGGCGTCGTAGATCGCCGGGCCGCAGCCGATTGTCACCTTGGTGAGCAGGTCCATGTCGGGCTCCATTCCGCACTTGTTGCGCAGATCGTCCGCATAGCGTGCAATCAGATCGTCACGTTTTCCCATCAAGAATCTCCCAAATACCCGGCCGATGCACCGGCACCTCGTTTCACCAAGCCCCGAAAATGGCGCTTGGCGAACGATAGCGGCTGATCTTGCGCGCACAAAGGGAAAGTTCTCCGCGCTTGGCGGCGCGTCTCAATACCGGTAATGCTCGGGCTTGAACGGCCCTTCCGGCGTCACGCCGATATACTCCGCCTGGTCGGGGCGCAGTTCGGTCAGTTTGACGCCGATGCGGTCCAGGTGCAGGCGCGCCACCTTTTCATCGAGGTGCTTGGGCAGGACATAGACCTCGTTGCCGTAATTCTCGCCCCTGGTCCAAAGCTCGATCTGCGCCAGGACCTGGTTGGTGAACGAGGCCGACATCACGAAGGACGGGTGCCCGGTGGCGTTGCCGAGGTTCAGAAGCCGCCCCTCCGACAACAGGATGATCCGGTTGCCCGAGGGCATCTCGATCATGTCCACCTGGTCCTTGATGTTGGTCCACTTGTGGTTCTTGAGCGTCGCCACCTGAATTTCATTGTCGAAATGGCCAATATTGCCGACGATCGCCATGTCCTTCATCGCGCGCATGTGCTCGATGCGGATCACGTCCTTGTTGCCGGTGGTGGTGATGAAGATGTCGGCGCTGTCGACCACGTCTTCCAGCACCGTCACCTCGAAGCCGTCCATCGCCGCCTGAAGCGCGCAGATCGGATCGACCTCGGTCACCTTGACCCGCGCGCCGGCCCCGCGCAGGCTCGCGGCAGACCCCTTGCCGACATCGCCATAGCCGCAGACGACGGCAACCTTGCCCGCCATCATCGTGTCGGTGGCACGGCGGATGCCGTCGACGAGGCTTTCCTTGCAGCCATACTTGTTGTCGAATTTCGACTTGGTGACGCTGTCATTGACGTTGATCGCCGGGAACGGCAGGTGCCCCTTCTCCATCATCTTGTAGAGCCGGTGCACGCCGGTGGTGGTCTCTTCCGAGACACCCTTGATCATGTGGCGCTGCTTCACGAACCAGCCGGGGCTTTCGGCCATGCGTTTGCGAATCTGCGCGAATAGCGCCTCTTCCTCTTCCGAGGTGGGCGTCTCGATCAGGTCGGTCTCGCCCTCCTCGACGCGGGCCCCCATCAGGATATAGAGCGTGGCATCGCCGCCATCGTCGAGGATCAAGTTGGCGCCACCCTCGGGAAACCGGAAGATCCGGTCGCAGTAATCCCAGTATTCCTCGAGGCTTTCGCCCTTGATGGCAAAGACCGGCGTGCCGCCCTCGGCGATCGCCGCCGCGGCGTGATCCTGGGTGGAGAAGATGTTGCACGACGCCCAGCGCACGCTCGCGCCCAGCTCCACCAGCGTCTCGATCAGCACGGCGGTCTGAATGGTCATGTGCAGGCTGCCGGCGATCCGCGCGCCCTTGAGCGGCTTGTCCTCGCCGT